>CADEEV010000016.1 GCA_902826455.1 uncultured Acidobacteriota bacterium | reverse complement strand
GTTGACCCGTGCCAGGACGAGCGCGAACAGCACGACGGCCGCGAGCCGCCACGGGGCCCGGCGCCACCAGGCCAGCAGGCCCAACGCCCCCAGGTAGAGCAGCGGCGACCACGAGAAGAGCCCGTGTCGGGGCGAGAACAGCACGCCGTCCCAGGCCGGCGCGCCGGCGATGAAGGCCGAGCCCTGGGGAATCGTCAGCGGCGACCCGTACAGCATCCACCAGGTAAACATCTGCGGCCAGAAGACGAGCAGGAACGCGGCGGCGAAGGCGGCGCCCTCGCGCAGGAGGGGAAGCCACTCCGAGCGCCGCCGCAGCCGCGGCAGTGCCTCGAGGATCGGCAACAACGCGATCAGGACGTTCGCCCAGCGCAGCAGGCCCAGCAGGCCGCACGCGGCCCCCAGGAGCAGCGCGCGTCTTGGCCCCGTCGCGGGAGGACGCAGCCACAACCAGACGAACAGGGCCGCCGCGCCGAACGCCGGCCCGTGGGCCATCGTCGGCGCGAATGCCAGGTAGAAGTAGAGGAACGTCCCGAAGCCGATGCCGAGCGACGCGAGGAGCGCCGCAGCCGCGCTCGCCTCGCGGCGCGCCGCGAGATAGAGCAGCACCAGCCCCAGCCAGCCGTACAGCACGCTGCCGACGGCGACCGCGTCGAGATGCAGGCGATCCATGCCGTCGCTGCGCTCGCCCCGCAACCGCGTCAGGAGCTCGGCCGCGGCGTAGAACGGCGCCCAGACGAGAGCGGGGCCCACGGGATGGGCGTTGCCTGTGAGACCCAGCGGCGTCGTGCCGGCGTCCGACTCGCCGCTCGGCGCCACGAGCGCGTAGTCGTTCGCGAGGTCGAGATCGTGGTCGACGAAGACGGACCGGAGGTAGACGTAGTGGTCGATGCCGTCGGACGTGAGACGGGCGTCGTGGGAGAAGAGCAGCGCCAGCAGCAGCGCGAGCGCCGCCGCCAGGACGAGCAGGCCCGGATCGCGCAGCGACCCGCGCGCGCTCAAGCCGTCTGGATCACCCGGAGCACGCGCATGGCCTGGATCGAGATCTGCGCGGCGACCTTGCCGGCGACGGCGGCGAAGGCCTGGGCCGCCGGGGCCTCGGGAGCGGCGATCATGATCGGCCGGCCCTCGTCGCCGCCCGAGCGCACGCGGGTGTCGATCGGCACCTCGCCCAGGAACGGGATCTCGAAGTCCTTCGCCATGGTCTCGCCGCCGCCGTGTCCGAAGATCTCGGTGCGCTCGTCGCAATGGCCGCAGACGAAGTAGCTCATGTTCTCGACGACGCCGAGGATCGGGATGTTGAGCTGGCGGAACATGCCCACGGCCTTGCGCACGTCGGCGACGGAGACGCTCTGGGGCGTGGTGACGACCACCGCGCCGGCGACCGGCACGCTCTGCGACAGGCTGAGCGACACGTCGCCGGTCCCCGGCGGCAGGTCCACGATCAGGTAGTCGAGCTCGCCCCAGGCCACGTCGCGCATGAACTGCTGCACCGCGCCGTGGAGCATCGGGCCGCGCCAGATGATCGGCTGGTCGGCCGGCACCAGCATGCCCATCGAGATGACCTTGAGGCCATAGGCCTCCGGCGGGACCATCTTCTTGTCCTCGCCGACCTCGGGCGCGTCCTTGATGCCGAGCATCTGCGGGATGTTGGGGCCGTACACGTCGGCGTCCATCAGGCCGACGCGAGCCCCTTTCCGGGCGAGGGCCAGGGCCAGGTTGACCGACGTCGTGGACTTGCCGACGCCGCCCTTGCCGGCGCCGACCGTGATGATGTTCTTGATCCCGGGAACGGCCTGGCGGCCGAAGCCGCCGCGCGCCCGCACGCTCGCGGTCATGTTGGCGCTCGCGGTCGCGACGCCCGGCAGGGCCGCCACCTTGCGCTCCGCCTCGGCCTTCATCTCGTCGCGCACGGGGCAGGCCGGCGTCGTGAGCTCGATCGTGAAGGTCACGTCGCCGCCGGCGATCTTCACGTCCTTCACGAACTGCAGCGCGACGATGTCCTTGTGCAGGTCCGGGTCCTGCACGGTACGCAGCGCGTCCAGCACCTGCTCTTCGGTGACGCTCACTTGGCCCCTTCGGTGCGACCCTCGAGGGCCGCGTCCACCGTCTGTTGGAGGATCTTGAACTTGTCCGGGTTGGCGCCCGTGATCTTCTTGCGGATCACGCCGGTGCCGTCGATCACGAACGTGGTCGGGAAGCCCTGGTTCGCCTCGTAGGCCTCCTGCATCTTGTCGTCCCCGAGGATCTGCCGGTAGGGAATGCCGTTCTTCGCCACGAACTCCTGGATCTCACGGGGCTCGCCCGACTCGAAGACGACGCCCACCACCTCGACGCCGCGGCTCTGGTTGCGCTTGTAGAACTCGGCGTAGTCGGGGATCTCGGCCAGGCACGGACCGCACCAGGTGGCCCAGAAGTCCATCACCACCACCTTGCCCTTGAGGGCGGCGAGGCTCAGGGTCCCGCCGGCCAGGTCGCGCAGCTCGAAGGCGGGCGCGAGACGGGCGATGGGCGCGGGCGGCGGCTTCAGGCAGCCCGGAGCGAGCAGAGCAGCCCCCAGGGCGACGGCGTACAACGATCGCATCCGGCGATTATAGATCGGCGGGCGTTTGCGGCGCTGGCCGGACGGGAGTGCCCTTGTACAACGCGATGCACTCCTTGAGGAAATCGCTGTAGGCCGTCGAGATGTGGGCCTCGTCGGCGTACTCGGGCAGCCGGGCCAGTTCCTTGTGGAGGTCCGGGAGACGGTAGTGCGGCACCCCGGGGTACAGGTGGTGCTCGATGTGGTACTCCGCGTGGAGCGGCGTGACGAGCAGGCTCGCGAGGAGCGACGGCTTGAAGGTCCGGCTCTGGTTCAGGTGGCTGTGGGACGGCACCGCGAAGTGCTCGGCGATGCCCTTGAGCCGCATCGCCACCAGGAACCAGACGAGCGGCACCAGCCAGTACAGCGCGAGCAGCCGCAGGCCCCCGAGGGCCGCAGCGCCCGCGACGACGGCCAGGTACGCCGCGACGCGCAGCGCCGGGCGCCAGGCGAAGCCCTCGCCCTCGGCCTCGGGATCGCCGGGCCCCCAGAAGCGCCGGACCGCGACCTGACGTCCCTCGAAGCCCAGGAGCAGGCGCACGATCCCGCCGAGGCCCTGCGCCTCGGCGAGACGGTCGGGGCGATTGCGAGCGAAATCCGGGTCCTTGGAGGTGCCCAGGTAGAGGTGGTGCTGGCGGTGGATGCGCCGGTAGGACCGGTACGGCATCAGGATCGGCCAGGCCGCGAACCACTCGGCCACGCGGTCGTTCCAACGGCGGTTCTTGAGGAGCGTGTTGTGGACGCCCTCGTGCACGACCAGCATCAGGGCGACCTGGCGGCCGCCGATCAGCACCGCGGCGACGACGTACAAGGCCGGATGCCAGAAGCGCTCGGAAATGGCGGCGATGCCCACGATCGCGACCCACTGGGTCACGAGGCTCAGGATCCCCCGGGCGGGATCGCGCTTGAGGAGGCGACGGACCGTGTCGCTGGGGAGGAACTGCGGCGTGCGCCAGGCGATGGGCCGGCTCCACGTCTTCGCAGTCGGTGTGTCGGCCGTCACAAATCGTGCTTCAGGCGAAAGGACTCCCAAGGAAAAACGTCGTTTCCGCGGCCTCACGCCCTACGGGCAGAGTCGGAGATTGCCGCAATATAAGGGGTCAACGCCCGTAGAGTCAACAACATGAGCCAGCGACGTGGCTTAAGATCTCGGCGTGCGGCTGGCAAAGGCGGTGGCGCTCGAGGTGGGTGTGTTTCTCGGCTTCGTGGCCCTGGCGCTCCGGGCCACCTGGCCCCTCGGCCGCGACCTCGGCGGCTTCATGCTGACCCGGGTCGATCCGTTCACCGACCTGTGGTCGCTGCACTGGGTCACGACGCACTTCTTCCAGCCTTCGGCAATCCTGCAGGGCAACATCTTCCACCCGCAGGATCACGCCGTCATCTTTTCCCACGTCCATTTCGGCCTGATGCCGTTCCTGCTGCCGCTCCACCTGCTGGTCCGCGAGCCGGTGACGCTGTACAACGTGGCGCTGCTCGTGGCCATCGCGTTCTCGGGCTGGGCGTGGCACTTCCTGGTGCTGCAACGGACCGGCAGCCGGGCCGCCGGGCTCGTGACCGGCGTACTGGCGGCCCTCAGCTCGCATCAGGCGTACCACATCCTCCACCTGCCCCTGCTCGTCACCGGATGGCTCGCGCTCTTCCTGCTCGGCCTGCACCGCCTCGTCGAGCGGCCCTCCCTGCGGACCGCCCTGCTGTGCGGCCTCGCCTTCGGGCTCACGGGCGCCACCACCGGGTACTACGCGGCGGGCGCGGCCGTGCTGGCGGTGACCTTCGCAGTGGGCCATCTCCGGGACTTCCGCTGGGCAACCCTGGCCTGGGCGAGCCTCGCGGTCGTGGTGGCGGCCCTCGTGATCCTGCCGTACGCCCAGGCGTTCGTCGCGCTCAAGCACCGGGATCCGGCCTTCACCCGGCCCCCCGCCTTGTCCTCCGAGCTCTCGTTCAATCCGGCCCTCGATCTCACGAGCCGCGCCTACGTCTACAGCCGTTGGCTCCCGCCGCTCGGCGAGCGCTTCTTCCCGGGCCTGCTGGGGATCGGCCTCGTGATCGTGGCCTGTGTCCGGCGGGGCCGGGACTTCGCCTTCTACGCGGCGGCCTTCGTGCTCTTGATCGTGATCTCGCTGGGCCCGCGCACGCCGTTCTACACGCTGCTCTATTCGATCCCGCCTCTCACGAGCATGCGGCACCCCTGGACCTTCGCGACGATTGGCCTGCTGCTGTTCTACGTCATCGCGGGGCTGGGCTGGGCGCGCTCCGGGCTCGCCACGAAGGCCTGGGCCGGTCCCCTCTTCGTGGCTCTCGCGGTCGTCGAGACCCTCGGGCCCGGGCCGCGGCTCGTGCGCTACCCGCGCGGCCTGCCGCCCGCCTACGAGCGCGTGTGCTCGCTGCCTCCCGGGCCGATCCTCGAGGTGCCCGTGTACGCCGAAGCCACGATGCTCTGGGCCGCGCGCCACGGCCTGCCCGTCGTGAACGGGTCCTCGGCCTTCATCCCGACGCGCACGCGCGAGCTGCGCGAGGTGATGCAGCGGGAGTGGCTGCAGCAGGTGCCGGCCGACGTGGACGCGACCGAGTCGACGCGGCGCCTGGTGCGGGAGTTCGGGCTGCGCTACCTGATCCTGCCCACGGGCCGGCAGAAGGACGTCCTCGACGGCGCCGATCGCGCCGAGATGGCCCAGCTCGGAAAGGCCCTCGACCGCTCGAGGACGTTCCGGCTCGTGGAGGTGCTGCCCGACGGCGACCGGCTCTACGAGGTCGCCGGCGCTCAGCCGATCCTGGCGAGCGACGGGAAGAGCTTCGAGAAGTAGATCGCGAGCACCGTCAGGCGGTCGGTGACCAGGAGCAGGCCCACGCCGATCAGCAGCGCACCGGCCGCGTACTCGATCGCCTTCATGTGCTTGCGCAGCCGCGCGAAGGTCGCGAAGAAGCCGTGGATCGCGAGACCGGCGGCCACGAAGGGAATGCCCAGGCCGAGGGAGTAGGCGAGCAGCAGCATCACGCCCTGCGCGACGGTCTCCTGCTGCGAGGCGTACAGAAGGATGGCGCCGAGGATCGGCCCGATGCAGGGCGTCCAGCCGAAGGCAAAGGCAAGGCCCACGACGTAGGCGCCGACGAGCCCCACCGGCCGCGTCTTCACCTCGGCGCGCTTCTCGTACAGCAGCCACTTGATCGGCAGGATGCCGGCCGTGTGCAGCCCGAGGAGGATGATGACGACGCCGCCCGCCATGCCCAGTGGCCGCTTGTACTGCTGCAGGTAGTAGCCGATCCAGGTCGCGGCAGCGCCCAGGGCCACGAACACCGTGGAGAAGCCCAGCACGAAGAACAGGCTCGTGATCGCGACGCGCCGCGCCAGGCCCTTCGGCAGCTCTCCGTCCTTGAACTGCGCCAGGTTCGCGCCGCTGATGAAGGACAGGTAGCCCGGCACGATCGGCAGCACGCAGGGCGACACGAAAGAGAGGATTCCGGCCACGAAGGCGGTCAAGAGCGAGACGGATCCGTTCATTGCACGCGCTCCAGCATCAGGTTGTCGCAGGCCTTGCGGCCGGTCTTGGCGAGGTCGTACCACTTGCCGTGGATCCGCACGCGCACGACGTCGGCCGTGAAGTCGGTGTTGGTCCCGCACACGTCGCACGAGGAAAGGAGCCAGGAGCCGACGCCGTAGATGTCGGCCGGGACCTGGAGCTCCTCGAACTGGCGGATCTTGGCGGGGGCGAAGCCGCCGGTCACCGCGATCTTCACCTCGCGGCAGTACTGCTCGGCGCGCTTGCGGTCCTCGCCCTCGAGGCCCCAGCCCTGCCACTCGCGGTCGATCGCGGCGCGCATCAGGAACACGAGGCGCGGGTTGACCCCGCAGTCGAGACGCTTGTCGCCCAGCGGCGGCACGGAGACGTCGCGCAGCGTCACGCTCGTGTCGGGCCTCACGCCGTAGAGCTTGTACTTCTTGGCGTCCTCGAGCCTGCCGGCCTTCGTGAGCTCCAGGTGGCGCCGGAACATCCGCCGGATGATCTCGAGGGACGTGCCGACGCAGTCGTTGCGGAAGTCCACGAGGGCGATGCGCGGCATGTCGGCGGGCCGCGTGGCGGCGAAGGCCATGGTGGCCTCGGCGGTGTCGCCGAGGAAGCACGCGATCGCGGCGTGAGCCACGGTGCCGCCGCCGGCGCCGCCCCACCAGTCGCCCTGGGCGTCGGTCGAGACGTGGGCCGAGAGGCTCTTGCCGTAGTTCTGGTTGAAGAGCTGCACGGCGATCTGGTACGCGTACCCGTCGGCGGCCTGCAGCTCGTGGGCGTCGAAGCGCGCCGGGAAGAACAGCACGGTCTTGCCCTGGGCCGCCTTCAGCACCTCGTACACGTTCGTGGCGACGCGGCTGCCGCGGGCGAGCGCACCCAGCGTGGGGGTCTCGAGCATGGCGAAGTCGCGGTAGCGGCCGCGCACGCGCATGACCGGCGTGACGTTCATGGGGTCGCCGTCGTAGGCCGCCTCGCTGCCGTCCTGGACCGCCCACACCTCCATCTGGTCGAAGGTGCTCACGAAGCGGCCGGCGTCGTCGAAGTAGCCGGTGCAGTCCCGGAGCATGGCGAGGCTCTTGTCGACGCCGGCGACCACCGTGAGCGGCCGGCGCCTCGGGAACCACTGCATCTCGACCTCGATCGATCCGACGTCGACGTTCGCGAGGTCGAGATCGAGGTCCGCGAGGTCGGGGGCGTTGCCGCCGAAGCGATAGCCCTGGGCGGCGAGCTCGGCGAGGGTGCGGGCGATGTTGATGAAGTACTTGTCCGAGTACCAGCCCTGCCGCATGCGGTCGGCGTCGAGCTTGAAGACCGACGGCGGCAGCCGTTGGCGGTCGAAGATGCTCATCTCCGGATTATATGGGTCCGGCCCCGCGCGCGATTCCCTCCGCTGCGCGGGATCTCCGGCGGACGACAGGCGTCTAAGTCGTTGATCAGATGCGCTCCGAGACCGCTCACGCCCTGCAGGCGGCGCCCAAATATGTTTTACTTGAAACCTCTTTCGTCTCTTCAGGAAAGGCGCGTTCAAACTGCTGGACCACGAGCTCTATCGGCGCGGTCAGCTGTTCACGACCCTGGCCCGCTGGGGCTGCCTCGTGTTCGGGATCGCCGCGCTCGTCCTGCTCTGGGACCACCCCCGCACCCGCCCGTTGCCGGCGTTGTACGTGGGCCTCGGCTACGCCGCCTTCTGCGGGTTCAAGTACGTGCTCGAGCGCCGCTCGACGCACAAGCGGGCCTTCCGGATCGCCCACGACGTGGCCGATGCCGTCGCCATCGGCCTCGGAGCCTGGTTCTCGGGAGCCATGGAGAGCCCGCTCTGGCTGCTCCTCTACCTGCACGTCGCGGCCGTCTCGGTCCGGGGCGGACTCACCTACGCCATGGTCATGGCCTGCATCGACGCCAGCATCGTGGGCCTGATGGCCGCCTTGACCCAGGGCGATTCCCTCGTCGGCTTCCACGCCCTCTCCCTCTTCGGCACGGCGTTCATGGGCGGCACCACCAGCTCCTACCTGCACCAGGTCCAGGCACGCCTCGGCGACGCCTACAAGGAGCTGTCGCTGCGCAACCGCCTGCTCGAGGAAACGATCACGGCCCACGAGCGCGCGCGCTTCGAGCAGGAAGAGGCCATGGGCCTGCTGCGGGTCTCGGAGATCCGCTACCGCCGCCTGCTCGAGCGCATGCAGGACGGCGTGCTGATCATCCAGGACGGCCGCATCGTCTACGCCAACTCCCACTTCTCCGAGCTCGCGGAGCGACCGGCCGAGGCGCTCATGGGCGTGAGCTTCGCCGATCTGGTGCCTCCCGAGGATCGGGCAGAGCTGGCCGAGCGCTACCGGCGCTGGGAAGAGAGCCAGGCCGTGTCGGGCGTGCTCGAGACCCGGGTCAAGAGCCAGTCCGGGGCGATCGTCCACGTGGCGGTGCGCGCGGGCTCCGTGGAGTTCGAGGGCCGCCGCTCGGTGATCGCGACCGTGCGCGACACCACCCGCGAGCGCGACATGCAGCGCCACATCAAGGCCAACGCCGCGCGCCTCGCCGCGATCAACGAGATCGCGAACGCCGTGAACCTGAGCCTGAACATCGAGGACATCTTCGGGGTCGCGGCCGACGAGGTGCGCCACCTCGTCCCCTTCGACCGGCTGACGATCGCATTGCTCGAGCCGCACCAGCCCGGCATCGAGGTGATCGCGGTGGGCGTGCCGTCGAAGCGCCAGGCGGCGCCGTTCACCCGCGAGGCCGTGTCGTGGGCCTTCCGGCGCCCGCTCGCCTGGTGCCACGGCGGCGACGAGCCGCCTCCCCATCTCGTCCAGGGCCTGATGGCCGAGGCCGGCATGCAAGCCGTCGCGACGGTGCCCCTCGTCTCGAAGGAGCGGATCATCGGCTCCATGAACCTGGGGCGCTTCCGGGCGCAGGCCTTCACTCCCGAGGACCTCGAGGTCCTGGAGTCGGTGGCGCGCCACGTGGCGATCGCCCTCGACAACGCCCAGCTCCTCGAGGCGAGCCGCAAGCGCAGCCAGGAGTTCGCGTCGCTCCTCGAGGTCGGCCGCGGCATCGGCGCCCGCCTCGACCTCGACGCGCTGCTGCCCCTGGTCACGCGCAGCGTCAACCGCATCATGAACACGAGCTCCTGCGTGCTGCTGCTGCGTCGCGGCGAGCTCCTGGAGCTGGCGGCGTCCGAGGGCGTCGAGCCCGAGGTCGTGCAGGCCTTCGACCGGCTGGCCGTCGGCGAGAGCCTCTCGGGCTGGGTCGCCCGCGAGGGTACGGCCCTCGCGATCGAGGACATGCGCAAGGAGCCGCGGGCCAAGTTCGCCGACCTCACGAGCCGCTACGGCTACCGCTCCTACCTCTGCGTGCCCCTCAAGATCGGCTCCGACGTCCTCGGCACGCTCGAGGTGGTGACCCGCGAGCTCACCCACTTCAGCCCCGAGGAGCAGGAGCTGATGGCCGCCTTCGCGGCCCAGGCGGCCGTCGCCATCACGAACGCGCGGCTGTTCGAGGAAGCCCGCACCCACCTCGCCCAGACCGAGGAGGCGAACCGGCGCCTCGAGGATCTCGATCGGCTCCGTCAGCAGTACCTGCGGAACGTGAGCCACGAGTTCCGCACCCCGCTCACGGTGATCAAGGGCTACGCCGAGTACCTGATGGAGAGCGGGGCGGCCGACGAGAAGGCGCTGCGCGACGTGATGCGCGTGGTGCTCGAGAGCTCCGAGCGCGTGATCGACCTCGTCGACACCCTGATCGAGGTGAGCCGCATCGAGCAGGGCGGCGCCGCAGCCACCCTGCAGGTGCAGCGCCTCGAGCTGCGCGAGCTCGTGGCGAACTCCGTCGAGCCGCTGCGCTTCATGGCCGCCAAGAAGAAGATCGCCCTGGAGCTCGACTTTCCCGAGACGCCCATGACGCTCCACGGCGACGGCGGCCTGCTGCTCCAGGTCGTGCGCAAGCTCGTCGACAACGCGCTCAAGTACAGCGGCGGCGGCTCGCGCGTCGTGGTGCGCGGGCGCGAGGTTCCCGGGGGCCTCGCCCTCGACGTCGAGGACTTCGGCATCGGCATCGCCCCGGAGCACATCCCGCGCATCTTCGAGAAGTTCTACACGGTGGACGGCGGCCTCGCGCGGCGCGCCGGCGGTACGGGGGTCGGGCTCTACCTGGTGCGGGAGATCGTGCGGCTCCACAACGGCTCGGTGAGCGTCGAGAGCCGGCCCGGCCAGGGCAGCGTCTTCAGCGTCGAGCTGCCGCGGCAGTTCCAGCCGGCGCGCCAGGCAGCCCTCGCGTGAGAGCGCTCCTCGCGCGCCTCGCGGCCGTGGCCTGGCTCGTCGTCGCGAGCGGCGCCTCGTCGCAGCCCGCTCCCGACACGCCGGCCGCCGCCTTCGCGCGCCTCGAGGCCGCCTTCTCGACCCGCGACGACGCGGCCTACCTGGCCCTGTGGAACTTCCCCGACGCCGCGGCGCTGAGCGAGGAGCGTTCCTACATGCGCGGGCTCCCCGAGGCGGGCGAGCGCCACCTCGTCGTGGAGCGACCGGCGACGCTGCCGGCGAACGCGACGCGGCTGCGCGCGAGCGCCCAGTACATCTCGATCCTCGAGCCGCGGGGGCGCGTCGAGCAGTACGTCTTCACCTTCGAGAAGCGCGAGGGGCGCTGGGTGGTCGTGGGCCGCGAGAGCGTCGGCCGCGTCGACGGCCTCGTCCACCTCTCCCTCGACCCCGCGGGCTTCCGCGCCGACGGCCTGCGCCTGAAGCTCGAGGACTTCGAGATCGAGATGCGCAAGGGCACCTTCTTCATGGCCCCGGCGATCCTGGGCCCTACCGTCGCGGTGTTCGTCGGCGACGGGATCGTGCGCTTCAAGCCCACGCCGCCCACGGAAGCCGAGCAGCTGCGGCAGTTCTGCGGGCGGCCCGAGCTCGTCGAGAAGGTGGGCGCCTTCTACGTGCGGATGCACCCCGCCGACCTGCAGCGCATGCTGGTCCCCAACCGCCTCGAGTTCGACGCGAGCGCCGCGTCGCGCTACCCCGAGGCACTGCGCTTCTTCGACCAGAACACGCCGCGCTCGTTCATCCTCGACGCGGCGGTGCCCGGCTCGCCGTGGTGGGTGCTGCCGTCCCTCGGCGATGCCCTCGTCTCGTTCGAGACGGGAGGTCGCGGCCTGCTCACGTACACGGTCAACGCCGACCAGCCCGAGGGCCTGAGCCTGTTCGACCGCGCCCGCAAGCTGCAGATCTGCCTCTACCCCGCCGCGGGCCACTCGACGCGCTACGACGAGGACGCCGGGCGGCCCGTCGACATCCTGCGCCACGACGTCCGGCTGCGCTTCGACCCGCGCGAGGAGCGCGTGACGGGCGAGGACACCGTGCGCGTCAAGCTCCTGGCCCCCACCTCGACGCTGCGCCTGAAGCTCGACGAGCGCCTCAAGGTGGAGTCGATCACCTCGGCCGAGGCCGGGCGCCACCTGTTCTTCCGGGTGCGCAACCAGGACAGCCTCATGGTGTCCCTTGGCGCCCTCACGGGCTCCAGCGAGGACGTCTCGCTCACGGTGCGCTACAGCGGCGTGCTGAAGCCGGCTGCCGTGGAGAGCGAGGTGCAGGCCACCCTCTTCGACAACCCCGGCATGACGAGCGAGGAGCTGCGCATCGAGAAGGTGCTCGTCTACTCGAACCGCAACGCGTGGTACCCGCAGTCGCCGAGCGACGACTACTCGACGGCGAGCATGCGCTTCGAGGCGCCGCTGGGCTACACGGTCGTGACCGGAGGGGAGCGTGTCTCGGCCCGGGTCGAGAAGGAGACGACCGTCGTCGAATACCGCTTCGACGATCCGGCCAAGTACTTCACGGCCGTCGTGGGACGCCTGGCCGCCGCCGGCACCACCCAGGAAGGCCCGGTCCGCCTCTCGGCCTTCGGCACCGCGCGCACCCGCGAAGACGCCGGCCGCTCGCTGGAGCAGGCCGGCGCGATGCTGCGCTTCTTCACGGCGCGCTTCGGTCCGTGCCCCTATCCCTACCTGAACGTCGTGCTGATCGAGGGCGTCGTTCCCGGCGGCCACAGCCCGCCGGGCATGGTGGTGCTGTCGCGGCGTCCGCTGCTGTTTCGCAAGACGCTGCGCGACGACCCGACGAACTTCAGCGACGTGGCGGGCTTCTTCCTCGCCCACGAGATCGCCCACCAGTGGTGGGGGCAGGGGGTCGCGGGCCAGAACTACCGCGAGCGCTGGCTCTCGGAGGGGCAGGCGCAGTACGCCGCGGCGTTGTGGGCTCGCGAGGCCTACGGCGAGGACCGCTTCCGGGACATCCTGCGGCGCATGGGCTTCTGGGCCGAGCAGAAGACCGACAAGGGCCCGATCCACCTCGGCTACCGGCTCGGGCACGTGAAGGGCGACTCGGAGGTCTACCGCTCCTTGGTCTACGACAAGGCCGCCTACGTGCTCCACATGCTGCGGGGCGTCGTGGGCGACGCCGCCTTCCAGAAGGGCGAAGCGGCGTTCCAGCAGAAGTTCCGCTTCCAGAAGGCCGGCAGCGACGACCTGCGGGAAGCGCTCGAGGCCGCCTCGGGCCTCGACCTGCGCCCGCACTTCGAGCAGTGGATTTTCGGAACGGAGCTGCCGAGCCTCGTCTACTCCGCGCGGACCGAGGCGGCGCCCGAGGGCGGCTACGTCACGCGGGTCGCGGTGCGCGCCCGGCGGACGCTGCCGCCGGGACTTCCCCTCGAGATCGCGGCCGACACGCCCCGCGGGCGTCAGGCGATCGTCGTGAAGCTGGCGACGGACGGCGGCGACTTCAGGATCGAGACGGCCCAGCGGCCGTCACGGGTGGAGCTGAACGGGGACCTGGCGCTCCTGGCCGACGTTCAGCGGTAGCCGTTCCGCCGGCCTTCTTCCTGGAGGTCCTCGAGGGCCTTGCGCGCGACGGCGAGCTGTCCCTGGACCTGCTCGAGCTCCGCCGCCTGGCTCTGGCGCGTGCTGCCGTAGAGGTTCTGGGACAGGTCGTTGAGCGCCGTCTGGAGCAGGTCGGCGCGCGACTGGAGACGCGTGATGTCGGCCCCGGTCTTCGTGACCTTCTCGCGCCACGCCGTCTGGCGCTCGGTCTTCAGCTCGTCCTCGGTCTTTTCCTTCTTCGCGGGATCGGCCTTGGCGGCGTCCGGCGCGTCGGCGGGCTTGGCGTCCGCCGCCGGCACGTCGGCGGTCACGACGCTGCCGCCGCGGCCCAGGTCCGTCTCGGTATAGGTCTTTCCCACCTTGGCCTTGGAGCGGCGCTCCTTCTCCTTGGCGGCGAGCTCCGAGAGGCTCTGGGCGCTCGAGGGCGCGGTTGCGAGCAGAAGGGCGGCGGCGGCAGCCGCGGCCACGGCGACGATGCGCATGAGAAACCCCCTGTGCGGCGACGTCAGGGACGCGAGATCGCGATCCCCTGCCGCCGTGCCTCGTCTTCGAGGTCGGCGATGGCTTGCTCGGCCTTCTTCAGCTCTCCCTGCCCGTCGTCGAGGATCTTCTGCAGCGCAGCGCCTCGCGAACCGAACGTGGTCGCCGTGGTCGGGTCGCTGAGCTCGCGCTGGGCATCGTCCATGGCCTTCCGGACGATGCCGACCGTCGCGCGCTGCTCGGCGATCTTCTTCTCGATCTCTTGACGCTTTTCCGCGCGCAGCTGCTCGTCCGTCTTCGGCGCCTTGGCGTCGGCCGGGCCGGCGGCCGGCGCGGCCGGTGCGGCGGCCGTCGCGTCCGTGCCGTCGGCCGGAACGTCGCTCGACACGGAGGGGCGGGCCTTGAGGTCCGCCTCCGTGAGCACCTTCGGAGCCGGCTTGTTGCCGCGTTTGGCTTCGCGTTCCTTCTTGGTGCGTTCCGCGATCTCGCCGAGCGAGGGCTTGCCCGCGGACTGCCAGGCTGAGGCCCCCGAGGCGGCCAGGAGGAGGGCTGTCGTCAGCATGAGTCGACGCATGCGGGAATTATAGCCCCAAGCCGCAAGCCCGAGGCCGGCGGTTCTAGCCCAGGGCCCCGAGGATCTTCTGGAGCTCCCGCGCCTTCTTGTTCTTCGGGTCGAGGGCGAGGGCCTTCTCCACGGCCTTGCGGGCCTTGGGGTAGTTGTTCTCGACGAAGGCGTTGAGCGCCGCCGTCGTGAGCGCCTCGACCTCGCCCCGCCGGCTCTCGGGGGCCGGAGCGGCGGCCGCCTGCGGGGTGGGCGGGGCCGGAACCACGGGCGGCGGCCGGGGCGCCGGGGGCGCCTTGACCACGGCAGGAGCGGGCGGCGGCGGGGGGGGCGGCGGCGGCTTGGGCGGAGCGACGGGAGCTGGAGCTGGAGCTGGGGCTGGAGCTGGAGCCGGCGGAGGAGGCGGCGCGGGCGCGGGCTTCTCGACCACGACGGGGGGCGCAGGCTTGACCACGGGTTCCGGCTTCGGGGGCGCCGGCTTGGGAGCCTCGGGCTTCGGGGGCTCGGGCGCTGCCGGGGGCGGAACCGCCGCCTTGGCCTTCGCGGCCAGGAAGGCGCCGGCGCGGTCGCGGATCTCGCGGGCCAGCGTGTGGCCGGGTTGCGCCTTGAGCGCGTCCTCGGCGGCGGCCTTGGCCTCGTCGAGGTTGCCGTGGGCCAGGTGGTCCTGGGCCGCCGCGACCAGGCTCTCGGCCGAGCGTCGGGCGCCCTCGTCGTCCAGGTACTTCTTGAGCTGCAGGTAGCGCGGGCTGCGCGGCGACAGGCGCTCGATCTTGGCGGCGATCTTCTTCGCGAGCTCCACGTCGCCGTCGGCCGCGTACGCGAGGGCCAGCGAGCACATCTGCTCGACTTCCTTGTCGTGGATCGCGCTCGCGATCTGGGCGCTGGCGGCCGCGACGTCCTTGTCGTCGGGGTTGAGCTCGAGGAGGCGCTTGCAGAAGCTCAAGGCCTTCTGCAGCTGGCCGTCCGTGCGGGCGCGCTGCATCGCGCTCTTCATCTCGGCGATCTCGCGCTCGACGCGCCGGCCCAGGGCCTCGCCCTCGGCCACGCGCAGCAGCTCGCGCGCGCCCAGGTCGGTGGGCATCGCGGCCAGGGCCTCGCGGGCCAGGGTCACGGCCGGCTCGGGGTCGCCGCGGGTCAGGAACTGCTGGCCTTCCTCGACGAGCCGCACCACGAGGGCCGTGCGGTCGTCCAGCGCGGGGCCGCTCGCGGCGCCCGCGCGGCGCAGCACGGCCTCGAGGTCGGTCGCCATGTCGTCGAGGTTCTGGTAGCGCGCGGCCACGTCGCGGGCCAGGGCCTTCAGGATCACCTCGTCGAGGGCCGGCGAGTACTCCGTGGCGAGGGGCTTCAGGTCCGGGCTCTCGTTCATGACCCGGAACATCACGGCCGTGAGGCTCTCGCCCTCGAACGGCCGGCGCCCGGAGATGAGCTCGTAGGCGATCGCCCCCACCGAGAAGATGTCCGCGCGGTGATCGACCTTGTGGCCTTCGATCTGCTCCGGCGACATGTAGTGGACCGTGCCGAGCACGAGCCCGCCCTTGGTCATGGTGGACGACTGGAGCTGCGCGATGCCGAAGTCCATGATCTTCACGTCGCCGTCGTGGGTGACGCGGATGTTCGCGGGCTTCACGTCGCGGTGCACGATCCCGTTCTTGTGGGCGTAGGCGAGGCCCTCGCAGATCTGGTGCAGGACGTCGAGCTTCCAGGCAAGCCCGTGCGGCTCCTTGGACTGGATCACCTTCTCGAGGTCGGTCCCCTCGATGAACTCCATCGCGATATAGGGCTGACCCTTGTCCTCGCCCAGGTCGTAGACCGTGACGATGTTGCGGTGGCGCAGGCCGCCCGCCGCCTGGGCCTCGCGCAGGAAGCGCGTGCGCAGGTCCGGGTTCTCGGCGAGCCCGGGGATCATGGTCTTGACCGCGACCTTGCGGTTGATCAGGGGATCGAGGGCTTCGTAGACGGTGCCCATGCCGCCGCGGCCGAGCACCTTCTGGATCTGATACTTCCCGATGGTTTCCACGAGCTCTCTTTGGGGGGCGGTAACGTGCTTGGGGATTCTAGACCGGTGCGGGCGGCAGGCAAAGCCCGCTGTGAGCCGTCTCACCCTCACGTGCTATCGTCCCGCGATGGTCGTGGGCCTCGGCGTCGACCTGATCGAGCGAGACCGGGTCGAGGCGTCGCTCGCGCGCTGGGGCGAGCGCCTCGTCGCCCGGCTCATGGATCCGCCTGAAGCCGGGAGGCTGCCGCGGGAGCCGCGGGAGCGCGCGCGGGCCGTCGCCCTCGCGATCGCGGGCAAGGAATCGGTGAGCAAGGCCCTGGGCACGGGATGGACGCGCGGGGTGCGCTGGCGCGACGTGATCGTCGTCTCCGGGCCGCCGGCGAGCGCCACCCTCGTCGGCCCGGCCCTCGCGCGGGCCGAGCGCCTCGGCTCGCGAGGGGCGGGCGCCCTCTTCCTCGAGGAGCGCGGGAACCTGGTGCTGGGCGAGTTCCACCTGCTGTCGTGATGCAGTCCTGGCAGCGCAACCAGTACGTCATGGTGGCCACGGTCTTCGTGGTCTTCGCCGGCTTCGCCTTCGTGCTGCCGTTCCTGCCGCTCTACGTGCGGGAGCTCGGTGTCGTGGGCGACGAGCGCGTGGCGCTCTGGTCCGGCTTCCTCATCGGCATCGGGCCGCTGCTCGCCGGCCTGCTGGCCCCGGCCTGGGGCCGGCTCGCGGACCGCCACGGCCAGAAGACCATGGCCCTCGTGGCGCTCGGCGCGTACGTGCTCCTGCTGGCGCTCTCGGCCGTGGTGCGCGACGTCTACGAGCTCCTCGCCACGCGCGTCGCGCTCGGGCTGTTCGGCGGCATCGGACCGCTCGGCCTCGCCATGGCGACGTCGCAAGGACCGCGGGAACAGACCGGCAAGGCCGTCGGCCTCATCGAGGCCGCCAAGATCCTGTCCGCGGCGGTCGGCCCGTTCGCGGGCGGCGCGCTCGCCAGCGCCGTCGGCAGCCGGCGCACGTTCCTGGCCGCGGCCGTCGCCTGCGGCGCGGCGTTCGCGCTCGTCGCGATGCTCTACGACGACCCGAGGCCCGGGGCGGCGGCCGCGCTGAAGCCGACCCTCGCCCTTGGCGGGCTGCTCCGGCTCCCCGAGATGGGCGCCCTGCTCGTGGTCCTCTTCTTCGTGAACTTCATCGGCCGCTCGTACACACCGATCCTGCCGCTGCACCTGCAGCTGCTGGGCATCGCGCCGGCGCGCCTCGCGCTCTTCACGGGACTGCTCATCTCCGTCTACTCGGTGGCGGCCGCGGCCTCCGCGATGACGCTCGGGCGCGTGTGTCGCGACCGGCCGCCCCACGGCCTGCTCGTCGCGAGCCTCGTCGGCGGCGCCCTGACCGTGCTGCCCATGGCGGTGGTCCCGCGCTTCGCACCGTTCCTGTTCTGCGCCACGCTCCTGGGGCTCGCCTCGGGCGGAGCGCTGACGCTGTGCTACACCATCGGCGGGCTCAGCGTGCCGCAGGAGTGCCGCACGACGGCCTTCGGCTACTTCTCCGCGGCCGCCCTGTTCGGCGGCGCCGTGTCCCCTTCCGTGGCCGGCCTCCTCGTGCACTGGGACCTGCGCGGCATCTACTATGTCAACGCGGCGCTGTTCCTGGCCCTGGCGGCGATGCTCGCCGCGCAGCGGCGCTCAGCCCGGCGGTAGGACCTCGGGCGGCGCCAGGCTGGACGCGGCCACCACGCGGTTGCGGCCGGCGCCCTTCGCCGCGTAGAGCGCGCGGTCGGCCGCGGCGAGGATGGCCTCGGGCGTCGCGCCGGCCGCCGGCCACACCGCGACGCCGATGCTCGCCGTGACCTTGAGCTGCGTGCCCTCGTGGATGTGGGCCCGCTTCGGGATCGCCTCGCGCAGGCGCTCGGCCAGGTTGAGGGCTCCGGCCTCGTCGCTGCCCGGCAGGATCACCGCGAACTCCTCGCCGCCGTAGCGCGCCGCCACGTCGCCCTCGCGCAGCACCGACGTCAGGGTCGCGGCCACCTCCTTCAGGGCCCCGTCGCCGGCCGGGTGCCCGAAGGTGTCGTTGAGCTTCTTGAAGTGGTCGATGTCGAGCAGCGCCAGCGCGAAGCTGCCGCCCTGGCGGTCCTGGCGCTTCACGGCCCGGGCCAGCTCCTCGGTGAAGACGCGGCGGTTGAACAGGCCCGTGAGCCCGTCCTTCACCGCGAGCTGCTTGTTCCGCTCGGCCATCAGGATCGTCGAGAGCGAGGCGGCGGCCTGGTTCGCCAGGAGCTGCAGCACGCGGCCGAGCGCGGTGCTGAAGTCGCCGCGCCGGCCCATGAGCATCAGCGCGCCCAGGTTGCGGTCTCCGGAGCGCAGGGGCACGGCCAGCAGGGACTCGGCGCGGCCGCTGCCTTCGTCGAGCACGAGGATCGGCATGCGCTCGCGCTGGCCGGTCACGTCGTCCAGGACCTGGAATTCCTCGGCGCTGTTGAGTACCCAGGCGGTCCAGGTGCGCTCGTTGATCGCGACGTCGCGGCCCTCGAACTCGCGCGCCCAGCCCTCGGTGTTCTCGATGCGGTAGCCCGTGTGGCCTTCCTTGGTCTGGACGATCGCGGCGCCCTCGAAGCTCACGATCTCCTTGGCGGAGCGCAGCAGCAGCTTGCGCACCGAGGCCACTTCCTTCTGCATCACGAGGCTGCGCGAGACGGGGTACACGGCGCCCAGCTCGACGGCCAGGTCCTCGCGGCTCTGGAAGGCCCGGGCGCGCACGAGCGTGTCGCCGGCGAGGGCCGCGAAACCTTCGAGGATCTGCGGCTCGACGCCGGTCAATGCCTGGACCTCGAGCCTGTCCGCGACCAGGATCCCGGCCACGGCGCCGCCGGTCTTGACAGGCACCGCCAGGAGCGACCCCACCTTCACCTCGCCGCGGTACCACGGCAGGCTCCACAGCACCTTCTTGAAGTCCGTCGCGTAGAACGACGCGCCGCGGTCGAGCACGAACGCAAAGGGATCGGCCGAGAGCGCGACGCTGGCGTCGGCGACCAGCGACTCGGGCCCGGAGAAGGCGCGCAGGAACGCGACGTCGCGCGTGCGATCCACCTCGAAGTGGAGGACGGAGTGAGCGCCGGTCGCGACGTGGGCCAGGCCCACGAGGCGCGACAGCGTCTCCCCCAGCTCCTCGGCGCGGTCGACACGGCGCGCCCGGCGCACCTCGTCCGAGACGAGCCGGAGCGGCGCCGTGACCGACACCATGGGCTTCTTGCCGGGGGCCGCGGCGCCCGCCGACGGAGCCGCGGCGGCGTCGGCCTCCTGCCGGCCGTCGATCTCGTCGTCGAGCTGCCCGATGCCGTACTTGAGGCGCGCCAGCTCGTCGACCGTGCGGCTGAGCCGGCGCTTCTCCCCGAGCAGCGCCCGGTTCACGGCGAACACGAGGGCGGCGTAACCCAGGGTCGCGGCGAGCGCCGGCTTCCAGATCGCGAAGGACGAGTGGGCGGAGTCCCCGATCGCGAGGAGCGCCGCGAGGGCCGCGACGCCCAGGGCCACGTGGAGCTTCTCCGCGACCGCGACGCCGGCGAGCAACAGCGTCATGAGCGGCCAGCCGGGCCAGCCCAGGGGCGCCACCACCTGCCCGAGGGCGTCGACCGAGAGCGTGAGGAAGGCGTAGAAGGCGAGCTGCTCGGCCTGGCCGCGGCCCCGCAGGCTCGACAGCATGGCGCTGCCGATGACGCCGAGGCCGAGGGTGACGGTGAGCAGCAGCCGCAGCCACGGCGGACCCACCGGGAACTCGAGCGGCCGCAACAACGCGACGAGGGTCAGGATGCCCGCCAGGCCCAGGGCGACCTGGCCCGCCTTCCAGCGGGTACGGATGTCCAGGAGCGGGACGGGGCCGCTCAGCGCGGCTCGCGGCCCAGCACGACCGCGTAGGCCAGGAGGTCTTCTTCCGTGAGGCCGAGCCGGTCGAGTCGGGCGTAGTAGTCGCGGACGCCCTGGTCGAGGGCGGCCGACGCCTTCTTCTCGCGGACGCTCTTCACGAGCTGCAGCAGGAGCTGCACCAGGCGCGGCGTGATCTCCACCTTCTCCGCGTCGAGGGCCGGCTTGTGGCGCTGCAGCACGGCCTCGATCGCCATGGCCCCGGAGTGCTTGCCGAACAGGAAGCGCAGCTCGCCGCCCACCATGTCGGGCTCGATCACCTGGTAGATGGCGGGGTGGATCGTGATGCCCGCCGTGTGGATGCCGGTCTCGTGGGTGAAGACGTTGTGGCCGATCACGGGCTCGGTGGCGGCCACGGTGATGCCGCTCAGCTCCTCGACCTTGCGCCGCAGCGTCCACAGCATGTCGTAGCGGAAGCCGGGAATCGTGATCCCGTAGAGCTCCTTCAGGATCATCACGGTCGTGTGGAGCGGGGCGTTGCCCGCGCGCTCGCCGAGGCCGTTCACGGTGCAGGTCGGGATCGTGGCGCCGTGGTGCAGGGCGCGCACGGTGTTGTAGGCGCCGAGGCCGAAGTCGTTGTGGAAGTGGACCACGAGGGGCTTGTCGGGGAACGCGGCCACGAGCTTCGGGATGTAGAAGTCGACGCCCTCGGGGGCGAAGTAGCCGACCGTGTCGGGGAACGCATAGCGCGAGCCCCCGGCGGCGTAGCAGGCCGAGGCCAGGCGGATCAGGTAGTCGACGTCGGCCCGCGAGCCGTCCTCGCCGCCGAACTCGATCGTCTCGACGCCGCGGCTGCGGGCGTGGGCGATCGCCCCGGCGGCCATCCGGACGTTCGCCTCCTGGTAGAACGAGACCGGCAGCTCCAGCCACTCCTCGGCCTTGCGACCTTCGAGGGCGAGCAGCGTCCTGCCGATCTTGTACTTGAGGTGCAGGTCGGAGCCGGAGGTGAAGATGAAGAAGGACACGTCCTTCGGCTTCGCCCCGAGGTCGGCGAGGATCTCGACGGTGGTGTCGATGTCCTTCGCGTTCGAGCGGCACATCACGACGATCTCGAGGTCGGGACGCAGGCGGCCGCTCCGCTTGCCCTCGAGGATCAGGCCGAGGGAGCGCCGCTCCGAGGCCGCCGCCGACGGGAAGCCCACGTCGAGCATGTGCAGGCCGGCGTCGGACAAGAGGCACGCGAGCTCGTACTTCTGCTCGGGCGAGAAGGCGACGCCCGGCGTCTGCTCGCCGTCGCGCAGCGTCGTGTCGTAGAGCCGGATCTCCTTCGCGCGCGGAAACGTCGTGCCCGCGGTGAAGGTGTGGGGCTGCCGCAGCAGCTCATCGAGGGGCTCGCGCAGCTCGACCATGGCCGGATGATAACTCCGGAAGATGGGTAGAATCCCTCATGGACGAAGTCATCGCCCGCGCCATCGACGACTACCACGCCCTGCTGCGCGACGAGCGCGGCCTGCGCGAGGAGATCGAGAGCCGCTTCCTCGAGCGCATGCGCGAGTCGAAGCTCACGTTCGGCGGGCGCGTGCTCTGCCCGTTCCCCCGCCCCAACCTCGTGTCGCCCCAGGCCTACGAGCACATCCGCGGCGTGTGCCGCGGCATCTTCAAGGCGATCGAGAAGGTCGAGGCGACGCTCGGCGAGGAGCTGTGGGATCGCGTCGACCTCACCCCCGAGGAGCGCGAGCTGGTCGCGATCGACTCGGGCTACAGGCGCTCCTCGCCGTCCGCGCGCCTCGACTCGTTCCTCACGACCTCCAAGTACCAGTTCGTCGAGCTCAACGCCGAGACCCCTGCCGGCATCGGCTACGCCGAGGTCCTGACCGACATCTTCCTCGACCTGCCGATCGTGAAGGAGTTCCAGAAGCGCTACGCGCTGCGGCGCTTCCGGGCCCGCGACCGCGTCCTCGAGACGCTCCTCGACTGCTATCGCGAAGCCGGCGGCAAGGAGCCCCACCCGACGATCGCGGTGGTCGACTACGAAGAGGTCCCGACCCGCACCGAGCACCACATGTTCCGGGAGTTCTTCGAGTCGAAGGGCTACCCCTCCCTCGTGTGCGATCCGCGCCACCTCACCTTCGAGGGCGGCAAGCTGCGCCACGAGGGACGCGTCATCGACATCGTCTACAAGCGGCTTCTCGTGAACGAGTTCCTCGAGAAGGTCGACGAGCTGCAGCCGCTGCTGAAGGCCGCCCGCGCCGGAGCCTTCGTGATGATGAACCCGTTCCGCTGCAAGCCGATCCACAAGAAGGCGATCTTCGCGGTGCTCACCGACGACGCCATGCAGTCGCACTTCACGGCCGAGGAGCGCGAGGCGATCCGCGCCCACGTGCCCTGGACGCGCCGCGTCCTCGAGGGCCGGACGACGCGCGACGGGCAGAGCATCGACCTCGCGACGTTCGTGCGCGACAACCGCGAGCGGCTCGTCATGAAGCCCAACGACGAGTACGGCGGCAAGGGCGTGTTCATCGGCTGGGAGATGACCGACACCGAGTGGCACGCGGCCTACGTCACGGCTCTCGGCGCGTCCTACGTCGTCCAGGAGAAGGTCGAGCTGTTGCGCCAGACGTTCCCGCAGCTCTCGCCCGAGCTCTCGTTCCGCGACCTCGTCGTGGACCTCGACCCGTTCGTGTTCGGCGGCGAGGTCGAAGGCTTCCTGACGCGGCTTTCGGGCACGTCTCTCGCGAACGTCACGTCGGGCGGCGGCCAGGTCCCGGCGTTCCTCGTCGAGCCGCGCTCCTAGACCTCGACCGGCGCCTGGGCCCGCGCGCGGCTGGCTCTGGATCGCCATTCCTGGGGGCGTTAGAGTCTTCGTCCTATGAAGCGCGCCACGCTGCCGGCCCTCGCCGTCTCCCTGTCCCTGGTCGCCCAGGCGGGCGGCTTCGAGACGGCCACGTCGTTCCAGGCCTCGAAGATCCTCGCGCCGGAGTTCGTGAAGGGGCCGTACCACACGGTGGCGGAGGCGGTGCCCGCCGAGGACTACTACCTCAGGTTCCACATCGTCTCGAACTACGGCGACTTCGACGCCGAGGGACGCACGATGCTGCGCGTGCGGTTGAGCGAGGTCGATGCGCTCGCGCGCCTCGACGAGGTCTCGAAGACCGAGGTGTTCGTGAAAGCCGCGGGCGGCGCGTTCCTGAACATCGGCAAGGGCGTCGTGTCGGCCGTGAAGGATCCCGAGGCGACGGTGAAGGGCATCGGCAGCGGCATCAAGCGCCTCGGCGTGAACCTCGGCCGCGTGAGCAAGCGCGCGGTCCAGTCGGCCACGGCCGACAAGAAAGAGGAAGAGGCCGAGCCGAAGTCGACCGCGGCGAGAACCGGAGCCGCCGCCGGGGGCGCTGCCCTCAGCATCCTGGGGGTCAACGGCGCCGCGCGGCGCTGGGCCCAGAAGCTGGGCGTCGATCCCTACACCACGAACGCGGTGCTCCACGACGCCCTCGTGAGCATCGGCAAGATCGACGCGGCCGGCGGCATCTCCGCGAAGATCGTGGTGCCGCTGCCGATGATCGTGTCGACGACGGCGACGGTCGGCGGGCTCGTCTGGGGCAAGGACCCGGAAGAGGTCCGCAAGATCAACGAGCAGCGCCTCTCCGAGATCGGCGTCTCGAAGGACGACGCCGGGCGCTTCTTCGCGAATCCGAACTTCACGCTCACGAGCCAGACCCGGTTCGTGGCGGCGCTGCACGCCGTGAAGGTCAAGGGCAGCGTCGACTACGTCGCGGTCGCGAGCGGCGCCGAGGACGAGCGCGACGCGCTGTTCTTCGTGGAGAGCGTCGAGCTGCTCCAGGGGCTCGACGCGACGCGGCCGGTCTCCGAGATCCTCGTCGACTCGCGGGCCGTCGTCGCCCGCACCGAGAAGGGCGCGGTCGTGCTGCTCCCCTTCGACTACCTGCGCTGGACGGAGTGGCTCGCCGAGTCGTCGCGGGACATCGCGGCGCGGGCACGCCGGGAGATGGACGCGAGAGCCCTCGAGGTTCACCTCTCGGGAACGGCGACCGAGGCCGCGAAGGCGGGCCTCGCGGCCTCGGGCTACAGGGTGGTCGAGGGCGCCGTCGACGGGCTGCTCTTCAAGCCCGCGGACTGACGCGCCGGCGGACTAGCCCTTCAGGGTCGCGTTGAGCTTGATGTCGACCGCGGCCAGGGCCTTCGACACGGGGCAGCCCGCCTTGGCGCCCGCCGCCAGCTCCTGGAACTTCGCGGCATCGAGGCCCGGAACCTCGGACTCGTTCAGAAGCTCGATCTGCGTGATCGCGAAGCCGGCCTCCTGCTTCAGGAGCTGGACGTTCGCCGTGGTCGCGATGCGCTTCGGCGTGAAGCCCGCGCGGGTGATGGCGCCCGAGAGCGCCATCGAGAAGCAGCCGGCGTGGGCCGCCGCGATCAGCTCCTCCGGGTTCGTCCCGGCGCCCTCTTCGAAGCGCGACTTGAAGGAGTAGGCGCCCTTGTAGGCGCCGCTGCCGAGCGCCACGGTGCCGGCGCCCTCCATGATCGTCCCCGTCCACTCCGCCTTCGCCGTGCGAATCGCCATGGGGTCTCGCCTCCTTGAGCAAAGGAAAGCAGCCTACCATACGGCCTCATGAGCGCTCCGCGGATGTCGCGTCGAGGTCTCCTCCGTTCCGCCGGAACCGCCGCCGTCGGCCTGGGCCTCGGCGGCCTGCGCCCGGCCGAGGCGGGAGCCACCCCAGCCGATCCCGTGCTCCGCACCGAGAGCATGATGGGCGTCCCGTACCAGGCGCGCGATCGCGTGCGCGTCGGCCTCGTGGGCTGCGGCCGTCGCGGCCACGATCACCTGGGCGACCTGCTCGGCATCGAGAACGTCGAGGTGCGTGCGGTCTGCGACGTCGTGCCGGCCCACGCCGCGTCGGCGCAGGCGCTGTGCCTCAGGCGCAAGGCGCCGCGGCCCGAGGCCTACACGAACGGCGAGCGCCACTACGAAGCGCTCGTGGCCCGCGACGACCTCGACCTCGTGTACATCCCGAGCCCGTGGCGCTGGCACGTCCCCATGGCCGTCGCCGCCATGGAGGCGGGCAAGCACGTGGCCCTGGAGATTCCCGCGGCCCTCACGATCGAGGACTGCTGGAAGCTGGTCGAGGTCTCCGAGCGCACGCGCCGGCACTGCACGATGCTCGAGAACTGCAACTACGGCTACGAGGAGATGCTGGTCCGCCGCATGGTGCAGGCGGGCCTCCTGGGCGAGCTGCTCCACGCCGAGTGCGCCTACGACCACGACCTGCGCAGGATCGTCTTCGAGAACGAGTCCGAGGGGCTGTGGCGCCGGGCCGAGCACGTCGGACGCAACGGCAACCTCTACCCCACCCATGGCCTCGGTCCCGTCGCGTGGTACCTCGGCATCCACGCGGGCGACCGCTTCGACCACATGGTCTCCATGAGCTCGCCCGAGGCCGGCTTGACCGCGCACCGCAAGGCGACGGTGCCTGCCGGCGATCCGCGCTGGCAGGAGAAGTACGACTGCGGCGACGTCAACACGAGCCTGATCAAGACGGCCCTGGGCCGGACCATCGTCCTGCAGCACAACGTCACGAACCCGCGGCCCTACGACCGCATCAACCTGATCGCCGGCACGAAGGGCATCTTCCGGGGCTACCCGCAGCGGATCTTCTTCGACGGGGAGCGCCCCCCGCACAAGTGGCAGTCCCTGAAGAAATGGCAGTCGCGCTACGAGGATCCGCTGTGGACGAAGCTCAAGAAGGCGGCGAACAAGAGCGGCCACGGCGGCATGGACTACGTGATGAGCTGGCGCCTGGTCGACTGCATGCGGCGCGGCCTCGCGCCGGACATGGACGTCTACGACGCCGTGGCCTGGAGCGCCCCCGGCCCTCTCTCGGAAGCCTCCGTGGCGGCCGGGAGCGCCCCGGTGAAGTTCCCCGACTTCACCCGGGGCCGCTGGAAGGGCGCCCGGGCGTGAACGGCGGGCTCGCGGCTCAGCTCGCCTGGAAGCGGCCGATCAGCGCGTCCTTCTCGATGTCGCCCACGCTCTCGTCGATCTGCGGATACAGCACGCCCTCTTCCTTCTGGTTGTGCCAGCCGAGGATCCGGACGAGATCCTCGCGCAGGACCTCGGCGGCCTGACCGGGCAGGCTCGCGGCCTCGGCGAGCGCCTCGAGCAGCGCCTCGATCTCGCGGTGCTCGGCCCGCATGACGCCGGTCGGCCCGGTGTGGGGCGGCTGGCCCGTGTGCGCCTCGAAGGCGGGGAACAGCAGCTCTTCCTCGAACCGGATGTGACGGCGCAGGCCGAGGGCGAACTCGGCGAAGAGCTCGCCCGCGCGGGCGAGCTCTTCGCGTTCCCGGGCCCCGAACGCGGCCTCGAGCCGCGCGTCGAGACGATCGTGATCCCACTCCAGGGCCTCGTGGATCGAACGCAGCGTGCCGGGCACCGCTTCGCGCCGGGTGACCTCGGTGCGCCAGGTTGCGGGTCCGCTCTCGAGGGGCGACCACTCAAACTGGCCCTTGTGGTTCGCCTCGAGGTGGTGGAACAGCTTGCGAGGCGCGTGATCGGTCACCGCGATCATCGCGTCCCCCGGGCGCAGCTTGTCGAAGGCCTCGAACAGGGCCTCCGCGTGACACGAGCGTGACAACCCCCGGACGTCCACGGTCCAGGGCGACGACAGGCCGGCGAGGCTGCTCATGACGGACTCCTTTGCCGGGGATCGCCCCGACGAGGAATCCTCTCGCCCCGCTCGGCTCCCCGGTATGACGGTCGTCATGCGTCCGTCAGGGACGCCGGGTCCTGTCGATGGCCGCGATGAAGCGCAGGAGCGCCAGGCACGCCACGAAGAGGAGGCCCGACAAGGCCGCCGCCGGCGAAGCCACTTCGCGATGTCCGCCCAGGAACGCCTCCAGGCTCGCGCTCAGCAGCCACATCTGGACGACGAGCAGGATCGCGATCAGCGCGAGCGCGCCGTCCAGCGCGGTGAGGCGGCGGCTCGAAGGAGCCCGATCCCTCACGCGGCCGTCTCCGGATCGGTGCCGACCGCCCAGATCTCGTCACCCCTCCGCTCCAGCAGGATCCTCGGCAGCGGCCGGGGCGGCGGCCCCTGCAGCACGCGGCCGTCCTCCATCGAGAACAGGCCGTCGTGGCACGGGCACTCGAGGCTCCGGCCGTCGTGGGACGGGAATACCGCGCACGACAGGTGCGTGCACTTCTGGGTGTAGGCGACGAAGCGGCCCTCCGCCGTGTGGAACAGCAGGCAGGGATCCTCGGAGCCGGGATACTGGAAGACACGGGCTGTTCCCGGGGGCAGGTCGCGAGCGATGCCGATCAGGCGTCGCGTCGGCGCGGCACTCCTGCGGAACAGCGAGCGAGCCAGGATCCAGAGGTTGCCGACGAACATGCCGAGGCTCGTGAGGACCAGGAAGCGGCCGAACTGGCGGCGCGTCACGTAGCGTTCGTCGGCGGTCTCGATGGAGAACTCCTCGCGCCAGAGCCTCACGCCTCCTGCTCCCACATGTAGTCCACCACGTCCACCGAGACGGCCCGGGTGCCGGCGGGCGCCATCATGAAGACCTTCGTCGTGACGGTCTGGCCGCCGAAGACGAAGACGTTGGTCGGCGTCTCGCGCCGATCGCGCGCGATCACGGCCGCCGGCACGTAGGCGAGCGCCTGGCTCGGGCAGACCGTCGCGCACATCGGGCGCTTGCCTTCCGAGGTGCGGTCGTAGCACATGTCGCACTTCATCATCTGTTCCTGGCGGACCATCACCTTCGGGATCCCGAACGGACACGCCAGGACGCAGTTCGAACAGGCGATGCAGCGCGGCTTCAGCGACGACTGGACGATGCCGTCCTCGGTCTTCTTGATGGCGTCGGCCGGGCAGACCTGGGCGCAGGTCGGATCGTCGCAGTGCATGCAGACCGCGGGCACCGTCGCGGTCGTCTCGCGCCGATCGAGGAAGTCGAGGTGGATCATGGGCTCGCCGCGGTGGGTCTCGCACTCGGCGCACGCGTTCACGCAGCTCTCGCAGCCGATGCAGCGGGACGGGTCGATGAAGAACTCGTAGCCGTGCATCAGGAGACCACCCGCAGCGGGATGCGCCGCGCTGCCTGCTGGGAGCGCCCGGGCGGCTTGCTCTCGCCGGCCCACGGCGGCGGAGCCGTCGCCTTCGCGAGGCGGCAGGCCGAGACCTTGAACTCGGGGATCTTGCTGCGCGGATCCAGGGTCCGGTGGGTCAGCACGTTGGCGCTCTTCGCCCCGGCCCAGTGGTACGGGATGAACACGGTGTCGGGCCGGATCGTCCTCACGACGAGGGCGCGCAGCACGATCTCGCCGCGACGCGTGCTGATCGCGACCCAGTCGTCCTGGGCGATCGCGAGGGACTCGGCGAGGCGCGGGTGGATCTCCAGGCGCGGCTCGGGGTACTGGTCGTTCAAGGCGCCGATGCGCCGGGTCTGGGTCCCGGACAGGTACTGGGAGACGACGCGGCCGGTCGTGAGGTAGATCGGGAACTCGGCGTCCACGGGATCGCCGCTCACGCGGTACTCGGTCGCGACGAAGTGCGCCCGGCCGTCGGCATGGAAGAACCGGTGGCCCTCGAACAGGCGCGGCGTGCCGGGATGATCCGGCGTCGGGCAGGGCCAGAAGACGCCGAGCTCGGCGTCGATCCGCTCGTAGGTGATCCCGTAGTAGTCGGCGACGCCGCCCCGCGAGGCCTCGCGCAGCTCGTCGTAGATCTCGCGCGGGGAACGGTACGGGAAGAACTTCTCCTTGCCCAGGCGCCGCGCGAGATCGCAGTAGATCGTCCAGTCGTTGCGCGCGCCCTCGGGCGGCGTCACGGCCTGCTGGATGTGCACGACGCGGCCTTCCGCCGTGCACACGACACCCTCTTCCTCCTCCTGCAGGCTGCCCGCCAGCACGACATCGGCGTGGTGTGCGGTCTCCGACAGGAAGAAGTCCACTACCCCGAAGAACTCCAGCTTCTCGAGAGCCTGACGGATGTAGCCGGCGTCGGGCAGCGAGACGAGGGGGTTGAAGCAGATGGAGAGCAGGCCCTTGATCTCGCCGCGGTGGATCGCTTCCATGATCTCCATGGCCGAGAGCCCGGCCTGGGGAATCTCCTCCGGGGCGATGCCCCAGACCTTCGCGACGTGCTCGCGCGCCTTCGGGTCGCTGATCGAGCGCTGCCCCGGCAGCTGGTCGCACTTCTGGCCGTGCTCGCGCCCGCCCTGGCCGTTGCCCTGGCCCGTGATCATCATGCAGCCGGCGCCCTCGCGGCCGATGTTGCCGGTGGCGAGGCACAGGTTGATGACCGAGAGCACGTTCTCGACGCCCTTCGACTGGTGCTCGATGCCGCGCGCGTGCAGGGCGATCGCGCGATCCGCCTCGGCGAACCAGTGGGCCGCCGTCTCGATCGCCGCTGGCGGCACGCCCGTGAGCTCGGCCGTCCGGCGCGGGTCCCAGGCCTTCACGGCCTCGGCCACGGCCGCGAAGCCCACCGTGTGCCGCTCGATGAACTCCGCGGCCTCCAGGCGGTCGCGCAGCACGACGTGGAGCAATCCCATGAACAGCGCGACGTCGGTGCCGGGCCGCACGGGGAGGTACAGGTCCGCGTTGCGCGTGATCGGCGTCATGCGCGGATCGACCACGATGAGCTTGCCGCCGTTGTCGCGCATGCGCCAGAGGTAGTCCGTGGTGATCGGCGCGCACTCCGCCACGTTGGCGCCGGTCACGATCACGACCTGGGCCTTCGGGATGTCGCTCCAGGGGTTGGGCGAGCGGTCGACGCCGAAGGCGAGCTTGTACGCGGTCCCGGCCGAGACCATGCAGAGCCGGCCGTTGTAGTCGATGTGGCGCGTGCTGAGGGCGACGCGCGCGAACTTTCCCAGCAGGTAGGACTTCTCGCTGGTCAGGGACGCGCCGCCGTAGATCGCGACGGCGTCCTTGCCGTGCGTCTTCTGGATCCTCCGCAGGCTGTCCGCGGTGAAGTCGAGCGCCTCGTCCCAGGTGGCGGGACGGAAGCCGCCGGCGCCTCGCAGCAGCGGGCCCTTCAGGCGATCGGGGTGCTCGTTCTGCATGTAGCGCTTCACGCCCTTGGGGCAGAGCATCCCGCGATTGAAGGGAAATTCCTCCCAGGGCTCGAAGCCGACGACCTTGTTGTCGCGCACCTTGAGCTGGATGCCGCACTGCTGCCCGCAGAAGCAGCAGTGCGTCTTCACCAGGCGGTCGGGGGGATGCACGGCGGCGTCCTGCCAACCCCCGGAAGGGACGTGGCTCGGATGCGGGCCGTAGCGTTCGAGCAGCGCCTCGGGGCTCGCGGGAGGCTTAGCCAAGGGGCTGCTCCTTGAGGCGCAGCTGGGCCTGCGCCAGGCTCTTGCGCTTGCAGGGAGGGCAGAGCTCCTGCCACGTCCCCGCCGGGCCCGGGAGCCGATAGTCGTAGCCGAGCTCCGGCAGGATCCGGTTGAGGTCGTCGATGTGCATGCGCGAGGCGAAGCGCTCGCCGCAGCGGGCACAGTGGGCACCCGCGTCCTCGCTCCCGGCGTCCTGGTAGAGCTTCACGCCGAGCTGGGCCGGACGCTGGAAGATGTGGAAGAACTTGCCGAAGGGCAGATAGAGCAGCGCCATGATGACCGTGATCGCGTGGAGGATCGAGAGGAACCCGTAGTACTGGCCGCGCAGCCACACGGTCGACGCGGTGAGCGCGAGGCCGGTCACCGAGATCGCGAACAGCAGGATCAGCGGGAAGAAGTCCATCCCGAAGGACTGCACGGCCAGGGCCCCTCGGTCGCGCATGCGCCGCACGAGGGACAGCGCGACACCGGCGAGGACCAGCAGCGCCGCGATGTCGAGGCCGTGGAACAACAGCCACGAGAACAGTGTCCGCACCCGGAAGGAGCCGGTCGGGAAGCCGAACACGTAGGTCACGTAGCTGCGCGGGTCGTCGGGCAGCGTCCCGAAGTGGACCCAGCCGAACACCAGCGGGAACGTGATCGCGGCCGCGAGCAGGCAGCCCCAGAACAGCAGCTGATGCATCCAGTAGCGCAGCGGCGAGCGCTTGCGGATGAAGGTCTGGCCGAACAGGTGGGTGGCCGCGACACTCGCGAGGCGCGGAGCGCTCGCGAGCAGGCCGCGCCGCCGCGCGAGCTCGAAGCCGCGTCGCCAGAAGACCCGCGTCGGAGGCTTCTGCAGCCACACGGCGTAGTGGAAGGCGACGCCCCACACCGCGAAGATCGTGGCGAACGTGTAGATCACGAGCGCCGCGTCGAAGTTCTGCAGGTTGCGCGAGCCGACCACGATCGAGGCCACGAGCAGGGCGGCCGTCATGCTCGCCCAGCTCGAGGCGCGCAGCTGGTCGGCCGCCCGCTGCAGCTCGGGCGCCAGCGTGAGCTCGAGCGCCTCCTGCTGCGGCACGAACACGCGCCGGTTCGTGAGGTACAGCGCGAAGGAGGTGGCGGCCAGGAGCACGAAGCCGGGCCACAGCTCTCCGGTGCGGTCCCGGAAGGCGCCTAGCAGCAGCGGCGGGAAGAAGCCGCCGAGGCCGCCCATGGCGCCGACCAGGCCGGTCACCGTGCCGGTCTCGGCCGGGAAGTACTGCGGCACCAGCTTGAAGACGGCGCCGTTGCCGAGTCCGAGCAGCGCGGCACAGCCCAGGGCGCCGACCGTGAACGGGATCATCGACGGCCACGCCAGCAGCAGCGCGAACGGGACGATGCCGAGGAACACGGCGTTCAGCACGCGCGCGCCGCCGATCCTGTCCGCGAGCGTCCCACCCACGGGCCGCAGCAGCGTCGAGAGCACGACGAAGCCCGCGGCGCGGAAGCCGGCGTCGGCGGGGCTCAGGCCGAAGCTGTCCTTGAGCAGCGTCGGCAGGTAGATCGAGAACGCGACGAAGCCCCCGAAGGTCAGGAAGTAGAAGGCCGCGAGGACCCACGCGAGGCGCTGCCGGAGCACCGCCGCCATGGCCGCCAGGCCTTTCGGCGCGCCCCTGGGCGGGGCGTCCCGAGCCAGCAGGCCGTAGCTCGCGCCCCAGGCCAGGAGCAGCACGGCGAGCCCTCGAAACACGTTCTGCCAGCCGATCGCGGCGGCCAGGAGCGGGCCCCCGAACACGGCCGCGGACTGCCCCAGCGTGCCGAGTCCGTAGACGCCGAGGACGCTGCCCTGCGTCTCGGGCGGGCTCCAGCGCGAGACGTAGCTCACGCCAACCGAGAACGACGAGCCGGCGAGACCGAGGAAGAACGCGGTCGCGAGCAGCTCACGATAGCTCGACGCGGCGGGCACCAGGAACACCGGCCCGGCCGCCGCCAGCATCAGCAGGGTGAACACGCGCCGCCCGCCGAAGCGATCCGCCAGGATTCCCATGGGCAGCCGCGCGAGCGCGCCCAGCAGGACGGGCACGGCCACCAGGAACGCGGTCTCGGTGCCCGAGAGGTGGAAGCGCTCGCGGAAGCGCACGGCGAAGGCGCCGACCAGGCCCCACGCCGCGAAGCAGATGCCAAACGACAAGGCGCCGAGCGTCAGGTGGCGCCCGGGGATCCGCGAAGAGACCCGATCCCGCATGGGTGACGTGATCATAGCGCCGCAAGCAGACCACGCGGGATCGGGCGACGGCATGACGACGGTCATACCGGGACCCGCTCGGGCTCGCCACACTGGGCCCGATGCTCTCTCCCGTCACGCTGCGCGAGAACCCGGCCTTGCTGAAGCTCGATCTCTACTGCAAGGGGATGCGCCTCGACGACTCGTGCTTCATCGAGGGAGACGGCGGGCGGCAGATCCTGCGAACCCGCGCCGGCCTCGGCAGCGGCCTGGAGCTCATCCTGCCACGGGGGCTCTGGACGAACGTTCCGGTCACCGAGCCCTTCGCCGCCGCCTCCCCCCACGTCCTGCACCGCGAGGGCGGACGCTACTTCATCCGCTACCGCGGCGACATCGTCACCGACGTGCGCCTGTCTCCGCGGCCCGCGTGGTACGACGCCAGGACCGCGAGCGGCAAGCCGATGACGCGGATCGGAACGCTCCAGGGCACGTATCTGGGCATCTACCAGGCGAAGGTCTGCGAGTACTGGACCGCGAAGCCCAAGAAGACCAACTGCAAGTTCTGCTCGGTGGGCTTGAACCTGGGCGTCGACGACGCCGACGAGAAGTCGGTCAGCGAGGTGCTGGAGGTGGTGCGGCGCGCCCGCGACGAGTCGGGCATCACCTACGTCGACTTCAACACCGGCCACTACGACGGCGACACCTACCTGGACATCCTCGAGCCCTACCTGGTCCGCATCAAGAAGGAGCTCGGCCTGCTGGTCGGCTTCCAGACGCCTCCCCACCGCGACCTCTCGCGCTACGACCGGCTGCGCGCCCTGGGGCTCAATCGCGTCTCCTTCTGCTTCGAGGCCTTCGACCCGGAGCGCTTCAAGGAGCTCTGCCCCGGCAAACACGCGGAGTACGGCCTCGACTACTACCTCGAGGCCGTGCGCTACTGCGCCCGGCTGGGGCGCAGCGGGCCCGGCCACGAGCCGTGGGTCGCGAACGGCGAGCTCATCGCCGGCCTCGAAGCCCCGGAGTCCACGATGCGGGCGATCGACTGGATCACGTCGGTGGGAGCGATTCCCACAGTGTGCGTCTTCCGCCCGCTCGTCGGTACCGATCTCGAGCACGAAGCGCCACCGCGGACCGAGCAGCTCGTGCCGGTGTTCGCGCGCCTGTACGAGGCGTGCATGGAGCGCAGCCTGCCCATCGGCTGCGCGCCCAACGTCCACGTGAGCCTGGTCATGCTGCCCGAGGAGTGTGGCTCGCTGTCGCCGCGCCGATTCCCATGGCAGTCGCTGAAGCTCAAGGCCATGGCGACGCTGCTGAGGCGGAGGCTCGCCGCGCGCGGCGCGGAGGCGATCCGTTAGACTCCTCGCGGTGCCTTCGGCTTCCGCCCCGCCCGCCACCGCGTTCCTGCCGGCGCGCTGGCCGCCGCGCCTGTACTTCACCTTCGCCCACGGCAGCCTGCTGCTCGCATCCGGCCTCGTCGCCGCGGATCCACGGGGGATCGGGGGCTTCTTCTACCACCCGAAGATGCTCGCCGTCGTCCACCTCGTCACGCTGGGATGGATCTCCAGCTCGATCCTGGGCTCGCTCTACATCGTGCTGCCCCTCGCGTTTCGCGCGGCCTTGCCCGCCGGTAAGCGGGACGTGGTCGCGTTCGCGGCCTGGGCGATCGGGGTGTCGGGCATGGTGTTCCACTTCTGGATCGATCATCCGAACGGGATGGCGTGGGCCGCCGGCCTGGTGCTCCTCGTCTTCGCCTACGTCGCGGCCCGCGGGCTCTCCGCGCTGCGCCAATCACCCCTCACGGCGTCGGAGACACGGCCGCTCCGCTTCGCCCTCGGCAACGTCGTCGGAGCCTCCGCCGCCGGCGTGCTTCTCGGGGTCGACAAGGTCACCCCCATCCTGCCGGTCCCTCATCTCGCCGGCGTCTTCGCCCACGCGCACCTCGCCGCGCTCGGCTTCGCGACCATGATGGTCGTCGGCGCCGGCTACCGCCTCCTGCCCATGGTCCTGCCGGCCGCGATGCCGAAGGGCTTCGCGGTCACGGCCAGCGCCCTCGCCCTCGAGAGCGGCGTACTGGGTCTCTTCGTGGCCCTCGCGGGCTTTCCGCGGCTCGTTCCGCTCTTCGCCGTGACGGTGATCCTGGGGATCGGGTCGTTCCTGTCCCGTGTCGGCTGGATGCTGTGGCACCGGCGCGCGGCACCCGGCGGCAGGGCCCGGCCCGACGCCAGCGTCGGCCACGTCCTCCAGGCGGTCGGCTACCTCGTCCTCGCCGCGGCGACGGGCGTCTTCCTCGTCTTCGCGCCGCCCGGCGAGACGGCGTTGCGCGCGACGATGCTCTACGGAGTGTTCGGCCTCGTCGGCTTCCTGTCCCAGAGCGTCGTCGGCGTCCAGGCGCGAATCTTTCCGATGGCGGCGTGGCTCCAGGGCCATGCGGACCGCGACTACCGGGCACAGCCCCCGCCGCTGCGTGAGGCGGCTTCCCCGCGACTCCAGCGGATCGGACTCGCCCTCTGGACGTCGGGCGTGCCCGCATTGGCCCTGGGCCTCGCGCTCGACCGGGCCGCATGGACGGCCGTGGGCGCCGCACTGCTCGCCTTCGCCACCTTGCTGGGAGGCGTCTCGCTCTGGCGGGTCGCGCGGGCGCTCGCCTGACGCCCAAAGGCTATGATCCGGGCATGCTCTCGAGCGTCGAGGACGCGCTCGGCTCCGTCGTCCTCTTCCGCGGCCTGTCGCCGGAGGATCGCGCCCGACTCGCTCCGGTTTCCGTCGTCAACAGCTACGAGCGCGGCGAGACGCTCTTCGCCGAAGGCGACCGGTCGGACCACCTCTACACGATCCTCACGGGCCGTGTGAAGGTCGTGAAGATGCTCCCCTCGGGCAAGGAGGTCATCCTCGAGATCTTCGGCCCGGGCGATCCCGTGGGAGCCGTCGTCGCCTACGAAGGGCGCCCCTATCCGGCCACGGCCCAGGCCCAGGAGGCCACGCGCTGCCTGCTGGTGCAGCGGGCTCCGTTCTTCGCTCTGCTCGCGATCCATCCGAGCCTGGTCCGCGGCTACATGCTGGGCCTGACCCAACGCATCGTCGAGCTGACCCGCCGCATCCCCGAGGTCGCCGGCGGCAGGGTCGAGACGCGCTTCGCCCATCTCTTCCTGAAGCTCGCCGAGAAGATGGGCCGGCTCTCGGACGCAGGGACGGCGATCCCGATGGCCCTCTCCCGACAGGATCTCGCCGACCTCACGGGCACCACGATCGAAACGGCCATCCGGGTCATGAGTCGCTGGAGCAAGGAAGGAGTCGTGCGCACGGACAAGGACGGCTTCGTGCTGCTGGATCGAGGAGCCCTGGAGAAGCTGTCGCTCTCCTGAGCGTCCCGACTACTTCTTGGCCTTCTCGAACGACGGCAGGTACTGCGGGTATCCCTCCTGCGACAGCTTCTCCACGGGGATGAAGCGCAGGGCCGCGGAGTTCATGCAGTAGCGCAGGCCCGTGGGGCCGGGGCCGTCGGGAAACACGTGGCCGAGATGGGAGTCGGCCTTCGTCGAGCGCACCTCGGTGCGGGGCAATCCGAGCTTGTAGTCCGTGTTGGTGCGGACGTTCGTCGCCTCGAGGGGCTGGGTGAAGCTGGGCCAGCCGGTTCCCGAGTCGAACTTGTCGAGGGAGCTGAACAGGACCTCTCCCGAGACGACGTCCACGTAGATCCCGGCCTCGTGGTTGTCCCAGTACTCGTTGCGGAAGGGGGCTTCCGTCGCCTCCTCCTGGGTCACCTTGTACTGCAGCGGAGTCAGCCTCTGGTGCAGCTCCTCCTTGGACGGCTTCTTGTCGCTCATGGGCAGGGATCTCGGCCTTTCTTCCTTCATGCGCGCGATCGCGAAGGGAGCCAGGACGAGCATCACGATCGCGAGCGCGTAGCGGATCTTCATCGTCCGGAACCTCCCCTACCGACTCTAAACGACGGGGGCGGCTCCGCGATTCCCGGCCCGGCCTAGGGCTTCCCGCGCCCTGCGATCCAGGCGTCGATGCGGGCCTCGAGCACGTCGAGGGGCAGCGAGCCCGCGCCCAGCACCTCGTCGTGGAAGGCCCGCACCTCGAAGCGCGGGCCCAGCGCCGTCTCGGCCCGGCGCCGCAGCTCGAGGATCTTCATCTGCCCGATCTTGTACGCCAGCGCCTGGCCGGGGGCCGCCAGGTAGCGGTCGACCTCGTTGACGATGTCGAGCTCCGGCCGCGGCGAGTTCTCCTTGAAGTAGCCGATCGCGCGCTCGCGGGTCCAGCCCTCCGCGTGCATGCCGGTGTCGATCACCAGGCGGACGGCGCGCCACATCTCCCAGGTGAGCTGGCCGAAGCGGTCGTAGGGATCCGCGTACAGGCCGAGCTCGTAGCCCAGCCACTCGGAGTACAGGCCCCAGCCCTCGCCGAAGGCCATGTAGTAGACGAGACGGCGGAACGGCGGCAGCTCCTGGCGCTCGGCCGCGAGGGAGACCTGGAGGTGGTGGCCCGGAACCGCCTCGTGGAGCGTGAGCGGGATCATCTCCCAGGTGGGCCGCATCTCCGGCCGGTACAGGTTGACGATGTACGTCCCGGCGCGCGAGCCGTCGGGCGCGCCCGGGAAGTAGAAGCCCGTGGTGGCGTGGGGCGCCGTGGCCTCGGGCGTCGGCTCGACGCCGTAGGTCAGCCGGGGAAGGCGGCCGAAGACCCGCACGAGCCGCGGGTCGATCGTCTTCGCGAGGCTGCGGTAGGCCGTCAGCAGCGCCTGCGGGTCGCGGTGGAAGAAGCGAGGATCGGTGCGCAGGAACGTGAAGAACTCCGGCAACGAGCCCGCGAAGCCCGCGGCGGCCTTCACGGTCTCCATCTCGCCGCGGATCCGCGCCACCTCGCGCAGGCCGATCTGGTGGATCTCCGCGGGCGTCAGCGACGTGGTCGTGTGCGAGCGCGCGAGGAACGCATACAACGCGCCGCCGCCCTGGCGGGACAGGCCGCCTTCGGCCGGAGCCGCGGCGCGGTACTCGCCGGCCATGAAGGCACGGAACCCCTGGAGAGCCGGGAACACGGCGGCGGTGACGAGGCGCCGGCCCTCGGCCGAGAGGCGGGCGCGGTCGGCCGCGCCGACGCGCTCGGGGAAGCGCGTGAACGGCTGATAGAACCCGCTGTTCTCCGCCTTGGCCGCGAGCTGCGTGTCGAGGATGTCGACGAGACGATCCACGACGACCTGCGGGTGCAGGCGTCCCGCCCGCATGCCGGCACGCATCAGGGCCGTGGCGCCCGCCACGTACTCCGGCAGCCCCCGCAGCCGCGCGAGCCAGGCGTCGTAGTCGGCCACGTCGGCGAAGGCCAGGTTCGGGCCGAGCTGCTCGAGGGCCTGCACTCCTGGCGGGTGGCCCAGGCTCTCGGGCAGGCCCTGCTGGTGGCTCATCCACAAGAGCGGCGCGCCGCGCTCCCAGGCTTCCGCCGACTCGGCGGTGGCCCGGCGGACGAGGTCGAGGGTCACGCGCTCCTCGGCCGACAGCGACGCGCGGTCGACGGCGTCCCAGTCGCGCAGGCGCGCCGCGTCGCGCGCGGCGTCGCGGGCCAGCGACTCGGGCCTCACGTCGTCCCAGCGCGAGGCGAAGCGCGCGTCGCCCAGGAGCGAGGCCCAGACGGCGTTGCGCTCCATCTGGACGTCCCACTCGCGCGCCAGCAGCTCCTGGAAGGGGGCACTCGCGGGAGCGGGCGTCACGAGCGCCGCGAGGACCACGGCCGCGATCATCGGCGGCTCACCGCAGCGTCAGGCGGCTGCGGCAAGTGTCGTCCTTCGACGACGTCACCGTCGCGTCGAGGATCCACGTGGCGACGCCTTCGGGCCACACGCCGCCCAACCCGCCGAGGGGCGTCCGGGACCTCGCGGGAGCTTCCTTCACGGAGGAGGCGGGGCGCGGCGAGCGGGTGCCGTTCACGGTCGTGGCGAGAGCCACCGTCTTCAGCCGGATCGCCTTCCCGGAGTCGTTCACGAAGTACACCGTGACCTGGTAGTTCTCGCCGGGCCGCACCTCCGCGGGCGTCGTGTCGAAGGCCAGCTTGCAGAGGAAGTCGCGGTCGGCCAGGACGTCGCCGCCGTCGAAGCCGGCCGGAGCCTTGCCGGCCTTGGCCGCCGCCTCGATCGCGGTCTGACCCGCCACGAGAGCGCGGGCCGCCACGGGCGGCGCGGTCACGGGAGGCGGCGTGGGCGGCGCCGCAGGAGGAGCGGCCGCCACGGCGACGGGCGGCGGCGGCGCCGGGGCCGTGACGGCGTTCGAGACCGGCGGCGGCGTCGGCAGCGGCTTCGCCTCGGCGGCGCGACGTGCCCGGTCGAAGGCGTCGCGGGCCTCGAGGAAACCGCGCGTCGCCGACGCGTACTCGCCCTTCGCGAGCAACCGCTCCGCCTCGCGCGACAGGCCGAGCGCCTGGTTGAAGGCGTCGCTGCCGGCCGCTCGCGTCCGCTCGGCCTGGGCCTTCGAGTCGGCCACGGCGCCGCGGGCGTCGGCCGCCTGCGACTGGAAGTACTGGTCGAGGCGGCTCGAGAGCTCGGCCGCCGCGGGATGCTTGGGATCGAGGGCGAGCAGGCGCGACAGCGCCTCGGTGGCCGCCTGGGTGTCGCCCTTGTCGACGCTGGCGCGCGCCTCGGTGACCGCGGCCTCGATCGCCGCGATCTGGGCCTTCGCCTCGTCGCGCACCTTCGTGGCCGGCGCGTTGCCCGGCGCGAGCTTGAGCGCGTTCTCGGCCTGGGCCACGGCTCCGGACCAGTTCTTGTCCTCGAGGTCGCGCTTCGCGAGCTCGAGCTGGGTCGAGACGAGCACGGCGCTGAGCGCCGCCATCTTCGCGTCCTCGGCGCCGGCCGGCGCCGGGACCGCCGCGGGCCTGGGCCGCATGGCGAACCAGATGCCCCCGCCCACGAGCGCGAGCACGACCGCCGCCACGCCGATCCAGAGGCCCGAGGACGACGCCTTCGGCTGGGGCCGCAACGACGGCGGCCGGCTCGTGGGGCGCCGCGTCTCGGTGAACATCTCGGCGCGCGGCGCCGCGCGCGTCTCGTCGTTGGGATTGGCCGGCCGCGGCGGCCCCGTGCGCGGCCGCATGGTGCCGCCCGCCGGGGTGTTGCGGGGGCTGCGATAGGACGCGTCCTTGGCCTTGGTGTCGGCCGCCGCCAGGGCGGCCTCGGTCTCGAGGGTCGCGGTCGAGGCGCGCCCCGCGCTGACGGCCTGCCGCACGAGCAACAGCGCGTCGCGCAGCTCGGTGCCGCTCTTGAAGCGCTGCTCCTTGTCCTTGTGCAGCGCGCGCTCGACGAGTTGCACGAGGATCGGCGGCACGTCGGGCGTCCACTCGCGCATCGGCTTCGGCGCCTGGTGCACGACCTGGAACAGCACCGCGTGGGCCGAGTCGGCGTCGAAGGGCTTCCGGTTCGTGAGGATCTCGTAGAAGACGGCGCCGATCGAGAAGATGTCGGCGCGGGTGTCCGCCCGGTCGCCCTTCACCATCTCGGGCGCCATGTAGTTCGGCGTGCCCATCACGACGCCGGTGCGCGTCATGTCGGCGCTGGTGCCGAGGCGCGCCAGGCCGAAGTCGAGGATCTTCACCTGGCCGTTGGGCTGCAGGTGGATGTTCCCGGGCTTGAGGTCGCGGTGGATGATCTCGCGGGCATGGGCGAAGGCCAGTCCGTCCGCCACCTGCTCCATCACGTCGAGGCGCTCCTCGACGGTCGTGAGCAGGGACTGGCGGATGATGTCCTTGAGGTCCGCGCCCTCGAGCAGCTCCATCGCCATGTAGATGACGCCGGCCTCTTCGCCGTAGTCGTACACGGTGATGATGTTCGGGTGGTTGAGGCGCGCGGCGGCCTGGGCCTCGCGGTGGAAGCGCATGCGCAGGTCGTTGTCGGTCGAGAGGCTCGCCGAGATCGTCTTGATCGCGACCTCGCGGTTCAGGACGGGGTCGTGGGCGCGGAACACCTCGCCCATGGCGCCCTTGCCGATCTTCCCGACGATCTTGTACTTGCCGAGCTTTTCCGGAGCCATGTGGGAAGCGCCGGGATCTTAGCATGCGGCTGATACAATGAATCTCGCACGGACAAGCCATGGCAGAGCGCTTCACCCTCGGGGTCGAGGAGGAGTTCCAGCTCGTCGATCCCCACACGCGCGAGCTCAAGAGCCACATCGAGGAGATGATGGCGGCGGGCGTCCATCTGGGCGAGCAGATCAAGCGCGAGCTGCACCAGAGCGTGGTCGAGGTGGGCACGCCGATCTGCGCCGACATCCGCGAGGCGCGCGAGAACGTGACGCGGCTGCGGCGCTCGCTGATCTCCATGGCCGAGGCGAGCGGCGCGCGCATCGTCGCCGCCGGCACCCATCCCTTCAGTCACTGGAAGGACCAGGAGATTACCGGCCAGGTCCGCTACACCGACATCGTGAACGAGATGGAGGACCTGGCCCGCGCCAACCTCATCTTCGGCCTCCACGTCCACGTGGGCGTCGAGGACCGCGAGATGCAGATCCAGATCATGAACGGCGTCCGGGCGTTCCTGCCGCACCTGCTGGCGCTCTCGGTCAACTCGCCGTTCTGGTGCGGGCGCAAGACCGGCGTGCGCTCGGTGCGCTCGACGATCTTCAAGCGCTTCCCGCGCACCCAGATCCCGGACTACTTCCATTCCTGGGACGACTACGCGAAGTACGTCGAGCTGCTCGTGCGCACCAACTGCATCGACGACGCCAAGAAGATCTGGTGGGACATCCGGCCCCACGCCTATTTCAAGACCCTCGAGTTCCGGGTCTGCGACATCCCCTGCCGCGCCGAGGAGACGGTCGCGATCGCCGCCTTGTGCCAGGCCCTCGTGGTCAAGCTCTACCGGCTCTTCGACTCGAACCTGGGCATCCGCATGTACACGCGGGCGATCGTCGAGGAGAACAAGTTCCGCGCCGTGAAGGCGGGGCTCGACGGCCGGATGATCGACTTCGGGCTGCGCGGCGAGGCCACGACGCGCAGCCTGATCCACGAGGTGCTGCACTTCGTCGACGACGTCGTGGACGAGCTCGGCACCCGCGAGGAGATGCGTTTCCTACACGCCTGGGCCGCCACGGGCGACACCGGCGCCGACCGCCAGCTCCGCGTCCACAAGGCCACCGGAGACCTGCGCGCGGTGGTCGACGCCCTGGTGGACGAGACCCGGCGGGGCCTGTAGACTCCGCGCCAATGCCGATCGCCTGTCGCCTCAAGGGGAGCCAGGGCACGGCGTTCTGCGTGTCGACCTGCCCCGCGTCGGCTCCCGGCGGCGTCTTCCGCTATCACCGCATCGAGCGTCCCGAGGACATTCCCGCCCGCGACCCGAAGGCGATCGACGTCGCGATCCTCGACATGAACCACGGCTGGCAGAACCTGGGCCACGACTCCCTGGTCCACGCCGTGAAGGACGCGGCCTGCGACCTGATCCCGATCTTCGAGAGGACCGGGCTCCACGTCCGCGCGTTCTCCTACGACGTGCGGCGCTCGGGGATGGTTCCCGAGGGCCCCGGCGGGCGCTTCTCGCTGTACCTCGGCACCGGCGGCCCCGGCGACCTCGATCCGCACCACAACGACGGCGTGTCGGAAGGCGCCCAGGGCCTGCTCGAGGATCCGCGCTGGGAAGCGCCGCTCTTCGACCTCTACGGACGCATCCAGGGCGACGCCGGCAGCGCGCTGCTCGCCGTGTGCCACAGCTTCGGCGTGATGTGCCGCTGGTCGGGCGCCGCGCACCCCTCGCTGCGCGGCCTCGACAAGGGCGGCAAGAGCACCGGCATCCTCGAGAACGTCCTCACCCCCGAGGGCCAGGCGCATCCCTGGTTCCGCCACTTCGCCGACGAGCTCACCGACGGACGGCGCCTGCGCGTGGTCGAGAACCGGCTCTACGACCTGTTGCCGTCGGCGGCCACGTTCCCCGCGGGCATCGTGGCGATCGGCTACGAGACCCAGGGCGTCGGCGGGCCCCGGGGCGACGCCGTGACCATGCTCGAGTTCGCCCGCGACCGGGAAGGGATCATGCCGCGCGTCTTCGGCGTGAACCACCACCCCGAGATCGTGGACCGCGGCCGCCAGATGATGATCCTGCGCGAGAAGTACTCACGCGGCGAGGTCAGCGACGAGTGGTACGCCGAGCGCCTCGACATCCTCACGCGCACCTACCCCGACGAGAACAGCGATCACCGGCTCCACCTCACCTCGGACTACACGCTGCTCGGGCCGTTGCGCTTCCACCTCCACCGCGCCGTGCGCCTCGCGGCCGAGGCCCTGGGCCTCGCGGTGGATCTCCACGAGAACCGTGTCGCGGAGGCCGCGGGAGTCGTCTAGCCCGAGACCGGAGGACCCGTGATCCCCAAGCCTCCGTTCGCGGTCGATCTGACGCTCGAGCAGGAGCTCGCGGAGTTCGAGCGCCTGAAGCCCCGGCTCCACGACCTGTGGGAAACCCTCATGAACCGCGACGAGGAGCCCCACACCTCGGTCGTGGTGCCGTCCCTGACCCTCGACCAGAGCGAGCTCCAGAAGCTCGACGGCGCGTCGTTCTACGAAGAGCGGCTGCTGTTCCTCCTGATCCGGCTGCGCAATCCCCGGGCGCGCATGGTGTACGTGACGTCGCAGCCCGTGCACCCGATGATCCTCGAGTACTACTTCCAGTTCCTGGCCGGGATCCCCGCGAGCCACGCCGCGGCGCGCCTGACCCTGCTGTGCGCCTACGACGCCTCGCCGCGCTCCCTCACCGAGAAGATCCTGGAGCGGCCGCGGCTGATCGAGCGCATCCGCGAGGGCATCCACGAGCAGGACCGCGCCTACCTGACGGTCTTCAACTCGACGCCCCTCGAGCGCAAGCTCGCCGTGCTGCTCGGCATCCCCCTGAACGGCGTCGACCCGAGCCTCATCCACCTCGGCACGAAGTCGGGCAGCCGCAAGGTGTTCCGCGAGGCCGACGTCGACCTGCCCGCGGGCTACGAGGACCTGCGCACGGAGCAGGACATCGAAGAGGGCCTGCGGGAGCTGCGCCGCGAGCGGCCCGGCATCAGGCGCGCGGTCCTCAAGCTGAACGACAGCTTCTCCGGCGAGGGCAACGCGATCTTCCGCTACCCGGAAGGCGAGACTCGCGACGACCTGCGCACGGCCATGGAGACCGTGGAGTTCTCCGTGCCCAGCGAGACGCCCGAGGCCTACTACGACAAGTTCGCGCGCATGGAAGGCGTCGTGGAGGAGTTCATCGAGGGCGAGTTCAAGCACTCGCCCTCGGCCCAGCTGCGCATCAGCCCGCGGGGCCAGGTGGTGCTGCTCTCGAGCCACGATCAGATCCTCGGCGGACCCAGCGGACAGGTCTTCCTCGGCTGCCGCTTCCCCGCCCACGACGACTACCGCCTCGAGGTGCAGGAGGCCGGCCAGCGCATCGGCGCGGTGCTCGCGAAGCGCGGCGTCGTGAGCCGCTTCGCCGTGGACTTCCTGGTCTCGAAGGACGACGTCACGGAGCCGTGGCACCTGCAGGCCCTCGAGATCAACCTGCGCATGGGCGGCACGACCCACCCCTACCTCGCGCTGCAGTTCCTGACGGGAGGCCAGCTCGACAGCGCGAGCGGCTTGTTCCTCTCGTCGAGCGGCCATCTCAAGCACTACCGCGCCACCGACAACCTGCGCTCCGAGGCCTATCGGGGCCTGATGCCGGAAGACCTGATCGAGATCCTCACCATCAACAAGCTGCACTACAGCCACGGAACGGAGTCCGGCGTGCTCTTCCACCTGATCGGGGCTCTCTCGGAGTTCGGCAAGCTCGGCCTCACGGCCATCGCCAACAGCCGCGAGGAGACCGACGTGCTCTACGCGCGGACCTTGAAGATCCTCGACAAGGAAACGGCCTACGGGCGGTTCCGCCGATGAGGAGCCTCGACCGCAGAGTCCTCAAGACCCGCCTCGACGCCGAGATCGCCCGCTTCGCCGCCGCGAACCCGCGCTCCAAGGCGCTCTTCGAGCGGGCCAAGGGCTCGCTCCTGTCGGGCGTGCCGATGAGCTGGATGGTGCGCTGGGCCGGCGGCTTTCCCCTGTTCGTCGACTCGGGAGACGGGGCGTACTTCACCGACGTCGACGGCCATCGCTACCTCGACCTCTGCCTCGGCGACACGGGCGCCATGACCGGCCACGCCCCCGCGGCGTCGGTCGAGGCGATCGCGGCCCAGGCGCGCCGCGGCATCACGTTCATGCTCCCGACCGAGGACTCGATCTGGGTCGGCGAGGAGATGGCCCGGCGCTTCGGGCTCCCCTACTGGCAGTTCGCCCTCACGGCCACGGACGCCAACCGCTTCGCGCTGCGGCTCGCGCGGCAGATCACGGGCCGCAGGCTGATCCTCGTCTACAACGGCTGCTACCACGGCACGGTCGACGAGAGCTTCGTGTGGCTGAAGGACGGCGTCGGCATCCAGCGGCCCGGCAACGCCGGCCCCGCCGTGGATCCGAGCACCACCACCAAGGTGGTGGAGTTCAACGACCTCCGCGCCCTGGAGGCGGCCCTCGCTCCGGGCGACGTCGCCTGCGTGCTGGCCGAGCCGGCCATGACGAACATCGGGATCATCCACCCGGATCCCGGCTACCACGCCGCGCTGCGCGAGATCACGCGGCGCACGGGAACGCTGCTGATCATCGACGAGACCCACACGCTGTGCGCGGGCCCCGGCGGCTACACGCAAGCCTTCGGCCTCGAGCCCGACATCCTGACGATGGGCAAGCCGCTCGCGGGCGGCGTGCCGGCGTCGGCCTACGGCTTCAGCAAGGAAGTGGCGGCTCGCGCCGAGCACATGTCGGCCGTCAACGACACCGACACGAACGGCATCGGCGGCACCCTGGCCGGCAACGCGCTGTCGCTGGCCGCGATGCGCGCGACGCTGCAGAACGTCCTCACGGCCGAGGCCTTCGCCCGCACGATCCCGCTGGCCGAGCGCTGGACGGCCGGCGTCGCGGCGGTGATCCGCGAGCACGAGCTGCCCTGGAACGTGAGCCAGCTCGGCTGCCGCGCCGAGTACTGGTTCCGGGAGGCGCCGGCCCGCAACGGCAGCGAGGCCGCGGCGGCCATGGACGGGGACCTCGACCGCTACATGCACCTGGCCGCGCTCAACCGCGGCATCCTGCTGACGCCGTTCCACAGCATGGCGTTGATCGCGCCGACCACGACCGAGGCCGACATCGACCGCCACACGGACGTGTTCCGGGAGAGCGTCGAGCTGCTGCTGGCGTAGGGCTAGAGCAGGCCCTTCGCCTTGCACCACTCGATCGAGCGGCGCATGCCCTCGCGCATCGCGACACGCGGCGTGTAGCCGAGCTCGCGCTTCGCCTTCGTGATGTCGCCGGCGATGTCGCGGTCCATCTTGCCCGCCACGTGGATCTCCGAGACGAAGATGCCCACGGACTGCAGCACGGCGTCGGTGTTGCGGCAGCCCCAGCTCACGAGGCTCGGGATGCGGCGCGGCCCGAAGGCCTTCACGTCGAGGAGCTCGGCCAGCGTCTCGTAGATCTCGTTCGAGGTGTAGACGCGCTCGTCGGCGATCCAGTAGGTCTGCCCCGCCGCGGCCGGCACCGTGGCGGCGCGCAGCAGCGCGTCGCAGACGTTGTCCGTCGCGGAGAGCCCGCGCTGGTTCTCGCCGTTGCCGAACATGATCGGGTGCCCGGACTGGATCATCTTGAAGAAGCGCGTCTGGCGCTCGGGCTGGTGCGGGCCGTAGAACCAGAAGGGCCGCAGCACGACGCCCTCGATGCGGCCCGCGGCGTGGAAGTCGCGGACGTGGGCCTCGGCCTTCGCCTTGGAACGGCCGTAGGAGCCGTGGGGATCGACCGGATCCTCTTCCTTCATCAAGGGCGAGCCCGGGGCGCGGATCCCGGCCACGGCGTCGGAGCTGATGAGGACCAGGCGTTTCACGCCGGCATCGGAGGCGGCCTGGAGCAGGTTGCGCGTGCCCTGGGCGTTCAGGGCGTCGAAGTCCCCCGGCTTCTTCGGGTGGACGATGCCCGCGAGGTGCATCACGACGTCGACGCCGCGCACGGCCTCGACGAGACTCGCCGGCTGCGTCACGTCGCCGCGATGCACCGCGAAGCGCGGGCCGAGCGCCTCGATCGAGCGCGTATCGACTCCGGGCAGGACCAGGCAGCGCACGTCCCGGGTCTCCGTCGGGCCTTCGCCGTCGAAGCCGCGCGCGAGAACCTCGAGCAGCCGCGTTCCAAGCCAACCGGGAGCCCCGGTCACGAGCACCGTCATCGAACCTCCATGGCTGCGCCGGGCCAGCGCTTGAAGCGAAAGACGCGCGCGCCGATCGGCTCGAGCGAGCCTCCGAGGCGCCTGGCGAGAGCCTTCCTCTCGTTCCAGCGGGACCAGACGAACGCGCCCGACGGCACCTGCGGATCGGCCGGGGAGACGACCCACACGTCCACGTCCGTCGCCTCGGCCATCGCGACCAGGTCGTTCGCGGCCGCCGGCGCGAAGACGTACAGCGTCGCGGGCGAGGCGGCCCGCCACGCGTCCGTGACTCCCTGCGACAGCCCCAGGTCCTTGTACCAGACGCGCGGCGAGCGCGAGGTGTCGAGCGCGGAGAGCGTCATCAGCGCCAGGAGCCCGGCGCTCACGAGGCTCCCGGCGATGCGGAAGCGCTGGGCGAGGCCGTCGAGGCCGAGCCCGGCGAGCACCAGGAGCAGGCCGGTGGGCGCCAGGAAGTAGCGCGGGAACGTGCCGAGGGCGCTGCCCCGGGAGGCGTCGAGAACGACGATCGCCAGCAGCCACGCGCCGGCCGACGCGGCGACGAGGCTCGCCCATGGCGCGCGGCGACGGCCCAGCTCGGCGAGCCCGAGGAACACGGCGAGCGCGACGAGCGGCGGCCCCAGGTGGAACGGGTCGATCGTGCCGAGGTTCGCCGCGAGCCCCCCGACGAAGTGGTGGATCCAGGTCGGCAGGTCGGGCCGCGACAGGAGCCACGTCACCCGCTCCTGGCGGCCACGGAGAACGCCGAGGACGACCCACGGTCCCCCGCAGGCGACGCCCGCGGCAGCGGCAGCCAGGGCCGGGGCGATGCGAGGCCGCAGCGCCGACGCATGGAGCACGAGGACGCAGGCCGCGTGGCCCGCGACGAGCAACGCGAACAGGCCGTGGGTCTGGCAGCCCAGGCCCACGAGCGCTCCGTAGAGCGCCGCCCGGCGCCAGCCGCCGAGCTTCAGGAAGCGCACTAGCGCCGCGGTCGAGGCCAGCGTCATGAGGACCAGGAGGGAGTACATGCGCGCCTCCTGGCTGTACACGACCTGGAGCGGCGCGACCGCGAGCAGGAACGCCGCCAGCCACGCCGGGCGCGACGAGCCCGAGGCCTCGAGGGCCAGCCAGCCCGCGGCCGGGATCGCGAGCAGGCCCAGGAGCCCCGAGAACAGCCGCAAGGCGTGGATCCCGGCGCCGACCATCTCCAGCCACAGGCGCGCCAGCACGAAATAGAGGGGCGGGTGCACGTCCGCGGTGTGGTGCGAGGGATGGAGCAGGAACCATCCCAGGGTGCCGGGCGCGGGACGCGCGTAGCGCCGGAGCTCGACGAGGCCGACGCCCGCGCGCACCTGCGCCGTCACGGCCGAGGCCCGGGCCCCCGCGGTCCGGATGGCCGTGAGCCCTTCGTCCTCCCATGGCGTGCGGGCGTCGGCCCACGCGAAGCGCAGCACGCCGCCCAGGATCAGCACGGGCATCAGCCACAGCCATTGCCGCGCCGTCAGGCGTGGGCTCGAGCGCCATTCGAGGACGCCGAGGACGAGGGCCGCGAGGGCGCTCGCCAGCAAGGGCACGAGAAGGGCCGCGTCCGCGGCGTCGGGCGCGCCGCCCGGCCATGAAGTCACGGCGCGCATGATCTCACGACCCGTTGCATTCGCGGGGCGCGGACCCGACGATGAGCCCATGCATCTCGAACCCATCGGCAGCGTGCGCTCGCCCGTCCGCGAAGGCCGAGACGACGCCTGGGGCGGCGTCGTCTCGGAGATCGTCCTGCGCTCCGAGCTGGCCGCTGGCCTCCAGGGCCTCGACGGCTGCTCCCACGCCCTCGTCGTCTACTGGATGCACGAGGCGCGCTTCGATCCCGCCGCCCATCTCGTGCGACGGCCCCGCGATCGCGCGGACCTGCCGGAGCTGGGCATCTTCGCGCAGCGTGCGAAGCACCGGCCGAATCCCATCGGCGTCACGAGCGTGAGGATCGTCCGCATCGAGGGCGCAACGCTCGGCGTGCAGGGCCTCGACGCGATCGACGGCACGCCGGTGCTCGACGTCAAGCCGCACTTTCCGGTCTTCGACGCGCCGGACGGGGCGACGGTCCCGGCCTGGGTGGACGAGCTGATGACCGGCTATTTCTGAGAGCCGAGGTACTTGGTGCGCACCACGTGCACGTGGTGCAGCTCGTGGCCGGCGACGATGAAGCCGAGCGCCCGCACCGACATGGGCCCGCCGCTCGCCGTGCCCTTGCGGGCCCAGGCCGCGGCGTCGAAGCCGCCGAACAGCAGGAGCGTGGCGCGCCGCACCGTCTCGAACTCCTCGATCCTCTCGGCCCAGGAGCGCCGGTCGAAGCCGGCCGCGGCGATCCAGGGATCCTGGTCGAAGCCCGGCAGCGGCGTCTCGTCGCCGCGGGCGAAGCGCAGGGCACGGTACGAGAACACGCGCTCCGCGTCGGTCACGTGGCCCACGACCTCGCGCAGGCTCCACTTGCCCGGCTCGTAGCGCTGGAGCGAGTCCGCCTCCGAGACGCCACGGAGCAGGGCCAGCGTTCCGGCGAGCTGGCCCTCGATCGCGCCGAGGGCGTCGTCTCCCGGGACGCGGTCGATGTAGCGCCCGAAGTACGCGGCGTGCTCGGCCGGGTCGGGCCGGCCGGAGACGTGACGGCTCATGCCTCGGCCGCCTGCTTCACGTCGTCGTCGCTGATCGCGACCTCGTAGAGCGGGCCGGCGACTTTCTCGGGCGGCGTCACGAGGGCCCGCTCGATGGCGACGCCCAGGGCCTTGTCGACCACGTCGTCGTCGGTCTTCGCCTCGAGGCCCTTCGGCAGGCTCACCCGGAAGCCGCGGTTGCGCTCGATGTCGTGGACCTCCCAGGTGCGGCCGTCGGCCGAGCTCACTTCGGTGAGTTGCAGGACGATGCTGAGCTTCGGCGTCTTGAGGAACCTCGAGGTACCCATGGGCCCTGTCCTCCGCGGGGGATAAGATAACCGACAATCCGCGATGCCGCTCACGCCTCTCGCCCCCACCCTCACGGCCGGCCTGTTCCCCGGATTGCATGCCGAGCTGGTCGGCTTGTTGCGATCTCTCGGGCCCGACGCCTGGAAGGCGCCGACGATGGCGGGAGCCTGGCGCGTGAGGGACGTGGCGGCGCATCTCCTGGACGCGGAGTTGCGCAAGCTCTCGGTGCTTCGCGACGGCCATCGCCTGACGCCGCCGGTCGAGGCGCTCACCTCCCCGGGCGGCCTGACCGCCTGGCTCAACGTCCTGAACGCCGAGGGCGTGCGCGCGGCCGAGCGGCTCAGCCCGCGGGTCATCACGGATCTCGTGGAGTTCGTCGGCGCGCAGCACGCGGCCCTGGTGGCCGCGATCGATCCCATGGCTCCGGCCGTGTTCCCCGTGGCGTGGGCCGGGGAAGCGGAATCGCTGCACTGGATGGACACTGGCCGCGAGTTCACCGAGCGCTGGCATCACCAGCAGCAGATCCGCGAGGCCGTGGGCGCGCCGCTCCTGAACGGGCGGCGCTGGCTGCATCCGACCCTGGAGATCTCCGTGCGCGCCCTGCCGTTCACCTACAAGGAGGTCGCGGCCGCCGACGGGACGAGCGTCCGGTTCGAGGCCACGGGCGAGGCGGGCGGCACGTGGACGCTGCTGCGCCGCGGCCCGGGCTGGGCGCTCTTCGCCGGCGCCGACGAGGCGCCGACGGCCCACGTCCGCCTCGACGCCGACGCCGCCTGGCGGATGTTCTTCAAGGCGCTGCGTCCCGACGCCGAGGCCCGCGTCGCGATCGAGGGCGACGTGGCCCTCGGCCGGATCTGCCTCGGCTCGCGGGCCGTGATGGTCTAGCGGGCGGCGAGGCGCTCGCGCGCCGCGACGCGGCCGCGCAGCACCACGGTCTCGAGGCTGTCGAAGGCCCCGGTGGAGGCGAGCGGATCCTCGCGAAGCAGCAGCAGGTTCGCGAGCTTGCCGGGCTCGACGCTGCCGGCCCGCGTGTCGATCCCGAAGAAGCGCGCGTTCTCGAGGGTCGCCGCCTGCAGGATCTGCCGCGGCGTCGCGCCCGCCTGCTCCATCGCGCGCAGCTCCAGGAAGCCGTTGTAGCCCGGAGGATTCGCGTACGTCGCATCGGACGGCGTGTCGCTGCCGAAGAGCAGCCGGGCGCCCCGGCCCGCCATGTAGGTGAAGGCGGCCTGCCGCCCGTCCCGGTAGAGGGCGCGGATCTGCTCGCTCGGAAGGCCCTCCTCGTTCGTCTCGTCGGCGAGCCAGCGGCCGGCCGGAGAACGGCAGAACGCCAGGAACGCCGGCGGCAACACCTTCGCGAGCCGCGGGTCGTCGAGGAACCCGGGGGTGAACAGGTCGGCGACGCTGCTCATCACGCGCAGCGTCGCCATGTAGCCGAGGCCGAGGCGCCGCTCCTCGTCGAGCAGGGCCCGCACCTCGGGAGGCAGCTCCCGGGCCCCACCCTCGAAACCGCTCCAGTTCCAGAGGCCGTGGGCCACGGCGTCCGCGGACAGCGCGACGGCGAAGCGATGCGCCTCGAGGGAGTTCGCGTGGAGCAGCAGCGGCAGGCGGCGCCGGTGCGCGGCGTCGCGCAGCGCCTGCATCGTCGCGAGGGACGGGAGTGGAAACGGCGCGCTCGGCGGGCCGGGCTCGTAGAACGCCTTCACGCAGGACGCGCCGCCCTGCGCGATCCGCGCCACGACGTCCTCCGGTGCGTGCCCTTCGGTCGCATCGAGGTAGTTCGGGTAGCGGTGGAAGCGCTCGGGCGCCGGCCGGTTCAGCATCGGGTAGCCGTTCGCGACCATCACGCCGCCCCCGCAGTCGAGGACCTCCGGCGCGAGATCGGCCGCGCGCACGCGCGCCAGCAGGGCGGGCTCGACCACGTTGACGTCGACCACGGTCGTGAACCCGAAGTACAGGTAGCTGCGGGGCATCTGCTCGAAGTAGGCCGCGACCGTCTCCGGCATCGCCGCGGCCTGGGCGCCGCTCAGGCCCGGCAGCGCCGCGAGGTGGACGTGGCCGTCGATGAGGCCCGGGACGAGGTATCGGCCCGTCCCGTCCAGGACCGTCGTGCCGTCGGTGGGCTCGGCCAGGGCGCCGACCCAGGCGATGCGCTCGCCGCGGATCACGACGTCGGTGTCGGCCCGCGGCGCGTCGCGTTCCGCCGAGACGACCGTCACGTGGCGAATCACGAGATCGCCGGGCGCCAGGACGCCGGCCAGGGCGACGAGAGCCCACACCCCGCTCATGCCCGGGAGAAACGGCGCCGGACTCGGGAGAGTTCGAAAAACTAGGGAGCTGCGAGCAGACGCCGGGCCTCGGCCACCGCGTCCTCCAGGGTCGCGACCGCCCCGTCGAGCTGACGCTCGTACACCGCGGCCACGATGCGACCCACCTCGGGGCCCGGCGGAAGCCCGAGGGCCAGGACGTGCCGGCCCTTCAGCAGCGCCTCGGGCGGGCGCACGGCCACGTCCAGGGCTTCGACCCGCTCGCGGAACCACTCCATCGCGACGGGCGGCCACTCGCCCTTGCGGCCCATGCAATCGGCCCGCGCGACGCGGTACAGGAGGTCGGGCTCGCACTTGCGCGCGAGGCGCCGCACGGCTCCGTCGGAGACCTGGTCGCGCACGTCGTAGAGCTGACCGGGCTTCAGGTGATGCGCGACGAGGCCAACCACCTGCCCCCGGACGTCGTAGCCGAGCAGGGTGTGGACGTTCCAGCGGTCGAGCAGCGCCTCCGTGGGCGCCACGCCGGCTTCCTCGTGGCCGCGCGAACGCGTGCGGCCGTCCTCGAACTTCGTGGTCGGGGGCTTGCCGAGGTCGTGGCACAGGGCACCCAGCATCACCGCGAGGGCGCGGGGCCGGTCGAGGCCGGAGATCTCGCCGGCGGCCCGGTCGATCACCATGAGGGTGTGGATCCACACGTCGCCCTCCGGATGCCACTCCGGGTCCTGGGGCGTCACCTCGAGGGGGATCAGCTCCGGCGCCACGACGGGGAGCATCCCCCAGTCGTGGAGGAGGCCGAAGCCCAGGGACGGGCGCCGCGCCTTCAGCAGCAGCTTCTCGAGCTCGCCGAACACGCGCTCCGCGGGCAGCTCCCGCAGCGGCATGCCGGCACAGAGATCCGCCGTCTCCCGCGTGACCGTGAGCTCGAAGCGCGCCGCCATCTGCACGGCCCGCAGGGCGCGCAGCGGGTCCTCGCCGAAGGTCGCGGCGTCCACGGCGCGGAGCACACGGTCCGCGAGATCGCGGGCGCCGCCGTGGGGATCGAGGAGCTCGCCCCGCAGCGGATCGAACATCAGCGCGTTCACCGTGAAGTCGCGGCGCCGTGCGGCCTCGGCGGGAGCGAGGTGCGGATCCCCCACGACGGCGATGCCGCGGTGACCAGGACCGGCCTTCGAGTCACGACGCGGGAGCGAGACGTCGACGGCGCCCGGCACGTCGGCGAGCCCGGACAGCTTGTAGACGGTGAAGGCCTGGCCCACGGCATCGACGCGGCCGAGTCCCTCGAGCACGCGGCGCAACGCGTCGGCCTCGAGACCGAAGACCTCGACGTCGAAGTCTGTGACGGCCAAGCCCAGCAGCGCGTCGCGCACGGCGCCGCCCACGACGTAGGGTCGCCCGCCGGCCGCGGCCAGGGCCTCGGCCAGCCGTCTCACCCCCGCCGGGAGCGGGACGTCCACGGCGTCAGGCCTGGGGTCGGAGCAGCTCGGAGAGCTGCTTGTCTTCTTCGGGGGTCAGGCTCTGGAACTTGAGCCCGTGGGCGAAGCCGCGGGGCGCCGCGGTGCGCCAGCGCACCTGGCCCTCGATCGACAGGGTGTTCTCGCCGCCCGGGATGTGGAACGCGACGCGCACGGCGTCGCCCAGGTCGAGGGGCACGCCGAGGTCGACCTGTGCGCCGCCCGGGCCGATGTTCACGAGCTCGCCCAGGGCGATCGGCGCGCGGTCGCGCGAGAGCACCTTCACCTCGACCATCAGGGTGCGGCGCGGGTCGCGCCGGCGCTCCGCTCCCGACGCGGCCCCGTGGGGATGGATGCCGGGCATCAGCAGACGCTGGCAGGTCGCCACGAGCTCGTGGAAGCGGAAGGGCTTGCAGACGAAGGCGGTGCCGCCCTCGCGCACGCCGCGCGCGAACGTGGCGTAGTCGGTGCGGGCCGTGACGATCACGACGGGCGGCGGCTCCGGCGTCTTCTTGAGGTGCTCGAGCACGCCCCAGCCGTCGATGCCGGGCATCATGAGGTCGAGCACGATCAGGTCGGGCCGGTGGGCCCGCAGGCGCTCGATGGCCTGGCCGCCGTCGCTCGCCCGGTCCACGTCGTAGCCGGCATCCTTGAGGATGCGGCTCACGAGCACCTGCACGTCCTCCTCGTCGTCGACGACCAGGATGCGCTTGCGGCGTCCGGGCTCAGCCATGATTGGCCGCAGAACGTATCACGAAGCCGGGGTCGCGGGCGCGGGCTCCACGACCTTGACCTTCATCTCGATCCGCTCGTTCGCGCGGTCGCCGGTGACGGGCGCCGTCCCGATCCTGTCGGCGACCTCCAGGCCCGAGACGACCTCGCCGAAGATCGTGTACTGGCCCTTGAGGGCGGGCTGCGCCTGCAGCACCACGAAGAACTGGTTGCCGGCCGTGTTCACGCCGGACGGACGGCGCACCGCCGCCACGACGCCGCGGGCGAACTCCGCCTGGGAGAACTCGGCCTTCAGCAGGCCGAGGCCGCCGCTGCCGTACTCGGCCGTGCGCTTCGGGTCCTTCGAGAACGGATCGCCGCCCTGGATGATGCCGCCCGCGATGAGGCGGTGGAACGTGGTGCCGTCGAAGCCCCCGGCCTTCGCGACCTTCAGGAAGTGCGCGACGTGGAGGGGCGCGAGGTCCGGACGCAGGCGGATCGTGAACGAGCCCTGGGCCGTCTCGACGATCGCCTGGGGGCCCGCGGCCGGGGCGGGGCCCGGCTCCTGGGCCGAGACCGGCAACGCCATGAGCGCGACGACGGCCAACGCCTTATTCATCCCACTCCCCTTCTTCCAGAAGACGCTCGCGCTCCACGAGGCGCGCCTCGACCTCGGCCCGCGTCCCGATGCCAGCCGTGCCGACCGCTTCCACGACGCACGAGGCCGCGCAGGTCGCGAACGCCGCGGCCGCGAGCGGATCGTGCGTTTCATGGTAGCGCACGAGAAATGCGGCGGCGAAGACGTCCCCGGCGCCCGTGGGATCCACCTCTTCGCGGGGCAGGCCCGCCACGTCGTGGAGCGAGGCGCGCTCGAACAGCGTGACGCCGCGCCAGCCGCGGGTCAGCACCACGATCGGCACGTGGCCGAGCAGGCCCGGGCAGCGCGCCGCCGCGTCGGGCAGGTCGTTCTCCGACAGGAACAAGGCGTGGACCGAGGCGAGATCGCGGCCGGGCTGCGCCCAGTCCTGGGCCGACACGACGCCGTCCTCGTCGATCGCGCGCAGCCAGCCCTGGGCCGTGGCGCCCACGACGCTCGCCTCGAACGCCGCGGCCGTGCCCCCGGCCACTTCTCCCGCGACCGGCCCCAGGAGCAGCACGTCCGGGTCGCGCCAGGCGTCGGGAAGCAGGGACAGGTCCACGTCCTGGGCCCGCGCGACGACGCTCTGGGTGCGTTGCCCCGCGCCGTCGTAGCTGTTGACGAAGCGCGTCGTGGCGGAGCTGCGGGTCACGAACGCGGCGACGCCGGGAAGGTCGACCTCGGGCGCGAAGTCGGGGCCGGCCGCGGTGAGCACCGCGGCGTCCCAGCCCAGGCGCTGCGCGGCGACGGCCGCGTAGGAGACGGTGCCGCCCAGGACGTCGCCCGCGGGGCGCTTGTCCCGGGTCACGTGCCCGATCGCGAGCAGCCGGGGCGTGCTAGGCCTTGAGCGCTGACTGGCGCGAATCGAACATGAGCTTCAGCTGCCAGTCGTCGGGCTGGGCCACGGCCACCGGGTAGCGGCCCGAGAAGCAGGCCGTGCAGTGGCGCTCGCCGGCCGCGTCGCTCACCGCGCGCAGCATGCCGTCCTGGGAGAGATAGCCGAGGCTGTCCGCCTCGATGTACTGACGGATCTCCTCGAGGGAGTGGTTCGAGGCGATGAGCTCGCTCTTCAGGGGCGTGTCGATGCCGTAGTAGCAGGGCCCGGTCGTCGGCGGGCTGCTGATGCGCAGGTGCACCTCGCGGGCGCCGGCGGCACGCACCATCTTCACGATCTTGCGGGACGTGGTGCCGCGCACGATCGAGTCGTCGACGAGCACCACGCGCTTGCCGGCCAGGATGTGGGCCACGGGGTTCAGCTTGATCTTCACGCCGAAGGAGCGAACCTTCTGCTTGGGCTCGATGAAGGTCCGGCCCACGTAGTGGTTGCGGATCAGGCCCCACTCGAAGGGCAGGCCGCTCTCCTGGGCGAAGCCCATGGCGGCGCCCATGCCGCTGTCGGGGATCGGGACGACGATGTCGGCCGGGGCCGGCTGCTCGCGGGCGAGCTGCTTGCCGAACAGCAGCCGCGAGGCGAGCACGTTGCGGCCGAACACCAGGCTGTCGGGACGCGCGAAGTACACGTGCTCGAACACGCACTGGCGCACGGGCTCGGGCGGGAACGGCTTGAAGCTGCGCAGGCCGTTGCGGTCGATCACGACCAGCTCGCCGGGCTCGATGTCGCGCACGTACTCGGCGTCGATCAGGTCGAGGGCGCAGGTCTCCGAGGCCACGATCCAGGAGCCCTCGAGCCGGCCGAGGACGAGGGGCCGGAAGCCCCAGGGATCGCGAGCCGCCACCAGCACGTCGGGGGTCAGGAAGAGCAGCGAGAACGCGCCCATCACCTTCGTGAGGCTGGCGGCGATCGCGTCCTCGAGCCGCTCGCGGTGGCTGCGGGCGTAGAGGTGGAGGATCACCTCCGTGTCCGAGGTGGACTGGAAGATCGAGCCGGCCGCCTCGAGCTCGTGGCGCAGGATCTTCGCGTTCACCAGGTTGCCGTTGTGGCCCAGGGCGATCGGGCCGCGGTGGCACTCGATCAGGATCGGCTGGGCGTTGGCGGCGACCGTGTCGCCGGCGGTGGAGTAGCGCACGTGGCCCATGGCCCGGTCGCCGGCGAGCTTCTCGAGCTTGCCGTCGGTGAACACGTCGTTCACCAGGCCCATCCCCTTCTCGACCCGCAGGTGCACGCCGTCGCTCGCCACGATCCCGGCGGACTCCTGGCCGCGATGCTGCAGCGCGTACAGGCCGAGATAGGTGAGGTGGGAGGCCTCCGGGTGCCCGAAGATGCCGAACAGCCCGCACTTGTCGTGGAAGCGATCGTCGTCTACGGGGACCCGAGGTTGCATGGGGACTTCGATTCTAGCGCAACGGGGCCGGGGCCCGGAGCGCGCGCGTCACGAAGTAGAGGATCGGGCCGGCGGCGAGGAACGTGAGGCCGAGCCAGACCTGGTCCGCCCGGGTGAAGAACAGCATCGCGAGCCACGTCATGCCGGGGATCGCGGCGTTCGCGATGAGTCCGGCGCGGCCCCCCGGGATGCGGAAGCCCTCGCCCGCGACGCCGTCGACGCGCCGCGCCCGCACCACCGCGAAGTGGATCAGCATCGTGTACGCGCCGGCCAGCCACGAGTCGGCCACCAGCAGGTCCTCGAACGGGAACGCCGCCATGATCGCGTAGATGACGCCGTAGGCGAGCAGCACGCGGTGCGGCGTGCCGAAGCGAGGGTGCAGCTTGCGCAGGGACCCGGGCAGGTAGCCGTCGTCGGCCAGCGCCCACGCGAGCCGCGACCACCACACGACGTAGGCGAGGAAGATGACCGAGTAGCTGGCGACGCTGCCCAGGAACAGCCAGCGTCCCAGGAACGGCCCGCCCAGCGTATAGCCGCCCGTCACGAACTGGCCCGAGGTCCAGCTCGCCCAGTCGGTGCTGGTCGCGAGGAGCGCCACGATGGGCAGCGCGTAGCTCAGCACCACGAGCGGCGTCACCAGGGCGATCGCGAAGGGGATCGCGCGCTTCGGGTCCTCGATCTCCTCCGCGGCCGTCGAGACCTCGTAGTAGCCGGAGTAGAGCCACATCGAGAGGGCGAGGGCGGTGCCGATCAGCTCGCCCGGCGTCGTCTCGGGCGCGGCGAACGGCACGATGGGGTTGCCGCGCCAGTGGACGAGGGCCGCCCCCATCAGCCATGCGAGGGGCGCCAGCAGGAAGACGTTCAGGGCGACGGCCGCGCGGCCCGCGATGGCGATGCCGCGGTAGTTGAGGAAGGTCAGCGCCGCGATGAAGACGACCGCGATCAGCCACTGCTCGAAGCGCGTGAGCGGCGTGAAGTGGGCGATCGCTCGGGCGAACAGCACGGGGTAGAGGGCGTTGTCGAGAAACGACGAGAACAGGCTCCAGATGCCCGCGAGATAGCCCGGGAACTCGCCGAGGTACACCTGCACCCAACGGTAGTAGCCGCCGGCCACGGGACGCCGGCTCGAGAGCTCGGCCGACGCGAACGCCATCGGCACGCCCCACAGCCACGGGGTCACGAACAACATGAGGATGAAGAGACCCGGGCCGATCTCGGCCACGTAGTTCTCCATCCCGTACGGACCGCCGCAGGCCGAGGCGTAGACGAGCCCGACGAAGGCGAGGAGTCCGGCACGCTTCCGGACCTCCTCGCCGCCGCTCATCGTTCGACCAGGACGCGGGCGTCGAGGGCCACGGCGCCGTCGGGTCCGCAGGACAGCGGGTTGATCTCGACGTCCTCGATCTCCGGGACTGCCGCGATCAGCCGGCCGAGCGCTCGCAAGGCGGCGACCACGGGCGCGTGGGGAATCGGCGCGCCGCCCCGGGGACGGTCGAGCAGCCGCGCGAGCCGCGTCGAGGCGATCATGGCGCCGCATTCTGCCTCGGAGCAGGGAACGGTACGCAGGGTCGTGTCGGCCACGACCTCGGCCGTGACGCCGCCCGCCCCGAACAGCAGGATCGGACCGAACTGCGCGTCGCGCCGGGCGCCCAGGAGCGCCTCGACGCCACCGCGCCGGAACGGCGTCACGCGCGCCTCGGGGGCGAGGGCGCCCACCCGGGCGAACGCGGCGCGCACGTCCTCGGCCGTGCGCAGGTCGAGGTGCACGCCGCCGGCGTCGCTCTTGTGGACGAGGTCGGGCGCGTGGGCCTTCAGGACCACGGGGAAACCCAGGCGCGCGGCCGCGGCCACGGCCGCGTCCGCATCGCGCACCAGCTCCGACGGCAGCACGTCGATGCCGGCGTGGGAGAGAAGCCGCGCGGCCTCGTCCTCGGTGAGGGCTCGCGCGGCGCGCTGCCGCGCCGCCACGAGGACGACGTGCAGCTCCTCGGGCAACGCGAACGCCACGGCGGATTCGGGGGTGAGGGTCGCCCGGGCGCGCTCCCGGGCCCGCGTGCCACGCGCGAGGGCGGCGGCCGCGCGGGCCGCGACGTCGGCCGAGGCGTAGAGCGGCAGCTGGCGCTTGCGCAGGAGCTCGAAGGACGGACGCTTCTCGTCCGCGTAGAGGTCGTGGAGCAGGATCGGCTTGCCGGTCGTCGCTCGCCGCCGCGCCAGGAAGTCCGCGAGAGCCTCGTCGTAGAGCGCGTAGCCCCCGAACAGCACGGCCAGGTCGCAGCCGTCCCAGTCGAGCACCGGCCCGAGCACCTTGTCGTAGACGCGCAGGTCGTACTCCGAGATGCCGCCCATCTCCACCGGGTTGTTCACGATCGCGGCGAACGCCGGCAGGTGGGGGCGCACGCTCTCGACCAGCGCCGCGGGTAGTGCGGGCACGGTCAGCCCCGACTCGCTAGCCGCGTCGGAAAGCAGCGTCGCATGGCCGCCGCCTTCGCCCACGAGGGCCACGCGGGGACCGCGCGGCAATGGGGACTCGAGGAAGGCCTGGGCGATCGCGAGCGCCTCGTCGGCGCGGTCGATGAGGACGGCGCCGGCCTGCAGCAGGGCCTCGCGGGCCACGGCGCTCTCCCCGGCGAGGGCGCCCGTGTGCGAGCGCGCGGTGCCCTGGCCCGCGGCCGTGCGGCCGCCGCGCAGCACCAGCACCGGCTTCACCGCGGCGGTCCGGGCCAGCACGTCGAGGAAGGCGCGGGCCCGTCCGGGCACGAAGCCCTCGGCGTAGACGAGCACGACCCGGGTGTCGGAATCGACGCGCAGCGCGTCCAGGTACTCGTCGAGGGCGAGATCGGCCTGGTTGCCGACACTCACGAAGCGCGAGAAGCCCACCGTGCCGCGGGTCGCCGCCTCCTGGGCGAGGGCGTAGCCGAGGTTGCCGGAGGCCGAGAGGAAGCCGAGGCCGCCCATGGGAAACGGCACGATCGCGGACAGGTTGAGCCGGGCCGGGCCGCTGAAGATGTTCATCCCGTTCGGGCCCACGAGGCGCGTGCCGCCGCGCCGCGCGGCCTCGACCATGGCCCGCTGCATGTCGTGGCCCTCGGCGCCGTGCTCCGCGAAGCCGGCCGCGTACACGATCGCGAACGGGATCCCGCGGCCCGCCACCTCGGTCACGGCCGCGAGGCACTCGTGGGCTGGCCGCACCACGAGCGCCACGTCGATCGGGCCATCGGCCTCGGCCAGCGTCTTCACGAAGGGACGGCCGCCGAGGCCGCCGCCCTTCGGGTTGACCCCGAACGTCGCGCCCGCGTAGCCCTCGTCGAGGAGCGTCTTCAGGAGGATGTAGCCGTACTTGCCCGGCGTCTCGGACGCGCCGACCACCGCGACGCCGCGCGGCTCGAACAGCGCCTTCAAGGGATGCGCGGGAAGGGGCATCTAGTAGACGAGACGGCGCAGGTCGCGCTTCAGGACGCCGTTCAGGATGATCGTGCGCATGATCTCCGAGGTGCCTTCCCAGATGCGGTCGACCCGCACGTGGCGGAAGTGGCGCTCGGCCGCGTAGTCCTTGCAGTAGCCGCGGCCGCCGAACATCTGGACGACGCGATCCGCGACGCGGTTCGCCATCTCCGACGCGTAGAGCTTGCACATCGAGGCCTTGGCGTGGAGCTCCTTGCCGTCGAAACGGCCGCTGTCCTCCTCCCACGCGGTCTTGTAGGTCATGAGGCGCGCGGCGTAGAGCTCGGTCGCGCAGTCCGCCAGCATGAAGCCGATCGCCTGGTGCTCGTGGAGCTTCTTCCCGAACGACTCGCGCTCGCTGACCCAGGCCTTCGCCTCCTCGATCAGGCGCTGGGCCGCGCCCAGGCAGCGCGCGGCGATGTGCAGGCGCTCCTCGCGGAACCACTCCTTCGTCACCGCGTCGGCCTTCCCCACCTCGCCCAGCACCTGGGCGTCGGGCACCTCGCAGCGCTCGAACACGACCTCGGGATGGTCGTCCTCGGTGCGCGTCATGAAGTGCGGGTTCCGCGAGACGCGCATGCCGGGGTGACCCACGTCCACGAGGAACAGCGTCGCCTCTTCGGGGCCGGTCATCGCGTGGCAGATCGTCACCGGCGCGCGGCCGTAGCTCGTGACGAACCACTTCTCGCCGTCGATGACCCAGCCGCCCGGGCTCTTCACGGCGCGCGTGCGCAGGTTCGAGGTGTCGGAGCCGCCGCCGGGCTCGGTGATCGCGTAGGCGGCGCCCGCCGGCACCTCGTTGCGGATCGCCGGGTCCAGGTAGCGCTTCTTCTGCTCGGGGTTGCAGGCGAGCAGCGCGTTGTAGGGTCCGCCGACGTAGCCCCACATGTCGTTCGTGGCGCGGCCGGCCTCCTCCTGGGCGATCACCTGCTCCAGGACCGAGGAGCCGAGGCCGCCCAGGGCCTTCGGGACGTTCATCGGCCAGAAGCCCTCCTCCACCGCGCGACGCCGCAGCCGCGCCGCGACGGCGTCGGGGAGCGGCCCATCGGCTTCGACCGTGAGCTCGTGGGGGAAGAGCTCCTCTTCCGTGAAGCGACGCACCCGCGCGCGGAGCGCCTGCAGTTCGGGGCTGAGCTCGAAATCCATCGCCTCGCTCCTCCGATCGTTGGGCGCGATCCTAGCATCGCGGCGTCTGACCCGAGGTCACGCGAAAGCGTTGACCGGCCCGCGAGGGGCGGGGTAGCCTGCTCCCGCTTCGACTCGCACGAGAGACAAGGACGCCGCCGATGGCACGCACGCTCGCCAAGAACAACGCACACTTCCGCCGGGCCCTGGCAAAGCTCCCGTTGGGCGTGAGCTCCAACTTCCGCTACTGGGGCGACGACAAGACGCTGTACGTGAAGACGAGCCTGGGGCCGCGGCTCTGGGACCTCGACGGCAACGAGTACGTCGACTACCGGCTCGGCTACGGGCCTGTGATCTTGGGTCACAGGCACCCGGAAGTGGACGCCGCGGCGCGCTCCGGCCAGGACGTCGGCACCGTGTTCGCCATGTCCACCGAGCGCGAGGTGGTGGTCGCCGAGCTGATCTCCGAGATGGTCGCGGCGGCGGAGCTCGTGCGCTTCTCGAACTCCGGCACCGAGGCCGTGATGGCGGCGCTGCGCATCGCCCGGGGCTTCACGGGCCGCGAGCGCTACGTGATCTTCGAAGGCAGCTATCACGGCCTGTTCGACGCGGTGATGTGGCAGGCGAACGTCGAGGAGCTCGAGAACCCCGACGACGAGCCCGAGCTGCTCGCCTTCGGCCAGGGCGTGCCGGGCTTCAACAAGCAGCTGCTGCATCACCTCCCCTACAACGACGCGGGCCGCCTCGAGGACCTGCTGAAGCGCCAGCACGACACGATCGCGGCGGTGCTGATCGAGCCGCTCCTCGGCAGCTGCTGCGGCATCCCCTCGACGCCGGAGTTCATCCAGGCCGTCCGCGAGTTGTGCACCCGCTACGGCGTGCTGATGGTCGTGGACGAGGTGAAGACCGGCTTCCGCGTCGCCCGCGGCGGCGCCCAGCAGCACTACGGGGTGAAGGCCGACATCTGCACCGTGGCGAAGGCCATGGCGAACGGCTACCCGATCGCGGCCGTCGGCGGCCGCGAGGACGTCATGAGGATGTGCCGGCCGGGCGGCGTGACCCACGGCGGCACCTACACCGCGGGCGGCATGCCGCTGGCCGCGGCCGAGCGCTGCCTGCGCATCCTGCGCGACACCGACGCCCTCGACCGCGTCCACGCCTACGGCCGGCGGATGCAGGAGGGCATGAGCCGCATCCTCGACGCCCGCGGCATCGCCCACAGCTACGCGGGCCACCCGAGCATGAACGGGCTGTTCTTCCGCAGCGTTCCGCCCAAGAACTACCGCGACTGGAAGCGCAGCGACTACACGTTCTACGACACCCTGGCCCAGTTCCTCATCGAGAACGGCGTGATGTGCGAGCCCGATTCGCGCGAGCCCTGGTTCGTCTCCGCGGCCCACGACGACGCGGCCCTCGCGACCACGCTGAGCGCGTTCGAAGAAGGGGTCGATTGGACCACGAAGACCCTCGCCCGCGACGGGCACGGCGTCCACGCCGGACAGGAGGCTTGATGGCGAACACGTACGACGCGATCGTGATCGGTGGCGGCCACAACGGGCTCGTGACGGGCGCCTACCTCGCGCGCTCCGGCGCCAGGACCGTGATCCTCGAAGCGCACCAGAAGGTCGGCGGCGCGGCCGCGACCGAATCGCCCTGGCCCGAAGCGCCCCAGTTCCGCGTGACGAAGTACTCCTACGTCATGAGCCTGATGCCCGACACGATCCTGCGCGACCTCAAGCTGAAGGAGCACGGCTACAAGGTCTACACGATGGGGCCGTACTACCAGGCCTGGCCCGAGGGCCGCTCGCTCAAGCTCATGGCCGACGACGCGAAGGCGAACTACGAGTCGATCTCGCAGTTCTCCAGGAAGGACGCCGAGACGATCAAGGTCTGGGACGAGTGGCTGCGGGGCATCGCCGACGTCATGGGCCCGATGCTGATGCACGTGCCCCCCAAGGTCGGCTCCAAGAACGTCGGCGACCTGCTCGAGCAGGCGCAGACGGCGTGGAAGATGCGGAAGCTCGACCAGCGCGGCGTCGCCGACGTGACGCGGCTGTTCACGATGAGCTGCACCGACCTGCTCGACGACTGGTTCGAGTCGAAGGAAGTGAAGGCGGCCCTCACGATCAACGGCATCATCGGCACCTGGGGCGGGCCCGACTCCCCCGGCACGGCCTACGTGCTGCTCCACCACTCGATCGGCAACGTCGGCGACGGCCACCTCGGGAGCTGGGGCTTCCCCGAGGGCGGCATGGGCGCCGTGTCCGACGCGATCTGCAAGTCGGCGAAGTCGTTCGGCTGCGAGGTGCGCACCCAGGCCGCGGTCGAGAAGATCCTCGTGAAGGACGGCCACGCGGTGGGCGTCGTGCTGAAGGGCGGCGAGGAGCTCCGGGCCAAGACCGTCGTCACCACGGTCCACCCGCAGATCACGTTCCTGAAGCAGCTCGACCGCAAGGACCTGCCGGCCGACTTCGTCACCGACATCCAGCGCTGGAAGACGCGCAGCGGCGTCGTGAAGGTGAACCTGGCCCTGGACGGCCTCCCCAACTTCAAGGCCGACCCGGGCTCGAACCCGCAGCCGCACCACAGCGGCTCGGTCGAGCTGTGCCTCTCGACGCGCTACGCTGAGGAGGCGTTCCAGGACGCGAAGGCGGGCCGCGCCGCGCGCCGCCCGTTCGTGGACGGCACGATCCCCAGCTACTGGGACAAGACGCTCGCCCCCGAGGGCAAGCACATCTTCTCGATGTTCACGCAGTGGGTGCCGCAGGAGTGGTCGAAGGAGCCCCAGCGCGAGGAGCTCGAGAAGTACGCCGACCGCATCATCGACGGCTACAACGAGCTCGCTCCGGGCTTCAAGGACATCGTGCTCCACCGCCAGGTGCTGGGGCCGTGGGACATGGAGCAGGACATCGGCCTGATCGGCGGCAACATCTTCCACGGCGAGCTCTCGGCCGAGCAGCTGTTCCACATGCGGCCGGCCCCCGGCTACGCGGACTTCCGCACGCCGATCCTCGGGCTCTACCAGGCGAGCTCGGCGACCCACGGCGGCGGCGGCGTCACCGGCATCCCCGCGTACCAGGCCTACAAGCAGATCGTGAAGGACGGCGCCCTCGCGCGATAGTTCTAGGTCCGAGGAAGCCTCACGCGTTAGCATCTCCCCCGTGAGGCTTCCCCTCGGCAGGACCCTGGCCCGAGCCCTGTTGGCTCTCGCCCTGCTGCCGATCCCGGCCGTCCACGCCGACTCGGGAACCGCCTACGCCCTCGAGGACCTCGGCCTGCGCGGCGAGCCCGACAGCAGCGCCTCGGTGATCCAGAAGGTGCCGCGGGGCACCGCCCTCGAGATGGTCGGCGGGCGCCAACATGGCTGGATCCGCGTCGCGGCCCCCGGCAGCGGCTACGCGCTGTACGTCGAGATCTCCAAGCTGGGCGCCGCGCCCCCGCCGCCCCTCGAGGCCGCGGCGCCGGCCGCAACGGTCGCACCTCCGGTCGCCGCTCCGGTGCCGGCGGCGACCCCGCGACCTGTCGTCGCGACGAAGCCTCTGCCCAGGCCGAAGGTCGCAGCAGCGGCGCCGGTCGCGAGGGCCGAAAAGGGCAAGGGCCACGGCAAGGTGCTGGCCATCGGCGGCGGCGTCCTGGCCGCCGGCGGCGGCGCGGCGGTGGCCGCGGCCTCGGGCAGCTCCAGCAGCGGAGCGCCCCCGGTCACGACGCCGTCGACGCCGTCCGGTCCCGCGAGTGCCGTCGTGTTCGTGTCCTCGGACGTCCCGAAGCGCTTCGCCGACGCGAGCGCCAGCGCCTCGGCCCTGATGGTCGGGGGACTCGACGGCACGATCACGGACGCCCGGGTCACGGTGAACCTGTCCACGAGCTGCGGCCGCGACCTGGCCCTGCACCTCGTGCATCCGGACGGCACCGAGGTGGTGCTGATGTTCCAGGGGGCGCCCGGCTGTTCGCCCACGCGCCTCGTCGCGACGTTCCCCACCGAGCGCGCGCCCTACGAGCCCCTGGCGAAGCTGTTCGGCAAGACCACGGCCGGGGCCTGGCACCTGCGGGCGACCGACCTCTCGCCGGGCGGCGGCGCCGGCGGCGAGCTCGGCGCCTGGAGCCTGGCCCTCACCGTCGGCCGCTGACCCCGGGACACAAGAGCCTCTCCGAACGCGTCGCGGCCGGGCGCTAGAATGGGCGCCTCATGTCCCGCAGGCTACTGGCGCTGTTCCTGACGCTGGGGACGGGTGTCGCTTCGGCCGCCGAGATCGCGGTGCTGAAGAGCGCCGACGCCCCGGCATGGCAGCCGGCGATCGACGCGCTGCGGCGCGGCGCCGACGAGCACGTCTTGACCGAGTACGACCTCAGGGGCGACCCCGCCGAGGCGGAGCGCGTCGTGGCGCAGGTGAAGACGGCACGCCTGGTCGTCGCCCTCGGTCCGCTCGCCGCCCAGGCGGTCCGTTCCGGCGCGCCGCAGCTGCCGATGATCTTCGGGATGGTCGCGGATCCGGTCGCGGCCGGGCTCGCGAACGCCCCGAACACGTGGGGAGTCGCGTTCGTGGTTCCGACCCGGAACCAGCTCGCGGCCTATCGCGCCGTGAACCCGCGGGCCGTGCGCATCGGCGTGATCCACGGCGACGTCGGCGCCCGGGCGGTGGCGGACGCCGCGAAGGCCGCCACGGTGCTGCGGCTCCAGGTCCTCGCGAAGAGCGTCGCCTCGGCGCGCGACGTTCCCGAGGCGCTGCGGGGGCTGCTCTCGGACCACATGGACGCGCTGTGGATCCCGACCGATCCCCTGATCCTGGCCGAGCCCACGCGGCGCTTCCTGCTGAGCGAGACCCTCAAGTCGGGCCGTCCGGTCTACAGCTCCACGGCGGCCCTCGTGCCCGAGGGCGCCCTCGTGAGCAACGCCCCCGACCCGGCCGCGATCGGGGCCCAGCTCGCCCAGCTCGCGAAGCGCGTGCTCTCGGGGGACGGCGGCGCCTACGAAGTGCTGTTCGCGCCCGCCGAGCTCGTGATCAACAAGAAGATCGCCGACAAGCTCAAGATCGACGTGCCCGCCGACGCGCTGAAGTCGGCGGGCCGTGTCTTCTAGAGCGGCCTAGACGGCGACGGGCGAGCGCGAGAAGTCGAGGCGGCCGTCGAGGTAGCCGCGGGCGATCCGCGACACGAACTGGTGCACGGCGTCCTCGCGGGGCGTAAGGGTGCCGGGGATGTAGCCGCGCGACTCGATGCCGCGCTGCACGCTCTCGACCGCGCGCCAGTCCTGCCAGTTCGTCTGGTCCCAGAACTCCTCGGCGTACTTCGGGCTGAAGCCCGGCTTCGCCAGGGCCTCGGGATCGAAGAGCCACTGGCACTCGACCTTGGTCTTGTTCGTGGTGAGCGGCTCCATGCGGTGGGTCATGACGTAGTCGGGATGGAGCGAGATCAGCACGTTCGAGAACAGGTGGTAGTAGTGGACCTTGCGCAGCTCCTCGCCCTTGAGCCCGCGGAACATGACGCCGTCGCTGTGGCCGTCGAACGACATCGTGACGGCGCTCGGCACCATGTCCATGCAGCCCCCGACGAAGGCGCCGGGCCGGTCGTAGTTGTCGCCGCTGTCGGGCGGGCTCACCCGGCACAGCTGCGGGTGGATCTGCGGGCAGTGGTAGCACTCGTGGTAGTTCTCGCAGATCAGCTTCCAGTTCGACTCGATGACGTACTCGTGGCGCGCGCCGAGGCGCAGCCGCTCGGGCTCGTAGGGCGCCACGATCGGCTCGAGCTCGCCCACCCACTCGGTGAAGTCCGGGGCGTCGCCGCTCGCGTTCACGAACAGCCAGCCGTGCCACTCGGCGACGCGGCACGGCACGAGGCCCTCGTCGCTCGTGTCGAAGGCGTCGGCGTGGTGGCTCTTCACCTCGGGCCGCAGCGTCCCGTCGAGCTTGTAGGTCCAGCCATGGTAGGGGCAGCGCAGCGACTTGCCGGTCTTGCACTCGCCGATCTGCACCAGCTCGTGGGCCCGGTGGCGGCACACGTTGTAGAAGCCGCGCACCTTCTTGTCCTCGCCGCGCATGAACAGGATGCTGTCGCGGCCGACCTTCATCGCCGTCTGGTCGCCGACGTTCGGGATCGTGTCGGAGGTGCCCGCGCACACCCACGAGCCTTCGAAGAAGTGGCGCTTCTCCCACTCGAGGACCTCGGGCGAGGTGTAGGCCTCCTGGGGCAGCAGGCGGCCCGGGCCGAGGGGCAGGAACACCTTCTCGAGGGCGCCGCGGTCGAGCGGGGCGGGGGTGCGAGGATCCTGGTTCTGGCGCATGACTAACCTCCGGAGGCCACGCGGATCGCGTCCGCGAGTATGTCGAGGCCCTGCTCGAAGAGCGGGCGTGGGATGTTGAGGGGCGGCTGGATGCGAAGGTGGGCGTTCGCGTCCTGGACCGCGTAGAGGCCGCGCTTCAGGCACTCGCTGTTGACGCGGCTCGCGAAGGCGATGTCCCGCTCGCGGGTCTTGCGGTCCTTGACGAACTCCACGGCGACCCACAGGCCCTTGCCGCGCACGTCGCCGATCGCGGGGTACCTGGCCTTGAGCGCGGTGAGCCGCTCGAGAGCCAGGGCCCCCAGCGTGTTCGCCGCGGCGAACAGGTCGTCGCGGTAGAGGATCTCGATGGTCTTGATCGCCGCGGCGCAGGCGGCCGGATGGCCGGAGTAGGTCGAGGCCACGTAGGCGTCGGCCTTCTCGGTGATGTCGCCGCGCGCCACGACGGCGGCCAGCGGCATCGATCCACCCGAGATGCCCTTGCCCACCACGAGGATGTCGGGCTCCACGTCCCAGTTCTCGTACGCCCACATCTTCCCGCAGCGGCCGAAGCCCGACAGCACCTCGTCGATGCACAGGTACCAGCCGTACTTGTCGCACAGCTTGCGGAGGCCGGGCAGGAAGTCGTCGGGCGGCACCACGATGCCGCCCTCACCGATCACGGGCTCGACGATGACGCCCGCGACCTGGTTGGCCGGCACCTCGTGGGTGAGGATCACTTCCTCGATGTACTCGAGGGTGGCGGCGCCGGGTCCGCCGCCGGTGCTGGAGTTCAAGGGCGAGCGGTAGGGGTTCGGGTACGGGGCGTAGACGTAGCCCGTCACCAGCGGCATGACGTCGGAGCGCATCTCGGCCGTCAGGCTGCCCGAGGCCTGGCCGCTGTACGAGAGGCCAAAGTACTGGCCGTAGAACGTGAGCACGATGGGCCGGCCCGACGCGCGCCGCATGATGCGCAGCGCGGCCTCGTCGGCCTCGGTGCCCGTGGTCAGGAACACGACGCGGTCGGTGCGCTTCGGGCAGACCGACAGCAGCTTCTCGGCCGCCGCGATGCGCTGGGCGGTCTGGGCGGAGCTCGTCCAGCACGAGACGCCGTGTTGACTCATGGTCGCATTCACGACCTCGACGATCTCCGGGTGGCAGTTGCCGACGTTGTTCGTGCCCCAGCCGGCGCCGAAGTCGATGAAGTGGTTGCCGTCCACGTCCTCGATCAGCGAGCCCTGGGCGCCCTTCGCGACGAAGGCGCGCTCGTCCCAGTCGCCGTAGGCGCCGTGGGCGAGCACCCTCCGCTCGCGAGCCATGAGCTTCAGGCTCTCGGGACCGGGCAGGGCGGTGCGCACGAGGGACGCGATGGATGTGGCGGACATGTCCCGGATTATAGGTCGGCGGAAGCGGCGCTCCCGTGACCTGAGGTCACTTCAAAGCCGCGCGTGGAGCGGCCATAATGCGCGCGCCATGCCCCCCGAGACGCGTCCGATCGAGCAGGCCTGCTACTGGCTCGCCGCGCGTCCCCGCAGCGAGTCGGCCCCGCTCGAGGGCCGTCACGAGGCCGGCCTCGTGATCGTCGGCGCCGGCTTCACGGGCCTCTGGACGGCCCTGCACCTGAAGCGGCTCGATCCGTCGGCCGACGTCGCGATCGTCGAGCAGGGCATCGCCGCGTACGGCGCCAGCGGCCGCAACGCCGGCATGCTGGCCGAGACGATCGACCACGGCCACGAGCTGGCGGTCGCCCACTTCGGCGAGGAGGAGGCGCGACGGCTCGCGAGCCTCGGCCGCGACAACGCGGCGGAGCTCACGGGCTTCCTCGAGAGCCACACGATCGACTGCGACTTCGAGCGCACGGGGCAGCTCCACGTCGCCCTCCACGACCGCCATCTCGAGGACCTGCGCGCGACGGAAGAATGCGCGCGGGGCCTCGGCGTCACGAACCTGCGCCTCCTGTCGCGCGAGGAGGTGCGGGCCGAGATCCACTGCGAGCTGTACCAGGGCGGCCTGTTCAACCCCAACGGCGGCGTCCTCGACCCCGTGAAGCTCGTGGACGGCCTGCGGCGCGTCGCGCTCGCCCACGGCGTGCGGGTCTTCGAGCGCTCGCAGGTGAAGGCGATCGCGAACGACGGCGCCGGCGTCGTGGTGCGCACGAAGTTCGGCGAGCTCCGGGCGAAGCGCGCGATCCTCGGCACGTCGGCCTACACCCACCACCTGCTGCCCCACCTGCGCCACCGCTTCATCCCGTTCTACGACTACATCGTGGTGAGCGAGCCGCTCACCCCGGCGCAGAAGGACGCGATCGGCTGGAAGAACCGCGCCGGCGTCGCCGACGTCCGGACCTTCTTCAAGTACTACCGCCTGACGAAGGACGACCGGGTGCTGTGGGGTACGAGCGAGGCGAAGTACTACGCCGGCAACGGCGTCGGCCCGCAGTTCGACCACTCCGAGGCCCAGTACGACGAGCTGCGCTCGAGCTTTGCGCAGCACTTCCCCGCTCTCGGGAAGGTCGAGTTCCCGTACGCCTGGGGCGGACCGATCGACGCGACCACGCGCTTCACGCCGTTCTTCGGCTCAGCCCGCGGCGGCCGCGTGATCTACGGCCTCGGCTACACCGGCCACGGCATCGGCACGACGCATCTGGCCGGCAAGATCCTGGCCCACAAGGCGCTCGACCGGCGAAGCGACCTCTTCGACCTGCAGCTCGTGAAGAAGCCGCCGTTCCCGTATCCCCCCGAGCCGCTGCGCGGGCTGGCGGTGAACCTCGTGTCGAAGGCGCTGCGCCGGGTGGATGCCGGCCACAAGCCGAGCCTGCTGCTGCGGGCGCTCGACGCCCTGGGGATCGGCCTCTCTAGCTAGCGCTGCGAGAGGCGGCGCTCGAGGCTGGTCCAGGCCTCGAGCAGCTTGACGACCGGCAGATCGAAGAGCGTGTCGCCGCCCGACGAGACCGTCAGCTGGTCGCCGCCCACCGTCCCGAGCCGCGCGCAGGGGACGCCGTGGTGGTGCGCCAGGGTCTCGAGGTCGGCGCCGTCCCGGGTCGAGACGACCATGCGCGACGGCGTCTCGGAGAACAGCTGGCGATCGGGGCGCAGGGCGCTCGCCGGAAGGTCGAGGCGGGCGCCGAGGCCGGCCTCCTCCTTCACGAAGCAGCACTCGGCGAGGGCCACGGCGATGCCGCCGTCGCTCGCGTCGTGGGCCGAGCACAGAAGGCCCGCGGCCGCGGCCTCGCCCATCAGGTCGATCAGCCGCTTCTCGGCCTTGAGGTCGAGCTTCGGCGGCCGGCCGGCCACGCGCCGGTGCACCGCCTTCAGGTACTCGCTGCCGCCGACGTCGTCGCCCGTGGTGCCGAGCAGGTAGACCTCGTCGCCGGCCTGCTTGAACCACGAGCTCTGGGCGCGGGTGGCATCCTCGATCAGGCCGACCACGCCGATGACCGGCGTCGGGTAGATCGCCTGGCCGTCGGTCTCGTTGTAGAGCGAGACGTTGCCGCCGGTGATCGGCACGTCCAGGGCGACGCAGGCCTCGGCCATGCCGCGGATCGCGGCCACGAGCTGGCCCATGATCTCGGGCTTCTCGGGGTTGCCGAAGTTGAGGCAGTTCGTGGCGCCGATCGGCACGGCGCCGGCGGCGGCCACGTTGCGGCACGCCTCGGCCACGGCCAGGCGCGCGCCCTCGGCGGGATCGAGCCAGCAGAAGCGGCCGTTGCAGTCGGTCGCCATCGCGAGCGCCTTCTTCGTGCCCTTGATGCGGATGACGCCGGCGTCGGAGCCCGGCCCGATCATCGTGTTGGTGCGCACGGTCGAGTCGTACTGCCGGTAGATCCAGCGCTTGTTCGAGACGTTGGGCGCCGCGAGCAGCTTGAGCAGCACCTCGCCGAGGTCGGAGGGCTTGATGAGCGCGCTCAGGTCCTCCGCCGCGGCGGGGTTCACGGACTCGACCCACGGCCGGTCGTAGACGGGGGCCTGGTCCGTGAGCGCCTCGTTCGGCACGTCGGCCTCGAGGGTCTTGCCGTCGTAGACCTTGAGGCGCTTGCCCTTGGTGACCTTGCCGATCGCCTCGGCGTGGAGATCCCACTTCTCGAAGACGTCGATGACTTCCTTCTCGCGGCCCTTCTCGGCCACGAGCAGCATCCGCTCCTGGGACTCGGAGAGCATCACCTCGTACGCGGTCATACCCGTCTCGCGCTTCGGCACCTTCTGGATGTTGATCTCGATGCCGTTGCCGGCCCGCGATCCCATCTCGGACGTGGAGCACGTGAGGCCCGCGGCGCCCATGTCCTGGATGCCGATGATCGCGCCGGTCTTCATGGCCTCGAGGCACGCCTCGAGCAGGATCTTCTCCATGAACGGATCGCCGACCTGCACCGTGGGCCGCTTCTCTTCGCTGCCCTCGCCGAACTCGGCCGACGCCATGGTGGCGCCGTGGATCCCGTCGCGCCCCGTCTTGGCCCCGACGTAGAACACCGGGTTGCCGACGCCTTCGGCACGGCCCAGGAAGATCTCGTCCTTCTTGGCGATGCCCAGGCAGAACGCGTTCACGAGCGGGTTCTTCGCGTAGCAGGGCTCGAACACCACTTCCCCGCCGAGGGTCGGACAACCGAACGCGTTCCCGTAGCCGCCGATGCCCGCCACGACGCCCGCGAGCAAGCGGCGCGTCTTCTCCTCGTCGAGATCGCCGAAGCGGAGCGAGTTCAGAACGGCCACGGGCCGCGCGCCCATCGTGAAGATGTCGCGCAGGATCCCGCCGACGCCGGTGGCGGCGCCCTGGTAGGGCTCGATGTAGGACGGGTGGTTGTGGGACTCGATCTTGAAGACGGCCGCGAGCCCGTCGCCGATGTCCACGGCCCCGGCGTTCTCGCCAGGCCCTTGAAGGACGCGCGGCCCCTTCGTGGGCAGCGTCTTCAGGTGGATGCGGCTGGACTTGTACGAGCAGTGCTCGGACCACATCACGGAGAACAGGCCGAGCTCGGTCAGGTTGGGCTCACGGCCCAGCGCGGCCTTGATCCGGTCGTATTCGTCCGGCTTGAGACCGTGCCGCTCGAGGACGGCCGTGTCGATGCTCCCGCTTCCCGCGCTGCTCATTGCGGGGGTGATTCTATCTGCAAGTCCGAGCGCAGGACCAAGCGCGCGGCTCCAAGGAGCAGAACTAGAGGACCTGGTAGACCTGCCCGGTCTGGGCACCCTCGACGCTCTTCGAGTACGCGAGGGCGACCACGGATGCCGGAACCGGCTTGAAGCCGCGGAAGAACGGGCCGTAGTCCTTCATGGACTCCGTGAGGACGGTCGGGCTCACGACGTTGATGCGCAGGCCTCGGGGCAGCTCGATCGCCGCCGCCCGCACGAACGAATCGAGGGCGCCGTTCGTCATCGAGGCGGACGAGCCGGCCACGATCGGGTCGTGGGCCAGGACGCCGCTCGTGAGGGTGAACGAGCCGCCGTCGTTCGCGAAGTCGCGGCCGATCAGCACCAGGTTGACCTGGCCCATGACCTTGTCCTTCAGACCGAACTCGTAGTCGGCGGCCGCGAGGTTCGCGAGCGGCGCGAACTTCACGTTGCCCGCGGCCGACACGAGCGCGTCGAACTTCCCGATCCTCTGGAACCCGGCCTTGATGGAGGCGGCGTCCGTCGTATCCATCTGCACCGTGCCGGACTTGCGCCCGACCACCACGATCTCGTGGCGCGCGCCGAGTTCCTTCGCGATCGCGCCGCCGATGAGTCCCGCACCGCCCACGATGACGACCTTCATGAGTGCCTCCGCTCCCCCGATAGTTCGATGGGCATCGTACTACGCGGGAACGCCGCTGCGTCAGCGCTGGTCGCGGAGGAAGCGGAGCAGCGAGCCCTCGAGCTCGGCCGGCAGCGACGCGAGCGTCGCTTCGCGCAGCATCTGCGGCGTCGCGCGATACGAAGCGACGAAGGCCTGGCAGCGGGGGCAGCCGGAGACGTGCGCCTCGATCCGGTCGCGCACCTCGATCGGTAGCACGTCTTCGAGGTAGTCCCCGAGCAGCTCGACGCCCGACGAGCAGACGAGGGGTTCGCTCATGCGTTCACCGTGACGAGATGGTTGAGGTAGCCGCGCAGCATGAGGCGGGCGCGGTGGACGCGCTGGCGGACCGTCGCGGGCTCGAGGCCGAGCACTTCCCCGACCTCCGCCGTCGAGAGCTCCTCGAGGTCGCGCAGCACGAACGGATCCCGGTACATCTCGGGCAGGCGGTCGAGCGCCTCGCGCGCGCTCGAAGCCAGGCGCGTCCGGTCGATGCGGTCTTCGACGTGGATCGCGAGCTGGATCTCCTCGGGCGTCGCGCAATGCAGGCCGTCGCTGTCGAAGCGCGGAAGGTATTCCTCCAGGGACTCGACCGGCCGCCGCGAACGGCCGCGCCGATGCATCAGGGCAGCGTTCGTGGCGATCCGGTAGAGCCAGGTCGAGAACCTCGAATCGCCGCGGAAGGACGCGAGGCCCCGGTACGCCTGCAGGAAGGCGTTCTGCACGACGTCGGGCGCGTCGGAGTCGCTGCCGACCATGCGCGTCGCGAGGCGATAGATGCGGGCCTGGTAGCGGATCACGAGGGCCTCGAAGGCAAGGTCGTCCCCGGCCGCGGCACGCGCGGCGAGCGCCTCGTCGCTCGGCTCGCTTCCGGGAACGTCCATGCGGTGAGTCTAGCGGGTCTCGATCGCGGCCTTCACCTTAGCGGCCAGCTCCGGCGGCACGTCGGTCACGCCATGGTCCTTGGCCGCGTGGGCCACGACCTTCTTCATCAGCTCGTCCTCGGTGGGCGCGCTGTCCTTGAACGTGCATCCGGGCACCACGCAGGCGATGTGCTTGCTCATCTCGTCCTCCTTCCGGCGTTCGCCGGTTCTACGCCTTTGGATGCCGCGCGGGCTCGCGCGTGACGGGATTCGACGGCGAATACTCGACGAGGTCGTAGCGCAACGCGCTCGCGTGCGACGTCTCGCGCACCTCCTCGATCGTGAGGTGCACAGTGAGGTCCTCGTCGAGGCGCGCGCGGCCCGTGAGCTGCAGCACGTCGCCGCTCTCGAAGTTCACGAGGAGCAGCCCGGCCTGCGGGTAGCCGCTGAGGTTGCCAAGCGTGTTGAACATGGCGTTGCCCGGATAGTCGGGGAAGCTGAGCTCGTTCGGGCTCTCGACCGTGACGAAGCCCGGCAGCCCGCCGCGGTGCGACGCGTCGGCGCCGCCCTCGGGATGGAAGGTCGCGATGAAGAAGGTGTCGGCGTCTTCGATCCAGGCCCGCTGCCCGTCAGTGAGCGCCGTCGACACCTTGGTCTCGCCAGGCTTAGGGACGTCGCCGGTCGTGCGCAGTCGGCGCTTCTGGATGTACTTCGGGCAGTTGCCGTAGACCTGCTGGGCCATCACGAACAGGCCGTCGGGCGAGGCGAGGCCGCGGCCGTTGAAGCGCATCCGCTGCCGGGTCGTCGGGTCGATGACGAGCAGGCCGATCTCCGGCCGGTGCGCGATGTTGGACCAGATCGGATCGCCCTCGGTCGGGCGGACCTGGGCCCGGATCAGTTGCGGGTCGGCCGCGGCGATGAAACCGGGCTTGCCCGTGAGCGGCGAGGCCCAGACACGGCCCTGCGCATCGAGGCTCGAGGCGACGGCAAGTCGTTGGCGGACCAGGAAGTTCTGCGCTCCGGCCGAGATCCTCGCTCCGATCCCGCCGCCCACCATCTCCGCCATGTCCTCGACGCCGGCACGCCGCTGAACCTCACGCTCGCCGGAATGAAAGGGGCTGGCCATACGCCCTTTGGATGCCGGAGGTGCGGCAGTGTGACAGCGGTAGGCCGACGGACCCTGGTGCTAAGCTAACCGCGAGATGCCCGCCGGACGAGACACGAGCGCGGACGCGGACGCGGTGCAGATGGAAGCGTACCGGCGCATGGGTGGTACGGCGCGCTCCGAGATCGCGTCGCGCCTGACGACAATGGCCCGGGAGACCGCCGCGGCCGGTATTCGCCGGCGCCACCCCGAGTACGACGACGCGTCTGTGAAGCTAGCGCTCGCAAGGCTGCTCTATGGCGATGAACTCGTGGCGAAAGCCTGGCCGGGCCACGCACTCGTCGAGCCGTGAATCCCGACCAGGTCGCTCTCCTCGAGGTCGTGCGGAGCCTGGAGGTTCTGCGGATCCCGTACATGGTGACGGGCTCGTTCGCGAGCAGCTTCCACGGACGACCCCGCTCCACACATGACGCGGACGTCGTGATCGACCCGAGCCCGGAACAGCTGCGAGCCTTGGTCGCAAGGCTCACCGAAGCCGACTTCTACGTCGATGCGGACAGGGCCCAGGATGCTCTCGCTCGCCGACTCCAGTTCAACGTGATCGAAGCCCAGGCGAATTTCAAGATCGATCTGATCATCCGAAAGGACCGGCCCTTCAGCCGGGAGGAGCTGGCTCGGCGCCAAGTGGTCGAGCTCACGCCGGGCCTGTCGGTCGCACTCTCCTCCCCCGAAGACACCATCCTTTCGAAGCTCGAATGGTCGAAGGCCGGCGGCCGTTCCGAAAAGCAACTGGGCGACGCGGTCGACGTTCTGGCAATGAACCCGGGCGTCGATCGCACCTACATCGAGCGCTGGGCGAACGTCCTCGGCGTCCTCGATCTCTGGCGTGAGATTGGCGGCGCCTAGGAGGATGGGCTTGCTCCGCGCTGTCCCGTCTGTTCGAGCGGCAACCCAGAGTACAAGGGGAGCCAGGCCGGTCAGAGGTCCAGCGCAGTTCAGAAGGATGACCCAGGTAAACCAGCGCATGACCCTGGGGCTCGAGCTTCCATCGGCGATGCGCGCCCGCTGGAGCGCGTAGCTCCTCTCCAGAGCGATCGCAGTCGGCACAAACGTCACCCAGAACAGAAGGCCGAGCACCGGGAAGCTCCAGGCGATCGGGGCATCGGCAAACGTGAAGAGCCCGAGTACGGCTACCGACGGGACTGCTCCGATTGACCACCACACCAGCAGGTCCTGGGCCGCCTCTCGTCGGCATGCATGACTCCGCTGCGACAGGGCCCAGATCACCATCAAGGGAAACACCAACGCCAGTGCTGCCAGTACGAGCGGGAGATACCGGACGAGCTTGTTGCCCCAGGCCGCGGCAAGGCGCGGCGAAAGAAGCTCCTGTGCGGCTTCACGTCGCTCGACGTCGCTCCAACGCACCGTCCTCCAGAACGCGGCAGCGAATGAAATGAGCATGCCTACGATGCCCACAAGCGGTAGGAGCCGAATGACGTGGTTGTCTATCGCGATCGCGACACGCACGCCGAGAGGCCATTCGCCGGTCGTCGTCGACCAGAGATCCATCTGGCTCATCGCCCAGTAGTGCAATGCGGCGGCCGCCGCCGCGGGCAATACCAGTAGCGCGAACAGGGAGCCTCGGCGCACTGCCGCTCAGGCCCGCTCGGCCGCGGTCACAGCGATCGCGTTCACGCAGCTTCACCGGACGAGCTCATCGGCACTCGCCCTCGCAAGGCTGGAACGCGACCACGTTGGCCGGAACGCTCCATCGCCCAGCGGGTTTGCGGGTCCGGTCGCGAATCCCCTTCGGAGGCGAGGTTGCGAAAGTATACGGCCACCGTTTCAGGGGAGCAGGCGGAAGACCCGCAGTGTCGTCCAGACGCTGACTGGGATCAGCAGGACGTTCTTGGTGAACAGCGTCGGGCCGAGGCTTTCGTGCTCGGGTCCGAGGACCGCGGCGATCAGCAGGTTGAGCCCGCCGAAGACGATGCCGTAGCCCAGGAACTCCAGCAGCACGCTGCGCCATGTGAAGCGGTCCGTCGTGCGGCGCTTCCAGTTGCCGCGGCGGAACAGATCCTGCGGCGCGATCGCCTTCGCCGCGGCCACTCCCAACAGGAACTGGACCACGCGCAGCCCCTCGACGCCGATCTCGAGGGCGATCCCCGCGAAGGAGCCGAGGCCCTGCGTCGTAACCTGAACGTAACGCATCGTGGCGATCGGCCAGGACAGCAGCAGGACGTGCCAGTGCGTCAGGTACAGGTGGTAGGCGAAGGCCACCGGACCGAAGACGGCTCGGATCACCGTGCCGCCGCCTTCTCCATCGCGCGCATCGCCCTCAGGTGGTTGCGGCCTGCGATCTTCAGCACGTCCTCGTCGCTGTACCCGCGACGCAGCAGTTCCGCGAACAGCCGCGGGTAGCTCGTGACGTCTTCGAGGCCCTTCACCATCGACGTGCCGCCGGCGTCGTAGTAGTCGGCGCCGACCCCGATCGCGTCGATGCCCGCGACCTCGCGGATGTGGTCGATGTGGTCCGCCACCTCGGCGATCGTGCCGCCGGGATGAGGGTTCGCCTTCTCCCAGGCCTTGAGGCCGTCGTCCACCGCTTTCGGGTCGTCGAGGCGGGCCCGCAACGCCTCGGCCGCGGCCGTGTGGCGGGCCTGCCAGTCGGGATCGCCGGGCGACGCGAACTCCTTGATGAAGTTCACGTGCACGACGCCGCCGTTCTTCGCGAGCAAGGCCAGCACATCGTCGGGGACGTTGCGGGGATGAGGGTCGATCGCGCGGGCGTTGGAGTGGGAGAAGATGACCGGCGCGCGGCTCACGCGCAGCGCGTCGCGCATCGTGTCGGCGCTGACGTGGGACAAGTCCACGAACATGCCGAGGCGGTTCAGCTCGCGCACCACCGACTCGCCGAACTCCGTCAGGCCGTCGTGCTCGACCCGGTCCGTCGCGGCGTCCGCCCACTCCACGTTGTCCCAGTGCGTCAGGGTCATGTAGCGGGCCCCGAGCTCGTGGAACACCCGCAGCACGCCGAGGGAGTTCTCCATCATGTGGCCGCCCTCGACGCCGATCAGCGAGGCGATGCGGCCCTCGCGGTGGATGCGCTCGATGTCGTCGGCCGTGCGCGCGAGCTCGAGGGCCGGCTGGCGCCGCACCATCTCGCGGATCACGTCGAACTCGCGGATCGCCTCGTGGAGCGACTGGTTCGTCTTCATGTTCGAGGACTCGGTGAAGACGGACCAGTACTGGGCGCCGACGCGGCCCTGGCGCAGGCGCGGGATGTCGGCGCACAGCTCGGGATGGACTACGCCGAGGTCGAGGCCCGTGAGGTCGCCCCCGTTCCTCTCGAGCAGCATCGACGGCAGGTCGTTGTGGGTGTCGACGAGCGGTGCTCGCTCGAGGAGGGCCTGGGCCCGGGTCAGGAGCGCCGCGTCGGGCTCCGCGGCTGCGAGAGGGACGGCCAGGGCGAACGCGGCCAGAAGACCTTGGGGCACGGGGAGCACCTCCGGGAGGCGCCATCATACGGGCCCGGCGCCTTGTGCGCGCTCGCGCCCTTCGCATAGCCTACGCGGATGCCAGTGAGCGTGACGGACCTGAAGCGCGGCGACATCCTCGAAATGGGCGGGGACCCGTGGCAGATCGGCGAGGTGCAGCAGCAGACGCCGTCGGCGCGCGGCGCCGCGACCCTCGTGAAGGCGAAGATCAAGAACCTGCGCACGGGCCAGACCCAGGCGAAGACCTGGCGCGGCGGCGACATGGAGCAGGAAGCCGAGGTCGCCTTGCGCAAGGCGCAGTTCCTCTACAAGGAAGGCGAGGACTTCGTCTTCATGGACCTCGAGTCCTACGAACAGTTCTCGATGACGCCGGCCCAGGTCGGCGACGCCGCGGGCTTCATGCTCGAGAACATCGAGGTGCGCACGACGCTGTTCCAGGACCGCGTGATCGCCCTGACCCTGCCGATCACCGTCGACCTCAAGGTGACCGACACGTCGCCGGCGCTCAAGGGCGCGACCGCGCAGGCGCAGATGAAGCCGGCCGTGACCCAGACGGGCGTCACCGTGATGGTGCCGTCGTACATCGAGACCGACGAGACGATCCGGGTCGACACGCGCGACGGCAAGTTCCTCGAGCGCGCGAAGTAACGCTCAGGGACGCGGCGCCTCGCGCCGCGCCAGGCGGCCGTGATCCAGCAGCTGGCGGCCGATCGCCGCGGCGACCTCGCGGTTACCCATCTCCACGAGGTGGGTATAGTCGATGTAGCGGGTCTCGGCCGTGGCGGCGAAGAACCCCGCGAGGTCGGTGAACTCTCCGGGGTCGCGCGTCTTCCACTCGCGTTCCACCCTCGCGTAGAGCTCCGTGAGATACGGCAAGCCTTCGACCAGCGGGGCCGCGGTCTTCTGCTCGTGTTTCGAGCGCTGCGGTTTCGTGAGGAGGCACGGCTGCCAGAAGTAGCTGGTTCTGAAGCCGTGCTTCTGCGAAAGGGCGTCCACGGCGGCGACGTTCGCGTCGAACGCCCGCAGCGTCAGCTCGGCGAGCTGGTCCGGCGGGAGAGTGGTCTTCTTCTTCGAGCGGGGCCCGTCGAGCTTGATGCCCAGGAGCCCCACCATCGCCGAGCGTGACGCCACGACGCGCAGCGCCTCCGGCACGAGCCGACGCGCATGGCGCAGGATGTTGAACTCACGGCGGCGACGGTTCTCCGACAGCGGGATCCCCGTGGCGCCGTTGGACCAGGCGCTCAGGGCGTCGCTGCCGCCACCGTAGTAGACGACGACGTCGGGCACCTCTCCGCGTTGGAGCTCGCGGAGGAGCGTCACGACCGACTGGGTGCTCACGTGGCCGCTCTCGCCGTAGTTCACGACCTCGGCGGGCACGCCGGCGGCGTCCAGATACCGCGACAGCTCGGACGGCAGGGTGTGGTCGTCGCGCACGCCCGAGCCCCAGACCTCGGACGCCCCGAACACGAAGACCCGTGGACGCGGCCGGCCGTCCTGCGCCGGCGGCGGGTTCCAGGTCCGCCGCAGGCCGCGCTCGTCGATGTTGATGTGCTTCCCCGCGAATGCCTCGCGCCGCCAGTACGAATAGGGCTCCCAGCGCATCTTCGAGCTGAGCAGCGTCTCGATCGCGAGCTCCTGCCGCCAGGGCTCGGACGGGCGGCCGTCGGCCCGCGTTCGCGGTTCGGAAGCCGGCCGCGTCCGCAGGAACAGGTACGCGCGGGCGGCGACCTCGCCCATCGCGAGGACCACGAGCGTGATGCCGATGGCCACCCACAGCTCGCGCAGGCCGTGGAGCAGCCGACGCGCGAGCGCCCGCATCAGAAGAGCGTGTAGATGAACGGCGACGAGGGTTGGTTCGAGAGCAGCAGCGTGATCAGGAGCGCCAGCACGAGGCCGAAAGGCACGACCACGTAGATCCAGTGCCGGCGCAGGAAGCCGAGCAGGCCCTTCATGGCTCGCACGCGTAGCGCGAGCGGCCGAGGGCTTGCGCGAACAGGGCCTGGCCCGCCGCGTCGGGATGGGCGTCCTCCGGGCTCACCCAGTAGCGGCGCGCGGAGCCCGGCGGGAACTCGGACGTGGCGTCGATCACCTCGAGGCCGCTCTCGCGGGCGACGGCGGCGACGCGCGCGAAGGCCTCGGCGATCCCGCGTGCGTGGGGGTCGTGCAACTCCGGCATCAGCAGCATGGTTCCCGGGATGCCCTCCTTCTCAAGACTCTCTCCCAGGGCCCGCAAGGCGCTCTTCGTCGCTTCCCAGCCCGGTCGGCCGTCCTGGAAGAGGCCTGCATAGTACGACGAGTAGTCCTTGAGGGCCGGGTCCGAGACGCGCAGGAAGCGCGCGTAGCCCAGGGCGACGAGCGCCGAGTTCCAGAGCAGCGGGCTGTCCTCGGGAACGGGCGTCGGCTCGGCGTCGTTGAACGAGAAGCCCACGATGAGCCAGTCCGGCCGCAGGCTCGGGCGGATGCAGGCCTTGTAGCGCGCCACCTCCATCGACGTGTTGCAGTTGCCGATCCCGGCGTTGACGACGCGCGCGCGGCGCTTCCCCGCGCAGGCGTCCGCCAGCAGGCGCTCGAGCTGGTCGGGATAGGTCTGGCCCTCGGGCACGCCCCAGCCGAACGTCAGGGAGTCGCCGAGCGCCACGACACGGCGGTCGGCCGTGCCTCGTCCGGCCTCGGTCGCGGGGTCGGCGCGGCGGAAGCCGTCGCCGTCGGTGCGCACGCGCGCGCCCATCAGGAACGCCTCGCCGCCGTGGCGGTGCTCCTCCACGACGTCGGGGTGATGCGAGAGGACCTTGATGAGCCGCGCGTACCGCCACATCTCGACGTCGTAGTTCTGGACCCAGCGCTCCGACGCGAAGCGCAGGGACATCTCCGCGAAGAGCAGACCCGCGAGGAGCGACGCGAGGACGACGGCGAGCTTGATCCCGGCCGTGCGCAGGCGCGTCAACCGATCTTCCGCGTGAGGGACTGCAGTTCCTTCTCGAGGCCGCCGCGGGCGCGCGCCAGCAGGCGCAGGCAGCGCTCGCGCCGGGTCGCGAGGCCGGGGTTCTTCAGGCGGCGCACGGCCTCCTCGCGCTCGACGAGCAGGGCGATGCGCTCCTCGAGGTCGGGGTCGTCCTCGAAGGTCGGGGTCTCGTCGCACACCCAGGAGATCTCGATCTCGCCGCCGGCGCCGGCCAGCTCCAGGACGTGGGCGGGGGCCGAGGCGAGGGCCTCTCCCACCGCGGCCTCGAGGTCGTCGGCCTCCGGGTCGTCGGCCACCGCCAGGAACGCGTTCGCGACCTCGAGCCACGCGCGCTCGCCGTCGGCGATCCCGTCGGTGACCGCCACCCACCCGGCGTCGTCGCGCGACACGCGGGCGAGCTCCTCGCGGGCGCCCCGCCGGGCGATGCCGCGCAGGACGGCGTCGGCCGAGAAGGCAGGCGTCGCCCCGAGGAGCAGGGCGGCGGCGAGGAGGTCGATCACGGGGTGGATGATAAGCTCGACCGCATCCATGACGCGCGAGTCGGTCAACTACATCGTCCTCGCGATCCCGGTCTTCTTCCTGCTGATCGCCCTGGAGCTCGTCGTCGAGCGGCTCTCCAGGAAGGACTACTACCGGCTCTCCGACGCGCTCAACGACCTCTCGTGCGGCACCGTCCAGCAGCTCCTGGAGGTGTTCCTCAAGACGGCGCTCTTCTCCGGCTACCTGTTCCTGTTCGAGCGCTACCGCGTCACGACCGTCTCGGGCGGCGCCCTGTGGGCCTGGGCCGCCTGTTTCCTGGGCGTCGACTTCTGCTACTACTGGTTTCACCGCATGAGCCACGAGGTGAACGCGTTCTGGGCCGCCCACGTCGTGCACCACCAGAGCGAGGACTACAACCTCGCCGTGGCGCTGCGCCAGGGCGCCCTGCAGAGCGTCTTCTCGTGGGTGTTCTACCTGCCGCTGGCCGTGCTCGGCTTCCCGCCCGTGATGTTCCTGACCGTGTCGTCGTTCAACACGCTCTACCAGTTCTGGATCCACACGCGCGCCATCGGCAAGCTCGGGCCCCTCGAGTGGGTGCTCAACACGCCGTCGCACCACCGCGTGCACCACGGCCGGAACCCGCGCTACATCGACCGCAACCACGCCGCGACCCTGATCGTCTGGGACCGCATGTTCGGCACGTTCCAGGAAGAGGACGAGGAGGTCGTCTACGGCATCACGACGCCCCTCGCGAGCCTCAACCCGGTCTGGGCGAACCTTCACTACTGGGTCGAGCTCGGGGCGCTCGCGCGGCAGGCCCGCGGCTTCGGCGACCGTGTCCGGGTCTTCCTGAAGCCGCCGGGCTGGCGGCCCGCGCACCTGGGAGGGTTCCAGCCGGCGCCGCCCGTCGACGCCGCGTCGTATCGCAAGTGGGCGGTGCCCGTGCCGCGCGGCGTCGCGATCTACGCCTTCGTCCAGTTCGCGGCGCTGATGCTCGCGACGGGGCTCTTCCTGCTGCGGCAGGACTCGCTCAGCCCCGGCCTCCTGGTGTCGGGGGCGCTGCTGCTCGTGGCCGGTCTCGTGGCCCTGGGCGGGCTGCTCGAGCGCAAGACCTGGGCGCCCTGGCTCGAGGCGGCCCGGGTCGTCGCGACGGCGGCCGTCGCGCTCTGGCTAGGCCTGGGCGCGTAGCGGGTCGAGGCCCGCGAAGAACTCCGCGATCTTCGCCCGGTGGTCCGCGGCCACGTAGTCGAGGTTGATGCGCCGGTCGTTCACTTCCCAGTAGCGCTCGCGACGCACGTGGGCGAGGTCGTCGCGGATGTCGTCGAGGAAGTCTGCCGGCAGCGCGCTCATCGTGCGGCCGATCTGCCGCGCCTGGTCGGCCTGGCCCCGCAGCAGGAAGTACCCGGCCAGGATCGCCTGGGCCTTCTTGAGGCCGGCCAGCGGCTTGCCGTCGAAATCGCGATCGAAGGCGAGGAAGCGCTCGAGCAGCTTCTCGCGGTTCGCGTGGTTGTGCTCCCAGGCGAAGCGCACGAGGCGGCCGAGGTCGTGGGCCACCACCTCGATGACGAAGTTGACGCCCTGCTCGCGAGCCACGTGGGCGTAGTACTGGAAGTAGTACGCGACCTCGAGGGCGAGCTCGGGACGGTGGTCGCACAAGCCCTCGGCATAGACGCGGTAGTGGTCGAAGAGGACGAACACCGAGCGCGTGTCCTTGCGGTTCAGGGCGAGGCGCAGGAACGTGTTGAAGTACTCGACCACCAGCTCCTCGAGATACGGGTCCTTGCGCGCCTCCTCGGAGAGGCCGAGGTCGGTCAGGGTGTCGGCGATCGCCCCGACCACGTCGTGGACGCGCGGGCTCGCGGCCGACAGCATCTCGCGCAGCTGCTGCAGGGCCTTCATCTCGAACCAGCGGCGGCTGCCGCTCATCTCCGAGAGCGCGTCCTTCGACAGGCCGCGGAACGAGCCCGGGTCCGCCGAGAACCAGGCCTCGGGCAGCGTCGCCTTCACCTTCCAGTAGTCCTCGACCGCCCGGCGCAGGGTGGTGACGGTCTCGAAGGCGGTCGAGCGGTCGAGGCGTTCGACGGAGCGCACGCCGACGCTCGAGATGTGCTCGAAGAGCTCCGCCACGGCCCGCGCCTTCGGCACCGCGCGGGCGAAGGGCGCCGCCTCGCTCGCCTCGCGGGCGACGCTCGCCACGTCGCCCGAGAGCTCCCGCTCCAGCTTGAACAGCAGGTGGCTCGGGTGGAGGAAGCGGAACACGTAGTAGAGGTACGGGATCAGCAGCGCCGGGTAGAGGATCCCCATGCCCAGGCCGAGGTAGACCTGGAACATCGGCTCGTAGCTGTCCTTCGTGTTGTGCAGGAGCCAGAGGTTGTTGGGAACGCCCAGCACGAACGCGCTCAGCACGAAGAGGTTCACCTTGTCCTTGATGAACATCTCGAGGAGCTTCACCGAGTACATGTTGGCGGTGAGCGGCACCGCGATCGCGACGGTCGTGAACACGATCGCGAGGAGCTGGTTGAAGCTCCGGTTCATGGCGTTCACGAAGTTGCGCAGGTCGTTCGTCGAGAAGACGAACAGATCGGCGAGGGGGCGGCCGGAGCGCCCCAGCTCCACGACCGTCTGCCCGACGATGAAGAGCGCTATGCAGCCGGCGATGATGAAGACCATGCGCAGCAGGCGCAGGTATTCGCGGGTCACCGAGGTCTGGGGCACGGGCCGCTCAGGCGGCCTGGAGGACCCGGGTCAGGGCCTGGAACAGCTTGACGCCGTCGGCGCAGCCCAGGGCCGCCTCGCTGGCGCGCTCCGGATGCGGCATCAAGCCGATCACGTTGCGCCCCTCGTTGCAGACGCCGGCGATGGCCCGGGCGCTGCCGTTGGGGTTCGAGGCCTCGTCCAGGGTGCCGTCCTTGCGGGCGTAGCGGAAGACCACGCGGCCCTCGCCCTCGAGGCGATCGAGGTCGGCGTCGGGCAGGTAGAAGTTGCCCTCGCCGTGACCGATCGGCATCGTTAGCACGTCGCCGGCCGTGAGGCCGGCCGTGAAGGGCGTGTCGGTGCGCTCGACCCGCACGTGGACCGGCTGCGACAGGAACTTCGTCGTCCGGTTGCGCAGCATGGCGCCCGGCAGGAGGCCGGCCTCCTGGAGGATCTGGAAGCCGTTGCAGATGCCGATCACCGTCCCGCCCTTGGCCGCGAACTCGCCCACCGCCTTCATCACCGGGCTGAAGCGGGCGATGCCGCCCGTGCGCAGGTAGTCGCCGTAGGAGAAGCCGCCCGGGAGGATCACCGCGTCGAGGCCCTTCACGTCCGCGTCCTTGTGCCACACGAAGCGGGTGTCGGCGCCGCACACGTGCTTCGACACGTGGTACGCGTCGTGGTCGCAGTTGGAGCCCGGAAAGACGACGACGCCGATCTTCATCGCGTTACTCGACCTCCACGGTGTAGCTCTCGATCACCGGGTTCGCCAGAACCTTGTGGGCGATCTCCTCGACGAGCTTCTTGCCCGCCGCCGCGGCGACGCCCTCGAGGCTGACCTCGAAGAACTTGCCCTGGCGCACGTCCGCGACGCTCGAGTATCCCATGGAGGCGAGCGCGTCGTGGATCGTCTTGCCCTGGGGATCGAACACCGACTTCTTCAGTGTGACGTAGACGCGGGCCTTCATGTCTTGACCTCTCCTGAAATGATGCGCATGGCGGGAGAGGGGGCTTCGATCCCGCTCTCGGCGAAGCTCTTGTAGACGGCCTCCAGCACCTCGCTGCGGGCCAGGTGGGCCTCGGTGTAGTCCCGCGCCTGGAACCCGAGGCGCAGGCCGACGCCGCCGTCGGCGAGCTGGGTCACCACGACGCTCGGGGCCTGGTCCGGGTCGACGTGGGCGCTCGCGGCCGTCGCGGCGGCGAGCAGGGACTTCGCCTTGTCGAGGTCCGTGCCGTAGGGCACGTTGAGCTCGACGCGGACCGCGAGGCGCCGCGTGGGCCGCGACAGGTTCACGAGGCGGTCCTTGACGAGCACGCTGTTGGGCACCACCACGATCGTCTCGTCCGTCGTGCGCAGGCGCGTCGAGCGGATCCCGATCGCCTCGACGTCGCCCACCTCGCCGGTCGTGAGCTGGATGCGCTCGCCGACGCGGAACGGCTGGTCGAGGGTGAGGGTGAAGCCCGCGAACAGGTTCGCGAGGGTGTCCTGGGCGGCGAGGCCGACCGCGAGGGAGCCGACTCCCAGCGACACGACCAGCGACGCCACGTTGACGCCCAGGTGCTGCAGGATCGTGATCATGGCCAGCAGCGCGATGATCGCGCGCCCGACCTTGCTCAGGAGCGGCCCGAACGGCGCATGGGAGCCCGTGGCCGCGGCGGCCGGCGAATGGGTCGTGTACCACTCGATGAAGATGGCGTAGGCGCGGACCACGGCGAGCGTGATGAGCACCACGCTCAGCACGAACAGCGCCTGGTCGATGCGGCGCGTCCAGCTCTCCGGCAGCGGCGAGCGGTGCACGGCCGCGTAGCACCCGACCAGGAACAAGGCGTAGGTGACGGGCTTCTTGACCGCGACCACCAGGCGGTCGTCGAGAGTCGAGACCGAGCGCTTCGCGGCGCTCGTCAGCACGCGGCCGAAGGCGTACGAGAGCAGGCGGGCGGCGAAATAGGAGCCCGCGAGGATCAGCAGGCTGACGAGGGCCTCGTGGACGGTCGGGTCCGACAGCAGGCTCATCCGCCGAACACCCGGTCGAAGATCGCGTCGACGTGGCCGAGGTAGCGCTCGAGGTGGAAGACCTCGCCGATCTCCTCGGGCTTCAGGATCTTCAGGACCTCGGGATCGGCGAGCACGCGCGCCTTGAAGTCCCCTTCGGTCTTCCAGGCCTCCATGGCGTGGGTCTGGACGATGGAGTACGCGTCCTCGCGGCGCAGGCCGCGGGCCGTGAGCTCGAGCAGGAGCTGCCCCGAGAACACGAGGCCCTGGCCCGACTCGAGGTTGCGCCGCATGCGGTCGGCGTTCACGGTCAGGCCCTTCACGATGCCGGTGAAGCGCCGCAGCATGTGGTCGAGGGCCAGGAAGCTGTCGGGGATGATCACGCGCTCGACCGACGAGTGGCTGATGTCGCGCTCGTGCCAGAGCGCCACGTTCTCGAGGGCGGCCAAGGCGTTCGAGCGCACCAGGCGCGCCAGGCCCGTGATCTGCTCGCAGCCCACCGGGTTGCGCTTGTGGGGCATGGCGGACGAGCCCTTCTGCTTGCCGCCGAAGGGCTCCTCGAGCTCGCGGACCTCGGTCTTCTGCAAGGCGCGGATCTCGGTGGCGAAGGTCTCGAGGCTCGCGGCCAGGATCGCGAGGGTGGTCATCACCTCGGCGTGCTGGTCGCGCTGCAGCACCTGGGACGCGATCGGCGCCGGCTTCAGCCCGACCTTCGCGCACACCTCGGCCTCGACGTCCGGACCCAGGTGCGAGAACGTGCCGACGGCGCCGGACAGCTTGCCGACCGCGATCGTCTCCCGGGCGCGCTCGAGGCGCCCCAGGTCGCGCTGCAGCTGCGAGTGCCACAGGGCGAGCTTCAGGCCGAAGGTCATGACCTCGGCGTGGACGCCGTGGGTGCGGCCGATCATCGGCGTGTGCTTGTGCTCGAGGGCGCGGACCTTGACCGCCGCCATGAGCTCCGTCACGTCCGCGAGGATCAGCGAGCAGGCGTCGCGGATGAGCATGGAGAGCGCGGTGTCCACCACGTCCGAGGACGTGAGGCCGTAGTGGATCCAGCGTCCCTCGGGGCCGACGTTCTCGGCGACGCTCGACACGAACGCGATCACGTCGTGCTGGACTTCCTTCTCGATCGCGTCGATGCGCTCGACGTCGAAGCGCGCCTTCGCCTTGATGACGGCGAGGGCCTCCTTCGGCACGACGCCGCGCTCGGCCAGCACTTCGGAGGCGGCGATCTCCACGGCGAGCCAGGCGGAGAAGCGGCTTTCGTCGGACCAGAGGCGGGCCATCTCGGGCCGGCTGTAGCGAGGAATCACCGCCGGAGTCTACTAGAATGCCGCCATGTCCTCACCCACCGCCGCGCGCTCCTACCGCTGGGACGACATGCCGAAGGAGAAGGTCACCGACAGCCTCGACCGGCGCCTCGTGACCGGCGAGCGCATGATGCTGGCCCACGTCTACCTGAAGAAGGGCTGCGTCGTCCCGAAGCACTCCCACGCGAACGAGCAGATCACCTACATCCTCGAGGGCGCGCTCCACTTCTACCTCGGCGAGGACCAGAAGGACGAGCGCATCGTGCGCGCCGGCGAGGTCCTCGTGATCCCCGGGAACCTGCCCCACAAGGCCGTGGCCCTCGAGGACACCCTGGACGTCGACATCTTCGACCCGCCGCGCCAGGACTGGCTCGACGGCACCGACGCCTACCTGCGCCAGAAGTGAGCTTCCGCTTCCGCGTCCTCGGCTCCGGCAGCTCGGGGAACGCGACGCTGGTCGAGGCGGCGGGCACGCGCATCCTGATCGACGCCGGGCTCGGGCCGAAGGACCTGGCCGAGCGCCTCCTCTCGGCGGGCGTCGATCCCGCGAGCGTCGCGGCCGTGTTCCTCACCCACGAGCACAGCGACCATGCCCGGGGCGCGCCGTCGTTCTCGCGCAAGTGGGGCGTGCGGCTGGCGGGAACGCGGGGCACGTACGCGGCCGCGGGCCTCGGAGCCTGCGACATCGCCGGCTACGACGTGGTGGCGGCCGGCGCCGAGGTCGCGATCGGAGCCTTGCGCGTGAGGGCCGTGCGGGTGCCCCACGACGCGGCCGAGCCCGTGGCCTTCGTGGTGAGCTACGGGGACGCGAGCCTCGGACACGCGACCGACCTCGGACACCTGAGCCGCGAGGTGGTCGCGGCGTTCGGCGAGTGCCGGGCGCTGCTGGTCGAGTCCAACTACGACCCGGGCCTGCTCCGCGACGGCCCGTACCCGTGGTCGCTCAAGGAGCGCATCCTCGGGGCCGAGGGCCATCTCTCCAACGGCGACGTCGGACGCTACCTCGCGAGCGGCCTGGCGGCGGGCTGCCAGCAGCTGGTGCTCGCCCACCTTTCCCAGAAGAACAACCATCCCGAGCTCGTGCGCATGGCGGCCGAGCAGGCCCTCGACCGGGCCGGGCGCGACGACGTGTCGATCACGATCACGAACGCCGACGGGACCGGCTGGGTCGAGGTCGCGCGGGGCCGCGTGCCCGAACAGCTCCGCCTGATCTAGCCGGGGCCGAGAGGCCGCGTCCCGAGACGACCAGGATGCGCGCGGGCGCGCCGGCCTCGTTGACCCAGAGCCGCAGCTCGCGGGGCAGGATCGTCACCGAGTCGCCCTCGTGGAGCTCGTGGCTCTCGGGACCGAGAGTGAGCGTGACGCGGCCCTCGAGCACGAACGCGAACTCGTCGGAGGAGCGCGGGTAGGAGTGCTTTCCGCTGCGACCGCCCGGCTCGAGGGTGAGCAGGATCGCCTCCAGCGGCCGGCCGTCCGTGGGCGCCAGGCTCTCCACGACGGCCTGCGACCACGAGCTCAGCAGGGTCTCGCGTTCCTGGACGCGGACGATCGCGCCGCCCTCGCCCTTCGTGGCGGCCGTGAAGAACTCCCCGAGGCTCACGCCCAGGGTCTCGGCGATCCTCTCCATGGAGTGGATCGAGGGCGAGACCAGGCCGTTCTCGAGCTGCGAGATGAAGCTCGGCGAGAAGTCGGTGCGCGCCGCGAGGGTGCGCAGGGACATCTTGAGGGCCAGGCGCAGCTCGCGAATGTGCGCTCCCACGGCCTCTTGCTTCAGGAGGGCCATGGGACGCCCTCAGACCCGGAGCTGCGAGGCCCGGGGCCGGTAGCCCTTGAGGTTCCCCAGGACGCTCATGGCGAGGCCGCCGTCGAAGATCTGGTTCGCGATGCGCCGCACGTCCTTCGCGAGGACGCCCTCGATGCTCGCCAGGGTCTCGTCGAGGCCCAGCTGGCGGCCGAAGTAGATCTCCTGGCGCGCGATGGAGTTCATGCGGCTGCCGGTCGACTCGAGGGACAGCATCAGGCTGCCCTTCAAGTGGTCCTTGGCGCGCCGCAGCTCGGCCGGCGGCACGTCCTCGTCCTTCATGCGGCGCAGCTCCTCGATCGTGAGCCGCACCACCTCGTCGATGCTGTCGAGGCCGGTCCCGGCGTAGATCGTGAAGCTCCCCGCATCCGAGTAGGACGAGACCCCGGACGAGATCGAGTACACCAGGCCGCGCTTCTCGCGGACGTTCTGGAAGAGCCGCGACGACATGCTGCCGCCCAGGACGGTGTTGAGGATGTAGGAGCCGAAGCGATCCTGGTGGCCCTGGCGGAAGGCGGGGGTGCCGAGGCACACGTGGACCTGCTCGAGCTCCTTCTTGGAGCGCGTGACGATCGCGGCGTGGGCCTTCGGCGGCTGGGGCTTCGCGTGCTTGCCCTTGCCGGGCGCCAGGTCGCCGAAGTGGCGGTGGATCAGCGCCGAGACCTTCTTGTGGTCGAGGTTGCCGGCGGCCGCGATCACGATGTTGCCGGGGTGGTAGACCGAGCGGAAGAACGCCGCCATCTCGTCGCGGTCGAAGCCGGCGACGCTCTGGCGCGTGCCGAGGATCGGCCGCCCGAGGGGATGATCGGGCCAGAACGCCTGGCTGAACAGCTCCATCACCAGGTCGTCGGGCGTGTCCTCGACCATCTTGATCTCTTCGAAGATGACCTTCTTCTCCTTCGCCATCTCGACGGCGTCGAAGAGCGGGTTCATCACGATGTCGCCCAGGATCTCCACCGCGAGGGGCAGGTGCTCGTCGAGCACCTTCAGGTGGAAGGCCGCGTACTCCTTCGCGGTGAAGGCGTCCATGTGGCCGCCGATCGAGTCCACCTCGGAGGCGATCGCCTCGGCCGAGCGGGCCTTCGTGCCCTTGAACACCATGTGCTCGATGAAGTGGCTGAGGCCCGTCTGCTCCAGGCGCTCGTGGCGGCTGCCGCGCTTCACCCACACGCCGATCGCGACGCTGCGCACGTGGGGCATGGCCTCCGTGAGCAGGGTGAGGCCGTTGTCCAGGACTTCCTTGACGATCATTGGCGCCATTATGCCGCGTGCTAGACTCGTTGCCCAAGGCGATGAGCGACGCCGCGTACGAACGCTACGTCCACATCAACCTGCCCCACGCCCGGACGGTCGCGATGCGCGTCGCCGGCACCCTCGAAGCCCTGGGCGCTTTCGGCGAAGCCACGAACGGCGGCGCCCGCTCCCTCCACGAGGCCCTCGACCGGCTGGAGCGCTCGCTGCGCGAGTTCGACGACGATCCGCCCCTCGAGGCGGCGCTCCGGGCGGCCGACGAGGCGGCCGAGCGGGCCCGCGCCGTGGTGGACGTGGTCCTCGAGACACGCCTGCGCAACGACCGCCTCGGCCAGCACGTGCGCAATCTCTTCGAGTGCCTGGGCCTCGCCGAGGAGGGACGCACGTTGTCGCTGCTGTGCGGCGAGCGGCCCGACTCCGCCTTGCGCTAGGACCGTTCCCGGCGCGGCGGGGACCGCGTGCTATGCTCGCGCCCACGGGAAGAAACGTGGGCTCCGAAGCGCGTAAGGGCGTGATACGTCTGTCCTTCCTCCTGCTGGCGAGCGCCTGCGCGTCGCCCACGTGGGGGCAGCAGCCGTCCCCGACGCCGCCGCCCGACCGGCTGTTCCAGGACGAGCTCGACCTGCAGGCCAGCCTGAACGTCGTGCAGGGCTCCGGGGCCCGCGCCCTCGGCATGGGCGGCGCGTTCCTGGCCCGAGCCGACGACGCGACCGCCGCTTCCTGGAACCCCGCGGGCCTCAGCTACCTGCGACTCCCCGAGTTCTCCTTCGTGTGGCTGCAGAACTCCCTCAACAGCCGCACGACGGCCAACGGCGCCCGCACCCGGGACGAGCGCAGCGGCAACGCGCCGGACTTCGTCGCCTTCGCGATGCCGTACGACGCCGGGCGCGTGAGCGGCTCGGCCCAGATCAGCTACCAGCGCGTGATCTCCTTCAGCAGCGACCGCACGATCAGCGACCCGGACCAGGAGCGCAGCGTTGCGTCCGCGGGCGGCTTCGACGTCGTCGCCCTGGGGACCGGACTCAAGCTCTCCCGCACGCTGCGCGCCGGCGTGACCGTGAACCACTGGTTCAACGGCTACAAGCAGGTCGTGATCCGCGACGATCGCGTCGTGCCCACGCGCCAGACCACGAACTTCGACCTCTCGGGCTGGAACTACCACTTCGGGCTCATGTGGTCGCCGTGGGAGAGCCTCAACGTCGGCGGGGTCTTCAAGAGCGGCCTCATCACCGACGTGAAGCTGGGCCGCACCCGGATCGACGCCTTCGCGCCCGGGACCGCCACGGAGAACGTCTACGCCCTGGACGACGTGCGCCTGCGGCTGCCCGGCGCCATCGGCGTGGGCGCCTCGTGGCGTCCGAAGAGCAACGTCACGATCTCCCTCGACTTCACCAAGACCGACTGGTCCGACGGCCGCATCTTCCGGTTCTTCACCCTGCAGCGCACCGAGCTCGACCAGATCGACAACCCGCCGGTGCCCTCGGCGCCCAAGGACTTCTTCCGGACGCTCCCCTACCCGACCTTGAACCTCGCGATCCCCCAGCAGGACACGAAGCAGGTGCGGGTCGGCGTCGAGTACGTGCTGCTCCGCCAGCGCTTCAAGTGGCCGATCCGCGCGGGCTACTTCCGGGACGAGCAGTTCTTCCGGACGACCCTCGAGTCCCCCGGCGACGGCGGCGCGCCGGCCTTCAACGGCTACACCCTCGGCGCGGGCGTGATCGTGGGCCCGATGCTGTTCGACGTGGCCTACGTCTTCGAGACCGGCCGTTACCCCAACGTGAGCGCCGACGTGCTCACCAACACGTCCCTGAAGTCCCACCGCGTGTACGCGTCGTTCATCTACCGGCACCAGCGGAACCCCTGAGGAGGCGCTAGCGTTGGAGGAGCAACGCCCGCC
>CADEEV010000015.1 GCA_902826455.1 uncultured Acidobacteriota bacterium | reverse complement strand
CCGTGATCACGGCCTTGTCCACCTTCTCGCCCAGGTACTGCTCCGCCGCGTCCTTGAGCTTCTGCAGGATCATCGCGGAGATCTCGGGTGGCGAGCTGACCTTGCCCCGGGCCTCGACGCGCGCGTCGCCGTTGGACGCCTTCACGACCTTGTACGGAACCATCTTGCTCTCGTCGGAGACCTCGTCGTAGCGACGTCCCATGAACCGCTTGATGGAGAAGACGGTGTTCTCGGGATTGGTCACCGCCTGGCGCTTGGCGACCTGGCCGACCAGTCTCTCCCCGTCCTTCGTGAAGGCGACGACCGAGGGGGTGGTGCGTCCGCCTTCAGGATTGGCAATGACGGTGGGGTTCTCGCCTTCCATGACCGCGACGACCGAGTTCGTGGTGCCCAGATCGATTCCAACGACTTTCGCCATGCTTCTCTTCCTCCGTCCCGGGCTTCCTTCCATGGAAACCGGGGTCAATGGTGAAGATAGGCAGTAGATGCGTGTCTGTCAAGCAATAAATATGAGTGACAGGCGCGCAGTATGGAGCGAGGCCGCCCGCCCGAGGCAACCCCTTGCCCTTCTTGCAACTGAGGGGGGCAGGGCTGCTAGAATGCCCCCAGTTTTCTTGTCTGGGATGGCGATCGGGAGGCGGGCCTGAGTACACTGGACGCGAAGCTCTGCCAGGTCGTCGGGCTGAACCAGAACTACACGTCGTCCTCCGGAACCCTCTACCACATCCAGATCGAGGACCGCGGCCCCCTGATCGACCGGGTCACGGAGAAGCCCCGCCGCCGGGTCAACCTGATCGTCTACGCCAACTACGGGGAGCCCAATGCCCGCATCGTCCACGGGCACGACCACGACTTCGACGACATCCGTACCCAGGACCACAACCGCTTCATCGAGCAGCAGATCCAGCAGCTCGCCTCCGAGGCCCGCACCGTCATCGAGGAGAAGGAGCAGCGCCTCGTGATGCGGGTGAAGGCGGCGATCCGCGAGTACTACTACACGAAGAACGAGGCGGCCAAGAAGGAGTTCGAGCAGGCCAACGGCGCTTATCCGTTCCTGTTCTCGCGAGCCTGGCGCGAGCTCAAGGACGAGCGGGCGCGCTTCGCCGCCGCCGACGCCGGCATCGCCACCGTCGCGATCGCCGAGGCCCCGCGGCCGGCCGCGGGCGCGGAAGAGAAGGCCGCCGGCGAGGCCCTCGACGTCGTGTACCCGCTCGACGCCGAGCTGCGCGAGGACGTGCTCGAGATCGAGCGGATGATCGAGGAGCTCGTCTCCGACCTCGAGGCGCTGAAGCAGAAGGGCAGCGCCGACGACATCCTCGTGCAGACCTGCCGCAAGCTGGTCACGCGCGCCCGGGAGAGCCTGCAGAGTACGACGCCGTCCGACTTCGGGGCCCGGCGACTCGAGTCGACCCGCAACGCCCTGGCCACGACCTGGCGCCAGGTACGCTCGCGGCTGCGGTAGCTACTTCTCCGCGGCGGGCGCCGCCGCGAGGGCATCGGCCATGTTGTAGCGGATCTCGGCGGCGGCCTTCGTCACGCACATCCCGGGCTGGCCCGTGACGGCGCACGCGAGGCCGTTCACTTCGGGCCCTTCCGGCCGCGCCCGGTAGCTGATCTCGCAATAGCGGCACTCGGCGTTCCAGCAGTAGCGGCCGAAGCCGATGTCGGGCGCCGCGAACTGCATCTGCCGGAGCAGCAGGTTCCCTTCGGGGACCTCGAAGCGCTTGCCCAGGATCACGATGGGGATCAGCTTCGCGTAAGGCCGGTACATGTCGGACATGGGCGGCGGGATTATAGCCTCGGCACTCGGGCTAGAATGCCGCGACCAGACGGCAGAGGAGGCACTCGGGTGGGCCAGATACCGACGCCATCGGGCTTCAAGCCCTTCGTTCCCGACGGCGAGTCGCCCTCGGAGCTGACGTTCCGGGCCCTGGCCGTCGGCTCGCTCCTCGGTCTCGTCTTCGGCGCATCGTCGGTCTACCTGGCGCTCCGTGTCGGGCTCACCGTCTCGGCCTCCGTCCCGATCGCGGTCATCTCGATCACGCTGTTCCGGGCCTTCTCGAAGGTGCTGGGCGGGCGCGCGTCGATCCTCGAGAACACGGTCGTCCAGACGACGGGTTCGGCGGGGGAGTCGATCGCCGCCGGCGTCGCGTTCACCCTTCCCGCCCTCGTGCTGCTCGGCTTCCCGATGGACTGGACGCGCACCCTGGTTCTCTCTCTGTGCGGCGGCGTGCTCGGCGTCCTGATGATGATCCCGCTGCGCCGCTACCTCATCGTCAAGGAGCACGGCGTCCTGACCTACCCCGAAGGCACCGCCTGCGCCGAGGTCCTGATGGCGGGAGAAGAGAAGGGGGCCCAGGCCGCCTTCGTCTTCAAGGGACTGTTCGTCGGCCTCGTCTTCAAGCTCGTGACGGCCGTGACGCGGCTGTGGAACGCGATCCCCGAGATCCACATCCCGTCCCTCAAGGCCTCGAAGGTGGCCTGCGACATCTCGCCCGAGCTGATGGGCGTCGGCTACATCATCGGCTACCGCTCCTCCGCGATCATGGTGGGCGGCGGCCTCCTGTCGTGGCTGGTGCTGATCCCGGCGATCGCGCTGTTCGGCGACGGGCGCGTGCTGCCGCTGTTCCCCTCGACGATCCCGATCGCGGAGATGTCCCCCGACGACATCTGGAGCAAGTACATCCGCTACATCGGGGCCGGCGCCGTGGCGGCCGGCGGCATCATCAACCTGGTCAAGGCGATGCCCACGATCATCAGCTCGTTCCGGGCGTCCTTCAAGGATCTCAAGCTCTCCGGCTCCGGCGGCGGCGACAGCCGGCCGCGCACGGAGCGCGACCTGCCCATCTCCCTGGTGCTCGGCGGATCCATCGGCCTGGCGCTCTTCATGGCGTTCATGCCGCAGCTGCGGGCCGTGCCGGGCTTCGGCGTCGCGCTCATCTCCGCCAGCGCGATCGTGCTCTTCGGGTTCTTCTTCTCCGTCGTCTCCTCGCGCATCACGGGAGAGCTCGGCTCTTCGTCGAATCCCGTGAGCGGCATGGCGATCGCGACGCTCATGGCCACGTGCCTCGTGTTCATCCTGCTCGGCTGGACCGGCCACGCCTACACGGCGGCCGCCCTGTCGATCGGCACCGTCGTCTGCATCGCCTCGTCGAACGCGGGCACGACCAGCCAGGACCTGAAGACGAGCTTCCTGGTCGGTGGCACGCCCTGGAAGCAGCAGGTGGCGATCATCGTCGGCGTCATGACCAGCGTGATCGTGATCGGCTGGACGCTGCAGGTGATCAACGCCAACAACACGCGCATCTACGCCGCGGAGTACCCGGTCGTGCTCACCGCGGGCGACGAGTCGCGCGAGGCGCCCGACGGCCAGAAGTACCGCGTGGCGCGCGCGGGCGGCCTCGACGCGATCCCCGACGGGACCTACCTCGTCGACGGCGCGGGCAACGTGAAGTTCCGGGTCCAGGAGGGCATCGGTTCCGAGAAGGCTCCGGCCCCCCAGGCGACGCTCATGAGCCTCGTGATCAAGGGCATCCTGACCCAGAAGCTGCCCTGGGGCCTCGTGCTCCTGGGAGTGTTCACGTCGATCCTCATGGAGATCATCGGCGTGCCCGCGCTGGCCTTCGCCGTCGGCATGTACCTGCCCCTCGAGAGCACGACGCCCGTGTTCCTCGGCGGTCTCGCGCGGAAGGTCTACGAGATGACGACGGGCCGTGGCGAAGGAGCCAACCCGGCGGCCCATGAGACGGACGACGCGGGTCCGGGCGTCCTCTACAGCTCGGGGCTCGTGGCCGGCGGCTCGATCATGGGTCTCGCGGCCTCGTTCCTGAGCTTCCCCAAGCCGTGGGTCGAGACGCTCGCCGCGACGCTCGCCATCGGGCAGGACGCGAACGGCGCGTTCGTGCTGCCGTCCTGGGTGGGCTTCGCGGTCTTCTGCGGCATCGCGTTCCTGATCTACCGGACGGCCCTGAAGGCCGAGAAGGCGTGAAGATCGCCTTCATCGGCGCCCATGGCGTCGGCAAGACAACGCTGTGCTACGACCTCGCCTCCGCCCTGAAGCGCAAGGGCGCGAACGTCGACGTGGTCAAGGAGGTGGCGCGGCTCTCGCCGCTGCCCATCAACCGCAAGACCTCCCTCGAGGCGCAGACCTGGATCCTCACGACGCAGGTGGCCGAGGAGATCCGCTCGTCGAGCGGCGCGCCGGTCGTCGTCTGCGACCGCAGCGTCCTCGACAACTACGCCTACATGGTGCTGGCCTGCGGCCGGCAGCGGCCGATCGAGCGCTTCGTCGACTGGTGGATGAAGAGCTACGACCTGCTCTTCAAGGTGCCGCTCTCCGGCGAGGCCGCCGCCGACGGGATCCGCGACACGGACGAGTTCTTCATCCGCTCGATCGACCAGCTCGTGGACTCGCTGCTGGCCGAGAAGAAGATCCGCTACGAGGCCCTGCCCCCGGGCCAGCGCGACGCGTGGATCGACCAGGTGCGCGAGCGCGTGCTCTCGGACCCGGGCTTCGCGCGGCTGTTCTAGGCTTCTTCCCGGATGTCGATCCCGAGCTGCTTGCACTTCTTGTAGAGGTGGCTGCGCTCGAGGCCGAGGCTCTTCGCCACGTTCGTGACGTGGCCCCCGAGGGCCTTCAGCCGCTCCCGGATCACCTCGCGCTCGAAGCCGTCCACGAGGTCGCGCAGCAGGCCGTCGGCCGGCACGGCCGGGCCGCGACTGGCCGGGGCCGCAGGCAGGGCGCCACGCACGTCCGCCGCGGCCACGGGATCGGAGCCCGACAGGATCAGGGCGCGCTCGACGATGTTCCGCAGCTCGCGGACGTTGCCGCGCCACGGCTGCTGGCGCAACACGTCCAGGGCCTCCGTCGAGAAGCGTCGCGGCTTCCAGCGGTTGCGGCGCGCGGCGGCCTCGGCGAAATGGGCCGTGAGCTCGGAGACGTCCTCGCGGCGCTCGCGCAGCGCCGGGACACGCACCGTGACCGTGTTGATGCGATAGAGAAGGTCCTCCCGGAAGCGGCCCTCGCTCACCAGCAGATCGATCTCGCGGTTCGTGGCGGAGAGCAGGCGCACGTCCGCCCGCACCTCGCCCGTGCCGCCCACGCGCGTGAAGCGCCCGTCCTGCAGCACCCGCAGCAGCTTGGCCTGCAGCGGCGTCGGCATGTCGCCGATCTCGTCGAGGAAGAGCGTGCCGCCGTCGGCCTGCTCGAACAGGCCGCGGCGCTGCGCGATGGCGCCGGAGAAGGAGCCCTTCTCGTGGCCGAACAGCTCGCTCTCCACGAGCTCGGCCGGGACCGCCGCGCAGTTCATCGGCACGAAGGCCTCGCCCCGGCGCGGCGAGCGCTCGTGGAGGGCCCGGGCCACGAGCTCCTTGCCCGTGCCGTTCTCGCCGAGGATCAGGATCGGCGCATCCGAGTGGGCCGCGCGCTCGATCAGGGCGCGGAGCGTGCCCATGGCGGCGCTGCCTCCGACCAGCGTGATCTCGTCCTGGACGTGGCGCGACAGGCTGCGGTTCTCGCGCTCGAGGCGATCCAGCCGCAGCACGTTGCGCAGCGTGAGCAGCAGCCGGTCGAGGCCGACGGGCTTCTCGACGAAGTCGAGGGCCCCCAGGCGCGTCGCCTTGACCGCGGTCTCGACCGTGGCCTGGCCGCTCATCAGGATCACCGGAACCTCGGGCACCCGCTCCTTCACGCGCGCCAGGAACTCGAGGCCGTCCATGCCGGGCATGACCACGTCGGAGAGGATCGCGTCCACCGGCTCCTCGGCGAGGCGCTCGAAGGCGCGTGCCGCCGAGCCGGCCGTCAGGGCTTCGTAGCCCTCGAGGGCGAACGCGCGGGAGAGGGACGCCAGGGTTCCAGGATCGTCGTCGAGGATCAGGACGCGCGGCTTCATCGCGCCCGAGAGCTTCTCACAGGTTGCCGGGGGCGCCGGTAGCGCCGGGCAGGAGCAGGACGAACGTGGTGCCCTGGCCCGGGATGCTCTCGACCTCGATCCGGCCGCCGTGGTCGGAGACGATGCCCTGGACGATCGCGAGGCCGAGGCCGGTGCCGCCCGCCTTGGTCGTGAAGTACGGCGTGAAGAGGCGCGTGCGCTGGTCCTCGGAGAGCCCAGGGCCCGTGTCCGCGACCTCGAGCATCTGGCCTTCGGCCGTGGCGCGCGTGCCGACGCGCAGGACGCCGCCCTCCGGCATCGCCTCGATCGCGTTCACGACCAGGTTGCCGAGGGCGCGCGCGAGGAGGTCGCGATCGCCCGAGAGCGGCGGCAGGCCCTCTTCGACCTTCGATTCGACGCGCACGGTGGGCGACCGGTCGCGGTAGAGCGCGAGGGTCTGCTCGACGACCGTGTTGAGCCGCACGGGTGCGAAGCTCGGGCGCGGCATGCGGGCGAAGTCGCTGAACTCGTCCACGATCCGCCGCAGGCTGCGCAGCTCCTGCTGGATCGTCTCGCTCGATTCGCGGAACAGTCCGGCGAAGAGGGCCGGGTCGCGGTCGAGGGCGCGGCCGAGGGTGTCGAGGGACACCTGGATGGGGAAGATCGGGTTCTTGAGCTCGTGGGCCAGACGCCGCGCCATCTCGCGCCAGGCGGTCACGCGCTCGGCCTGGACCAGGCGCTCCCGCGACGAGCGCAGGTCGTCGGTCATCGCGTTGAAGGCGCGCGAGAGCTCGCCGATCTCGTCGGGGCCATCGGCGCTCACGGGTCGCTCGAGATCGCCCTGGGCCACGCGGCGCGCGCCGGCGGCGAGCTCGAGGATGGGCCGCGACAGGCGCCGTGAGAGCGCGAGGGCGGCGATGAGCGCGCCGCCGAGGGCGAGCAGGCCGGCCACCACGGTGTCGTGACGCAGCGCGAGCAGCACCCGGTCGAGGTCGGAGCGCGGCACCGCGGCCACGAGCAGCAGGCCGGGAGCCAGGGCCTCCGAGGCCCAGCGCCACGGACGGTCGCCCAGCGTGATCTCGCCCGACGTGCCGGTGAGCGCCGGCCGGTTCCACTCGCGCAGCGGAGACTCGGGCGGGGTGTACCACTGGCCCGTCGCGGCGTCGAACACGCCGACCCGCGCCTGGGTCGCGGTCGAAAGGTCCTCGAGCAGCTCCGCGTCCACGAAGGCGCCGCCGCGCACGATCACGCGCGCGCCGCGCCACGTGGCGGGACGTTCGGGCATCACCGCGAGGCTCTCGGCGGCGCCATATCCCTGGGCGACCTTCTCGAGCCGCAGCGGCCGCGGGCCCGGGAAGGCGCGACCCGTCTCCGGCAGCCCGGAGCCCGCCGGCCAGTGGCGCGAGACCAGCACGCGGCCGTCGTCGGCCACGATCTCGAAGGCCGCCAGGTCCCGGCGACTGCCCAGCCCCTCGGCCAGGCCGCGCTCGTCGCCGTCGGGCGCCACGGCCAGATCGAGGGTCGCGATGGCCAGCACCTGCTGCTCCGCGCGCGACGCGATGCGGTCGATGCGCAGCAGCGACGCATGGAGCGCGTTGTCGAGCCGCTCGCGCGCCGCGTCCTCGAAGGCGCGGGAGACCCGCTCCACGACGCGCACGGCCAGCAGGCTGGTCGGCGCGAGGCCCACCAGCAGGAAGGCGAAGAGCAGGCGCGACCGGAGGCTCGTCATCGCTCGACCCACGCGTCCTCGAGGGACGCCCGGCCCGCGGCGTCGATGCGCACGCCGTGGACGCCGGGTCGGGCGCCCACGGAAACGGGCACCGCCGCGAGCGGGATCACGACGGCCGGTCCCGGCGGCGCGAGCGCCGCGACCTCCTGGGTCGCGATGCCGAAGTCCGCCACCTCCGGCGCGAACAGGAACAGCCGGGCCTCGGTCGCCGCGGTGCGCGCGGCCGAAGGATCGACCGGCGTCGCCGTCACGTGGAGGCCGAGGGCATCGAGATGCGCGACGACCCGCTGGCTGATCGCCGGCGACACGTCGGTCGCGACCGCGAGGGTGATCGCGCCGGCCAGGCGGCGCCCGCCGCGCGGGACGCCGCCCGCCCCGGACGTGCCCGAGAGCGACGGCGGCAGCGGCGAGAGCGTGGGAACGCCGCCCGGGATGTAGTCGCGGGCGAGAGCCACACGATCGATGGCCGCGGCCACGGCCTCGCGCGTCGCGACGCGGTCGAAGGGCGCCTGCTGGCTGTTGAGGACCAGCAGCAGGGTCGTGGCCGATGCCTGGACCCCGGGCTCGCCCAGGGCCAGGTCCACGCGCCCCGCCGAAAGGTCCGCGTGCCGCCGCGCGTCGTCGGGGACCGCCAGCACCGTGAGCCCGTCGAGATAGGCGCGGCCGCGCCAGTGGCCGGCGAACGATGTCAGGGCGAGGCGGCTGCCGGGGATCGCCAGGGTGGGGATGAACGGCCCGGCCGCCGCGCCCCGCGCCCCGGTGACCGCGCAGGCGAAGGACGCGAGGGGCAGCAGCGGCCGGCCGGTGGCGTCCCGGAAGCGCAGCACGAGGCGTCCCGACTCGTCGGCGCCGACACCGTCCGCTTCGAGGGCCCGGGCGAGGCGCCGCGCCGCGGGGGTGCCGCCGGCGAGGAAGCGCCGGATCGAACGCACGGCCGGGGCGGCGGTGACGGCCGCGTCGTCGTGGAAGCGCGCCGCCGGGTCGAGCTCGAGGGTCCACTCGCGCCCCTGCGCTGCGCTCGCCCAGCTGCGCGCGAGACCGGGGCGCAGGCTGCCATCGGGCCCGATCTCGAGCAGCGTGGCGTGGACCAGGCCGAGGACCAGGCGCTCCACGGTGCTGGCGCCGAGGCCGGGACCGGTCGCCTGCGGCACGAAGGGCACCGCGATCGTCGCCGAGCCGCCATAGCTCGGCCCGAACGCGGCGCGCGCCGCGGCCGAGAGCGTCACCGTGCCGAGAAGGGCCAGGAGCAGCGCCCGCCTCATGGCGTCTGCGGGATGGTGAAGACCGCCAGGTCGGTCTCGCCCTCTCGAGACTCGAGGGCCGCGACCACGACGCGCCCGCCGCGGGCCTCGCGGGCGGCGACGGCCCGCACCGTGGCCGCGAGCGGCGTCTCCGACACCACCTCCGTGTCGGCGCCGTCCGCGCGCAACAGCAGGATCGCATCGGTCCCTCCGGGGGGGCGGTGGCTCGTGGCCACCACGAGGGCGCCGAGGCGGTCGACGGCGTTGCCGACGCGACGTGGCCGGACCTCGGCCCCGATCTTCAGGAGGCCGCCGGTCGTCACCGCGAGCCCGTCGTCGCGCACGGCGAAGAAGCTGTCGCCGTCCAGGACGAGCTCGTTGGTTCCCGGGCGATAGCGCAGGCCGCCGCCCGTGCCGACCCACGGGATCGCGTCGGCCTCGAGCCGCAGCACGAGACGCCGCCCTTCGACCGCCACGAGGCTCGCGCGCTCGCGCCGATTGGTGAGGGCCCAGCAGGCGTTCTCGTTCTCCGACACCTTCAGCACGCCGGCCGCCGCCCGCACCGCCAGGAACTCTCCGGGCAGCTCGAGCCGGGACTCGAGCACCGGACCGCCCTCCTCGAGCCGATAGAGGAAGAGCGTGCCTTGCCCGAGCGCCAGGACCCGCCGGTCGTCGAGAAAGGCGAGATCGAGGATGGGGGACGCCGTCGGCAGCGGGCGGCCGCGGGCCGCGAGCGGCGGGGCGTCGGGCACGGCCGCCGCGAGCCAGAGTGCGAGGAGAGCTGCGCCGGGCGCCACGGCCGAGAGGATATATCGGATGCTATCCTTGTCCCATGTCACTGATGGATCGGCTCACGCAGGACCTGACGACCGCCATGAAGGCGCAGGACGCGTTGCGCGTCGGCTGCCTGCGCATGGCGAAAGCGGCGCTCAAGAACAAGGAAATCGACAAGAAGGCCGCTCTCGACGACGCCGAGGCCGCGCGCGTCCTGCAGATGCTCGTGAAGCAGCGCGAGGACTCGGCCGACCAGTTCCGCAAGGGCAACCGTCCCGAGCTCGCCGCGAAGGAGGACCAGGAGCGCGAGATCCTGAAGGCGTACCTGCCGGAGGAAGCGGGGGAGGCCGAGGTCGCGGCCGCCGTCGAGAAGGCCATGGCCGAGACGGGCGCCACCTCGGTGAAGGACATGGGTCGCGTCATGAAGGCCACGCTCGCCGCCCTCGCCGGCCAGGCGGTGGACGGCAAGAAGGTCAACGAAGCCGTGCGCAAGCGCCTCGGCGGCTGAGCGGTGCGCGAGTCCCTGCGCAAGGCGGGCCAGCGCGTGATGGTCGGCTTCGAGGGCCACGAGGCCTCCGCCGACGTGAAGCGCCTGATCCGCGAGTTCGGCGCCGGCAGCGTGATCCTCTTCGCCCGCAACGTGGCCGAGCCCGAGCAGCTCGCCGAGCTGGTGCGCGAGCTGCAGTCCGCCGCGCGCGACGCCGGCCACGCGCTGCCCTTGCTGGTCGCGGTCGACCAGGAGGGCGGCCGGGTGGCGCGCCTGAGGGCGCCCTGGACGGTGTGGCCGCCGCTGCGCGCCCTCGGACGGATCGACTCCGAGGCGCTCGCGAAGCAGGTGGGAGGCGCCCTCGCGGCGGAGCTCAAGGCGTGCGGGATCGTGCTCGACTTCGCTCCGGTGGTGGACGTGGACACCAACCCCAGGAACCCGATCATCGGCGACCGCTCCTTCGGGGACGACCCCGAGCGGGTGGGCCGCCTCGGCGTGGCGATGATCCGCGGCCTCCAGGAGGCGGGCGTCGCGGCCTGCGCCAAGCATTTCCCCGGCCACGGCGACACCGACGTCGATTCGCATCTGGCGCTACCCAGCGTGGACCATTCGCGCTCGCGTCTCGACGACGTCGAGCTGCGTCCCTTTCGCAAGGCGATCGAGGCGGGCGTCGCCACCATCATGACGGCCCACGTCTTGGTCCGGGAGCTCGACGACCGCCTGCCCGCGACGCTCTCGCCCGTGGTGATCGAGAAGCTGCTGCGCCAGGAGATGGCTTTCGACGGCGTGATCGTGTCGGACGACCTGGAGATGAAGGCGGTCGCCGACCACTGGCCGTACCGCGAGTCCGCGCTGCTCGCGGCCCAGGCCGGCTGCGACCTGCTGCCCGTGTGCAAGAGCCACGACGCCCAGGTCGAGGCGATCGAGGCGCTGGTGCGGGCGGTCGAGGGCGAGGCGCTCGCGTGGAAGGCGATGGACGCGGCCTGCGATCGCGTCCGCCGGCTGAAGGAGCGCTTCGTGCTGCCGTACCGCGCGCCCGACCCGCGCGAGGCGCGCGCGGCCGCGGGCGTCGGCGAGCGCCAGGCCCTGGCGCAGCAGATCGTCGAGAGCGCAGGGCTGTCGGCATGAACCTCGGCCTCGAAGGCCGGGCCGCGGCCGTGGCGGCGGCCTCCAAGGGGCTCGGGCGCGCCACGGCCCGGGCGCTCGCCCAGGAGGGCTGCGCCGTCGCCGTGTGCGGCCGCGACGAGACGCGGGTCCGGGAAGCGGCCGAGTCGATCGCTCGCGAGACCGGGGCCCGGACGCTGGCCGTCGTGGCCGACGTGGGCCTCGCGGCCGACTGCGCGCGCTTCGTGGACACGGCGGCCCAGAGCTTCGGCCGGCTGGACGTGCTCGTGACCAACAGCGGCGGGCCGCGACCGGGGCTCTTCGAGGCCACCTCCGACGCCGACTGGGACGTGGCGTACCGCGTGACCCTCGCGAGCGTCGTCGCCCTGGTGCGGGCCGCCGCGCCCCACATGCGGCGCAACGGCTGGGGTCGCATCGTGAACATCACCTCGCTCTCCGCCAAGCAGCCGGTCGAGGGCCTTCTGCTGTCGAACGCGTTCCGGCCTGCCGTGATCGGCCTCGCGAAGACCCTGGCCAGCGAGCTCGCCCGGGACGGCATCCTGGTCAACAACGTCTGCCCGGGCTACACGCGCACGGATCGCCTCGACGCCCTCGCGACGGCCCGCGCCAGGGCCTCGGGCGTCACGACCGAGCAGTTCCTGGCGGGCCTCGCCCAGGCGACGCCCCTCGGCCGCATCGCGGAGCCCGAGGAGTTCGCCGCGGTCGTGGCGTTCCTGTGCTCCGCGAAGGCGTCCTACGTCACGGGCACCACCCTCGCGATCGACGGCGGGGCCGCGCGCGGTCTGCTGTGACCTACGCCCATCCCCGGGCCCTCCGCGCGGGGGACCTGCTGGCCGTCGCGGCGCCGTGCGCGGCCTTCGATCGCGCGCAGCTCCAGAAGGGCATCCTGGAGCTCGAGTCCCTGGGCTTCCGCGTGCGCGTTCCCGAGGGCATCGACGCCAAGCATCGCTTCGCCGCGGGCCCGGTCGAGCGCCGTGTGGACGAGCTCCACCGGCTGTTCCAGGACGACGAGGTCGCCGGCATCGTCTGCGTCCGCGGAGGAGCCGGAGCGAGCCAGATCCTGCCGCTGCTCGACCCGGGCCTCCTGGGGGCGCACCCGAAGGCGTTCGTCGGCTGCAGCGACGTGACCTTCCTCCACGCGCTGCTGAACCGCCTGGGCCTTGTGACGTTCCACGGCCCCATGGCCGCCGGCGACCTGGCGCGCGGCACCTACGACCGCGACAGCTTCTGGCGCGTGCTCACCGGCGAGGGTGGACCCTACGCGAGCCAGCCCGACGACCTCGTACCGCTGCGGCCCGGAACGGGCAAGGGCCGCCTGCTCGGCGGGTGTCTCTCGATCCTCGCGTCGGCGGCCGGCACGCCCTGGGCCCTCGCCCCCGACGCCGAGGGCACGGTCCTGTTCCTCGAGGACGTCAACGAGCCGCCCTTCCGCATCGACCGCCACCTGCGCCAGCTGCGCGCCACGGGCGCCTTCGAGGGCGTGCGCGCGGTCGTGTTCGGCGACATGAAGGGCTGCACGCCCCCGCAGAGCACGTCGTTCCGTCTCGAGGACGTGATCCTCGACGCGCTCTCCGGGCTCGCGGTACCGGTCGCGCTCGGGCTCTCGAGCGGTCACGTGGTGACCGGGGGGCTGACGCTGCCCCTGGGCGTGCGCGCGCGCCTCACCTGCACGGCCGGAGAGGCGAGCTTCGAGATCCTGGAGAGCGCCGTCGCGTGAGGGTCCATCTCTCCGGGATCTGCGGCACGGCCATGGCGTCGCTCGCGGCGCTCTTGAAGGCGCGCGGCCACGTCCTCACGGGCTCGGACCAGGACGTGTATCCGCCCATGTCGACGCAGCTCGAGGCGATGGGGATCCCGTTGCGCTCGCCGTACGCCGCGGACAACGTCCCGGCGGACGCCGATCTCGTCGTGATCGGCAACGCGCTGTCCCGCGGCAACCCCGAGGTCGAGGTGGTGCTCGACCGCAAGCAGCGCATGACGAGCCTGCCGGCCCTGGTCTCGGACGAGTTCCTCGGCGGCCGTACCTCGATCGTCGTGGCCGGCACCCACGGCAAGACCACGACGACGAGCCTGGTGGCGTTCCTGCTCGACCAGGCCGGCCGCGACCCCTCGTTCCTGGTCGGCGGCGTCCCGACCGACTTCGGCGTGAGCGCGCGCCTGGGCACCGGCCCGCACTTCGTCATCGAGGGCGACGAGTACGACTCCGCGTTCTTCGACAAGCGCCCCAAGTTCGTCCACTACCAGCCCGACGTCGCGATCGTCGGCAACCTGGAGTACGACCACGCCGACATCTATCCCGATCTCGCGTCGGTGCAGACCGCGTTCGCGAGGCTCATGAGCGTCGTGCCGCGCCGCGGCCTGATCGTGGCGGGCGTCGAGAGCCCGTCGCTCGTGGCGATCCTCGACCGCGCCTACTCCCCGGTCGAGACCTTCGGCCTCGGCGTCGCCGCCGACTGGCGTGCCGACGACCTGCGGCCGGGCCCGGAGGGCTGGCGCTTCCGGCTCACGCGCAGGGGCGGCGACCTGGGCGAGTTCGTGCTGGGCATTCCCGGCGAGCACAACGTCCGCAATGCGCTCGCGGCGCTGGCCGCCGTGGCCTCGCAGGGCCTCGAGCCGGCCGAGGTCCGCGACGCGCTGGCGCGCTTCCGGGGCGTCAAGCGGCGCCTGGAGCTGCGGGGCCGGGTCCGTGGCGTGGCGGTGTACGACGACTTCGCCCACCATCCCACGGCCGTGCGTGAGACCCTGAAGGCCCTGCGCCAGGGCTCGGAGGGACGGCTCTGGGCCGTCTTCGAGCCGCGCTCCTACACGTCGCGCACGCGCGTCTTCCAGGACGACTTCGGCCGCGCCTTCGAGGGCGCCGACGCGGTGATCGTCGCGGCGGCCCACCTGCCCGGCAAGGTGCCCCAGGCCCAGCGGCTCTCGGAGCGGGACCTGGTGGAGAGCATCGGCCCCCGCGCGCGCTTCGTGCCGGGTGTCGACGCGATCGTCGACACGGTGGCGGGCGAGGCGCGCTCCGGGGACGTGGTGGCGGTGCTGTCGAACGGAGGGTTCGGAGGCATCCACGCGCGCCTGCTGGCCGCTCTGGCGCAGGTCACGCCGCCTGTGGTATAGATTTCTCAACAACTTCCGGATATTCCTGCACTTTGCGAACCCTTTGAAGGAGGACGGCATGAGACGGTTTCTCCTGATGGCCTGCGGCCTGGGAGTCTTCTGCGCGCTTCCGCTGCTGACCCAAGCCCAAGACGCCCCGCAGCCGGCAGCCGACGCCCAGACGCAAGACGACGACAAGAGCCTCACGTTCACGGACACCGTTGTCGTTTCCGGGTCGAAGGTCGAGGAGAAGGTCATCGATTCCCCGGCCACCATCTCCGTCATCACGGCCCAGTCCATCGAGAGCAACCCCGCCCAGAACTACGGCGACCTCCTGCGCTCCGTCCCCGGCGTGAACGTGATCCAGATGTCGGCCCGCGACATCAACATCACGAGCCGCGAGTCGACCAACACGCTGTCGAACTCCCAGCTCGCGCTCCTCGACGGCCGCTCGATCTACCTCGACTTCTTCGGCCTGATCCTGTGGGACTTCGTGCCCGCGAACCCGGCAGAGATCAAGCAGATCGAGGTCGTGCGCGGTCCGGCCTCGGCCGTCTGGGGCGCCAACGCCCTGACGGGCGTCGTGAACATCATCACGAAGACGCCGCGTGAGGCCGTGGGCAACAACCTGACCCTCACGGGCGGGATCTTCGACCGCGGCTGCGACAACTGCTCGCGCGACGGCAGCGGCAACAGCTTCGGCGGCAGCCTCTCGATCGCCCGCGCGCCGTCCGAGACCTGGGCCTGGAAGCTGTCGGCCGGCTACTTCAACTCCGACCCGCTCTCGCGCCCGACCGGCCGGATCCCGGTGATCGACGATCCGCGCTCGCCCGGCAAGACCGTCGGCGGCGCCGCCTATCCCGCGGAGTCGACGGGCCTCGGCAACTTCCAGAACAGCGGCACGAGCCAGCCCAAGGTGGACCTGCGCATCGACAACGAGCGCGAGGACGGGTCGCGCCTGAGCTTCGGCGGCGGCTACGCCGGCACCGAGGGCATCATCCACACGGGCATCGGGCCCTTCGACCTGCAGAGCGGCTCGTACATGGCCTACGGGAAGGTCAACTACAGCAAGGGCGGTTTCAAGGCCAACGTGTTCGGCAACTTCGTCGACGCGGACGCCCCGAACCTGCTGCAGTTCGACGCCGCCACCGGCCGGCCGGTGCAGCTCACCTTCACGACCCAGACCTACGACCTCGAGCTGGGCTACACCAAGGTGCTCGCGGCCCGGCACATCCTGAGCATGGGCGGCAACGCGCGCCGCAACAACTTCGACATCACGATCGCGCCCGGCTCCGAGGACCGCAACGAGTTCGGCGCCTACTTCCAGGACGAGATCTTCTTCGACAAGTTCCGCTTCTCCCTGGGCGGCCGCGTCGACAAGTTCGGCAACATCGACGACGCCGTGTTCTCGCCCCGCATCACGGCGATGTTCAAGCCCTCGCCCGACCAGGCGTTCCGCGTCTCGTACAACCGCGCGTTCCGTTCGCCCTCGGTCATCAACAACTTCCTGAGCCTCGCCATCGTGCAGCCGGTCGACCTGCGCGGCTTGGCGCCGCTCCTGCCCCCGCCGCTGCGCCCGGCCGTCGCGACGCCGTTCCCGCTGGTCGTGCGGGCGGTCGGCAGCGACATCGACGTTCCCGGCAAGACGCGCCCGGGCCTCAAGGAAGAGCAGATCCGCGCCTACGAGATCGGCTACACGGGGACCTTCAACAAGCGGACGACGCTGACCGCGGCCTTCTACATCAACGACCGCGACGACAACATCAACTTCACGCCGCTGCCGGCCAACTTCGATCCCTACACGGCCCAGAACCCGCCTCCGGGCTGGACGGGCCGTGGCCTGCCGGCCGGCCTGATCGCCGTGCTCGGCGGGCTGCCCCCGCAGCTCGGCGGTCCGATCCTGTTCCCGCGCACGGCCTTCACCTACCAGAACCTCGGCCCGATCCGTAACCGCGGCGTCGAGCTCTCCCTCGACCACTACTTCACGAACGCGGTCTCGGCCTACGCGAACTATTCGTGGCAGGACAAGCCCGAGCCCCTCGACGCCGACTCCGACCAGATCCCGTACCCGGCCGACGAGATCTCGCTGCCGGCCACGAACCGCATCAACGCCGGCGTCAACTTCAACTCGAAGGCCTACCTGGCCAACCTGTCGATCAACTACTCCGACAAGGCCTTCTGGGCGGACGTGCTCACGGGCCCGTACTTCGGGTTCACCGATTCCTACACGATGGTGAACGCGACGATCGGCAAGAAGTGGAATGATGGCAAGATCGTCACCTCGCTCAAGGGCACGAACATCCTGAACCAGGACATCCAGCAGCACGTGTTCGGCGACATCCTGAAGCGCTCGATCACCCTCGAGGCCCGCTTCAACTTCTAGTCACCGGCCGTCGCCGGTCTGAGGCCGTCGGGCCGCGAGGCCCGGCGGCCTTTCTTTTTCCTTGACGAAGCTCTTTCTCGAGTGTATTAGTGTAGTAGTACACTATGACGCCGAGCGCGCTCCGCATCGATCCCCGTGACGCGGCCCCGATCTTCCGGCAGATCGAGGAGGGCCTGAGGCGCCTCGTCTCATTGGGCACCCTCGTGCCCGGCGCCAGCGTGCCCTCGGTAAGGGACCTGGCGACGGAGCTGCGCGTGAACCCAGCGACGGTCTCGAAGGCCTATCAGCGCCTGACCGAGGCCGGCGTCCTCGAGGTGCGGCGCGGCGAAGGGACGTTCGTCGCGGCCGCGCCCCCGGCGCTCGCGAAGAACGAGAAGCAGCGCTCGCTGCGTGACGCGGCAGAGCGCTACGTCCACCTCGCCGTGACCCTGGGCGCCTCCGAGAAGGAGGCCAGGCTGGCGGTGGACGAGGCGTGGCCCGACGAGAAGAAGCGGTTCGGAGGAGGCGGGCGATGAGCGACAGCGTCCTGGCCCTGGAGTCCGTGAGCGTCCGGTACGGCCGGCACGCCGTCCTCGACGGCGTCTCGCTCGCGGTGCCGCGAGGCGCCGTGTTCGTGCTGCTGGGGCGCAACGGCGTGGGGAAGTCGAGCCTGGTGCGCTGCGCCCTGGGACAGCAGAAGCCTTCGACCGGCCGTGCGCTGTTGTTCGGCAAGGATGCCTGGAAGACGCGGCAGGCGGCGATGGCGCGGGTCGGCGTCGTTCCCGAGGAGCCCGACGCGCCGCCGGAGATGACGGCGCGTGAACTCTCCGCCTTCTGCAAGCGCCTCTACCCGACCTGGAGTGACGCCGCGGTCGAGGCCCGGTTGCGCCGCTTCGCCGTGCCGGGCGACGTGCCGTTCGGCCGGCTGTCGAAGGGTCAGAAGACCACGGTTCTGCTGGCACTTTGCCTCGGAGCCGGCCCCGAGCTGCTCGTGCTCGACGACCCGACCCTCGGCCTCGACGTGGTCGCGCGAAAGGCGCTCTACGACGAGGTGATCGAGGAGCTGGCACAGCGGGGTGTGAGCGTGTTCGTCACGACCCACGACCTCGCCGGCATCGAGAGCCTCGGCAGCCGTGTCGCGATCCTCCAGGGGAGCCGGCTCGTCCTCGACGAGGACCTCGACGCGCTGCGCCAGCGCTTCCGCCGCGTGCGCTGTGGCCGGAGCACGGCGCCGCCCGACTGGAAGCCCTTCACGGTCGTCACGCAGGCGCACCGCGAGTGGGGCGATGAGGCGGTGGTGTCGGACTTCGACGCCGAGCGCCTCGCGGCCTGGAACGTCGCCCAGGGCGCGACGAACGTGGACGTCGAGGCGCTGACGCTCGAAGAGGTGTTCGTCGCCGTCACGGGCGGGGAAGGGAGCCGGTCATGAGTGGCGTGATGGTCGTGGCGTCTCGCGAGATCGCGGAACGCAAGGCCTGGCTCCTGGCGAGCGTCGCCTTCGGGCTCGTGCAGCTGGCTCTGCCCCTCGCGCGAGTCCTGGATGGGACGACGCGGGATGCCCTGGCTCTCGCCCTGGCCCTGGCGGTGCCGCTCGCGATGGCCGCAGCCCTGGGAAGCTCGATCCTGGCGCGCGACATCGGCGAGCGCCGGCTCGGCTTCTACTTCTCTCGACCGTTGTCGGCCTTCGGTATCTGGGGCGGAAAGATGCTCGCGGCTTTCGTCCTCACCGCCGCTGCCATCGCACTGGTCGTCGGGCCCGTGCTCTGGAGCAACGCGGACCTCGTCCCGGCAGTCGCTCTCGTCGCCCCTCTGGTCGTGGTCGCCGGCGCCCACGTGGTGGCGAGCGCGTTGCGCTCGGGGGCGGGCCTCCTGCCCCTGGATTTCGTCGCGCTCGTGGTCCTCGGAGGAGTCAAGGCCTTCACCGTTCAGACGATGCTCCAGGCGGGGGCCCAGGCCACGCTGATGCGGACAGCTCCGGCGCTTGTTGGCGCCGGCGTAGCAGTCGTGCTGTTCGCCGGCTTCGCCCAGGTGGCGTGGGGCCGGCAGGAGCCACACCGCGGCCATCGCGCGCTTTCCGCCGCGCTGTGGAGCGGTCTGGGTGTCCTGGTCTTTGCCTTCGCCGGCTTCGCCCGCTGGGTGCTCGCGGTGACCCCCGCGGAGACCGGCGTGTCGCCCTGGGCCATTCAGGTGCCGGTCGGAGGAGAGGTGTTCTACCTCGGCGGTGCTACGTCGTTCGAGCCGGTGTCCGGGTTGGGACGAGCTGGCTATGCGCCATCCTTCTGGATCGACGCGCGCAGCGGGGCATGGGCTCCCGGCCCCGGCAGGCTTTGGCACGTGTTCTCCCCCGACGGCCGACTGGCCGTTAGCGTCGAGGCAGACCCTCCCCGCCTCGTTCGACGGCGGCTCGATCAGACGCCGTCCGTCGAGGACGTCGTCGTGCTCTCCACGGACCCAGGCTGGCCCCTGGCCCTGTCTCCGGGCGGTGAGCGACTGCTGACCCGGGACGCGGATGCGCTTCGCGTCTTCGAGGTCGGCACGGGGCGCCCCCTCGGAGCGTTCCCCATCACCCATGCCGAGCAGGTGCGCTTTCGCGGCCTCGACGTGAGACTCGTCACCGTGGCCGCCGGTGTTGGGAGCCTGGTCGACTGGGACCCGCAGACGGCGCGACACTCGGCGCTCGCGTCCTTCCCCCTGGCCGAGAGCGATCGCCTTGTCGACCTGCACGAGTTGACCGCGGTCGTCGCCGACGCCAGCGGAGCCCTGAGGCTCGTAGACCTCGCATCTGGCACCGCGCGACCCCTACCGGACGGCACGAGACGCGCCCGATTCCTCTCGAGCGGCGGGCTGGCGCTCGTCGTCCAGACCGCCACCGACGCACGCGTGGAGACGATCGGGCCCGACGGCAGCCGGCAGCACAGTGTGAGCCTCGGGGCCGTCGATGCCTGGTCGCTCGAGATGAAGCGGGCCGGTGCTGACGGGATCAGTGTTGGTCAGAGTGCGGCGTGGACGGTCGACACGTGGGCACCGCGCGGCCGGGGCGGGCACCTACCCCAGCAGAAGGGAATCGTGGTCGTCTCGCTCCCACTCGGGCGGGTGGTCCGCTCGGAGCCCGACCTCTCGTTCGCAACGAGAGAATGGAAGCCTCTTGCGTCCGATGGCGACCTGGCCGCTGGTCTCGCTGCCCGGCTCGTCGTCACTCCGTGCGGAGCCCTTGTCGATTGGAACGCCCTGACCGGCGAGCGCCGCACTCTCGTCGAGTGCCGCGCAAAGAGCTAGCGCTTCTTCTTCTCCGCCTCGACCCGCGCCTCGACCACCGAGCTGTACCAGAGCGCGTCGTTCGCGAAGCGCAGGGCGTCGGGCTTGACCGTGAGCAGCATCTTCCGGCCATCGTGCTCGAAGGCTGTCGACAAACTGCCCGGCAAGGCGAAGGGGCGGAACAGCTTCTTCGGCAGACGCACGTTGAAGCCCTTGAGGAGCAGCTCGCGCAGCTTCGGGAGGATCGTGTCGGGGTTCAGGCCGATGCCGCACTTGAAGAACGAGTCCTGCTCCGTGAGGGCGTCCGTGATGGCCTTCCAGGAGGCCGGTGTCAGGTCCACCTTGAGCCGGTAGGGCACGTCCTTGAACGTAGGCTGGGCCGAGATGTTCTCGGCGCCGGCCTCGAGCACGAGGCCGCCTTCGAACGTGTGGACCGCCGGCACCAGCGTCCCGTTGATCTTGCGCGTCACCTCGAAATCGCGGCACACCACGTTCGCGACGCCTTTCGAGTCCCACTCGAAGTGGATCGTGGCGCTGCCCTTGCCCTGGTTGAGCGCGACGGGCAGGTGCAGGCCGATCGTGCGGTTGTCCTTCATGTCGACGACCGGGGTCTGGGCGCCCAGCACGCCGTTCACGCGGTGGACGACGAGGTTGACCTTCCAGGTGCCGGCGGTGATGTCGCCGATCAGCGGCTTCTTCACGTGGATGTCGCCGTCGGCGGTGACCTTCGCCTCGAGCTTCAGGTCGAGAGAGACCTTGTCGAGGTACTGGACCGCGACGGCGGTCACGAGGTCCTTGAGGAGGCCGCTGCGGATGCCGACGAGGACGTCGCCCTCGTTCTCGACCGCCTGGGACATCACGGGGTCCTTGGCGATCTCGCGGTTCAGAGCCTCGAACAGCTCCTGCTGGTGCTTCTTCAGGGTCGCGACGCGGCCCGCGCGAGCGGAGTCCTCGCTGCGACGAGCGCAGCCGTGCCCCAGCGCAAGAGCGGCGAGTACGACCGCCAGCGCGCGCTTCATTGGGCCTTTCCGGTCCGCGTCGCGCGGATGCTGATCCAGAGCCGGTGGCGGAAAGACTTGACGTCCTCGACGACGGCGCCGAGCGGGATGCGCGCCTCGCCGATCGTGACGCCGCCCTCCGGCCCCATCGCGGGCAGGGTGATGTCGTCGCCGACCTTCACGGGGATGTCGATGGCGGAGAGCAGTGGCGCGAAGGCCTCGACCTGCTGACGCGACAGGTCCTCGACGAGCTGCTCGACGGGAACGCTCACGCCGAGGGCCTGGGTGCTGCGGGCCTCGACCGCGAAGACCTTGACCCGGGCCCGCAGCGAGCCCGACTCCGAGTCGAGGTCGACGACGTCGAGGGCCGCATAGACCTTCACCTCCGCGAGCACGTCCGGCTGCTCGACCAGGCTGGCCCGGCCCTCGAGCTCCACGATCGCGAAGCCGTCCTCGAGCAGCACGTGCGCCGCGGTGGCCCGGATCAGGTACTTCTGGGCCACGACCTGCTCGAGGGGCAGCGCGCTGTCGAGGACGCCCTGGATCAGGCGCTGGCGCACCACCACCAGGATCTGGTCGAAGGGGACGATGTGGCCGCCGTTGCGCTTGGCCGAGGCAAGCGTCGCCTCGAGGCCCTTGATGCGGCGCAGCAGCGTCTGCTCCTCGGCCGAGAGGCGGGCGAGGCTCTCGCCCCGGGTGCAGGCGACGCTCGCGGCCAGCAGGCCGGTCGCGAGCAGGGCGCGGGCTCTCAACGAGCGCGGCTCGGCACGACGTTGAGGCGGCGGCCGAAGGCCGACTCGAAGCGGGCCCCGATGCGCCGGGGACGCCAGCCCACGAGCCCGCGCACGTAGACGTCGGCCTGCTTGCGACTCAAGCGGAAGCGCACGCGGATGCGGGCTCGCGGCTCGCAGCGCTCGGCGATGTCGTCGGCGAGGACCAGCAGCGCCGCGGCGCGCTCGATCTCCTCCACGTCGTCGTCGTGGAGCAGCGGCTCGTAGCGCGCGAGGTCGAGGCCCTCGTCGCCCGCGCTCGCCACGACGGCCGAGATGAGCGCGATCTCACGGTGGGAGAAGCCCTGGAGGTCCGTCTGCAGGACGATGCTGGCCACGTGCTCGTGGCGGTCGAAGAAGTCGATGCTGCGGCCGATGTCGAGCAGGCGCGCGGCGTGGCCGAGGGCCTCGACGAGGCGCTCGCTGGCGTCGGGGTGGAAGCGCTTCGCCAGTACGAGCGCGAGCTCGGCGCGGCGGTCGGCGGCCGCCGGGCTCCACTCCCGGAAGCTCTCGCCCAGGGCGCGGATCGAGGCCTCGCGCACCGCGTGGGTCGCGGGCACCGCGTTCGAGACGAGCGCCATGGCGAGGCCTTCGCGCACGCCCTGGCCCGAGACCTGGACCGCCGTCGCGCCGAGCGTCTCCATGAGCGTCAGGATCGCGAGGCCCCCGCCGACGATGGAGTCGGCACGGTCGTCGTTGAGGCCGGGGATGTCCGCGCGCCGCTTCTGGCGCTCCGCCGCGAGCAGCTCGAGGATCCCTTCGAGACGCCGTCTCTGGAGGACGTAGCCGTGGAGGCGCGCGATGGGGTAGGGGGACTGGCGGCTGTCGACCTTCGCGAGGTTGCGCAGCGTGCCGCCCGTGCCGACGAGGCTGTCGCTGCGCCGCAGCCGGGGCAGCTCGGCGGCGTCGAGGTGTCGCGCCACGTGGCGGCGCAGCCGGTCCACCTCTTGCTGGCGCGGCGGATCCGAGCGCAGGAACGCGTCCGAGAGCCGGAGGGCGCCGAGCGGAAAGCTGTAGGCCCTGCCGAGGCGGCGGTTGCGGAACAGCGACACCTGCATGCTGCCGCCGCCGACGTCGAACAGGGCGCCGGTCGTCACCGGCATGCCGCGGACCGCCCCGAGGAAACCGTAGTGGGCTTCCTCGCGACCCGAGAGCAGGCGCACCGTGATGCCGAACTCGCGCCGCACCCGGCGCAGGAGGGCCGCGCCGTTCTCGGCGTCGCGCACCGCCGAGGTGGCGACGGCCAGCACGCGGCGCGCTCCGGCGCCCCGCGCGATGGCGTTGAAGTCGTGGAACGCGTCCATCGCCCGGTCGATGGCCTCGGAGCTCAGGGAATGCGCCTCGTCGAGCTCGCGCACGAGCCGCAGCGACGCGCGGCTGCTGGCCAGGATGCGGGTGTGGCCGTCCGGGTGCAGGCTGTAGACCACCGCGCGCCCGGAGTTCGAGCCGATGTCGATGACGGCGACAGGATCGCGTCCCGCGGCCACGCGAGCTCCGCCGCGCCTAGAACAGCGTGTAGATGAAGGGCGCGACCGCGGTTCCCTGGGTGAAGACGACCAGCAGGCCGAGCAGGGCCAGCATCACCACGATCGGGCCGAGCCACCACTTCTTGCGGACCTTCATGAAGGCCCACAGCTCGCCGATGATCCCGAACTTCTCCCGCGATTCTTCAAAGGCCATTGAGCAACCTCGCTAGTCCAGCTCGAACTGGGTCCGCCAGTCCACGTCCTCGTTCAGGGGCGGCTGCTCCTTCTTGTCGAGGATGTAGTGGCCCATGACCAGATAGTCCATGTTGGTGCGCATGAAGCACATGTAGGCGTCGTGGGGCGTGCACACGATGGGCTCGCCGCGCACGTTGAACGAGGTGTTGATCACGATGGGGACGCCGGTGATCTTCTCGAACTCCGCGATGAGGTCGTAGTAGAGCGGGCTCTCCTCGCGGGTCACGGTCTGCAGGCGGGCCGAGTTGTCGACGTGGGTGACGGCCGGAATCACGCGCTTGCCGTCGCGGACCTGAGCCACGAGGAGCATGTAGGGGCTGTCGCAGGCGATGTCGAACCACTCGGAGGCCTTGTCGGCCATCACCGAGGGGGCGAAGGGCCGGAAGCCCTCGCGGAACTTGATCTTCATGTTGAGGGTGTCGCGCATCTTGGGGTCGCGCGGGTCGCCCAGGATGCTGCGGCCGCCCAGGGCGCGCGGACCGAACTCCATGCGCCCCTGGTACCAGCCGATCACGTTGCCGTCGGCGATGTGCTGGGCCGTGGCGCGCGTGACGTCCCCGTCCGAGAGCACCTTGTACTTCGTGCCGCGGGCGTCGAGGTACTGCTGGATCTCGTCGTCCTTGTACTCCGGCCCGAGGTACGCGTGGGTCCAGCCCTTGGTGCGGGGCTGCTTCTCGATGGTGTTGTAGAGGTAGTGGGCGACGCCCACGGCGCCGCCCGCGTCGCCCGCGGCCGGCTGCACGAACAGGTTCTTGAAGGGCGTCTCGCGGATCACGCGGCCGTTCGCGACGCAGTTGAGGGCGACGCCGCCGGCCATGCACAGGTTGTCGGAGCCCGTCTCCTTGTGGATGTAGCGGGCCATGGTGAGCACGACTTCCTCGCACACCTTCTGCACCGACGCCGCGATGTCGAACTCGCGCTCGGCCATCCAGGTCTCGGCCTTGCGCGGCGGCCCGCCGAAGAAGTCGGAGAAGCGCTCGCTCGTCATCTTGAGGCCGTAGTCGTAGGCGAAGAAGTCCATGTTCAGCTTGAACGAGCCGTCCTCGTTCAGGTGGACCATCTCCTTCATGATGCGATCGAAGTGCACCGGCTTGCCGTACGGGGCCAGGCCCATGACCTTGTACTCGGCGCTGTTGACCTTGAAGCCGAGGTAGTAGGTGAAGGCGCTGTACAGCAGGCCCAGGCTGTGGGGGAAGCGGATCTCCTTGAACAGCGTGATGTCGCTGCCCTTGCCGACGCCGAAGCTCGAGGTGGCCCACTCGCCGACGCCGTCGACGGTGAGGATCGCGGCCTCCTCGTAGGGGGACACCAGGAAGCACGAGGCCGCGTGGCTCATGTGGTGCTCGGCGAACAGGATCGGCCCCTTGTAGGGGCGCAGCTCCTTGCGGATCAGCGACGGCATCCACAGCTTCTCCTTGACCCAGGGCGGCATGGCCTTGCGGAAGGAGGCAAAGGAGCGCGGAAAGGTCGCGACGTAGGTCGACAGCATGCGCTCGAACTTGAGCAGCGGCTTGTCGTAGAAGCCCACCGCGTCGAGGTCCTCGACGCCGATGCCGGCCTCGCGCAGCACGTACTTCACGGACTTCGTGGGGAAGCCGGAGTCGTGGCGCTTGCGCGAAAGGCGCTCCTCCTGGCAGGCCGCGACGATCTTGCCGTCCTTCAGGAGCGCGGCCGCGGAGTCGTGGTAGAAGCAGGACAGGCCCAGGACGTTCATCGTTCTCCTAGAACTGGTGGCGGATCGCCGCCTTGGGGCCCAGCGGGTTCGGCTCGTGGGCCTTCCAGAAGCTCTTCTCCGGCCCGATCTTCCGGTCGAGGATGTCCTTGCCCGACAGCTTCATGAAGAAGGACACGAAGGACACCGAGAGGAAGTACACGATCGACAGGATGATGGCGGTCCAGAACACGCCGATGGTCTCGAAGACCTTCGTCCAGGCCTTGTAGGCCGCGGACTTCGGGGCGAAGCGCCTGAAGGCCAGCTCGCCCAGCAGCACGAGCGTCGCCACGACGAGCAGCACGCGGGTGTGGGCGGGACGGGTCAGGTACCAGTGTGAGATCCGGCCCAGCACGTCGCTCAGTATCAAGGCGCTCCTTTTCGGACGGCCAGAGAATCCACGAGTCTACCGTGGGGGCCCGGCCCGCGTCCAGATCCGCGGCCGGCTCGGGAGGCCCCGGGGAAGCGGCCTGTATAATGACCCTCCGCGATGTCAAAGGACGCCCGCGCCGAAGACTTCCTGAAGGGCCAGATGCGCCAGTGGATGGAGCAGATGGTCCTGGCCGGCAAGACCGCCGATCTCTTCGAGATCGAGATGTGGCTGCGGAGCTTCGAGCGCTTCTTCCGGATCCGCAACCAGCCCCTGTCCGAGCGCGAGACGCGCCAGCTGGCCCTGCGCAACTGGTCCGAGGAGCTGCGCCTCGTCGACAACGTGATCCAGCGCGTCGTGAACCTGTGCACCTCGATCCTCACCGAGGAGCAGGTGAACCACGCGCGCTTCGACAAGTACGTCGAGGGCTACCTCAAGAAGGACGACGTCGTCGACCCCTACGTCGAGAAGCTGCTGCGCCAGACGAGCCCGGAGGGCGGGCTCGTGCTGCTGCGCGACGCCTTCGAGGACCTCCACGTCCTGCTCACGGATCTCACGCGTCTCTCGCGCATGCCGTACGCGACGTTCACCGCCGTCGGCAAGCTCATCCATCGGGAGATCCGGCGCAGCGACCTGCTCTCGCTCCTGATCGACAAGAAGTTCAAGCCGATCCACGACCGCATCTCGAACCCCGCGATCGCCGCCACCATCCGCAAGATCGAGGACCCGGTGCGCCGCAAGCACGCGGCCAAGACCTTCCTCGAGTTCTTCCGGCTGCTGCACTACCTCGAGTACGCGGATCCCGAAGGGGCCGAGGAGGAACGCCTGCGCAGCACGCTGCTGATCTTCTCGCTCATCACCTCGGAGACCCGCCTGTTGCTGGGATTCCTCGAGCGCCGGGTGCTGCCCACCCTCGAGGAGGGCCAGCCGCTCTACGACCTCTACGACTCGTTCGTGTACTGCCTGCCCCTCGAGCTCAAGAAGGTCATCAACACGGAGCTCCTCGACATCTCGGCCTCGCGCCAGACCGAGGGCATCCGGGCCCGCGTCGAGAACAGCCACGGGATCCTGAAGGACGCCTTCCAGCAGTCCGTCGTGCAGCTCGCCCAGGCCTTCGCGGACGTCGGCGGCAAGGATATCTTCGGGGACTTCACGGCCAAGCTCGAGCAGTCGGTGCGGCTGCGCGACGGCCTCGCGACGCTCATCAAGTCCATTCGCGACTTCCAGGCGAAGCGCGACGAGGTCAACGCGGCGCGCATGAAGGACGACATCTCGCGCTTCTACGACACCAGCATGAAGTACCTCATGTACCGGGACTGGTCGGGCTTCGAGCTGTTCTTCATCGAGATCCTGAAGTGCAGCAGCCTGCCGGCGCTGCAGCAGATCGCCCATCGCTTCGAGACCTTCCTGGTCACCCTGTTCCGCGAAGTCCAGAAGCGCGCGATCCTCCAGAACGTGCCCCTGCCCGCGGAGCTCCAGTCGATCGAGACGGCGTGAGGGCCAAGCCGTTCGCCCTGGACGTCCTCCTGGCGGCGCTGCTCGCGCTGCCGGCGCTGCTCGCGGCGCTCCACGGGAGCGCGGGGCCGTCGCGGGCGGCTCTCGTCTTCGGCCCCGGCGACTCCTTCTATCTGCAGGGCTTCACGCCGCAGCACGAGATCGAGGACGCCGTGGCCTCCCACTGGAGCCGCCACGACGCGGCCGTCCGGCTGCCGCTGATCGTGAGCGGCCCCGCGACGCTCCGCTTCCGCTACGCCCGCGTCCTGCGCGAGCCCGGCGACGCGGCCGTGCGCCTGGACGGCGCGGTCGTGGATCGCTTTCCGGTGCGTGGCGGGGGACTCGCCTTCGAGCGGAGCATCGACATCCCGCCCGGCCGGCCGCAGCGCGTCGACGTGGGCCTGAGCGTCGCGGCCGGCGACACCCGCAACTACGGTCTCCGCATGTACTGGCTCGCGGTGGAGGCCGGCGCCGGCGGCCGCCTGGGCCTCTCCGGCGCGGCCCGGTTCCGTGCGGCGGCGCTCCTCGTGCTCGTGTTCGGAGCGCTCCGCCTGTTCGGCTGGGGGCCGCGCGGGGCCGCGCTCGTGGCATTGGTCCCGGCTCTCGCGGTCGCCTTCGGCCTCGCCCGGGATCCCTGGCTCGTCCACCGCCTGATCACCGGGCTGCCGGAGGCGTTCGTCCTGGTCGTGGCCGCGGGACTGCTGGTACGGCGCTGGCTGGGCGCCGCCCTGACCGCCCGGGAGGTCCGGATCGTCGCGGTGCTCGCGTGTGGCGCGTTCCTGCTTCGGGCCGCGGCGCTCAACCACCCGGCCTTCCACTACGCGGACCTGACGACCCACGAGCGCTTGAGCGCCGCGATCCACGATGCCGGACTCGAGTTCCTGCGAGCCCCGGCCCGGACCATCGGGGCCCAGGGCGCCTGGAGCAAGCCGACTTTCGCGGGCACGGTGGTGCTGCCGTACGCCGTCGCGTTCCACCTGCCGTTCGCCCTGCTCGAACTCACTCCGGACCAGCGGATCCAGGGCTTCAAGCTGCTGGCCGCCGCCCTGACGCTGGTGCCGCTCCTCGCGCTCGTCGCGCTGGCGCGGCGCTTCGGCGCGGGCCTCGCGGGACCGGCCCTGCTCGTGGTCATTCCCGTCTACACCTCGCGCCTCAGCCTGGCGCTGTTCCCGGCGCTCCTGGGCCATGCCCTGGACATGGTGCTGCTGGCGTGGCTGGCCTGGCACCTGGACCGGCTTCGGGAGCTCCGCGTGTGGGCGGCCGGCGCGCTGCTGGTCGCGGCGGCCCAGCTCGCCTACGTCTCGAGCCTCACCCACACGGCCCTGCTCGTGGGCTGGCTCGCGCTGCTCCTGGCCGTCGCCGGGGGAGCGGAAGGCCGCCGCGACGCGTCGCGGCTGCTGGCCCTCGGGCTCGCCGGCGCGCTGCTCTCCCTGGCGCTCTACTACCGGGACTTCATCGGCCCCGTGCTCGGCCTGGTGGGAGCCGGTGGCCCCGCCCGGTTCCCACCCGAGAGCTTCTGGCCCGTGGCCGCCAACCGGACGTGGGTCTTCTTCGGGTGGAGCCATCCCGCGCTCGCCGTCCTGGGCGCCGGCGCCCTCTGGCGCCGCGGCCGGGCCTCGCTCCTCGCCGCCGCCTGGCTGCTGACCTACGTCGGCCTGATCCTGCTGCGGGCGCGAATCCCGGACGTCTTCCGCTACGGCCACGAGCCGCTCTTCGTCACGCCCCTCGTGTGCCTCGCGGCCGGGGAAGGCCTGCGCCGGCTCTGGCTCCGGGGCGGGGCCTTCCGCCTCGTCGGGGCGGCCGCGGCGCTGTGGCTCGTGGGGTCGGGCCTTCGCGAGCAGTGGTCGGCGCTCTCGGAGCAACTCGTGCTCCTGGCACCCTTGCGGTGACGCGGCTCCGGAATCTGCTACACTGCGCGCGATTCTGAAGCGATGGCTGCTGAAAAGAACCCCTTCGCGAAATTCCTGACGCACTTCCCCAAGGGCAGCATCCTGTTCCGCGAGGGAGAGGGCGGGGACGAGATGTTCATCGTCCAGTCGGCGCGCGTCGCCATCAAGAAGAAGGTCAAGGACGGCGACACCGTCCTCGCCACCCTGGAGAAGGGCGACTTCTTCGGGGAGATGGCGATCCTCGAGCGCCTGCCGCGCTCGGCCACCGCCGAGGTCGTCGAGGAAGGCGACCTCATCGTCATCAGCAGCGAAGTCTTCGGGGACATGATCAAGGCGAACCCCGAGATCGCCATCCGCATGCTGCGCAAGTACTCGATCCGGCTGCGCGAGACGAACAAGCAGCTCGAGCAGGTGATGGCCAGCGGCGCCACGGGCGGGGTCGCGGCGGCGAGCGAGGTCGTGGCCCCCAAGGGCACGGCCGGCACGCTGCAGGCCGAGGCGGCCTGCTACTTCATCTCCGTGGCCAGCGGCAACGTGTTCCCGGTCTTCAAGAGCGACGCCCTGATCGGCCGCTACGACTCGGTGACCGGCATGCGCCCCGAGGTGGACCTCACGTCCGAGGACCAGAGCCGCAACATCTCGCGGCGCCACGCGCGCCTCGTGATCAAGGACGGGAAGTTCTTCGTGGCCGAGGAGATCGGCACGATGAACGGCACGTTCCTGAACGGCAAGAAGCTCGCGAACGGCGTGCTGACGCCGATCGCCGACGGCGACGAGCTCGTGCTCTGCCGCCTGCCGATCACGTTCAAGCTCCCCGGGAAGTAGCCGCTAGCTCGTCCGCCGCGCCGCGATCTCGGCGCGGATCGCCTCGGCGTTGCGCGGCAGCAGCCGCTTGTTCCGGCACTCGTCGAGGGCCAGCAGCGTCATGCGATCGATCGTGGCCTGGTCGCGGGCGGTCGGCAGCAGGTCGTCGAGGGCCGCGGTGAGGTGCTTGTCCTCGAGGGCCGTCGCGCCGTCGCGCAGCGCGAAGCGCCAGGCCGTCGTGACGGCCAGCTCGACGTCGCTGCCCGTGAACCCGGCCGTGCGCTTGGCGAGGGCCGCGAAGTCCTTCACGGCCGCCGGGATCCGGTGCTTGCGCAGCGTGACCTGGAAGATCTGGGCACGGGCCTGCTCGTCGGGCATCAGGATCGGGATCTTGACGTCGGTGCGGCCCGAGCGGCGCATGGCCGCGTCGATGAGGTCGATGCGGTTCGTGATGTCGATGCGCAGCACCTTGCCGCGCAGGGAGTTGTCGCCCCAGAAGTTGAAGGCGCTCGCGCGCATGCGCTCGGTGACCCCCGAGTCGCCGCCGCCCGCGTCGCGGCTGCCGCCCTCGGCCTGGTCCGACTCGTCCACGATCACGATCACGGGAGCGAGGGCGCGGATCGCGGCGAAGGCCTTCTCCTGGTTGCGCTCCGACTGCCCGACGTACATCTGGCGCAGGGGGCGGAAGCGCACGCACAGCATCCCGCACTCCTTGGCGAAGCACTCCGACAGGTAGCTCTTGCCCGTGCCCGGCGGGCCCATCAGCACGATGCCCATGGGCGCGGCGGCGAACAGCCCGCGGCGCATGATGTCCGCGATCTCCTTGAGCTCCCCGACCGCGTGCTCCAGGCCGCCGACGGCCGACAGGTCGTGCTTGGGCTCGAGGATCTCGAGCACCTCGCCGTACTCCTGCCGCAGCAGCTCGATCTTGCGCGCCACGATGGCGGGCCGCGCCAGGGCGGCTCCGCTTCCCTCGGCCCTCTGCAGGATGTCCTCGATCTGCACCAGCGACAGGCCGCCGGTCTCGGCCGCGACCTGGGCCGGCGTCATCTCCCAGCGCAGGCCCGGCCGCCGGAGTCGGGCCTCGTCGAGGAACGCGACCCGCGCCGCGAGGTCCGGCCGGGGCAGCGCGATGGCCTCCGCGCCCGACGCTCCCGAGAAGATCTCGTCGGAGACCTCGCCGGCCGACGGCGCCACCAGCACCACCAGGGGCCGTCGCCGCTCGACGCCCGGGTCGCTCGCCCAGCGCGCGAGGGTCGTGATCGACTGGCGCTCGAGGGCCGAGCCGCCACCGGCCGGCACCAGGGTGTGGGCGTAGTCGAGGACGACCGCCACCGAGCCCGCTGCGGCGCGGTCGGTCGTGAGCAGCGCGTCGATCAGCATCAGGGCCCGCGCGGGATCGGCCGGCAGGACCCCCGTCTTGAGGCCGAGGGCCTTGCGGAAGGCCTTCTCGCGGGCCGCGTCGGGGAACGTGAAGCCGGCCGAGACGTCGTACGAGACGACGATCGCCCGCTGCGCGAACAGGCGTCGCAGGCCTTCCGCCACGGGAACGTGCTCGGAGCCGAAGGGATGGACGTCGCGCACGTTGCCATGGAGGAGGAACAGGTGGCTGCCGCCGGAGTGGTAGCGCTCGAGCAGCGTGGCGAGCCAGGCCGGGCTCCGCACGCCCTTCATGCGCGGCTCAGGGCGTGGAGGCCACGCGCGCTGCCCACCACGAGAAGGTCGCCGTCCAGCGCCGGGGAGGACGCGATCCCGCCGGCGGCCAGGGTGGTGCGGCTCCGGACGGCTCCCGTCGCGTCGATCTCGTAGAGATCGCCGTCGGTGGAGCCCACGAGGAACAGCGCGCCGCTGGCGACCGGGGAGCCGACGACCGGCCCCCGCGTCTCCGCGACGAAGCGCACGGCACCCGTCGCCACGTCGACGCCGTGGATGCGGCCGTCGTTCGCGCCCACGACCGCGAGGCCGGCGGCGAGGGCCGGAGACGAATAGAGCGCCGCGCCGAGCTCGGCGGTCCAGGCCCGCTCGCCGGTGTCGAGGCTCACGGCCACGAGGCGCCCGGCGAAATCGCCGACCACGGCCACGGCCTCCGCGACCGCGGGCGTCGCCCGCACCTTGGAGCCGAGAGCATGGGACCAGGTGAGCGTGCCCTTCGCGAGATCGACCGCGTGGAGCGAGCCGTCGTCGCTCCCGACCAGCACGCGCGGGCCCGCGAGGGCCGGCGACGAGAACACCGGCTTGAGCTTGAGCTTCCAGGCGAGCCGGCCCGTGGCGCGCTCGACGGCCGCGAGGCTTCCGGCGCCGCGGGGCTCGACCGTGCCCACGACCACGCGCTCGGGCAGCGGCAGCGGCGACGAACGGACGACCTGGCCCAGCCGCAGGCGCCGCACGATCTCGCCGCGCGCGACGTCCACGGCGATCCACTCGCCGTCGTCCGTGCCGACGTGCAGCTCGCCGTCGTGGAGCGCCGGCGACGACTCGACCGCCGAGCCGAGCCGCAGCTCGTGGACGATCCGGCCCGAGGCGCGCTCGACGAAGAGCAGACGGCCGTCGGTCGTCGCCGCGAGGACGAGCGAGGCGGTCAGCACCGGCGAGGCGACGACCGCGCCGACGCCGGCTTCCCAGGCCGGCTCGAGGCCGCCGCCCGTGGCGCCGCCCGCGGCGCCGCGGCGTGCGGAGTCCCCCCGGAACAGGGGCCAGGGGTGGGCCGCTCCGGCGTCGGCGGCGAGTGCCCGCTCGAAGGCGAGGACGGCGGCCGCCGCGCTCGGGAAACGGCGCTCGCGCCGCGGCGAGGCGAGCCCGTCGACGAGGCTGCGGCGCTGCAGGCCGCCGGCCTCCGCGGGCGGCCCGTCGAGGCGCCACGAGACGTCGGGCGCGGTCGCCGTCGCGACGGCGTGCAGCAGGCATCCCAGCTGGAACAGGTCCTCGGCGACGCTCCCGGACGCGTCGCCGCCCGCCAGCCGCGGCTCGCTTCCCTCGAGCGCGATGCTCTCGGGCTCGACGTCGGGGTGCCGCGGCGGCGTCTCGCCGTGGGCGCGCGCCAGCTCGCGCGCGAGACCCAGGCCCAGGGTCAGGACGTCCGCCTCGGGCAGAGGCGTCGTGGCGTTGCGCGTGACCCGGCGAAGATGATCCTCGAGTGTCGCCATGGCTCAGCGCGGCGGAAGTATATCCGGCGCCGCACGCCCCAGCAGGATCGCCGCATCGAGGCCGCGCGGCGTCCAGCCGAGCTCCGCGCGGGCGCGGCCGCTGTCGAGGGACACGTCGGCCGGTCGAGGTCCGTCGCCCGGAGCGTCCGCGTAGGCTGCGGGCTCGATGCCGGCGGGGGAGAGGCCGAGCACGCTCGCGACGCGTTGTCCCAGCGCGTGGCGCGAGACCCGCTCCGGGCCGCCCAGGTGGTAGAGGCCGTGGCCGTTCCGGTCGAGGGCGAGGATGACGGCGTCCGCGACGGAGTCGGCGTCGATCGGGGTGCGGTACTGGTCCGTGAACAGCCGCACGCGTCGTCCGGCCCGCAGGGCCCAGGCGATCGCTTCCGTGGCCGTGCCCCGGCCACCGTGGCCGCGCCCGATCACGAGGCAGACCCGGAGCACGCAGGCGCCGGGACAGAGCGCGAGCGCCGCCTGCTCGGCCGCGAGCTTCGTCCGTCCGTAGACCTGCAGCGGCCTCGGGAGGGCGTCTTCCGCGAGGCCGGCGCGCGTGCCGTCGAACACCGTGTCGGTCGACAGCGTCACGAGGGGCAGGCCGCGCCGGGCCGCCGCCGCCGCCACGGCCTCGGTTCCGCCGACGTTGACGCGCTGCGCCTCCTCGGGATGCCGCTGGCAGTAGTCCACGTCGGCCAGGGCCGCGGAGTGGACGACCGCCCCGGGTCGCGCCGCCTCGAACGCGGCCTCGACCGAATCCCTGGACGAAAGGTCGAGGGCGACCGCGGCGCCGTGGGTCGTCGGGGCCGAGTGCCGTCCGGCGACGAGCTCGAAGCGTCCGGCGAGCCGTGCCGCGAGCGTGCCGCCGAGGACGCCGGAGGCTCCGGTGAGCAGCACGCGCCGGGACGCCTCGGCTTGTGGGGGCCTCGTGGCGGCCGTAGAATCAGCGCGGCTCACGAGACTCCCTGCAAGAATGAAATTCCCCGGCAGCAAGCTTCTGCACCACTGGGACCTCGCCACCCAGCGCATCTCCCTGGACGATCTCTTCCGTTCCTGTCAGCAGGTGGGCCTCACCGGGTTCGCCGAGGTCAAGTTCCCGACCTCGGTCGGCATGATCTTCTACTACCTCGGCGGCGAGGTGAACGCCCTGTATCGCGAGGGGGCCGTCGCCTACCACGGACAGGCCGCCCTCGACCGGCTGCGCGCCCAGGTCACCGGCGACGAGGGCGTCATCTCGGTCTACGAGCTGCCCCTCGACATGGCGCACCTGCTGCGGGGGATCACGAACCGCCAGAAGCTCAAGGAGACCCTGGGCAGCAAGTCGGACCTCGTGGAGCTCCTGCGGCGCATGGAGAAGTCGGAGCACACCGGGACCCTCGAGATCCAGACCGACGCGGGCTCGGCCATGGTGCTGTTCGTGCGCGGCCGCGTCTCGAACACCTACTGGGAGACGTCGGGCGGCCTGACCTTCGAGAAGGGCGAGGCCCGCCAGAAGCTCGACTCCGCCATCGAGAAGGAAGTCGGCCACCTGTTCCTCTCGGAGTTCTCCCGCGACGTGTGGAAGACGCGGCACGAGGTGCAGACCTCGGTGCGCAGCCGCCTCGAGCGCCGCGACGACATCACGCCGCCGCCGACCGATCAGATCGCCGCCGAGGAGGCGGGCCTGCGCACGCAGGTGCTGGAGGAGCTCTCGCTCCAGGTGCCCGCGCTCATCCAGGCCTTCATCTTCGACCTGCTGACCGGCTCGATCCTGGCCCGCAAGGGCCGGGGCACGTCGGCTATTCGCGTGGGTCTCCTGGCCGAGAAGGTGCCGTCGGTGACGATGTACCTGCGCGACCTGGTGTCGACCGAGGATGCCGACGAGGTGGAGCTCCTCGAGGTCTCGACCGCCCGCGTCGCGATCCTGGTGGCGATCGTGGCCGAGGCCCAGGAAGGCATCGCGGTGTTCGCCGACAAGGCGCAGCCCACGGCGCTCATCGCCGCGGCGCTCAGCCGCTGCGTCCGCGCCTACGCCTCGCGCCTGCATCCCGCGCGCGGCGCCGTCCTCTCCTAGTCCCGTCCCTACTCGAGATACAGCTCCTTGACGAGGCGCGCCAGCACCTCGGGCGGCAGGCCGCGCGCCTCGAGCTCGCGGCGCAGCGGAATCGCGCGCGGCGAGACGGGCCGGTAGCCGCAGCCCGGGAGCAGCTCGGGCCGCGCCTGCTCGAGGACGAGCCGCGGATAGTCGCGGCAGGGGCCGGGGCGCGACTCGTAGCTGTCGCACAGGCGCGTCGCGGGATCGAAGTGGCTGCAGCGGAACACGAACACGTGCTGCGCCTTGTCCTCGCCCGTGAGCGACCAGCCGTTCACGCGCTCCTGCCACCACAGGAACAGCCGCCGGGCGGGCGGCAGGCGCGCGATCCAGGGGCCGGCCCGCAGGGCCGGGGCCTCGCAGCAGCGGGCGCAGCGCCGGCAGTCGCCGCCCAGCACGTAGACGTGCTCGCGGCGCAGCCGCTGGCGCAGGCGATGGACGCCGAGGTCGACGCGGAAGGTGAGGAGGGCGACGGCCTTCACGGCACGCAGCAGCACACCGTCGCGCATCGCCTCGGATTCTAGCGCGGCTGATAGAATCCCCGGCCACATGCCGTTCATCACGCTCGAAGGCATCGAGGGCAGCGGGAAGAGCACGCAGATGCGCCTCCTCCAGGAGGCCTACGGCGATCGCCTGTTGCTGACCCAGGAGCCCGGAGGCACCCCGCTGGGCGTCGCGATCCGCAGCATCCTGCTCGACCGCCGCCACCACGCGATGACCTCGACGACCGAGCTGCTGCTGTACCTGGCCGATCGCGCGCAGCACGTGGAGAGCCTGCTGCGGCCGGCCCTCGCCGAAGGACGGACCGTCGTCTCCGACCGCTACCTCGAGACCACGTTCGCCTACCAAGGCTACGGCCGCGGCATCCCCGCGGAGACGATCCGCAGCCTGGGCCGGGTCGCCACGGGCGGGCTCACGCCCGACCTGATCGTGCTGCTCGAGGTGCCGGTGGAGACCGGTCTCGCGCGCGTGGGCAAGCGCGGGGCCCACGATCGGCTTGAGTCCGAGGTGCGCGAGTTCCACGAGCGCGTGGCGGCGGGCTACCGACGGCTCGCCGCCGAGGACCCCGGGCGCTGGCAGATCATCGACGGCACGCTGCCGTCGCCCCACATCCACGAGCACATCGTGGCCGAGGCGGAGCGCCGCGGCCTGATGCCGGCGAGGCCCCATGGCGTTCGATAGCGTCCTCGGCCACGAGCGCATCCGCGGGCTGCTGGGCCGCGCCCTCGACAGCGGCCGGGTGCCCCACGCGATGCTGTTCGCGGGCTCCGAGGGCGTCGGCAAGAAGGCCCTCGCCCTGGCCCTCGGCCGCGCCCTGCTCTGCGAGCGGCCCCGGAGCGGGCCGTGCGAGGAGTGCTCGTTCTGCCGCCGCACCCGCAAGGCCCTCGACGGCCTGCCGGCGGCGCGCGAGGCGGCCACCGAGGACAACAAGAAGGAAGACGACGCGCTCCGCTTCAACTTCCGCCTGCACCCCGACCTCATCCTCGTCGAGCAGCCGTGGCGGCGGCGCGAGGACGGCACGCTCCGGCCGCAGGGCGTGCTCGTGAACCAGGTGCGCGAGATCGTCCAGGGCGTGCGCTCGGCGCCTTTCGAGGCCCAGCGCCGCGTCTACGTGCTCGACGAGGCCCACACGATCACGGACGCGGCGGGCAACACGCTGCTCAAGAGCCTCGAGGAGCCACCCGCCCACACCCATTTCGTCCTGGTCACCCAGTCGCCGCAGGGCCTGCTCCGGACGATCCGCTCGCGCTGCCAGCAGTTCCGCTTCGGGCCCCTGGGCGCCGCGCTGATCGAGCGCGAGCTCGTCGAGAAGGCCGGCGTCGATCCGGCCCTGGCCCACGTCCAGGCGGCCATGGCCGACGGCAGCCTGCGCAGCGCCCTCGAGTTCCAGTCGGGCGAGTGGGGGCGCTGGCGCGAGACGATGCTCGCCCTGCTCGAGGCCGCCTCGGGCGGCCTGCCGGTGCTGCAACGGATGGAGACGGCGGACGCCCTCAAGGACGCCGACGACGACGAGAAGGCGCTCGCCCTGAAAGCCCTGCGCTCGCTGCTGCGCGACGTCGCCGCGCTGAGGCAAGGGGCTGACCCGGCGCGCATCCTGAACGCCGACGAGGGCGCCCGCCTCGCCCGCCTGGGCGGCACGCGCCTGGGGGAGCGGGCCGTAGCGGTCGCCGAGGCGGTGTCCGAGACCTCCCGGGCCCTCGCGGGCAACGCGAACGCCCTGCTCGCCTTCGATTTGCTGATGGACGCGGTCGCGTGCTAGAACGCTAGCAGCGCCATGCGAAAGCTGATCCGGCCCGATCTCTCCGAGATCAAGGAGCACATGACCACGTCGCCGAAGTTCCGCGCGCGGAAGCCCGTGCCGCCGGAGCAGACGAGCGCCGAGAGCTTCTACTACTCGAAGCAGATGTCGAACAAGACGCGCATGGTCATCCTCCTCAAGGACGGCGAGGAGCTGCGCGGTGTCATCGAGTGGTACGACAAGCACGCCCTCAAGGTCCACCGCACGGACGCGCCGAACATCCTCCTTCTCAAGCACAACATCAAGTACATGTGGAAAGAGAACGAGGACGGGAGCGGCGACAGCGACTAGGCGCCGGTCTCGCAAGAGGCTCCTGGTCCTTGGACGGAGCGTCGCTCGATGACAGCGGAACTCTCACTGTGGCGACTACTGCTAGTCGGCCAGGCAGTCGAGTGGCAGACGCCGTTGTCTTGCGTCGAGGTCGCGACCCAACTGCAGGAAGGGATCGGATCAGCAAACCCTGCCGCACAGTTCCTACTCGCCGGAGTGCCAGGCAAGGCAATCCTGCGGAGGGTTGACGACGAAGGATTTCGAATCGACTTCGGATGGGGACGAGTCTTCTTCCGCCTCTACGGCACGTGTGCGCAGCGTGCTGACACACGAACAGTTCGGATCGACATTCGTGCCCCGGTCCTGTCCTTGCCCTTGGACCTCGTTTGGATCGGACTCGTTGTTCTGGCCGTCGTTCACACGAGGGCCAATGTGGGAGTAGTCGCCTTCTTGTTGACGGCCTGCTTTGTCAGCGAGCTTCAGACCTGGAAGGCTTTCGCCGGCCTCAGGTTGTTCGTGAGCCAGCTCAGCGAGGTACTCGGGGCCGACAGCTCCGCTGGGGGACCGTCCGGAAAAGGCCGGGCCCTGGGCCTCAGCGATTAGTTCCATCGCTGCTAGGGCCAAGCCGTATCCTTTCGCCGTCTCCGCGTAACAACATCCGAAGCCGATGAAGGACTCAGCCGAGGATCCGAGCGATCGAGCCTTGCTCGCACGAGCGGCCCAGGGTGAAGAGGATGCCTTCGTCGTCCTCTACGAGCGGCATCGCGACGTGCTCTTCCGCTTCGCCTGCCGGATGCTCGGGTCGATCGACGCCGCCGAGGACGTCGTTCACGACTGTTTCCTCTCGCTGCTCCGCCACCCGCAGGCCTTCGATCCCGCTCGCGCCTCGTTGCGCACCTACCTGTGTGCAGCCGCCAGGAACCAGGCGCTGAAGCGAACGCTGCAGGGTGGGCGGGAGGCGTGGTCCGACTTGCCGGACGCGGGCGGCCCAGCGCGGGCACTGCAGGTCCTGATCGAGGACGAGGACGCTCGGCGCATCCGGGACGCCGTCCTGGCCCTGCCGCCCCTCCAGCGCGAGGTCGTCGTCCTCGTCGAGTACGAGGAGCTGTCGCTCGCCGAGGTGGCGCGGATCGTCGACATCGAGATCGGAGCGGTCAAGTCACGCCTGCATCGCGCTCGAGTCAGCCTGCGGGCCGCACTGATGCCGGAAGCCGAGGAGGGAAGCCGATGACGGAAGAAGGCGACGACGACAAGGGTTCGAAGGAGCTGCACGCGCTGCTGAGTCGTTGGAAGGTGGAGGCCCCGTCGGAAGGCCTGAGCGATCGAATGCGGCGTTCCTACCGGGCCGAGCTCGGGGGCGCGTCGCGAAGCTCGGCCCGGCGGATCGTGCTGCCTCTGCCGCTGGCCGCTCTCATCGCCATCGGCCTGCTCCTGCTCGGCGCCCTTGCTGGGCGGGGGCTACGGGATCCATCGGTTCCGGGAGGCGCCGCTTCCGAGGTGACCGATCGGGGCGGGCTCGCGAACCTGCGACCGCTCGACGACGTCCACGTGAGGATCGATGGTCCGGGAGGCGACGATGCTCGGCCTTAGTCTCCTGGCGTTTGTGGCGACTCTCGCTGCCGCGGCGCCCTCCGAAGAGCGGGTCTCGGCGCCGCGCGCGCGGGCCACTCAAGTCTTCTCGCTACGTGACCGAACGCACGTTCGTCTGGAGTTCACGACCCTCGTGCCACGGGCCAACATGGACCTCGTGGCCACGACCGAGACACGTGGGGTTCCGACGCGCCGGGTTCACCGTATCTTCATGGACGCCGCGCGCGGCCTGTTCTACGGCTACGACGTCGGAGTGGAGCCCGGTGCCGCGCCAGGGAGCGTGGTGGTGACGCTGGGCGAGCTCTCGGACGACGCTGCGCGGGACTTCCAGACGGGCGGCTGGCGTGACTACTGCCGCGCCTGCGAGGCACCGCGCCGCATATCGAGCGCGCAGCGCTTTCCGAAGCCGCAGCCCTTGAAGGTCGGCGAAACGTTGTCGATCGATCTCCTGGCCGACGAAGCGACGGGCGCACGGGTCACGGACCGCCTGGTGCTCGGCGCCCCGCGCCGAAAGGGGCGCGAGGTGTTGCCGCCTCAGGACTTCGTTCCCGAAGACGTCTGGCTCCAGCTCCTGGAGGCAAAGTTGTACGTCAACGGAGAGCCCGTGTATTCAGACGACGAGGGCGGCGTGTCCGTTCAGGGCGAGCTGGTCTGGGTGGGCATCCCCGGCAAGGGCAGGATCTTCTTCTCCCTCGTACCCCGCGCCGGCTACCCGTTCGAGAAGGGTGCGGTCCTCACCAACGATCGGATCAAGTGCACGCTCGGAGCCGACGTCTACGAGTGGATCGCCGAGGGCCCCATCGTCACAGCCGGACCCCGGGGCCCGTTCGAAGCTGTGCAGAGCTGGTACCTCTGGATCCTGCACGATGCTGGCTACCCCGTCGCGCCGGGGTCCTATGTCGCCGGCGCCGGCTTCGACGAGCGGGCGGAGAATCGCTTGAAACAGCCGTAGCCGCTCCCACCCGTTCAAAAATCGCGCCGTCCGGCCCCGAAAAAACAGTCGAGCGTGGTACCTTGCCTTGAGGGGTGATCGGGCTCACACCCTGCTCAGGGGGCGATGACGGAAGAGAACATCCAGGGCGAGGTGGCGACGGAGACGTTCGGTCGCTACGAGGCGCGCGCGCGGCTCGGAGAGGGCTCCATGGGGCGCGTCTATCGCGCCTTCGATCCTCTCGCGCAGCGCGAGGTCTGCGTGAAGACGCCCCGTCCCGAGATCGTGAACGAAGAGGGCGGCGCCGACTACGTGCGGCGCTTCGAGCGCGAGGCGCGGGCCGCCGCGCTGCTCTCGCATCCCCACATCGTGACCGTCCACGACGTCGGCGAGAACTACTTCGTGATGGAGCTGCTCACCGGCGTGACGCTCCAGCGCATCCTGGCGGAGCGCGGCAGCCTGGGCCTCGACGAGGCGCTGCCGATCCTCGAGCCGCTGGCCGACGCCCTCGACCACGCCCACTCCAAGGGCATCGTGCACCGCGACGTGAAGCCCGCGAACATCATGATCCTCACGGACGGGCGCCCGAAGATCATGGACTTCGGCGTCGCGCACTTCGAGTCCTCGATCGTCACGGCGAAGGGCGAGTTCCTGGGCTCGCCGTCGTACATGGCGCCCGAGCAGATCGCCCACGGCGAGGCGACGCCCCGCACGGACCTTTTCTCCCTCGGCGTCGTGGCCTACGAGATGCTCACCGGGCACCGGCCGTTCACCGGCGACAGCGTCACGGGCGTGATCTACCGCGTCGTCAACGAGGAGCCGATGGCTCCGTCCCAGGCGAACGCGGCCCTGACGGCGAGGTTCGACGAGGTCTTCCGGCGCGCGCTCTCCAAGGATCCGGCGGCGCGCTTCAGCACCGCACGCGGCTTCGTCGACGCCCTTGCGGGCAAGCGCACGGCCGAGTCGGGCTCGTTCCCGGCCATGGTCGCGACGATGGCGCCCTCCCCGAACGTGCTGCCGCCCGAGATCGAGACCCACGACCTCGTCGAGTCCCCCGCGCGCCGGTCGGCGGTGGGGAGGACGTTGCTCAGCCCCGGCTTCGGCGTCGCCGCGGTGCTGGGCCTGGCCCTGATCGGGGCCGCCTGGGCCGCGAGCGTCACCCGCAAGCCGCCGATGGCGACGATGGCGATCGAGACGCAGCCCAGCGGGGCCAACGTCCTGATCGACGGCGCGCCCGTGGGCGTGTCGCCCGTCTTCCGCCAGGACATGACGCCCGGCCCCCACACCGTCAAGGTCGTGCGCGACGGCTTCGAGTCGGCCGAGGTCGGCTTCGAGCTCGTGGCCGGCGCCGAGGCCGTGCCCGTGCGCTTCAAGCTCCAGCCCATCGCGGCGTTCCTCAGCGTCAGCTCGCAGCCCGTCGGCTCGGCCGTGAGCATCGACGACTTGCTGGTCGGCAACACGCCGCTCACGAGCCTCCCGGTCGGCCCGGGGAGCCATTCGGTCCGCGTCGAGCGCGAGGGCTTCAAGCCCTGGAGCCGGGCCATCGAGGCGGCGGCCGGCGAAGAGGCGAGCCTCGACGCCGTGCTCGAGCCGGCGGCCAAGGGCGAGGCCTCGCAGGGCCGGCCCGGCGGCTGGGTGGGCGAGGGCGACCTGGTCGAGATGGGGCCCGGCGTCAAGGTTCCGCAGCGCATCGAGGGCTCGCCCGCGGCGTACCCGCGCGTCGCGGCCCGCCTGAAGCTCCACGGCGCCGTCGGCGTCGAGATGATCGTGACCGAGAAGGGCGAGGTGATCGAGCCGCGGGTCGTCGAGTCCGCGGGCGAGCTGCTCGACCAGGCCGTCATCGACGCGATCGCGTCCTGGAAGTTCGAGCCGGCCCAGAAGGACGGCGTGAAGGTCCGGGTGCGCTACCGGTACCGGCAGGAGTTCAAGCCGAACCCCTGAGAAGGAAGGACGCTCCCGCGGCGCGAGAGCGTCCTGCGCCCGACCGCGCTAGTCGACGGCGGCGATCACCAGGATCACGATCGCCACGATCAGGAAGACCACGAGCAGCGTGTTCACGTCGCGGCTGAGACCGGCGACGGGATCCACGTTGAGGGCCCGCGCCCTGGACGCCAGGTCCTGCAGCTCCGAGGAGCTCAGGGCCGCGACGCCGGCGTTCACTTCGGCCGGGTTGGCGCCGAGCGTCTTCATGGCGTCGGCGGCCTGGGGTGTCGCGAGCACCTGCCGGACCGCGGCGATGTCCGAGTCGCGCTGCGCCTGGTGCTCCGAGAGGCGGTCGGCGACTGTGGCCGGGTTCACCAGGTGCTCCTGGGCGAGGGCCTGCGGCACGACGGCGGCGGTCAGCATCGAAAGGACGAGCATCAATCGGATCTTCATGATTCCTCTTCGCGCGGCTTGCCTTCCGACTACGGCGCGCCGACCGCGATCCGGAGCGCCGCCTGACCGCGACAGAGCAAGTGCCGTGCCTGGCGGGGAGGCCGGAACCGGCCCGATTCGAGGCCGCCCCGTCCGCCTTTCTACAAAGCGCCGCGCTGACTCCCCGGGTGACACTCGGGCTATCCTTGCCACCGTGTCAGCCCGAGGCGTCCTGCTCGCGGCGCTGTTCCTCGCCTCCGCCTGCGCCCGCGAGCCCGGCGACGAGCTGCGCATCGCGCTCGGCTCGGCGCCCTTGTCCCTCGATCCCCACCTGAGCAACGAGTCGGCGTCCTTCGCCGTGAACTCCAACCTCTACGAGACGCTGGTGAGCACCGACGCCGGTCTCGCCCTGAAGCCCGACCTGGCGCTCTCGTGGACGAATCCCGACGACCTCACGCTGCGCCTCGAGCTCGTGAAGGGCGCCCGCTTCCACGACGGCAGCGAGCTCTCGTCCGCGGACGTCGTGGCGAGCCTGCGCCGGGCGCGGGACGACCCGCGCTCGGGATGGCGCTCCGGGCTCGAGCCGATCGCCGCCGTCGAGGCGCCGACGCCGTCGGAGGTGGTGATCCGCACGCGCCGGCCGTTCCCGAACCTGCTGCGCTACCTTTCGGCGATCGCGATCGTGCCGGCCGCGCGGACGCGGCCCGACGGCCCGCCCCTCGCCACCGATCCGATCGGCTCGGGCCCGTACCGCCTGGCGTCGCGGGACTCGAGCACCGGCAGCCTCGAGTTCGAGCGCTTCGAGGGCTACCGCGGGCCGGCGCCGGCCGTGCGCCACATCACGTTCCGCGCGATTCCGGGCGAGGAGGAGCGCGTCCAGGCCCTGACCTCGGGGCGCGTCGACATGATCGCCGACGTGCCGCCCGCGGCCATCGCCCAGCTGTCGAGCGTGCCGGGCGTGCGCGTGCTCCGGGCGGTGGGGCTGCGCGAGACCTTCGTGGCCTTCGACCTGCGCCGCGAGCGCACGCCGTACGCGTCGCCCGAGCGCAACCCGTTCCTCGACCTGCGGGTGCGCCAGGCGTTCCAGCGCACGATCGACCCGCGCGTGCTCGTGCGCGACGTGCTCTTCGGGTTCGGCCAGCCGGCGACGCAGCTCGCCGCGCCCGGCGTCTTCGGCTTCGATCCCGACCTGGCGGCGCCCGACATCGACCTCGCCGCCGCGCGCCGCCTGCTCCTCGAGGCGGGTTACCCCGACGGCTTCTCGGTCACCCTCGACTCGCCCCTCGGCGCGTACCCGGGCGACGTCGCGGCAGCCTACAAGATCGGCGCGGCCCTGGCCCAGATCAACGTGCGCGTGAGCGTCAACCCGCTGCCGAAGGCCGAGCTCTTCGCCAAGCTGGATCGCGGCGACTCGTCGTTCTACATGCTGTCGTGGAACAGCCTGAGCGGCGACATGCAGGAGATCTTCCTGTTCCTGCTCCGCACTCCCGATCCGGAGCGCGGCTGGGGCGTCGACAACGAAGGCGGCTACAGCAATCCCGAGGTCGACCGGGTGTTCCTCGAGGCCGGAGAGACCATGTCGCCGGGGCTGCGGCTCGCCAAGCTGAAGCAGGGCGTGCGCCTCGCCATGGCCGACGTGCCGTGGGTGCCGCTCTACGTGCAGGACCAGGTGTTCGGGTTGCGACAGCCTTTCGACTGGATCCCGCGTCCCGACCGCCGGATCCGCGTGGCCGAGGTGAGCCGACGATGAGAGAGAAGGCGCGGCTGGCGTTGACCGCGGGCGATCCCGCGGGCATCGGACCGGAGGTGCTGCTGCGGGCGCTCGCGGCCGCCGACCGGCCCGACGCCGAGATCACCGTCTATGGGCCGCTCGCGCTCCTGCTCGAGCGCGCGCGCCGCTTCGGGCTGCCGACCCCGGAGGCGTGCGGGGCCCGCGTCGTCGACATCGCGCTCGACGACGCGATCGTCCCGGCGCGGATCTCGGCCGCGGCCGGTCACGCGGCCGCGCGGGCGGTGCTGCGGGCCGTGGAGGATGCGAAGGCCGGCCGGGTGCAGGCCCTCGTCACCGCGCCGCTCAACAAGGAGTCGCTGCACGCCGCGGGCTATCCGTGGCCCGGCCACACGGAGCTGCTCGCCGACGCCGCCGGCACGCCCGACGTCGCGATGATGTTCGTGGGCGGCGGGCTGCGCGTCGCGCTTCTCACGATCCATCGCTCGCTGCGTTCCGTGCCCGACGCCGTCACGGGCGACGAGGTGCGACGCGTGGTGCGCCTGGTGCACCGGGAGCTGCCGCGCTTCGGCGGAGCCCGGGGACGCATCGGCCTGTGCGGCCTCAACCCCCACGCGGGGGAGTCGGGCCTGTTCGGCCGCGAGGAGATCGACGTGCTGGCGCCGGCGGTCGCGGCGCTGCGCGAGGAGGGCATCGACGTGGGCGGGCCCTATCCCGCCGACACGCTGTTCGTGCGGGCGCAGCGCGGCGATTTCGACGCGGTGATCGCCGGCTACCACGACCAGGGCCTGGTGCCCGTGAAGCTGGCGGCCTTCGGCCACGCGGTGAACGTGACGATCGGCCTGCCCTTCGTGCGCACCTCGGTCGACCACGGCACCGGCTTCGACATCGTCGAGCAGGGCACGGCCGACGGCAGCAGCATGGTCGAGGCCATGAAGGTGGCCGCGGAGCTGGTGCGGCCCCGCGACTGACGCGGAGCTAGCGGCGGCGCTCGCGCACGGCCTGGGCGGTGTCCCGGTCGATGTCGCGGCGCTTGATCGTCTCGCGCTTGTCGTGGGACTTCTTGCCGCGGGCGAGGCCGATCTCGAGCTTCACACGGCCGTTCTTGAAGTAGGCCCGCAGCGGCACGAGGGTGAGGCCGCGCTCGGTGACCTTGCCGCCCAGCTTCAGGATCTCCTTCTTGTGGAGGAGCAGGCGGCGCAGGCGGTCCTCGGCGTGGTTCTGCATGTTGGAGTGGCTGTAGGGGCCGATGAACGCGCCCACCCAGAACAGCTCGCCGCCGCGGAAGTCGATGTAGGAGTCGCGGAAGTTGAGTCCGCCGCCGCGGATCGACTTCACCTCGCTGCCGACCAGGCTCACGCCGGCCTCGGCCTTCTCGAGGATCTCGAAGTTGAAGAAGGCCTTGCGGTTCGTGGCGAGGACGGCCTCGCCCTCGGCGGCGTTCTTCTTCACGAGCGCTCCATGACCCTCGCGATCTTAGCTTAGACTGCGGGCGCTCATGCCTCGCCTGCGCCCTCGGGCGTCCGCCCTCGGCGTCGCGATCCTCACGGCCGCCGCGGCGGCGCTCGCTCTCGGAGCGCTCGGCCCGGCCCCCAACGCCCAGCCCTCCCACGGCACCGAGGGCGCATTCGCGAGCGGCATGCACGATCGCGAGATCGTGCCGGGACGCGGGCCGCAGCGCTGGACCCGCGAGCGCGGCGTCTTCCGGTTCGAGCGCCTGCCGCCGGGTCCGGCCAGCCTCGAGGTGCGGGTGCGCGGGCAGCGCACGCCGCTCCGCGTCCTCGCGAACGGCGTCGCCGTCGGCGAGATCCCCTCGGGCCGCTTCGTGGGGCGCTATGCGCTGCCGGACGGACCCGCGAACGGGGTCGTCGCGGTCGTCCTCGAGACGGAGGGCTTTCCGGGCGACGACGGCGAACGCCGTGGCGCCCTCGTCGACCGCGTGCGGGTCGTGCCCCGGCCCGGCGCACGCCCGGCCTTCGGATCCGTGGCGTTGTTCCTGCTGCCGGCGCTGATCGTGGCCGCGGCCGGCCTCGCCTCGGGGCTCTCCCCGGCCCTCGCGGCCCTCGCCGCCATGGCCGCGAGCCTGCTCCAGGCGCTCGTGCTTTGGCCGGACGGCCAGCTCCATTCGCCCTATGCGACGACGCTCGCGTGGCAGATCGCGCTCGCGGCCGCGGCCGCTGCAGTCGCCGCGCGATTCTTCGAGCGCTTCGTGCCCGGCTCCGGCCCCGGCGCCTTCGCGGCCCTTCTCCTCGCCGGCGCGATCCAGGGCATCGCGGCCGCGTCCCCGGTGATGGTGTCGAGCGACGTGGTCTTCCACGCGAACCGCCTGCGCGACGCGGCCGGCGGCGAGCTGTTCCCGACCAGCGTCACGCAGCACCAGACCCCGTTCCGGATCCCCTACGGGGTCTCGTTCTACGCGCTGCTGGCGCCGCTCGTCTGGCTGGGCCTCGACCCGGTGGCGCTGGTCGGCGCCGGCGCGGGGCTGGCCGGTATCGCCGCCACCGCGGCGCTCTTCGGCGTGCTGGCGACGCGCGACGCGCGCCTCGCCTGTGCCGCCGCGATCGCCCTGCAGCTCCTGCCGGGCACCTTCGGCATCCACTCCTACGGGAACCTCTCGAACGCGTTCGGCCAGGCCCTGACCGTGCTGTTCCTCGCCTGGTGGATGGGCCGGGCCCGTGGCGGAGTCGTGCTCGGAGGCGTTCTCTTCGCGCTCGTGGGCATCAGCCACCTCTCGTGCCTGATCGTGCTGGGAGCCGTGACAGCGGCGCTGCTCGTCGCACGCGGCCGCTCGATCCGCGGCGACCGCGCGCGGCTCGGCGCGCTCGGGCTCGGCTCGGTGCTGATCGCGGCCTACTACGCGCGCTTCGCCGGCCTCGTGGCCTCGCAGCTCCCGCGCCTTCTCGAAGGCGGCGGGCAGGGCCATGGCCGCTCCCAGGGAGCCGCCGACGCGCTGCGCCTCCAGCTCGCGCGGATCCCGGCCGAGTTCGCCTGGCCTGCCCTCGTGCTGGCCGTGCTCGGGATCGTGGTCGCCCGTCGCCGCGGCTCGCTACAGCCCGGGGGCGCCCTGCGCGACGTCGCGGCCTACGCCGCGGGCGCGGCGCTGCTCGCCGTGCCGGCGATCGTCTCGCCGCTCGAGGTGCGCTACCTGTACGCGCTCGGCGTGGCCGTGGCGGTCTTCGCGGGGGTCGGCTTCCTCGCGCTCGCGGCCCGCGGACGGGCCGGCGCCGTCGCGGCCTGGAGCCTCGCGGTCGCCCAGACGCTCGTGGCCTTCGCCAACGTGTCGGCGGCGCTCTTCGAGCGCTATCGCCAGTAACAAGCTTTGACAGAACGTTGCAGCGGGCTGACAACCTTTCCCGCGCCAGGGTGGTACATTCGCGCCACATGAAGAGCGCCTCGGAACTGGTTTCCGCGACACCGGATTCGCGGGGCAAGCTCATCTCCATCTTCGTCGGCGCCGTCCTCCTGCCCTCCGCCGCGCTCTCGCTGCTCACGTTCAACTCGGTGCCGAAGAACGCCGAGAGCCTGAAGCGCAGCATGCAGAACCAGACCGAGCTGAACCTCAAGTGGGTCGAGAAGGACCTCGAGATGGCGGCCCAGGCCAAGGCCCTCGACGCGGCCCGCATCGTCGGCACCGACCGGCTGCTGGTCGGCCACCCCGAGGTCGTCGAGACGGTCCTCGAGGAAGCCGGGCTCGGCGGCATGTTCTCGACCTTGCGCCTCGAGGCGTCCTCGCCGGTGGCCGGGCTGTCGGCGGTCCTCGAGACACGCCAGCGCGACATGGACATCCTGCGCGACGCCCTGACCGCGACCGACGTGCCGGCGTCCGCCGACGAGGGCGAGGACTCCCTGCCGCTCACGGCCCCCGGCGGCGAGCGCATCGGCGTGCTGCGCTTCCAGTACACCTGCCAATACGCCCACCACACGCTGATCCGCGAGTTCTTCGAGAAGGCCTTCGAGAACCCGAGCCACTCCTGGGTGATCCGCGTCAGCGAGGGCGACGGCAAGCCCGTCTACGAGAACGCCCCGACGCCCGACGGCCGCTTCGAGGTGAAGCGCCTGATGACGGTGGCTTCGTTCCGCGGCCTCAAGCTCGAGATGCGCTACAAGGACCGCTCGATCGAGGAGGACGTGAAGCGCAACGCCCTGGGCCAGATGGCGCTCATCGGCTTCATCGACGTCATCCTGGGCGCCGGGCTCTTCATGGTCTACAGCAACGTCCAGCGCGAGCTGCACCTGTCGCGGCTCAAGAGCGACTTCGTGGCGAACGTGAGCCACGAGCTCAAGACGCCCCTGGCCCTGATCCGCCTCTTCGCCGAGACCCTCGAGCTCGGCCGCGTCCAGAGCCAGGAGAAGGCGACTCAGTACTACCGCGTGATCAACAAGGAGAGCCAGCGCCTCACGCAGCTCATCAACAACATCCTCGACTTCTCGCGCATCGAGGCCGGCCGCAAGGAGTACCGCTTCGCTCCCACGGACGTGGGCCGCATCGTGAACGAGGTGGTCGACGCCTACCGCTTCCAGATCGAGCAACAGGGCTTCGCCCTCGAGCTCGACGTTCCCGAGGGCCTGCCGGAGATCCAGGTCGACAAGGAAGCGGTGGGGCAGGCGCTCATCAACCTGGTCAACAATGCGATCAAGTACAGCCAGGACGACAAGCAGATCCGGATCGCGGTGCGCGAGGAGAACGGCAAGATCCTGCTGGACGTGATCGACCACGGCATCGGCATCCCGAAGAACGAGCAGAAGCGGATCTTCGAGAAGTTCTACCGGGCGGAGAACAGCCTGGTCCACGATACCAAGGGCAGCGGACTCGGGCTCGCCCTGGTGCGGCACATCATGGACGCCCACGGCGGTTCGGTCGAGGTCGAGAGCGCGCCCGGCAAGGGCAGCACGTTCACGCTGGCCCTGCCCATGGCGCCCCGAGCGTAGGAGCGAAGCAGTGAGCAAGATACTGATCGTCGAGGACGAGCCCGACATGGTGCTGGGGCTCAAGGACAACTTCGAGTTCGAGGGCTACGAGGTGCTGACCGCCTCGGACGGCGCCGCCGGCCTCGAGCGAGCGCGCGCCCACAAGCCCGACCTGCTGATCCTCGACATCATGCTGCCGAAGCTCTCGGGCCTCGAGGTGTGCAAGACGCTGCGCACCGAGGGCTTCACCATGCCGATCCTGATGCTGACGGCGCGGGGCCAGGAGATCGACAAGGTCGTCGGCCTCGAGCTGGGCGCCGACGACTACGTCACGAAGCCGTTCTCGATCCGCGAGGTGCTGGCCCGGGTCCGCGCGATCCTGCGGCGCACCGAGGGGCCCAAGAAGCGGCTGGCCCGCTATCACTTCTCGGACATCGACCTCGACTTCGAGACCTACGTCGCGACCAAGGCCGGCGCCCCTCTCGACCTCTCGCCCCGGGAGTTCGAGCTGCTGCGCTACCTGATCGAGCGCAAGGGCGAGACCGTGACCCGCGACCGGCTGCTCGAGGACGTCTGGGGCTACGAGAGCTACCCCTCGACCCGCACCGTCGACACCCACATCGCGAAGCTGCGGGCCAAGATCGGCGACAGCGGCTCCGAGCCCCGCTACGTGCTGACCATCCACGGCGCCGGCTACAAGTTCGTGGATCCGTCGTGAACCCGGGCGCGGCCCCGAGCGTCCCCGAGAAGGCCGTCTCGGAGCGCCCGCGGGCCGTGGCCGTGGGGCTGTCCCCGGCCCTCACGTCGTTCCCGTCGCTGCGCCAGCTCCTCGACCTGCGCCCGGCGCCGGCCGAGGAGGCGGCGCGGGGCCTGCAGTCGGGCTCCCTCGAGGCCTTGCTGCTCGGCGGCGAGCTCGCCCCCGAAGTCCTCAACCGGCTCCTCGAGACCGCCGGCCCCAACGGCATTCCCGGCCGGCCCGTGGTGATGGTGCTGAGCGAGACCGGCCGCCGCACCAACGTCGACACGCGCTTCATCGACCACGTGGACGACTTCGTGATGGCCGAGCGCGGCGAAGAGGCGCTCCTGGCGCGGCTGCGCAACGCGCTGCGCGTGCGCTCGTCCCTGACCGAGCTGCAGCGCAAGAACGAGGAGCTCCAGGGCCTCTACTCGCGCGTCGAGGGCATGGCCCGGCGCATGGCTGAGGAGCTGCGCCTCGCCGGAAACCTGCAGCGCAGCCTGCTGCCGACGCCCCTCAACCACCCGCGGCTCGACCTCGCCCGGGAGTTCATGCCCATGCGCGAGATCGGCGGGGACTACCTGGACGTGCTGCCCCTCGGCCCGTCCAAGCTCGCGCTGGTGCTGGGCGACGTGATGGGGAAGGGCGTGCCGGCCGCGCTCCTGGCCGCGAACCTCAAGGCCTGTCTGCATGCCCAGCTCCAGGCGGGCGACGCCCCGGCGGCCGAGCTCGTGAGCCGGGTCAACCGGCTCTTCTGGGAGGTCACGCCCAAGGGGCTGTTCGCGAGCCTGTTCTTCTCGGTGATCGACTTCGAGCGCGGGGTGATCCGCTACGTGAACGCGGGCCACGACCACCCCTTCATCGTCCGGGCCGACGGCCGGATGGAGGATCTCGTGGCCGGCGGCACGGTCCTGGGCCTGATCGAGACCGGGCGCTACGAGGAGGCCGAGGCCGCCTTCGGGCCCGGCGATCGCGTGGTGCTCTACAGCGACGGCGTGACCGACCGCGAGGACGCCCAGGGCCAGCCCTTCGGCGTCGACCGGCTGAAAGCGGCCGCGCTCGCGAGCCGCCGCGACCCGGCCCGCATCGCCCTCTACTCGCTGCTCGGCGAGATCCAGGGCTGGGCCGCCGGCAAGGACGCCGAGGACGATCTCACGCTGGTGGTGGCCAGAGCGACATAAGTCGTTGTTCAATTGATCTTTAGCTGTCGGGCTGGTAGATTCGCAAGCAGGCCATGGAGTACGTCTGCAAGGTGGGAACGCCCGCCGGCGAAGTGCTGGAGCGGACCTTCGTAGCGCCCAACGAGACGTCGCTCCGGGCCGAGCTCGAACAGCAGGGCTACTACCTGTTCACGATCCGCCGCGGCCTGGCGCTGCGGGATCTGTCCTTCCGCACGCCCCGCATCGACCCATCGGCGCTCCTGATCTTCTGCCAGGAGCTCGCCGCGCTCCTGAAGGCCGGCCTGCCGCTCTACCAGTCCCTCGACGTCATGCTGGAGCGCCAGAAGAACCCCCAGTTCCGCCGCTCGCTGCTCACGGTGCGCGAGCGGGTGAAGTCGGGCACGGCGCTCTCGGACGCGGTGAAGGCGGAGGGCGAGCTGTACCCGGCGATCTTCTCGGCGAGCCTCGTGGCCGGCGAGCGCAGCGGCAGCCTCGAGACCGTGCTGCGCCGCTTCGTGCAGTACCTGCGGCTCAACCAGGCCCTGAAGCGCAAGGCCATCAGCGCGTCGATCTATCCCCTCGCGATCATGGTCATGATGAGCGGGCTGGCCGGCGTCCTGCTCTGGGTGATCCCGAAGTTCGAGGACTTCTACTCGGGCCTCGGCGGCCAGTTGCCCCTCATCACGCGGGTGCTGATGGCGACGGCGAAGTTCCTGGTGGGCAACGCCCTCGCGATCGGGACGACGCTCGCCGTCCTGGCCGGCCTCGGCTGGGCCTGGCTGCGGCGCGAGGGCAGCGGCGTCGTCGTGGACCGGATGCTGCTGCGCTTGCCGTACTTCGGCCGGCTGATGCGCATGTACGCCACGAGCCAGCTCGCGCGCACCCTGGCGACGCTGCTCTCGGGCGGCTTGCCGCTGCTGAACGCGATGGAGGTGGCCGCCGCCTCGATCGGCAACCGCGCCCTGGCCGCGGGCATCGCCCAGGCGACGCCCCAGATCCGCGAGGGCAAGAGCCTCATGACCGCCCTCGAGTCGACGGGCATGCTCGACAACCTGGCCCTCGAGATGGTGAAGGTGGGCGAGCAGACGGGCGCCCTCGCCGACATGCTCGGGTCCCTGGCGGAGTTCCTCGACGAGGAGCTCGACTCCAGCATCCAGACCGTGCTGCCCCTGCTCGAGCCGATCATCCTGGTGGTGATCGCGATCGTCGTGGGCCTGATGCTGATGGCGTTCTACCTGCCGATGTTCCAGGCCATCTCGGCGATCCAGGGGAAGGGCTACTGATGGTCGACCCGGCCGCGGCCCTCACGGTCGCCGACGAGGACGGCGCCGCCCGGGCCCTCGCCCAGCGCCATCGCCTCGAGTTCGTGGACGTGAACTCCTTCGCGCCCGACCCCGACATCCTGCAATCGGTGCCCGTGGAGCTCATGTTCCGCTACAACTTCCTGCCCTACCGGCGTGAGGGGGAGCGCCTCGTGCTGGTGATGGCCGATCCCACGGACATCCCGGTCATCGACACGCTGTCGCTGCTGCTGAAGACGGCGGTCCAGCCCGCCGTGGGCACACCGTCGGCGATCCAGGAGGCCCTGAAGCGCGGCCAGGGCACCCAGCGCGTCCTGGAGCAGGCCTCCGAGTCCTTCAAGATCCAGCTCTTGCGCGACGACGAGCACGGCGAGGAAGTGCTCTCGATCGACAAGATCCAGTCGGACCAGTCCCCGATCATCCGGCTCGTGGACTCGACGATCTTCGACGCCCTCAACCGACGCGCCTCGGACGTCCACATCGAGACCCGCGACACCGAGGTGGTGATCAAGTACCGCATCGACGGCGTCCTCCAGCCGGCCATGAAGCCGATCGCCAAGGAGCACCACTCCACCCTGATCAGCCGCATCAAGGTCATGGCCGAGCTCGACATCGCCGAGAAGCGGATCCCCCAGGACGGAAGATTCCGGGTCCGGATACGCGGCCGTTCGATCGACTTCCGCGTCTCAATAATGCCGTCGGTCCATGGCGAGGACGCCGTCATCCGCATCCTGGACAAGGAGAGCTTGTCCAAGCAGTTCGCCTCGCTGCGTCTCGACGTGCTCGGGCTGGACGACAAGGAGCTCTTTCGCTTCCGGCGCTTCATCCGCGAGCCGTACGGGATGGTGCTCGTCACCGGCCCGACCGGCTCGGGCAAGACCACGACGCTCTACGCCGCCCTCTCGGAGATCAAGACCGAGGAGGACAAGATCATCACGATCGAGGACCCGGTCGAGTACCAGCTGAAGGGGATCACCCAGATCCCGGTCAACGAGCGCAAGGGCCTCACCTTCGCCCGGGGCCTGCGCTCGATCCTGCGCCACGATCCCGACAAGATCATGGTGGGGGAGATCCGCGACGCGGAGACCGCGGACATCGCGATCCAGTCGGCGCTCACGGGCCACCTCGTCTTCACGACCGTCCACGCCAACAACGTGATCGACGTGCTGGGCCGCTTCCTCAACATGAAGATCGAGCCCTACAACTTCGTCTCGGCCCTGAACTGCGTGCAGGCCCAGCGCCTGGTGCGCATGATCTGCGCCCACTGCAAGCGCGAGGTGCGGGCCTCCGAGAAGCTGCTCGTGGAGTCGGGCCTCGACACGAAGACCTACCGGGACGTCCCGTTCTTCGAGGGCGCGGGCTGCCTCGAGTGCGGCGGCACGGGCTACAAGGGCCGCACCGCGATCTGCGAGCTGCTCGACGTGACCGACTCGATCCGCGAGCTGATCCTGTCGCGGCGCTCGAGCGCCGAGATCAAGAAGGCCGCCCGCGAGGAGGGCATGATCTTCCTGCGCGAGTCCGCGGTGTCGAAGGCGCTCTCCGGCAAGACGACGCTCACCGAGATCAACAAGGTCACGTTCGTGGAGGTGGCGTGAGGGACGCCCTGCGCCGCCTCTTCCTGGATCCGGAGCCGCCCACCGCGGCGATCGAGATCCGGCCGCGCGCCATCGGCGTCGTGCGCCTCGTGCGGCGCGGCCAGGCCGTCGGCTTCGGCGCGGCCGCGTCCCTGGCGCTTCCCGAAGGCACCCTGAACCTGGGGATGACCGAGCCCAACCTCGCGAACCCGACGGCCTTCCGGGACACCCTGCGCGCCGTGGTCGAGCGTGCCGGCGTCCTGGGCGGCGCCCGTGCCGCTCTCGTGCTGCCCGATCCCGTCGCGCGCATCGCGGTGATCCCGGGGGACGAGGTGAAGGCGCGCAACGCCGCGGAAGCCCTGGACCTGATCCGCTTCCGGCTGAAGAAGGCCCTGCCGTTCGACGTGAAGGACGCGCGGGTCGCCTTCCGGCGCGACCCCTCGGGCCAGGTGATCGCGGTGGCGGGCCTCGCGGCGGTCCTCGACCCCTACGAGGCCGAGTGCCGGGCGGTGGGGCTCGAGCCGGGCCTGGTCGAGCTGTGCGGCGTGACGCTCCTCGAGGCCGTGGAGGCGTCGCGGCCGGCCGCGGACCGGCTGCTCGTGAACTGGGACGAGGGCTACGTGTCGATCTTCCTGGTGAAGGCGGGCGCCGTGGTGCTCGCACGCACGCTCACGGGCTCCGCCGCGTCGGAGCCAGCCCAGGTGCTGCGCGAGGTCGAGAACACGGTCGTGTACTACCGCGAGCGCCTCGACGGGTCGAGCCTGGCCTCGGTGCTGGTCCGGTCGGCCGCGGTGCCGCCAGCCGACGTCGTGCGCCTGCTGGGCTCGGCCACCGGGGCCCCGGTCGAGGTCCTCGAGTCCGCGACGCCCGGCGGCGGCGCCGGCGCGCTCGGGCAGGAGCTGGCCGGGGCCGCGGCGAGCCTCCTGGGGAGGGTGGCGTGAGGCGGCCCGCGAACCTCGCGCAGCGGCCGTTCCGCAACGAGCGCCTGCCGGCCGCCCTGCTCGGCACGGCCCTCGTGGCGCTGCTCCTCGTCACCGCGGAGCACGCGCGGATCGCGCGGAAGCTGTTGCCGGACGCCACGTCGGCGCGCCACGCCGAGGCGGCCGCCCTCGAGGAGGAGGTGGCGCGCCTGCGCACGGACGGCGTGGCGCTGCGCCTGCCAGGACCGGACAAGACCGCGGTCACGCGCTGGGTCGTCCTGAAGGAGATGGTCGACCGCCGCTCCTTCGCGTGGACGGCGCTGATGGCGCGCCTCGAGGCGACGGTGCCCCCGGGCGTGAGGCTCACGACCGTGAGCCCGAGCTGGGACCAGGGCCGGCTGCGCCTGGGCCTGAAGGCCGTCACCCACTCCAGCGACGAGGGCTTCGAGCTCGTGAAGGCCCTCGAGGACCAGCCCGACTTCGACGAGGTCTATCCCATCAGCCGTGGCGCCGGCTCGGAGGACGAGGGCGAGTACGCTTTCGACCTGACGATGCTCTACCTGCCGAGCCACGCGCCGGCCCCGGACGCGGGGGCGTTCGTCGCGCCCTCCGACGCTGCGGGCGAGGCAGAGGAGGACCAGGGATGACGCGGCTCGTGCGCCCGGCCCTGTACCTGGTCGCCTTGAACCTCGTGGCGTTCCTGGCCTTCACGCTGCCGCGGACGCTCCAGGAGCGCAGCCTCGCCTCGCGCCTCGAGACGCTGCGGGCCGAGGCCAACCGCGAGCGCGGGCAGATCCAGGCGCTCCGGCGCCGCGCCGAGACGATCCGGACGAACCAGACCGATGCCAGCCGGCTGCTGCGCGACGTCGTCCGGTCGCGACAGGCGACGCTCCTGCCCGCGCTGACCGAGATCCACGCGGCCGCCGAGGCGGAAGGCCTCGTCCTCGGCGCCGAGAACTACGCCCGCAGCGAGGTCAAGAACACGCCGCTGGTGCGGCTGCGGGTCACGCTTCCCGTGAAGGGCAGCTACGGCCAGCTCGTGGGGTTCCTGGGGCGCCTGGAGCGCTCCAAGGCTTTCGTGGTCGTCGACACCGTCGGTCTCCAGGAGCGCGACAGCGAAGCGAGCCTCGACGTCGGCCTGTCCATGTACTTCCTGGCCGGAACGGAGCCCGCCGGTGCGTAACGAGCGCGGCTTCACCTACCTCGAGATGATCGCGACGACCATGATTCTCGCGGTGCTGGCCTCGGCGATCCTGCCGCTCGCCAAGGTCACCCGGACGCGCCAGAAGGAGATCGAGCTGCGCCGCACGCTGCGCGAGATCCGCACGGCGATCGATCGGTACAAGCTCGCGGTCGACGCGGGCCAGATCGGCGGAACCGACGTCAAGCTCGGCAGCGAGGGCTATCCTCCGGACCTCGAGACCCTGGTGAACGGGGTCAACCAGGTGGGGCGCGTCGACCACAAGCTCAAGTTCCTGCGGCGCATCCCGTTCGATCCGATGCTGGCTTCCAACGAGTGGGGCATGCGCTGCTACCAGGACGACCCGGACGAGACGTCGTGGTGCGGCCAGAACGTCTGGGACGTCCATTCACGGAGCGAGGGCAAGGCCCTGGACGGGACGCGGTACAAGGAATGGTGAGACGCGCGCGGCAGGCGGGCTTCACGCTCCTCGAGCTCATCACGGTCATCGCGATCGTCGCGGTGCTGGCCGGCGTCGCCCTGCCCCAGTACCGGGCCGCGATCGTGCAGTCGAAGGAGGCGGTGCTGCGCGAGGACCTGTTCCGCTTCCGCGACACGATCGACCAGTACATGGCCGACAAGGGCGTCTACCCGCCGACCCTGGAGAGCCTGGTGGAGCAGGGCTACCTGCGGCTCATGCCGAAGGACCCCATGACCGGCGCCGTGGACTGGGTGCCCGTGCCCGCCGAGGTGGATCCCGAGAACCCGGGCGAGGAGCCCGGCATCTACGACGTCAAGAGCGCCTCGACCGGCGTGTCCCTGTCGGGGGCCCCGTACTCGGAATGGTGAAGCCCACGCCCGAGGCGCTCGGCGTCGGCGTGGGGGCGCTCCTCGTCCTGGGGCTGCTGTGGGCGCGCACGCCGCCGCCCGCCCTCGCCGCTCCGGCGCCCGTCCAGGCGCAGCGGCCTGTAGCCCTCGGCGTCGGGGAGATCCCGTCGATCGGCCTCGAGCGCCTCGAGAAGGCCGGCAAGGGCCCGCAGCTCGCGGGCCGCCGCGACGTCTTCGCCTACGGCGCGGCGCCCGTCGCGCGCCGGCAGACGGCCGAGGACGCGCCGCCGCCCGTGACGCTGCCGCCGGCGACGATGGCGCCTGTCGTCACGGAGCCGACGCCCCCACCGGTGCCGCCGCTCAGCGTAAAGTTCATCGGGGCCATGGAGAACAAGCAGGGCCTGAAGGTGGCCGTGCTGCTCACCGACCGCAAGGAGATCCTGACGGGCAAGGCCGGGGACGTGATCGGCAACCGGCTGCGCATCGTGAAGATCGGCCTCGAATCCGTGGACGTGCAGGACGTGGGCGGGGGCGCCGTGCGGCGCCTGCCCCTGAGAGGGAACTGATGATCAGAGTCGGACGATGGAGGGGCGCCGCGCTCGTGGCCCTGGTGGTCGCGACCGGGGCCGGCTGCGCCGCCGGCAACGCCTATCGTCGGGGCCAGGGTGCCGCGAAGCGCCAGGACTGGGACGCCGCGGTGGCCGGCCTCACGAAGGCGAACAGCCTCGCGCCCCGCAACATCGAGTACAAGATCGCCCTCGAGAACGCCCGCATCCGCGCGAGCCGCTTCCACTACGAGGAGGCCAAGAAGCACCTGGCCGCCCACGACTTCGACAAGGCCGCCGACGAGCTGCAGATCGCCTCCAACTACGACCCGAGCAACAAGGCCGCGTCGGACGACCTCGAGATCACGCGGGACAGGATCCGCAAGCGCGAGGAGGAGAAGAACCGCCTGGCCCAGTTCGACGCCATGAAGACGCGCGCCGGAGCCGTGCGGGTTCCGGTGCCGGTGCTCTCGCCGCGCAGCCCGGTGCCGATCACCCTCAAGTTCGCGGACCAGGGCCTGCAGAAGATCCTCGAGTCTCTCGGCAAGCTGGCCGGCGTCAACGTGATCTTCGACCCCGACTACCGCGACAAGCGCTGGAGCGTCGACCTCTCGGGCGTGACCTTCGAGGAGGCGCTCAACCAGATCACGTTCGCGAACCGGCTCTTCTACAAGGTGCTCGACCAGAACACCGTCATCGTCGTCGCCGAGTCGGCGGCCAAGCGCAAGATCTACGACGAGAACCTGGTGCAGACGTTCTACCTCGAGAACGCCGACGTGAACGAGACGCTGCAGCTCATCAAGACCCTGGCCGGCATCCAGAAGGCCGCCGGCAACCCGAGCCTCGGCGCGATCACCGTGACCGGCACGCCCGACGAGCTGGCCCTGGCCCAGCGCATCATCGACGCCAACGACAAGGCCCGCGGCGAGGTGATGGTCGAGGTCAACATCCTCGAGGTGAGCCGCATCGGCCTCAAGAAGTACGGCATCGCGCTCTCCCAGTACGAGGTGCAGTCCTCGTTCCAGCCGACCGGCGTCGAAGGGGAGACGACCACGGCCGGCTTCACGAACCTGCGCGCCCACCTGCTCTCGTCGATCAACCTGTCGGACTTCGTGGTGAGCATCCCCTCGACGCTGTTCGCGCGCTTCCTGCAGAACGACTCGAGCGTGAGGATCGTGGCGTCGCCGAAGCTGCGCGCGTCCGAGGGCAAGAAGACGGCGCTCAAGATCGGCCAGGAAGTCCCGATCCCCGTGACCACGTTCACGGCGGCCGCCCAGGGCGGCAACCAGACCTTCGTGCCGGCCACCTCGTTCACGTACCGCAACGTCGGCGTCAACCTCGAGATCACGCCGAAGGTCAACGCGGCGGGCGAGATCGTCCTCGAGGTCGCGGCCGAGTTCAGCCTGCTGGGCGACGACCGCAACGTGGGCAGCGACGGAAACCCGCTGACCGTGCCGACGTTCCTCACCCGGAACGTGACCGGCATCCTGCGCGTACGCGACGGCGAGACCAGCCTGATCGGCGGGCTCATCCAGGGCCGCGACGCCGAGACCCTGAGCGGAGCCATGGGCCTGCAGAGCATCCCGCTGCTGGGCAAGCTGTTCCGCTCGAACCAGAAGAACAAGGACGAGCTCGAGGTGCTGATCTCGCTGACGCCCCACCTGGTGAGGGCGCCGAAGCTCACCGAGGCCGACCTGTCGCCGCTGCTCATCGGCACCAAGGACTACACGCGCGTGATCAGCGCGCGGCCGTCGTTGTTTGCCGACGAGGTTCCGGCGGCTGTCGCGCCCGGCGTAGGCCTGCCCGTCCCCTTCGCGGCGCCGACGCCGGTCCCGGCACCGACGGCCGTACCGGCGCCGCTCGACACGAGCACGCCGGCTCCCGTCCCGACGCCCACGCCGACTCCGGCACCGCCCTCGGGGCCGGAAGCCTTGGCCGTGCCGCCGGGCCTGACGGACGGCACGGCCCCGATCGGGCCGACGCCGCCGGCGCCGTCGGCCCTGCGCAGCCAGGCCCGTGCGATGTTCAGCCCGAGCGCGGCCAGGGTGTAGGTGGGCGAGACGGCGACGGTATCGGTGGTCCTGGTCGGAGCCCGCAACGTGACGAGCGCCGACGTCGACGTCGCGTACGACGCGAGCGTCCTCGAGGCTCTCGAGATCGTGCCGGGGACCTTGCTCACCCTCGACGGCCAGAACATCCACGCGGAGCAGAAGATCGAGGCCGGGCGGGCCACGGCGCGCTTCACGCGCGAGACCGCGGCGACCGGCTCGGGCGCCGTGGCGATCGTCCGCTTCCGCGCGCTCAAGGCGGGCAACGCGTCGTTGAACGTGGCCGGCGTCACGCTCACGACGCCCGTGGGCTCGGAGTCCGTCGCGGCCCAGGCGCCCGGCGCGGTGGTGGTGGAATGATGAGGAGCGGGTCGATGACGATGCGCAAGGCGTGGATCACACTGCTGGCCCTGGTGGGTGTCACCTGCAACCAGGCGATCATCACGGCGCCCGACGGCTCCACCATCCAGGTGTTCGCCAACCCGGAGTTCATCGCCGCCAACGGCGACACCGCCGTGATCACGGCGGTCCTCGTCGAGGGCACGGGCCAGCCCGTCGTGGACGGCACCGTGGTGCAGTTCTTCACGACCCTGGGACGCATCGATGCCCAGGGCAAGACGAACGACGGCGTCGCCCGCGTGAACCTGGTCTCGGACGTCAACTCCGGCACGGCCAACATCACCGCGATCTCCGGCACCCTGAGCGAGTCCACCACGGTCGACATCGGCGTCGGGCGGCCCGCCCGGATCTTCATGAGCGCGAACCCGACCCGCATCGAGGTCGACACGCCGCAGCGTCGCAGCCGCATCGTGGCCACCGTGGTCGACGAGACCGGCAATCCCATCCGCAACGTGCCCGTGCTCTTCTCCCTGTCGTCGACGGGCGGCAGCACCTCGACCGAGACCCTGGCGAGCGGCGGTCAGCCGGTGTTCACCGACTCCAACGGCCAGGCCGTCGACTTCCTGCAGACGAGCTACCCGAAGAATGCCCCGCAGAAGACCGTCACCGTCGAAGCCACCGCGACCAACGGCGTCACGAGCGAGCCGGGCGTCAGTGTGCTGATCAACTGATGAGGCTCCTCGCCGCGTGCGCCGCCGTGCTCGTCGCGGCGGCGCCGTCCGCCCGCGCCGAGATCGCGCTGCTCGCGAACGGCACGACCCTCAAGGTCGAGGGCGTGCAGGCCTCGGGCGACGAGATGCGCCTGACGCTGCGCGGCGGCGGGGAAGTCGGCGTACCCGCGGGCTATCTCGTGGGCGTCATCCCGGACGAGGTGCTGGAGGAGCTGCCACCGGGCGCCAGCGCTTCCGACCTCCGCGCCCTCGCCACCGCCGCAGCGCGTCGCCACGGCCTCGACCCCGACCTGGTGCTGGCCGTGGTCCAGGTGGAATCGGGCTTCCGGCCCGACGCCGTGTCTCCGAAGGGCGCCCAGGGCCTGATGCAGCTCATGCCAGGGACGGCCAACGCCCTCGGCGTGCTCGATCCTCTCGACCCCGGCCAGAACCTCGACGGCGGCGCCCGCCACCTGGGAGCGCTGGTGGCCCGCTACGACGGCGACCTCAACCGGGCCCTCGCCGCCTACAACGCCGGCGAGGGCGCCGTCGCCCGCCACCGGGGCGTGCCGCCGTATCGCGAGACGCGCGACTACGTGAAGAAGATCCTCAAGCGGTACAAGAAGGCGTCGTGACCCCGTCGCGCGGCGAACGCGGCTACGCTCTCGCGGCCCTGATCGCCGCCGTGACGATCCTGCTCCTGGGCCTCGGCGTCGCGGCGCCCTCCTGGAGCTACGTGATGAAGGACGACCGGGAAGAGGAGCTCATCTTCCGCGGCAGCCAGATCGCCGACGCCGTGGCGCGCTACCAGAAGAAGAACGCGAACGCGCTGCCGCCCAGCCTCGAGGTGCTGGTCAAGGGGAAGTTCCTGCGCAAGGAATGGAAGGACCCCTTCGCGAAGGACGGCAAGTGGCGCTTCATCCGCCAGGGCGAGGGCATCGGGCCGATCCGGTCGCCGGGCAGCCCCCAGACGCCGACCACGACGCGGCCGCCCGGGCCCGGCGTCTCGACGGGACCGACGATTGGCGGGTTCATCGGGGTCGCGTCCCTCAACACCGACAAGAGCCTGCGTCTCTTCAACGGACGCCAGCGCTACAACGAGTGGATCTTCGCGGTGGGTCAGCCACGCGTGATCGGCAAGCAGACGACGCTTCCGGGCGTGCCGCGCGGCGGCCCGGGCGGTCCCGGGCGCCCCCCGACGCTGCCGGGCGACGAGACGCCCGAGCTTCCCGGCCTGCCCTAGGCGCTACTGCAGGGAGCCGTCGTCCTCCGGCTCCTCGACGGGATCCGGAGGCGGCTGCGGCAGCACGACGGTCGGCGGCGCCGGGCCCTGCGGCGCGAACGGCGAGGTCGGATAGGTAGGCAGGTTGACCGCGGGAACCGAGTTGGCGGGTGTCTCCGTCTGGCCGGGCAACGGACGAGGCCGCGCCCCGAGCATCATGCCGGCGGGCCTGGGGGGCTCGGGCTTCGCTTCTTCGGCCGGCTCCTCCTCCTCCTCGCCGTCCTCCTCCGCCACGACGGGCGTGGCCCGGGCCGCAGCCGCGGCCGGCGTCGCAGCCGGAGAGGCGCTGGCGACCCCGGCGATCACCAGGTGCTCGACGCGGCTCCCGGTCACGTCCATGCGCGCCAGGAAGTTGAGTCCCAGGCCTTCGAGCACCGTGAGCACGGCCTCGGCCGGGGTGCGGTCGTCGAGGCTGGCGTTGACCAGGGTCTGGGGCCGAGCCCCCTCGTAGACCACCTTCATGCCGGTGGCCTTCGCCAGGCGCTCGAGCACTTCGGGCAGTGCCGCGGCCTGGGCGTGCACGCTGACCTTGGCGCCCTGCTGGCGGACCTCCACGGAGGCCGAGGCCAGGCCCGGCACGGACACGAGGACGAGCGCGAAGACCGCCGTGCGCGCCATGCCTTCGATTCTACGCCCGGGGAGGGACCGTCTAGACGAAAAAGAACGCCATGGCGAGGATCGTGTAGATCGCCAGGAGCTGCAGGCCCTCGAACCAGTTGGTCCGGCCGTCGTGGATCAGCAGCGACACGGCGCCCACCGAGAGCATCACGGCCACGACCTCCAGGGTCGTGAACTCCAGGCCGAGGGGCTTGCCCATCATGTGGCCGGCGATCACCAGCACCGGCGCCACGAAGAGCGCGATCTGCATGGACGAGCCCATGGCGATGCCCAGGGCCAGGTCCATCTTGCCCTTCATCGCCACGAGGATCGCGGTCGAGTGCTCGGCGGCGTTGCCGACGATCGCCACCACCACGACGCCCATGAACACCTTGCGCAGCCCCAGGGCCTCGCCCGCCTCGCCCACGGCGTGCACCAGGAACTCGCTGACCCAGCCCACGAGTCCGGCCGCCACGAACAACACCAGCAGGCTCTTGCCCGTCGACCACACCGGGCCGTGGTCGACCTCCTCGGGGTCGCCGGCGCTCGCCGACGCGAACAGGTGCTTGTGGCTCTTGAGGGAGAACACGAGGCTCGCGCCGTAGGTGAAGAGCAGCACGTAGGAGATGTCGAGGCTCAGGGACTCGATGTGCTCGGGCTGCGCGTGGTGCGTGACCTGGGCGTAGATCGCGGGGATGACGAGGGCCACCACCGCCAGCACCATGATGCTGCTGCCGCTCTCGGCCGCGATCCGGCTGAACTTCAGCTCCTTGTGCTTGAGGCCGCCCAGGAACATGGCGAGACCCAGCACCATGAGGATGTTGCCGATGATCGAGCCGGTGAGCGACGCCTTCACGATCTCGGTCTCGCCGGCGCGCAGGGCGATGAACGCGATGATCAGCTCGGCCGCGTTGCCGAACGACGCGTTCAGCAGGCCGCCGACGCCGGGCCCGGTGTGGTGGGTCAGGTGCTCCGTGGCCTCGCCCATGAGTCCCGCCAGGGGCAGGATCGCGAGGCAGGCGGTCACGAAGACCCAGGTGGCGGAGGCGTGGCTGTGGGCCAGCCAGGCGCTCACGGGCACGAACACGAGAAGGAGGTAGAGGACGTTCTTTCCCGTGATCATGGAGCGATCCTCAGGGGCGCTGGGGAAGGGTGTAGAGGGCGGGAGCCGACAGGAGCGTCGTGCCCGCGAGCTGCGTCGGCCGGGGCGCCTGGCCGTCGAGCAGCCCCAGGGCCTGCGAGGTCGCGGCCTCGAAGGCCGGCCGCTCGTCGGCGTCGATGGGCTCGGCGGGCGGCGTCTGGGCCCGGAACGGGTTCACGAAGGTGCCGTTCTGGACCATCCGGTAGTCGAGGTGCGGGCCCGTGGCGAGGCCGGTCTGTCCCACGGCGCCGATCCGCGTACCTTGGCTCACCCGCTGGCCGGCCCGGACGTCGATGCGCGAGAGGTGGCCGTAGAGGGTCTCGAAGCCGTTCGCGTGGCGGATCCGCACGCTCTTGCCGTAGCCGCCCGCCCAGCCCGCCGACGTCACGAGCCCGTCGCCCGAGGCGCTCACCGGCGTGCCCGTGGGCGCCGCGAAGTCGATGCCGAAGTGGGCCCGCACGGTGTGCAGTACCGGGTGCAGGCGGCGCGCCGTGAAGCCCGAGCTGATGCGCGTGAAGCGCAGCGGCGAGCGCAGGAACGCCTTGCGCAGCGGGGTGCCCTCGGGGTTGTAGTAGCCGGCGTCGCCCGCCGCGCGCTCGAAGCGCACCGCGCGCAGGGTGCGGCCGCCGCGCACGAACTCCGCCGACACGATCGGGCCGTACTTGATGAAGCGGCCGTCCACCGAGAGCTTCGGCACCGCCACCCGGAAGGTGTCCCCGCGCTGCAGCTCGGTGTTGAAGTCCACGTCCCAGGCGAAGATGTCGGCCAGGTCGAGGGCGAGCTGGTCCTCTTCGCCCGCGTCGGTGACGGCGCCGAACAGGCTCGACGTGATCGTTCCCGACAGCGTCGTGACCTTGGTCTCGTAGCTGCGGGTCAGGACCTGGGCCTCGAGGGCGTCGCCCTGCCGCGTGACCCGGAGCGTGCGCAGCTCGTCGATGCCGTACGTGAACGTGCGCAGCAGCCCGTCGGGGGCGATCGCGATGCCGAAGGGATGGCCGACCGAGAGCCGGGCGAGGTCGTAGACCGGCCGCGCGGACTCCACCAGGTGGTGGATGTCGGTGCGCTTCAGGGTGCCGTCGAGGGCCCGGGCCAGCGTCTCGTTCCGGCCGATCGTGCCCTTGAGGATCTTCAGGGGCTCGGCCGCGGCGGCCACGGCCACGCGCTGCGGCACGTCCTCCGCCCAGTGGGCGAAGCGCGTGGGGAGCAGCAGCATGAGAAGGGCGCCCAGGGCGCAGATCAGGTGCTTCAAGCTAGTCGCCTAGTATACGGACGACGCTCGCAACGTCAAGCATTTATTGGGGTTTGTCGAGATGGGCCGCCTCGGAGTCGCCCATCTCGACGCGGCCCGTCGGGAAGTACTCCGTCCAGCGCCGGCCCACCTGCCGGGCCACGTCCTCGCGACAGGTGAGCTCGCCCGGGAAGCCCGGCTTGAGGCGCGCGTCGATCAGGATCGGCGCCTCGAAGGCCAGGTGGTTGCGGTCGATGCGGCGGGCCGCGGCGTGGATGTCCCGGGCCGGCTCGAAGCGCGTGAACGTGGTCCACAGGAAGTTCATCGGGCTGCGGGCCGCCCGGGCCGGCTCGTCGGTCAGGACGAGGAGCGGCCAGCCCGCGAAGGCCGGATGGGCGGCCAGTCGCTCCGCGGCGCCGGGATCGTCGCCGAACGGCGGCCCGCCCACGACCAGGCAGCCCCCGCAGAACACCCGGACGTCCCGGACCTCGGGCGGCGGCGTCCCCCGGAACTCGCGGGGCAGCTCGCGCACCGTGTCGCCAAGGCCGAGCCAGACGCCCTTCGAGCCCTCGTTCACCTTGGGGCCCGTGTAGTCGAGCGTGTCCATCGAGGTGTTCGAGAGCACGTAGAGGTCGGTCTCGGGGCGCGTCCGGGCCAGCACGTGCTCGAGGGTCGCCCGGAAGTCCTTGAGATCCACCGGGCGATCCGTGACCAGCAGGAACTTGGTGAGCGAGAGCTGGCCTTCGCCCAGGATGCGGAAGGCGCTCGCCAGGGCCTCGCGCCGGTAGCGCTCGCGCACGACGGCGGCCGCCAGGGAGTGGTAGCCGGTCTCGCCGTAGGACCAGAGCTGGCGCACGCCCGGCATCACGAGCGGGAACAGCGGCGACAGCAGCTCCTGCAACAGGTCGCCGATGAAGAAGTCCTCCTGGCGCGGCTTTCCCACGACCGTCGCCGGGTAGATCGCGTCGCGCCGGTGGGCAAGGTGCGAGATCTCGAACACCGGGTAGTCGTGACGGAGGGAGTAGTAGCCGTAGTGATCGCCGAACGGGCCTTCGGGGCGCCGGACCTTGGGCGGGACGCGGCCGATCAGCGCGAACTCGGCGCTGGCCACGAGCGGGTGGGCGCCCGGACCCGGGCAGCGCGCGATGCGCTCGCCCGCGATCAGCGATGCGAGCATCAGCTCGGGCAGGTTCTCGGGCAGCGGAGCGATCGCCGCGAGGATCAGCGCCGGCGGCCCGCCCAGGAACACGGTGACCGGCAGCGGCTCGTTGCGGGCCTCGGCCACGGCATGGTGGAAGCCGCCGCCCTTGCCGATCTGCCAGTGCATGCCGGTGGTGCGGGCGTCGTGGACGTGCAGCCGGTACATGCCGAGGTTGGGGGCGCCGCGGCCGTCGGGCGGCTCGGTGTAGACGAGCGGCAGGGTCACGAACGGGCCGCCGTCCTCGGGCCAGGTCGTGAGGGCCGGCAGGCGGTCGAGCCGGACGTCGGTCGTGACGACCTCGGTCACCGGCCCGCGGCTGCGGGAGGACAACCCGACGCGCAGGAGCTCGCCGGCCACGTCCCGGGCGCCCCAGAGCTTCCCGGCCGTGGGCGGCAGCAGCGTCTCGGCCAGGCCGACGAGGCGCTTGATCAGGCGGCCTGGCCGCTCGCCGAACGCGAGCTCCGCGCGCCGCGCGGTGCCGAAGAGGTTCGTGACGAGCGGGAAGTCGGCTCCTTGGACGCGCGTGAAGAGCAGCGCCGGCCCGCCGGCGGCCACGACGCGACGATGGATCTCGGACGCCTCGAGGTTCGCCGACACCGGCGCGTCCACGACGGCCAGGTCTCCGTCGCGCCGGAGCCGGTCGAGGAACGCGCGCAGGTCGGGAAAGCTCATGGGCCGCGGCATTCTAACCGTTTGCCCACGGCACTTTTCGGATGGTACGCTCCTCGTCTATTCCTATGGCCACTGCTCTCATCGAGACCCCGCTGCGCGACCGGACCCTCGAGCCGATTCGCGACAAAGTCCTGACCGGCAAGCGCTTGTCCTTCGAGGACGGCGTCGCGCTCTACAAGACCCACGACCTCATCGGCCTCGGCCAGCTCGCGAACCACGTGCGCGAGCAGCGCCACGGCGACGCGGCCTACTTCGTGTGGAACACCCACATCAACCACACGAACGTGTGCGTCGCGACCTGCGACTTCTGCGCGTTCGCCGCGAAGCCGAACGAAGCGCGCGGCTACACGATGGGGCTGCCCGAGATCTTCGCGAACGTCGAGGCCCTGCCGAAGACGGTGCGCGAGGTCCACATCGTCGGCGGGCTCCACCCGACGCTGCCCTGGTCCTACTTCCTCGACATGGTGCGGGGCATCAAGCGCATCCGCCCCGACATCCACCTGAAGGCCTTCACGGCCGTCGAGATCTTCTTCTTCCACCGCCTGTACCGGATGAGCGTCGAGAAGGTGCTGGCCGAGCTCAAGGAGGCCGGGCTCGACTCCATGCCCGGCGGCGGCGCCGAGATCTTCGCGAAGGAGACGCGCGACAAGATCATCCAGGGCAAGGCCGACGGCCCCCAGTGGCTCGCGGTGATGCGCGAGGCGCACCGCCAGGGCATCCCCACCAACGCGACCATGCTCTACGGCCACGTCGAGAGCGTCGAGGACCGCGTCGACCACCTCGTGAAGCTGCGCGAGCTGCAGGACGAGACCGGCGGCTTCGTCACCTACATCCCGCTCGCCTTCCAGCCCTGGGAAGCGCCGGCCATGAAGCTGCCCGAGACCACGGGCTTCGAGGACCTGAAGGCGATCGCCGTGGGCCGCCTGATGCTCCACAACTTCCCGCACATCAAGTCCTACTGGATCATGATCGGCCCGCGCCTCGCGCAGGTCGGGCTCTCCTTCGGAGCCGACGACATCGACGGCACCGTGACCGAGGAGAAGATCGCCCACGACGCGGGCGCGCCGACCGCCCAGTCGATGACCGTCCACGAGCTGGTGCGCCTGGTGCGCGAGGCCGGTCGTCGCCCGATCGAGCGCGACACGGTCTTCAACGTCGTCAAGGAGTGGTGACGCTCCGACTCGGGGTCGTCTCGTACCTCAACGTCGAGCCGATCATCCGGGGCCTCGTCGAGGATCCTCGCTTCGAGATCACGCGCGACGTGCCGTCGCGCGTGGCCCAGATGCTCCACGCGGGCGAGGTGGACCTCGGCATGATCCCGTCGATCGAGTACGCGGCGGGGGACTACGCGATCGTGCCGGGCATCGCGATCGGCAGTCGCGGCGCCGTGCGATCCGTGGTGCTGTTCCACCGCGGCCGCTTCGAGGACATCCGGCGCGTGGCCCTCGACACCTCGAGCCGCACCAGCGTCAGCCTGTCGAAGATCGTGCTGCGCGAGCGCCTCGGTCGCGATCCGGAGTTCGTCGCCATGGGCCCGCGCCTTCCCGAGATGATGGAGGCGGCCGACGCCGCCCTCGTCATCGGCGATCCCGCGCTCTACGCGGCCCCCGAAGGCCTCACCCGCGTCGACCTGGGCGAAGCCTGGGTGGCCCTCACCGGCAGGCCCTTCGTGTTCGCGTTCTGGGCGGGCCGGCCCGGCGCCGTGAGCGTCGACGACGTCACGCGGCTCCAGGCAGCGCTCGCCCGGGGCCGCTCTGAGATATCGCAGATCGCCGCGTCCTATAATGCCCAGGGTCCCGGACGCGCCCGCGAGAACGAGAGCTACCTGCGCGACAACATCGCCTTCGGACTCGGTCCGGAGGAGCAGGCGGGTCTCGACGAGTTCTACCGGCGCGCCCACGCTCTCGGGCTGATCGGGCGGGTGCCGGAGCTGAGGTTCTATGGCGATCGCTGACACGACACGACGCAAGGTGCTGGCCGGGGAGCGGCTGTCCCGCGAAGAGGGCGTCGCCCTCGCCAGGGACGGCGAGCTGCTCGAGCTGGGCGCCCTGGCCGACGCGGTGCGCGAGCGCCTGCATCCCGAAGGCGTCGTGACGTACATCATCGACCGCAACATCAACTACACGAACGTGTGCACCGCCCAGTGCGCGTTCTGCGCCTTCTATCGCGACCTGCCCTCGAAGGAGGGCTACCTGCTCACGAAGCCGCAGCTCGCGCAGAAGATCGAGGAGACGCTCGCCCTCGGCGGCAACCAGATCCTGCTCCAGGGCGGCCTGCATCCCGACCTCGGCATCGAGTACTACGAAGAGCTGTTCCGCTGGATGAAGGCGACCTACCCGCAGCTCTGGATCCACGGCCTGTCGCCGGCCGAGGTGAAGCACATCAACAAGGTCTCGAGCCTCACGACGCGCCAGAGCCTCGAGCGCCTGCAGGCGGCCGGCCTCGACTCGATCCCCGGCGGCGGCGCCGAGATCCTCTCCGACCGCGTGCGCAACGCGATCGGGGCCTGGAAGGGCTCGACCGCCGACTGGCTCGAGGTCATGGAGACCGCCCACGCCCTGGGAATGAAAACCACCGCGACGATGATGTTCGGTCATGTGGAGACGGTCGAGGAGCGGGTCGAGCACCTGCTCCACCTGCGCGACCTGCAGGACCGGACCCACGGCTTCACGGCCTTCATCGCATGGACCTTCCAGCCCGAGAACACGGCGATGGCGGGGGACGAGCTGACCTCGTTCCAGTACCTCCGCACGCTGGCCGTGGCCCGGCTGATGCTCGACAACTTCCCGAGCGTCCAGGCCTCGTGGGTGACCCAGGGCGGGAAGATCGGGCAGATCTCCCTGCGCTTCGGGGCCAACGACTTCGGCAGCCTGATGATCGAGGAGAACGTGGTTTCGGCCGCAGGCGCGCACTTCCGGCTCACGGAAGCGGAGATTGCGCGGAACATTCAGGACGCCGGCTTCGTCCCCAAACGGCGGACGATGCATTACGAAATCGTCGGCGATCCATTCTGCTGGACACACGAAACACCCACGCTTCCGTCGCACGCCGCAGCCGCCACGTCTCTCGCCGGCTGATCCGGCGTCCTCCCGGCCGCTTCGCCCGGGGCCTCGCCGCGTTCGGCCTCCTCGCCGTCCACGCCGTCGGATGCCGGCGCCTGGAACCGAGACGCGTGACGATCGCCCAGGAGGGCGAGGTCGCCGGCCTCGATCCCGTCCTCGTGGCCGAGGCCCTGACGCAGTCGACGCTCTCCAACGTCTACGAAGGGCTCGTGACCTTCGACGCGGAGATGCGCGTGGTGCCGGCCCTCGCCGCGGAGTGGAGCTCGCCCGACGAGACCACGTGGCTGTTCCGCCTGCGGCCCGGCGTGCGCTGCCACGACGGCCGGCCCCTGACGGCCGAGCTCGCGGCCGCCGGCCTCGAGCGCGCCCGGACCGGCGTCGGCTCGCGCCTGCGCGGCCGGCTCTCCACGATCGCGTCGATCGCCGTCGTGGGCGGCGACACGCTGCGCATCGAGACCGCGAACCCCGACCCACTCCTGCTCAATCGCCTGGCCTACGTCCTCATCGCACCGGAGCCCGGCATCGGCACCGGCCCGTACCGCATCGGCTCGTGGAAGCCGGGGGAGCCCCTGGCCCTGGTCGCCTTCGACGACTACTGGGGCGGCCGCGCGCCGATCGACCAGGCGCGCTTCGTGTCGATCCCCGAGACGGCCAACCGCATGAGCGCGCTGCGCGAGCGCTCGGTCGACCTGCTGCGCTGGGTGCCCGAGGCGCGCGTCCCGGAGGTCGAGAAGACGGACGGCTTTCGTGTCGCCTCGCGGGCCGGCCTCGCGAGCTACTACCTCTGGTTCGACTCGCGCCCGGCGACGGGCGGCGCCCTCGCCGATCCCCGCGTGCGCCGTGCCATCTCCCTCGCGATCGACCGCCCGCGTCTGGTGGCCGACCTCGGTGGCCGTGCGGAGCCCCTCGACCAGATCGTGCCATCCGGCGTGTTCGGCCACGTGACCGACCTTCCCGGAGCCCGCTTCGACCCCGAGGCGGCGCGCCGTCTGCTCGCCGACGCTGGCCATCCCAACGGCCTCGACCTGACCCTGACCCTGAGCCCGGGATCCTCGACCGACGCCGTGCGCGCGTCGCTGGGCGGGATGCTGGCGCGCGTCGGGATCCGGGCGCGCATGGAAGTGCCGACGTGGCCGGTGCTGATGGCCGAGCTCGAGGCGGGCCGGGTGCCGTTCTACCTCCTCGGCTGGCGCCTCGAGACCGGCGAGGCCTCGAGCTTCCTGCGCGACTGCCTGCACAGCCGCGGCGTCGAGTGGGGCGGCTGCAATCCCGGCTACTCCAACGCGGTCCTCGATCGCCTTCTCGACGACAGCGACGGCATCGGGGACGACCAGCGCCGCCTCGCGCGGCTGCGCGAGGTGATGAGCGTGCTCGCGGAGGACGTGCCGATCGTTCCGCTCTACCGGCAGGCCGACCAGTACGCGGTGTCGCGGCGGCTACGCTGGTCGCCGCGGCTCGACGGGAAGCTGCTGGTCGCCAGCATGTCGCTCGAGTAGCACGCGCTCGAGAAGCTCACGAACCGGCCCTGTCTGCTCGGGGGTCAGGGCGCGTTTCGGGATGACCGTGTACAGGCCCGTCCCGTAGACGAGGACGAAGGCTTTCCGCGTCTCGATGACGCGCGAGTAGAGCGTCCACTTCAGCGTGGAGTCGATCGTCGAGGTCTGGAAGTGCAGGGCGTCCGGAGTCAGCGTCAGGCGATACTCGCCGCGGAACTTGGGGTTCATGCGAAACTCCAGGATCGCTCGGATCACGGCGGCCGGCAGGAGGTTGAACGCTTCCGCCAACGCGAACACGAGGAAGACGCCGCCCCACCACCGGCCGAGCGTGAGAGCGAACACGCCACACGCCGCGAGGAGTCCGGCCACGACGTAGCGGGCCAGCTTCCAGTGCTCGCCTTCCCAGGCTCGAGCGGCATGGATCAGGTCCGCCTGCGTCGGCCGGTAGGTGATGGTGATGCGCTCCATGTTCCGTGGTCCCAAAACGTCACTCGTCATGGAGGCCCAGGCCCGCGAGAATCCTGGGCGCGCACCTCTCGATCCGGGCGGCTCGAGTCGCTGATTGCTTGGCGCCGGTGACGTGGAGGACATAGCCCCGTTGCCGGCCCGGGGTCAGGGCACGGAAGGCCTTCGCGAGCTTGCGGTCCCTCCGCAGGGCCTCGGTCAGCTCCTCGGGAAGCTCGAGCTCCCGCTTCGCCTTGAAGTCGACCGTGAGCCCGGCCTTCTCCACGGCGATGGCCTGGTTCGCATAGGACTTCACGATGGCCTTGGTGACCTGCGCCTCACTGGTGAACTCCAGGCGCATCGCGGACTGCGTGTTCTGCCCTTGGCTGCGGAGTCGTCCATGTGTGTCTCGCAGCAAGGCGCCCTTGAAGAACATGAGCGCGCAGTGCTCCTTGAAGGGTTGGATGATCGCCACGTTGTGCCCCTCGAACAGGAAGCACGGCTTTCCCCACTTCAGGTCTTCGTCGAGCCCGCACTCGAGGAGGATCGATCGCAGCTTCTGGATCTCGCCCCGCCACGCCTTGGCGCGGCTGACGAACGCGTCGACCTTGGAGCTAGGCGCGCTCATGGATTGCGCCGCTCGGTGCCGCTCACCAGGATGAGATGCATCACGCCCTGATTCAGCAGCGCGATGACGTACAGCACCGGTAGCGCGACGGAGACGAAGGCGACGAAGAAGTAGGTCGTCAGGATGAGCTCGAGGTCGCGCGTCGCGGGTTGCCCTTCGTAGAACCGGTAGCCAAGGGCGAGCCGAGCCAGCCACACCAATACCCCGAACAGAAAGATGGCGACCGGAAGGGTCATGAGGGGGAGTGCCAGTTCGGATGGAGGCTGCGCTCTGCGGAACGACCCTCGAAACAGGTACGACACGGCCAAGCCGGTCAAGACGCCACAGAACAGAAAGGCCGTGAGCTCCAATGGCTTGTGGGTCGGCATCGTCCACTGGCCAGCACCGTTCGCGAGGTCCAGGAGAAGCGCCAGATCCCACCACAATGCCCCGCTCAGCGCACCGGCGAAGGCATAGATTCCCTCTCGACGCGACGTCATTGCTCGAGGGGCCACCGCGTCGGGCATCTCAACGGCTTGGCATTTGGCTGACGCCCGGCCCCGGATGCAGTCGCCTGTACTCCTTCAGTCTCTCGTACGTTCCCCCCATTGGATCGTCGGGAGCAAAAGGCCGCGTCGCCTCGATCGTGCGCAGGGTCGAGAGCGTGTTGTCGATCTCCAGCTCCATGACCTGCCGGAGGCTCGCCTCGTCCTTTTTGTCGAGCAAGGTCACGACGGAGAGGGCTTGTGCGCCCGTCGCCACGACCAAGGGGATGGAGATCCGATACCAGACCCAACCGGCCACCTGCCAGCTGAGCACCCCACCACCTGTGGCTCCCAGGGCGAAGGCGAGGAGGCTGGCCACGATCAGCTTGGTCCGCTGTTGCATTTGGAAGTCTATGATGCACCCACTCGGACGCGGACAGAATCCCGGGAGGTCCCTCGTGCGCAGCTTGCTCGGCGTGGCGTTGGTGATGACGGTGGCCTCGGCAATGCCGATCCAGGCCGGCGAACTCAGCGTGGGGACGTGCGCGGCTTCGGTGGGCGCGTGGGACTTCGTCGGAGGCGGCCGCACGGTCATCGCCCGGGATGGCGACAAGTACCATTCGCTCTGGCTCACGACGTTCGTCAACGCCAAGGGCGAGACCGAACGTGAAGGTGTCGGCGCCGAGTGCAGCTGTCAGGACGCGAAGAGCACGCTGGTCTGGAAGTGCCGGGTGGCGTACTCCTTCGACGCGAGCCAGGTGGGCTCCGAAGTGAACCTCGAGTGGAAGGTCGACGGGGGAGTCCTCAACACCTGGTACATCGCGCCCGACGGCACGCGCAGCGCGACCGGCCTTCGCCGGGTCCGGTAGCTCGCGCTCTACGCCTTCGCGGCCACCACGAGGTCCTGGTGGTTGGGGACGCCGGTGGGCCAGCGGCCGGGCCGGATCTCGCGAATCTCGAGGCCGGCATCGGTGTGGATCTTCCGGACGAAGTCCTCGTCGAGAGCCACGGCGGCTTCCGGCACCGCGGCGTTCTGCAGGCGGCAGCGCCCGGCCGAGTGCTCCACCGGGAACGCCAGGGAACTGGTCCCGGCGTCGAGCGCCGATCGACTCGGTCCGTTGAGAAGGTAGTAGCCCGCGATGCACGTGCCGCCCGGCGCCAGGACCCTCGCGATCTCGCGCACGTACTGAGCGACCTCGTCGGGCAGCATGTGGGTGAACACCGAGCCCAGGAAGACGAAGTCGAAACGGCTGTCTTCGAAGGGGAATCGGTACTCCGCCGCGGCGACCCGCCCGCTCGGGTTGTAGGCGCTGCTGAAGACGTCCGCGTGGTGGAAGCGGAATTGGGGATGACGCGGCGTGATCGCGTCCCGGCACCAGGCCAGGGCCTCGGGGTGGATCTCGAGGCCGTCGTAGCCGCCGCGCAGATAGCCGGTCAGGCCGAGCGCGAGATTGCCGATGCCCGAGCCGATGTCGAGCAGGCGATGCTCGGGCTGCAGGCCGCGATCGACGAGCTCCGTCCTGGCGCCTTGCGACGCGCGCTCGAAGGCCTGGCGATCGAAGGTGCGGTAGTAGTACATGCGCAGGTGAGCGGGCGGAACGAGTTCGTCGCCGCGCTTCGTCAGGCGCTCCACTGCCGTTGCAACCCGATACGCCGCGTCGCGGATCCGGATGGCCAATCGCCGCCACGCCGGGCGGGTGGGCCGGTGGGTGTGCACGGCGCCCTGCCTCAGGCGCCCTTGTTCTTCTCGTCCCAGGCCATCGGCTCCCAGAGCTCGACCTTGTTTCCGTCGGGATCCATGATCCACGCGAACTTGCCGTTCTCGTGCGACTCGGGGCCCTGGACCACCGTCACGCCCGCCGCACGCAGTTGCTCGAGCAGCGCGCCGAGGTCGTCGACCCGGTAGTTGATCATGAAGGACGACGCGCTCGGGCTGAACCACTTCGAGTCCCTCTTCGCGACGCTCCACACGGTCAGGCCCTGATCGTCGGCCTTGTCGTCGGGCCATTTGAGGATGGCCCCCCCGAAATCCTCGAGCTGCAGGCCCAGGTGGTCTCGATACCAGTTGGCCAGGGCCGTGCTGTCGCCCGTGCTCTTGAAGAAGACGCCGCCGATTCCCGTGACCCTCGCCATCGTCGAACTCCTATCTGCCCTCTCGCGCGTGCTTGACCAGGACTGCGCCCGACGGAAGGGTCTCCGTGCTCATGTGGCGCACACGATGCGTGGCGCCGACCTTCGCAAAGAGCTTCTTGCCGCGTCCGGCGATGACCGGGTGCGTGACGAAGTGGTACTCGTCCACGAGGTCGGCCTCGATGGTCGCCGCGGCGACCGTCGGCCCGCCCCACATGAGGATATCGCGGCCGCCCTCGCGCTTGAGGCCCGCGATGCCCTCGACGCCGCCGGCGAGCACGCTGGCGTTCGGCCACTCCACGGCGCGCAAGGTGCGAGAGACCACGAAGTGCGGCGTCCGGGCCGCGATCTCGGCGAACCTGCGCTCGTTGGGCTTGGTGGCGGGGTTCATCAGCGCGTCCTTCCAGTAGTCGAGGTACTCGCGGTGCGCGCCGCCTCCGATCAACAGGGCGTCCACGGTCTGGAGCGTCGCGAAGATGTCCTTCCACGAGCCCTCGTCGCCGTGGTCGACGCCTTCGATCGGTCCGTTGTTCTCACCCGCGGCGACGCCATCGACCGTGATCTCCATGCGCAGGATCAGTTTCCTCATTGGATGGTCCTCCCGAGCCCATTGGCCGCGGACCAATCTTGCAGGCGGCGTGCCAAAGGGGAGGACTCAGTCTCACTGTCGTCCTTCACTCTTCACCGGCGGTTCGCTTTGCCACGAGGACGACCTGGAACTCCTCGGCGGGGACGAATTCTGCGGGACCGACGAACAGGGAGGCGGATCTCACCACGACGCCGAGGGCGAAATGATCCGACGCGTAGGCGCGCCCTGCCGGAAGGAGCCCGCCGTCCGTGACACGGACCGTGAAGACGCCGTCGCCACCGAGTCCAAAGAGAGCGAAGTCGCCGCGGCGCACCTCCTCGGGCGCAGGGGAGCCGGTGCACCACCAGTCGGCGTCGTCGTCGAGGCGGCCGGCGAGCACTTCCGGATCGAACACGGCCAGGGTCGCGGTGTCCGTCCGAATCGTGATCTCGTGATCCATCGCCCAGCCCCTCACTGGGGCGGACAGTTGGGCTTCGTGAGCTGACCCGTAGCGACCTTCCAGCCGTCCTGCTGCTTGACGGCGACCAGGAGCAGGCTTCTTCCGAGGGGCGGGCGGTCGATGCCCGCGGGTCCGTTCACCGCCACGTTGAAGTGCACGACGGCAGTGTCAGGCCGTAGCTGCTGGACCCCTACCTTGCTGGTCGTAAGCGTCGTCTCGCGAGCCCAGCCTTCGTGCGCCTCATAGATGCCAGCGACGACGTTCGCGTGGCCTTCGAACACCACGTCGTAGGTGGGCATGAAGCGCGCGTCTTCGGTGAACAGCCTGGCGAACGCAGCCTTGTCGTGATTACTCCAGGCCTTCGCGAACTGGTCGGCCACGCCCTCTGGCGTCGCACTCTGAGCGAAGCAGGGCGGTGCCAACGAGACTGCTGTCACCACGGTCGCGGCAAGGATCGGTCGACTCATTCCTAGGCTCCTTGTGACGTCATTGGCCCCGCGACACCGCAAGGCTGCGCTCGTCCGGTACCACCCCGAGAACGTCCTTGAAGTATCGCTCCACGAATTGCACGAGCGGGCCGAGGGGATCGGCGCCGTGGTCGAAGGTGACGTATTGGCCCGCTTCCCAAGCGGAGACTTCGACGAGATCCGGAAGCGAGATGCCGCGGCGCTCCAGGAACGTCGACGGATCCTCCTCGTGTGGATAGGCCGCGTTGATGCAGTCCCACGTGAGCTGGACCCATTTCTCCTTGTCGCTGACGGCCTCCAGGGTCACGAAGAACCCGTGATTCCCGTCGACGGCAGCGTCGATGGCCTCTCGAAACGATCGCTCAACGATCGGCATGCGTCCTCCAACCCTACATGACGAAGACGTCGCGGAACTCGAGCGTCACGCCCCCAGGTACTCGCTTGATCGCGAAGCGCGCGGTCAAGTCGCTCCTCTCGCCGTTCAGCGGAACGTCGGCATACTCCACGAATCCGAGATACGTCTCTGCGTCCCATGACTGCGGAACCCCCAGCTCGACGCTGATCCTCTGGATGATCTCGCGGGCGTCGGGACGATCGAGCAGGGTTGTGACGCGCCAACGGCGTCCATTGCGCTTCGGGCGGTCGTCGCCGTAGTTGCTGAGCCACTCTTCGAGCTCTTCGGCAGACATGGGATCACGTTCGGCCGGAGGAAACATCTCGAGCGCCTCGGCGAACCGGCCCTTCGCCAGCAGCTCGGACCACTCCGCGACCGCTTCGCGAAGGTCGCCGGGCTCAAGCTCCCTGAAAGTCCTCATCGGGGATCTCGCGCTCGCCGCTTCCCGTGAGCCATGAGCTCATAGATCTCGGCGAGTCGTTCGACGGTGATTCCGTTTCGTTGCTCCAACGCCAGCGGATGTTCGGTGGGTTCCAGTTCGACCCGCGGTCGATCGCCGTGATTCCGAAGGTGAACCTGCGTCTTCAGGTTGAGGCTGTCCGGGTACGGGCGGGGCGGGGAGCACAGCCAACCAAAGAAGGGACCATGCTGAGCCCTCTCTTCGACTCCGAGGAGCTCCTGGAAGTGGAAGAAGTGTTCCTCGCTCAGCGAGACCCATACGCCCCACACGAAGGGCTCCGAAGAGCCGAGGACGGGGATCTCGAGGCAACCCCGAACGAAGAAGTGCTCGTCGTCGATGACGCATGTATCGGAAGTCAGGAAGACGCGTTGGGCCCGCTCGGCCTCAGGCACGTCCATGTACTGGATGGGATAGGCGAACCCGAACGTGGGCATCCCCACGTGGTCCTTGCCGCAACAAGAGCAGTGGAACGAGACCGGCGTCCTCACGGAAGCTCCCTGATCTCGACGCTGCGGTTCGAGAAGTGCTGGGCCAGCCGCAGCTTCTTGGCGACGGACTTCCGCATCCCGATGCGCCTTAGCCGCGGGAGCGCCAGCAACGGCATTGGATCCGCATCATCGACCCTGCCGACCGCAAGATTCAAGACCTCCAGCTGCTCGCAACCAGAGACCCAACGGAGAGAGGCCAACTGGCGAGCCTCGATGTCTAGCCTGGCCAGCGAGCCACAGTCCGCAACCGGGCCCAGATCGGACACCTTGGGACACAAGGCGATGCGCAAGACACGCAGCCGAAGCAGACCGGCCAAGGCCGCAAGGTCATGGAGCTGCCGGCACTCGGTCAGCTCGAGCTGCTCGAGCTTCGGTAACCCCTCAAGGAAGCCCATGTCTCGGGTCTCGCAGTAGTCCAGGGCCAGCCATCGCAAGGACGCCAGCATCGACATCGAAGTCAGGCCCTGCGGAGGGTAGCGGCTCAGAAAAACGGACTCGAGGTGCGTGAACTCACCGAGTCGTTCTGGGTTCTTGGCCTCGAAGGGGCCCATCAGGCGCACAGCCGAGTGCGCGACGATGCCGGAGCAGACCGCCTCCGTGAAGGACCAGCGGCTTCCGTACGGAACCAGGTACGTTGGTCGGAAGTACTCGGAGCAGGCCGGTGGCACCGGGTCGTCATGGAACTCCAGGCAACCGGCGCAGACGCCGGCCACCGAAGGCACCGAGCGGCTATTCATCGTGCGCGCTCAAAGGCAACGGGCGGCTCCTCCGTCTTGGAGACTAGGTCAGAACGGCGCGACCGGGACACCCTCACGCGAGAGGTAGATGCCCGTGCCGGCCTGGAGCGCCACGATCGCGGCGAGCACCTCGCTCGGGACCACCTGCATCGGGAGCCAGCCGTTGCACTGAGAACCGCGGCTGGAGAACCGCGCGGCCCGACGTGGACTGGCGGCTGCGCTCGTCGAGGTGTGTGCCCCAGTAGCACGCGCGGTCGCTCATGCCCGAGGCGCCGACAAGGCCTTCTTGAGCATGACGATCTGGCCCGCATGGTACAGGTCGTGCTGAGGCGCGCCACTGAACTGGGTGTAGGCCGTGTACTCGGAGCCCATCGGCTGAGAAAGGCGCTCGGCGCGGAAGGCCCGCACAGCACTCTGGAGTTCCCGATTCAGTTGGTCCAGGGTGAGCAGGCTTTCGCGCCAGGTCTCTTCGCTGGCCTCCGGCACTGGAGGCCACTCGTCGGCCTCCGAGAGCTGCGCAAGTTGCCCACGCACTCGGGTGAGAACCAACCGGTATCCCCCGGTGATGTGAAGGACGATCTCCCAGATGCTGTGAGCGCCGGCGATCGGATGAGCGGCCGCGTCTTCCGCCGAGACGTCCGCGAGCACTTCGCGCACCGAGGGCCCGTGCCAGGACTCGCCCCAATAGGCTCGGCGGATCTGATCCGCGAGAAGCTCCATGGCACCTGAAGCGGTCATTGGATGACGCCGTCCTCGAGCATTCGGAGTGCCTCGACAAGCTGCGGATACTCGCCGGTGGCTACACCTGGTTGAAGTTGTCGCAACAGCGAGAACACGGCTGGCGCCGCTGAGGCCGTCGACCGCTGATACTCGAAGAGGGCGCGATCGCGGACACGGAGGAACGCTCCGTGCTCGCCGCCTGTCTCGTCCTCATCGAACGAAATGAGGAGAACGTCCTGAGGCGTGAGACTCTGCGACTGAAGCGCGGCGCGAAGATCTTCCCAGTTGGGGTCCTGCCGCAGGAGGCCGGTCAACTCCTGGAGCTCCTGTCGAAGCAGATGAGCATCCGTCCTGGTCACACTCACTCCCGCGTGAGCACTCTTCTAGATCGACGACGAGTCGGTGTTCCTGAAGACCTCGAAAGACCAGGCCTGGGGGTCACAGCGCACCCACACGTTCAAACCGAGATAGTCCTGCTCCGGGCGCCCAGAGCCATTCGCGCGCTCCAAGCAGTGGCACGCGACACCGATCTGGATCCATACGGGACCCACGTGCATCTCGTACGACTCCTCGCCAAGATAGTACTCGCCGGTCAGCCGTCCGCGACTCGGGAACGACTCGCTCTCGAAAACCAGATCGGTGTCATCGAAGTAACGCTGCACCTCGTCGTGAACGGCCCGGAGAAGCGCGGCGCGATGCTCTTGGACCGCCCGGTATTCGGACAAGCGCACGCTATTGAGCACTGCGTCCGGCGCCTTCGCCCACGCTGGCGCGGCGATGCGAACGGCCGTTAGGGGCGTCATGCGGCTCCCTCGGGCCACACGATCTCGAGCTCACCGTCCACGAAGCCAACGGCGACGGCCTCCGCTTCACGAAGCCGACCCCCAGCGTTGCTTCGGTCCTCGAGATGGCGCCGGACCATCGTGACGGCCATCTGCAGGACCGGCTCCCACTGCTTCCCGACTTCGGCGTACAGCAGCTCGAACTCGGGGTCGCGAGCCCGGAATACCTCTTCACACGCCCAATCGCGGTCCATGCGGTCGAAGATGGGAGAGCCGATGAGCTCGACGACGAAGGCATCCGACGTTTCGGCCAGGTTGAAGCAGAAGGCACGAGCCTCGGAGGGGATGTCTCTGGAGCACGCGTGGTCGGCCCAAGCCGCGAAGCGGCGGTGCTGGTCTTCAGTGACCATCCCGTGTCACCTGCGCCTCTTTCCGGTCACTCGCTGGCGCGTACGAGGAGCGCTCCGAGGTGCGCTGCCTGCTCCCGGGTCAGCGGAATGCCGCGGATGTTGAAGGCCGCAACGCTCGTGCTCGTGATCTCGAGGCCAACGAGAGGTGCGGCGGCGTCTCCTTGCTCCAGGGGGTGGACCCTCAGGCACGTTCGCATCAGAGCCTTCCGGCCTAGATCGACCTCTCCAGTAGTGGATGCGACTCGCGCCCCGAACATCGCTCCCCTGAGCCCCTTCCTCAGAACTTGCGCGATGAGGTTCAGGACGATGAGCGCGAAGACGACGACGAAAACCTTGGGGAGCAGTTCGTCAAGGGTCATATCACTCGACCTCAACTCCTTCGCAGTCGTTCGAACTCAGTAGGGGCAGTCGGCTTCCTCCCGGAACGACCTCCACTTGCCCTTCCATGTGGAGGCGCGAGCGGAGAATAAGGGCCGTCGTCCCTATGGATAGCGCTGCCGTGTCTCCGCGATCGAACCGACCACGAGCTTCTCGAGAACCGACCGGTCGAGATCGGCAAGCTGCTTGAAGTAAAGGCAGACCTTGCCCTTCTTGTGCTTACCCAACTTGGCCAGCAGCGCTTTCTGCGCTCGGCCTTCGACGGACACGTAGACGACCAGCTCTCGGCCGCGAATGGCAAAGGCCGCCAAGGGCGACTCGCCGCTGCGTCCGCTGTCATAGGTGTACTGGAAGGAGCCATACCCGACGATGCTGGGGCCCCACATCCTTGGCGAAGCCCGGGTGACCTTCTTGAGCAGAGCCATCAGCGCCCGGCAGTCGGCGCGCTGCTGCGCGTCGGCTCTCGAGGCGATGTAGCTCGCGACGCTGGCGCCGGTAGGCTTGGTCTTGTTCTCGCTCACAAAGCCTCCCTTCGGGCGGACATCGCCGCCCGCGCGAGCCAGGCTGCCAGCGCGCCGTACGTGAAGAGCGTCACCGGCAGATAGAGCGCCCCATTGAGGGGCGCGAGCGCGGCGACGCCGCCATGCATCTGCAGCATGCGCAGCACGGCGCGCACGGCGTTGGTGCCGAACGCTATCGCCAGGGCACGGTCCCACGGGCCCGGGCGCGGAGCGCCCCCGACGAGGGCGACGGCGAACGCCGCGGAAGCGAGCGCGTGAGCCGCGAGGAGCGGCAGGTACAGCGCCGCGACGGCTCCATCCCAGAGATCGAAGCGCTCGGCGAGCGCAGCCCGCCGAGCCGAATCGGTGACCGTGACGAACTCGGCGGCCCAACGGCCGAGGGCGAACAGCTCGATCGAGCGATACGCGCACTCGAACGCGGAGAAGAGCATGCCGAACATCAGCCCGATGACGGAGGCCGCCGGTGCGCGCGCGAACCGGGCTGCCGCGAGGGCGGCATAGGCGAGGGGCGCCAGGAACAGGCTCGCCAGGACGAGGCCCTGGCGCACGCGGTTGGGCACGAGGAGTCGCGCGGCGATCTCCGCGGCGGCGTCAGGTGTGGCGGGCAGGACGAAGCGGAACAGGAACTCCTGTGTGAGTTGGGCCGCGACGTACAGACCCGCCACGAGGGCGCCGAGGCTGAGGAGAGCGCGGGATGGGCGGGCCGGGTCCAACTAGCGCTTGCTCTTCCAGAACGGCGCGATCGTGTCGCGCTCCGCCACGAGCCGTTCGATGCGGGCCTTCGTCACCTGGTAGAAGTAGATCGAGTGGCCGATGCGCGCGTCTGGCGGCTCGACCGTGAGCCAGTCGAGGCAGCCGGCGTTGATCCGCTTGGGCCGATGCACCTCGATGGCCTGCAGCGCGTAGTAACCCGGCGTCGGCGTGCACGGGGGCGTGCGCCAGTCGAGGCCCCAGCGGCCGGGGTCGCCGTTGTAGACCGTGTAGTACAGCGTCCAGGGGCGCTGGCCCTTCATGTACTGGGCGAGGTTGCGCTGGTCCTGGCCCCAGTCGTCGCCGTGGATCAGGTAGCGCGGGCCGTTGTCCGGGCCACCCGCCCACACGTTGAAGAACATGAGGTGGTCGGGATGGACGGCCACGGACTCGACGGCGCCGATCGCCACGAGAACGAAAACGGCGATGCGGCCGCCGGCGCCGAAGGCGTCCTTGATGCGCGGCAGGGCGCGGCCGAGCCAGAGCATCGCGAACGGGAACAGCGGCGCGACGTAGCGGATGCCGTTCTGGGTCTTGCCGACGCTCATCACGAGCAGCAGGAGAGCGGGGAAGGCGAGGATCGCCGCGTCGCCCAGCCAGTCGCGGCGGGCCGGCGGGCGGCGCAGCGTCGCGGCCACGGCGAGGAGGCCGGCGCCCTGGGCGCCGAGCGTCGTCTTCAGCGCCAGACACGCGAGGTAGAACCACCACCAGCCGTCGGAGCCGACCTTGCCGAACAGGTAGCTGAGGTGGCCGCCTTCGCCGTGCAGGCCCTGCAGCAGCAGGCCTTCGATCCACGCGGGGAAGGGCACGGGGCCGATGCGGTCGTGGAAGCCGAGGCCGCCGTTCTGGCCGCACAGGTTGTTGGTCTGGATGGTGCCGAGGCTGAAGCCGTACACGGCCCAGAGGGCGAGGAAGAACGCGCCCGAGAAGGCGGCGACCGAGCTCAGCGCCGGCACCGTGGGCGAGCGCGTGCCGCCCTTCCACCGCGCGGCGACGATCACGGCGAGCGCCACCGGCGCGAGGCCGAGCGCCGTGACCTTGCAGGCCGCCGCGGCCGCTACGAGGGCGCCCAGCAGGGCGGCGCTGCCGACGCCGGGCTTGTCCCAGGCGCGGAAGCCGGCCCACAGCGCCAGCGCGCAGAGCGCCGCCGACCAGCCGTCCAGGGTCGCGAGGCTGCCCTGGGCCAGGACGGTGGGGGAGAAGCACCACAGCGCCTGGGTGACGAGGGCCGCGTCCTCGCCGTAGCGCCGGGCCGCGGCCCACAAGGCGAGGCCGGCGAGCACGACGATCGCGATCGTGGCGAGGCGCGCGGCGAGCAGCACGCGGCGGATGCGGGGGATGGGCGGGGCCAGCACGTCCGGCTCCTTGCCGGTCGTGCGGTTGACCCAGGCCTCGAACAGCGGCGGGTCCGCCATGCGCAGGCCGAGACCGAAGCCCCACTTGGGCAGGGCGGGCGACTCGCAGTTGCGCTCGAACGCGCCGTCGCGGTCGCCGCCGAAGACCCGCGTCCACTGGTGCACCGCGGCCGACATGTAGACGGGCTCGTCGATCGTGTCGGACTTGTCCCAGGCCGTCCGGACGAGGAGGAGCGCCTGGACGCTCGCGAGGAGCACAGCGAGCAGGAGCGGCGCGCGTTTCATGCGCGGGCATTCTATTATGCGCGCGTGAGGCTATTGAGCGCGGCGTGGGTGGTGCCGGTGGCCCGGCCCCCCCTCCGCAACGGCCGCGTCGCGGTCGACGGCGGCCGGATCGCCTGGGTCGGGGCGCCGGGAGAGCCGGGGGAGCCGGCCGGAGAGGTGCAGGACCTCGGGGCCGGAGTCCTCCTTCCGGGCCTCGTGAACGCCCACTGCCACCTCGAGCTCTCGGGCCTGGCCGGGGCGATTCCCCCGGGCAGCGGCTTCTCGGCCTGGGTCACGGCCCTGGTCGCGGCGCGCGCCGCGGCCGCTCCCGAATCCCTCGACGCCGCGGCCACGGCCGCCATCGAAGGCCTCGCCGGCACCGGGACCGTGGCCATCGGCGACGTCTCGAACGCCCTGGCGCACCTGCCGGCGCTCGGCCGGTCTTCGGTGGACGCGATCGTCTTCTACGAGCAGATCGGCTGGGATCCGGCCCGCGCCGATGCGATCGCCGACGCCGCGCGCGACCGCGTGGCCGCGCTCCGGCCGTCCCTTCCGGCCAACGTCGAGGTTCGCCTCGCCGCCCACGCGCCGCACTCGGTGTCGGCGCCGCTGTTCCGGCGGCTCGTGGCCGAGCGCCTCGGCGCCCTGCACCTCGCCGAGTCCCCGGACGAGAGCGCGTTCCTGATCGACGGCGACGGCGACTGGGGCGCGTTCCTGGGCAGCCGCGTCGGAACCGTGGCCTGGACCCCGCCGAGGCAGAGTCCCGTGGCCTACGTCGACAGCCTCGGCGTCCTGGCGCCGGGACTGCTCGCGGCCCACTGCGTTCACGTGGACGCGGCCGATCGCCGGCGCCTGGCGCAATCGGGAACCGCCGTTGCCGTATGCCCTCGCAGCAACCGCACGATCGGCGTCGGCCTGCCGCCGGTGGAGGAGCTGCGCGCCGCCGGTGTCAGGCTCGCCCTCGGCACCGACAGCCTCGCGAGCTCGCCGTCCCTCGACCTGGCCGAGGAGATGGCGGCGCTGCAGCGCGAGCTGCCGCGGCTCGAGCCGGCGTTCATCGTGCACATGGCCACGGCCGGCGGGGCGCGCGCCCTCGGCCGTCCGCAGCTCGGCACCCTCGAGCCGGGCCGGCGCGCGGCGCTCGCCTTCGCACCGGCCGACGCGTCCCTCACGTCGCCCGAGGCGTTCCTCACCTCGGGCGAGGCGCGCGTGCGCCGGGTGGACGCGTGACGAGCCCTGTCGAGCGCGTCCGGACCTACGGCCGGATGATCAAGTTCTCCCACACCATCTTCGCGCTGCCGTTCGCGCTGGCCTCGGCGGTGCTCGCCTCGGACCGCACGCTCCAGCCCATGAAGCTGCTGTGGATCCTCGTCGCCATGGCCGGTGCGCGCAGCGCGGCCATGGGCTTCAACCGGCTGGCCGACCAGGCGATCGACGCCCGCAACCCGCGGACCGCCGGCCGCGAGCTGCCGAGGGGGCTGCTCTCGCGCGGCGAGGTGTGGCTCTTCGTCCTGGCCTCCGCCGGGCTGCTGGTCGTGGCGGCGGCGCAGCTCAACCCGCTGTGCCTGGCGCTCTCGCCCGTGGCGCTGCTGATCGTGTGCGGCTATTCGTTCACGAAGCGCTTCACGGCCCTGTCGCACTTCGTGCTCGGCATCGCGCTCGCGATCGCTCCGGTCGGGGCGTGGGTCGCGATCCGCGGCCAGTTCGACGCCGTTCCGATCGTGCTGGGCTCGGCCGTGCTCGCGTGGGTGGCCGGCTTCGACACGATCTACTCCTGCCAGGACGCCGACTTCGACCGTCGCGAGGGCCTGCACTCGATCCCGGCCGCCTGGGGAGTGACGCGGGCCCTGCGCATGGCGCGCGGGGTCCACGTCGCGGCGGTCGCCTTGCTGGCCCTCGTCTACGTGCTGACGCCGCTCCACCCGGTCTACCTCGTGGGCGTCGTGGGCGTCGCGGCGCTGCTCGCCTACGAGCACTCCCTGGTGCGCGCCGACGACCTCTCGCGCATCGACGCGGCGTTCTTCACCGTCAACGGCTGGATCAGCGTGGGCTACTTCCTCACGACCGCGGCCGCCCGCTGGCTGACGCTATAATCCGCCGCGTGAACGCCGAGGCCTCCCTGGTGGCTGCCCCGATCGCCCCGACGCCCGGCGCCCCCGAGAAGGCCGCGGTGCGGTCCATGTTCGATCGCATCGCCCCGCGCTACGACCTGCTGAACCGCGTGCTGTCGGCCGGCATCGACGTGCGCTGGCGCCGGCGCTGCATCGACGCGCTCGGCCTCGGCGGCCAGGCGCGGGTCCTCGACCTGTGCACCGGCACCGCCGACCTGCTGATCGAGTGGCTCGGCCGCAGCCCGGCCGCGCGCGGCGTCGGCGTCGACCTGTCGAGCGGGATGCTGCGCCACGGGGTCGCGAAGCTCGCGCGCAGCGGCGGGGCTGCGCGGGCGGCGCTCGCCGCGGGCGACGCGGAGCGCCTGCCGCTCGTCAGCGCGAGCGTCGACGGCGCCGTCGTCGCCTTCGGCATCCGCAACGTCGGCGACATCGACGCGGCGCTGCGCGAGGTCGCGCGGGTGCTGCGTCCCGGGGGCCGCTTCGTGATCCTCGAGTTCCAGACGCCGCGCGGCCTGCTGGGAAGGCTGTACCGGTTCTACTTCGGCCGGGTGCTGCCCGTGCTGGGAGGCCTGGTCAGCGGCAACCGCGAGGCCTATGCCTACCTGCCGGCGTCGGTGGCGCGCTTCGACACGCCCGAGGCCCTGGCCGGCCGGCTGCGGCGCTGCGGCTTCACGAACGTGAGCCAGACGTCGCTCACGGGCGGGATCGCCTATCTCCACGCGTCCGAGAAGGCCGCGTGAGCCGCTCCGGAGACGCGCTCCAGAAGGTCTTCGTGCTGCTGGCGCCGCAGCGCGGCGCGCTCCTCGAGGCCTGGTCGGCGGCGGTCGCCGCGGAGGCCCCGGGCCGGGAGGCGGAGGCGCGACGGCTGTGCGAGCACAGCCTGGCCCAGTTGTTCGAGCACCTCGAGCGCGGCGACGCCGAGGCCCTGATGTCGCGCGAGTCGGGCAACGCCGCCGCGGTGGCCCTGGCCGGGGGCAGCGGCCGCTTCGCCGCCCAGGCCATCCGCAGCTTCGACCGCTGCTGCCTGCCGATCCTGCTCGCGGTGTGCCCGTCGCGCGAGGCGCTGGCCGAAGCGCTCCTGGCCCTGGACGAGCTCGGCGACCGCCGCCTCGAGGCCCTGCTCGTGGCGCAGGAGGAGGAGTCGGCCCGGCGCCTCGCCGAGGCCCAGGACCAGGCGGCGCGGGCCGGCGAGCGGGCCCAGGAGCTGGCGCGCGTCAACGAGAGCCTGCGGCGCTCGGAGCGCCGCAGCCAGCATCGCGCCGAGCAGATCGCGCTGCTCAGCACCGTGATCCATCGCATCGCCGGGGTCATGGAGCCGGAGAAGCTGATGGAGGAGACGGCGCGCCTGGTGCAGGCGCGCATGGGCCACACCTTCGTGGCTGTGGTGGTGCTCGACGACGAGGGCGTCCTGATCGGGCGCTTCGCGAGCCGCAGCGGCCTCGCGCGTCACAGTGCGGGCCGCGCCCAGGGACCGCCCGGCGGCATCATCGGCCGCGCGCTCCGGCGCAAGGCGCCCCAGGTCGTGCCCGACGTCGACAAGGACCGCGACTACCACGCCGACGTGGACGGCACGCGCTCCGAGATGGTGATCCCGCTCCTCGAGAACGGGGAGGCCGTGGGCGCCCTCGACTTCCAGAGCCCCGAGCCCGCGGCCTTCGACCTCGAGGACGTGGTGGCCGGCGAGATCCTCGCTGAGTTCCTGATGGTCGCGTTCCGGAACGCGCGGCTGTTCAGCGCGCGGCGGGACGGCTAGCCGCGGCCACTCTCGTCGAGCGTCAGGCCTGACTCCTTCGCGATCCAGCGCGCGATCTGGCGCGCGTCCTCGAGCGCGCCCGTGCCCGAGAAGTTGAGGAGCGTGAACCTCTCGGGATCCTCGCGCTGATTCTTGCTCGGGACCTCGAGCTGGATCTCGTGGATCGACGTGCCCGTGGTGGTGACGAGCAGATGGCCCTTCACGTACGGCGTTTCGGCGCCGGTGCGCGTGATCTGTCCGTGCCGGACCCGCAGGTCGATGCGGCGGCCGGCGCCCTTGACCAGGTAGCGGACGCTCGCCAGCGCGAAGGTCCCGAAGACGATCGGAACCAGCATGAAGCCGTTCATCAGCGAGTACACCAGGAAGCCGACGCCCAGCGCGCCGACCATCGCGAGGCAGCCGAAACGGCCGGCCAGGGTCTGGTGGATCAGCAGGGTGCCGTCGTTCTCGCGGCCGATGCGGTGGGTGCCGACCACTCGCGACAGTCCCGGGCCCGGGATGCCGTCCGCGGTGCTGCGGGCGCGCTGGGCCATCTCCTGCGAGAGCCAGGCGCGGTCGTCGGCGGCGCCCAGAGTCGTGACCGTTACCGCGGTGCCGTCCGCCAGCGGGGCGACGAGCGCGCCGCCGATAGCCCGTACGCTCGGGGCGCCGGTCTCGGACCAGGGCACCTCCGGGCGGCCTCGGCCGATGCGACGGCTCACGGACCAGCCGGCGGCCCCGAGCACGATCCGGTCGTGACGGATCAGCCAGCCGATGGCCTGCACCACGCTCGAGATCGCACCGTAGGCGGCGAGGACGAGCAGCGTGTAGAGCAGTGGCCGCGACAGCCCGCGCGCGGCGGCCGGCTCGAGCCAGAAGGGGATGTCGCCGCCCATCACGACGTTCGCCCGGGTCTCCCAGACGCCGCGGCCGATCCACACCCAGAGGGCGGCGACCGCGAGCTGGACCACGACGCGCGGCAGTCCCTGGGACGGACCGATGTCGACGACCAGGCCCTCGGCGGTCAGTTCCTCGCGGCGGGCGGCGCTCATCGCGCGAACACCGCGGCGAAGTGCGTCTCGAGCCGGTCCATGACCTCGGCCAGGGGAACGGCACGCCCGAGAAGGCGCTCGAGGCTCGTGACGCCGCGGTCCGCGATGCCGCAAGGGACGATCATCGAGAACGGAGCGAGATCCGTCGCGACGTTGAAGGCGAAGCCGTGGGAGGTGACCCAGCGCGCGAGGCGCACGCCGATGGCGCCGATCTTCGCGTCGCCGACCCAGGCGCCCGACAGCTTCTCGATGCGGCGGCCGACGATCCCGTAGTCGGCGAGCGTCCGGAGCATCACGTCCTCCAGGTCGCGCACGTAGCGATGGACGTCCTTGCGCTCGGGGGCGAGGTCGAGGATCGGATAGCCGACGATCTGGCCGGGGCCGTGGTAGGTGACGTCGCCGCCGCGGCCGGTCTCGAAGATCTCGAAGCCGCGGGCCCGCAGCGTCTCTTCGGGGAACAGGACGTTCTCGGCGCGGGCGTTGCGGCCGAGCGTGAAGACCGGGTCGTGCTCGAGGAGCAGGAGCGTGTCGACACCGCGCCCGGCCTGGCGCTCGGCCGCGAGGCCGGCCTGGATCTCGAGGCCGCGGGCGTACGAGATCCGGCCGAGCCGCTCCACGGCGAGGGGACGCGAACTCGTCGGCCTATCAGCCATGAGTGCGGGGAGTGGGCCCATCATTCATCGACCCCCCACCCCTATCCCCTCCCCACGCGGGGGGAGGGGGAGTGCCGACGACATCCCTCGTAGCCTGTTCTTAGAGGGCCGTCTCGTCGAATTCTTGCAGGCCCTTCTTCAGGTGGGCCATGAAGCGGTCGGCGTCGCTGCCGTCGACGATGCGGTGGTCGAAGGTCAGGCAGAAGTAGGCCATGGTGCGGATCGCGATGGCGTCGTCGCGCACGATGGGCCGCTTCTCGATCGTCCCGACGCCCAGGATCGCGACCTGGGGCTGGTTGATGATCGGCGTGCCGAAGAGGCTGCCGAACACGCCGGGGTTCGTGATCGTGAACGTCCCGCCTTGGACCTCGTCGACCTTGAGCTTCTTGCCGCGGGCGCGCTCGGCGAGGTCGTTCACGGCCTTCGCCAGGCCGAGGACGTTCTTTTCGTCGGCGTTGCGGATCACGGGCACGATCAGGCCCCAGTCGAGGGCCACGGCCATGCCCAGGTTGATGTCTTTCTTGTAGAGCACGCTGTCGCCGTCGACGCTCGAGTTCAGCACCGGGAACGCCTTGATCGCGTCGATCGTGGCCTTCACGATGAAGGGCAGGTAGGTGAGCTTCACCCCGCTGCGCTCCTCGTAGCTCTTCTTGTGCTTCTGACGCAGGTGATCGACGCGGCTCATGTCGATCTCCCAGACGGTCGAGACGTGGGCCGAGATGCGCTTCGAGAGCACCATGTGCTCGGCGGTCTTCTTGCGGATCGGCGACATCGGCACGACCTGGACGCGCTCGCCGGGCTGGCGCGTCGCGACGAAGGGCGTCGCGGGCGGCTCGGCCGTCGGCGCCGGCGCATCGAAGGAGGCCGGGGCCGCGGGCGCGGCCGCCGGCTCGTTCCCGCGCGCTTCGATGTGGCCGAGGATGTCCTGCTTCGTCACGCGTCCGCCGATGCCCGTGCCGGGCACCGCGGCGATGTCCACGTCGTGCTCGGCGGCGATCTTGCGCACCACCGGCGACGAGCGCTGCTGGCGCAGCTCGTCGGGCGTCATCTCCTCGCGCGGCTTCTCCGGCGCGGGAGCTGCCGCCGGGGCAGGAGCCGGAGCCGCGGCCGGAACGGGCGGCGGCGGGGGAGGAGCGACGGCGACCGGGGCCGGGGGAGGCGGCGGGGGCGGTGGAGCCACCGCCACCGGTGCGGGGGCCGGAGCCGGAGCGGGCGGGGCCGGAGCCGCGGCCGGAGCCGTGGCCACGGCGGCGCCCTCGGCCCCGATCACGCCGACGACCGTGTTGATCGCGACTGTGGCGCCGGCGGCCACGCGAATCTCCTGCAGGACGCCGGAGGCGGGAGCCGGGATCTCGGCGTCGACCTTGTCGGTCGAGATCTCGAACAGGGGCTCGTCGCGTTGGACCTTGTCACCGACGTTCTTCATCCACTTGGTGATGGTCCCCTCGGCGATGGACTCGCCCATCTGGGGCATGATCACGTCAGTCATCTAGAGCCTCCCGAAGCCGCGCTGAGCAAGTCAGTAATCATACAGCGCCCGGATCGCCTTGCCGACGCTCGCGGCGTTCGGCAGGAATGCCTCCTCCAGCGTCGGCGCGTACGGCACCGGCGTGTCGGGGGGCGCCAGGCGCACGACCGGCGCGTCGAGGTGCTCGAAGACGCGCTCGGCGATGGTGGCGGCGATCTCGCCGCCGGGGCCGCCCGTGCGCGTCGCCTCGTGGAGCACGATCACCTTGCCGGTCCTGGCCGCGGTCGCGAGGACCGCTTCCTCGTCGTAGGGCAGCAGCGTCCGCAGGTCGAGGACCTCCACGCTGATGCCGTCCTTCGCCGCCGCCTCCGCCGCGTCGAGGGCGACGTGGAGCATGGCCGCGTACGTGACGATCGACAGGTCCTTGCCCTCCCGGGCGACGCGGGCCTTGCCGATCGGCGTCACGACCTCGCCCTCGGGGACGTCTTCCTTGATGCGGCGGTAGAGGAACTTGTGCTCGAGGAAGATCACGGGATCGGGATCGCGGATGGCCGCGGTCATCAGGCCCTTCGCGTCGAGGGCGGTCCCGGGCGCCACGATCTTGAGGCCCGGGACGTTCATGAAGTACGCCTCGGGGTTCTGGCTGTGGAACGGGCCGCCGTGGACGCCGCCGCCGCACGGCCCGCGCACCACCATGGGCACGCCGGCGCCCCAGCGATAGCGGCTCTTCGCGGCGTAGTTCACGAGCATGTCGAAGCCGCAGGCGATGAAGTCGATGAACTGCATCTCCGCGATCGGCCGCATGCCCATGAGGGCGGCGCCGATCGAAGCGCCCAGGATCGCGGACTCGCTGATCGGCGTGTCGATGACGCGCTTCGGGCCGAAGGCGTCGAGGAAGCCCGCGGTGACGCGGAACGCGCCGCCGTAGGTGCCGACGTCCTCGCCGATGACGAACACGCGCTCGTCCTTCTGCATCTCCTCGAGCATCGCGAGGCGGATCGCTTCGAGATAGGTGACGACGGGCATCAGCCGCGTCCCTTCGCGGCGTCCCAGGCGCTGACGATCGGCGGCACCGGGGACTTCACCGCCACGTCGCCGTAGACCCCGTCGAGGCCGGTGTCGGCCGCGGGGAACGGGCTTGCCTCGGCGAAGGCGACGTCTGCGTCGAGCTGGCGCTCGATCATCGCGACGATCGCGTCGAGGTCCGACTGGGCCGCCAGGTTCTTCTCGAGCAGGTGGGTCTCGAAGCGCGCGATCGGATCCTTCTTCTGCCATTCCGCGACGAGCGCCTCCGGCACGTACTTCATGTCGTCGTGCTCGGCGTGGCCGCGCATGCGCATGGTCTCGGCCTCGATCAGCGTCGGGCCCTCGCCGTTGCGGGCCCGCTCGATCGCGACGCGCGTGGCCTCGTAGACCGCCACGACGTCGTTGCCGTCGATCCGCTCGCCGAAGCAGCCGTAGGCCTGGGCGCGGTCCACGAAGCGCGTGTTGGCGGTCTGCATCCGGGTCGGCGTCGAGTACGCGTACTGGTTGTTCTCGACCACCACCACGAGCGGCGCCTTCTGCACGCAGGCGAGGTTGAAGCCTTCGTGGAAGGCGCCCGTCGACGTCCCGCCGTCCCCGATCCAGGTGAGGGCGACCGTCGTCTTGCCCTTCATGCGTTCCGCGATCACGGCGCCGGCCAGGATCGACACCATGTCGCCGAGCATCGAGATCACGGCGATGTTGCTGCCGTCCTCGCGCAGCCAGCCGAAGTGGACGTTGAGGTCGCGGCCCCGGGTGGGCCCGTCCTGGCGGGCCATGTACTGGCAGAGCACGTCGCGGGGCTTGCCGCCGCGCACGAAGATCGCGCCGAGGTTGCGGATCAGGGGCGTGAAGATGTCGCCGCGCTCGAGGGCGTAGGCGGCGCCCACCGACGAGGCCTCCTGGCCCAGGCTCCGGTAGAGGCCGCCCACCACCTTGTTCTGGCGGTACAGGTTCGTGAGGCGCTCTTCCACCATGCGGTTGAGCTTCATGAAGTGGAACAGCTCCACGAGCTGGGGCCGCGAGAGCTGAGCCGCCGGTGGCCTGGCCATCGAAGGTCTAGGCGTCGATGGCGTGGCCGTAGACGGCTTCGGCGGCCTGCATCATCGCCTCGGGCAGCGTCGGGTGGGGATGGATCGTGCGGGCGATCTCCTCGACGGTGGTCTCGAGACGCAGGCCGAGGCACGCCTCGGAGATCAGGTCGGTCGCGTGGGGGCCCACGATGTGGACGCCCAGGACCTCGTCGTACTTCGCCTCCGCGACGATCTTCACGAGGCCGAAGTCCTGGCCGATGATGCGGGGCTTCGCGATGTTGGGGAACGGGAAGCGCCCGATCTTCACGTCGTAGCCGCGCTTCTTGGCCTCGGCCTCGGTCAGGCCGACGCCGGCGACCTCGGGCCAGCAGTACGTGGCCGAAGGCACCTGGTCGTAGTTGACGGGATCGACGTGGTGCCCGGCCAGGCGCTCGGCGACGCCGATGCCCTCGGCCGAGGCCACGTGGGCGAGCTGGGCGTGGGGCTTGCCGTCGACCGTCACGACGTCGCCGATCGCGAAGACGCCGGCCTCGGCGGTCTCCATCTTCTGGTTCACGCGGATGTAGCCGCGCTCGAGCTGGACGCGGGTGTTCTCGAGGCCCAGCCCGTCGGTGACCGGCCCGCGGCCCACGGCCACGAGCAGGATGTCGGCGGTGACGCTCTTGGCCTCGCCGCTCGCGGTGCGGAACGCGACCTCGACGCCGGCGGAGGTCTTGAGGGCGGCCTCGGTGCGGGCCCCCGTGTGGATCGTCATGAACTTGCCCAGGAGCTTGCCGGCCTCGGCCGAGATCTCCTCGTCCTCGAGGGGCAGCACGCGCGGGAGCAGCTCGATCACCGTCACCTGGGTGCCGAAGCGCGCGAAGATCGAGGCGAACTCCATGCCCACGGCGCCGGCGCCGATCACGATCATGCTCTTCGGGACTTCCGCGATCTGCAGGATGTCGTCCGAGGTCAGGATCGCCTTGCCGTCGGGCACGATGCCGGGGAGGCTGCGGGGCTTCGAGCCCGTGGCGAGCATGATGTTCTTGGAGTCGACCTTCGTCTCGCCCTCGGCGCCCTTCACGACGACGCTGCGGCCCTCGATGCGGCCGTGGCCCTTGAACAGCGTGATCTTGTTCTTCTTGAAGAGGTAGCTCTCGATGCCCTTGCTGAGGCGTGTGACGATACGGTTCTTGCGGGACTGGACCGCCGCGAAGTCGAGGCGCAGGTTGTCGGCCAGGATGCCGTAGTCCTTGCCGTGCTTCATCTCCTCCCACAGGTCGGCGGTGTGGAGCAGCGCCTTCGTGGGGATGCAGCCGCGGAGGAGGCAGGTGCCGCCCGTGCCGATCGGGTCTCGCTCGACGACGGCGGTCTTGAGCCCCATCTGGGAGGCCCGGATCGCGGCCACGTAGCCGCCCGGTCCGCTCCCGATGACGGTGAGGTCGAAGGTCTCGCTGCTCGCCAAAGCACGCCTCCTGATCTGTGCGCGATCACGTGTCCGTCGCGGAACGTCGAAGCTATCAGAGTGCGTCTAGCGAGACAAGCGCGCGTCCCGTGTAAAATAGCCGCTTATCTATGACCGAAGTCGGACTGCTGGTCGCCGCTATCTTCTTCTGCCTGCTGGGGAACGGGTTCTTCTCCGGGAGCGAGATCGCCGTCCTTTCCGCCCGCCGGAGCCGCATCGAGGCCCTGATCAACGGCGGCAGCCGGGCCGCCCGCCGCGTCAAGGACCTGCAGGACAACACCGACCGTTTCCTGGCCACGGCCCAGATCGGCGTGACCGTGATGGGCACCCTGGCCGGGGTGCTCGGCGGCTACATCGCGAGCCGCCACCTGGAGCCCGCCCTCGCGAACACGGGCCTCGACAGCATCCTGCCGCCGGCCCTCGAGGCGACGTTCCTGGTCGGCGCCGGCATCGTGTACGTGGAGCTGATCCTGGGCGAGCTGGTGCCCAAGGCCCTGGCGCTGCGCTACCCCGAGACCGTGGCCCTCATGGTCGCCTGGCCGCTCCAGCTCTTGGCCCAGGCCTCGCGCTGGGGCATCGCACTGCTCACCGGCTCCACCCGCCTGATCCTGCGCCTCTTCGGCATCCGCGACTTCCGCGAGCGCGAGTTCGTCTCCGAGGAAGAGATCAAGCACATGGTGAAGGAAGGGCGCGAGCAGGGCGTCCTCGACGACAACAAGGTGGACCTGATCCACAGCGTGTTCGAGTTCTCCGAGACGCCGGTGCGCAAGGTGATGGTGCCGCGGCCCAAGGTGTTCGCCCTCGACGCCGCCACCCCGCCCGAGGAGGTGGGCCGGCTGATCGTCGAGAGCGGCTTCTCCCGCATCCCGGTGTTCGAGGGCTCGGTCGACAACGTGATCGGCCTCGTTTACATCAAGGACGTGCTGCGGCTGCTCGAGCGCCGCCAGCCCGTGGTGCTGCGGAAGGTCCTGCACCCGGTGCACTTCGTGCCCGAGACCAAGCGCGTCGGCGATCTCCTGAAGGAGCTGCAGAAGCGCCGTACCCACATGGCGCTGGTCGTGGACGAGCACGGCTCGGCCACGGGCCTCGTGACCCTCGAGGACCTGATCGAGGAGATCGTGGGCGAGATCCAGGACGAGTACGACTGGGAGGAGCGTCCGGTCGAGAAGCAGCGCGACGGCTCCCTGGTCGTCGAGGGCACGGTGTCGGCCGCCGAGCTGCGCGACTCCCACCAGATCCCGATCCCGGAGTCCGAGGAGTTCCAGACCGTCGCGGGCTTCATGCTCGACAAGCTGGGCTCGGTGCCGAAGGGCGGGGAGGTCGTACCGCTGGGCGACTACCGGCTCACGGTCGTGGACGTCGAGCGCAACCGCATCAGCAAGGTGCGGGTCGAGCGCCTGCCGGTGGCGCTCAAGGCGTAGCCCCGTGGCCGCGGTGATCCGCGACGGTCCGCGCCCGGGCGACATCGGCGCGCTGATCGCCCTCCACGGCCTCCTCTACGCGAACGAGTACGGCTACGACCACACCTACGAGGGCTACGTCGCGAAGACCTTCGGCGAGGCCATGGCCGACTTCCAGGCCGGCCGAGACGCGCTGTGGGTCGTCGAGGATGCCGGCCGCGTCGTCGGCTCGATCGCGATGCTCGGTCGGCCCGACGGGGAGGTGCAGCTGCGCTGGTTCCTCCTGGATCCCGTGCTGCGCGGGCAGGGTCTCGGCTGCAAGCTGATGGACACGGCGCTCGGCTTCGCGCGCGCGGCCGGCTACCGCCGCTGCTACCTGCTCACGGTCAGCGGCCTCGACGCGTCCTCGCATCTCTACCGCAGCTACGGCTTCGTTCGCACCCAGCAGGGCCCGCCCCAGGACGACTGGGGCGCCGTGATCACCCCCGAGCGCCACGAGCTCACGCTCTAGGCGCGCGAGGGCGCGCCTGGATTCGTAGTCACGCGAGGGGATATTGCTGTCCAGACGCTGACAGTATCTGCGCAATGAAAGTACGGCTATTCGACCACGGAGTAAGCATGCTTCGCCTGACCTTGCTGACACTTCTCTTGTTGCCGACGTGTGGACTCGTTGCCCAGGAATGCATGCCGGGTGAGCCGGGCTGCAACTCTCCCTGCGAACGAAGAGGCGATTGTTCGATGTGTGAGGAACGCGCCTGCAAACACCGATGTGACCTAGTCACTGATGCGTGTATCGTCGCTGCACGCTCCGCAGTTGGAGCTGCACCCCAATTGACAACGTCGGCAGGACAAAGATCGTCGTCAAAGTGACGACGCTTTCTGCCACAGGCATCTGTAGCGTCGACGACGTGTACAGGGACCCGTGGGGCGTGGGACCGTCCGACGAGGCGGCGATGGAGGTCGAGTAGCCTCGCTTTGTTTGCTCCTCGATCGCGATTAGGGCGTAAAAATCGTAAGAGTGAAGTCTGTGGCGGCATCGCGATCGGCAATGTCACCAAAAGGGACTTGTGACCTCTCAGAATGGCAAGCTCTTACGACGTGAAGCCCCTGAACTACGGGCGCGGATACGACCGAACATCTGGCCGCAGGTGAGATGCCCGCTGCTAGCTGTCTAACGAAGCCGCCCTGCCAAAGCTCCAGATCTAGGTCAGCTCGCGGATCGTCCCATCTGGCAATCGCATAGGCTGTTCCGGCGCCCT
>CADEEV010000014.1 GCA_902826455.1 uncultured Acidobacteriota bacterium | reverse complement strand
AGCGGCATCAAGGAAGACGAGTACCTGCGCGACGGCGTCACCGAGGACATCATCAACGAGCTGTTCAAGATCAAGGGCCTGCGCATCTTCTCGCGCCCGACCGTGCTCGTGTATCGCGACAAGCCGGTGCCGGCGTCCCAGATCGGCCAGCAGCTCGGGGCCCGGTACGTGCTGACCGGCAGCCTGCGGCGCTCGGGGAGCCGGCTGCGCATCAACGCCCAGCTCGTCGACGCCGCCACGGACTTCCCGGTGTGGTCCGAGCGCTACGACCGCGAGATGCAGGACGTCTTCGAGGTGCAGGACGAGATCGCCCGCAAGATCGCCGAGGCGCTGCGCGTGACGTTGTCTCCGCAGGAGAAGGAGGCGCTCGCGGCGCGGCCCACGGAGAACCTGCTGGCCTACGACCAGTACCTGCGCGGCCGCAGCTACTCGCGGCGCCTGACGCGCCAGGACCTGCAGTTCGCGCTCCAGATGTTCGAGAGCGCCACGGCCATCGATGCGGGCTTCGCCCTCGCCTACGCCGCGATCGCACGGGTCTGCTCCCAGTTCTTCTCGGACTTCGAGGCGCTGCCGTCGTGGCTCGAGCGCGCCGAGGCCGCGGCCGAGCGCGCGGCCGCCCTCGGCAAGGACGAGCCCGAGATCCTGGCCGCCCTCGGCTGGATCCGCTACGCCCGCGGCGACCACGCCCAGGCCGTGGAGCTCGCGGAGAAGGCCATCGCGCGCAAGGCGGACTGCGACGGCGCCTACTACCTCGTGCTTCGGGCGCTCGTGGCCTCGGGCCGCTATCACGAGGTCGCCCGGCTCATGGACAAGGCCATGGAGACGAGCGGCAACGACTACAACGTCTACGTCCCCATCACGAACGCCCTCGCGGCCCTGGGCAAGAAGGAAGCCGTCGACATCGTGCGGCAGCGCGAGATGCACGCCCTCGAGACGCACCTCGCCACCGTGCCCGAGGACGCCCGCGCCTGCATCCTGCTCGCGGCCGACTACGCCATGGTGGGACGCAACGAGGAGGCCACCGCGCGCGCGAACCTGGCCATGGCCCTGCGCCCGAACGACGCCTTCGTGCTCTACAACGCGGCGTGCATGTTCTGCGGCATGGGCCAGAAGGCCGACGGCCTGGCGGCGCTCCTGAAGGCCAACGCGGCCGGCTTCACCGACGGCAACTGGGCCCGACGCGATCCGGATCTCACGATCCTGCACGGCGACCCCGAGTTCGAGCGGATCTTCCCCGTCACCGCCGGTCAGCCCTAAGGCGCGCCTCCGGCCCGCGTTTTTCCTCGCCTTTGCCGCCTCGTTCAGAAATACTGAACAGGCGTGGTCTCGAAGCTCCGTCCGTACCTCGTCCTGATCCTGTTGTCGTTCCCGCTGTGGTACCTCGGCATGCGCTTCCACGGCGGCCAGGGCCTGCTCGACCACAGCCCGATCGACCAGCACACCCGCCAGGCGAGCGCCTGGGTGAGCGGCCGGACGTACCTGACCGGGGCGCCCCGCCCGTTCCTGGAGATCGCGGAGTTCGACGGACGCGCGTACGTGAGCTTCCCGCCGGTGCCCTCGCTGCTCGAGGTGCCGATGGTGCTCGTGTGGGGCGAGCGCACGCCCAACGCCCTGCTCGGCATCTACCTGTTCTGGGCCCTGGCGCTCGGCGCGCAATACCTCGTTTTGCGGCGGCGCGGCTTCGACGAGTCCTCGGCGGTGCTCGCGAGCCTCACGTTCGTGTTCGGGACGAACCTGTATGCGAGCTGCGTGCGGGCCAACGTGTGGGCCTACGGGCAGAGCCTCGGCTACTGCCTCGCGATCGTGGGGCTCGCCTTCGTCCTCGAGAACCCGCGCGGCCGGCAGTGGCTCGGCTACCTGCTGCTCGCCCTCGCCGTCGGCTGCCGGCCGCTCCTGGCGTTGCTCTTCCCGCTCTTCGTCGTGCTCGACTGCCGCACGACGCCGCGCCGCGTCCGGCTCTGCCTGCGCTCGGCGCTGCTCGGAGCCGGACCCGTGGCGATCGCCCTCGCGAGCTACAACCTCGCGCGTTTCGGCTCGCCGCTCGAGTTCGGCCACCGCTACCTGCCCTGGGCCCACGGGCTGCCCGAGGGCATCTTCAGCCTGTCGTACCTTCCCGAGAACGCCTACCACGCCTTCCTGCGGCTGCCGACGTGGGACGCCACGTGGCCGCAGCTCCGCTTCGACGCCCTCGGCACGGCGTTCTGGATCAACAACGCGATCGTCGTGGTGGCCGCCGTGGGCCTGGCCCGCGCGAGCATCGATCCCTGGATCCGGGGCGCCGCGGCCTTTGCGATCCTGGCCATCGGCCTGAGCGTGCTGAGCTACGAGGGGGGTGGCGCGGTGCAGTTCGGCTTCCGCTTCGTGCTCGACCTGATGCCCGCCGCGTTCGTCGCGTTCGCCTACGCATACCGGCGCTTCCGCGGCGTGGCCCTCGTGGCCGCGAGCGTCTCGGGGCTCGTCAACCTGTATGGCGTCGTGGCATGGAAGGAGATGCCGCGGCGCGCGCCCGAGGCGCGGGCCTCGCAGTGCGAGATACTCACGGCCTGGAACCCCGAGTGCCGAGCCCCGGAGGCCCGCGAGGCCTGAGACGGCCGCGACGCGCCGGCGTCGCGCTCGTCCTGTACGCGGCGTTCACGGCCGTCTGCACCTGGCCCTGGCTCGCCGATCCGGCGCACCTGGCCCCGCCCTACGCCGATCTCCTGGGGCACGTGTGGGGGCTCGCCTGGGTGGCGCACCAGGCCGTTCGCGATCCGCTGCACCTCTACGACGCGAACATGTACTGGCCGCAGAGCCTGAGCCTCGCCTACACGGAGAGCCTGCTTCCCCAGTCCGTCGTCGCCGCCCCGGTGTTCGCCGCGGGCGGCGGAGCGCTGCTCGCCCACAATCTCGTGCTGCTCCTGACGTTCCCCCTCGCGGGCGTCTTCGCGTACCTCCTGGCCTGGGACTTCACGCGCTCGCGCCTCGCGTCGTTCCTCGCGGGCCTCGCCTTCGCGTTCACGGCGCTGCGCTTCCAGCACGTCGTGCACGTGGGGGTGCTCTCGTTCCAGTGGCTCCCGCTCGTGCTCTGGCTGTGGCGGCGCGCCGTGCTGAAGCGGAGCCTGGGCGTGCTCGCCGCCTTCGCCGCGGCCCTGGCCGTCCAGGCGCTGAGCAGCGGCTACTACGCGGTCCTGCTCGCGCTCTTGATGCTGGCGGCGGCGCCCTTCTTCGTCGGCCGCGCCGCGCGCCGCGGCAGCCTGCGCGGCCTCGTGCTCGCCTGCGTCGCGGCCGGCCTCGTCGTCGCGGCTCTCGCCTGGCCCTACGCGGTGCTCGCGAAGCGTCACGGCCTGGGCCGCGGCCGCGACACGTTCCTGCACTGGAGCGCGACACCGGCGGGCTACCTGAGCCCCGGCGAGTACGTCGGCCTGCCCCATCAGGAGGCGCTGCGGGCCGCCGCGCGCGGCGCCTGGCCGTTGTTCCCGGGCACCGCCGTCCTCCTGCTCGCGCCGCTCGGCATCGGCCGGTCCCGCGGGGCGCGCCTGGCGCTGACGCTGACCGTGGTGGGCGCCGTGCTGTCCTTCGGACCGGAGCTGCGGCTGGGCTCCGTGACGGTGCCGATGCCCCTCGAGTGGCTGAGGCGGTTCCCCCCGGGGAGCCTGCTGCGGGACCCCGCGCGGTTGGGCGTCCTCGCCCACCTCGGCCTCGCGCTGCTGACGGCTTTCGGGCTGCGACGCGTCTCCCGCTGGCGCGGCGGCGCCGCGATCGCCGCGGGGCTCGTCGCGCTCCAGGCCGTCGAGGCCTACCCCGTCGGTCTCGGCAATCGCGTCCGCGTCGTGAAGCCGCCTCCCGCCGTGACGGCCTGGCTCGCGGCGGCGCCCCGCGGGCCGGTCCTGGAGCTGCCCTGGGACCACGACCACCGCGGTGGCGGCCTCTACCTCTACTGGTCGACGGCGCACTGGCAGCCGCTCGTGAACGGCCACGGCACCTTCGCGCCCGCGGAGAACTTCCGCCTCGCGGTGCTGGTGGCGCGCTTCCCCACCGGCCGGACCAGCCGGATCCTGCGTCACGAGGGAATCCGCTACGTCGTCGTCCACGCGGCGGAGGTGACCGCCGAGAGACGCGCGGCTCTCGTCGAGGCGAACGCCGCTCTCCCGCCGGGTGTCGCGCTCGTGGCGCAATCCGGAAGCGACTTCGTCTACGAGATCGACGCGTCGGGGCCGAGCGAGCCGCGGCCCGCGGAGGTCGTCGCGGCTCCCGGCGAGGACGAGGGCCTCTAGGCCTTCGGCCGCTGGATCTGGCGCAGCACGTCCTTGCCGACCCAGCGCGCCGCCGGTTCGTCCGAGGCGGCGAGGCGCCCGGCGAGGGCCCGTGCTTCGGCGTACAGGCCCCGCCGCCGCGCGATGCTGCGCAGCGCCCAGCTCACGCCCTTCTTGACGAAGTTGCGCTCGTCGCCCGCGCCCTTCTCGATGAGGACGAGGAACGGACGGAAGCGCTCGTCGGCGGCGGTCTTGTCGTGGAGCGCGAGGCACGCCATCAGGACGAAGCCGCCGCGCCTCACGAACTCGCGCTTCGAGCGCACCCACGGCCCGACCCGGCCCCAGGCGTGAGGCGAGCGGTCGAAGAGCTGGAAGCAGACGGTGTCGCAGTCGCCCCAGTTCTCGAAGCCCGCGGCCCAGGCGTCCATCTGCCGGGGCGTGAGCCGCTCCGGGTCGCCGACGAGGGACGCCAGGAGGCGGGCCTCGTACCAGCCGCTCTCCCACAGGGCGACGGCCAGCGGGTGATCGACGCCGCACTTCTTCCGGAAGGCGAGCAGCTGGCCCATCGTGATGCCGAAGGCCTTCTTCGCCTCGATGCCGTAACGGGCCATGCCGTCGCGCGTCTTGCGCGTGCCGTTCTTCTCGAGCCAACGGAGAGCATCGGCCGGAGTCATCGCCCGCGTCCGGCCTGGAGGCGGCCGCCGAGCCAGGCCCCGGGCAAGGTCGTGACGACGAGGGCGATCGGATACCAGGCCGGCCCCAGCTTCATCGGGATCGTCGCGATCGCACCGGCCACGCTCAGCACGAAGCCGATGCCGCCCAGGATCATCGCGTGGGTCATCGGGCGACGCGGCGCGAGCCGGGCGGCGACGAAGCTGCCGAGGACACCGTACACGGTGCGATAGGCGAGAGCCAGGCCCAGCAGCCCTCCGTCGTAAATCGGCTGGTCCCACGGAGGATAGACGTGGAGCACGTGGAGCAGGTGGTCGGTGCCGAGCGACAAGGCCACCACGGTCACGAAGCCCAGCAACAGGGCGCCGAGACTGCGCAGCCAGGGCGCCCCGGGCGCGCTCAACGACGGGCGCCCGTCGACGCGAGGAGCTCCGCGAGGTTGCCGAAGCTGATCTCGACGCCGCTCTTCATCGGGCTGCGCAGGACCTCGTCGCGCGCGTCGCGGGACTCGTACTTCACGGTCAGCGTGAGCGTCGTCCGGCCCTTCCTCTCCGCGAACACGATCGTCGCCTCGGCGTCGCCCGGGTACCACGAAGTGTCGAACCTCTCGGTGGTCACCAGGCGCTCGCCCGGGACGATCTCCAGGTACACGCCGCCCATGCCCATCTCGCGTCCGTCGTCGCCCCGCCACACGTAGCGATAGGCGCCGCCGACACGCAGGTCGATCTCGCAGACCGCGAGGCTCCAGTCGCGGTGCACGCCGAGCCAGCGCTTGAGCAGCGCGGGTGTCGTGTAGGCCTCGTAGACCAGCTCCCGGGGCGCGTCGAAGACGCGGGTCATCGCGATCTCGCGATCGCTGGGGGTCGTCACCTTCACTGTCGACATGGTCGCTCCTAGCGCTTCGTCCTGGGGGCGCCCTTGCCTCGGCCCGGGGCCCGTTTCCTCGCCTTCAGCTCGTCGAGCACCGCGTCGAGGCTCTGGAAGTTGCGCTCCCAGTACCGGCGGTACCTCTCGAGCCACTCGGTGGCCTCGGCCAGCGGCTGCGCCTCCAGGCGGCTCGGCCGGCGCTGCGCGTCGCGGCCGCGCGAGACGAGGCCGGCGCGCTCGAGCACCTTGAGGTGCTTGGAGATGGCCGGCTGGCTCATCTCGAAGGGCTCGGCCAGCTCCAGCACGGACGCGTCGCCGGTGGCGAGCCGCGCCAGGATCGCGCGACGGGTCGGATCCGCGAGGGCTGCGAACGTGGCGTCGAGGCGTGCGTCCTGCGCATAACCACTCAGTTGCATAACTGATAGGTAATATAAGAATCACGAGGCCGAACGTCAAGGTCTTTCTGCGCCGTTGACCGCCCTCGGGCCCCGGCGTAGCCTGCGGGCTCCCGCCCATGCTGCTCGCACTCCTAGGGACGACGGCGCTGGCCCTCGCCGTCGCGCCGCCGCTCCCGCCGGGAGCGGAGTCCCTCACTCCCGTCCGCGCCTTCCGCGTGTTCGATCGCGCGACGGCACCCGAGCTCCCCGAGTCGATCGTGGTCGACCTGATGCAGGACCGTGACGGCGTCCTGTGGATCGACACGCTGGGCGGCCTCGCCACCTACGACGGCGCGTCGCTGCGCGCGATCGTCGATCCCCTGGCGCCGCGCGGCGCGGTCCTGCTCGCGGCGCGTGCTTCGGGCGGGCTCTACGCGCTGTCGCGCCAGGGCCTGCACGTGTTCGACGGCCGCTGGCGGCGCGTCGCGACGCCCGAGCCGGTGGAGTCGATGGCCGAGGCGAACGCCGCGACGCTCTGGACCGTGCGCGGCGGCGCCGTCTGGAAGACGCCGGCCGGCGCGATCGGCTCGAGCTGGACCCGCGTCGCGCTGCCCGAGACGTTCGGCGTCGCCCGCGGCGTCTTCTCGGATCGCAACGGCGGCGTGTACGTCTCCGGAAACGGCCGCCTGGTGCGCTGCCGGGGCGCGAGCTGCGTTCCGGCCCCGGGCACCGGCCTCGTGCCGGCGCGGGCCGCGACGGCGCTCGTCACCAGCGACGGCACGCTCTGGGTCGGGACCTGGGACGGGCGCCTGCTGGTGGCCCGTCCCGGCGCCGCGGACTGGACGGCCGTTCCCCTGGGCCCGTGGCCGAGCGGCGGCGTGCGCAGCCTGGCCGAAGGCGCGAACGGCCGGCTCTGGGTCGGCGGCATGGCCCGGCTCTGCGAGGGCGACGGCGCGGGCACCTGGAGCTGCTGGGGTCCGGAGAACGGACTCCCGGAGACGGCCGTGCTGAGCCTGCTCGCCGATCGTGAGGGCACGCTCTGGCTCGGCCTCAACGGCCGCGGCGTGATGCAGTGGGTCGGGCGGCCCTGGACCCACCTCACGCGCTGGCCGGGAGGATCGCCCACGGGAGACCGCCTCGACATCGTGGCGGTCGCGCCGACCCACGACGGACGCGGGCTGCTGGCCTCGGCGTTCGGCCGCGGCATCCTGCGTTGGGATGGCCGCGGGACCCGCACCTTCGGCCGCGACCAGGGACTGCTCGAGGACGTGCGCGCCGTGGCGGAGCCGGAGGCCGGCGTGATCTGGGCCGGCGCGCGCCACGGCATCTTCGAGAAGCACGGTTCCGGCCCGTTCCGGCGGACTCTCGACCTCGGCGGCGGGTTCGCCTCGGGCTTCGCGCAGTCGGCCGCCGGCGTCTGGTATGCCTACACCGAGGCGCGCGGCATCTTCGAGAATCGCGGAGCCTCCTGGATCCACGCCGCCGAGCTCGAGGCCCTGGCCGCGAGCGCAGGGGTGCGCGCGCTGGGCTTCACGCCCTCCGGCGACACCTGGATCTCGACGCCGGCCGAGCTCGTGATCCGTCGCAAGACCGCCGCCGTCGAGCGCTACCCTCTCGGACTGGAACGGGGGCCCCTCGACACGGTCGCGACGCTCGTGGAAACGGGACCGGGCGAGCTGTGGGCCGGGGGCCAGGGCGGCGTCGCCATCCTGAAGGGCGGCCGGTGGCGCCGGCTCTCCGCGGCCGACGGCGTTCCCGGCAACGTCTATTTCCTGCGGCGTGCCCCCGACGGCGCGCTCTGGATGGGCGGCTCGCGCGGCATCGCCCGCGTCCGCGACGGTCGCGTCACGCGCTGGGACCGCACGAACGGCCTCGTGGGCGACGAGAGCAACGGCGCCGCGGTCGTGCTCGGCGACGGCACGCTGTACGCGGGCACGGGCGGCTCGCTCGCGCGCTTCGATCCCTCACTGCCGGCGGCGGCGCTCCCACCGCTACGGGTGCACTGGCGCGCGCCCGAGTCGACCCACGGCGAGCGCGAGCTCGCGGCCCGCGACCGCCGTGTCGTCCTCGAGTGGAGCGCGCCGACCCTGGATCCCCAGCCGGTGGAGTACGCGACGCGCATCGGCGACGAGGCGTGGCAGGACGCGACGCGGCAGACGCAGCTGCGCCTCGAGAGCCTGCCGGCCGGCCTGACGGAAGTCGCGGTGCGGGCCCGCCGGGTCGGCGACGGCGACGCTGGGTGGTCGACGCCGGCGACGCTCCGCCTCCGCGTCGCGCCGTTCTGGTGGGAGACGGGGCCCGCGCGGGCCGGGCTGGCCCTGGCGCTGCTCGCGTCCATGCTGGCCGTCGCCCAGGCCGTGGCCCGTCGCGCCCACGCCCGCCGGGAGGAGAGCCTGGCGCGGCTGCGCGCGGACTTCGTCGCGTCCGCCTCCCACGAGCTCCGCACGCCGATCGCGCAGATCCGCCTGTTCGCGGACATGCTGCGCCTGGGTCGAGCCCGCGGCGACCGGGAGCGCGCCGACGCCCTCGACACGATCCACCGCGCCACGCGCCGCCTCGAAGCGCTCGCGGCCAACCTGCTTCAGCTCTCGCGCGGCGATGCCCCGGAGCCACGGCGGCGTCGTTCCGTCGACGTGAGCGCGGCGCTCCAGGAGGCGGCCGGCGACCTGGGGCCGCTGGCCGCGGCGCGACAGGCGACGGTGCGCGTCGATGCCGCGGCCGGGCTGCGAGCCGACCTGGACGTCGAAGGCCTGCTGCGCATCGTGTCGAACCTGGTCGAGAACGCCCTCAAGTACGGACCGCCGGGACAGGCAGTGAGCCTCTCCGCGGAGCTCTCGGACGGCCTGCGCATCGTCGTCGAGGACGGCGGTCCGGGGATTCCCGAGGCCGAGCGCGAGCGCGTGTTCGAGCGCTTCGCGCGGCTCGAGCGCGACCGGCACTCGGGCGTGAGCGGCACGGGGCTGGGCCTGGCGGTCGTGAGGGAGGCCGTGCGGGAGGCCGGCGGAACGGTCTCCATCGGGGACGCGGCCGGCGGCGGCGCCCGCGTCGTCGTGATCCTTCCGCAGCCCGACGCGGACGCCGGGGACGGCGCCGCGCCGGCCGCGCGCGAGGCCACGCGATGAGCCGCATCCTCGTCGTCGAGGACGATCCCGACATCGCCCGTGGCCTCCGCAGCAACCTCGAGATCGAGGGTCACGAGGCCCACGTCGTGAGCGACGGCGCGCGGGCCCTCGAGGAGGCGCGGCGGCTGCTGCCCGACCTCGTCATCCTCGACCTGATGCTGCCGGGCCTCGACGGCCTGCGCGTGCTCTCCGAGCTGCGCAGGATCGACCCCGCCACGCCCGTGCTGATCCTGACTGCCAAGGGGAGCGAAAGCGACAAGGTGCGCGGCTTGCGCCTCGGCGCCGACGACTACGTCACGAAGCCGTTCGCCCTCATGGAGCTGCTCGCCCGCGTCGAGGCCCTGCTCAGGCGCGGCGCGCATCCGCGGCCGGCTCCCGTGCGCCTGGGCGAGATCGCGATCGACGCCGGCGCGCGCACCGTGACGCGCGGCGGCGAGCCGGTGAGCCTGCGGCCGATGGAGTTCGAGCTGCTGCTCGCCCTGGCCCGGCGCCGTGGCGCCGCGGCCTCGCGCCTCGAGCTGCTGCGCGAGGTCTGGGGGTACGCGACGGCGGCCGAGACCCGCACCGTCGACACCCACGTGTTCGAGCTGCGCCGCAAGCTCGAAGCCGACCCCGCCCACCCGCGGCACCTGCTGACTGTCTGGCGCGTCGGCTACCGCCTCGCCGAGTAGCAGGGTTCTGACGAGATCCTGACGAGTCCTGACCGGGCTCCAACCACGACCGTGGCGCGTTCCCCTAGCCTCGGGCGAGGAGGTTCTTGCCATGAAGATCAGGAACGCGGCGGCCGTGCTCTCGATGCTCGTGTCCTTCGCCTGCGGCGGGGGCGGCAGCGGCCCGTCGGGGCCGTCGCAACCGACGGACCAGAGCCGGGGCAGCTTCACGCTGAACGGCGCCGGCTACGGCAACGCGGTGAGCAACTTGTCGGCCGCCGGCGGCAACCACATCTTCTGCCGCCAGGAGACCCCGGGCCCCAACACGATCTGGGTGCGGCTCGCGCAGAGCGGCGTCGCCAACGGCGACAACAGCCCGCACATCGACATCGACCTGTGCAACTTCGCGGGCACGAGCACCTACACGACGCTCCATGACACCCTGGGCGAGCGGACCTGCAGCCAGGGAGCGAGCTTCGGCCTCTGGTGGCACGACGGGGCCCGGGAGTTCGCGAGCCAGCCGGGGATCTCGACGGGCTGCACGGTCTCGGTCACGCGCGGCGCCGGCACGATCGACGGCACCTTCGAGTGCAAGAACGTGCCCTCGCACACCGGGACCAACGAACGCCTCGACGTCAGCGCCGGCTCGTTCCGCTGCAACTTCTAGCGCGGCGGCGCGCCCGCTGTACCATGGCGACATGGCCAGGCTCGTTTTCGGCATGAACCAGTCCCTGGACGGCTACGTCGACCACATGGCCTTCGGGCCGAGCCCCACGCTCTTCCGCCACTTCATCGAGGAGGCCCAGGGGCAGGCGGGCAGCGTCTATGGTCGCCAGATGTACGAGATCATGCGCTACTGGGACGACGAGCACCCGGAATGGGGCGCGCCGGAGCGCGCCTTCGCGGCCGCGTGGCGGAAGCAGCCGAAATGGGTCGTCTCGCGCTCGTTGACGTCGGTCGGTCCGAACGCCCGGCTCGTCGAGAGTGATCTCGAGGCCGCGATCCGCGCGCTGAAGGCCGAGCGCTCCGGGGAGATCGAGGTCGCCGGGCCGAACCTGGCGCGAAGCCTGACCGAGCTCGGCCTGATCGACGAGTACCGGATCTACCTGCACCCCGTCGTGCTGGGTCGCGGCACGCCCTACTTCGCGGGGCCCCGTCCGCCGCTGCGCCTCGTGGCCCATGACCGAGTGGACGAGGACGTGATCCGGTTGACCTACGTTCCTGCTTGACCGGGCGGGGAGGGAGTGGCTCCTCAGGTAGGATTCGAACCTACGACCCTCCGGTTAACAGCCGGATGCTCTACCGCTGAGCTACTGAGGAACGGGGTACGGCGGCACGGCAAACAGGGATTATAGGGACCGCGCTGGCAGCGGTCAAACGCGGCCCGGAGCCTCTAGCCCGCCTTCGTGAGCTCCGACAGCACCAGCTTCGCGACGCCCTTCAGCGTCTCGAAGACGCCGATGCCCTTGGGCGCCACGGCGTCGTACACGGGCTCCGTCTTGCGCACGAGCAGGCGCTTCATCTCGTCGACCGGGGCCACGTTGGGCAGGTCGCGCTTGTTGAGCTGGAGCACGTACGGGATGTTGTTGAGGTCGTAGCCCTGGCTCTTGAGGTTCACGACCAGGTTCTCGATCGCCTCGACGTTCGCGTCCATGCGCTCGACCTGGCTGTCGGCCACGAAGATCACACCGTCGACGCCCTTCAGGATCAGCTTGCGGGAGGCGTCGTAGAAGACCTGGCCGGGGACCGTGTACAGGTGGAAGCGCGTCTTGAAGCCGCGCACGGTGCCGAGCTCGAGGGGCAGGAAGTCGAAGAACAGCGTCCGGTCCGTCTCGGTCGCGAGGGAGATCAGCTTGCCCTTCGCGTTGGGGTTGGTCTTGTCGTAGATGTACTGCAGGTTCGTCGTCTTTCCACACAGCCCAGGGCCGTAGTAGACGATCTTGCAGTTGATCTCCCGGGAGGCGTAGTTGATGAAGGTCATCGCGCTTCGGGGTGTCTACTCGCTGAAGAGGCTGTCGATGTCCTCGTCCGTGATCTCGGCGAAGGGGCTCTCGAAGGCAGCGCCGGCCTGCTGCTTCTCCTTCTCGACCTTCTGGATGATCCGGGCGAACACGTCGTTGAGTTCGGTGGACGCCTTCTTCACGCGCAGGCGCACGAGACCCAGGGACGAACGCTCGTCGAAGATCACGACCAGGATCACGCGCTGGGCCACGATCGAGATGTGGATGTTGTCCTTCTCGCCCTCGTGGAAGAGGATCGAGAACTCCTTCTCGCCGATCAACTTGGCGAGGCCGTCCGTGGCGGCGACGTTGCCGGCGGTGAGCGAGGCGAGGGAGGTGGTGTCGAGGTTCTCGATGTCGCCGTGGGCGGCGATCTGCTGCCCGTTCTTGTCCACGAGGAACACGACCTTGGCGTTCGCGTCGACGCGGAGCTTGGAGATCACCGCCTTGATCTGGTTGAACTCCTCCTCGTACATGACGATGTCGGCGCCGGCCATTACGTGATCCTCCTCTACGGGGATTTCCCGAGGAACCGCAAAGTTATAGCGTGGGGTCCAGGGAATTGCAACAGAAGGACTTAGGAAGGTTGGCCCGCGGGAGCCCCGTGGGCTAGTAGTCGCGCCGTCCTTCGAGGGCCTTGGCGATCGTCACTTCGTCCGACCATTCGAGGTCCGAGCCCACCGGAACACCCATCGCGATGCGCGTGACGCGGGCGCCGAGAGGCTTCAGCAGCCGCGCCAGCCACGCGGCCGTCGCCTCGCCCTCCACGGTGGGGCTGGTCGCGAGGATCACCTCGTCGACGCCGCCCAGGCGCACCCGCTCGATGAGGCCGTGGGCCTTGAGCTCGTCGGGGCCGATGCCCTGCAGGGGCGAGAGCGCGCCGTGGAGCACGTGGTAGCGGCCCTTGAAGTCCCGGGTGCGCTCGACGGCCAGGATGTCGTGGGGCTCCTCGACGACGCAGATGGTCCGGTCGGAGCGGCCGGGGTCGGTGCATTGCGCGCAGGTCTCGGCGTCGGTGATCGCGTTGCAGATGCGGCACAGACGGATGCCGTCCATCAGCCGGCTGATGGATCCCCCCAGCCGTTCGGCATCTTCGCGCGTGCCCCTCAGCAGGTGGAAGGCGATGCGTTGGGCCGACTTGGGACCGATGCCCGGCAGGCGTCGCAGCTCGTCGATCAGCTTCTGAACCGGGGCCGGATAGTCCACGCCCGGAGTCTACCGGCAAAAGCGGCTCGCGGCGACGCACGCTGTTCTCTACTGTGAGATACCATCTCCATATGGAGATAGACGCATCGCGCGGGCTGGAGGAGCGCATCGCCCGGCGCCTGGCTCGGCTGCGCGCGGAGAGCGGCCTGACCCTGGGCGCGCTGGCCGAGCGCACCGGCATCAGCCGGGCCACGCTGTCCCGCCTCGAGCGCGGCGAGCTGAGCCCCACCGCGGCGATGCTCGGCCGCCTCTGCACCGCCTACGGGTGGACGCTGTCGCGACTCATGGCCGACGCCGAGACGCGGCCCCCCAACCTCGTGCCCGCGGCGGGACAGGCGGAGTGGAAGGATCCCGGCAGCGGCTACCGGCGCCGCGTGGTGTCGCCGCCGGCGCCCGGACTGCGCGGCGAGCTCGTCGAGGTGCACATGCCGGCGGGAGCGTCCGTGGCGTTCGAGGCATCGCCCGTCCCGGGGCTCGAGCATCACCTGTTCCTGCTCGAGGGCTCGTTGAGCCTGGAGGTCGACGGCACCGTGTTCAAGCTCCGCGCCGGCGACTGCCTGCGCTACGTGCTGAACGGCCCGTCGCGCTTCCAGGGCCTGGGCAAGCGCGAGGCCCGCTACCTCGTGGCGATGGTGCACCCGTGACGCGCACGCTCGCGGTGTGGCGGCCGGACCCGTCCCATGCTTCGTCCGTCGATCGGGAGCTCGACGAGCTCGCGGACGTCCTGCACGCGGTCGTGAACGCCGGCGCCGGCGTCAGCTTCGTGGTGCCGTTCTCGAGGAGCGACGCGCGGGCCTTCTGGAGCGACACCGTGCTGCCGGGCGTGTTCTCGGGCCGGCGGCTGGTGGTGGTCGCGCGTCTCGACGGCCGCATCGTCGGCACGGTGCAGCTCGATCTCGCGACGCCTCCCAACCAGCCGCACCGCGCCGAGGTGGTGAAGCTCCTGGTCCACCCGGGGGCCCGGCGCCTGGGCCTCGCCCGGGCACTCATGGTGGCTCTCGAGGACGCGGCGCGCGCGGCCGGCCGGACGCTGCTCACCCTCGACACCGTGACCGGCGGAAACGCCGAGGCGCTCTACGCCTCGCTCGGCTGGGTGCGCGTCGGCGTCATTCCCGGGTACGCGCGGGGCTCCACGACGGAGGAGCTCGATGCGACGACCCTGTTCTACAAGCAGGTCCAGACCGGAGAGGAAGCGACATGAACGGATCCGACGGAGTGGTGCGGCCCGTGGCCCGCGTCGAATCGTCCCTCGTCGATCGCGCGGCGGCCCCCAAGCAGGGCGACGAAGGCGGGCCCGACGCGTGGCTCGTCTTCGAGCCGGAGGTGGGCGCGGCCCTCGGCGGCCTCGAGGTCGGAGACGAGATCCTGCTGCTGAGCTGGCTCGACCGGGCGCGCCGCGACGTGCTCCAGGTCCACCCGCGGGGCGACGTGGCGAACCCGGTCCGCGGCGTCTTCGCCACGCGCTCGCCGGATCGTCCGAACCCGATCGGCCTGCACCGCGTGCGGATCCTGGCGATCGAGGGCCTGCGGCTGCGCGTGGGCCCTCTCGAGGCCCTCGACGGCACGCCGATCCTCGACGTGAAGCCGGTGCTGGGCCCCGTCGACGAGCGCTGACGCCGCAGCGCGGACCAAAAGAAAACGGGGCAGCCATCGCTGGCTGCCCCGTCGGGACTCGGGCCGCGAGGCCCGAGGTGCGTGCTAGAAGACCAGGCGCAGGCCGAGCTGGGCCTGGCGCGGATCGCCCAGACCCGCGCGCACCGTGCCGTCGAAGTTGAAGACCAGGTTGCCGGTCTGCGGCGCCAGCAGGTTCTGGCTGTTGAACAGGTTGAAGACCTCGAAGATCGGCTCGAGGCGCACGGCCTTGCTCAGCACGAACTCGCGCGAGAGGCGCAGGTCCAGGGACGAGTACTTGTTGTCCTTGCGACCCGAGTTGCGCTCGACGATCGAGCCGTCCGGACGGATGCGGTCGGAGGTCGGACCGAAGGGCGCGACCGAGACCCCGCCCGCGGCGTTGAGCGAGAGCGGCTGCGCCGAGCGGAACGAGTAGCGCAGGTTCACGTTCAGCTTGCCCGGAGCCAGCCACAGCGCGGAGCCGTTGAAGCGGTGGCGCTGGTCGCGGTCGGAGTAGCCGTACTCCGCGTCGAGGTCGGAGTAGCTGATGTAGCGGTACGTGAACGGGTCGCGCTCGTTGTCGTCGTCGGACTTGTCCCACGACAGCGAGTAGTTGGCCTGGAACTGGAAGTTGTTCGAGTAGCGCTTGTTCAGGCCGAACGTGACGCCGTGGTACTGGCTCTTGGCGTCGGACTTCACGACCGTGAGGCCGCCGCCGCCCGAGCTCCCGCACGCGATGCCGTTGGTGCCGTTGATGCCGGTGCCCCACGGGCAGCCGAAGGCGGAGTCGTTGCCCTCGAAGAAGCGCGTGATGTGCTCGCCCTTCGCGTAGTTGTACTGGACGAGCAGGGCCAGGTTCGGGACCACTTCCCGCTCGACGCCGAACGACGCCGAGTAGGTGCGGGGGTTCTTGAAGTCCTTGTCGAACACGAACACCGCGGGATGATCCGGAACCGCGTCCGACGGCGGCGCCGGCACCAGGTTCGGATAGGTGGGCGGCGTGACGCCGAAGCCGTTGAAGAAGCTCGCCCGGAAGACGTTCTGGGCGCGGCTGCCGTCGGTGGAGCGCGTCGAGGCCAGGGACAGGCCGGGGATGCGGCCGTTGAAGACGCCGCCGTTCAGGCGGACGACCGTCTTGCCGTCACCCTTCGGATCCCACGAGATCCCGAGGCGGGGCTGGAACATCTTCTTGTCCGAGGGGATCGAGCCGTCCGACGGGAACGCGAAGGTGCCGAAGGAGTTCGTGACGCTCTGGCCGAGGAACGGAGCGTAGAAGACCTCGTTGACCGGGGTGATCAGGCCGGGCTGCTTCTGCATTTCCCAGCGCAGGCCGTACTGGATCGTGAGGTTGCGGTTCGGCTGCCACTTGTCCTGGGCGAAGAGCGCGAGCTCCGTCTGCGGGATGTCCTGGCTGCCGGCTTCCTCGGCCGAGAGGCCGCCGACGCCGACCTGCTGCAGGAAGAGCTGCAGGGGACCGGTGATCGACGTCCCGGCCGGGCAGGTGCCGGTCTCCGAGCTCGAGCCGTTCGAGCACGTGACGTAGCGCGGGTTGCGCGCGTAGTTCAGGAACCCGGCGGTCGAATCGAAGATGTAGCGGCCGTTCTGGAAGCCGCGGAACGTCTGGTTCGAGTGGACGCGGTTGAACTCGACGCCGAACTTCATCGAGTGGCGGCCCTTGATGATCGAGATGTTGTCGTTGAACTGGATGCGCTCGTCGAAGTAGTCGACCGGGATGAAGAACGGCTCGCCGAAGCGGTAGGCGCGGCCGAAGTCGAAGGCCGTGTCGGGCAGCGGGCGGTTCTGGCCGCTGATCGACGGGCCCTCGTACGGACGCGGCCGCCACTCCTTCGCCCACTGGAAGCGGAACTCGTTGAGCGTGCCGCCCGAGAGGCTCGAGATCAGGGAGCCCGTGACCGCGTGGGAGTAGTCCTTCTCCGTCGCGTTGGCGCTGACGCCCCAGGAGTCGACGTCGAAGGTGCCGTTCTTCTGCTCGGACCAGGTGTAGTTGTAGCGGAAGGTCGCGAGGTTGGCCGGGTTCAGCTGCCAGTCGATCTTGCCCAGGAACACCCGGGCGTCGTTGTTGCGGTCGATCGAGCCGTTCTCGTTGGGGCTGCCGATGCTCGAGAAGTAGTCGACGACGCGCTGCTCGATGCGCGTCGGGTCGGTCTGCTTCGTGGAGTCCGCGTTCTGGTAGTCGAAGGCGACGAAGTAGAACGCCTTGTCCTTCTTGATCGGCCCGCCGAGGGTGAAGCCGGCCTGGGCCTGGTTGAAGTCGAACTTGTCGGCCGAGGTGCCGTCGGCGCGCTTCGGGGCCGAGGAGAGCCCGTCGTTCTTGTAGAAGACGTGGGCGCTGCCGTGGACGTCGTTCGTGCCCGACTTCGTGACGACGTTGATGAAGCCGCCGTTGGAGCGGCCGAACTCGGCGTTGGCGCCCTCCGCCACGACCACGACTTCCTTCACGGCGTCGAGGTTGAAGGTGAAGGCCGGGCGCTGGCCGCCGCGCTGCTCGCCGAAGAACGGGTTGTTGAAGTCGGCGCCGTCGACGGAGATGTTGTTCTGGATGCCCTTCTGGCCGTTGACCGTGATCTCGGCGCCGTCCGGACCCTGCACGATCGACACGCCCGGGGTGAGCTGGGCGAAGTCGAGGAAGTTCCGGCCGTTGTTGGGCAGGCCCTTGATCGACGCTTCGTCGATGCGGTCGGAGCCCTCCGCGCGGGTGGTCTCGATGACGGGCGCGTCGCCGGTGACCACGACCTCCTCGGACTGGGCCGAGACCTTGAGCTCGATGCTCAGGTTGATGGTCTGGCCGACGGCGAGGTTCAGGCCCTCGCGCACCGACGTCGCGAAGCCGGACAGGCTCGCGCTCACGCGGTACGGCCCGAGCGGGAGGAGCAGGCCGCGGAAGCGGCCGTCGGCATCGGTGGTGACCGAGCGCTCGAAGTTGGTGGCGGTGTTCTTGAGGACGACGCCGGCACCGGGGAGGACGGCGCCGCTCGCGTCGAGGACGGTGCCCTCGATGACGCCCGTCGTCGCCTGGGACTGCGCGAGGACGAGCGGAGCGATGCCGAGCGCGAACGCCGCACACAGCAGACGGAAGAGGATCGACCTGGCCATCAAATGCTCCTTCCCCGTGATACGGGCGGGGATCCGTGTATTGGTTGCGGGCAATCTATCTCCGCGGGAACGGCCGTGGCAAGCGCTTTTAGGTCAGGCCGGGGATCTTCAACCCGCCGGTCAGGGCGCCGACCTTCTCCTGGATGGCCGCGTCCACCTTCCGGGCCGCCTCGTTGACCGCGGCGAGAACCAGGTCCTGGAGCATCTCGACGTCGTCCTTGCTCACCGCCTCGGGGTCGATCTTGAGGCTCTTCAGGTTCTTCTGGCCATCCATGACGACGCTCACGGAGCCGCCGCCCGAGCTGGCCTCGATCTCGAGAGCCGCGATCTCGGCCTGGACCCGTTCCTGGGCCTGCTGCAGCTGCTTCATGAGCTTCCTGGGATCGCCGCCACCGAAGGGATTCACTTTCGTCTCTCCTTGATTAGCCTTTGGCCTCGCGCACGTCGACCACCTTGCCGCTGAAGAGGTCGAGGGCCTCCTGGACGGCGGGCTCCTGCTCGGCTTCCTTGCGCATCTTCTGACGCGATTCCTCGGCGGGCGACGGCGCCGCGGCGGCGGTGGACGCGCCGGCGGCCCCGGCAGCGATGCGCACGCGGGTCCGACGGCCCGCGGCCTGTGTCGCGAGGGCGTCGTACTCCTCGCCGTGGGTCGCGGCGAAGGCCGCGAAGTCGGGGGCCACGGAAAGCACGAGCACGTCGCCCTCGAACGCGGCCGACGCCGAGCGCAGCGCGGCGCCGAGCGACGTTCGTGCGCCCTGGATCATGGCCGCGAGCAACGCCGGGGCGTCGCCGGCGGCGGGCACCGTGCGCGCGACGGGCGGCGCCACGGCCGCCACGGGAGGCGGCGCGACCGCGACCGGCGCGGGGCGCACGGGAACGGGCGCCGGTGCGGGCGCCGCCACGGGCGTCGGCCGCGGGAGCGCCACGGCCGGGCGTGGAGCCGCCACGGCCGCTCCCCCGCCGCCCTCGAGCCTCTCGAGACGGGCCACGAGCTCGGCGAACGGAACGAGCCGCCGGAGCTGCACCAGCTTGAGGAGCGCGAGCTCCAGCGTCACGCGGGGATCCTGGGCCCAGCGCAGCTCGGCCTCGACGCGCGACAGCACGTCGATCGCCCGGAGCAGATCCTCTTCCGACAACGCGTCGGCCAGGGGCCGCAGCTGCTTCGCGGCCTCGACGCCGATCGGCGCCACGAGGGCGCTGTCGGCCGGCGCCAGCTTCAGTACCAGGATCTCGCGCAGGTGCAGCAGCAGCTCGCGGGCGAAGTTCTTGTAGTCGGCGCCGTAGTCCGAGAGCTTCTCCACGAGATCGAGGAGCGCCAGGCTGTCCCCTTCGGCGAAGGCGCGCGAGACGCCGTGGAGCAGCTCGCGGTCGATCAGGCCCAGCAGCGCCTGGATGTCCTCGTCCTTCACCGCGTCGCCGCTGAACGACAGGATCTGGTCGAAGAGCGAGAGCGCGTCGCGGGCGCTACCCTCCGCGGCCCGCGCGATCTGCTCCAGGGCCTTGTCCGAGACCTTGATGCCGTCGTCGGTCGCGATCTGCCGCAGGTGCCCCTGCAGCTCCCGCGTCGGGATCATGCGGAAGTCGTACTGCTGGCAGCGCGAGAGGATCGTCTCGGGGATCTTGTGGTACTCGGTCGTCGCGAAGATGAACTTCACCCGCGGCGGCGGCTCCTCGAGGGTCTTGAGCAGCGCGTTGAAGGCCGAGGTCGACAGCATGTGGACCTCGTCGATGATCCAGATCTTGAAGCGGTCGCGCGCCGGGTTGTAGCGCGCGCTTTCGCGCAGCTCGCGGATGTCGTCGACGCTGTTGTTGGAGGCGCCGTCGATCTCCTGCACGTCCAGGGACGAGCCCTCGAGGATCTCCCGGCACGACACGCACTCGAGGCACGGCTCCGGGGTCGGCTTGTCGCCCTTGGCGCAGTTGAGCGCCTTGGCGAGGATGCGGGCGGTGGTGGTCTTGCCCACGCCGCGGGCTCCCGAGAGCAGGAACGCATGGCCGATGCGGCCGGCGCCGATCGCGTTCTGCAGGGTGCGCGTGACGGTCGTCTGCCCGACGACCTGGCTGAAGGTCTGGGGACGCTTGCTGAGAGCGAGAACCTTGTAGGACATTCCGTGGGGGGCGCGGTCGGTCCCACGTGGGCGCCGGTTGTCCTGCGGCACACGCGGGAGATGCCTAACCGTTGCTCCCTTCCGGGCCTGGCGGGGTTCGGCGTCCCGTGTTGCGCAGGGCCGGAGCCCACGTGCGACCGACCGCTGCGGCTAGCCTACTTCACGGGTTGCACGGGGGCAATCGTGCTCTCGTGGAGGAGCCCCGCGTGGCGCAGCCCCTGCTCGAGGCTGTCGGCCATCAGGGCGTGACCGATCTCGGAAGGGTGCGAGTCCCTCGAGTTGAGCGCGAGCTTCGATCCCCGCAGCTCCTGGATGCCCTCGCGGTCCATGTACTCCTGCATGGCCGTCCGCGTGTAGACGAGATCGAAGCCGAGATCCTCGACGACACGCTTGATCTCGGGCGGCGCGCTCCAGAAGAACAGGACGACGACACGGAAACCGCGTTGCCGGCTGAGCTCCTTCAGGTCCTGCGCGGCCCGCGTGAATGCCGCGAGCCCGACCATGCCGGGATAGCGATCGCTCTCGCGCTGGCGCGCGGCCTCGGGATGGAGGCGGCTCGCGACGAAGTCCTTGAGGAACGAGCGCCGCCAGTTCCAGGGATCGGGCGGGTCGTTCAGGAACGGCGGCAGCTCGAGGTCGTTGACGCAATACCCCACCACGACGATGTCGGGCGCGTAGGCGAGGCCCTTCTTCGCGAGAGTCTCGACCTCCATCACCGTGTTGTAACCGGGAACCGCCGTGTTGACGACGTCCCACGCGCCGCTCGTGCCCCGCGCGTTGAGCCGCGCCGCGAGCACCGAGAGGTAGTCCTCGCCTTCGTCGACTCCCCACCCGAACATCACGGAATCGCCGAGCCCCAGGATGCGCGTCGTTCCAACGGGCTTGGCCGTCGGCCGCGACGGCCCGCGAAAGCCGTCGGCATTGATCACGACGTGCCGTCCCGTGAAGTTCACGTCGAGATCGGGCACGAACTCGTAGATCCGCCGGTCGCCGGTGGGCCGGAGCATCTGCCCGAGGTTGGCCTTGCCGCCCGTGACGAGCGGCGCGCGGCGTGCCGAGACCGCCTCGAAGGTGGGTCCCGCGGTCAGTCCCTCGTACAGCCGCACGCCACCCTCGAGGGCCACGAGGCCGAGGAGCGTCGCGAAGGCGACGAGCAGCAGGTTCGCGGCGGCGGGCTTCAGACCGCCAGCCTAAGCTACAATGCCCGTTCGCCGAAGGCGCCCGCGCGGAGAGATGCGAGAGAGGCTGAATCGGCATGACTGGAAATCATGTGTGGGGGTAACTCCACCGAGGGTTCGAATCCCTCTCTCTCCGCCATCTAACGGGCGAATCCCTCCTGACGAAGTCGAGCGACATCCTTCGTCGGGACACTGCCGAAGAACCGGTGGTACTCCCGGCTGAACTGCGACGGGCTCAAGTAGCCGACTCGGCTGCAGGCTTCGGTGGCGTTCAGGTCCTGGAACAGCATCAGCCGCCGGGCTTCGTGCAGCCGTAGTGTCTTCTGATACTGGAGCGGGCTCATCGACGTCACCGCCTTGAAGCGCTCGTGGAAGGCCGACGCGCTCATGCGGACGGACGCCGCCATCTCCCCGACGGTCACGGGCTGCGCGAAGTGCTCACGGATCCACGTCGCCGCCTCGGCCACACGGCGGACGCCGGACTTCTGTTGTCCGATCTGCGCGACACGGCTCCCGATCGGCGTCCGGAGCAGCCGAATCAGGATCTCGTCGACGGCGAGGGGAGCGAGGAGCTCCGCATCCTCCGGCTGAGCCACCCGGTCGAGCAGTCGGGCTACCGCCTCGACGATGGCGTCCGTCGAACCCACGACGTAGACACCGCGATCCGCCGCAGGCCTGGGGATGCGCCGGGGAAACACTCGTGCCGCGAGCTCCGCCACGCGCACGGGGTCGAGCTCCAGCACGAAGCCAAGGAACGGCTCCCTGGCCGTCGCACGGATGACCTGGCTCGAGACCGGCACGCCGACGGCGAAGACGAGCATGCGCGAAGGGTCGTACTCGAACAGTTCGCGGCCCAGCATGATGGCCTTCGCTCCCTGGGCCACGACGCAGAGGGCGGGACCGATGAGGGCGTGGGTCGGCTGCGACGACAGCCGCGAGATGCGCACGGCCCAGGCACCCGGGCGGCGCAACGGGAAGGCGCCGTCGTGCGGCGTATGCCGCGCGAGGCGGTTGGCCAGGCTCCGGAGCGCGACAGCCCCAGGACCGGCAGTGCCGATGTCCTCGACCGATGTCCGTGGCACTCGAGCAGCGGAAGGCACGGGGCAATGCTACAGGGAGCCGCAGGCGACGGCTTGCCGAAACCTACGGACTTCTCGCATCGGCGTCCTGCCTTTTTAGTAGGAATAGGCAAGGTGCGGCGGAGACGTGCGGGTACTGTAGGCCGCAGACAAGGGAGGCGCCCCCCATGAACGCGATGATTCTCGGACTCTGCATGCTCCTGGTCGGCGCTCAGGCTGGCTCCCCCACGACACCGGAGCAGGAAGTCCTCGGCCTCTCCAGGGACAAGTGGCGGTGGATGGCCGAGCGCAACATGGACGCCCTTGGCAAGCTCTTCGCCGACGAAGCGGTCTTCGTGCACATGAGCCGTACGCTGACCAAGAGCCAGGAACTCGAGGTCATCCGAACGGGCGACATCCAGTACAAGGAAGCGCAGATCGAGGAGTCGTCGGTCCGCTTCGTGGGAACGACGGCCACCGTCCTCAACAAGATCAAGCTGGTGGCGGTGGTTCGTGGGGCCGACGCCGTCAGCCCGTTCACCGTCACCGAGGTCTATGTGAGGGTCGACGGTGCCTGGAAGCTCACATCCCTGTCATTCACGAGGCTCGTGACGCCGCCTGCGGAGGGGCCCGCGCCATTGGCCGAAGAGCCGGCGAAGGTGGAGCAGGAGATCCTCACCCTGTCCAAGGACAAGTGGCGCTGGATGGCCGAGCGCAACGTCGAGGCGCTGTCTGCCCTCTTCCATGACAAGGCGGTCTTCGTTCACATGGGCGGCACCATGTCGAAGAGCCAGGAGCTCGACGTCATCAAGAGCGGGATGATCCAGTACAAGCAGGCGGAGATTCAGGAAGCGTCCGTGCAGGTGCTGGGGACGACGGCCATCCTTCTGAACAGGATCCGCCTGACGGCGGTGGTCGGCGGCAACGAAGTCGTCAATCCGTTCGTGGTCACGGAGGTCTATGTGCAGGAGGGCGGCGCTCGAAAACTGGCCTCGGTCTCGTTCACCCGGCTGATGACGCCTTAGCGGCGGGCGTGGCTGGCGATCCGCCGAGGGTCACCCGCCTCGTCCGATCTCTCCCAGCTTCTCCAAGAGCGCTGGCGCCTCGAGGGTTGCCAAGGGCAGAGCGACGAACCGTTGGACGCGAGCGTCCAGAGCCATGAAAGCTCGCTGAAACGCGCGTTCCTTTTCGCCCTGGGCACCGTCCACCGAGGCCGGATCGTCAACGCCCCAATGAGCGGTCACCGGATGGCCCGACCAGTACGGACATGGTTCATTGGCGGCGTTGCCGCAGACCGTGAACACGAAGTCGAGCCGCGGTGCCTCCGGGCCGGAGAACTCCTTCCAGCTCTTGCTCCGCAGTCCCCGTGTCGACAGGCCGGCACGGTCCAGCGTCGCCAGAGTCAGCGGGTGCACTTCTCCCTTCGGATGGCTGCCCGCGCTGTACGCCTGGAATCGCCCCTGGCCACGAGCATTGAGCAGCGCTTCGGCCATCACGCTGCGGGCCGAGTTGCCCGTGCAGAGGAACAAGACGTTCGAGGTCCGCATGGCTGGGATCTACGAGCAGCAGCGGGGACCGCAGCACGCCGCGGGCTTGCTGGCGCGGACGAAGGCGCTCACGACCTTGCCCGCGACCTCTCCGGCGAGCGCCGCCAGGTCCACGCCTTCGGACGCCAGGAACGCCCGGGCGTCGGCGAGGTCGTAGACGCGCGTCACCTCCACGTCGACGTCCTTGAAACCGGCGGCCGTCAGCTTCTGCCGATAGTCGGTCTCGTGGAGCGCCCCCGCTACACATCCCACCCAGAGCTCCATCGAGCGGCGTACCGCCGGCGGGAGCTCGCCCTGGACGACGACGTCGCTGACGGCGAAGCGACCGCCGGGCTTCAGCACGCGGAACGCTTCGCGCAACACCTGGTCCTTGTCGCTCGACAGGTTGATCACGCAGTTGGAGATGACGACGTCGACGCTGCCGTCGGGAAGCGGGATGTTCTCGATGTCCCCGCGGAGGAACTCGACGTTCGTGAGGCCGCTCTTGCGCTTGTTCTCTTCCGCTAGGGCCAGCATCTCGTCGGTCGTATCGAGGCCGTAGGCTTTTCCGCCAGGAGCGACACGGCGCGCCGAGAGCAACACGTCGATGCCGCCGCCGCTGCCCAGGTCGAGAACGACTTCGCCTTCGCGTAGCGCGGCGAGCGCCGTCGGGTTGCCGCAGCCGAGCGACGCCCGCATGGCCGCCTCGGGAACTTCCGAGGCCTCGCGCTCGCCGTAGAGATTGCTGGTGATCGGATCGCATCCCGTCGACGCGTCCGCCGACGGCCCGCAGCATCCGATCTTTCCGGCGTCGACCTGGAGCGCCGCGGCGCCGTACTTGGCCTTGACGGCTTCCTTCACGTCCATTCTCGACCTCCCTTGATTGTCAGTACCAACTATCGGCGACACGTGCGACGTTCATTCCGGCTTCGTCGGGCAACACACGGCGGCGCCACCGCGGCCCGTGCGGCTCATGGCGGCGCGCGCCAGGCGCAGCAGGAGCTTGGGCGCGGCCTTCCGCACCTCGGGCTCGAAGTCCGCGAGAAGGGCCCGCTCCTCCGACACCAGGTCCTTGCGGATGCGGTCGTGCAGCCGCTTGCCGGCCGCGGTGACGGTCAGGACGACCGCCCGCCGGTCCTCCGAGTGAGCCACCCGCGCCACGTAGCCCTTGCGCTCGAGCGTCGCGACGACGCGGCTCGCCGTGCTCTTGTCGAGGAACAGGTCCGCGGCCAGCTCGTTGAGACCGCTCGGCCCTCGACGCACCAGCGCCTCCAGCGCGTAGCACTGGGTCACGGAGACGTCGTGGCAGCAGATCCGGTCGCGGTCGCGGAACTGGTAGACGCGTACCAGCTCCGAGAGGGCGGCGTAGAGGTTCTCGGCGTCCGCCTGGAGCTCGGCCTCCGGCTCCTTGCGGGCGGTCACGGACTTGGCTCGAGCGCCCTGCATTGTTGTCAGTGCCAACTATAGGAATCGACCGTGCGTTTGTCAACCGGTTTGACGGGCCTTCGAGGCTCCCCTCCGCCGCTCGTCACAATCGGCTTGCGGGAGCGCGGGCAGGGAACTAGTGTCGCGGCCTATGCTCCGATACCTCCTCGTGGCCGCCCTCGTCGCGATTCCCTCGTCGTCGACCGCGGAGACTCCCGGCCGGCGGGTCAAGCTCACCGGCACCGTGGTCGTCGTGAACCAGCAGTCCGACTCCGTCACGCTCGTCGACCTGGGCACGATGCAGGCGTATCGCCACGTCCCGGTCGTCGGCGGTCCCCACGAGGCCGCGGCGGCGCCCGACGGCCGCTCGGTGATCGTGACCAACTACAACAAGCCGGGGGTCGGGCCGCAGAAGTCCCTCAGCCTGATCGGGCTGCCGAGCGGCGACACGATCCGGACCATCGATCTCGGCGAGTACCGCTCTCCCCACGACGTGCGCTGGGTGGATTCGACCCGCGTGGTGGTCACGTCGGAAGCGAACCAGGCGCTGCTGCTGGTCAACGTGGAGTCGGGAGCGATCGAGCGCGTGTTCCGGACGAACGCGGGCCTGTCCCACATGCTGGCGCTCTCGACCGACCGTACCCGCCTGTATTCCTCGAACATGCGCGACGGAAGCGTCAGCGCGTTCGACTTCCAGACCGGCGCGAAGCTGAAGGACGTCAAGACCGGCAAGGAATGCGAAGGCGTCGGCGTCACGCCGGACGGCCGCTGGGTCTGGGCGGGCAACCGCGCCGAGGACACGATCTCGATCATCGACACGACGTCGCTCGAGGTGGTCAAGCACCTCGCGTCACCGGGCTTCCCCTACCGCGTGCAGTTCACGCCCGACGGGAAGTTCGCCTTGATCCCCCACGCCGAGGCGTCCTCTCTGGTCATAGCCGACACCGAGCGCCAGAGCCTCGTGAAGTCGATCAAGCTGGGGCTGACGAAGGTCGCCGACCCGTCGACGGCGGGCGTGTTCCCGCACCCCGACAACCGCCACGCGTTCGTGACGGTGCGCAACGACGACTCGGTGCTGGTGCTCGATCTCGTGTCCGGAGAGACCCTCGGCCGCGTCGAGGTGCAGGAGAGCCCCGACGGCGTGACCTACTCGCCGGTGCAGCGAAGCCCGGGGCGCTAGGCGCTGCGCGTGAGCTGCACGTCCAGTTTCGGCCCCTGGCGCAAGGTGTCGAACACGACGCAGTAGCTCTCCGTGAGCGCCAGCAGCGCGTCGAGCTGCTCCTTCGAGGCCGTCGACTTCACGTCGAAGCGCAGCCGGATCTCCTCGAAGCCGACGCGCACGCCCTCGGTGACGCCGAGCGCGCCGCGCAGGTCCACGTCGCCCTCGGCGAAGACCTCGGCCTTCTCGATGGGGATCTCGAGGAGCGTCGCCGCCGCCTTCATCGCGACGCCGGCACAGGCGATGAGCGCCTCGAGCAGCATGTCGCCCGAGCAGAGCTGGAGGCCCGAGCCGCCGACCTTCCTGTGCAAGCCGGCGACCGCGAGGCCTCGGCCCGTCTCGACCTTGCACGTCACGTCGAGAGCCTCGAGAGCGCCGCGCGCCTTCAGCGTGAGCAGTGCGGCGTCCGCGTCCTTCTTGTAGCGTTCCTTGAGCGGGGCCTGGCGGCCCGCGAGCGTTGCTGCGTCCATCGATCTATCTCTCCTCGGGCCGCAAGGCCCGGATCTGTGCCGAGAATCGGCGGTGTTCGTCGAGGTCGACCGGCCGATGCCGGATCTTCGTGCTCGCGGGGTCCTTGCCCAGATAGTTGTCGCCCTTCCAGTTCCGCACGGGCCGAACCGGCCGGGGCACGAAGCCGCCGCCGCAGTTCGGGCAGACGTTCCCGAGCCGGTCGACGCACGTCGCGCAGAACGTGCACTCGTACGTGCAGATGCGCGCCTCCAGGGACGCGGGCGGCAGCGCCACGTTGCAGTTCTCGCAGGACGGTCTGAGTTCGAGCACGATCGCCTCCTCCATTCCAAGCTACGCCCGGAGGAGCCGGCGTGCCTTTCCCGGGAATCCGGAAGCCTTTGCGGAACAAAAATCAGCGCGCTGGACGATGTGTCGCTTCGGCCGTGGCGGCGTCGGCCGGGAAGAAGCACTCGATCCGCAGCTCTTGCAACGTGACGTCCTGCGGCGTGCCGAGCACGGTGATCGCCGAGAAGAAGTGGAGCGCCTGGCCGTCGACCTCGAAGCTGACAGGGAGCACGGGCACGAGCGGCGTGCCGAGCTCCGGCGTGCGCCATTCCTTCGGGACTCCCGGATACGCGAGGATCTCCGCGAGCAGCGCGCGGCCGGCGTCGTCGAGCACGCCGCCGACGGCCTCACGGTGCAGGCGGTCGATCAGGGCCTTCGCGACGCTCTCCCAGTTCGTCACGGCCGGCCGCACGCCGTCCGGATGGAAGAACAGCCGCAGGACGTTCCCGGCATCGGGGGGCGTGCGACCGGCCAGCGCGCGTGCGAAGAACGTCCGCGCGGCGTCGTTCACCGTGACGATGTCCCAGCGCGGGTTCATGACGACCGCCGGGTACGGCTCCTGGTGCCGCAGGATCGCGTCGAGGGCCGAGCGGATCGGCGCGAGCAGCGGGTCGTCGAGGGACGACTCGCGATAGAGGGGCGCGAAGCCGGCTGCTCCGAGCAACGCGTTGCGCTCGCGCAGCGGCACCTGCAGCGCATCGGCCAGGAGCAGCACCATCTCCCGGCTCGGCTTGGCGCGGCCCGTCTCGAGGAACGAGACGTGACGGGCCGAGACGTCGGCCTCGACGGCGAGATCGAGCTGGCTCAAGCGGCGCGACTTGCGCCAGTACTGGAGCAGGGGCCCGATCCCGGTCGAGGCCGGCGCCTGGACGTGCGACATGGCGGACATTATGCCCACGCGTGCGGCTTCAGGAACGCGTCGAGGGGCGGATGCGTGAGGTGCGCGGCGTAGTTCGCGAGCAGCGAGAAGCCCATGCCGAGCACGACGCCCAGAGCCTGCCGCTGCGAGTAGCCGGCGGCCAGGAACGCGCCGAGGACCTCGGGCGCCACGTGGCCGCGGCCACGCACCATCGCGCGTGCGAAGGCGCCGAGCGCGGCGAGGCGCGGATCCGCGGCGTCCTGCTTCCGCCGCAGTGCGTCGACGCTCTCACGCGAGACGCCTTCCTTGAGCGCCATGGCCGTGTGGAACGCGACGCACCAGCCGCAGTCGTTCTCGACGGCCGAGACGATCGAGAGCACCTGGATCTCGGCGCCGGTGAAACCGGCCTGCGCGTACCGCTCGCGCAGGTCGAGGAAGCCGCCCAGCAGCTCGGGCGATTCGGCCATGGTGGCGGCGAGGTTCGGGATCGCGCCGACGGCGGCGTGCAAGCGCTTGAGCTGATCGGCTCCGGCAGGCGAAGCGGTTTCAGGAGTGTGGACGGGGTACGCGGGAATCGTCGTGGTCATTCGGAAGCTCCTTGGTGCCGTCGTGAGTGACGGCACGGGGAGTATCGGAAGACCGAGGTCGTCGCCTCAATTCCCTCGGAGGTAAGCGCACCGGATCAGCGCGGCGACGCGGAGAGCCCCACGAGGGCGCGCTTCACGTCGGCGATCAGCGGGTGCGTCTCGCTGAGTACGGCGCTGCGGATGCGGAGCGCGCGCTCGTAGTCCGATCGTGCGCGTCGGGCGTCGCCGGCGGCGCCCAACGCCTGGGCCCGCTCCTCGAGGGTGTCGGCGGCACACAGCGCATCCTCTCCCCGCAGGCGCGTGCAGATGGAGAGGGCGTCGCCGAAGCGCGCTTCGGCTTCGGCGAAGCGGCCCTGGGCGGCAAGAGCCGTCCCGAGGCAGCGCAGGTCGAGGCCCAGGCCGGACTCGTCCCAGAGGTCGTGACGCGGCAGCTTGGAGGCCCGCGTGCAGACGGCTTCGGCTTCCTTGGGCCGTCCGGCTCCCGCGAGAGCGAGGCCCCATTGGCGCAGCGCGTAGTTGGGCGCGACTCCGCTCGCCGAGCGCTTCTCGGCGCGCTCCACGACGCCGCGCATCAGCGCCTCGGCGTCGGCGTGGCGGCCCAGGCGCACGAGCGCCGTCGACTGGCCCGTGAGGGCGTTCTCGGCGGCGTCGAGTCCACCGTCCTTCGCGCGCCGCTCGGCGAGCGACCGGAAGCGCGCCTCGGCGTCGGCGTAGCGCCCGGCGGCGAGCTCCAGCCAGGCGAGGTTCGCCTCCGTGCCCAGGCGAGAACCGTCCGAGACCCCGGCGCGCTGCCGGATCGCGAGGGATCTCGCGAACATGTCGACGCCCCGGTCGTACAGGCCGATCTCGTCGTAGACGTAGCCGAGCAGGTCGTAGGCGTCGCTCGTCTCGAGGGCGTCGGGACCGGCGGCGCGCTGCAGGAGCTCGAGCCCGCGCTCACCCGACGCACGGGCGGCCGCGTAGTCGAAGGCCTCGCGTCGTTCGTAGCCCCGGCCGATCTCGATGCGCGCCGCCATCAGGTCGCGGTCGCGGTTCGTGGCCGGGCGGCTCCCCTCGACCGACAAGCGATAGCGGCCGGCCGGACCCGCGGCCGCGAAGGGGCGGACGACGAGCGTGAAGCGCCCGCCCGCGCCGCTCACCCACGCCACGGGCTCGGGTCCGTTGGCGCCGTTCGGGCTGTCGAGGCGCAGGAGGAGCGCCTCCCTCGCATCGCGCACCTCGACGACGAGGTCGATGCCTTCCTGGACGACGGTGGCCGCGAACGCGACGTCCTTGCCGAGGTCCACGGCGTAGCGATGGGACGCGGCGCCGTCGATGTCCCGGCGCAGCTCGCCACCGGGCGCGGGCAGCGGGATGTCGTTGGCCGTCGCGGCGGCCTGCCAGAGGATCAGGGCACTCGTCAGCAGCATGGCGGTCTCCTGTCGACAATCTACAATCCTCTTGTCGACAGTCAACAGGAAAGGTTCGAACGCGCGGGCAGCGTTCATCCGACTGGATAGGGGCTCGCGTCGCCGATGCTAAGCTGGCTCTCGTGCACGAGCCCGCAGCCCTCGGCGCGTTCATGGCCCGGCACCGGCGCTTCTTCGTCCTGACCGGCGCCGGCTGCAGCGCTCCGTCGGGGATCCCCGACTACCGCGACGCGAGCGGCGCCTGGAAGCATCGCCAGCCGATGACGTTCGCCGAGTTCACGGGCAGCGCCAGCTCCCGCCGGCGCTATTGGGCCGGCAGCCTGCGCGGCTGGCCGCGGGTGCGCGACGCGCGGCCGAACGCGGCCCACGCGGCCCTGGCGCGCCTCGAGGCCGAGGGCCGTCTCACGGCGCTCGTGACCCAGAACGTCGACGGCCTGCACCAGCGCGCCGGAAGCCGCGGTGTGATCGACCTTCACGGGCGGCTCGACACGGTCGAGTGCCTCGACTGCGGCGCCGTGTTCGCACGCGACGACGTCCAGGCGCTGCTGCTCGCCTGGAACCCGGCGTTCGCCGGGGCGCCCGCGGCCGGCGTCGACGGCGAGGTGCGACCGGATGGCGACGTGAGCGTCGTGTCGCCCGACGCGCTCCACGTGCCCGACTGCCGCGAGTGCGGCGGCATCCTGAAGCCGAGCGTCGTGTTCTTCGGGGAGAACGTGCCGAAGACGCGCGTGACGGCCGCGTTCGCGGCCCTGGACGCGGCGGACGCCGTGCTGATCGTGGGCTCGTCGCTCATGGTCTGGTCCGGCTACCGCTTCGTGCGTGCCGCCGTCGAGCGCGGCTGCGAGGTCGCCGCCCTGGGTCTCGGCCGCACGCGTGCCGACGCGGAACTCTCTCTCAAGGTCGTCGGGGACTGCGCGTCGCTTCTCCCGGCCCTGCTGAGCTAGCGGCTCGATGACCGGACAGCGCTGGAGCGCCGTGGACTATGGAGCCCACGGCCGTTTCGTGTCGGACCTGGGCTCGCCGGTGCTCGATCTGGTGGCGCCCCAGCCCGGAGAGCGCATCCTCGACCTCGGCTGCGGCGACGGCGCCCTGACCGCGCAGCTCGTCGCGCGGGGCGGCGTCGTCGTCGGCGTCGACGCGTCCGCGGAGCTGCTCGTCGCCGCGCGCGAACGCGGGCTCGACGTGCGGCGGGCCGACGCGCGGGCGCTGCCGTTCGTGGAGGAATTCGACGCGGTGTTCTCGAACGCCGTGCTGCACTGGATCGATGACCTCGAGCCGGTCCTCGCCGGCGTCCGTCGCGCGCTCCGGCCCGGCGGACGCTTCGTCGGCGAGTTCGGCGGCCACGGCAACGTCGCCGCGATCGCCACCTCGCTGCGAGCCGTGGCGAGCCGTCGAGGCTGGCCGCTGACGCTGCCGTGGCGCTTTCCGACGGTCGACGAGTTCGAGGCCCAGCTCGTCGCCGCGGGCTTCGAGACATCGGGCCTCTGGCTCATCCCTCGGCCCACAGATCTGCCGTCGGGGATGGCGGACTGGCTGCGGACCTTCGCCAACTGGGCGTTTCGCGACGCTCCGGAGCCCGAGCGACGCGCCGCGTTCGCCGAGGCCGAGGAGCTGTTGAGGCCATCGCTGTGCGATGCGCGGGGCCGCTGGACGGCCGACTACGTGCGGCTACGCTTCGCGGCCCGCCGGCCCCCCGGCCCGTCGCCGGGGGCTCAGTAGCCGCCGGCCGCCTGGATGCGTTCTCCCGTGAGCCACGACGAGTCGTCCGAGGCCAGGAACACGGCGACCTTCGCGATGTCGTCGGGCTGGCCGAAGCGGCCCAGGGGCGTATTGGCCACGATCGTCTTCTCGAAGTCGCTGCCCACGACGCCCGCCGTCCGCGCGCCTTCGGTCTCGACGCCGCCCGGGGCCAGGGTGTTGATGCGGATCCTGCGCGGCCCCAGCTCCAGGGCGAGAGCCTTCGTCACGGTGTCCACGGCGCCCTTCGTAGACGAGTAGACGACCGAGTTCGGCACCGGGTACTCGCTCACCACCGAGCTGATGTTGATGACGCTGCCGCCGTCGCCGTTCATCAGCTTGACGCCTTCCTGGGTCGCGAGGATCGTGCCCAGGACGTTGATGTTGAACTGGCGATGGAACTCGTCCTCGGTCACGCCGTCGAGAGGCGCGAAGTCGAAGACGCCGGCGTTGTTCACCAGCACGTCGACCTTACCGAAGGCCTTCTTCGTCTCGGCGAACAGCCTCTTCACGTCGCCGGACTTCGCCACGTCGCCCTGGACGGCGACGGCCTTGCCGCCCTTCGTCTCGATGTCCTTCACCACGCGATCGGCGCCCTCGCGGCTCGTGGCGTAATTCACCACGACCGAGGCACCCTCGTCACCGAACGCCCTGGCGATGGCGGCGCCGATGCCCTTCGAGGCTCCCGTCACCACGGCCACTTTTCCCTTGAGCTTGCTCATGACCCGCCCTCCTCCTCACTTCGACATTCATCGAACTATTGGTCCCGGCCATTCCCGGATGACCGTTCGATGATGAGATGAATATCTAACTGAGACCGAGGCGCGTCAAGTAACTATTTGTGTCGAGCCGTCAGACCTGGGAGAGGCGGTCGAGATAGGCGGCGAAGACGTCGCGCTGCAGGACCAGGTTCGCGAACTTCCCCTCGCGCGTGATCTCGATCAGGCCCGCCGTCTCCAACTCCTTCATGTGATGGGAGATGGTGGCAGCGCTGACGGGGTGGCAGCTGGTCAGCGCGCTGCACGCGAGAGGCCCCTTCGCGGCGCCGATCTGCTGCAGGATCTGGAAGCGGCGCGGCTCGGCCAGGGCCCGCGCGATGCGCGCGAACTGCCGGTCGCTCAGCGTCACCTTCTTGCTCGCCACGTCTCCAAGTTACGCCGGAACCCGCCCGGGCGCCAGATGCGACCGCAAGGCGTCGATGCGGACGGCGACCTGGGAGTGGCGACGGTTGTAGCCGAGGTAGGTGAAGCGGCACCCGTTCTCGGCGACGAACTCCTGGAAGGCCCGGAACTCGCCCTGCTGCCAGCCCGGGTAGTTGAAGTACTCGTCGAAGACGACGACGCAGCCCGGCGCGAGGCGTGGAGCGGTGAGCGTGAGGACGGTCTTCGCGGACGAGTAGAGGTCGCAGTCGACATGGAGAAAGGCGATCGGACCCGGGGTCGCAGCGAGGAACTCCGGCAGCGTCTTGTCGAACCAGCCGCGGACGAGGCGGACGTTCGACCGTACTGCCGGCAGGTCCCCGACGGCGAACGCGCCTTCCCCGAAGCCGTCGCGCCAGCGCTGCGGCAGGCCTTCGAACGAGTCGAAGCCGTGGATCGTCACGCCGGCCGGCAGCCGATCGGCCAGGAAGTTGATCGAGGCGCCCTGGAAGACGCCGAACTCGAGCGCGAGGACGCCTTCCTGCCACGGCGCCAGCGCCAGCGCCCGCTCGAGCAACGCCTCCGAGGAGTCGACCGAGTCGATGTCGGCCATCTGCCCGTCGATGAAGCGGGCGCTCGACGCGCACGCGAGGCGCTGTCGCTCGCGCTCGAGGTCGCTCGCATCGGCCGCGAGCAGCCGCTCGACCTCGAAGCCCACGGCCTCACGGTGGCGCCTCAGCACGAAGCGGAACAGGGCTCGCCACGGGGAGGTCACGGGCACCCATTGCACCACGAGTCGATCAAATCTCGAGCAGGTCTCGGCCCAGGACGACTTCGCCGCTGAAATGGCGCCTCACGCCCTCCAGCCACATCGCGTCCGTCACCTGGGGGTCGGCGCCGGGCACGAAGTGCGAGAGCACGAGGGTTCGCACGCCGGCCGCCGCGGCCACGCGGCCCACGTCCTCCGTCGTGGTGTGGCTCGCGATCAGGTGCTCACGCAATCGGCGCGCATTGGAATCGCTGCCGAACAGGCGCTCGATGGCGGGCGCGTACAGGACCTCGTGGACCAGCACGTCGGCGCCCTTGGCCAGCGCGATGACGTTCTCCGAATAGCTCGTGTCGCCCGAGATCACGATCGAGCGGTCGTCGGCGTCGAAGCGATACGCGAAGGCGGGCGCTACCGCCGGATGGCGTGCCAGTGCGGCCGTCACGCGCACGCGCTCGTCCTGGTAGACGCGCCCCGCGGCTCGGATCTCGTGGGGACGCATCAGCGGCGCGAGCGGCGGCCGCCCTTCGTCCTGGATGCGCGTCCCGATGTCGAACGACTGCATCTCGAGGAAGAGACGCGTCATGTGCTCGAGCGGCGGCGGCCCGTAGCAGTCGACGGGCTGCGAGAGCCCCGTCGTCCAGCCGAGGAGGAAGAGGTTCCCGAAGTCGGCGTTGTGATCCGAGTGCTGGTGCGTCAGGAACACGCCGCGCAGGGCGGGGAAGCTCAGGCCGGCCCGCACGTACTGTCGCGGCGTTCCGTTCCCGCAATCGACGAGGTAGACGGCGCCGCCGGAGATGATGGCTTGCGCCGGAGCCGAGCGCTCCGACTTGGGGCTCGGTCCCCCGCCGGTGCCGAGGAGCACGAGTCGCGTCTGCCCGGCGCCCGGAGGCGTCTGGCCCAGCATCGGTCCCGCCGCGGCCAAAGCCGCCAGCTGTCCGACGAATCGACGGCGACTCGAGCGAGCCGTCACGTCACTTTTCCATGGTGGCGAGTGGCGGAGAGGGTGGGATTCGAACCCACGGTACCCGTAAAGGTACAACGGTTTTCGAGACCGTCCGATTCAACCGCTCTCGCACCTCTCCAAGAACGGGACGTGCATTCTATCCTCGATCCCGACGGGCGCGAAAAAAGGCCTGCAGCAGCTCTCGGCTCTCGTCCGCGAGCACGCCGCTCACGACTTCCACGCGATGGTTGAGCGGCAGCTCGAGTGCCCGGACCAGGGACCGCACCGCCCCGAACTTCGGCTCGGGCGCGCCGTAGACCAGGGTCGGCACGCGGGCGTGGACGAGAGCGCCGACGCACATCAGGCAGGGCTCGAGCGTGACGTAGAGCGTCGAGCCGGGGAGACGGTAGTTCCCGGCGACGGCGGCCGCGAAGCGCAGCACGCGGATCTCCGCGTGGGCCGTGGGATCCTTCGACGCCATCGGCTGGTTGAAGTCGGCCGCCTGCACGACGCCGTCGACCACGAGCACCGCGCCGACGGGCACCTCGCCCGCGGCCTCGCCACGACGGGCCTGTTCGAGGGCCAGCCGCATGAAGCGCTCGTGATCGCTCATCGCAGCCGAGGATAGCAGGCTAGCGTCCGCGTCGAAGCTCGACCGCGCTCACGGCGATGCCGAGGCTGCGCGTGTCGGGCCCGAGGCCGAGGGCCTGGGGGACGCCGACGGCCGAGGTCCGGAACGCGAGCTCGTTCGTGCCCACGCGCCAGGCCGCCTCGGGCACGTCCCACTCGTAGTACGCCCAGCCCGTCGTGAGCCCGCGTGGCGGCAGCTCCGTCTCCCCCACGGCCAGCCCGATCTGCATCGGCGCGTCCGGGATGGCGAGAGGCATCGCGCGCACGCGCACGCGCGTGGACGCGACCGTGGCGAAGGGAAGCAGGAGCCGGGCCTCGCGCGCGGCGGTCCACCGGAACCCCTGCGGCTCCGGCGCGTTCCAGCCGCTCGTGAGGAGCGCCGACGCGTCGCCGCCGGGTTCGAGCACGACGCGCGAAGCACTCGACGACGCGAAGAGCCAGGCATCGCCGGGCGTCGCGCCGCATGCGAGGGCCCGCACGGGACTCTTGCGATCGACGTCGGCCTTCGCCCACGCGACCCGCGGCAGCCCGCCGAGGCCGATGGCGACCGTCGCGAAGTCGCCGTCGTCGTTGACGCGCAGCTCGAGGCGCGTCAGGTGGGACGCGCCCGCGAGCCGCGCCGGGTCGAGGCCGTCCTGGGCGAGGGCCTGGCGCGTGGCGGCCGCGCCCGGCACGAAGCCCAGGCTGTCGACCTGCGGGACGCCCTTGCCGACAGCCTGACCCACGCGAGGCTCGAGCGGCCGCGCGCTGCCGAGCCACAGCACGAAGCGCGCGTCGTAGGTCTCGAAGTCGTCGATCCGCAGGCGCAGTCGGCCTCGTGCGGCCTCGGCGCTCGCGTCCACCCAGGCTCCCCCGCCGGCCTCGGCGCACTGCCGCGGGAACGCCATCCGGAACACCGGGAACGCGGGGTTCGTGAACGGTACGCGGAAGCCCTCGGCGGGGTCGAGATCGTGGGCCTCGACGACCTTGCCGTTCCGGCCCACGACCGCGAAGGCGATGCCCCGCTCGGAGCGCGCGGCTTCGCCGTCGCCGACGATCGCGGCGGAGCCCGCCGGGAGGCTCTCGGCGCGCAGCGCGACCGGAGCCTTCACGGCGCTCGTGCCCATCGCCTCGCCCGCATCGACGAGCACCGTCGCGTTGTCGCCGGTGCTGGAGACCGCCCGGGCGTCGAACTGCGGCCCGATCGACGCGTGGCGCCCGTCCCGGGACGGGCCGGCCTCGAGGAGGATCCGCTCCCGCGGCAGCGTCCGCGTGTACTCGTCGAGCGGGGCGTCGAGCAGCCGCACGGGTGCGAAGGCGTAGCCGAGCGGCTCGAGGGCCGCGCGCGTGCGCTCCAGCACGAACACCGTGTAGCCGCGCGCCGCCACGGCCTCGATCGAGGCGGCGTCCGCCGGGACCGTGATGACGTCCCGGTCGCGCGCCGCCTGCTCCCCGAAAATCTCGTACAGGACCATGTGGTCGATCGTGTAGCTCTCGGCGGCGATCGCGGAGCGGTTCGGCAGCGCTTCGAACAGCGAGGCGAAGTAGCGCATCTCGTAGGTGCGATCGGAGTGATCGTTCGCCTTGAAATTGCGCGCGAGCTGCGCCGAGGGCCACGCGAGTGCCAGCACCGCGAGAGCCGGCGCCGCGCCACGGCCCGCGGCGACCAGCGCCTCGACTCCCACGGCCGCCAGGACGAACAGCGGCACGAAGGCCGGCACCAGGAACACGTCGAGGTCCGGCACGTCGTAGTTGAGGGCGAAGCACAGCAGGCCGGCCGCCGCGAGGCCCAGGAGCAGCGCCTCGCGCGGCTTGCGCCGGCCGAGGACGACGAGACCCGTCAGGGCCAGGAGCGCGCCGGGAAGCGTCAGCTCGCCCGCCACGTAGCCGCCCACGAGGCCCACGCGCTCGGTGAGGACCGTCGCGACGTCGAAGGGGAACAGCCGGCCCTCGAAGGTCGAGCCGCGCATCACGTTCCAGAGCTCGCCCAGGGAGCGCGCCCGCGCGCCGAGGTAGGGCGCCCCGGCCAGCGTGCGCTGCAGGATCAGGAGGTACGGAGAGAGGCCCAGGACCACGAGCAGGGCGGCGCGGCCGAGGAAGCCCGGCGCAACGCCCGCGCGTCGATCGGTCGCGAGGACGTAGAGCACGAGGGCCGGGGCCACCATCGCGACCGTCGTGTGGTGGGCGAGGCTCAGCGCCGCGAGGAAGACCGCGAGGTCCAGGGTGCGCGGCCGGCGGCTCGCGCCCCACGCGACGGTCGCAAGCAGCAGACCCGCCAGGAGCGTCGCCGCGAGGGCGTAGACCTCCGCGAGCGTCGCCTGGGACCACAGCACGCGGCCGAATCCGAACGCCAGCGCGGCGGCCCCGGCCACGAGCGGCCGGCAGCCGAGACGCCGCATCAGGAGGTACAGGAGCGCGACGGCGACGCTGGCGGCCACCGCCGAGAGCAGGTTCACGCGCCAGGCCGGGTTGCCGAACGGCAGGCGCGCGAACGCGGCGCAGAGCAGCAGGTAGACCGGATAGCCGGGCGGGTGCGGCGTTCCGAGGATGCGGCCGAGGAACTGGAACTTGGGCGTGTCGCCGATGCCGTTGAGACCGGGATAGAGAGTTCGCAGGTAGAGGGCGAACGCCAGGAGCCCGGCGCCGACGGCGAACAGGGCGTCCCGCTGCCGCGCGCCCTCGGTCTTCATGCGAGGTGAGTGTAGCGCGGGCCTTTCAGTCGAGCAGGTCGACGAGCCGGCTCCACTTCACCGTGAGGCTGCGGTCGCGGAACGACGAGCCGGGGCCGACGATGTCGCGGTTCTCGTTGTACACGACGAACAGCCCGGTGTTGGCCGAGCTCAGCCAGCCGAAGCGCACGTTCGCCGACCACAGCTCGGCCTGGTCGTTGTACTGCACGAGGCCCTGCAGGAAGATCCGCGGCGTCCACGACCAGGACAGGCGCGCCCTCACGAGGTTCGTGTCGAAAGTGCCCCCCGGCAGGTCGACGTCGTTGCGCTGATAGCCCAGCTCGAGGTTGAGCTGCTCGCCGCGCCGGGCCCGGATCGAAGGACTGAGGGAGCGCCGATGCCCGCCGAAGAAGCCGCCGATCACGGCGGTGCCGTCGAAGCTCAAGGCGCGGCCCTGGTTCGTGATCACCACGAGCTGGAACTCCTCGTGGTCGTAGGTGCCCGGCGGCACCACGACGCCCTCGGCGATCTCGAAGGGCTCGCGCAGCCCCTCGCGGGTGAAGTTCGTGCCGGTGTGGACCTCGAAGCCGCTGCGCCACTCCCAGTGGTTGTCCACGTGGAGGAAGCCCGACTCCTGGAATCCGTCGGGCTTCCAGAAGCCTTCGTACGAGGCGTGGGGCCGGATCTCGTGGAGGCCCAGCTTGCCGTTCATGCGGCGCCGGTGGAAGACGTAGGCGCTCGGCTTGCGGTATCCGCTGCGCTCGAGGAAGCCCACCTGCGGGTCGAAGCCTTCGCCGACCTGGCTGAAGTCGGCGCCGGCCTCCAGGGCCGGCGAGTTCCAGCTGGCGGCGCCATGGAACGCCGTGTCGTCGTCGTGGGCGCCCGGCGTGTCGGTCTTCGCCGCGTAGCCCGAGAGCTGCGCGTAGCGGCCGAGGCCCCAGCGGCCTTCCGCGGCGTACGTGCGCCCCGAGTCGCCGTCCTCCGAGTCCTCGCCGGTCGCGGTGCGGTTCGTGAAGAGTGCGGCGACGCCGGAGCGGTTCGCGAGCTCCTTCTCGAAGCGCGCGGCGGTGAAGTTCTGCGCGGGCGTCAGGCCCGCGACGCGCTTCGTCTGCATGTTGAGCACGCCGACGTTGAGGCCGAGCGCCCGGCCCGAGAGCCGGCCGCCGCCGAGGATCGGCACCACGCGGCCGCCAGGACCGATGCCGATGCGTCGTGAGAAGAACAGGTCCGTCTCGCCGGCGACGCCCATCGTGAAGAGCCCGGCGTTCTCGAGGAAGAAGGGGCGCTTCTCGGGAAAGAACAGGCTGAAGCGGTTGAGGTTCACCTGCTGCTCGTCGGCCTCCACCTGGGCGAAGTCCGTGTTCGCGGTGAGGTCGAGGGTCAGGCTGGGCGTGGCGCTCCACTTGAGGTCTCCGCCGACCTGGCCGTCGGCGTCGCCGTCGCGCCGCGCCGTGTCGGACGCGACGCCCAGGGCGTAAGGCGTCAGCTTCAGGTTGCGCTGCGACGGCGGCTCGAGGCCCGCGAGGGTGCCGGCGGCCGAGACGCGGGCGATCCCGTACTGACGCTCGAGGGGCGACCAGTAGGCGTACTCCTTGTGGCGGCGGATCGTGCGCTGCACGTTGAGGCCCCAGGTCTGCGCCTTCTCCTTGCCGTAACGCAGCGTCTTCCAGGGAATCTCGAACTCGGCGCTCCAGCCGAAGGCGCCCTGGAGGGTCCGGACCTTCCAGGCGCCGTCCCAGTTGAGGTTGAAGCCGCCCTCGGCGCTGGCCTCGCGCACGAGCTGCGCGTCGTACTCGATGCCGGCGGGATTGGTGCCGAAGACGAAGCCGTTCTGGCGGTCGAGGTACGTGTCGAGGACGAGCTGCACGCTGTCCGTGTCGTCGAGGGACTCGTCGCGGCGGCTGCCGGCCACGACGATGCCGGCCGGATCACGATCGAGCGCCACGATCGCGACGTACAGGTTGTCGGCGGTGAAGCCGACGCGCAGCTCGGTGCGCTCGCTCGCGGCGTCGCCCGCGTGGGGTGTCGTCTGCCAGAACGCGTCGGAGGCCGGCACGGCGCTCCACACGACGTCCTCGAGGACGTTGCCGTCGAGGGTCGGGGCCTGCGCGAGGCGCACGCTCTCGAGCCTCGGCGGGTCGGGCGCGGCGACGGCCTGAGCCGTCGCCCACAGCAGCAACAGGGGAAGCATGGGGGCGAGGGATTATAGAGGCGGCGCCTTCAGCGCTGGAACGCGTACGACAGCTTCACGAAGAACTCGCGGCCGCCGCGCTGCCATCGCTCGTCGTCGTCGCGGGCGCGGTTGTCGCCGTAGCCGGCGAAGAGCACGGTCTGCCAGTTGAGCTTGTAGGCGAACAGCGCGGAGACGTCGACGCTCCCTTCGCGCCGGGCGACGACGTCCGTGTACAGGGACGGGTCGCGCGTCGTGTCGACGTGCTGGGCGATGACGCGGAGGAACGAGCGGGCCGTGAACGTGTAGGTCGCCTTCAGGCGCTCCACGCGCGCCGTGAAGAGCCGCGGCGCGGCGCGGCCGGGCACGTCGACGTTCAACCAGCGCCGCCCCGTATCGACGCGAAGCTCGAGGTGGTCCGTCGGCCGCACGGAACCGCCCACCTTCAGGTCGCCGCCACGGCCCTCGCGCACGTTCTCGAAGTCGACCTCGCGGCCCACCGTGCCTTCGATCGCGACGTCGGTGAGGAACGACGCCGGGCTCGTCTGCACGGTGAAGATGAGCTGGGAGCGCGGCAGCGTCTGCTTCGCGTCGCCGGCACGCACCCGCGAGAAGGCCCAGCGCACCCGGGCAAAGGAGTTCCAACGGGCATCGAGGCCGAAGCCGGGCGAGACGATCCGGGTCAGCAGGTCCCCGTCGCGGTCCACCTCGCGGTCGAGGATCAGGTAGGTCCGCAGCCTCCGCACGAGACCCTGCTTCGGCCAGAACGTGTAGCCGGGCTCCACGTAGGTCTGGCGATAGCCGACCTGCGGCACGAAGCCGTTGTCGGCCCGGAAGCCGTCGCCGAAGTCGCGGTACTCGGCCGCGAGATCGTAGGTCTTCGTGTTGCGGAGCCAGTAGACGTCGAGCGCGTGGCCATGCAGGCTCCGGCCGTCCCACTCGTCGGCCAGGTCGGGCCGCTGGGGCGTGCGGCTCCAGCTCATCAGGAACTGGCCGGTGATGCGGTCGATGTCGTTGGGCCGCCATTGGAAGTCGGGACCCGCGACGCGGTTGTAGGCATTCCCGCCGGACTCCTCGCGGTCCGAGGCGAGCACGCTCACGAAGCTCGTGCCGAGGTCGTGGCGCACGCGCGACACGGCGACGAGGGAGCGCGATTCCTGGTCCGCCAGGGACGACTCGTTCGGCCCCGGGAGGATCACGCTGCCGCCGCCCCGGTCCTGGGCCACGAGGGCCGTGAACGACGAGGAGCCGACCCGGCCGGTGCCGCGCAGGCCGAAGCGCGGCGAGGTGATCGTGCGCGTATAGAGGGCCTGGATCGGCGTCGAGAACAGGTCGAGGCCCTCCAGGAAGAACGGACGCTTCTCCGGATAGAAGAGCGCGAAGCGCTCGTTGGCGCCGATGAGCGCGACGTCCGACTCGACCTGGGAGAAGTCCGGGTTGACCGTGCCGTCGATGGCGGTATCGGCGAGCGGGGTCCACTTCACGTCGAGGCCGACATCGCCGTCCAGGGGACCGTTGTCGAGAGGAGTGCCGAGATCCCCCTCGGGAACCGCGCTCTGGCGTCCGTTCACGTAGGGCGCGAGGACCAGGTGGCCGCCGGAGGGAAGCCCGGTCAGCCCCTCGATCTTGTTGGAGGTGCACACGAAGCAAGGGCTGCCGTGGGGGATCCGGTTCGTGGAGAAGCGGTAGCGGAAATCGCGGGGATAGTTGCGGTAGAGCATGATGCCCCACGTCTTCGGATCGGCCTTCGCGTAGCGCAGGGACGAGAACGGGATGCGGATCTCGAGGGTCCAGCCGGTCTTCGTGAGCTGGGCTGCCGAGTCCCAGAAGAAGTCCGGCGCATTGTCCTCCTTGTCCGTCGAGTCGTCGCTGATCGCGTCGTACTGGATGCCGCGCGGGTTCGCCAGGAACTGGACCGCGGTCTTGCCGTCGTTGCGCGTGTCGAGGATGACGCCGCCGTAGTCGGTCGCCGACGAGACGTTGTCGCGATCGGCGAAGGGCGCGCGGATGCTCCCGGGCGCCGGGTCCTCGAACACGAGCCCCACGTAGAAGAAGCGCTCGTCGTAGACGACGTAGCCCACGTTCCCGACCTTCGCGGGCAGGTTGTCGCCGGGGTTCGACTCGTACCAGGTGTCGATCGGCGTCGCCCCCTTCCAACCGTCGTCGTCGAGGACGCCGTCGACGCGCATCGTGCCGGAGGTCCGCGAGACGGGCAGTGCGACGCGCGCGTCGAGATCGGCGGCACGGGCCGCATCCAGTCCAGTGAACGAAACGAGGGCGACGAGAGCGAGCCCGAGCCTGGAGCGCATGGAGTGTTGCGAAGGGGACGACGGCCGCGCTCGACAAGTTTCGTGAAAGCTTGTGGACCGCCTGAGGCCGGAATGAGGCGAGCTCACATCCAGTGAATGCGGCTCGGGTAGTACACCGGCTTGCGGTCGGGGTAGCGCCTCTTGAACATCTTGTAGCGCTCGTGGAGAGCGTGGTACCGACGGTCCGACATCGTCAGCGGCCGGTACTCGTAGTCCACGAGCCAGCGCTCCACCTTCCAGACGTTGCGCGTCGACAGGCGCCAGTCGTAGCTCCCGAGCTCGCGCAGGTCGGCGAGGGCGTAGCCGGTGAGGCGGCCGGTCATGTCCACGTACGTGTCCATGTAGGAGGCCGCGAGGGCTCGAAGGGACCGGAAGACCGGCTTGCGCCCATGGAGACCGGGATCGCGCGACCGCGCGACGGCGCCCCACCGGCCGCGCTCCTGGAACGGGTAGATCACGTGGTCGAGGAGGTCGATCGACTCGAAGGTCAACAGCAGCGGCGGATAGCCGTGGACCTCCAGGATGGTCGCCGCCGACAGCGCCGCCTCGAGACAGTGCGCCGCGTCGTGACGCACGACGCCCCGGAAGGTGCGCAGCGTCTCGCCGCCCTTCTCCTGGTTGTACGGCAGCGCGTGGAGCCAGGCCTGGACGGCGCGGGGCGTCGTCAGGCGCCGGACGAGGCGTTCTTCCCGCATCGAGAACCCGGAGCGGCTCATGGCGACCCGGAGTCTACGCTAGCCTTGGTCCGTGACCGCCAGGACTCCGCTCGTCGTGCTCGCGCTCCTCGGAGCCTCCTGCGCGAGCGTCGAGAACTACCTCGACCGCTCCGGCCCGCGCCTCGCGGGGCACTACGGCCTGGCGCCCGCGCCGGGCCGGGAGCTGCGCGTCGTCACGTACAACGTCAAGTACGGGCGCAAGGTGAAGGAGGCGGTCCAGGCCTTGTCGAGCGACGCCTCGCTGCGCCGCGCCGACATCGTGGCGATGCAGGAGATGGATGGGGCCGGCGTCGACGAGGTGGCCCGCGCCCTCGGCATGAACTACGTCTACGTCCCGGCCTCCTGCAATCCCCGCGATGGCCGCGAGTTCGGCAACGCCGTGCTCTCGCCCTGGCCCATCCTCGCGACGGACAAGCTCCTGCTTCCCGGCCGGGCCCGTTTCAACCATCGGGCCCGCGTCGCGGCGATCGCGCGGGTCGCGGTCGCAGGCCGCGTGTTCCGGGTCTACTCCGCGCACCTCGGCTCGCCCCTCGGCACGAGCCCTGCCGGGCGCCGGCGCCAGGCCGAGACGATCGTCGCCGACGCCGCGGCGAGCCCTGAGCCCGTGATCGTCGCCGGCGATTTCAACAGCAAGGGGGTGGGGCGCGTCTTCCTCGCCGCGGGCTTCGGCTGGCCCACCGAGAACGTCGGCCGGAGCCTCGCCTGGTTCTCCTACGACCACGTCTTCGTGGGCGGCCTGGCGGACGGCGATCGCCTCGAGGCCGCGGGTGTCGCGCGCGCGGCGACCCAGGCGAGCGACCACCGCCCGGTTTGGGCTACTCTCCTGCTGGAGCCCCCGGGGCTCGGGAGTCATCAATGAAGGATCTCAGGACCTACGAGCGGCGTGTCGTCGTTCTCAGCCTGCTCGCGGCGCTGGGTCTGGCGGGCGCGGCGACGCTGCGGGCGCAGGCCACGGGCTTCAAGATCATCGTGCCGATCGCGAACCCCGCGACGAAGATCCGCCGCGCCGACGCGGCGGCGTTCTTCCTGCGCAAGGCCGTGCGCTGGGGACACGGACCCACGGCGGTGCCCGTCGACCAGTCCATGACCTCCGCGATCCGCTCCCGCTTCTCCGACAAGGTGCTGGGCCAGCCCATCGTGGCCGTGCGCACCTATTGGCAGCAGCAGATGTTCTCCGGGGCCTTGAAGCCACCGCCGGTGAAGACGAGCGACGAGGACGTGATCGCGTTCGTGGCGGCGGAACCCGGCGCCGTGGGCTACGTCTCGGACGCGGCGACCTTGCCTGCGACCGTGAAGGAACTCACGATCATCGACTGACGCCGCAACCTTTTTCCTGGAGTGATGGTGGAACACGAACGCGTGGGTGAGCTCAAGACCCTCCTCGCGTCGAGGGACTGGCACGCCCTGCGCCGCGCCCTGGCCGACCTCCACCCGGCCGACGCCTCCGAGACGATCGGCTTCTTCGAGCCCGACGAGGCCGTGGTGCTCTTCCGGCTCCTCGGCCGCCACAAGGCCGAGGTCTTCGCCTACCTCGCCCCCGAGCAGCAGCAGAACGTCATCCGCAGCACGGAGCCCGCCCAGCTCGCCCGCATGGTCAGCCAGATGTCGCCCGACGACCGGACCCGCGTCCTCGAGGAGCTGCCGGCCACGGTGGCCCACGCGCTGCTCGGCCGGCTGCCGGCCTCGGACATGAAGCACAGCCTGGCGCTCCTCAGCTATCCCGAGAACACCGCGGGCCGGTACATGACGCCGAACTACGTGGCGGTTCGCCCCGACATGAGCGCGGCCGAAGCCCTCGCCCACGTCCGCCGCGAGGGCAAGGGCAAGGAGACGCTGAACGTCATCTACATCGTCGAGCGCGACGGCAAGCTCGTCGAGGATCTGCGCCTCGGCGGACTGGTGCTCGCCGACCCGGACGCGAAGGTCACCGACATCGCCGACCCCGGCGTCGTCTCGTTGATCGACTCGACGCCGGCCGAGGAGGTCCTCCACCTCTTCGAGAAGTACGACCGCGTCGCGCTGCCCGTCACCGACGGCGACGGCCGCATGCTGGGCATCATCACCGTGGACGACGTCCTCGACGTGGCCGAGGAGCAGGCCACGAAGGACATGCAGATGCTCGGCGGCGTCGAAGCCCTGGACGCCCCCTACGACGAGGTCTCGTTCTGGGACATGGTCCGCAAGCGCGGCGGCTGGCTCGCCGTGCTGTTCGTCGGCGAGATGCTCACGGCGACGGCGATGGGCTTCTTCGAGCACGAGATCGCCCGGGCCGTGGTGCTCGCCCTGTTCGTGCCGCTCATCATCAGCAGCGGCGGCAACTCGGGTTCCCAGGCGGCGTCGCTCATCATCCGCGCCCTCGCCCTCAAGGAGCTCACGAATCGGGACTGGCTGCGGGTCTTCCGGCGCGAGCTCTTGTCCGGCCTCGTGCTGGGCGGCGGCCTGGGCGCGATCGGCTTCGCCCGCATCGTGCTCTGGCAGCGCCTCGGCTTCGCCAACTACGGCGAGCACTACCTGCTCGTCGCGATCACCGTGTGGCTCAGCCTGATCGGCGTGCTGTGCTTCGGCACGCTCTCGGGAAGCATGCTGCCCTTCATCCTGCGGCGCCTGGGCTTCGACCCGGCCACGAGCTCGGCGCCCTTCGTCGCGACGCTGGTCGACGTGACCGGCCTCGTCATCTACTTCCAGGTGGCGGCCCACATCCTGCGCGGGACGCTGCTCTAGGCGAGGGCGGCGCTCAGCGGCCGGGAACGAGCAGGACCTTGCCGCCCGACATGTTCTCCCGGTAGCTCTTCACGGCGAGCGGCGCCTCGGTCAAGGGATGCCGGGCCCGCACCTGGCCCTTCATGTCGTCGCCGGCGAGGGCCTGGATCTTGCGCCAGGCCCAGAGGGTGCCGGGAACGGACTGGCGTCTCAGCCAGGACGTGAGCCAGAAGCCCTCGATGCGCTTGCCCCGGAAGATCAGCTCGCGCACGTCGGCCTGGGCCGGCCCGCGATCCAGCTGACCGTAGACGAGCACGACGCCGCCGGGCTCGAGGGCCGTCGCGAGACGGGCCGTCGTGTCGCCGCCCACGGCGTCGAGCGCGACACTCACCCGCAGCTCGGCGCACAAGGCCCGCAGGCGCTCGTCGAAGTCCGAGCTTGCGCTCGCGAGCACGTGGCGCATGCCGCGGGCCCGCAGCTCCTCGGCCTGCTCGGGACGCCGCACGATCCCGACGATCTCGAGTCCCTCGCGCGCCCCGAACTTCCACAGCATGCGCCCGAGGACGCCGCCGGCCGCCGACGCGAGAACGTGGCGGGCGCCGCGCTTCTTCGCCTCCTGGACGAGGGCGTAGCACGTGAAGGGGTTCACCAGCATGGAGGCCGCCGCCTCGTCGTCGATCGAGTCGGGCAGCGGCAGACAGTTCATGGCCGCGGTGACCGCGTACTCCGCCCAGCAGCCGTCGCCCTTGTCCTGGACGGCGCAGACCACGCGCTTGCCGAGGCGCAGGCGCGGCACGAGGCCGCTGCCGGCAGCCACCACGCGGCCCGCGGCCTCGATGCCGGGCACGATGGGCAGCGGCTTCACGAAGCCGTAGCGTCCCTCGATGAACGCGAGATCCGAGGGATTGATGGGAGAGGCGGCGATCTGGACGAGCACTTCGCCGGGCCCGGGCCTCGGCACGGGACGCTCCTCGCAGACGAGATCCCCCGGGTCGGCCGAATAGCGTTTCAGGACGACCGCGCGCATCGACGAGGGCAGCGCCACGCGCGCAGTGTGCCACGCTTTTCGGCGGCGGCGCAGCCCTTCTTTGGTGTAGGCTCGGCCCACCATGACCGTCGACGAGGTCGTCGCCGCCTGGCGTTCCCGCGGCCGCCCCTTCCAGGCCGCAGGCGTCGGCAGCGTCGTGTTCGAGGAGGGCCAGGGCAACGTGGCGCTGTGCCTCCATGGCGTGCCGTCGTCCTCCTACCTGTTCCGCAAGCTGCTGCCGCAGCTCGCGAGCCGCGGCCTGCGCGGGGTCGCGATCGACTTCCCCGGGCTCGGCTTCGCCCAGCGCCCCGAGGCGTTCGACTACAGCTGGTCGAGCCTGGCCGGCTGGACGCTCGCGGCCATGGACGCCCTCGAGCTGAAGCGTGCGCATCTCGTGCTCCACGACATCGCTGTGCCGATCGGGTTCGAGCTGGCGCGGCGCGCGCCCGAGCGGGTGCTCTCGGCCACCGTGATGAACTCGATGATCAAGGTCGCGAGCTTCAAGCGCTCCTGGCCCATGAAGCCGTTCGCAGTGCCCGTGCTCGGCGAGCTCTGGCTGGGCGGCATGTCGGGCTTCACCTTCGAGACCCTGTTCCGCCTGCAGGGCGTCGCGACCCCGGTGCCGAAGGAAGAGATCCTCGCCTACCTCAAGATCCTGAAGCTCGAGGATCGCGGGCGCGCGTTCCTCAAGATCATGCGGGCCTTCGAGCTCACCGAGGCGTACGAGTCCCGCATCCTCGCCCACGTGAAGGAGCGCCGCTATCCCGCCCAGGTGGTCTGGGGCGAGCACGATCCCGCCCTGACCCTCGCCACCAAGGGACGCGACTGCCAGGAGGCGCTGGGCGTGCCCACGATCCACCGCTTGAACGGCAAGCACTACGTGCCGGAAGACGCTCCCGCCGAGATCGCGGAGCTCGTGGCCGCCCAGGCGCGCGGCTAGGACCTACCGCTTCGCGAGGTCGAGGTCCTCGAGGCGCGAGAGCGCCTTGCGCAGGGCGACCAGCACGAACACCGCGACGACGACCTGGTACGCCGTGGTCGAGACGAGGCCCACGAGGATCGCGGCCGGGTCCACGGGCCGCGACGTCGCCCAGCGCTCCGCGCTGATCACGAGCACCGCGAGCACGTGCAGGCCGCTCGCGAGGATGGTGAAGCGCAACAGCATGGAGATGCCGTAGGCCGCCTTGCCCAGCATGTCGAAGAAGCGGTGGTCGGGGCTGTCGAGGATGTGCTGCACGCGGTTCCCGAACTGGCGCGTCAGTCGGCCCAGGTCCTCGATGACGAGGTAGTCGCGGGTGCTCGGGCCCTTGTCGAGGCGGTTGCGCAAGGCGCGCCGGACGCTGCGCTTCGCGCGCTCGCCGCGCTCGCGCACGTAGGCCTTGAACTCGCCGTTCATGTCGAGCTTGTTGTGCAGGCGCATGGCGATGCTGTCGTAGAGGAACGTGGCGCGGAACATGCGCAGCGTGTCGACGTTGATCGCGATGCCGTAGCGCCGCGCGATGCCCAGGAACTTCATCCACATCTGGCCCGTGCAGCGCTCCCACCACTCGGCGTGCTTGCTCTCCGTCGCGTAGAACCAGTCCCAGAAGAAGGCCTCGATCTCCCGCGTCAGGCGCTCCAGGTCCACGGGCGGCAGGGGCTCGATCATCGACATGGCCGACTCGGTCATGCCGCTCACGTCCTCGGCCGAGATGTACTCCTGGAAGCGGTGGTAGGCGCGCTTGACCTTGCCCGAGAAGCGGCCGCACGAGCCGAAGTCGATGAAGACCAGGGAATTGTCGGGGCGCACCACGATGTTCGCCGGGTGCGGGTCGGCGTGGAAGAAGATGTTCTCGAGGGTCTCCCAGAAGAAGGCGCGGATCATGCGCTTCGCGATCACCTCGGGATCGAAGCCCTGGGCCCTGAAGGCCGCCATGGCGGCGCTGTCGCCGCGGTCGAGGGCGCCCAGGATCTCCCACAGGAACACGCCGGAGACGTGCTCGGTCGTGAGCACGTCCTCGCCCGAGAGCTCGAAGAACACCCGGGGCGCGTTGATGTAATCCTGGCGCTTCTTCTTCGCGCGGCGCGCGAAGAGGTCCGTGTAGCGCGCCTCCAGGGGGTAGTTGAGCTCCTCGAACAGCATCTTCTGCAGCTCGAAGCGCACGTCGTGGGTGGTGCCGGGCCGGAGCAGCGTGAGCTGCTCGGCGAGATCCAGGAGCCAGCCCAGGGCGCGCAGGTCCGAGGCGAAAGTCTCGCCGATGCCCGGTCGCCGCACCTTCACGGCGACCTTCTGGCCGTCGTGGAGTATGCCCTGGAACACGCAGCCGATGGACGCCGAGCCGATCGGCACCGGGTCGAAGGTCCGGAAGATCTCGGGGATGGGGCGGCCCGCGACGGCTTCGATGCGCCCGAGCGCGTGCTCCACCGGGAACGGAGGCACCCGGTCGAGCATCTTCGTCAGTTCCTGGCAGTACTGGAACGGCAGGATGTCGGCCCGGATCGAGAGCTGCTGGCCCAGCTTGATGAACGTGGGCCCCATGCCCTGCAGCACCAGGCGCAGGCGCACGGCACGCCGCGCGATCGTGTCGCGGCCGAGCAGCGTGTCCTTCAGGTTGCCCGCGACGAGACGCGCGGCGCCGGCGAGCCAGACGAACAGCCGGCCCACGGTCGGCAGCGTGCGGGCACGGAACTCGACGGTGCTGGCCGAGCGGCGCCGCTGCTTCTTCGGGGGCGTCCTCTCGTCGACGGCGCGACGCGGCAGGGCCGCGATCACGCCGGGCATCGCGAGGCTGGGTGCCGGCGGGTCGTCGGGCTCGGAGGACGGGGAGTGCTGCTCGCGGAAACGCTGCAGCCCGGCGAGGACGGAGGCCTCGATGCGGCTCCGGGCGGCGCTGCCGGCGGGGTCGTCTGCCTTCATTCGGGGCGTTCCGGCTGCGTTCGGAAGCGGCTGGAGCCTACCACGGGCCGCCGCTTGGAGCCCCCCACGCCGTATGGTCTAATCCCCGGGCTGCCATGGATCAGGCCGTGCCTTTCCAGGGCGCGTCCCACGTCGTCGCCCTCCTCGACGCACGCGCGAGCGCACAACCCGATCGGCTCTGCTACTCGTTCCTGGCGAAGGGCGAGGTCGAAAGCGAGCGCCTGACCTACGCCGGCTTGCGTCGCTCCGCGCAGGACGTCGCGGCGCGGCTCACCGAACGCGGCGCCCGCGACGCGCGGGCGCTGCTGCTCTACCCTCCCGGCCTCGGCTTCGCCAAGGCCTTCTTCGGCGCGTTGTACGCCCGCACGCTGGCGGTGCCGGTGCTGCCGCCCGACCCGCGGGCGCCCGGACGCACCCTGGCGCGGGTGCGGGCCGTCGCCCGCGACTGTGACGCGCGCTTCGTGCTCGCGACGCGGGAACTGGTCGCGGCGAAGCCGCTCTTCGTGGCGGCGGCGCCCGAGCTGGGCGCGCTCGAGTGGATCGCGACCGACGGGCTGCCGGACGCCGACGCCGGCTTCGCGGCCCCGCCGATCGACCCGGACACCCTGGCCTTCCTGCAGTACACGTCTGGATCGACGGCGTCGCCGCGGGGCGTGATGGTGAGCCACGGCAACCTGCTCGCGAACTGCGGCCTCGTGAAGCGCGTGTTCGAGCAGGGCGAGCACACGACGGTCGTGAGCTGGCTGCCGATGTACCACGACATGGGGCTCATCGGCTGCCTGATCGAGCCGCTCTACTCGGGCTCCCCCGACTACCTGCTCTCGCCCCTCGACTTCCTCAAGCACCCGGTGCGCTGGCTCGCGGCGATCGCGAAGTTCCGCGGAACGATCGCGGGGGCGCCCAACTTCGCCTACGAGCTGTGCTGCCGCGAGATCCGCGAGGAGCAGAGCGCCGGGCTCGACCTGTCGTGCTGGAAGGTCGCCTTCTGCGGCGCCGAGCCCGTCCACGCCGAGACGCTGCGCCGATTCGCCGCGCGCTTCGCGGGCAACGGCTTCCGGCCCGAGAGCTTCTATCCCTGCTACGGTCTCGCCGAGGCGACGCTGATCGTCACCGGTGGCCCGAAGACGGCCCCGCCCACCGTGTTGCTCTTCGACGACGAGGCGCTCAAGGACCATCGGCTGCGCCCGCCCCGGCCGGGCTTCGAGACCCGGTCGCTCGTCTCGTGCGGACGTGCCGACACGGGCCAGGAGCTGCTGATCGTGGACCCCGAGCGCCTCGCGGACCTGCCGGCCGGCCACGTGGGCGAGATCTGGCTCCACGGCCCGAGCGTCGCGAGGGGCTACTACGGCCAGCCCGGGAAGACCCGCGAGACGTTCGAGGCGACGACCCGCGACGGTCGGGGACCGTTCCTGCGCACGGGCGACCTGGGCTTCGTCCACGAGAACGAGCTGTTCATCTGCGGGCGGATCAAGGAGCTGATCGTGGTAGCCGGCAAGAACCACTATCCCCAGGACATCGAGCGCACCGTCCACGACTCGCTGCCGGAGCTGCGCATGGGCGGCGTCGCGGCCTTCTCTGTCGAGAACGAGCGCCGCGAGGAGGTCGTGGTAGTCGTGGAGCTCGGCCCGCGCCGCCTGAAGGACGCCGCCTGGCAGAGCCAGATCGTGGGCACGATCCGCGACGCGATCGCGCGCGAGCACCAGCTCGTGGTCCACGACGTGGTGCTGGCCCGGCCGCGCACGATCCCGAGGACCTCGAGCGGCAAGCTCGAGCGCCTGCACTGCCGCAGCAAGTACCTGGCGCGATCCATCGCCCCTCCGTCATGAACGCCGCCGAGCGCCTGGAGCTCGCCCTGGGCGATCCGTCCTCCGGGGGCGTCATCGCCTTCGCCCGCATGCTCGAGCTCGACGAGCTCGAGGCCTATCCCGAGGCCGAGTGCCGGGCCCTCGATGCCCTGGGACTGAACGCGCACTACGTGCCTCAGGCCCTGGGCGGCCGCCTCACGGCGTTCCCGGAGCTCCTGGCGCTGGTGCGCGTCGTGGCGCGGCGCGATCTCACGGTCGCGATCGCCCACGCCAAGTCGTTCCTGGCCGCGGCGCCGGTCTGGATTGCGGGGAGCGACGCGCAGCGACGGCAGCTGGCTTCGCTCCTGTTGGCAGGCGACCAGGCGGCCCTCTGCCTCACCGAGAGGGACCACGGCAGCGACCTTCAGGACCTCGACACGACGGCCACGAGCGTGGGTGGGAGCTACGTGCTGTCGGGCGAGAAGTGGCTGATCAACAACGCGACCCGCGGCCGCGCTCTGGTGGTGCTGGCGCGCACGGCCTCCGCGGCGGGCCCGCGCTCGGCCTCCCTGTTCCTGGTCGACACGCAGGCCCCGAGCGGCGGCGCCATCGAGCCCACCGCGAAGCTCAAGACGGCCGGCATCCGGGGCGCCGACATCAGCGGGGCGCGCTTCCGGGGCGCCGTCGTCCCGGTGGACGCACGCATCGGGCCCGAAGGCCACGGCCTCGAGATCGTGCTCAAGGGACTGTTCGTCACCCGCAGCCTGATCGGAGCTCTCTCCCTGGGCGCCGCCGACACCGGCCTGCGCGTGGTGCTCGAGTTCGCCCGGAGCCGGCGCATCCGCGGGCAGCCGGTCACCCAGCTGCCTCATGCGCGCGCGATCCTGGCCGAGGCGTTCGCGGACCTGCTCGCGTGCGAGGTACTGGCCCAGACCGCCGCACGAGCCCTGCACGTGGTCCCCGAGCAGGCGAGCGTCCTCTCGGCCGTCGCGAAGCTGATCGTTCCGACATCGGTCGACGCGTCGTTGCGGCGGCTGGCGGTGGTGCTGGGGGCGCGCCACTATCTGCGCGAGGGGGCTCAGGGCGTCTTCCAGAAGCTCGCGCGCGACGCCGCGCTCGTCGCCCTCTTCGACGGCAGCACGGTCGTGAACCTGAGCCTCCTGGCCCTGCAGCTGCCGCGCCTCGCGGCGCCTCGCAGCGTGGATGCGGCGGTCGCGGCGCGTGGTCCGGCGTTGTTCGATGGCGCTCAGGACCTTCCCGCCTTCGACGCGAGCCGCCTGGCACTCGTGAGCCGGGGCCGCGACGACGTCCTGGAGGCGCTGCCCCTCGCGATCCGCGCGCTGCCCGCGGGGTCGGCCCTGCGGCCACGGGTCGACAGCATCGCGACCGCTCTCACCGCCGACGCGCTCGCCCTGGCTACGGTCGCGCCCGAATCTCCGGAGCTGTTCGCGCTGGCCGAGCGTCACGCGTGCTTCGTCGCGGCCGCGGCGTGCGTGCACTCCTGGCTCGCGAATCGCGGCGCGGGCGACGCGTTCCTGGCCGACGAGGCGTGGGTGGTGGCGGCCGTCTCGGGCCTGCTGACCCGGGCCGGGATTCCGACGCCGGTGCCGCCGGCCTGTCGCGAGACCCTGGCGCTGCGGCTCGAGTCGCTCGCCGACGCGCACCGGTCCTTTTCGCTGTTCCCCATTCCGCTCGCCGCCCGTGGCTGAGGCCGTCCCGAGCGCGTACGGGCCCGCGGAGGCTCTCGAGCAGACGCTGGGCGATCCCCTCGTCGACTCGAACCCGCTCTCCTTCCGGTCCACGGTCGAGCACGACGAGCGCGAGGAGCGGCCCGACCTCACGGCCCTCGACGCGGCGGGGCTCGGGCGGCACTACGTGCCGGCGGCGCTCGACGGGGCCCTCGCCTCCCACGAAGCACTGTTCTGGCTGCTCCGATCCGTGGGCCGCCGCGACGTCACCGCGGCCACGAGCCACGCGGTGAGCCTGCCCGCCGCCGTTCTCGCCTGGCACGCCGGGACCCCCGCGCAGCAGGCGCGCGTCGCCGAGATCCTGCTCGGCGGCGGCCAGCTCTCGATCGCGTTCCACGAGCAGGAGCACGGCAACGACTTCATGGCCACGGAAGTAGCCGCGGAGCCGACGGCGACGGGCTTCTCGCTGCGCGGCGAGAAATGGGTCGTCGCGAACGCACGCCGCTCGGCCCTTCTCGTCGTGCTGGCGCGCACCGCGGCCGAGGGCGGGGCCCGCGGGTTCTCTCTCGTGCTCGTGGACAAGGCGCGGATCGACCCGTCGGGCATGGAGTTCCTGGAGCGCTTCAAGACCCTCGGCGTGCGCGGCCAGGACATCGACGGCGTGCGCTTCTCGGATCTAGCGCTCCCGCCCGACGCGCTGCTCGGCGCTCCGGGCAGCGGGTTCGAGCTCAGCCTCAAGTGCTCGCAGGTGAGCCGCACGCTGTCGCTCGGGCCGCTCGTGGGCGCTCTCGACACGGCCCTGCGCTCGAGCGTCGCGTTCCTCGACGCGCGCCGGCTGTACGGCGAGCCGGCCCTCGCGATTCCCGCCGTGCGTGCCGCGGTCGTCGACGCCTTCCTGGACATCCTGCTGGTCGAGTGCGCGACCCTCGCCTGCACGCGCGCCATCCACGCGGCGCCCGATCGGCTCGTGACCTGGGCGCCGGCTGGCAAGGCGTTCGTGACGGAAACGGCCGAGAGCGCGCTCCACGACCTGTCGGTGCTGCTGGGCGCCCGCTTCTACCTGCGCGACGCGTGGTGGCAGGGCATCTTCCAGAAGATCGTCCGCGACGCTCCGCTCACACGCGTCAGCCACTTCGGCGGCGTGGTGAGCCTCGCCCACCTGGGAGCGGCGCTGCCGGCGCTGTACGAGCGCACGGCGGCGGCGGCGGACGCCGCGGGCGCGTCGCTCGCCCCGGTCTTCGATCTCGGCCGGCCCCTCGATCCCGCGGACGGCACGCGTCTGCGCCTCGTGCCTCATGGCGCGGATCCCCTGCTCCTGGCCCTGCGCACCGCCCACGAGCGCCTCGAGTCGGGCGCCTTGGCGTCGGAGACGGAGCCTGTGATACTGCTAGGCATCCGAAGCGAAGTGGCCCGGCTCCGGACGGAAAGCGACGCGCTCCGAGCCTTTCTCGAGACGCTGCGTGCGCCCCACGGACCGGGTCATGGCCGGGCCCCCGAGATGCTGACGGCGGCGCGTCGTCACGCGGCGCTCTTCGCGGGCACGGCGGCGTTGCTGTTCTGGCTCGAGAGCCGGGGCGGCCTCGACGACTTCGGCAAGGCCGGCGCGTGGCTGCATCTCGCGTTGCGGCGGGTGCGACAACGCTTGCAGCCGGCTCTCGAGGTGCGGCCCGTGGAGGAGGACACGTCGGTGAGCGCGCGGGTGATGGACCTGTTCCATCGCGACCGCTGGTTCTCCCTGCTGGCGCCGCCCCTCGCGGCGCGGGGCTCCCGCCGGTGACCGAGAGCCCGGTCGGCCAGGTGCCGCGCAGCCAGCTCGAGATCCAGACCTGGCTCATCGCGGAGATCGCCCGGCGTCGGGGCATCGCTCCCGAGAGCGTCGACGTGAACGCCACGTTCGCCACCTATCGTCTCGAGTCCCTCGAGGGCGTCAACATGGCCGGGGCCCTCGAGGACTTCCTGGGCGTCGAGCTCGAGCCGACGCTCGTGTGGGACTTCCCGACCATCGAGAAGCTGTCCCGCCACCTGAGCGAGCTGACGACGTGGAGCCCGTAGCGATCGTCGGCCTGAGCTGCCGCTTCCCGGGAGCGCCCGATCCCGAGCGGTACTGGGAGCTGCTCGCCCAGGGCCGCGAAGCGATCGGGGAGATGCCGGAGGATCGGCTCGCCCTGTGGCTGGCCCTGGGCCAGACGCGAGCGTCGGCCCCGCGCGCCGGTTACCTCGACACGATCGACGCGTTCGAGCCCGAGTTCTTCGGGCTCTCGCCGCGCGAGGCCGCACGCATGGACCCGCAGCAGCGGCTGCTCCTCGAGCTCGCCTGGGAGGCTCTCGAGGACGCCGGCGTCGTGCCGGGCGCGCTGGCCGAGACGAACGTCGGCGTCTACGTGGGCGTGATGAACGCCGACCACGCCCTCGTCCACGGCCGGAGCCTGCCCCTGATGGACGCGCACCTCGGCATCGGCAGCTCCCTCGGCATCGCCGCCAACCGCGTTTCGTACGTGCTCGACCTGCGCGGACCGAGCCTCGCGGTGGACACGCTGTGCTCGTCGTCCCTCGTGGCCGTGGACCTCGCCTGCCAGGCGCTCCGCAGCGATCCTTCGATGCCCCTGGCGCTGGCGGGCGGCGTCAACGTCATGTCGTTCCCGGCCATGCACCTGTTCTACGCCGACGCCGGGCTGCTCTCGCCCGACGGCCGCTGCCGTGCCTTCGACGCGGCGGCCAACGGGATCGTGCGCGGCGAGGGCGGCGGCCTCGTGGCGCTGAAGCGGCTGGCCGACGCGCGCCGCGACGGCGACCTCGTCTACTGCGTGATCCGCGGCAGCGCCGTGAACCAGGACGGGAAGAGCAACGGCCTCACGGCGCCCAACCGCTTCGCCCAGGAGCGCGTGCTGGGCGAGGCCTACCGCCGGGCCGGCGTGTCTCCGGCGGACGTGCAGTTCGTCGAGGCCCATGGCACGGGCACGCTGATCGGGGATCCCATCGAGCTCAGGGCCCTGGCCGCCGTGCTCGGCCGGGGCCGCAGCCGCGAGTCGCGCTGCGCCGTGTCGTCGGTGAAGACGAACCTGGGGCATCTCGAGTCGGCGGCAGGCGCCGCCGCGCTCATCAAGACGGCGCTCTCCCTGCAGCGGCGACGGCTCTGCCCGAGCCTGAACTTCGCGACCCCCAACCCGTACGTGCGCTGGGCCGACCTGCCGCTGCGCGTCGTGACCGCCGCGGAGCCGTGGCCCGAGGGCCCCGGCCTCCCGCTCGCCGGCGTGAGCTCGTTCGGTCTCGGAGGCACGAATGCGCACCTCGTGCTGGAAGGCGTCGCGCCCGAGGCGCCGAGGGTGCGGGAGGCGCGGCCCGAGGGCTATCAGCTCCGGCTCTCGGCACGGACTCCCGAGTCTCTCACGGGCCTGGCCGAGAGCTTCCGGGATCGGCTGCTAAGGGAGGACGCCGACGTGGAGGGGATCGTCGACACCGCGCGTCACGCCCGCACGCAGCACGCCTTGCGCCTCAGCGTGACGGCCGCGGACGCGACGGCCCTGGCGGCGGGCCTCGACGGGTTCGTCTCAGGCCTGCCGATGCCAAGTGTCGACACCGGCGGCCCGGCGGACAGCGTCGCGCGTCCCGCCACCCTGGCCCGCGCGCGCGTCCCCACGTACCCGTTCCATCGGCGCCCGCTCCACACCGACGTGCTCGCCCACGTGCGCGAGTCGGCCTCCGCGCCCAAGCAGGATCTGGTGTACGACGTGGTCTGGAGCCGCTCGGACCCCGCCCCCGCGGCACCGGAGGCGCCGCACGTCGTGATCGATGTCTCCACGCGAGCGGCGAGCGATGGCGGCTACGACGAGGTCCTCGCCATCGCGAAGACCCTGGACGCGGCGGGCCCCGCGGATCGCCGACGGCTGTGGGTCGTGACGCGCGGCGCCCAGGCGGTTCGACCGGGAGAGACGGGCGTGCCCGGGTCCGCTCCCGTGATCGGCCTGGCGCGCGTCATCCAGGTGGAGCACCCCGAGCTCTGGGGTGGCCTGATCGACCTCGATCCGGATGCCGGGCCCGAAGCCGACGCCGCGGCCCTGCGCGCGACGCTCGGCGCGCCTTCGGAGACCGAGGTCGCCTGGCGCGACGGCGTGCGCTACGTTCCGCGCCTCGTGCCGCGCGCGGCCGGCGCCTTCCGGTCCCTGACCTTGCGCGCCGACGCGACCTATCTCGTCACCGGCGGCTTCGGCGGCCTTGGTCTCGCCACGGCAAGCTGGCTGGCGGAGCGCGGCGCACGGCACCTCGCCCTCGTGGGCCGTCGCGGCCGCACCCCGGAATCCGAGCCGACGCTGGCGGCGCTTCGAGCCCGCGGCGTCACGGTCAGGGCGTGGGCGGCGGACGTGGCCGAGGCGGACGCCGTCGCGACGTTGCTGTCCGAGCTGGACGCCTCCATGCCGCCGCTGGCCGGCATCTTCCACTCGGCGGGCCTCGTCGACGACAAGCCCCTGTACCTCCAGGACGCCGCCGGTTTCGAGGCGGTGTTCGCCGCGAAAGGCCGCGGCGCGCTCCACCTCCATCGCCTCACCGAGGGCCGGGCGCTCGACTACTTCGTGCTGTATTCGTCGATCGCGGCGGTGCTGGGCTCACCGGGCCAGGCCAGCTACGCCGCCGCCAACGCGTTCCTCGACGCGCTGGCGCGGCAGCGTGCCGCTCAGGGCCGGGTCGCGACCTCGGTGCAGTGGGGACCCTGGGCGAGCGTCGGCATGGCGGCGCGCGACGGGGCGTCCGTGCTCGCACGCGGCCTGCGTCCGCTCCCGCCCGCGGAGGCCCTCGACGCCCTCGAGCGTGTCTTGAGCGCGGCAGCGCCGACGGCGCTGGTCGCCGCCGTGGACTGGACGCGCCTGTTCGCCGCCAACGCCGTGGCCGGAAGCCTGCCGCTGCTCGCCGGATTGCGTCCTCGGGGCGGGACGCGCCCCGCACCGGTCGGACTCGGCCCGGGGCCGCTGCGACGCGAGACCCTGGTGCCGTTCCTGAGGGAATCGCTCGCGGCCATCCTCGACCTGCCGATCTCGGACGTTCCCCACGACGTGATCCTGGACCGGCTCGGGATCGACTCGCTGCTCGGCCTCGAGCTGCAGCGCCGCATCGAGACCGCCCTCGGCCGCAGCGTCGAGGTGACGTCGCTGTTCGAGACCACGGTCGAGGCGCTGGCAGCGCGCCTCCTCGCGATTCCGGCCGCGGCCCCGGCCGTCGCGCCCCGCGACACGGCGCCCGGCTCCTGGCTCGTGCCGATCCACCTCGACCCGAACGCGCGCCTGCGCCTGTTCTGCTTCGCGTACGCGGGCGGCTCCGCTCGCGTCTACCGCGGCTGGAACCGGGGCCTGGGCGAGGGCGTCGAGGTGCACGCGGTGGAATTGCCGGGCCGCGGCGCGCGACGCTCCGAGCCTCTCATGACGCGCATCCCGCAGATCGTGGACGCCCTCGTGCCGGCGCTGCTGCCCTACCTCGATCGCCCCTTCGCGTTCTTCGGCCACTGCCTCGGATCGATCGTGATGTTCGAGACCGCGCGGCGTCTCGCTCGCGACCACGGCCTGACGGCTCGCGAGCTGTTCGCTTCGGGCGCGCCGTCTCCCCCGCTCTATCGCATCCCGCAGGTCTACGGGCGCTCCGACGAGCGCTTCCGCGAGGTGCTCGCGCTGATCCGCTTCGAGAGCTCCGAGCCGCTGCTGCGCGACCCGGCCCTGCTGGCGCGGGCGCTGCCCTCGGTCCGCGCGGATTTCGAGGCCGCGGCCGCCTACGTCTTCGAGGCCGGCGACGACGGCGTGCTGGACGCGCCGATCACCGCGTTCGGTGCGTGGGAGGACCTGTTCGCGCCCCAGGCGGCCCTCGAGCCCTGGCGCGAGCGCACGCGCGGCCCGTTCGCGCTGTTCATGCGCCCGGGAGAGCACTACTTCGTCGAGACGGAGCGGCCCTTCCTGCACGACGTGATCGCGCGGCGCCTGGCTGGACCGGTGGCCGTCGCGGGACTGGGGGCGAGCGTCGAGGCTCGCGCGCCCGTGCCCCGCACCGAGGCGACGCGTCGACTGTTCTGCTTTCCTCACCTCGGCAGCGAGCCGGACGCCTTCGACGCGTGGGCACCCACGCTCCCCGAGCACGTCGAGCTCGTGACGCTCGTGGGGCCGGCGGCAGGGCCGAGGCGGGTCGACGAGCTCGCCGCGCAGTGCGCCGCGGTCCTCGGCTCCCGGCTCGATCGGCCGTTCGCCTTCTTCGGCCACGATCTCGGCGCGCTGCTGTCGTTCGAGACCGCCCATGCCCTCGCCGCGGCCGGGCAGCCGATGCCGGAGCGACTGTTCGTGTCGTCCGCGATGGCGCCGCACCTCAACTTCCTGCCGCCCGTCCACGTGTTCGACGACGAGCGGCTGCGCGATCTCGTCGGCTTCTTCGAGATCGCGACGGGAGCGAAGGGGCTCGCCGGCCTGCGTCGGGATCTCGAGCTCGTGGTCACGTACAACGGCGCCGGGCGCCGCCCGCTGCCGGTCCCCATCACGGCCTTCGGAGCCTGGGAAGACACCCTGGTACCGTACTCGGGCGTCGAGGCCTGGCGGGAGCACACGAGCGCGGGCTTCGAGCTGCTGCGGCGCGAGGGCGGCCACGACTCCTGGCGCCGCGAGGACGCGGGCCGCGCGCTGCTCGCGGCGCTGCTCGAGCGCCTGCGCGACGCTACGGCTTGACGGCCGAGCCGTCCTGGAGCTTCAGGAACTCGATGAGCGCGAGCTTGTCCGCGTCGCTCAGGTCCGTGCCGTACACGTGGCCTTCGTTGCCGTTGCCCTTCACCGCCGTGTCGAACTTCCAGCCCGCGGCCTCCGCCTCCGGCCCGCTCGACACGAAGCCGACGTTCACGGGATCGTAGACGTCGTACGCGCGGTAGAAGACCTTCGAGCGCTTCTCGGGCGGCGTGAGGAGCTCGCGCAGGTTCGGCACCGAGCCGTTGTGCAGGTACGGCCCGCGGGCCCAGATGCCGTCGAGGAGCACCGTCGCATAGCCGCCGGTCTTCCGGAACTGCGTGATCGCCCAGCGGTCCGTGTGCACCTTGTTGAGCGCGGCGCCCACCTCGATCGTCAGGTTGTCCGTGCGGTTGCGATCCGTGCCCACCTCCTCGACCGGCGTCGCGACTCCGACGCGCCGTCCCGTGGCCGAGTGACAGTCGGCGCAGCGCTGCTGGTAGACGGGCTCGCCCTTGCGGGCGAGGGCGCGGTCGACGGGGAACGGGTAGGCGGGGACGGGCAAGGTGAGCAGCCACTCGTCGTACCAGAGCAGCTCGTCCGCGTCGAGGGCGTGGTAGTCGCCGCCGGCCGCGAGCATGGCGGCGAGGCGATTGCGCTCCTTGACCGAGGGCGTGCTCGCGTCCCACTGGGCGTAGTGGTGCTCGCGGGCCTTCTGGTTCCACACCGAGGGATAGTCCACGACGCCGACCTTGTCGTCCTTCCCGGGATTGAGGTCGAGGTCGAGGCGGATGAAGTTGAGGGCGTCGAAGCGGCCGGGGCCGAAGTCGGGGCGCCGCGAGAAGAACTCGTGCTTCTCGACCTGGTACTTCGTGAGGCCCAGGACTTCGGGCAGGGCGATCTTGCGGAACACGGCCTTGTCGATGGCCGAGAGCGGATGGCGCGCTTCGATCTTCGCCATCACGGCCTCGGTCGTGAAGCGCGGGTCGAGGACGCACTCGCCCATGCGGCGCAGGAACTTCTGGAAGTCGAGGTTCTGGGGCGGCATGCCGAGCACCACGTGGCGCGGCGACGCGGGGCTCTCGCGGTACGTGCCGACGTGGCAGGTGGCGCAGTTGAAGCCGATGCGCTCGACGCCCATGTCCCGGCGTGACAAGCCGATCGGCACCGTCTGGCCCGGCTCGAAGTTCCAGCCGAGGGCCTCGTAGCCGCCGGGGAACTTCTCGGGGCAGAGCTCCGGCAGGATCTCGAAGACGTAGGTGGGCAGCCCGAAGCCCTCGGTCCCGATGGACCCGTACTTGAAGCGCTCCACGGGATCCGCGTAGACCACCGGGATGCTGCGGTGGAGGCGCTCGTAGTAGGCGTAGCCGGCGGCGCCGAGGGCGGCGGCGACCAGCAGGGCCCCCGAGACGAGGACGCGGATCTTCGAGCCTGCCATGACGTCGGCCTCCGTGATGCGCAGACTCTACCAGAGAGGGTTGCGCGCGCCCAAGCCCGTGTGCTTGAATGGCCTTCCTCCGCACTACCGCCATGAGGAAGTGACCATGAGCGAGCCGCTGACGCCGATCGTCGTGGACCTCGGGAAGCGCAAAGGCAAGCGCCTGAAGCAGTTGAAGCGCGGCGAAGGACAGCTCCTCGGCGAGGTGCAGGAAGCCCTCGACGACATCCGCCGCAACCTCGGCGCCGAGGCCGCCGACAAGGAGCTCGTGCCCGTCGTCGTGATCTACAAGAAGAAGGCCAAGGGCGGCGGGCGGCTGAGGCTGCCGTTCCTGTGAGCCGCGACGGCGGCAGAGCGACCCGCGGCACCGGGCGCGTCGAGCGCGGCTTGAGCAAGGCGTCCCAGCGCGTGGGCCGCGCGGTCGAGCTCGGCCTCGCGTCCTGGCAGAAGCGGCGCGATCGCTCCGCCAAGAGGCGCCGCGACGGCGCGATCCGCGACGCCGTGGCGAACTCGGCCTTCGCCGTGGGGACCGCGGCCAAGGAAGCGAGCTGGGCCTCGTCGGACTTCCTCCGCGCCCTAGGCCGCCGGCGCGACCCCCGCCGCTTCCTGCTCCGCGCCCTGCTGCCGCTCTAGCTCCCCTCCCATGACGTCCCTGCCCGCCGATCGCCTCGCTCCGCTTCGCGAGGACGACGACGTCATCGCCCCGATCCCGCGTCGCGCGGTCAACGCCGCGGCCGAGACGGCGGCGGCGGTGCCGCCCATGGCGCGGGTGGTCGAGATCGAGACGAGCTGGCTCAGGGTCGTGCCGCGCCTCCTGCCCTGGCTGGCGGCCGCGGTCGCGTTCTTCTGGGGCACCCTCGGCGACACCGTGCGCCGACGCCGCACGCCCGAGGGCGACGCGGCGAGGCTGCGCGAGATCCTGGAGCGCTCGGGGCCCACCTTCATCGAGATCGGCCAGCACCTGTCCTTCCGGGCGGACCTCTTTCCCTCCCACTACTGCGAGGAGTTCGCGGAGATCGCCGACGACGCGCCGGCCTTCGACACGCGCGACGCGATCGCCCGCATCGAGAGGGCGGCGGGCCGGCGCGTGCAGGACGTGTTCGCGGTGTTCGACCCGACGCCGATCGCGTCGACGACCGTGGCCTGCGTCTACCAGGCCCTGCTCCCGACGGGCGAGAAGGTCGGCGTCAAGGTGCGGCGGCCCGGCATCGACCAGATCTTCGCGGCCGACCTGCGCGCCCTGGGCTGGCTCCTCGACGTCGCCGAGGCCTGCTCCCTGCTCGGGGCGGGCCGCGCGACGGGCCTGTGCGAGGAGCTGCGGCAGGCTTTCTCGGAATCCCTGAACTACACCCTCGAGGCCCGCTACAACGAGATCTTCGCGCGCCGGGCGCGGCGGAAGAAGCAGGACCACATCCAGGCGCCCCGGGTGTACTTCGAGCTCTCGAACGACGAGGTGCTGGTCACGGAGTTCGTGTCGGGGGTCTTCCTGTGGGAGATCCTCGAGGCGATCGAGAGCAAGGACGAGGTGGCGCTCCGCGAGATCACCGACCGCGGCATCGACATCGTCACGATCGCGCGGCACCTCACGCGCTCGTTCTACTGGGAGGCCCTCGAGAACATCTTCTTCCACGCGGACCCGCACCCGACCAAGATCGTGGCGCGGCCCGACAACTCCCTGGTCTTCGTCGACTTCGGCTCGTGCGGCCGCTTCTCCGAGAAGATCCGGCGCTACTACCAGCAGCTGCAGGCCTACATCACGAGCGAGGACGTCTCCGGGATGGTGAGCGCCACGATCTCCATGCTCGAGCCCCTGCCGCCCATCGACCTCGACCGCTTCACCAAGGACATCGAGGCGCTCTACTGGGACTGGCTGTACGCGACCAAGAGCCGCCACGCGAAATGGTGGGAGCGCGCGACGGGCGAGCTGTGGATGAAGGTGCTCGACGTGGCCCGGCGCTACAAGGTCGCGGTCAACCTCGACATCCTGCGCATGTTCCGCGCCACGTTCCTCTACGACAGCACGGCCATGCGGCTGTGGGACGGCCTCAACCTGAACCGCGAGTACCGCACCTACTCCAAGGAGCGCGGCCGCCGCGCGCGCCGCCGCATCCGCCGCAACGTGCGACGCCGGATGGAGCGCGGCCCCACGAGCGCCGACTACCTGGCGCTCCAGGACATGGCTCGGCTCATGAACCAGGTCGTGAACCGCGCCCAGCACTTCCTCGACAGCCCGGCCCATCGCTTCGCGGGCATGATCGGCAAGGCCGCCTTCGGCGTGTCCCTGGCCCTGCGCATCCTGGTGCTCGGGGTCTCCCTGCACGTGTTCGCCGTGGTGGCGACGAGCCTGTTCCTGCGCCTCAGCGGGCGCCCGGGGGACATGGGCGAGGCGCTGCAGGTTCTCATCTATCATCCGCTGTACCAGGTGACGATGGCCCTCGTGGTGCTCATCGTCATCCGGCGTACCCTGATCCGTCTCGAAGACATCGACGTAGAGCGCAGCTAGCGCCAGGAGGCTCGCATGGAGACGCCCGGAAAGAAGCCGCACGTCGTCGATCTCGGCAAGCGCAGGCAGAAGAGCATCCGCCAGCTCAAGAAGGGGACGGGGCCGCTGCTGAAGAAGGTCGAGGCGGCGGTCGCCCAGGCGCGCGCCGCGGCTCCGGCCGGCCGCGAGGTGCTGCCGGTCGTCCTCATCTATCGCAAGAAGGGTGCGAAGCCCCGGAAGGGCCTGGCCATGGTGGGCCCCTTCTGACGCGCCGCTCGCGGACGACCTTGACTTCGAAGACCCATCGGCCGGAGGATCTGCCCATGTCGACCCAAGCCAAGTCCGACTCGAGTGTCCCCGGCGACGACGCTCTCGACGCCCCGGTGTCCCTGGCCGAGGGAGGCGAGGCGCCCAGCGCTCCCCGCAAGCGCAAGAAGAAGTACACGCGCGGCGGGCTCAAGTTCGGCCAGAAGGCCGAGGTGCCCTTGACCCGCGGCGTGCAGCGCCTGGCGCGCGCGGTCGAAGAAGGCCTCGGCACCTGGCGCAAGAAGCGCTCGGCCTCGGCGCGCAAGAAGAAGAACGGCGCGCTGCGCGACGCCCTCGAGAACTACGGCAAGGCCGCGACGAAGTTCCAGAAGGTAGCCGCCAAGATCCCGAAGGAAGTCACGAAGGGCTTCCCGAAGATCCGCCTCTTCAACTAGCCGCGGACGGGTCGGGTCCTGCCGCGACGGGCGCCGCGTCCGCGTGGCTGTCCCAGCGGATCCACTTGAGGTCCGTCACGAAGATCGTGTACAGGACCGGCACCAGGATCAGCGTCACCACGGTGGCGAAGGACAGCCCGCCGATCTGGACGTAGCACAGCGGCTCCCAGAGCGGGCCGCCGTGGAGCGCCAGGGGAATCAGCCCGAGGACCGTGGCCACCACGGTGATCAGCACGGGCCGCAGACGCATGAGGCCCGCGTCGAGCAGCGCGTCGCGCATGCTCTCGCCGCGCTCGTGCATCTCCTCGATGAAGTCGAACAGCACGATCACGTGGCTCACGATGACGCCCATGAGGCTGATGATGCCGAGCATCGCCATGAAGCCCAGGGGCGCGCCGGTCACGGCCAGCGACACCATGGCGGCCACGGCCCCGTAGGGCAGCGCCGCGAACACGATGAGCGGCTTCACGGCGTTCTTGAACTGCACGACCAGGGCGACGTAGATCGCGAGCAGCAGCAGCACGGCCACGATCGCCATCTGCCCCGCGCTCTCCTCCTGCTCCTCCTGCTCGCCGCCGATCGCGAGGGTGTAGCCGGGCGGCAGTTCGGCGTGGAGCGCGTCGAGCTTCGGGCGCGCCGCGGCCAGGACCTCGGAGGAGAGCAGGCCGCGGGCCGGGAAGCACGAGACCGTGATGGTGCGGAACTGGTTGCGCCTCCGGACCTTCTCGGTCTGGAACGAGTAGGCGAGGCGCGACACCTGCCCCAGCGGCACCTTCTGCGACCCCGAGAGGGACGTGACGTAGAGGTTCTCGACGTCGCTGAGGCGGGCGCGCTCGTCGCCGCGCAGGCGCGCCACGATGTTGATGCGGCGGTCGTCCTCGCGGAGCTGTCCGACGACGAAGCCGTTCATGGCGCCGGCGGAGGAGTGGGCCACGTCCAGGTTCGTGACGCCAGCGAGGTTCGCCCGGTCGGGGTCGACCTGGAGGCGCACCGAGAAGGTGTCGCTGCCCCAGTCGTCGCGCACCCGCTCGGCGCCGGGCGTGGCGCGGAAGATGGCTTTCGTCCTCTCCGCGAGCTGACGCAGCTCCTCGACGTTCTCCCCGGCGATCCGGATCGAGACCGGGATGCCCACGGGCTTGCCGGTCTCGAGCTGGCGCACGTCGATGCGGGCGCCGGCGATGGCCTTCGACAGCCGCTCCTGGAGGAACGGCACGAGGGGCGCCGTGTCCTCCTTGTGGTGGACCTGGATGATGAGCTGGGCGTAGTTGAGCTGCTGCAGCTCCGGGGACACGGAGAACCAGAAGCGCGGCGCGCCGCCGCCCAGGAATTCCGTCAGCGACTCGAGCACGCGGCGGGGCTTGCCGTGCTCGGGATGCGCCGCGGCCCACTCGTCGCAGGCCGCGACGATGATCGCGCGCGCCTCGTCGACGCGCTCCCGGGTCGCGCTGAGCGGCGCGTCCTCGGGCAGCCACACGTCGACGTACGAGAGGTACGACAGGTCCTTCGGGAAGAAGGCCTGCTTGACGCCGGCCGACACGACGCCGCCCACGGCCAGCAAGCCGACCGAGAGCGCGAAGGCCAGGATCCGGTGATCCACCGCCCAGCCCACGACCTGGCAGTACACCTTCCCGAAGCCGCGGGCGCGCCGCTCCGCGGAGGTGGGCTCGCGCTTCTCGGGGGCGCGCAGCAGCACCGACCCGAGGAGCGGGATGAACGTCATCGAGACGATGCGCGAGGACACGAGGGACAGGCTGAGCACGATCGGCAGGCTGAAGATGAACTGGCCCACGTCGCCGGTGAGCGTGAGGAAGGGAAGGTAGGCGGCGATGTTCGTGACCGTCGCGAACATGATGGCCGTCGCCAGCTTCGTGGGTCCGAGCCAGGCCGCGACCCGCGGCGGGAAGCCGGCGCCGAGGGAGTGCTTGATGGCGTCGCTCGCGACCACGGGATCGTCGACGAGCAGGCCCAGGGCGATGATCAGCGAGGCGATCGAGATCTGCTGGATGTCGATGCCGAAGAGCTGCATCAGGCCGAACGTCATGGCCAGGGTGATCGGGATGGCGAGGGCCAGGAGCAGGGCCGTGCGCCACTCCCAGAAGCCGACGAGGGCCACGATGACCACGAGGAAGATCGCCTCGTACAGCGACTTCATGAAGAGGTCGACGTTCTCCTCCACCTGCAGCGGCTGGTCCGACGTGCGGCGCAGGATCAGGTCCTCGGGCAATAGCCTGCGGACGACCTCGAGCTGACGGTCCACCTGCTCGGCGAAGGCGCCGATCTGGTCGCCTTCGCGCATGTTCACGGCGAGGGTGATGGCCCGCGAGGTACGGAAGGCGCCGTCGGGCCCGCGCACGGAGAGGAAGTTGAGGAAGCGCGGCGGGCTCTGGTACTCGCGGCTGATCTCGACGAGGTCGCGCAGGTAGACGGGCGAGCCGGCGGCGCTCAGGGTGACGGCCACGTCACCGATCTGTCCCGGCACCGAGAACTCCCCCGACGGATCGATCGAGACGTTCTTGCCGCCGACCTCGAGGACGCCGCCCGGCGCCGTGATGTTGCGGGCCCCGATGATGCCCGTGAGGCGGCCCGGCTCGATACCGTAGGAGGCCAGGCGCTCCTGGGAGTAGTCGAGGTAGATCTGCTCGGGGAGCACCCCCGAGCGCGCCACCTTCGACACGATCGGCACCGTCTGCAGGTAGCGCTGGATCGTGTCGGTGAACAGGTCGAGCTCGTGGTAGCTGTAGCGGTCGGCCGCGACCTCCGCGAGGCGGGCACGCACGTCCTTGGGGCCGCGCACCACGGCCGGAAGCCAGATGTCGGGGTGGAACTCCGAGAGCCGCAGGCGCTCGGCCGCGAAGCGGCGCAGGCCCAGGCGCAGCACCTCGTCGGGCAGGTCCGTCGCGACGTCGAGTCCCAGGAATCCCGGGCGCTGGAAGTAGCGGGTGTCGCGGATGCCGGGCGTCGCGTCGAGATAGCGGCGCGCCTCGTCCCCGAGCCGCTCCATCACCTTCACGTTGATCTCGGGCGGGAAGTTCACGACGAGGGTGGCGCGGTTGCCGGGCGCGACGCCCCCGCGCACCTCGCTGACGGCGGCCAGGACGGCCTTCGCGCGCAGCTCGAGCTCGATGTCGCCGACCTTGGGGCTCGCGACCGTCAACATCAGGGTCGCGGTGTCGCCGAAGTCCTTCTGGAACTGGATCGGCCCCGCGCCCTCGGGCAGGTCGTGGATCGAGTCGAGGCGGCCCTGGACGTCGCTCCACTCCTTCGCCCGGTCGCTGACGCTCTCCTTCAGGGTGACGTAGATGATCGAGACGCTGGTGCGGCTGATGGACTCGAGCTTCTCGATGTTCGGGTTCTCGGCCAGCTTCTGCTCGATCTTCCGCGTGACGAGCTGCTCGATCTTCTCGGCCTCGGCGCCGGGCCACGTGCACGAGGCGACGGCGATCCGGACCTCGACGATGGGATCCTTGGCCTTCGGCATCTTCGCGTAGGCGAAGACGCCCCAGGCCATGGTGAGGACGAGAGCCACCCACGCGACGTGGACGTTCTCGGTGAAGTAGCGCGCCGTGTTGTGGACGGTCGCGACCGTCTGGAGGTCGCGGGCGTGCTCCTTCTCCTCGTGGGATCCGTTCACCGGATGACCTCGACCGGCTCCCCGTCGGAGAGCAGGCCGGCGCCCTGGGTCACGACGCGCTCGCCGCCCGAGAGGCCCTTCTCCACGGGAATCACGCGGCCGAGGTACTCGCCGAGCTGCACGTCGCGCACGCGCGCCACGAGGCCCGTGGCCGAGGGCTCCACGACGAAGACCGCGAAGCCCTCGGAGCGGCCCGGCGGGCGCACCACGGACGAGAGCTCCACGAGGGGCCGCTCGGGACCCAGCCCGGTCTTCGGCTGTTCGAGCTGCAGGCCCGCGACCATGCCGGCCTTGAGGCGACGGTCGCCGTTCGGGATCGTCACCTCCACCTCGAAGACGCGGCTCTGGGGATCGGCGGACGGTGCTATGCGCGTGATGCGGCCGCGGAACTCCACGTCGGGGTACGCCAGGGTCGTGATGCTCTGGGGAGCGCCGAGGCGCACCTGGGAGAGGATCACGTCGGGCACGCCGAAGCCGGCCTTGACGCTCGACATGTCGGCCACCACGAAGGCGACGGCGGCCGGCGGATGGGCCGGGTTGGGCCCCGACAGGGAGCCGACCTCGACGAAGCGCTTGATCAGCACGCCGTCGATCGGGGACTTGAGGCTCACCTCGGCGGCCGCGGTCTTCGACTGGTCGAGACGGGCCGCGGCCTCGGCCAGGGCTGCGTGGGCCGACGCGTTCTGGGCGATGGCGGTGTCGACTTCCTGGACGGTCGCAAGGCCGCCGGCCGCGAGATCCTTGAAGCGCTTGAGATCGCTGTCGGCGAGCGCCGCCGCGGCCTGGGACTTCTCGAACGTGGCCTGGGCCTCGGCCACGCGCTCGGCGAACTCGGGCGTGCGCAGCCGGGCGAGCTCCAGGCCGGCCCGCACCGCATCGCCCTCCTGGATCACGCGCAGGCTACCGTCGATGCCCCGCACGCGCGCGACCTCCTCCACGTAGCCGAGGAAGCGGAACGAGAGGTCCACGTGGGAGGCCGGCTGGATCTGGGCGGAGTAGCGGCGCGACGCGGCGTCGCGGGAGCGCTCCACGACGGCGACACGCACCGCGGTCGGAGAGCCCAGCGTGGGCTTGGAATGACAGGCGGACGCGGCGCCCGCGACGACGACGAGGGCGGCCAGGGTCGAGACGCGTGGCATGGTCCGTGTTCCCTTTCGACTGGAGCGGTAGGGCATTCTACCTGCCTGGACGCCGGCGGGCGGGACGAGGCCCGCGGCGGCCGGGATGCCGCAGACCCGGAGGATAATCCGCGAGCGGCGCGCGCTCTTCATTCCCTTGGATATCGCGGCGAGACGGACGATGGGATTCGGCGTGGCGCTCGCGCTCGCGCTCGCGGCGTGCCGTCCGACGGCCGAAACTCCCCGTCCCAGCGGGCCGCCGTCGATCGTGCTGATCAGCATCGACACGCTGCGGGCCGACCGCCTCGGCTGCTACGGCGCGGCCGGCGCACAGACTCCGACGCTCGACGCGTGGGCGCGCGACGGCGTCGTCTTCGAGAACGCGCTCACGCCGGTGCCGATCACGCTGCCGGCCCACGCGACGCTCTTCACGGGCCTGCTGCCGCTGCATCACGGTGTCCGCGACAACGGCCTCTACCGCCTGCCCGCGGAGGTGCCGACGCTCGCAGCGCGTCTGCAGGCGGCGGGCTACGACACGGGCGCGGTCGTGGGGGCCGCGGTGCTCGATCGGCAGTACGGGCTCGGCCACGGGTTCCGGGTCTACGACGACGCGGTGGGCGGGAGCGCCGGGCTCGCAATCGCGGAGCGGCCCGCGGGCGCCGTCACCGACGCGGCGCTGCGCGTGGCGCGGACGCTGCGGCCGCCATACCTGCTGTTCGTGCACTACTTCGACCCCCACGCGACGTACCGGCCGCCGGCGCCTTTCGCCGCGGCGTTCCGCGAGCGCCCGTACGAAGGCGAGATCGCGTTCGTGGACTCGGAGATCGGCCGGCTGAAGCGGGAGCTCGGCAGCGCCCTCGAGTCCGCCGCGATCGTCGTCACGGCCGATCACGGCGAGTCCCTGGGCGAGCACGGCGAGGCGACCCACGGCGTGTTCCTGTATCAATCGACGCTCCACGTGCCCCTGATCGTCTCGGCGCCGGGCTGGCCGGAGGGCCGGCGCGTCGCCGGCCTCGCGTCCACCGCGGACGTGGCCCCGACGCTCCTCGAGATCGCCGGCCTGGCGCCACCGGCGGGCCTCGATGGACGCTCCCTGGCGACGCGCGCGCACGGCGACCCGCCGCCGACGCGAGGGCTGCTCCTCGAGTCGGAGTTCGGCCGGAACGCCTACGGTTGGGCGCCTCTGGCCGGGATCACCGACGGGGTCCTCAAGTGGATCCGGGCTCCGGAGCCCGAGTTCTACGACCTCGCCACCGATCCGGCGGAAGGGGCCAACGTCGTGAAGACACGGCAGCGCGAGGCGCAGCGTCTCGCCGAAGCGTGGAAGGCCGGGGCGGCCAGCGAGCGTCCCACCTCCGCCGGGACCGGAATCGACGATGCCGAGCGTCTCGCACAGCTCGCGTCCCTGGGCTACGTCGCCGGCTCGCGAGCCGAGTCGACCGACGACGGCGTCGATCCGAAGCGCGCCATCGGCAGCCTCGCGAAGGTCAACGAGGCCCGCCAGCTCATGACCGAGGGACGCTTCGATGCCGCCCTCGCCGCGCTCGAACCAGCGTTGCGCTCCTCGCCGCGCAACGTCTCGGCGCTGGCTTTGAGCGGCATCAGCCACCTGGGCGCGAGCCGCCCGCGGCAGGCCCTGGGCCCGCTGCGCCGCGCCGCGACGATCGCGCCGGCGAACGCGGAGGTGCAGTTCAACATCGGCCTCGCCTGCGTAGGGATCAACGACGCCGCCTGCGCCGAGGCGGCCTGGCGCCGGACCCTGCAACTGTCGCCCCGGTGCGCGGAAGCGGCGGCGAACCTGACGGACCTGCTGCTCCAGACGGACCGGCCCGCGGACGCGCAGCTCGTGCTCGATGCGGCGCGAGCGGCCGCTCTCGAGGGTCCCCTGTTCGACTTCCTGACCGGCAAGCTCGCCTTCGGACGCGGCGATCGGCGCGCGGCGCGCGAGCCCCTGAGGCGCGCCCTCGAGTCGCGGGCCCTCCCGCCCCCGGCAGCGGCCGAGGCGCGGACGATGCTGGCGGCGGGCGCTTGAACAGGCTCGCGGCGGCGAGTGTCGCTCTGGCCCTGGCCGCCTGCCAGACCGCCACGGCTCCACCGCGCGACGATGCCGAGGCCCGCGCGAGACTCGCGCGCCTCGCTCCGGCTCCCGGCGCGCTCAACGTCGTGCTCGTCACCCTCGACACGCTGCGGGCCGACCGGCTGGGCGCCTACGGCTTCCGCGAGGTCGCAACGCCCCGCCTCGACGCCCTGGCCGCCCAGGGCGTGTTGTTCGAGCACGCGACCGCCGTCGCGCCCTTGACCTTGCCGTCGCATGCCTCGCTGATGACCGGCCTGCTGCCGCCGCACCACGGCGTGCGCGACAACGGCGCGTTCGTCCTCGCTTCCGAGCGCACCACGCTCGCCGAGCGCCTGCACGACGCCGGCTATGCGACGGGAGCGTTCGTCGGGGCCTTCGTGCTGGACTCGCGCTTCGGTCTCGACCAGGGCTTCGAGCGCTACGACGACGCGCTCGAGCCCGGCCGCTTCCAGCGCCGCGGCGATGCCGTCGTGAAGGACGCCGGCGACTGGATCGCGACGGTCGCCGACCGGCGGTTCTTCGCCTGGGTCCACTTGTTCGATCCGCACGCCCCGTATGCCGCGCCCGAGCCCTTCGCCTCGCGCCATGGGGCGGCGCCCTACCTGGGCGAGGTCGAGTACACGGACTCGCTCGTGGGCGCGCTGCTCGATGCCCTCGCGGCGCGGAAGCTCCTGGAGCGCACGCTCGTCGTCGTCACGGCGGATCACGGCGAGAGCCTGGGAGAGCACGGCGAGGCCAACCATGGCTTCTTCGTCTACGACGCCACGACGGCCGTGCCGCTGATCGTGCGCACGCCCTGGAGCCTGCGCGGCCGCAGCCGCACCCAGGTGTCGGGCGCCGACGTGTTCCCCACTATCCTCGACCTCGCCGGGCTCGCGCCGCAGCCGGGGATCGACGGCCGCTCGCTCGCGCGCGCTCTCTTCGACCCGTCGGCCGAGCTCGGCGAGACGGCGTACTCGGAGACGTTCTTCCCGCGCTACCACTTCGGCTGGCGTGAGCTGCGCTCGCTCCGGGACGGCCGGTACAAGTACATCGAGGCGCCGCGGCCCGAGCTCTACGACCTGGTGGCCGATCCCGGTGAGCGCCAGGACCTCTCCGCGAGCGCGGGTCGCGCGGGCGAAGCCCTGCGTGCGGCCATGGCGCGCCTCGAGAGCGGCGCCACCGGCACGGCGACGGCGGACCCCGAGACACGCGAGAAGCTCTCGGCCCTGGGCTACGTGGCGACCCAGGTCGCTTCCGACTCCGGAGCGCCGCTGCCCGACCCCAAGGACAAGATCGCCGTGTTCGCGCGCCTCAACACCGCGAAGGAGGACGCCGACGCGGGCCGCCTGCCCGAGGCGATCGCGGCGCTGCGGCGGTTCGTCGCCGAAGACGGCACCATCCTCGACGCCCACCTCACCCTGGGCGGATGGCTCGAGAAGGCGGGCGATCTGGACGGCGCCGCACGCTCGCTGTCCCGCGCCCTCGAGCTGCGACCGCAGGACGAGCTCGCGCTCCAGCAGCTCGTGCGCGTCGAAACGCGCCGCGGGCGGCCCGCTGCCGCGCTCGCGGCCCTGCGCCGTCAGCACGCGGCGCTCCAGGTCGAGCCGAACCCTCACGCCTCGTACCAGCTCGCGACGCTGTTCCTCACGTTCGGAGCGCCCGACGACGCGGAGCGCTCGCTGCGCGAGGCCGTGCGGCTGGCACCGCGCCTGGCGGCCGCCCACAACGCCCTGGGCGCCCTCGCCCTCGAGCGCGGGGACACGACTGCGGCCTCGGCCGCGTTGCGGGAGGCCCTGGCGCTCGACGCCGACGAGCCGACGCTGCACTTCAACCTCGGGCGGCTCTTCGAACGGCAGCAGCGCGCGAACCAGGCGGAGGCCGAGTACCGCGAGGAGACACGGCGCCATCCCGCTCACGGCGGCGCCCATTTCGCCCTCGCCCAGCTCCTGAAGAAGCGGGGCGACGCCGCCGGCTTCGTCGCGGAGCTGAAGCGCGGCGTCGCCGAGGCGCCCGACTCGGCTCCCTGTCACTTCTTCCTCGCCCACGAGGAGCTGCGGGCCGGCCGTGTCGCCGAAGCGGAGGCGCTCGCGCGCCGCGGCCTCGCCCTCGATCGCAGCTCCTCGGTCGCCCCCCTCGGCTACTACGTCCTCGCGGACATCCTCGAGAGCCGTGGCGCGCGGGCCGAAGCGCAGCGCTCCGTGGCGCAGGCGAAGGCTCTCGAGGCCGCGCTGAAGCGCTAAAATCCACCATGTCCCGACACGCATCCAGCCCCTTGTACGCCCTGCTCGCGACGCTCGCCGTCGCGGCCACGAGCCGGGCCCAGACGGCGCCGACGCCGGAGTTCGGCCAGGGCATCGATCTCGTCGGCGTCGACGTCCTGGTGCTCGACTCGCACGGCAACCCGGTCACGGACCTGCGCCGCGAGGACTTCACGGTCTCCGACAACGGGGTCGAGCAGGAGATCACGAGCTTCGAGGCCGTGAGCGTCGCGGAGTCCGCGGCCACGAGCGCGCCCTCCGATGCGCTCGTCTCCACGAACGTCGGCGTCGCGGCGCGGCCGGAGCGCTCGATCGTGGTGGTTGTGGACGACGTGCACCTCACGGCGGCGGGCCTGCGGCGCGCCCGCGGCGAGCTGCGTAAGCTGATCGACGGGCTGCGGCCGGGCGACGAGCTCAGCCTGGTGCCGACGTCGGAGAGCACGTGGTGGAGCGCGCGGCTGCCCGAGGGCCGCGGCGACCTGTTGGCGTTCCTCGAGCGCCTGCAGCCGAAGGAAGTCGCCGACACGTCGGCCGGCCGCCTGTCGGAGTGGGAGGCGATGCAGATCCACTTCGGCCGCGATCCGCAGGTGCTGAGCGTCGTGGCACGGCGCTGGTACGAGAACGGCCTGCTGATCGAGTTCTCGGCGCCGCGCGGCGATCCCCAGGCGAACCAGGAGCGCGACATCTCCCCGGGCCTGCCCCTGATCCGCGCCGCGGCCACGCAGATGTACCAGGCTGCGGGCACGCGGCTCGAGCGCTCGCTGTCGGTGATCGAGCGCGCCGTGGCCTCGCTGTCGCTGGCGCGCGGCCGCAAGACGGTGCTCGTGGTGTCCGAAGGCTTCGTCGCCGACACCACGCGCTCCGAGTTCCGCGAGCTGATCCGCACGGCGCGCCAGACGAACGCGGCGCTGTACTTCTTCGATGCACGCGGCCAAGCCGGGGCCGGCGACCTGGGCAACGCGGCCGACTTCGGCAACGCCGTCGAGGAGCGCGACCGCGTCACGCTCGTGCAGAACTTCTCCCACGAGGCCGAGGGCACGGAGTCGGTGGCCCTCGACACGGGCGGCCTCGCGTTCAAGGGAACGGACGACCTGGCGGGCCCGATGCTGCGCGTCGTGGACGAATCGCGCTCGTACTACCTGCTCGGGTTCCTGCCGGCCGACACGAAGCGCGACGGCAAGTTCCACGGCCTCAAGGTCCAGGTGACAAGGCCCGGCGTAACGGTGCGGGCGCGCAAGGGCTACTACGCCCCCGACGCGAAAGCCGAGAAGAAGAAGGGCGTGCTGCCCGACTCGCAGCTCGACCCGCGCGTACGCGACGGCCTCGTGTCGCCATTCAGCGCGGCCGGGATCCCGCTGCGCGTCGCCTCCTACGTGCTCGGCAGCGAGAAAGCCGGCACCGCCCTCGCCGTGCTCGCCACCGAGGTGGAGCTGGGCACCGTGCGCTTCACCCCGAAGTCGGGCCGCCAGCAGGCCGCTCTCGAGACCTACGTCGTGGTGACGCCGCGCGACGGCGCCGAGAACCAGCGCCTCGAGAAGCGCCTCGACCTGGCGCTGCCGGCCGACGTCCACGCGCGCCTGCTGCGCGAAGGCCTGCCCTTCGTGCGCACGTTCGACCTGGCGCCTGGCGTCTACCAGGCGCGCCTGCTGGTGCGCGACGAACAGGGCGGCGCCATGGGCACCGTGCGCCACACGTTCACGGTTCCGGCGCTCGACGGCCTGCGCCTCACGACGCCGATGCTGACGGACAGCGTCGCGGGCGAGGGGGCCGCCCAGCGCCCGTTGCCGATCGCACGCCGCCGCTTCCCGAGCGGCACCCGCCTCGTCTACGCCTTCGACGTGCTCGGCGCGAAGGGACCCTTGACCCTCGCCTACGCGGTGCGGCGCAAGGACGGAAGCGTCCTGGCTGAGCCCCGGCCGCGCACGGTCGCTCCCAACGCGGCCGGCATCGCGTCGCAGCAGGTCGACCTGCCGCTGACGGGCGTCGCCCCGGGCGAGTACGAGATCGTGCTCACGGTCGCCGACGCGGGCTCGGGCCGCAGCCTCGAGCGCCGCGACGCGTTCGGCGTCGACTAGCGATCAGGGCTTCGCCTTCGCCCGCTGCTCCAGGTCCTGCTTGAACTGGGGGCTCACGGCGACGCCGGCCTTCTCGGCGCGACGCACTGCTTCGCGCGCGTCGTCGAAGCGGCCGGAGAGCATGTAGAGGACGGCCAGGTTGTTGTGGGCGGCGCCCAGGCCCGGGTTCGCGGCCGCCGCCGCCTCGTAGTCCTTCTGCGCTTCGGGCAGCTGGCCGGCCCGGAAGCGCGCGCTGCCCAGGGCGAGCGAGACCTCGGCCGGCACCCCGCCGTTCAGCTCCTGGCCGCGGTTGCGCGAGGACTCGAGCACCCGGATGCGCTCCTCGAGGCGCACCTGCAGCCCCACGGTGGATCCACCCTTGATCTTTCCCGTGATCGCGCGCTGCAACGAGTCCTTCAGCTCACGGAGCTCGTCGTCACGCTGCCGGTCGATGGCCGCGCGCTCCTTCTCGCCCAGGCTCGAGACCTGCTGGAACACGTCGCGGCAGCCCTCGTAGGCCGTCACGGCCTGCGGGTACTCCTTCAAGGCCATGCGCGCCTGGCCGAGGCTGTAGAACGCCATGGCGAACATCGGATCGAGCCGGCCGGCGGTCGTGAACTCCCGCGCCGCCTCCTCGAAGGCCTCGCTGCGCATCGCCTCCTGGCCGCGCGCGTAGGCCTGCTGGGCCTCGGCGCGCTGGATGTCGGTCGCGGGCGCCCCCGCGAGCCAGAGAACGAGCAGGAGTGCATGGCTCATGAAGATCGCTCCTTCGGAAAGAAAAAGGGGCGGGCGTTGCCGCCCGCCCCGGAACGACGGACGACTAGAGAGCTACCACTCGAACCGCGCGCCGATGCGGACCTGGCGCGGGGCGTGGTACTGCGAGAAGGCTCCGCCGCCCGCCTTGGGAGAGCCGAAGTCGGGGTTGAGCGTGCCGAAGGCCGTCTCGGTGTAGTTGTCGTAGTCGAGCGCCTGCTGGTCGTTCAGCACGTTGAAGGCGTCGGCCAGCAGCACCACGCGCTGCGAGTCGTTGATCTTCAGCGTGTAGTCGAGGTGCAGGTCGACGTAGACCTCGGTGTCGGTCAGCTTCTTGAAGCCGTCCGTCGTCTCGATGCCGCCGCCGCGCAGCGACTCCGGGATCTCGCCCGAGTTGGTATAGGCGGGGTTGGCGGCGAGCGCCGTGAGCGAGCGGCCGGAGCCCACGTTCACGCCGATACCCGTGTTGAGGCTGCCGAAGGTCTTGTTGGAATAGACCTTGAGCTGGTGCGGCCGATCGTTCGGCAGGCGACCCTGGCCCAGGGTGAGGCCCTGGTAGCGGATGTCGCCGCGGTAGCCGAACTGGGGAACGCCGATCTGCGAGTAGCTGATGTCGTTGGTCGGGAAGTCGAACAGCGACGTGATGCCGGGGTCGGACTGACCGTTGTCCGAGCGGAAGAAGCCCTCGTAGTTGCCCGAGAGCTTGGCCCAGCGGTAGGACGCGATGAGCGCCCAGTTGTTGGAGAAGCTCTTGTTGGCCGTCACCTCGACCGCCTGGTACTTGTGGCCCGGGTCTTCGAAGTGCGCCTTCGGGTAGTCGACGCCGTAATCCTCGGAGTTGAAGGTCGGCGTGTCCTTGGTGACGTTCGTGATGAAGTACTCGATGCTGCCGGCCAGGGAGTACAGCAGGACCGAGGCCGGGGCCACGTCCTCCATGACCCGGGGGATGTTCCGGTTCACGTAGCGCACGCCGATGTTGAGGCCCTTCGCCGCCTCGACCTCGAAGCCGCCGACGAACTCGTCGGAGTACGTGCTCCTCACGTCGGTGTCGAACACGGCGGCGTTGAGGCCGGCCAGCGTCAGGTGGTTCGTGCTGCCGGCCGCCAGGACACCCTGGGGCACCGGCTGGGTGAAGCCTTCGTCGAAGTAGTCCGCGCGCGTCACGCCGGCGTCGGCCGCGAGAGCCCGGGCCGCCATGTCGTTGGGGATCTTCACGTAGAAGCGGCCCCAGGACGCGAAGATCTTCGACTTGCCGTCGCCGCGCACGTCGAAGGTGGCGCCCAGGCGCGGCGCCCAGTTGTTGGAGAACGTGTACTCGCAGGGGATCCGGTCGCCCGTGCCCTGCTCACCCACGCGCGGGGTGTTCGCGAAGCACGCCGGGAAGTCCTTGCTGCCCGTGAGCGCCTGACGGTCGTAGCGCACGCCCGGACGCAGCGTGAGGCGCTTGCCGATCGACCAGGTGTCCTGGGCGAAGAAGCTCATGTACTTCTGGTTGGTGTCGCGGCCGGGCGAGAGGTCGGCGCGGGTCACGCGGTAGATCCGGCCGTACACAGGGTCCGGCATGATCTGACGGGTGGCGCCCGACGAGGTGACCTGGCCGTTCGACAGGGTGATCGGCGCGCCCGTGCGCTTGGTGCCCTGGAAGTAGTCGATGTTCTCGTACTGCATGCCGTAGCGGATCTGGTGCTGGCCGCCGGCGTTGAACAGGTTGGTGGACTTCAGGGTGAACTGGTAGTTGTCACCCTTGTCGTTCTCGTAGAAGCCGATGCCGCCGCTGCGCCCGAAGGGCACCGTGGTCGTGTCGGTCGTGGAGTAGGTGTCCGAGGACGGCGTCTCCTTGATCTTGTTGCTCGAGTGGCCGACGGTGAACTCGACGAGCCAGTTCGGGCTCATGATGCCGTCGTACTTCAGGGCCTGGTTGTGGCCGCCGAAGTCGATGCTCGAGAAGCGCGAGTCGCTGTCGGCGAACAGCGCGGTGTTGCGCTGGGGGCCGTTGTCGCCCTTCGAGGGATCGCCGTAGAGCGAGACGTCGAAGCGGTGGTTGGCGCCCGCCTGCCAGCTCAGCTTGCCGGCGTAGGAGTACGTCTTGCGCTTCTGGTCCACCTCGCCGAGGCGCGCCAGCGGGAAGTCGGGCGGGGCCACCTCGGTCTGGGTGTTGAACTGGGGGTTGAACGTCGCGAAGGCGAACAGCCGGTTCTTGATGATCGGGCCGCCGACGGACGCGCCGAAGTCCATGACGTCCGTGCCGGTGATGTTGATCGTGCCGTTGGGCGTCTGGAGGTCCTTGCGGTCGCTCTCGAGGCTGGCCGGACGGACGTAGCCGAAGAGGCTGCCGTGGAACTCGTTCGTGCCCGCCTGGGTGACGACGTTCACGACGCCGCCCGTGGCCTGGCCGAACTCGGCCTCGAAGCCGCCCGTCTTCACCTGCGTCTCCTTGATGAAGTCCGAGGTGACGCCGGTGCCGAGGGAGCCGTACTGGCGCGAGTAGGAGCCGAGGGCGCCGAAGCCCGAGTTGCTCACGTTCACGCCGTCGATGATGTAGTTGTTCTCGAGGCCGCTGGCGCCGCCGATCGAGGGGTTCGCCTTGCCGGCGTAGCTCGAGTCGCTGACGCCCGGCACGAGGTACAGGGAGTCGGTGAAGTTGCGGCCGACGGGCAGCCGCTTGATGGACTCGGCGTCGAGCACGCCGCCGACCGTGGTCGAGCCCACGTCGACGGTGGGCGCCGAGCCCACGACCTCGATGGCCTCGGACATCTGGCCGACCGTGAGGGCAAAGTTGAGCGCGACGCGCTGGCCGAGCCGGACCTCGACGCCCTTGTGCTCGACCGCGGAGAACCCGGTCAGCTCGACGCGCACGGTGTACGTGCCGGGCTGGAGGAACGGAGCGAAGAAGCGGCCGTTGGTGTCGGTCGTCAAGGTCTTGACGCCCGTGCTGGTGAGGATCGTGACGGTGGCGCCGGGCATGACGGCGCCCTGCGTGTCGAGGACCTCACCTGCGATGGAGCCCGTCGTCGTCTCCTGCGCGTGGGCGAGACCGGCGCACACGAGCAGCGCGAGGACGGCGCTGAAAAGCAGATTGCTTCGAATCAGCTTCAAATTCACATCTCCTCAGTTCGGTCCGCTCCGGAACCGCGACTCGCGAGCCCGAAACGGAGCTTTGGGTTTTGCGAACCAAGGGGCAAGTTCCAAGCCATGGCGGAAATGGCGGTCAGATAACGATTTCTATGAATTGCCTCTCGCCGCGAGTTCCCAATGGCTTGGAGAGCGGCGGGAGCGGAGCGTGCGGTGTGTTGAACTATGTAAGCCAACATGCTGGCGAGGCGAGAGATATTCAATCAGACGAGGCGCTCCAGGATCTTGGAGCGGCCATTCGTGGCCTTGAACGCAAGTTCATCACGGTGAACAACTTGCGGTGATTTATCCAACCGCAAGAACTAGTCCATCACGATGGATGAAGCTCGAAAATAAATGTCAAGGCCAGAGCTCGGCCAAGCGCTCCTGGATCCTCTCGCGCTGCTCCGTGTTCGCGGCGAGCTGCAGTGCGCGCTCCCCCGCCGCGCGAGCGTCTTCGAGGCTTCCGCTCAGGAAGAGCGCCTCGGCCTCGACGATCCACGCGAGAGGCAGCCCTGCCGCGGCGAGAGACGGCGCGATCACGCGACGCGCGCTCTCGGGCTCTCCCGATCGCAGGTAGTGCTCGCCCAGGCAGTAGCGCGCGGCGACCACGGGCGCCGCGGATTCGTCGGGATCGTTCTGCAGCTCGAGCTTCAGCGCGAGCTCGTAGTGCTTCTCCGCGTCGCCCGCCCGGTTCAGCCGTGTGAGCAGCGACGCGTACTCGGCATGGATGTCGGGCGTCCGGTAGTGGCGTGGGTCCGCGTCGTCGAGCGCCGCGCGATAGAGGGGCTCCGCTTCGGAGAGTCGTCCCGCGAGGCGCAGCTCGGACGCGTCGGCGGTCTGCTGCAGGGCCTTGGCTTGATCCACGAGACCGCGAGTGTATCGAGGACTGCTGACGCACCAGGTCCGTTGGCGTATCGTTCTCGAGCCGATGCGGGATCTCCTGCTGGATGTTCGCTACGCGCTCCGAGGGTTCGTGAAGACCCCGGCTTTCAGCCTCGTGTCCGTGCTCTCGCTGGCACTGGCGATCGGAGCCAACGGCTTCGTGTTCGCGTTGCTCCGCACGGTCGCTCTTCGCCCCGCCGAAGTCAGCGACCCCGAGAGCCTCTACCAGGTCCGATACGGGCCACGACGAAGCGGCAGCAACCTGACGACGTCCTACCCGGCCTTCCAGGATTTTCGCCGGCGCAACGCGAGCTTCAGCGACCTCGTGGGGATCTGGGGCTACTCGGAGGCGACCCTCGGAAACGAAGGCACGGGACCGAGGCTCCGCGGAGCCGCGGTTTCCGGGAACTACTTCGAAATGCTGGGCGTGCGTCCGCAGATCGGGTCGCTGTTTCATGCGGAGGACGAGCAGGGACTGAACTCCGCCCCGTACGTCGTGCTGAGCGACGCGGCCTGGCGACGCGTCTTCGACGGCGATGCGAACGTCGTCGGAAGGAAGCTGACGCTGGACGGGGAGCCGTTCACGGCGATTGGCGTTGCGCCGCCCTCCTTCCATGGCACCGAACGCTTCTCGTGGCCGGACTACTGGATCCCGATCGTGAACAACCTGGGAGGCTCGGACTACCTGCAGGGCCGCGACCGACGCGCGGTCCTCGTCCTCGGCCGGCTCAAGCCCGGGGTGACGCCCGCGCAAGCGACGGCCGACTTGAACGTGATCGCCGCGGAGCTCGCGCGCGAGCATCCGAGGACGGATCCGGCGATCTCGGTGCGGCTGATCCGCCCGGGCCTGATGGGAGACGACGGCGACGGCATCCGGCGCTTTCTCTACAGCGTGAATGGGCTCGCGCTCCTGTTGCTGGCGGCGGTCTGCGTGAACCTGGCCGGCGCTTTTGCGGGGCGCGCGGCCGATCGCAGCCGTGACCTGGCCGTGCGCGTGGCGCTGGGCTCGAGCCCGCGGCGACTCGTCCGGCAACTGCTGAGCGAGGCTCTCGTGATCACGCTGATCGGAGGCGCGACAGGGCTGGCGAGCGGGCACGCGTTGCTCGCCGCGCTCAACCAGTGGCCGGCGCTCTTGGGCTCCGGATACGAACGCCTGGACCTCGACCTCGACCCGCGCGTCTATCTCGCGGGCCTGGCATTGACCGCGGCCAGCGCGCTGCTCATCGGGATGATCCCGGCTCGGCGCGCCTGGAGAGGCAGTCCGATGCAGATCATCAAGATCGGACTGGCCGAGCCGGCCCATCGGCGCCTCTCGCTTCGCGACGCCTTGCTCGTCGCGCAGTTCGCGATCTGCGCGCTCGTCGTCACGGCGTCGATCGTGGCCGTGCGGGGAATGCGGCTCGCGCTCGACGGCTCCTCGGCCGGCATCAGGCCGCAGGGCGTGATGCTCGCGTCCGTCGATCTCGGCAGCCTTGGGGCGGACCGGACACTCGAGACGCAGATCGAGATGATCGACGTGGTGCGCGCTCTGCCCGGCGTCACGGCAGTGGGAGCCGTGCGCGAGACGCCGATGAGCTGGCCCAGGCGCGTGACGGCCGTGTACCGGCCGGGAACCACGGAGTTCGAGCCGGAGAACCAGGCCTTGAACACCCACGTGTATCCGATGTCCCCGGGCTACCTGAACGCGGCGGGGACGCGGCTTCTTCGAGGCCGGGACGTCTCCTGGCAGGACCGCGAGGGAGCGTCTCGCGTGGCCGTCGTGAACGAGACCTTCGCGCGCAGCCTGTGGGGCGATGATCCTGCGCTCGGGCAGCATTTCCTGCTCGGCGAGCGACTCACGGAAGTCGTCGGGGTCGTGGAGGACGGCAAGTACTACAACCTCATGGAATCGCCAGAGCCCGCGGTCTTCGTGCCCCTCGGGCAGGACCCAGGCGGCGCGATCCTGGTCGTGCGGTCGCCGCTTCCTCCGGCGGAGATCGCCCTGGCGCTGCGCACGACCCTGGGGCGCGTCGCTCCGAACGCCACGCTCACGTTGCGCACCTGGCCCGAGGCGCTGGAGCGCGTGCTCTATCCCGCCCGGGCCGTCGCATTCGCATTGGGCGTCCTGGGCCTGTTCGCGGTGATGCTCGCCGCCACGGGCCTCTTCGGCACGGCCGCTCACGACGTGAGCCGGCGCACGCGCGAGCTCGGTATCCGCATGGCGCTCGGCGCGCGCGGTGCCGATGTGTTGTCGGCCGCGGTCGGCCGACTCACCCGAGTGTTGGTGATTGGATCGGGAGTGGGGCTCCTGTGCGCGGTGCTCGCGCGCCCCCTGCTGGAGCAGATCGTCTATCGAGCCGATCCGGGCGATCCCCAGGTGTTCGTCGCCGCCGTCGCCGCGATGGCGCTCATCGGTCTCTCGGGTGCCGCGCTTCCGGCGCTTCGCGCGCTCGCGATCGATCCCTCGGCGCTCATGCGCGACGAGTAGGGGAAAAAATGGTGCGCCCCGCCCGATTCGAACGGGCGACCTACAGATTCGTAGTCTGTTGCTCTATCCAGCTGAGCTAGGGGCGCACGGAACGACGCCTGAAGAAGCGGCAGTTTAACCGCACCCCTGCCTGGGGCGCAAGCGAACGCCCTAGAAGACGGCCGCGAACACGGCCTTGCCGGCCACGAGCAGCAGCCACGGCACGAACAGGGCCAGGGCGACGGTGGAGGCCCGGAGGTGGGTCGCGACCCGGTAGCCCATCCACATCAGATAGAGGATCCAGAACACGAAGAGGTCGATGCTGCGTGCGATGGCATAGAGAGGCTTCGGGGCCGAGTCCGGGTCGAGCAGGACGGCCAGGCTCGCCTGGAGAGCCTGGGCCGGATCGATCGCCCAGTCGGCCTTGAGGATCATCACGAGGAGCGTCAGCGGCGTCGTCACGAGCGCGACCGCGAGCAACGACCACGTCGTGACGGCCAGGCACTGCTTGAACGTCACCTCGCTCGCGAGGACGAAGCGGAACACGAACAGGAAGAAGCCGGCGACGATCACGACGAAGATGGGGCCTCCGATCACGGCAGCGCCGGCCGCGATGGGCTTGAACATGCGCGCCTGCATGCCGACCATCTGGCTCTTCTGCTCCGACGACATGTCGCTCCAGCGGCTGGAGGTCGCGTTCTGGCGCCGGAAGAAGCCGTCGGTGTCGATCTTCGAGAACCAGAAGCTCGTGAACGCGATGTTGAGGACGATCAGCAGCAGTAGCGGCTTGAGGAAGGCGGACTGGGGAATGATGGCCGTGAACTCCGGCCCGGGCGACGTGTAGAGGCCGACGAGATGCTGGCCGAGCCCGCGGCCACGGCCGGGTTCCATGACGGTCGAAGCCATTCCGGCGACCTCGCTTCTGTGGGTTGTGGCGCTAGAGACGGCCTATTCATACCTCAAGGCCGTGATCGGGTCCAGACGCGCGGCCTTGGCCGCGGGCCACAAGCCGAAGATCAGGCCGACGCCGATCGAGGTCGCGAGGGCGAGGATCACCCAGGTCGGTTGCAGCGTCGCCGGGAACGGCGAGAAGGCGTTGACGAGGGCCGCGATGGCGCCGCCCACGGCGACGCCCAGGATGCCGCCGACGGCCGTCAAGGTCATGGCCTCGGTGAGGAACTGCGCCAGGATGTCGCGGCGCTTGGCGCCCAGCGCCTTGCGCACGCCGATCTCGCGGGTGCGCTCGGTGACCGAGACCAGCATGATGTTCATGACGCCGACGCCGCCCACGATCAGGCCGATCGAGGAGATCGCGATCATCACCATGTAGATGCCGCCCGTGATCTGGCGGTACAGGTCGGTCAGCGTGTCCTGGGTGAAGACGCCGAAGTTGTCGGGCTGCCAGAAGCGCAGCTTGCGCTCGCGCCGCAGGGCCTCGCGCACCTGGTCGACGGCCGTGCCGATCTGCTCGGCGGATACCGGCTTCACGTCGGCCAGGATGAAATCGAAGCGGTCGTCCTGGCGCTGCACCGAGCCCAGGGGCACCGCGATGAAGTTGTCGCGGTTCATGAACAGGAACTTGCCCTTGCGCTCCATCACGCCGATCACCAGGAAGCGCCGGCCGTCGATCTGCACCTGCTTGTCGAGCGGGTCGAGGTACGGGAACAGCGCGTCGGCCACGTCCGCGCCGAGCACCACGACCCGCGAGCCGCGGGACACGTCGAGGGCCGAGAGGAAACGGCCCTTGGCCATGTACACGTCGTGGACGGTCTCGTAGGCCTCGTTGGTCCCGAAGATCGAGGCGTCGCGGACGGTCTCGTTGCCGTACTTGATGACGTTGCCGAAGAGCGGCTCCATGGGCGAGATCGCCCTGACCGCCGTGGCGCGCTCCTGGATCGCCTTCACCTCGCGCAGCGAGATGCCCTTGCGCTTGCGGCGCTCCTCGTCGGAGAGGTTCTCGCCCGGATTCGCGGGCCGCACGAAGATCACCGAGGCGCCGAAGCCCTCGATCTGCTTCGCCATGGACTGGTTGAGCCCGGCCACGACGGAGCTCATCCCGATCACGGTCATGATCCCCATCACGACGCCCAGGATCGTGAGTCCCGCGCGCATCTTGTAGGCGCGGATCGCGGCGAAGCCCAGCGCCACCGCCTCGCGCATGGAGAAGAGGACGGGAAAGCGTGCCATGAGGCGGCGGGTCAGGCTCACGGCTACTCCGCCCTCAGGGCCGCGACGGGGTCGAGGGCGGCCGCCCGGCTCGCGGGATACAGCCCGGCCACGAGCCCGACGGCGCTCGACACCGCGACCGCGAGCGCCACGGCCCAGAGCCGTACCGGGGCCACGAACTCCGTCGCCATCATGCCGCCGAGCAGCGAGCTCAAGCCGGCCGCGAAGGCCATGGCCCCGAGCACGCCCAGCACGCCGCCGAAACCGGCGAGGATCACCGCCTCCACCAGGAACTGCCGCAGGATGTCGCGGCGCTTGGCGCCCAGGGCTTTGCGGACGCCGATCTCGGCGGTGCGCTCCGTGACCGACACCAGCATGATGTTCATGACCACGACGCCTCCCACCACGAGGCTGATGGCGGTCACGAGGAGCGTCGCCGCATAGATGCCCTGGGTGGCCGACTTCCAGAGGTCGAGGATGCTCTCGCCGGTCTCGATGTTGAAGTCGTCGGGCTCGGCGTAGTCGAGGTGGCGGCGCACGCGCATGACCACGCGGGCCTGGTCCTGGGCCTCCTCGAAGACGTTCATCGAGCGCGCTTCGACCTGGATCACGATCGAGCGCCGCGAGCCGTAGTACTTGCGGAACAGGGTGATCGGCATCCAGACGAAGTTGTCCTGGCTCTCGCCGAAGATGCTGCCCTTGCGCTCGGCGACGCCCACGACCCGGAACGAGCGGCTGTCGATCGTGATCTCGCGGCCGATGGGCTCCATGGTGCCGAAGAACGCGTCCATCAGGTCGGCGCCGATCACCACGGAGTTGCGCGCGTTCTCGACGTCCTCGCCGATCAGCTGGCGGCCCGCGATCAGGTCGCGGATCGAGCCGATGCGGCTGAAGTTCTCGCTGACGCCCATGATGCGCACGTCGTTCTGCCGCACGCGCCCGTACTTCACGTCGCGCGAGGTGGCGACCATGGCGCCGACCTCCGTGCACAGGTCGCAGCCGCGGCGCACGGCCTCGACGTCGTCCATGGTCACGTCCTTGCGCCGCTGCATCTCGATCCACTGGTTGGCGCTCGTGATGATGTCGGGCATCTTCTGCACCGAGAAGCTCTTGCTGCCGAGCTCCAGGACGCGCGACGCGATGTAGCTGTCGAGGCCGTCGATGATCGCGACGACGGCGATCACCGAGGACACGCCGATCAGGATCCCGAGGACGGTGAGGAAGGAGCGCAGCTTGCTCGAGCGCAGCGACGTGAGCGCCAGCCGGACGGCCTCAGAGAACGGCACCTAGCGACGCTCGTCGCTCTCGATCTTCCCGTCGCGGATGAAGATGATCCGGTGGGCGTGCTCGGCGATGTCGCGCTCGTGGGTCACGAGGATGATCGTGTTGCCTTCCCGCTGCAGGCGCTCGAACAGACCCATGATCTCGTTGCCCGTGGTGGTGTCGAGGTTGCCCGTGGGCTCGTCGGCCAGCAGGATCGACGGGCCCATGACGAGGGCGCGGGCGATCGCGACGCGCTGGCGCTGGCCGCCCGAGAGCTCGTTCGGCTTGTGGCTCATGCGCGCGGCCAGGTCCACCATCTCGAGGGAGCGCTTGGCCCGCGCGACGCGCTCTTCCTTGGGGATGCCCGCGTAGACGAGGGGCAGCTCGACGTTCTGCAGGGCCGAGGCCCGGGGCAGCAGGTTGAAGGTCTGGAACACGAAGCCGATCTCGCGGTTGCGGACCTCCGCGAGCTCGTCGTCGTTCATCTTCGAGACGTTCTTGCCGCGCAGGACGTAGTCGCCCTTCGACGGCGTGTCGAGGCAGCCGATCAGGTTCATGAGCGTCGACTTGCCCGACCCGGAAGGGCCCATGATGGCCACGTACTCGTTCGGCTGGATCGCGAAGGAGACGCCACGCAGGGCATGGATCTCCTCGGCCCCCATCACGTAGGTACGCCACAGATCCTCCGCGAGGATCAGCGGGCCGGCCGGGGCGGCGACGGGCTCGGCGCTCACGAGCGCTTCTCCCGGTCGGAGAGCGTCTCGAGCTTCACGTGGGCCTGGTCCTGGAGCGTGCGGAGCGTCTTGTAGGATCCCGTCACGATCTCATCGCCTTCTTTCAGTCCGTCGGAGATCTCGATCTCCGTGTCACCGAGGATACCCGTCTTCACAGGCCGGAACTGGGCGACGCCCGTCGTCACGACGAACACGCCCTCGCGTTCCTCCACGTCGCGACGCGGGCCGGGCGTCGTGGTGTCGGGAGTGGCTCCCGCCGCGGCCGGCGCGTCGGGGTCCACGACCTTGCCGTCCTTGCCGATCTGGCGCACGACCACGGCCTGGATCGGCACCACCACGACACCCGTCCTGCGGGCGGTGACGATGTCGGCGGTCGCGTTCAGGCCGGGGCGAAGCGTCGGAGGCGGATCCTTGAGCGTCACCACGACCTTGAAGTCCTTGGCCTGGTTGCCGGTGTTCGTCGACGAGACGCCGGTGGACGTGGAGCCGCGGGGAATGGCGGACGAGCCGATCTCCGTGACCTCGCCGGCGATCTCCAGGCGGTCGAGGGCGTCGACGCGCACCCGGGCCGCCTGGCCGAGCACGACGTTGCGGATGTCGGTCTCGTCGACCAGGACTTCCGCCTCCATCACCGACAGGTCGCCGACCGTCATGATCACGGTGGGCTGGAAGCTCTGGGCGCCGATCACGACCTCGCCCTCTTCCTTGACGAGGCTCGTCACGACGCCGTCCATGGGCGCCGGCACCGCGGTCTTCTCGAGGTTGTCGCTCGAGGACTCGAGGGCGGCGGCGAGCTGGGCGATGCGGCCCTGCATCGACGCCACGTTGGCCGTGCGCATGTCGAAGTCGGCCTTCGACTGCTCGAACACCTGGTCCGAGACGAGCTGGTCGCGATGCATCTTGCGGGTCCGCTCGAAGGCGAGGCGCGCCACCTCGAGCTCGGCCCTGGCGCGCTCGAGGTCGGAGCGCGCGGACTGCACCGCCGCCTGGGACTGGCGCTCGTCGGCCGCGAAGCGCGTCGAGTCGATGCGGGCCAGGAGCTGACCCTGCTTCACCCGGTCGCCTTCCTTAACGTACAGGTTCGTGATGCGCCCCGAGACGTTGGCCGCGACGTTCACGTAGCGCTTGGGCCGCACCTCGCCCGAGGCCGAGACGATCGACGTGACGTCGGCCCGTTTCACGTTCTGGAGCTGCACGGGCACACGGGAGCGGCTGTCCTTCGTGACGCTGTAGCCGACGATCCCGGCCAACGCCAGGACCGCCACGACGCCGACCACGATGCGGCGGTTGCGCGATGTCATAGGTGCGTTCACGGCCTTTCAGGTGCTATCCAGGATCTGACGACGGGCGCGCCGAAATGTTCACTGCCGGCTCGCGAGCGAGGCCGGGAGGCCGCAGACCCGCATGTTAGAATCCTGCCCGCGTCGATTCAAACCCCGCCGCCGTCGGAGGCGCCGCTGAGCAACCCGAAGGTCCTGATCGCCGACGACAGCCCGCTCGTCCTGCGGATGATCGAGAAGATGCTCGAGTCGGCCGGCTTCGCCACGGTCACGGCGCGGGACGGCCTCGAGGCGGTCGAGAAGGCCTTCGCGGAGGACGTCGGCCTCGTCATCCTCGACGTGATGATGCCGCGCATGAACGGCTACCAGGCCTGCCGGCTGCTCAAGACCGAGCCCGCGACGAAGTCCATTCCCGTCATCATCCTGACCAGCAAGGACCAGGCGGGCGACCGCTTCTGGGGCCTCGAGACCGGGGCCGACCACTACGTGACGAAGGACGCGGATCCCCAGGGCATCCTCGAGCTCGTGAAGCGCGTCGCCGCCTCGCCCGACGCCCGCCGGGCGCGGGAGCCGCGGACGAACAGCGTCGATGCCCTGTATCGCGTCAACGAGCTGCTCGACCGCAAGCTCTTCGAGACCACGATCCTCTCGGAGATCGGCCGCGTCACGAAGAGCCTCGTGCACTTCGAGGAGACGTTCACGTCGGTGATGGAGATCCTGACGCGGGTCGTGGATTTCACTGTCGGGGCCATGGCCTTCGTCGAGGACGACGACCTCGACGTCTTCCTCCTGATCCACCGCCCGGCCGCGCCGAGCGTGGTCGAGGAGGCCAAGAGCCGGCTCATGGAGGCGATCGCCCGGGAGCGGGCGGGGGCGCCGTTCACCAAGGTGCAGGCGCGCCTCTTCAGCCAGGCCTCGGGCGGCGCCGAGGAGACGGTCCTGGGCGGCTTCGCGGCCTACCCGGTCAAGACCAACGACGAGCTGCGCGGGCTCCTGGCCTTCGGCGGCAAGGCGGCGGCGCGGGTCGCCGGCGAGACCGAGGCGTTCCTCGCGACGGCCGCCAACCAGGCGAAGATCGTGATGGAGAACTCGCGCCTGTTCGAGCGCGTGAAGGGTCTCTCGATCCGCGACGGCCTCACCGGGCTCTACAACCATCGCCACAGCATGGAGCAGGTGGCCCAGGAGTTCGGCCGCGTGGGCCGCTACGAGGGAGGCGTCAGCGTCCTGATGGTCGACATCGACCACTTCAAGAAGATCAACGACGAGCACGGGCACCAGGCCGGCGACTTCGTGCTGCGCGAGACCGCCCGCATCCTGAAGGACACGCTGCGCGTCGTGGACTCCCTGGGCCGCTACGGCGGCGAGGAGTTCGTCGCGATCCTGCCCCACACGAACCGCGAGCACGCCTCCCAGACCGCCGAGCGCCTGCGCCAGGCCATCGCCCAGCACGCCTTCCGCGTCGGCAGCCGCGAGCTGCACATCACGATCAGCGTCGGCATCGCCACCTACCCGTCGGAGAGCGTCGACACCCCGGGCGCCCTGATCCGCGAGGCCGACAAGGCGCTCTACAGGGCGAAGCAGGCCGGCCGGAACAGGATCGCGTAGCGCGTGCGGCGCGGCCGCTTTCTCGGGCGTCTGCGGCGCGACTTCGAGAACTGGGGCGACCCTGTCAGCCGTGACCTCGGAGCGTCGGGCGAGCTGTTCGTCGCGCGCCTCCGGCTCGTCCTCGTGCTCGTGCTCGGCCTGATCCCGCTCAAGAGCGTCGCCGCCGATCCTCGGGAGGTCGACAACTGGATCGGCCTCGGCTCCGTGGCCGTGGCGCTCGTGGTAAGCCTGGCGTTCCTGAGCCTGGCGCGCCGGCCCGAGCCGCCGGCGTGGCTCGGCTTCGCCACGAGCCAGTTCGACGTCGCGGTGATCTCCCTGGGCAGCCTGGGCTTCCTGCTCACGGGCAGCCCCGTCACGACGACCAACAGCCTGGTCCACTACACGATCTACTTCGTCGCCCTGGGCGGCACCTGCCTGCGCTACGACCCGCGCCTGTGCCTCGCCGCCGGCGCCGCGGCGCTCGTCGAGCACGGCGCCCTCGTGCTCTACATCGGCCTCACGATCCCGGCCGAGCGCCTGGTCTCGCCGCTCTACGGCGCGTTCGAGTGGGACAACCAGATCGGCCGCCTGCAGCTCCTCGTCGTGGCGACGGCGCTCAACACCGCGATCGTCGTGCGCTCGCGGCGCTTCTGGCTCGGCTCGATGCGGGATCGCCTCACCGGGCTCTTCAACCGCGGCTTCTTCGACGAGAGCCTGCTGCGGCTGCTCGAGTCTCGCCGCCGCTCACGCCTGCCCTTCGCGCTGGCGCTCGTGGATCTCGATCACTTCAAGTCGATCAACGACCGCTTCGGCCACGCCACTGGCGACGAGGCGCTGCGCCACGCCGCGCGCCGCATGCAGGAGGCGTTTCGCGGCAAGGACTGCGTCGCCCGCTTCGGCGGCGAGGAGTTCGCGACGCTGCTCCTCGATCTCGACGGCCGCACGGCCTCGGCCCGCCTCGACGCGTGGCGCGGGTCGCTCGCGGCCGAGCACCGCGAGCCGCCGATCACGGCGAGCGTCGGCGTCGCGGCCTACCCGGCGGACGGCGACACCCCCGACGCCCTGCTCGCCGTCGCCGACAGGCGGCTGTACGCGGCCAAGCAGGGCGGCCGGGACCGGGTGAACGCCGAGGCCTAGTTCGTCGGGAAGCCGCGCTCCGCCATCAAGGCCCGGGTTCCGGCCTCGCGGCCGCGGAAGGCCACGTAGGCGTCGGCGGGATCCACCGTGTTGCCGGCGGAGAACACGTTGTCCCGCAGGCGCTTCGCCACGGCCTTGTCGTACGGGCCGCCGGCCTCGGTGAACGCCGTCCAGGCGTCGGCGCTCAGGGTGTCGGCCCACAGATAGCTGTAATAGCCGGCCGAGTAGCCGTCGCTCGAGAACACGTGGCCGAACTGCGGCGTGCGGTGCCGCATCACGATCTCCTTCGGCATGCCGAGGGCCGTGAGCGTGTCGCGCTCGAACGCGTCGGGGTCGATGGGCGTGGCTCCGGCCAGGTGCAGCTTCATGTCGACGAGGGCCGAGGCCAGGTACTCGACGGTGGCGAAGCCCTGGTTGAACCGGGCCGCCTTCTCGAGCTTGTCGACGAGCGCCTTGGGGATGGGCTGGCCGGCGACGTTGACCGCGTAGGTGTTGAGCACCTCCGGCGTCTCGAGCCAGTGCTCGAGGAGCTGGGACGGGAACTCGACGTAGTCCCGCGCGACGTTCGTGCCGGCGAGCGTCGGGTAGGTCACGTTCGACGACAGCCCGTGGAGCGCGTGGCCGAACTCGTGGAACAGCGTGCGGGCGTCCGTCCAGCTGATGAGGACCGGCTCGCCCGGCGCCGCCTTCACGAAGTTCGAGTTGTTCGAGACGATCGTCGTGACGTTGCCGTCGAAGCGCTCCTGGGTGCGGTACTCGTTCATCCACGCGCCCGACTGCTTGCCGGCGCGGGCGTAGGGATCGAAGTACCAGAGGCCGACATGGGCGCCCGCCGCGTCCTTCACCTCGTAGACCCGGACGTCGGGCTGTGCGATCGGCACGCCGGTGACCTGCTGGAACTGGAACCCGAAGAGCTGCCCGGCCACGAAGAACATCCCTTCGCGCAGCTTCTCGAGCTGCAGGTAGGGCTTGATCTCGTTCTGGTCGAGGTCGTACTTCGCCTTGCGCACCTTCTCGGCGTAGTAGCGATAGTCCCAGGGCGCGATCGTGACGCCCTGGCCCTCCTGGTCGGCGATCTTCTGCATGTCCGCGACTTCCTCGTGGACGCGGGCGACGGCCGGCTTCCACACGGACTCCATCAGGGCCATGGCGCGCTCGGGCGTCTTCGCCATCTGGTTCTCGACGCGCCAGTGGGCATGGGTCGCGTAGCCGAGGAGCTTCGCGCGCTCGGCCCGCAGCTTCAGGATCTCCGTGATGATCTTGTTGTTGTCGTGGGCGTCGCCGTGATCGCCGCGGCTGAAGTAGGTCTTCCAGACGGTCTCGCGCAGGTCGCGGCGCGAGGCGTAGGTGAGGAACGGCTCCATGCTGGAGCGCGTGTTCACCACCGCGTACTGGCCCTTCTTGCCGCGCTCCGTCGCCTGGGCGGCCGCGGCCGAGATGTAGGACGCCGGCATGCCCGCGAGGTCGGACTCCTTCTCGAGGAAGGTGGCCGAGTCCTCGTCGGCGAGGACGTTCTGCGAGAACGTCGCGAACAGCGTGGCTAGGCGCTGGTTGATCTCCGAGAGGCGCGCCTTCGTCGTCGCGTCGAGCCGCGCGCCAGCGCGCACGAAGCCCGTGTAGTAGACCCAGGTCAGGCGCTTCTGCTCGGGCGTCAGCTTCGACCTATCGCGCGTCTCGTAGACCGCGGCGATGCGGGCGAAGAGCGGGGCGTTCTGGTTGGTCTCGTCCTGGAAGGCGGCGAGCTTCGGCTCCATCTCCTGCTCGACGGCCTGGAAATCGGGCGTGCTCAGGGTCGAGCTCCAGATCCCGTAGACGTTGTAGACGCGGGTGAAGGTGCGGCCCGCGCGCTCGAGGCCGGCGATCGTGTTGTCGAAGCTGGGCGCCGCCGGGTTCGCCGTGAGCTTCGCGATCTCGGCGCGCTGCTCGGCCATGGCGGCCTCGAAAGCGGGCTTGAAGTGCTCGACCTTCACCTTGTCGAAGGCCGGCACGCCCTGGTACGGGCCCGTCCACTTCGCGAGCAGCGGGTTCGCCGCCGCCGTCTCCCCAGCCTGCGCCATGCCGGCCATCGTCACGCTCACCCCCAGGACCGCCGCCAGCCGAAAGAACCCTTGCTTGGCCATCGCCACTCTCCCTCGCGATTCTAACGTGGGCTATCCTCCCCGCACGGAGGCCCGCCGTGAGCAAGGGACGACTCGAGGCGTTCAGCGACGGCGTGATCGCCATCATCATCACGATCATGGTGCTCGAGCTGCGGGCGCCCCACGAGGCCGACCTCCACGCGCTCCAGCCGCTGCTCCACGAGTTCCTGAGCTACCTCCTGAGCTTCGTGTTCGTGGGGATCTACTGGAACAACCACCATCACCTGTTCCAGGCCGTGAAGCACGTACGGGGCGGGGTCCTCTGGGCGAACCTCCACCTGCTGTTCTGGCTGAGCCTGATCCCGTTTACGACGAGCTGGATGGGCGAGCACCCCGAGGCCGCGTGGCCGGTGGCGATCTACGGCGGCGTGCTGATCGCCTGCGCGCTCGCCTACACGATCCTCGTGGAGCTGCTCGTCAAGCACCACCCCGCCGACTCCGCCCTGGTGCGCGCCATCGGCAGCGACCTGAAGGGCCGCGCCTCGCTCGCGATCTACGTGCTGGGCTTCGGCCTCGCCTTCGTGCTGCCGCTCGCCGCCAAGATCTGCTACGTGATCGTGGCGGTGATCTGGCTCGTGCCCGACCGGCGCATCGAGCGGGTGATGGGGGACGCGCCGACGCAGCACTGACGCTGGGCACGCCCCTTGCAGCCTACGGCCGGATGACGCTCCCCGCTCATGGCACGTAGATTTTCCCGGTCGACGCCCTCCCAGTTCTTCATCGCCGTCTCCCTCGGGCTGGTGCTGGCCTGGTTCGGGAAGCTGGTGCTGGTGACGCTGCTGGTGTCCGCGATCCTCGCCTTCATCCTCGAGCCGTTCGTGGCGCTCCTGTGCCGCGCGCGGATCCCCGAGCCGGTCGGAGCCTTCGTGGCGGTCGCCCTCAGCCTGGGGCTGCTCGTCGGCATGGGCTTCATGTTCTCGGGCCGCATCGCCGACTTCGCCGACGACCTGCCGCGCTACGCCCGGCACGTGCGCGCGTCCCTGGCGCCGATCCAGGCGCAGCGCGAGAAGCTCGAGCAGACGACGAACGCCGTGCTGCCGCCGACGGGCGCCACAACGCAGCGGCCGATGGTGGTGCAGAACGACGGCGACAAGCGCGCGGCCCTCGTCGAGAGCCTGAGCTCCGCGACCGAGGTGCTCGTCGCGGTCTCGTTCGTTCCCTTCCTCGTCTACTTCATGCTGAGCTGGCAGGAGCACCTGAAGCGCGCCGCCGTGGGGATCTTCCCGGCGGACACCCAGGCCCACGCCGAGGCCGCCCTGGGAGAGATCGCCGACCGGATGCGCGCCTTCGTGGCCGGCAACTTCTTCATCGGCCTCGTGCTCTCGGTGCTGAGCAGCGTCGCGTTCTTCGCCCTTGCCCTGCCGAACTTCTACTTCATCGGGCCGATCAGCGGCTTCCTCAGCATCGTGCCGTACCTGGGGGTCGTCCTGGCGATCCTGCCGCCGCTCGTCGCGGGCGTCGAGGAGATGAACGTCGCCCGTGCCACGGGCATCATCGCGATCGTGCTGGTCCTGCACCTCGTGGCGCTCAACGTGCTCTACCCGAAGCTGATCGGCCGCCGCCTCAGCCTCAACCCCCTCACCGTCACCGTCGCGCTGCTGTTCTGGGGCTGGTTCTGGGGAGCCATGGGGCTGATCCTGGCCGTGCCCATCATGGGCGCCCTCAAGGCCCTCTGCGATCACGTGGGACCGCTCAAGCCCTGGGGCCGGCTGCTGGGCGAGTGAGCTAGCGGTTCACCACGGAGCGCGCCTCGATGAACTTCACGAGCTCCGCGCGCCGCGGCAGGCCCGCCTGCGCCCCGAGCTTCGTCGTCTTGAGCGCCGCGGCCGCGCTCGCGCAGGGGCCCGACTCGCTCCAGCTCAGGCCTTCGCCGCGGCACACGGCGAGCGTGGCCGTGAACGCGTCGCCGGCTCCCGTCGCGTCCACCGCGTCCACGGGCTGCCACGGCAGGCGCAGCTCGCCCTCGCGGGAGAGGATGAGATCGCCCTGGGATCCCGCCCCGACGATGGCAGCGCCCACGCCGCGCTGACGCAGCGTCTGGGCGGCGATGCGCGCGTCCTCGAGGTTGTGGACCGCCCGGCCCGTGAGGATGCCGGCCTCGTGGGCGTTGGCGCGGATCACGTCGAGGTTCTGGAGCACGGAGTCCGGCAGCTCGCGGCCGGGACCGGCGTCGAGGATCACCATGCGGCCCGCGCCCTTGGCGATCTGCGCGGCGCGCTCGACGATCGGGATCGGCAGCTCGAGCTGCATCAGGAGCACCCGACCCTCGCGGATCACGGGCGAGGCCATGCGCAGGTCCTCCTCGCTCACGTTCGCGTTGGCGCCCGGCGTCGCCATGATCAGCTTCTGTCCCTGGCGGTCGACCATGACGAGGGCGACCCCGGTCGCGGCCTCGGAGTCGCGCCGCAGCTGGTGCGTCGCGACGCCTTCCTTCTCGAGGCGCTGGCGGATGAGATCGCCGCGGCGATCGGCGCCCACGCGGCCGATCAGGACGACCCGCGCGCCCAGACGCGCCGCGGCGACGGCCTGGTTCGCGCCCTTCCCCCCGGCCGACTCGTCGGAGACGTCGCCCGTGATCGTCTCGCCCGGAGCCGGCAGACGCTCCCCGCGAACCAGGAAGTCCAGGTTCGCGCCCCCCACGACCACGACGTCCCATCGAGCCTGTGTCATCACCTGGCCGGTCGGTGCAAGGCTCATTCCACCACGTGGTTGCGGGTGTTCGGGGGCGTCGCCGGGCGCCTCCTGGGCGCTTTTCTACAAACGGCCTCAGCGGGCGTCGATCGAGAGCCCCTCCGGATCCGGGAAGCGCCCCATCAAGCCCCAGCCGCCGAAAACGTCGCTCACCACCACGAGCAGCTCGTTGTCGCCCTGGACGAGCGGCAGGTAGAGACGGGCCTGGTCCCAGCCGATCACGCCGTCGCGGCGCGGCCGGTCGAAGCTGTAGGTCGCGTCTCCCGTGAACACAGGCCGACCATTGAGGAACACGGTCGCGACGTCGCTGAAGCCGAGCTCGAGGACGCGGGTCCCGGCCTGGGCCGCGACGACGTGGACCCGGGCTGCGGCCGTGGCCTCACGCGTTCCGGCCGGCCGCGTCACGTACCGGTCCAGGGGGAGCAGGCCCTGAGGCTCGACTCCGACGGCCTTCCAGCCCTCGGCCTCGGGCCGTGCCGGAACGGCGCGCGGGGACGACGCGAACGCCGTCGCCACGGCCCAGGCCCGGATGGTTCCGGGGCCGGGGTCGACGGCCTTCGGCGCCGCCGCCCAGTCGACGGCGTCGACCTCCGGCTTCACCGTGACGTTCGCGAACCGCGCGACCGGTCCGCTCCCGGGCGTGGCGGCGGGCGTGAAGGCGCCGAGGGCGATCGGGCCCGCGCCCGCCTTGCCGGCGAGGCGCGGCACGATCAGGGCCGGAGCGCCGCCGACGAAGAGCGCGGCGCGCGTGCCGTCGACCACGACCTTCACGTGGGTCCACACGCCAGGCTCGAAGGCGATGGCGTTGGTGGCGCCCGGGCCGTGGTAGAGCTGCCAGGCGCTCTGGTCTTGATACGCCGGCGCGTACTGGACGGAGTCGGGCAGCGACGACTTGTGGGGCCGCAGGTAGAACTCCTCGCGCGTGCCCTCGTCCAGGATCCGGAACCACACGGACACGAACGAGCGCCGGCGGGTGACTTGCACGTCGAACTCGAGGGTGCCGTCGCCGAAGCTCACGTCGCGCCGCTCGGCGGCGCCCGTCTCGACCGCGAGGCTGTCGCGCCCGTCGAACGCCACGATGGCGGATCCGGGACCGCCGAGCGTCCATCCGCCGTCCGAGAACGGCAACGGCTTGCCGGCGCCCGCCGCCGACGGCGTCGTCAAGGCGGATCCCAGCAGGATCCAAGCGGCCCACGTGCGCATCGTGCGTCCCTCCTGTCCCCAGCTCACCGTAGCCCGCCGCGAGCCGACGCTGCAATGGAAGATACGCCGGCAGACTGGTACTTTTCGCCGTTCACGCCACGATCCCCTGCCGGAGGTAAGATCCCTCCCCATGCGGACACCCACACGCTCCTGGTATGGATTGGGCATGGTCGCGGCCCTGGTCGCGATGACGGCTTGCGGCGGCGGAGAGAAGGCCCCCGTGGCGACGCCGGAACCGGAAGCCACGGCGACTCCCGGCACCTCCCTTCCCCCGCCCGCGACGCGCGCGACGCCGGCGCCGCGCACGACGCCGAAGCCCGAGACCCCGCCCACGACCCAGGCCCCGCTCAAGCTCACGCCGGCGCCGACGCCGGCGGCCACGGCCGTCCCGACACCGCCACCGACGCCGCCGCCCACGACCCTGCCGCCGATCGACCACGCGCGGGTCGCGAGCCTGGTGAGCCAGGGCGAGGCCGCCCTCGCCGGGGGCACGCTGGCCGAAGCGACGCGCCTCTTCGCCGAGGCCCTCAGCCTCGATCCTTCGAACAGCCCCGCGCGCAAGGGCAAGGCACGCACCGACACCACGCGACTGGGCCAGACGCGCACCTTCGTCCCCGACCTCGCGTCCTCGGAAGGCGCCGAGGGCAAGATCACCCAGATGGCCGGCTTCGAGAACGTCGCGGACCTCAACGTGAGGCGCGCCGTGAAGGTGCCGGGCCGCGCGGAGCTCGACGGCACGCCGGCGCACCTCAAGCCGGGCGACACCTACACGGTCCAGATCTACCTGCGCAACCAGGACCTCAAGAAGAAGAAGACCATCAAGATCACGAACGTCAACATCCACCGGATCGTGAACAACAAGGACTCGCTGGTGACCGTGGACTGGACGCCGGTGGAGACGAAGCCCAGGGATCGCGCCCTCGTGGCCACGGTCAAGGGGCCGTGGGAGGACGACGTGTCGTCGTGGGTCCTGAACGTCAAGCTGCTCTCGGAGGGCGGCGACATCTACGAGAACCGGCTGGTCTGGAAGTGAGCGCGCCGTCGCTCGACGAGCGGGCGCGCGTCCCCGCGGACGTGTCGGTGCCCGAGATGGAGAGGCTGCTCGGCCTGGCGCTCGGCCGCGGCGGCGACTTCGCGGACCTCTACTTCCAGCACCACCAGACCTCCTCGATCGTCCTCGAGGAGGGCATCGTCCGCACGGCGTCGGCCGGCATCAGCTGCGGCCTCGGCGTGCGCGTGCTCTCGGGCGACCGCACCGGCTACGCCTACACGGACGACCTGTCGTGGCCGGCCATGGCCCGGGCGGCGGAGACCGCGGCCCATATCGCTTCGGACTCGAAGACGCTCCCGGCGCAACCGGTGAGCCCGGCCCCGGTCGACCGACGCTACGGCGAGTCCACGGTGAACCTGCTCGGCCTGGGCGACCGGATCGCCCTCGTCGAGCGCGCCGACCGCGCGGCACGCGCCTTCGATCCCCGGGTCGAGAAGGTGATCGCGTCGCTCTCCGACGAGACCAAGCGCGTGCGAATCGCGAACTCGGCCGGGACGCTCGTCGAGGACGTCCAGCCGCTGTTCTCGATCCGCGTGGCCGTGATCGCCCAGGAGAACGGCGTGCGCCGCGAGGGCTCGGCGGGCGGCGGCGGCCGCATCGGGCCGGAGTTCTTCGACACGAAATCGCCGGAGCACTTCGCCCGCGAAGCCGCCCGCATGGCGGTGCTGCTGCTCTCGGCCAAGGAGGCGCCGGCCGGCGCCATGCCGGTGGTGCTCGCGCCGGGCTGGCCCGGAATCCTGCTCCACGAAGCCGTGGGCCACGGCCTCGAGGGCGACTTCAACAGGAAGGGCACCTCGGCCTTCGCCGGCCGCATCGGCGAGCGCGTCGCGGCGCCGGGCGTCACGGTCGTGGACGACGGCACGATCCCGAACCGCCGCGGCAGCCTGAACGTGGACGATGAGGGCAACGTCCCGGGCCGCACGGTGCTGATCGAGGACGGGATCCTGCGCGGCTATCTCCAGGACCGCCTCAACAGCGGCCTCATGAAGTCCGCGAGCACCGGCAACGGCCGGCGCCAGAGCTATGCGTCGATCCCCATGCCGCGCATGACGAACACGTTCATGCTCGCCGGCCAGGACGACCCCGGCGACATCGTGCGCTCGGTGAAGCGCGGCCTGTACGCGAAGCACTTCGGCGGCGGCCAGGTCGACATCACGAGCGGCAAGTTCGTGTTCTCGGCCACCGAGGCGTACCTGATCGAGGACGGAAAGCTCGGCGCGCCCGTCGTCGGCGCGACCCTGATCGGCAACGGCCCGGACATCCTCACGAAGGTGACGCGCATCGGCCACGACCTCGCCCTGGACGAGGGCGTCGGCGTGTGCGGCAAGGCCGGACAGAGCGTGCCCGTGGGCGTCGGCCTGCCCACGATCCTCGTCTCGGAGATCACGGTCGGCGGGACGCGCGCGTGAGTCGGACGGTACGACTCGCGCTCGCCCTGGCCGTAACCTCGTTCGCAGCCGCCGAGGACGGGCCGAGGGTGATCCTCCGGGCGCGCCTCGCGAGCCCGCCGACGCTCGCGGAGGTGCAGAACGCGGTCTTCCCCGGCTCGATCCCGGCGACGGACCCGCTGCGCGTGGGATCGATCTTCTCGGGCCTCTACCGCTCGGCCGGCGATCCTCCCGACACGTTCTGGGCCACGATCGATCGCGGCCCCAACGGCGGCAAGATCGTGGACAAGGTATGGCGCTCCACGTTCCTCACGCCGACGTTCGCGCCCACGATCTTCCGCGTGCGCGTCGATCGCGCGACGAGCACGGTCTCCGTCGATCGCAGCGTGCCGCTTCGCAACGACGCGGGCGCTCCCCTCACGGGCCTGCCGAATCGCCCCGAGATCGACGAGACGCCCTGGAACGGCACGGCGACGACGCGCCTCGACTACGACCCGGACGGCGTCGATCCCGAGGCCATCGTCCACGCGCCGGACGGCACCTTCTGGCTGGCCGAGGAGTACGGGCCGAGCCTCGTGCACGTCGCGGCCGACGGCCACGTCCTCGGCCGCTACGTGCCCGAGGACTCGAACCTCACCAGCAAGAGCTACAAGGTCCACGAGACGCTGCCCCAGCCGTTGCGCTTCCGTCAGAAGAACCGCGGCTTCGAGGCCCTCGCGATCTCCCGCGACGGCTCGAAGCTGTTCGCCCTGGTGCAGAGCCCGCTGGTGCACCCAGTGGCGGCCGCGAGCGGCCAGTCGCGCACGATCCGGCTGGGGGTGCTCGACACCGCGACGGGCACGCTGATCGGCGGCTACGTGTTCATGGCCGAGCCGGCCCTCGCCTACCGCGCGGCGCAGCAGTCCGAGGTGAAGGTCGGCGACGCGGCGTGGGTGAACGACGAGACGCTGCTGATCGTCGAGCGCACGGACAGCCACGCGCGCCTCTACCTGCTCGACCTGTCGAGCGCCACGAACCTGCTGAACGAGCCCATGGCCCAGGGCCGCGAGCTCGAGATGGCGTCGCCGGCCGAGCTGGCGCTCCACGGCATCGGCTTCATCAAGAAGACGCTGATCGCCGACCTCAACGCCCTGGTGCCGGACCTGCCGCAGAAGATCGAGGGCCTCGCGATCCTCGACGCCCACACGGTGGTGATCGGCAACGACAACGAATTCGGCAGCCGCGGCAAGCCCGAGGAGAGCCAGCTCCTCTACATCCGTCTGCCCCAGGCGCTGCCGGTCGTTCCCGAGGACGCCCACACCCTCGCGAACGTCGACGAAATCCGGCCCAGCCACCTCTCCCTCGATCTGACCCTCGACTTCCCGAACCACCGCATCCGCGGCGTCAACGAGATGACGCTGGCCTACGCCGACGGCGCGACGCCGACCTTCCTGGACCTCGACACGCGAGACCTCTCGATCGCGCGCGTGACCAACCCGGCCACGGGCCAGGAGTACGCGTACACGCTGGGCGTCCCGGTGGCGTTCCTGGGCCGGCAGCTGCGCATCGCCCTCGCTGGGACGCGGCCCGAGAAGGTGCGCATCGAGTACGAGACGAGCCCGGACGCCCGGGCCGTGCAGTGGCTCACGCCGCAGCAGACGACGTCGGGCAAGTGGCCCTTCGTCTTCACCCAGTCCCAGGCCCAGCACGCGCGCACCTGGATCCCCACGGCCGACAGCCCGGGCGTTCGCGTCACCTACGAAGCCACGGTCCACGTCCCGGCCGGCATGAACGTCGTGATGTCGGCGGAGCACCTGCTGGACGAGCCGTCGACGGGCACGTTCCGCTTCCGCATGGCGCAGTCGATCCCGGCCTACCTGATAGCGCTCGCGGCCGGCGAGATCGCCTTCAAGCCCCTCGGCCCGCGCACCGGCGTCTACGCCGAGCCCGCGGTGCTCGAGCGCGCGGCCAGCGAGTTCCGCGACGTGGAGAAGATGGTCGTCGCCGCCGAAGGCATCTACGGCCCCTACCGCTGGGGCCGCTGGGACACGATCGTGCTGCCCCCCAGCTTCCCGTACGGCGGCATGGAGAACCCGCGCGTCACGTTCGCGACGCCCACGATCATCGCCGGCGACCGCAGCCTCGTCGACGTCATGGTCCACGAGCTCGCCCATTCCTGGTCGGGCAACCTCGTCACGAACGCCACGTGGGCCGACGGCTGGCTGAACGAAGGCTTCACGACGTACTTCGAGAACCGCATCGTCGAGGAGCTCTACGGCAAGGAGCTCGCCGACATGGAGAAGCTGCTGCAGATCCGCGCGATCCGCGGCGCCATCCAGGACGCCGAGGCCGAGCACGACCTGCGGCCGACGCAGCTCATGCAGGAGCTCGCCGGCCGCGATCCGGAAGGCGGCACCGCCGTCGCGTACGAGAAGGGCGCCGCGGTCCTCTACATGCTCGAGAACCACTTCGGCCGCCAGCGCTTCGACACGTTCCTGCGCGCCTACTTCGACAGCCATGCGTTCCAGAGCATGACCACGGGCCGCTTCGTCGAGATCCTGCGCGCCGGCCTCTTCAAGGACGATCCCGCGGCCTGGGACACCCTCCACGTCGAGGACTGGATCTACGGCCCGGGCCTGCCCGACAACGTCTACGTCCCGAAGTCCGAGCGCTTCGACCGCACGCGTGCCGCCGCCGACGCGTTCCTGAAGACCGGCGCCGTCGACGGAATCCCGAAGGACTGGGTGACGGTCGAGTGGCTCGACTTCCTGGCGGCGCTCCCCGATCCGCTGACGGTCGCGCAGATGACGGCCCTCGACGCCCGCGCCGGCTTTACGGCGCGCGGCAACTCCGAGGTCCTGTGCGCGTGGCTTCAGCACGCGATTCCCGCGGGCTACGAGCCCGCGTACCCGGCGGTCGAGCGTTTCCTCACGACCCAGGGCCGCCGCAAGTTCCTGCGGCCGCTGTACGCGGCGATGATGGCGAACCCGACGACCCGGGACATGGCGAAGCGCATTTACGCCAAGGCGCGGCCGACCTACCACCCGATCGCGGTGGCGACGATCGACGAGATGGTGAAGTAGCACTCCGGGAACGTCGGCCGTCAGGCCTGACGCAGGTGAACCCGGAAGGTGACCGGCCGTTTCTCTCTCTGAAGAGCGATCTCGCCGCCGATGGTGCGGAGGAGATCCTGCGCAAGCGTCAAGCCCATTCCGGAAGCATCCTCGCGAGTCGTAAAGTGGGGATCGAAGACGAGTCCCCGATGCTCGGGAGCGATCGGCAAGCCGTTGTTCTCAACGAGGAAGCCGTCCTCGATGATTTCAACTCGTAGGCGCCGGGGAGGCTCAACCTTCGTCAACCAGAACATGGCGTTGTCCACGAGGATCGCCAGAACCTGCTCGATCACCGATACATCGCCGTAGCACTTCGACCGCCCGTTGGAGACAACCTGGAAGTCAATCTCTCTCTGCCCAATCTCATCGGAGAAAACCGCGACCACGTCCGAGATGCACGCCTCCAGGTCGAGTTGGACCAATCTGCGGCCTTTGCGCGGTCGAGCCAGGGGATCGAGCCGATCGACGATCAGCTGAACCTCCTGCAGCCGCCGTGAGGCTCGCTGCACTGCAGCCGACATGTCGTCGCGGCTCTCCTGCAAGCCGTCGCTCGCCGCGATCTCGCCGCTGACTAGACTCAACTCCGTTTGCACCTGGCGCAGCGGCTGCAAGATGCGAGCAAATACTGCGGCTGCTAGTTGCCCTGTCGCAGCAAGGCCGGCATACCGACGAAGGGCATCGGCACTCGCTTCCTGCTGCGCCTTGAAAGCATCCCTTAGCCCTTCAACCTCAGCCTCGCCGACGTCTTGGCGACCGGTCATGGGCTTCAAGAGCGTGTCGATCCTGTCGAAACTGGAAGTGGCAGCGGGCAAGCTCGTGGCTCGCCCGCCCGACGAGAAGGGGGGCGCCGCCCGGCGGGAAGCGAAGCGCCTCGCTTCAAAATAGGAAAGGAGCTCGACAACAACGTGTTGGATATGGGTGTAGGCGTCGTTCGAAACCAGCCCCTCGCGATTGGTCTGGTCTTGCAGGTTTGGATTGCCGTCGGCACTGATTCGGACCCAACCCAGGATCTGGTTGTTCGAGAGACGAAGGGTCGGGTTGTTGACGCGTCGTCGATCGAGACGCAACCAATCGTTGTCGGGCTCTCCGTAAGGGAGCATCCTGAAGCCGTCACGATAGAGGCTTACGCCCGAGTGATCGCGGATAGTGCGCCGGAAGTCTCGGAGCCCCAATCCGAGGGCGTTCTTCGAGAGGAAGAAGTCGAGTGCTTCACGGTCCAGGTCCCAGGCGTTGATGCGGAACTCGAAGGGCCCGCAAGTCTGTCCTGCAGAAGGCCAGAGTACAGATCGCTCCCACTGCTCCTCAACACCGAAGATGTCGGTGTAGGTGATGTCGGCACGGCCGCCGACTCCAACGCTCCCGCGAATCGAGTACATGGGTGGGAGTTGGTCAATTGCGGGCCGAATCTGTTCCACAACGCCGTCGATGGACAGCTCGATGGCAAAGGGGTTCACGCCTAGCCCCGGACCCAAGAGGCGCGACAGCGCGAGCCGCAAGCGATCGAAGCGAGCCGGTACCCACCGGTCGCGAAGCGACGTGATCAGCAGCGACGTGCCTCGCCAGCGACCAGTGCGAGGGCGCACCTCGCGCCACGGGATAGTCAACTGGTCAAGGAACTTGTCGCCTCGATCGAGGCGATCCCAATCGAAATCCGCCTCCAGCATCGTGACCCGCTGTCCTGTCGAGGTACGGACCGTCAGGTGACGTCCGAGACGTTGCGCGGCAAACCTCCCGACGCCCTTGGACCCGAGGCGGCGGCGTCCACGCGGAGAGCGCTCTCCGCCGTGTTGTGCCGCTCCCCCGGATACCTTGAAGTCGGTAGCGGGTTCGAGCCAAGGCCCAAGGAGTATTTCTTGTGGCATGCCATGGCCATCGTCGAGAATTTCGAG
>CADEEV010000013.1 GCA_902826455.1 uncultured Acidobacteriota bacterium | reverse complement strand
GGCGCGCTGACCGACGTCCTCGAGGGCCGCGGGGGCTTCCTCCCTGCCGGGGGCGCCGCCGCCCAGGGCCTTCGCGAGCAGCGCGACCGTGGGCGACTCGTAGAACGCCGTGACCGGGACGTCGCGCTTGAGGTGGGTCTTGAGCACCGCGATCGCCTGGAGCGCGGTGAGGGAGTCGCCCCCGAGCTCGAAGAAGTTGTCGCTCGGGCCGATCCCCTTGCGCCCGAGGATCTTCTCCCACGCGTCGACCACCAGGCGCTCGATCTCGGCGCCCTCGACCGGCGTCTCGCGGCCCGCCTCGATCGGCGCGGGACGGGGCGCTTCCTGGGCCTTCGCCTCCACGTGGCGGCGGAACTTCTGGCGGGACAGGAGCGGCCGCAGGTCCATGGTGAGCACCGCGGACTGCGTGATGCCCGCCGCGAGCAGGCGCGAGAAGGCCTCGACCCCCTCTTCGGACCCGATCCCCAGTCGCAGGTTCCTCTCGCGCGCGACCTGCAGGGGTCCCGTCACGAGGGTGTTGACGGCCATGCCCACGTCCTTCCATGCATCCCAGTTGACCGACAGGACGCGGGTACTGGAGCGGCCGTCCGCGTAGTGGGCGAACGCGTCGAGGAACGCGTTGGCGCCGGTGTAGTCGATCTGGCCGAAGCCCCCGACGAGGGCGGCCACCGAGGAGCACAGGACGACGAAGTCCGGCGATTCTCCGCGCAGCGCCTCATCGAGGACGAGCGTACCCTCTACTTTAGGCGCCAACACCCTGCCCGCCGCCTCCCGTGTCTTGAGCGGGATGATACCTCCGCCCGCGACGCCGGCGGAGTGGATCACGCCATGGATCGCTCCGAAGCGCTCGCGCGCCGCGCGCACCACGTTCGCCATGTCGCTCGGCGACGCCGCGTCGGCCGCGACGTAGAGGACCTCGCCGCCGCCGGCCTCGATGTCCTCGATCACGGCGACACGGGCCTGCGTGGCCTTGTCCGTGAGCGTCGGCCACTCCGCGCGCGGCGGCAGCGGCGAGCGGCCGGTGAGGACGAGCCGCGCCTTGCGCGTCCGCGACAGGTGTCGGGCGAGCGTCAGGCCGATGCCGCCCAGGCCGCCGGTGATCAGGTAGACGCCATGGTCGCGCAGCGGCACCGCGTCCCCCACGGGACCGATCGGCGTCGCCTCGAGGGCCTGGACCCAGCGGTGACCGCCGCGGTAGGCGACTACGGGATCGACCTGGCCCGTGAGCGTCTCGGCCAGGAGCTGATCCACCAGCCGGCCGGACCAGGCGGCGCCCGCCGTGGGAACGTCCACGTCCACGGCCCGGCTGAGAAGAGCCGGGATCTCGGTCGGGATCACGCGGCACGGCCCGATGACCGTGGCCTTCTCCGGCGCCCACAGCTCGCCGCCCGTGACGTCCTGTGCGCCGTCGGTGAGCACCGTGACCTGCACCGTTCCTTTGAGGTCGCTGCCTCCCAGGGCCTGGGCCAGGTACAGCAGGCTCAGGAAGCCCTGCTCGTGGCGCTCGGGAAGGCGCTCGAGGATCGGGCGCGTGTCGGAGCCGGTCACGCCCCAGGCGTGCACGACGTGGGTCGGCGGCGCGCCCAGCATCTTGAGGAGCGCGTCGTAGTCGCTGCGCAGGCCGGTGTGGATCTCGTAGACGTCGTCGCCGCGCTTCGCGAGGCCCGCTCCGGCCTTGACGGTCGCGACGAACTGGCCGGCCGCCCGCAGCCGCGTCGCCAGGGCCCGGCCCAGGCCGAGCGCGTCCTCGAAGATCAGCCAGCGCGTGGCCTCGGCCGCGAACTTCGGGCCCAGGGCCACGGCCGCCGGCACGTAGCGATGCCAGGAGTTCTGGTAGAACCAGTCGGCGATCGGCTGGCGCTGGAGCGAGAAGCCGCGGCCGACGCTCATCGAGTCGCGCGATTCCTGGTTGGCCTCGACCCAGAAGCGCTCGCGCTCGAATGCGTACGAGGGCAGCACGACGCGCCGCCGCCCCTGGCCGGCGTGGAGAGCGCTCCAGTCCACGGAGACCCCGGCCAGCCACAGCTTGCCGAGGGCGTCGAGCAGGCCGGCCCGGTCGGGCCGCTCGCTCTTCGGATGGCGCAGGCTGGTCACGACGACCGCCTCGCTCTCGCCGGCCGTCTGCATCGCGAGGGCCGCGAGCGTGTTGCCGGGCCCGACCTCGAGCAGCACGGGGTTCTGCTCCGCGACGAGGGTCCGGACGCCGTCGGCGAAGCGCACCGCGGAGCGCAGGTGCCGCGCCCAGTAGCCGGGGTCCTGCGCCTCGGCCGCCGTGATCCAGGTGCCGCTCACGTTCGAGACGAACGGCACGCGGGGCGCGCTGCGGGGCACGGCCGCCACCGCCGCCGTGAAGGCCGGCAGGACGCCGTCCATCATCGCCGAGTGGAACGCGTGGGACGTGTGCAGGGCGCGCGCGGCGACGCCCGCGCGCGCGAGCTCCGCCTCGAGGCGCGCGATGGCGTCCGCGGGACCGGCGACGACCGAGGCCTTCGGGGCGTTGACGCCGGCGACGTCGAGGCCGTCGCCGAGGTACGGCGCGAGGGCGGCCTCGCTCAGCGGCACCGCCAGCATCGAGCCCGGCGCGACGGTCTGCATCAGGCGCCCGCGCTCGGCCACGAGCTTCAGGGCATCGCCCAGCGTGAACACGCCGGCCAGGCAGGCGGCCACGTACTCGCCCACGCTGTGGCCGAGCATCGCCACGGGCTCGAGGCCCAGGCTCATCCACAGCCGCGCCAGCGCGTACTCGACGGCGAACAGCGCGGGCTGCGTGAGGCGCGTCTCCTTGAGCGCCTCCGAGGCCGCGGCCGCCGCTTCCGGCGCCGCGTAGATCACCGTGCGCAGGTCGAGGCCGAGCGGGCCGCGCAGCGCTTCGGCGCACTCGTCCAGGGCCGCTCGGAACACCGGCTGGTCCTCGTAGAGACCCCGGCTCATGCCCACGTACTGCGAGCCCTGGCCCGTGAACAGGAACGCCACGGGCGCGTTCTGCCGGTCGCCGAGACGACCCTCCAGGCGGCCCGGGTCGCGCAGCGCCTCGACCGCGTCGGCCGCGTCCCGCGCCACGGCGAAGCGCCGGTGGTTGAAGACGCGACGCCCGACCTGGAGCGTGTAGGCGGCGTCCGCGAGGTTCAGCCCCGGCGTCTTGGCGACGTGGGCGCCGAGGTTCGCGACCGCGCGGTCGAGAGACGTCTCCGTCTTGGCCGAGAGCAACAGGAGCTGCCACGGCGGCGCGGGATCGGTGGCCGGGACGGCCGGGGCCTCTTCGAGCACCGCGTGGGCGTTCGTGCCGCCGATGCCGAAGGAGCTGATGCCGGCCCGCCGCGGCGCGCCGTCGCGCTTCCACTCGCCGAGGCGCGCGGCCACGTAGAACGGGCTCGCCTCGAAGTCGATCTGCGGGTTCGGGGTCTCGTAGTACAGGCTCGGCGGGATCTCGCGGTGCTCCATGGCGAGGATCGTCTTGATCAGGCCGGCGACGCCCGCGGCGGCGTCCAGGTGGCCGATGTTCGTCTTGATCGAGCCGATCGCGCAGAACTGCTTCTTCCCCGTCCAGCGGCGCCAGGCCTTCGTGAGGCCGGCGATCTCCGCCGGGTCGCCCAGGGCGGTGGCGGTGCCGTGGGCCTCGACGTAGCTGATCGTCTCGGGGTTGATGCCGGCGGCCGAGACCGCCTCGACGATCACCTCGGCCTGGCCGCTCACCGAAGGCGCCGTGAAGCCCACCTTGACGGCGCCGTCGTTGTTCACGGCGCTGCCGAGGATGAGCGCGCGGATGTTGTCGCCGTCGCGCACGGCGTCGGCGTAGCGCTTCAGCACGACGCAGCCGAGGCCGTTCCCGAAGACCATGCCGCGGCCCTTCGCGTCGAAGGTGCGCGTGCGACCGTCGGGCGAGACGATGCCGCCTTCCTGGTACTGGTAGCCCGTGTCCTGGGAGACGGCGATCGTGACGCCGCCCGCGAGCACCATGTCGTTCTCGTGGTTCAGCAGGCTCTGGCAGCCGAGGTGCACGGCCACGAGCGACGTCGAGCAGAAGGACTGCACGGCGTAGGCCGCGCCGCGCAGGCCGAGCTTGTAGGCGACGCGCGTGGGCAGCGCGTCGTTCATGTTGGAGAGGCCGATCTTGAGGCCCCCCTGGGTCGCGTTGAGCTCGCGGTCCCACTGCACGTAGTTGATGAGGTACATGCTCTGGCTGATGCCCGCGGTCACGCCGATGGCACCCGGGAAGCGCTCGGAGTCGTAGCCTGCGTTCTCGAGGCACTCCCAGGCGCACTCGAGGAACAGGCGCTGCTGCGGGTCGAGGATCTGGGCCTCGCGGGGCGTGTAGCCGAAGAACGCCGCGTCGAACAGCTCGACGCCGTCGAGGCGCGGCCGGAAGCGCACGAGCTCGGGCCGGTCGATGAAGTAGGGATCGGCGCCCACTTCCTTGCCCCACTCCTCGAGGCTGATCTCCGAGACCGAGTCGATCCCCGCCCGCAGGTTCTCCCACAGCGCGTCCACGTCCTTGGCGCCCGGAAAGCGGCCGGCCATGCCGATGACGGCGATCGCCGACTCGTTGACGTCAGTTTCCTCGTTCGACGGGCGCATCCGCGCTTCTCCTTTTGGCTTCCATGAGTTCCTTGCGGCGCTGGCCTCGAACCGCGCTGCGGTCCAGCGTCGCGCCCCTTCCGGAGGCGTCCAGCGCCCGGGCGAGGCCCCTGATCGTCGGCGACTCCACGAGGGCCGCGGCCCCGCGCTCCGCCGCCGGGTATTCCGCGCGCAGCGCGGTCACGAGCTCGGCGGCGCGCAGCGAGTCGCCTCCGAGCTCGAAGAAATCGTCGTTGACGCCCACGGCGTCGACGCCGAGGAGCGCGCCCCATCTCTCGGCCAGGGCTTTCTCGAGGGCGGTCTCCGGCGCGGCGTAGGCGGTCGCGAGCGCGGGCCGGGGCCGGCGCGCGACCGCGCGCGTGCCGGGGAACGCCACCGTCGCACCGGGCTCGGCTGCCGCGAGCAGCCGCGCGAGCGCTTCCGCAGCGTCCGGGCCGGCGCCCGCAGTCCACTGCGCGCTGAGCCACGGGCCGCGCCCCTCGCGCCGCCGCTGCCACGCGAGGGCGTCGAGGCGCCGCGCGACCGGTCCGGCCTGGGGAGCCACCAGCAGCACGAAAGCGACGGGCCGATCCTCGAGCCTTCGCTCCAGGGCCTCGACGTCCGCCACGACTCGAGCGCAGAGGGCCTCGAGCCCCGCGGGCGACGCCCAGCCGGTCTCGGCCACGTAGGCGGCGCCGTCGACGGGGCCGAAGCCGGCTTCGGAGCGTGCCCCGAGCGCGTCCGCGATCTCGCCGCCCACCGGACTCGAACCGCCCACGACCACGAACGCTCCCCCTTCGCGCCAGACCCCGGGGCGCGCCGGGGGCGCGTCGCCCTCGTGCCGTGCCCAGCGCCGGTGACCCCTGTAGCCGACCCAGGCCTCACCCGCTTCGGAGCCGAGCTCGGCGGCCATGACGGTCGCGAGCCGAGCGTCCTCGATGCCCGTGACGTCCACGTGACGGACGCTCACCAGAGACCCCGGGGCGCCGGCGAGGCCGGAGGCGACCACGCGCGCGGCGTCGAGCGTCTCGTCCCCCGCGATGTCCTGGGCGTGGCGCGCCACCAGGCACACCGAGGCCTTCCTCCCGCTTCGGCCGAGGGCCTGCAGGAGCTCCGCAGGCGAGGTCACCGCGAGCGCCCAGGTCGCGTCGCTCGCGGCGCCGAACGCGTGGACGAACTCGGTGCCGGCCGCGAGGCGCGCGACCAGGGCCTCGACGCTCTCCGTCGCCTCGGGCCCGACCGCTTCGACCGTAGCTCCGGCCCGACGCAGGCTCTCGGCGAGATCCGCGCCGGCGGCCTCGAAGACGCAGAAGCGCCGGCCCGCGAGGGGTCGGGCGGCCGGGAGCGGCGCAGCCTTCCAGACGGGCACGCGCACCACCGCACCGGAAACGGGCGCGACCAGGGCCGGCGAGGCCGCGGCCACGAACTCGACCACGTGCCGGTCCCCCTCGAAGGGATAGGTCGGCAAGGACACCCGCGCCGCTTCGACGTCCCGTGTCCAGTCCACGTCGACGCCGGCCGTCCAGAGCCGCGCGGCTGCCTCGAGGACCGAGGGAAGCGACGCCACGGCCACGGCGTCGTGCCGGCTCGCGCGCACCAGACCCACGAGGCTCTCGCCGGGTCCGACTTCGACGAACGCGCAGGGATCGCCGGCGAGCAACGCCGCGAGACCGTCCTCGAGCGGCGCCTCGGGCCCGCCGGCGATCGCCCGCCGCAGGGCCTCCTCCCGGGACAGCGCACCGCTGCTGGAGGCGGCTGCGTGGACGCCGATCCCCTGTCCGAGGACGGCTTCCGGCACGACGCCCCAGCTCTTCCACAGCGCCGCGAGGCCCAGCTCGAGGGCCAGCAGCGCCGCGCGCTCCACCCGCGGCTCCCACACGATCTCTCGCGCCGCTTCCCGGAACGCCTCGCGCAGGTCGAGCCCCAGCGTCGGGGCGGCCGCCGCGGCACACGCGTCGATCTCCTCGCGCACGGTCGGCTGCGTCGCGTACAGCTCGCGGCCCATGTCCCGAGACCCGCTCGCCGTCCCGGGGAAGAGGAAGACGACCCGGAGCGGGCTCGCGACCGCGGCGGGAGCGGGCACGCGCAACTGCGCGGCCGCGTCGGGAGCGGTCGCCGCCACGATCGCACGCCGCTGCGCGAGCGGCGTCCGCCCCTGGCGCAGCGTGAAGGCCACGTCACCCGCCGCGTCTCCCGCGCCTTCGAGATGGCTCGCGAGACGCAGGGAGGCCGCCTGCAGCGCCGAGGCCGTCCGGGCCGAGAGCGCGAAGAGCTGCGATCCAGGGCGGCTCGCGCGCGGCGTCCGAGCCGGCGCCTCCTGGAGCACGACGTGCACGTTCGTGCCGCCGATGCCGAAGGAGCTCACCCCGGCCCGCAGCGGAGCCGACGCGTTCCAGGGAGCGTGGCGCGTCGTCACGTAGAACGGGCTCGACTCGAGCTCGAGCTTCGGGTTCGGGCGCTCGAAGTGGAGGCTCGGCACCAGCTCGCGGTGCTCGAGCATCAGCGCGGTCTTGATCAGGCCGGCGACGCCGGCGGCGGCGTCGAGATGGCCGAGGTTCGACTTCACCGAGCCGAGGCCGCAGAAGCCGCGGGCCTCGGTCGAGGCGCGGAAGACCCGGGTCAGCGCGGCCACTTCGATGGGGTCGCCCAGCGGCGTCGCGGTGCCGTGGGCCTCGACGTAGCTCACGCTCGACGCCTCGACGTCCGCGAGCGCGAGCGCCTGACTCACCACCTTCGTCTGGCCTTCGACGCTCGGCGCCGTGAAGCCGACCTTGCGCGAGCCGTCGTTGTTCATGGCCGAGCCGCGGATCACCGCCGCGATGCGGTCGCGGTCGCGCAGCGCGTCGGCGAGCCGCTTCAGCACCACGACGCCGACTCCGTTGCTGCGCACGGTGCCGGTGGCCGCCGCATCGAAGGTCCGGGTGCGGCCGTCCCGCGAGCGGATGCCTTCGGTCTGGTAGACGTAGCCGACGGCCTCCGGCAGGAACACGGAGGCGCCGCCCGCGAGAGCCATGTCGCACTCCCCCGCCAGGAGCCCCTGGCAGGCGAGGTGCACCGCCGCCAACGACGTCGAGCAGGCGCTCTGGACCACGACGGCGGGACCGTCGAGACCGAGCTTGTACGCGACGCGGGTGGCGAGGAAGTCCTTGTCGGCGCCGATCATCATCTGGTACGTCGAGACGACGCCGCGGATCTCGGGATGCTGCGTCACGCGCTGCAGGTAGTTGTTGAGGCTGCCGCCGGCGTACACGCCGACCGAGCCGCCGGCCCGGGGATCGCGACCGGCGTCCTCCAGGGCCTCCCACGCGGTCTCGAGGAACACGCGCTGCTGGGGGTCGAGGATCTGGGCGTCCCGCGGCGAGTAGCCGAAGAAGTCGGCGTCGAAGCGCGTGGGATCGCCGAGGACACCGGCGGCCCTCACGTAGTCGGGATGGCCGAAGACCGCGGCGGGGACGCCGGCGGCCAGCAGCTCCGCGTCGGTGAAGAGCGAGATCCCGTCGAAGCCCGAGCGGAGCCGCGTCCAGAACTCGCGAGCGGAGCGCGCGCCCGGCACCCGGCAGGCGAGACCCACGATCGCGATCTCGAGACCCGTGGCGGCGTCGCTCATCGGGCCTCCGCCGGGACGCGGCCGAGCTGGGCCAGGCGCTGGTCGCACAGCGCCGCGATCTGCTCGAGGGTCTGGAAGATCATCTCCCGCGGGTTGAGGCGCAGGCCGAGCGCGGCCTCGAGCCGCGCCAGCACGCGCATGGACAGCAGCGAGTGTCCCCCGATATCGAAGAAATTGTCGTGGACCCCGACGGGCACGGTCCCGAGGGCGTCGCTCCACAGGCCCGCGATCAGGCGCTCGGTCTCCGTGCGCGGCTCCACCCTGCCGCGCACCTCTTCCTGCGGCCGGTCGAGGGCGAGGAGCGCCCGCCGGTCCACCTTGCCGTTGGGCGTGAGCGGCAGGCGGTCGAGCACAACGAACGACGCGGGCACCATGTAAGCCGGCAGCCGGCTCTTGAGGGCCCGGCGCATCTCGCTGATGGTCGGCGCGTCGCGGCCGTCGAAGACGACGTAGGCGATGAGCCGGGTCCCGGCCGGGCCGTCGTCGCGCGGCACGAGCGCCGCCGCTTCCACGGACGGCAGCGACGCGAGGGCCGCCTCGATCTCCCCCAGCTCGATCCGGAAGCCGCGCACCTTCACCTGGTGGTCGCGGCGGCCGAGGAACTCGAGGACGCCGTCGGCGCGGAAGCGCGCGACGTCGCCCGTGCGGTACAGGCGCGCTCCGGGCGTCGCCGCGTGGGGATCGGGAACGAAGCGCTCGGCCGTGAGGTCCGGCCGCTCGTGGTAGCCCCGCGCGACGCCCAGGCCGCCGATGCACAACTCGCCCGCGACGCCCGCCGGCACGGGCTCGAGATGCCGGTCGAGGACGTAGAGCCGGGTGTTGGCGATGGGACGCCCGAGGGGCGTGACCGGCTCGGCGGTCTTCACCGCGTGCACCGCCGACCAGATCGTCGTCTCCGTGGGTCCGTAGAGGTTGAAGACCCGGCCGCGGGCGAGCAACGCCTCGGCGAGGTCTCCGGTCAGCGCTTCGCCGCCGCAGAGGATCGTCACGCCGTCGCCCTTCCAGCCGGCCTCGACCAGCAGTCGCCACGTCGCGGGTGTCGCCTGGAGCAAGGTGGCTCCGGAGCGCCCGAGCGACCCCGCCAGGCGGGCGCCGTCGGCCGCGGTCTCCCGCCGGACCAGCTCGACGCGGGCCCCCACCGTGAGCGGCAGGAACAGCTCGAGCCCGGCGATGTCGAAGGAGAGCGTCGTGACCGACAGCAGCACGTCGGACGCCGCGATCCCGGGCTCCCGGGCCATCGTCTCGAGGAAGTTCGCGAGGGCGCGGTGCGGCACGACGACGCCCTTCGGCCGCCCCGTCGAGCCCGACGTATAGATGAGGTAGGCGGCCCGCTCGCCGTCCACCGTCTCGGGAGACGTCCACTCGGGCTCGCGCGAGAGCGCGTCGCGCTCCACGTCCAGCAGTACGCGTGTCGCCCCCGAGGGTGGAAGGGACTCCGCCACGGGTCGCTCCGTGAGCAGCACGGCGGCCTTCGAGTCCTCGAGCATCAGCGCGAGGCGCTCGGGCGGGAACGCGGGATCGAGGGGCAGGTACGCGCCTCCGGCCTCCAGCACCCCGAGGACCGCCACGACCATGTCGATCGAGCGCTCGACCGCGATGCCCACGACGGTCTCCGTCGTGACCCCGAGCCCGCGCAGCCGCGACGCGAGCCGGCGCGCCCGCGCGACGAGCTCACGATACGTCAGCGTCTCGCCCTCGAAGCCCACCGCCGGCGCCTCGGGCGTCCGCAGGGCCTGGGCGGCGATCCGCTGGTGAACCGCCTCGGCGCCGACGGGGCCCGCCGTCCGGTTCCAGCCTTCGAGGATCTGGTCGCGCTCGGCCTCGGGCAGCAGCGGCAGGGCCGCGAGCCGGGTCTCGGGCTCGCGCAGGCCGGCGGCGAGCAGCACGTCGAAGTGGGCCGCCATGCGCGCGATCGTGGCGGCGTCGAACAGGTCGACGTTGTACTCCACGGCGATGCCGAAGCCGTCGGGTGTCTCGGTCACGAACCAGGTGAGGTCGAGGCGCGCCGTCGTGGTGTCGATGCCGAACGGGGCGAGGCGCAGGCCCGACAGGGCCGGCGCGCCCCCCGCCACCTGCTGCAGGGAGAACATCACCTGGAAGAGCGGCGGCACGCTCAGGTTCCGCTCCGGCCTCAGCTCCGCGACCAGCTTCTCGAACGGCATCTCCTGGTGCGCGTAGGCGTCGAGGGCGCTCTCGCGCACGCGGCCGACGATCTCGCGGAAGCCGGGGTCGCCCGACAGGTCGCCGCGCAGCACCAGGGTGTTCGCGAACAGCCCCACCACGGACTCGAGATCGGCGCGGGCGCGACCGGCGATCGGCGTCCCCACCGTGACGTCGTCCTGTCCCGAGGTCCGGGAGAGCAGCGACTGGAACGCGGCCAGCAGCACCATGAACGTCGTGGCGCGCTCGCGCCTCGCGAACGCCCGGACCGCGGTCGCGCGCTCCGGCGACAGCCCGAAGACGTGGGCCGCCCCGCGGAACGTCTGCTCCGCCGGCCGTGGAAGGTCCGTCGGCAAGGCCAGCGGCGTGACGCCGGCCAGCCGCGCCTTCCAGTAGCCGAGCTGCCGCTCGAGCTCGGCGCCGCTCAGCAGGCGGCGCTGCCAGCCCGCCACGTCGGCGTACTGCCAGGCCGGCTCGGCCAGCGGCGAGGCCTCGCCGCGCGCGAACGCGTCGTAGAGCGCCGACAGCTCGCTCACCAGCAGGCCGAGCGACCAGCCGTCGGCCACGATGTGGTGCAGCACCACCGCCACGACGTGGTCGTCGGGGGAGAGCCCCACGCATGCGGCGCGGAAAACGGGGCCGCGGGAGAGGTCGAAGGGCCGCCGCGCGACCTCGAGGCAGACGCGCTGCGCCTCCGCCTCGCGCGCGTCCACCGGCAGTGCCGACACGTCGCGGCGCTCGAGGACGAAGGCTCCGGGAGGATCGACCCGTTGCACCGGCCGCCCGTCGCTCTCCTCGAACCGCGTGCGCAGCGATTCGTGGCGCCGGACGAGCTCGGCGAGCGCCCGCTCGAGGGCGGCCTCGTCGAGGGCGCCCCGCAGACGCACGGCGCCCGGCAGGTGATACGCGGCGCTCGCGTCGTCGAAGTAGTGGAGGAACCAGAGCCGCTCCTGGGCGAACGTGAGCGGGATCTCGCCGCCGCGGGGCTCACGGACGAGCGGCGCCAGGGCCGGGCGGCCGGCCGCGCGCTCCGTCGCCACGGCCGCGGCCAGCCCGGCGATCGTCGGGGCTTCGAAGAGCCGCCGCACCGGCACCGCCACCCCGAAGGTCTCGCGCACGCGGGCCAGCACCTGCATGGCCGTGAGCGAGTGACCGCCGAGATCGAAGAAGCTCTCGTGGACGCCCACGGCGTCGAGGCCCAGGACCTCGCGCCAGACGCTCGCGATCGCCTCCTCCACCGGATCGCGCGGGGCCACGCGCGCCGCCGCCCGCGCCTCGAAGACCGGGGCCGGCAGCGCCTTGCGGTCGATCTTGCCGTTCGGCGTCCTCGGCAGCGTCGGGAGCGTCACCACGGCCGCCGGAACCATGTAGTCCGGGAGGCGGCCGTGGAGGGCCTGGCGCAGATCCGGGAGCGGGCTCGCGCCGGCCACGACGTAGGCGACCAGCGCCCGGCTCCCGTGGTCCTCGCGGGCCACGACGACGCAGTCCCCCACCCCCGGCTGCGCGCGCAGGGCGGCCTCGATCTCGCCCAGCTCGATGCGGAAGCCGCGGATCTTGACCTGGTGATCGACGCGGCCCAGGCACTCGAGGCGGCCGTCGTTGCGGAAGCGCGCAAGGTCGCCGGTCCGGTACATGCGCGCGCCCGCGTCGCCGTGGGGATCGGGCAGGAAGCGCTCCGCCGTCAGGTCCGGGCGTCCCCGATAGCCGTGGGCCACGCCGTGGCCGCCGAGGTACAGCTCGCCCACGGCACCGATGCCGACGGGTCTCAGCCCGGAATCGAGGACGTAGGCGCGGGTGTTCGCGAGGGACCGGCCGATCGACACGTCCCCGCCGCGCACGCGGTCGAGCGTCGACCAGATCGTGGTCTCCGTCGGCCCGTACACGTTCCACAGCTCGCGGCAGCGCGACCCGAGAGCCGCCGCGAGGTCGGCGGGCAAGCCTTCGCCGCCGCAGAGGACCTTGAGGCGAGGCTCGCCGGGCCAGCCGGCGTCCACCAGCATCCGCCAGGTGGCCGGCGTCGCCTGCGCGACCGTCGCGCCCGAGCTCTTCAGCAGCTCCGAGAGGGCGGCCGGGTCTCCCGCGGCCTCGCGGCTGGCCACGACCACGCGGCCGCCGCGCACCAGGGGCAGGAAGATCTCGAGCGCCGCGATGTCGAAGGACAGCGTGGTCACGGCGACCAGGACGTCCTCGCGGGCGAAGCCCGGCGTCTCGGCCATCGAGAGCAGCAGGTTCGTGAGGGCGCGGTGCGGGATCGCGACGCCCTTCGGCCTTCCGGTCGAGCCCGAGGTGAACAGGACGTACGCGAGGTCTTCGTCCCCGACTTCGGCCGCGATGGGCCCGTCGTCTCCCTCGAGCGCGCTCTCGATCGCGACGACGCTGCCGCCGTGGGGCGGCAGCTCGTCGCGGCGCGCGACGCTCGTGACGACGGCGGCCGGCGCCGCGTCCTCCAGCATCCACGCCAGGCGCTCGCGCGGGAAGGCCGGGTCGAGGGGCACGTACGCGGCGCCCGCCTTCAGGATTCCGAGCAGGGCCACGACCATGTCCGCGCCGCGATCGAGGTAGAGCCCCACGAGCGAGCCGCGCCCCGCTCCGGCGCCCCGCAACGTGCGAGCGAGCCTCCGCGCGCGGCGCTCCAGTTCGGCGTAGGTGAGCGTCGCGTCCGGCCCGACCACGGCCACGGCCTCCGGGTGCGACGCGGCCTGGGCCGCCACCAGGTCCTGGACCGCCACTGCCGGAACGGGGCGGCGCGTCTCGTTCCAGTCGACGAGCACCTGCCGGCGCTCCGGCTCGGCGAGGCCGGCGCTCGAGGACAGCGGCTCGTCGGGCCGCTCCACGATCGCGTCCAGGGCCGTGCGGTAGCGCTCCGCCAGGCGCCGCACGGTGGCCTCGTCGAACAGGTCGGTGTTGTACTCGAACGTGGCGCGCACGCCGCGGCCGGTGTCGAGGAGCGTGAGGCTCAGCTCGTGGCCGGACGTGTTGCGCGCCCCCAGCACCGCGGGCGCCTCGGCGCTCTCGTGGACGAGGGCGGCCAGGGGCGTGTTCTGCAGGACGAAGAGGGCCTGGACGATCGGGCCCCGCGAGAGATCGCGCGGGGGCTGCAGCGCCTCCACCAGCTTCTCGAACGGCAGGTCGCCGTGGGCGAACCCGTCCACCGCGCTGCGGCGGACGCGCCGCAGCAGCTCGCGGCCCGTGGGCTCTCCCGAGGCGTCGACGCGCAGCGGCAGCGTGTTGACGAAGGTGCCGAGCATCGTCTCGGTCTCGACCAGCGGCCGGCGGCCGTTCGCCGTGCCGACGACGAGGTCCTCCTGTCCCGCATGACGGGCCAGGACCCACGCGTACGCGGCGCAGAAGACCATGAACGGCGTCGCGGACGCGGCACCGGCCGCCTCCTGGACGCGGCGCGCCAGCTCGGCCGGCAGCACCACGTCGAAGGCCGCGCCCCGGAACGTCTGCGCGGCGGGCCGCGGCCGGTCCGTCGGCAGCTCGAGGGCCGGCGGCGCTCCCGAGAGGTGCTCGCGCCAGTAGGCGACCCGCGCCTCGAGGGCCGCGCCGTCGAGCGCACGTCGCTGCCAGGCCGCGAAGTCGGCGTAGTGGAACGCGGGCTCCGCTAGCGAGGGCGGCGCGCCGCCCGCGAAGCTACGGTAGAGGCGCGCGATCTCCTCGAGCAGCAGGGCGATCGACCAGCCGTCGGTGAGGATGTGGTGCTGGGTGACGATCAGGTCGTGGCGTTCCGGGGCCGTGGCCACGAGACGGAAGCGCAGCGGCGGACGGGCCGCGAGGTCGAACGGCGTCTGGACGTCGGCCGTGGCGAGGCGCCGCGCCTCGTCGGTGCTCACGATCCCTTCGGTGACGGCGAGAGCCGCCGCCTCCGGCGCGCCGACCTCCTGCACGGGCCGGCCCTCGATCTCCGGGAAGCGCGTCCGCAGGATCTCGTGACGACGGCACGCTTCCGTGAGCGCGCGCTCCAGCGCGCCGCGGTCGAGAGGCCCGGCGAGCGGCAGGTTCGCCTGGAGGTTGTAGGCGGCGCTCTCGGGGTCGAGCCGCTGCAGGAACCAGAGGCGCTCCTGGTCGAAGGACAAGGGCAAGGGCGCCCCGCGGTCGGCGCGGGTCAACCCCGAGGACGGCGCCGGGCCCGACGCCGCGTCGCGCAGGTAGGCGAGGATCTCGCCCTTGCGCCGCGTCAGCTCCGCGTGGACCTCGGGCGTCACGACGCCCTCGGGCGCGCGCAGCCGAAGGCGGTCGCCCTCCACCCAGCACTCGACGTCGCGGGTGCGCAGTGCCGACAGGAACTCGGCCGTGCTCACGCGCCGCTCCCCTTCTGCCGCCGCTGCGCCAGGCGCGCGCGTCCCTCGTTCAGCCGCTCGCCGCGCTCCGCCGCGACCGCGAGCGCCGTGTCCCCGCCGCCGCGGAGATGCTCGGCCAGGTCCGCGATCGTCGGGTGCTCGAACAGCTCGACCACGCTGATCTCACGGGGCGCCACGACGTCGCGCAAGCGTCCGTGCAGGCGCACGAGGCTCAGGGAGTGGCCGCCGAGGTCGAAGAAGCTGTCGTGGACCCCGACGCTGTCGAGCCCGAGCACGTCGCGCCAGGCCACGGCCAGGGACGCCTCGAGGGCATCGCGCGGCGGTGTCGCGTCCGCGCGCCGCAGGTCGGGCTCGGGCAGCGCGCGGCGGTCCCGCTTGCCGTTGGCCGTGAGCGGCACGGCATCGATGCGCGTGATGCTCGAGGGGACCATGTAGTCGGGCAGCCGCTCCTGGGCGTAGCGCTTGAGCGCCGACAGGTCGACGCCCGCGTCGTCGAGGACGACGTAGGCCGCGAGGCGCGCGTCGGCGCCGCGGGCGGCCACCACCACGTCGCGCACGGCCGGGTGGGCCGTCAGCACGCTCTCGATCTCGCCCAGCTCGATCCGGAAGCCGCGCACCTTGACCTGCTGGTCGACGCGCTCCAGGAACTCCAGCTCGCCGTCCTCGCGGCGCCGCACGCGGTCGCCGGTGCGGTACAGGCGACGGCCCGGCTCCGAGGCGAAGGGATCGGGCACGAAGCGGTCCGCCGTCGCGTCGGGCCGGTCCCAGTAGCCGCGCGCGAGGCTCGAGCCGCCGACGTACAGCTCCCCCGGCACGCCGGCCGGCACGGGCTCGAGGCTCGCGTCGAGGACGTAGGCCCGCGTGCCGTCGATGGCACGGCCGATGGACGGCTCGCGCGGATCCTCGAGATGCACCGGGCCCGCGGTGGAGACCACGCTGCTCTCGGTCGGTCCGTAGTGGTTGACGAGAGCGAAGGGCAGGCCGTCGCGCTCGGGACGATGCAGCCGATCGCCGCCGGTGAGCAGCAGCCGGAGCGAGCGCAGCGTCGCGACGGCCGGCTCGCGCAACACGGCCTCGGCGAGGGGCGTGGGCAGGAACGTCACGGTCACGGCCTGCCGCGCGAGCCACGACACCAGCGACTCGGGGACGAGGCGCGTGGCCTCCCCGGGAATCCACAGGCTGGCCCCCGAGGCGAGCGCCGGCCAGACCTCCCAGACGGACGCGTCGAAGGCCGGGCTCGCGACCAGCGTCGTCCGATCCTCGGCCGTCAGGGCGTAGGCGCCCAGGTGCCAGGAAACCAGGCTCGCCAGGCCGCGATGCGGCACCGCGACGCCCTTCGGCGTGCCGGTCGAGCCCGACGTATAGATGATGTAGGCGACGTCCTCGGGATCGACGGCCACGTCGACCGCCGCGGCGTCGACGCCAGCGGGCTCGCGATCGTCGGAGACCACGAGCCGCGGCAGATCCGTGGCGGCGGCGCTGCCCTCCCCGCTCACGAGCGCCGTGAGACGCGCGTCGCGCACCATGAACTCGAGGCGCGCTGCCGGGTAGGCGGGATCGAGCGCGACGTAGGCGGCGCCGGTCTTGAGCACCGCGAGAACCGCGACGACCATCTCGATCGAGCGCGGCAGGCACACGCCGATGCGCGCGCCCCGCGCCGCGCCGAGGGCCTGCAGGCGGCGCGCGAGCCGGTTCGCGGCGGCGTGGAGCTCCCCGTAGGTGAGCTGCCGGTCGTCCGTGGCGACGGCGATCGCGTCGGGGTTCCGTGCCGCCACCGCCCGCACGGCATCGAGCACGCTGGCCGGCGCCGGCTCGGTGCGCGGGTCTCCAGCCGCGTCGAGCTGCTCCCGACGCTCGGCGGGATCCAGGAGCGACAGCGCGCCGAGCGGCCGGTCGAGACCCTGGGCGAAGGTCTCGAGCAGGCGCCGCAGGTGGGCCAGCAGCCGCGCGACCGTCCCGGCCGGGAAGCGGGCGTCGTCGTAGAGGGCGCGCACCTGCAGCCCCGGCAGCGGGATCACCGCGAGCACCAGCGGGTAGTTGAGGCGCTCGAGCATGGGCCGGCCCTGCAGGCGCAGCTCCTGCCTCAGGCTGCGCGCCTCGGGGTCGATCGCGTAGTTCTCGAAGGCGAGCAGGCTCTCGAACAGCGGCTGGCCTCCGCCGGCGCCGCGCTGGATGTCCGCGAGCGGCGTGTCGAGATGCTCACGGTCCTCCACCTGTCGACCCTGGAGGTCCTTGAGCCAGGCCTCGAGGAGCGCCGCGTCCGGCAGGTCGACCCGGCTCGGCAGCGTGGTGATGAAGAGGCCGACCATCCTCTCGACGCCCGGGAGCGCCGGCGGCCGCCCCGAGGTCGTGACCCCGAAGGTGACGTCGGCGGCGCCGCTGTAGCGGCCGAGCAGCAGCGCCCACGCCCCCTGCACGAACGTGTTGAGGGTCAGGCCGTGGCGCCGGCCGAGTCGCGACAGGGCGCGGGTCGTGTCGACGTCGAGGTCGAGCACGGCTTCCGCGACGGCTCCGGGCGTTGGCGCCGACCGATCGACACCGAGCGCGGTCGGCCCCTCGAAGCCCCGCAGCCGCTCGCGCCAGTGCGCCTCCGAGGCGCGCTTGTCGCGGGACTCGAGCCAGGCGATGTAGTCGCGGTAGCGCGGCGGCGTGGCCGTGCGCGCCGCGACGTTGCGCGCGCGCGCCTTGTAGAAGGACAGCAGGTCCCCCATCACGAGGGAGAAGCACCAGCCGTCGATCAGGGCGTGATGGAAGGTCCACACCATGCGCCGGCCCGCCGCCCCGCAGTGGAAGAGCGCGACCCGCATCAGGGGCGCCCGGGTCGGGTCGAAGCCGCGCCGGGCGTCCGCCTCGAGGAACGAGCGCATGCGCTCGTCCTGCTCCGGCGCCGCGAGCGCGCTCCAGTCCTCCTCGTGCCACGGCAGGGCGGCCGCCGGCTCGACGACCTGCAGCGGCCGGGCGAGCCCGGCCCAGGCGAACGCGGTGCGGAAGATCGCGTGGCGCGCCACGACGTCCTCCCAGGCCCGCCGCAGCAGCAGCGGATCGAGGGCCGCGTCGAGATCGAGCTGCAGCTGCTCCACGTAAAGGCCGGCGCTCGGCGCCACCAGGGTGTGGAACAGCATCCCCTGCTGCATGGGCGACAGCGGGTAGACGTCCTCGACGTCGCGCGCCCCGGCCGCCCGGGCCCGCTCGGCTTCGTCCACGACCAGCTCGGGAACGACCGCCCCGGCCGTCTCGCGCGCGACGCTCGCGAGGGCGGCCACGCTCGGGTGGGCGAACACCTGGGCCGGCGTGACCTGGAGGCCGGCCTGGCGAGCGCGCGCCACGACCTGCACGCTGAGGATCGAGTCGCCGCCGAGCTCGAAGAAGTCGTCGTGGATGCCGACGACGGGCGCCCGCAGGACGTCGGACCACACCCGGGCCAGCAGGGTCTCGGCGCGCGTGCGCGGCGCCTCGTAGGCCCCCTCGCCTTCGAAGACCGGCGCCGGCAGGGCCGCGCGGTCCACCTTGCCGTTCGAGCTCTGGGGCAGGCTCGCCATCAGCACGATCGCCGACGGCACCATGTACCCCGGGAGAGTCGCCTGGAGGGCCGTCCGCAGCTCGGACGCGCGCACGTCGCCGACGACGTAGGCGGCGAGACGCCGCTCGCCCGGGCCCGGCGTCGCCACGACCACGACGTCCTCGACACCCGGCTGCCGCGCGAGGGCGGCCTCGATCTCGGGCAGCTCGATGCGGAATCCCCGCACCTTCACCTGGTGGTCCAGCCGGCCCAGGAACTCGAGGGTCCCGTCCCCACGGAAGCGGACGCGGTCGCCGGTGCGGTACAGCCGCGCGCCGGGCGTGTCCGCGAAGGGATCGGGCACGAACGCCAGGGCCGTGGCCTCGGGCCGGCCCACGTAGCCCCGCGCCAGGCCCGCGCCGCCCACGAACAGCTCCCCCGCGACACCCTGGGGCACGGGCCTCAGGCTCTCGTCGAGGACGAGCACCCGCACGCCGTCGATGGCGCGGCCGATCGACGGATCGCCGGGCGCGCCGGGGGTGACGACACCCGCGGTGGCCACGACGCTGTTCTCCGTGGGTCCGTAGTGGTTGACGAGGGCGAAGGGCAGCGCCGGGCGCTCCACGCGGTGCAGCGTGTCTCCGCCCGTGAGCAGGGCCCGAAGCCCCAGGCGCTCGAGACCCGGCTCCTCGAGCACCGCCCGCGCGAGCGGCGTCGGCAGGAACGAGACCGCGATGCGGCGCTCGGCCAGCCACGCCACGAGCGCCGCGGGATGCACGCGCGTGTCGTCGGACGGCACCTCGAGCGAGGCGCCCGAGGCCAGGGCCGGCCAGAGCTCCCAGGCCGACGCGTCGAACGCGGGGCTGGCCACGAGCGTCGTGCGATCCCTGGGTCCGAGGCCGTACGCCCGGACGTGCCACGCGACGAGGTTCGCCAGGCCGCGATGAGGCACGGCGACGCCCCGGGGCTGGCCCGTCGAGCCCGAGGTGTAGATGACGTAGGCGAGGCGCTCGGGGTCCGGCATCGGGCGTGTGGCGATCGGCTCCTGATCCTCCGCCGCGTCGATCGCCACGACCGGCACGCCCGCGTCCGGCACGATCAGGTCCGGCGGCGCCAGCACCGCGCTCGTGCCGGCGTCGCGCAGCATGAACGCCACCCGCTCGTCGGGGTAGGTCGGATCGATCGGCAGGTAGGCCGCGCCGGTCTTCACGACCGCGAGGATCGCCACGACGCCGGCGATCGAGCGCGGCGCGTAGACGGCCACGCGCGCTTCCTCTCCGACGCCCAGCGCCGCGAGACGCGCGGCGAGGCGATCGGAGCGCCGATCGAGCTCCCCGTACGTGATCTGCGCCCCGGTCTCCGTCACGGCCACGGCGCCGGGCTCGAGGCGCGCCCGATCGCGGAACGCCTCGAGCACGTCGAGGGCCGGCGCGGGCACGAGCGTCGCGCCGCTCCACTCCACGAGCAGGCGGCGCTCTTCTTCGGCCGGCAGCAGGGGCAGCTCGGCGACGCGCGTCTCGAGGCTGGTGGCCGCGGCCTCGAAGAGGCGCTCGACGTGGCCGAGCAGGCGCCGCACGGTGGCCTCGTCGAAGCGGCGCCGGTCGTAGCCGAAGCGCAGCGTGAGCTCGGGTCCCGGGCGCACGGCGAGCGACAACGGGTAGCTGCTGTTGTCCTCGAAGCGCGCCCGCACGATCCGCAGGGCCGCCGGATCCCGCGCGACGTCGAAGCCGCTCACGGGATAGCTCTCGAACGCGAGCAGGGCCTCGAACAGCCGCGTGCCCCGGGCCGCGCCGCTCCACGCCTGCACCTGCGCGAGCGGGCTCCACTCGAACTCCCGCAGCTCCGCCTGCTCCGCCTGCAGGTCCTGCAGCCACGCCCCGGCGCTCGCCGCGCCCGGGACCCGCACCGGCGTCGGCAGCGTGTTGATGAAGAGGCCCACCATCGACTCGACGCCGGCGAGCGCCGCCGGCCGGCCCGCCACCGCCGTGCCGTACGTCACGCGCGGCTCGCCCGTCCAGCGCGCGAGCGCCACGGCCCACACGCCCTGCACGAGCGTGTTGAGGGTCAGGTGGCGGCCGCGCGCCGCGGCCTCGAGGGCGGCGGTGCGCTCGGGCGTGAGCCGGCTCTCGAGGGTGCCGTGGGGATCGAGATCGGCGCCCGGATCGCTCTCGACGCGGGCGAGACCCGCGAGCGACGTCGGCGCCGAGAAGCCCCGCAGGCGCTCGCGCCAGAAGCTCTCGGCCCGCGCGAGGTCGGTCTGGCCGAGCCAGTCCACGTAGTCGCGGAAGGGCCGGGCCGCCGGCCGTGCGAGAGCCCGGCCGGTGCGCAAGGCCTCCTCGCCCGCGAACAGCTCGGAGAGCACGATGCCCACGGACCAGCCGTCGAGCACGATGTGGTGGAAGGTCCAGACGAGGCGACAGCGGTCGTCGCCCGTGCGGAACGCCGTCACGCGCAGCAGCGGCGGCTTCGAGAAGGAGAAGCCCGCGCGGCGGTCCTCGAGCAGGAAGGCCTCCAGGCGCCGCTCCTGCTCGAGGGCATCGACGCCGCGCCAGTCCTCGACGCGGAACGGAACCCGCACCGCGTCGCCCACCACCTGAAGCGGCCGCTTCACGTTCTGCCACGCGAAGGCCGTGCGCAGCGCGCTGTGGCGGTCGACGACCTGCTGCCACGCGCGCTCGAGCCGGGCGAGGTCCGCGTTCTCGAGGGTGAAGATGGCCTGCGACACGTAGGTCCCCGAGCCCGCGGAGGACAGGCTCTCGAAGAGGATGCCCTCCTGGGACGGCGTCAGGACGTAGGTGTCGGCGGCGCGCGCCATCAGTCGAACTCCACTTCGCTGAGGGCCGCCTCGATGTCCGCCGCCTCGGGCTGCGAGGACCCGGCCGACGGGGCGACGCCGGCGAAGCGCAGGAGCACGGCCCGCATCTCGGCGGCCAGCGCCTCCATCGTGGAGCGCCGGAAGCGCGCCGAGCCGTAGCGCAGGCTGGCGACGAGGCAGCCCTGGACGAGGGACACGGTGACTTCGAGGGCGTGGCGGCGCCGCTGCCGGGGCGACCGGATCGCGCCGGCCGACACGGGCGCGATCGTGAGCAGCGCGCCGGGCCGCGGCGTCGTCTCGACGCGCCCGATGTAGTTGAAGACGAGCTCCGAGGGCGCGGCCCGCAGCGCCTCGCGAGTGGCGGCGTCCTCGCCCGCGTAGCGCAGGAGGCCGTAGCCGACGCCACGCCGCGGCACGTTGCGCAGCGTGTCGCGAACCCGCCGCACGCTCTCGGCGTCGGAGCGCGCTGGATCGAGATCGAGACGCACGGGATAGAGCGTCGTGAACCAGCCCACCGTGCGGGCGAGGCTGGCGTCGGCGAAGAGCTCCTCGCGGCCGTGACCCTCGAGATCCACCACGATCGGACCCGCTCCGCCGCGCGCGGCGAGGGCCAGTCCCAGGGCCGTGAGGGAGAGGTCGGAAGCCTCGGTGCGGAAGAACGGCACCGCGCGCTCGTGGAGGGCCCGGGTCTCCTCGGGACTCAGGGCGGCCAGGACCGTCGTCGACTCGCCTGCCGTGTCGTCGCCCTCGGGCCTGTCGGGCGGGAGCGCGGCGCGCGCCGGACGCGCCGCCGCCGTCCAGTACTCGGCCTCGGACCGCACGTCCTCGGAGCGCGCGAAGGTCGCGAGGCGCTCGGACCAGGCCTTGTAGGACGTGGTCTTGGCGGGCAGCGTCACGTCGCCGCCGCGGCGCGCCTGGGCATAGGCCGACTCGAGGTCGTCGACCACGATGCCCCACGAGACCCAGTCGATCGCCAGATGGTGCACCGCCAGGAGCACGCGGTCGCGGCGGCGTCCGTCGCCGGGCAACAGAACGGCGCGCGCGATCGGTCCGTGCTCGAGGTCGAGCCGCGCCTGCGCGTCCCCGACGGCCACGTCCTCGTCGCCGCGCTCGGCGACCGAGAGCGGGAAGGCCGGCGCCCTCTCCGGGAGTTCCTGTTTCCAGCCGGACAGGCCCCGGGCGAAGCGTGCCCTCAGGATGTCGTGATGCGCGGCGACGCGCTCGAGGGCCGCCGCCAGCGCCTTCGGTTCGAGGGGCGCCGCCGCCTCGAGCAGCAGCGCCTGGTTGTAGTGATGGCGGTCCGCGAGGTCGCCTTCGAAGAACCAGGCCTGGATCGGCGTCAGGGGCACGCTCCCGGCCACCGGGCCCTGCTCGGCCTCGATCGCGCGCGACGCGCCCACGACGCGGGCCAGCTCCGCCACGGTCTGGTTGCGGAAGAGCTGCACGGGCGTCATCGCGATGCCGGCCTGGGCGGCCCGCGCCACGACCCGCAGGCTGAGGATCGAGTCGCCCCCGAGCTCGAAGAAGTTGTCGTGGACGCCGACGCCTTCGACCCGCAGCACCTCGCTCCACAAGCGCACGAGCAGCGCCTCCGTGGCGTCGCGGGGCGCGACGCTCTCGACCGAGGACACGCGCGTGCCGTCCGGCGCCGGGAGCGCGCGGCGCTCGACCTTGCCGTTCGGCGACAACGGGATCTCCGGCAGGCGCACCAGGGCCGTGGGCACCATGTAGTCGGGCAAGGCCGACCGCAGGTGCGCTCGCAGCTCCTGCGCGTCGGCGTCGCCGACGAAATAGGCGACGAGGCGCTTCTCGCCCGGCTCGTCCTCGCGGGCCACGACCACGGCGTCCGCGACCTGGGGATGCTCCTCGAGCACGGACTCGATCTCGCCCAGCTCGATCCGGTAGCCCTGCACCTTCACCTGCTCGTCGGTGCGTCCCAGGTAGTCGAGGCGACCGTCGGCGAGGCGCCGCCCGACGTCTCCGGTGCGGTACATGCGGGCGTCCGCCGCGGCGCTCCACGGATCGGGAAGGAAGCGCTCGGCCGTCAGGTCCGGGCGGCCGAGATACCCGCGCTCGACGCAGGTCCCGGCGATGAACAGCTCGCCCGGCGCGCCGACGGGCAGCGGGTTGAGGTGCCTGTCGAGCACGTACATGCGGGCGTTCGCGAGAGGCCGGCCGATCGCGATCGGTCCGGGCGCGAGCGGCGTCGCGACCTCCTCGACGCAGCAACCCACGACGGTCTCGGTGGGGCCGTACTCGTTGATCACGCGCGCCGTCGGCTGGCGCTCGCGCAGGACGGCCAGCGCCTCGCCGGTGAGAGCCTCGCCGCCCACGACGTAGGTCTCCGCCCAGGCGCCGCCCGGGGGCGGCGGCAGGGCCGCGAGGAGCTTCAGGTGCGCCGGGGTGATCTTGAGAAGGCTGCACCCGCCGCTCGCCTGCAGGTGGGCGGCGAGGGCGTCGAGCTCGCCCTCGGGCACCAGATCGACGCGACGCCCGCTCACGAGCGGCACGAAGAGCGCGGTCACCGTGAGGTCGAAGGCGAGGGGCGAGTGCAGCGCGGAGCCGCGCTCCCCCACGCGGTAGGTTGCGGCGGCCCAGGTCAGGTAGTTCACGAGGCCGCGGTGCGAGACCATGCTGCCCTTCGGGCGCCCGGTGGATCCCGAGGTGTAGATCACGTACGCGAGCTGGCCGGGATCGCCCGCAGCCCAGGTCACGGGCCCGGTCGCCGGTTCCGACGCGGCGCCATCGACGAGGAGCGTGGGCACGCGACCGGCCGGAACGAGGCGCTCGAGGGCGCCCTCCGTCAGCAGGAGGGACGCGCCGCTGTCCTCGAGCATGAACGCGAGCCGCTCGCGCGGATAGCGCGCGTCGAGCGGGACGTAGGCGGCGCCGGCCTTCCAGACCGCCAGCAGCGCCGCGATCGTCGAGGGCCGCCGGCCGAGGAGCACGGCCACCCGCGCCTCCGGGCCGATCCCGAGTCCCCGCAGCCGCCGCGCCAGCGCCGTCGCCTGCCGGTCGAGCGCCGCGTAGGTCAACGAGCCCTCGGCCGACGAGACGGCCACGGCCTCGGGTGTGGCGAGGGCCTGGGCTTCGATCAGCTCGTGGGCGCAGCGCTCGGGGAAGGCCGCAGCGGTCTCGTTCCACGCGGCGGCCTGCTCGAGCTCCCGGGGCGTGAGCAGCGGCAGCTCCGAGAGGCGCGTCTCCGGAGCGGCGAGGGCGCCCTCCAGCAGCGTCTCGAGGTGCGCCGCGAAGCGCGCGATCGTGGCGGCGTCGAAGAGGTCGGTGCTGTACGTGATGGACGTGGCGATGCCGCCGGGCGTCTCGAGGAAGTACAGCTCCAGGTCGAAGCGCGTGGTGGTCGTCTCGAGGCGCCAGGGCGACGTCACGACGTCCCCGAGGCGCAGTGCGTCCGCCGGCGCGTTCTGGAGCGAGACGCTCACCTGGTACAGCGGGTTGCGGCTCATCTCGCGCTGGGGCTGGAGCTCGTCCACCAGGCGCTCGAAGGGCACCTCCTGGTGGGCGTAGGCCCCGAGGGCCACGTCGCGGGCGCCTTTCAGCACGGCCACGAACGTCGGGTCGCCCGAGAGGTCGCCGCGCAGCACGAGGCTGTTCACGAAGAAGCCGACCAGGCCTTCGATCTCCCGGCGGTGCCGCCCGGCGATCGGCGTGCCCACGACGACGTCGTCCTGGCCCGTGGTGCGCGCGAGCACGGCCTGGACCGCGGCCAGCAGGACCATGAACGGCGTCGCGCCCTCGCGGCGGCACAGCTCGCGCAGCCGCTGCTGCAGCGCCTTCGGCAGCACGAAGCGGTGGGCCGCGCCGCGGAACGACGGGGTCTCGGGGCGCGGGCGATCCGTGGGCAGCTCGAGCGGGGCGAGGTCGCGCAGCGTCGCGCGCCAGTACTCCATCTGCCGCTCGACGACGTCGCCCTGGAGGCGCTCGCGCTGCCAGACCGCGTAGTCGGCGAACTGCACCTCGAGGGCCGGCAGGCGCGGCGCGGCGCCGCCCGTGAAGGCCTCGTAGAACGCCGACACCTCGCGGACCAGGACCCCCATCGACCAGCCGTCCGAGACGATGTGGTGCATGGCGAGGAGCAGCACGTGCTCGTCCGCGGCGAGGGCGACGAGGGCCGCGCGCAGGAGCGGCCCGTGGCCGAGGTCGAAGGGCCGGCGGAAGAACTCGCGGGCGATCTCGTGGGCCGCGTCGTCGCGGCGGGCCGCCTCGACGTCGCCCACGTCCCGCCTCTCGAGCGGCACCGCGACAGACGTCAGCACGCGCTGGATCGGGCGACCGTCGACGGCCACGAAGACCGTGCGCAGCGCCTCGTGGCGCCGCGCCACCTCGGCGAGGCTGCGCTCGAGGGCCTCGGGGTCGAGAGCCCCCTGCAGCTTGAGGACGAACGGCATCGCGTAGGCGCCGCTGCCCGGGTGGAGCTGTTCCAGGAAGAAGAGCCGCTCCTGGGAGAACGACAGCGGCAGGAGCGCGGCCCGGCTCGCGGGCACGATGGGCGTCGAGACGTCGCCCGTGGCGGCCGTCTCGAGCGTCGCCGCCAGGCCCGCGACCGTCGGGGCCTCGAACAGGTCGCGCAGGGACAGCTCGACGCCGAACGTGTCGCGCACCCGCGACGTCACCTGCGTCGCGAGCAGCGAGTGGCCGCCGAGCTCGAAGAAGTCGTCGTGGACCGAGACGCGCGCGAGGCCCAGGACCTCGCACCAGACGGCCGCGATCCCTTCCTCCACCGGGCTGCGCGGGGCGACGTGACCGGCTCCGCCCTCGCGGCGCACGGCCTCGGGCGGCGGCAGCGCGCGGCGGTCCACCTTGCCGCTGCCCGAGAGCGGCAACGCGGCCAGCACGACGAACGCGGACGGCACCATGGGCTCCGGCAGCTCGCGCTCGAGCGCCTCGCGCAGCTCGGGGCCGAGGTCGGCCAGGGCTCGGGCGCGCAGCGGGTCGTTCGCGAGGTCCTGCCAGCGGCGGCCCACGACGGCCTCGCGCGGGAACGCGACGGGCGGCGCGTCTTCGGCGCGCAGCACCGCGTCGAAGCGGCCGTCGCTGCCGGTGCGCGCCCAGCTCACCTCGGCGACGCGGCCCGTGGCCTCGGCCAGCACCCGGACGTCCTCGGGAGTCAGGGCGGGAGCCGGCAGGCCTTCGGTCTCGTCCGCGACCCGGGCGTTGCGCACGCCGCGCAGGGCGATCGTGCGTCCCGCCTCCTGCCGCACGAGCGCGGCGAGACCGTCGCCGTTGAGGCCCGAGTCGCTCCAGTCGATCCATTCCGCCGGGACGCCGGCCGGGCCCTGGGCCTGCAGGATCGCGTCGTAGCGGTAGGCCGACAGCTCGTTGCGGAAGCGTCCCCACTTCGGCTGGATCTGGACGTGGCCGAGGGCCGGCTCCTGCTCCGCGAGCGCCAGGAAGAAGGCCGGGTCCACGACCAGCTCCTCCTCCGACGCGAGGCGCTCCGCGATGCGCTGGCGCAGCCGCGCCGGCTCGATCGACGCCGGCGCCTGGTGGCGCTGCACGGACGCATGGTACGCCTCGAGAAGGCGCAGGCTGCGCACGTCGCCGACGAACAGGAACCCGCCGGGCGCCAGGCGCAGGGCGGCGCCGCGCAGCACGCGCAGCAGGTAGTCGACGCTCGGGAAGTACTGGATGACCGAGTTCAGGATCACGGCGTCGAAGGCGCCGGGCGTCAGCGCGTCGAGGTCGTCGGCGAGGCCCTGGCGCAGCTCGACGTGGGACCAGCCGCGCCCCGGCAGGATGCGCTCGCGGATGTGGGCGAGGGCCACCTCCGAGAAGTCCACGGCCACGTAGCGCTCGCAGTGGGGCGCCAGGCGCGAGAGCAGCAGGCCCGTGCCGCAGCCGATCTCCAGGATGCGGCGCGGCCGGCGCGCGAGGATGCGGGCACAGGTGGTCTCCACCCACTCGCGCATCTCCTCGCCGGGCAGGGGCTGGCCGGTGTAGCTGCTGTTCCAGCCCGTGATGTTGAACGTGGGATCGTCGGGTCCCGACTTCTGGCCGTACGTCTGTTCGTAGAGGCTCTTCCACTGGGTGACGTGGCTGGCTTCGTCCTCGGAGCCGACCGCGCCGTCGGTGCGCGGCACGACGTAGGCGACGAGCCGCCGCTGTCCCGGCTCGTCCTCGCGCGCGATGACGACGGCGTCGCGAACCGAAGGATGCCGCAGCAGCGCCGCTTCCACTTCGCCCAGCTCGATGCGATGGCCACGCACCTTGACCTGCGCGTCGTTGCGGCCCAGGAACTCGAGCGCTCCGTCCAGGCGCCGACGCACGACGTCGCCCGTGCGATAGAGACGCGCTCCTGGCGTCGTCGCGAAGGGATCCGGCACGAAGCGCTCGGCCGTCCAGTCCGGCCGTCCGCGATACCCGCGCGCGAGACTGCGCCCGCCGACGTACAGCTCGCCCGGAACGCCGGCCGGCACCAGCTCCATCCGGGCGTCGAGGACGTAGGCTTCGGTGTGGTCGATCGCCACGCCGATCGGCGGGTCGCCGGCGCCGCCGAGGACCTCGCCGGCTGTCGCGACGACCGCGTTCTCCGTCGGGCCGTAGTGGTTGACCAGGCGGAACGGCAGGCCTTCGCGCGTCCGGTGCAGCTTGTCGCCGCCCGTCAGCAGGACCTGGAGCGCGAGGCCGTCGAGGGATTCCTCACGCAAGACGGCTTCCGCCAGCGGCGTCGGCAGGAACGACTGCGTCACGCGCTCGGCCCGGAGCCATGCCGTGAGGCGCGACGGCGTCATGCGCGTCTCTTCGTCCGGAACGTGCAGGCTCGCGCCACCCGCGAGCGACGGCCACACTTCCCACACCGACGCGTCGAAGGCCGGGCTCGCGACCAGCGTCGTCCGATCCTGAGGGCCGGTCGTGTACGCGCGCCGATGCCACGCCACGAGGTTCGCGAGGCCGCGATGCTCGACCTCGACGCCCTTCGGGCGCCCCGTCGAGCCCGAGGTGTAGATCACGTAGGCCAGGTCGTCCGGCGTCACGGCCACCGGCGTGAAGGCACCCTCGCCCTTGGACGCTTCCGCGATCCCGACCACCTGCGCGTCTGTGGACGGCAGCCCTGGAGCCAGGCGCTCCTGGACGAGTACGACGCGCACGCCGGCATCCGCGAGCATGAACGCGCCGCGGTCGGCCGGATGGCCCGGATCCAGCGGCAGGTACGCAGCCCCGGCCTTCACGATCGCGAGTGCCGCGACCACGAAGTCCGCCGAGCGCTCCGCGAACACCGCCACCACTTCCCCGCGACCAACGCCGAGCTCCTGGAGGCGCCGGGCAATCGAACCTGCCCGCCCTTCCAGTTGCCCGAACGTCAGCTGCACTCCGGCGTCGACCACGGCGAGAGCCTCGGGAGCCTGCGCTGCACGCTGCGCGACCAACACCGGCAACGGCGTGTCCGCAACGCTCGGACGTGGACCGTGGGACGACGCGACGACCTCACCCTGCGTCGCCGCGTCCATGAGCGGCAACGACGACAGCCGCGCGTCGGGTCGGGCCGCGGCCGCCTCCAGGAGCAAGGCGTAGTGCGAGGCCAGCCGTTCGATCGTGGACGGCTCGAAGAGATCCGCGTCGTAGAAGAGCTGCAGGGCGATCTCGCCGGCCGACTCCCAGACGTGGACCTCGAGATCGAAGCGCGTCGCGGTGGCGGCGCGCGGGAACAGCGACAGCCGCACGCCCGGCAGCTCGATCGCGCCGATGCCGACGTTCTGCACCGCGAACACGACCTGGAACAGCGGGTTCCGCGACAGCACGCGGTCGGGCTGCAGCTCCTCGACGAGCCGCTCGAAGGGCAGGTCCTGGCGGTCGTACGCGGCCAGGGTCGTCTCGCGGACCCGGGTCACGAGCTCGCGGAACGTCGGGTCGCCCGACAGGTCCGTGCGGAGCACGAGGCTGTTCACGAAGAACCCGATCAGGCCTTCCACCTCGGCGCGGTTGCGGTTCGCGATGGGCGTCCCGATCACGACGTCGTCCTGGCCGGTGTAGCGCAGCAGCAGCGCCTTGAAGGCCGCGAGCAGCACCATGAACGGCGTGGCCCCGGCTTCCTCGGTGAGGGCGCGCACGCCGTCGGCGGTCGAGCGCGGCAGCGGCGCCACGTGCATCGCGCCGCGGAAGCCCTGGACGGCGGGCCGCGGACGGTCGGTCGGCAGCTCGAGACGCGGCAGGTCTCCGGCCAGCCGCTCGCGCCAGTAGCCGAGCTGGCGCTCGAGGGTCTCGCCCTGCAGCCAGTCGCGCTGCCAGGCCGCGAAGTCGGGATACTGGATCGGCAAGGCGCGCCACTCCGGAGCGCGCCCCGCCACGCGCGCCGCGTAGGCTTCCCCGAGCTCGCGGACCAGCACGCCCAGGGACCAGCCGTCGGCGACGATGTGGTGGAGCGTCAGGCAGAGCACCGCGTCGTCGGCGGCGAGCCGCAGCAGCGTCGCGCGCATCAGGGGCCCGCGTCCCAGGTCGAACGGGGTGAACGCGGCCTCGCCGGCGAGCCGGCGCGCCTCGGCCTCGCGCTCCGCGGGAGCGATCGTCGCCAGGTCGCGCACCTCGAAGGGCACGTCCGCCGTGGGCGCGATGCGCAGCGTCGGCTGACCGTCGACGGCCGGGAACGACGCCCGCAGCACGTCGTGACGTCCGGCCACGTCGACGAGGCTGGCCTCGAGCGCCCCGGCGTCGAGAGAGCCCGAGAGCCGCAGCGTCACGGGGATGTTGTAGGCGGCGCCGGCGCCGAGCTGGTCCAGGAACCACAGCCGGCCCTGGGCGAACGAGAGCGGCGTCTCGGTCGGGTCGGCGCGCCGCACGAGCGGCGCGCTGCCGGCGAGCTGGCCGCGCTCGGCCTCGAGGGCCTGGGCGATGCCGGCGACCGTCGGCGCCTCGAAGAACGCCCGCAGCGGCAGCTCGACGCCGAACGTCGTGCGGATCCGCGAGACCGCCCGGGTCGCGAGCAGCGAGTGCCCGCCGAGCGCGAAGAAGTCGTCGTGGCGGCCGACGCTCTCGCGTTCGAGGATCGCCGCCAGGATCGCGGCGAGGCCCTCCTCGATCGGACCGCGGACGGCGACGTCGCCGCTCGCCTCCGCCGGGAGCGCCTGACGCTGCAGGGCCTGGCGGTCGACCTTGCCGGTGGACCCGAGCGGCAGCGCGTCGAGCGCCACGAGGCGCGGGATCATGTAGTCGGGCAGGCTGGCCCGCAGCTGCGTGCGGAGCGCCTCGCCGTCGTCGCCCCTGAGGACGACGAAGCCGACGAGCGCGTCTTCGCGGGCGATGACGGCGGCCTCGCGCACCGAGGGATGCCGCAGCAGCGCCGCTTCCACTTCGCCCAGCTCGATCCGGTGGCCGCGGACCTTGACCTGCGCGTCGTTGCGACCGAGGAACTCGAGCGCTCCGTCCAGGCGCCGACGCACGACGTCGCCCGTGCGATAGAGACGCGCTCCTGGCGTCGTCGCGAAGGGATCCGGCACGAAGCGCTCGGCCGTCCAGTCCGGCCGTCCGCGATACCCGCGCGCGAGACTGCGCCCGCCGACGTACAGCTCGCCCGGAACGCCGGCCGGCACCAGCTCCATCCGGGCGTCGAGGACGTAGGCTTCGGTGTGGTCGATCGCCACGCCGATCGGCGGGTCGCCGGCGCCGCCGAGGACCTCGCCGGCTGTCGCGACGACCGCGTTCTCCGTCGGGCCGTAGTGGTTGACCAGGCGGAACGGCAGGCCTTCGCGCGTCCGGTGCAGCTTGTCGCCGCCCGTCAGCAGGACCTGGAGCGCGAGGCCGTCGAGGGATTCCTCACGCAAGACGGCTTCCGCCAGCGGCGTCGGCAGGAACGACTGCGTCACGCGCTCGGCCCGGAGCCATGCCGTGAGGCGCGACGGCGTCATGCGCGTCTCTTCGTCCGGAACGTGCAGGCTCGCGCCACCCGCGAGCGACGGCCACACTTCCCACACCGACGCGTCGAAGGCCGGGCTCGCGACCAGCGTCGTCCGATCCTGAGGGCCGGTCGTGTACGCGCGCCGATGCCACGCCACGAGGTTCGCGAGGCCGCGATGCTCGACCTCGACGCCCTTCGGGCGCCCCGTCGAGCCCGAGGTGTAGATCACGTAGGCCAGGTCGTCCGGCGTCACGGCCACCGGCGTGAAGGCACCATCGCCCTTGGACGCTTCCGCGATCCCGACCACTTGCGCGTCGGTCGACGGCAGCCCCGGAGCCAGCCGCTCCTGGACGAGCACGACGCGCACACCGGCATCCGCGAGCATGAACGCGCCACGGTCGGCCGGATGGCCCGGATCCAGCGGCAGGTACGCCGCCCCCGCCTTCACGATCCCGAGGGCCGCGACCACGAAGTCCGCCGAACGCTCCGCGAACACCGCGACCACTTCCCCACGACCCACGCCGAGGTCCTGCAGACGGCGTGCGATGGCACCGGCACGGCGCTCCAGCTCCCCGAACGTGACCCGCGTGCCCGCGTCCGCCACGGCCAGCGCGTCCGGGTTCTGCGCTGCACGCTGCGCGACCAGCACCGGCACCGGGGTCTCCGCCACGCTCGGACGCGGCCCCTGAGACGACGCCACGACGGAGCTACGCGTCGCCGCGTCCATCAACGGCAACGACGACAGCCGCATCTCCGGCTTCGCGACCGCGGCGCGCAGCAGCGTGACGTAGCGCTCGGCGAAGGCCTGGACCGTCTCCGGGTCGAACAGGTCGGCCCGGTAGCACAGCACGCCGGCGAGACGGTCGTGGACCTCCGTCACGTAGAACTCGAGGTCGAAGCGCGTCGCCACGGCCTCGCGCGGCAGCGCGGCGACCACGAGGCCCGGAAGGTCGATCGCCTCGGACGGCACGTTCTGGTGGGCGAAGGCGACGTCGAAGAGCGGGTTCCGGTCCGCCTCGCGGTCGAGGCGCAGCTCCTGGACCAGGCGCTCGAACGGCACGTCCTGGTGCTCGTAGGCGCCGAGCGTGACGGTCTTGAGGCGCGCGACGGTCTCGCGGAACGTGGGATCGCCCGAGAGATCCGTGCGCAGCGCGAGCGTGTTGACGAAGAACCCGATCAGGCCCTCGATCTCGCTGCGGTTGCGGTTCGCGATCGGCGAGCCCACCACGACATCGGTCTGGCCGGTTTGGCGCGCGAGCAGGGACTTGAACGCGGCGAGCAGGCCCATGAACAGCGTCGCGCCTTCACGACGGCAGAAGGCGCGCAGGCCCTCGACCACGTCGGGGGGGAATTCCACGAACGCGACCCGGCCGCGCGGCTCGGCGCCCAGACGCGGGTGATCGGTCGCGAGCTCGACCCGGGCCGGCTCGCTGCCGAGGGCCGTGCGCCAGTACGCGAGCTGTCGCTCCAGCCGCTCGCCTTCGAAGGTGCGCTGCTGCCAGGCCGCGAAGTCGGCGTATTGGATGCGCAGCGGCGGGAGTGGCGACGGACGGCCGTCGCGGAACGCCGTGTAGTGCGCGACCAGCTCCTTCTGGAACAGCCAGCGCGACCACGCGTCCGACACGATGTGGTGGAGCGAGACGAGCAGCACGTGTTCCTGCGGCCCGAGGCGCAGCAGCTGTCCTCTCACCAGCGGGCCGCGCGCGAGATCGAAGGGCGTGGCGGCTTCCGCGTCCACGGCCTTGCCGACGCGGCGCTCGCGCGCCTCGGGTCCGAGGCCCGACAGGTCCTCGCGCGTGAACGGAAAGCGCACCTCGTCGGCGATCACCTGGACCGGCACGCCGCCCTCGAGGACGAACGTCGTGCGCAGCGACTCGTGGCGGGCGACGATCCGCTCGAGGGCCGCCTCGAGGGCCGCCTCGTGGAGCGCGCCGCCGAGGCGCACCGCGAAGGAGATGTTGTAGGCCGTCCCGCCCGGCGCCATCTGGTCGAGGAACCACATGCGCCGCTGCGCGAAGGAGAGCGGCAGGGCGCGGTCGCGCGCCACCGGCTGGATCGCGCCCGCCGTCGCGGCCGAGCCCTTGAGCGCCGCCTCGACCGCGGCCGCGAGGCCGGCCAGCGTCGGCGCCTCGTAGAGACGTCGGATCGGCAGCTCGATGCGGAAGGCGTCGCGCACCCGCGACACGACCTGGGTCGCGAACAGCGAGTGGCCGCCCAGGCGGAAGAAGTCGTCGTGGGCGCCCACGAGGCCCACCCGCAGCACCTCGCGCCAGATCGTCGCGAGCGACTCCTCGATCGGACCGCGCGGCGCCACCCACAGCTCCGCGACCTCGGCGGCCGGCTCCGGCAGCGCGCGCCGGTCGAGCTTGCCGTTCGGCGTCACCGGCAGCGCCTCGAGGAACACGAACGCCGACGGGATCATGAACTCGGGCAGCTCGCGACCCACGTGGGCCCGCAGCGAGTCGAACGTGGGCGCGACACCCTCGGCCACGAGGTAGGCGACGAGGCGCTTCTGGCCCGTCGCGTCGGCGCGCGCGACCACGGCGCCCTGGCGGATAGCGGGATGCCGCAGCAGCACGGCCTGGATCTCGGCCGGCTCCACGCGCACGCCCCGCACCTTCACCTGGTCGTCGACGCGGCCCAGGATCTCCAGCACGCCGTCGAGGCGCAGGCGGCCGCGGTCGCCCGTGCGGTACAGGCGGTCGTCCGGATCCGCGCTGAACGGATTGGGAACGAAGCGGCGCTCGTTCTCCTCGGGCACGTTGACGTAGCCCCGCGTGCGGTACGGCGTGCGGATCGCGATCTCCCCCGTTTCCCCGATCCCGCACTGCCGCCCGCTCTCGGCGAGCACGAGGGCCTGGGCCTGCGGCAGCGGCCGCCCGACGGGCTGGATGCCGTCCTCGGGCGGATCGGCCACGACGTGCCAGCACTTGGCGAGCGTCGTCTCCGTGGGGCCGTAGAGGTTCACGATCTGCGCGTCGCACGCGAAGCGCTCGCGCCACTCGCGCACGAGCGGACCCGGGAGCGGCTCGCCGGCGAAGAACACCCGGCGCAGCGACGGCAGCGCGACGCCGCCCGGGGAGCCGAGCCATGCTTGCGCGAGCGTCGGCACCGTGTGGAGCACCGTGATGCCGGCCGAGGCCAGCCACGGCAGCACGCGGTCGGCCCCGAGGTCGTCGGTGTCCGGCACGCACAGCGTCGCGCCGCTCGTGAGCGGCAGCAGGATCTCCCGGAGCACCACGTCGAAGGACAACCCCGTGAGATGCGACGAACGGTCGCCGGGTGCGATCCCGAACGTCGACGACTGCCAGCCCACGAAGTGGCTCAGCCCGCGGTGCGTCCCGAGGACGGCCTTCGGCGTGCCGGTCGTGCCCGAGGTGAAGAACACGTACGCGGCGTCCGCGCCCTGCACGTCGGGCAGCGGAGCGTCCGACGCCACCGCATCGCTCGCATCGAGGACGCCGACGCCCGGGAGCTCCCGGCGCCAGTCGACCACCGAGCCCTCGGCCGGCACCAGGTGGCGGGCGCTCGCCTCGCGGCACATGAGCTTGAGGCGCTCCAGCGGAATGTTCGGATCGAGGAGGAGCGCGGCGCCGCCCGCGCGGAACGTGGCGAGAAGCGCGGGCACGAGGTCGAAGCGCGGCCCGCCCTCGAGGGCCACCACGTCCCCGGCCCGCAGGCCTGCCGCGATCAGGCGACGCGCGATGCGCACGGTGCGCGCCTCGAGCTCCGCGTACGTGAGCTGCTGCGTGCCGTGGGTCAGCGCCACGGCGCCGGGGGTCTCGCGGCTCCAGCGCGCGATGCGCCGCGCCACCGGCTCGAGATCCTCCGCGACGAGGGGCAGCGTCGGATCGGCGAGCACGGCGCGGGCGGACGGCGTGACGAGCGACACGGCGTCGAGAGGGACGTCGGGTCGCTCCACCACCTGGGCGAACACGCCTTCCAGCTGCCGGAGCAGCTCCCTGGCGAGGGAGTCGCCCACGCGCGCGCGATCGTGGGTGAGGCTCAGGCCGAGCCGGCTGCCCTGGGCGACGCGCAGGTGCAGCGGGTAGTTCGTGTGGGCCCAGAACGCGACGCCCGCGATCCTCACCTCGGCCGGCCAGCCGTCGCCGCCCCGTTCGATCGGGTAGTTCTCGAAGACCACGAGGCTGTCGAACAACGCGACGCCGCGGGGAACGCCGCTCCAGGACTGCACGTCCACGAGCGGCGTGTGCTGCTGCTCCTGCAGCTCGACCTGGGCCGCCTGCAGCTCGACGAGCCAGCTCGAGAACGGCGCCGCGGGGTCGAGCCGGGCGCGCACCGGCAGCGTGCCGAGGAACATCCCCACCATGGACTCGACGCCGCCGAGCTCGGCCGGCCGGCCCGAGAAGGCGGCGCCGAAGACGACGTCGTTCTCGCCCGCGTGGCGCGCGAGCAGCAGCGCCCAGGCCGCCTGCACGAGCGTGCTCGAGGTGACGTGGCGCTGGCGCGCCAGCGACTGCAGCCCGGACGTCAGGGCCTCGGACAGATCGAGGGTGGCCTCGCCGTGGCCGGAGCCCCCCCCTGCGCCGCGCGGCGACGGCGTCGGCCCGCTGAGGCCGTCGAGGTAGCGGCGCCAGAAGGCCTCGCCGGCCGCGGCGTTGCGGGCGCGCAGCCACTCGACGTACTCGCGGAACGGGCGGGCGGGCCGCAATCCGGGCTCGGCGCCGCGGCGATAGGCCGCGTAGCTCTCGAACACCTCGCGCAGCACGAGGGCCGTGGACCAGCCGTCCAGGAGCAGGTGATGGAAGCTCCACACGACGTGCTGCGTGGCGTCGTCGACGCGCACCAGGGTCACGCGCAGCGGCGGCGCCTTCGACGGCTCGAAGCCGCGCTCGCGGTCCTCGGCCAGGAAGGCCTGCAGCCGCGCCTCGTCCGCCGTCCCGCCGCGCCAGTCGACGACGCTCCACTCGAGCGGACTCGCGCCACGCACCACCTGCACGGGCTGCTTCTGCTTCTCCCAGACGAACAGCGTGCGCAGGATCGGGTGGCGGTCGACGACGTGCTGCCACGCCCGGCGGAACGTCTCGACGTCGAGCGTCCCGGCCAGGGTGAGCGTGAGCTGCTCGAAGTAGACCCGCGAGGACTCCGCGAAGAGGGTGTGGAAGAGCATCCCCTCCTGGGAGGGAGACAGCGGATAGACCGCCTCGACGTTGCGCGGGGTCGCCATGGCGGTTACTCGGCCAGGTCGGCGACGAGCGCCGCCAGGTCGTCGCCGCTGATGCCGACCGCGATCGGGTCGCCGACCGCCGCCGGCGCGGCCTGCGCGAGGGCGAGGAGCTCTTCCCGGATCGAGGCGCCGAGCCGCTCGATCGTCTCACGGCGGTGGAGGCGGGCGCTGTAGCAGAGGTCGATCCGCAGGTCGCCGCCCCCGAGGCTCCCGTTGATCTCGAGCTCGTGGCGGCGACGCAGCAACGGACCGCGCCAGGGTCCCGGGTTCTCGCGCGCCGGGACGAAGGGGCTCCCCGCCACGGCGGCCCCGTCGAGCTGGCCGAGATAGTTGACGCTGACGGCCGAGCGCGGCGCGTCGGCGAGGGCGCCGGCGGCCGGCGACAGGTAGCGCAGGAGGCCGTAGCCGATGCCGTGCGCGGGGATCGCCTGGAGCTGGCGCCGCACCGCGCGCGCGGCCTCCTGGGCGCCGGCCTCCTTGAGCTCGATGCGCGCCGGGAACATCGAGGTGAACCAACCCACCGTGCGCGAGACGTCGACGCCGTCGACGAGCTCCTCGCGGCCGTGCCCTTCGAGGTCGAAGCGCTGCGTGCGCTCGCCCGTCCAGCGCTCGAAGGCGCGCGCCACCGCGGCGAGGAGCGCGTCCTGCATCTGGATGCCGAGCGCCGGCAGCCGCTCCTGCAAGGCCCGCGTCGCCTCCGGGCCCAGCAGCACCCGGAGATCCGCGGCATGGGCGACGCGATCGGCATCCGGATCGCGCGGCAGGTCCGCGGGCAACGCCTTCACGGGGCTTCCCGCCACCGCCTGCCAGTACGGAAGCTCGTCCCGCACGCCCTCGGTCACGGCATGGGCGGCCAGGCTCTCGGCCCAGCGCCCCACCGACGTCGTCTTGGGCGGCAGCGCGCCGCCGCGCAGCAGCGTCGCCAGGTCCTCGAGCAGGATGCGCCACGACACGCCGTCCACCGCGAAGTGATGGATCAGGACGAGGAGGCGGTCGCGGCCGCCTTCGACCTCGAGGTGGACGAGGCGCCACAGCGGTCCCCTCTCGATGTCGAGGCTGCGCTGGAAAGCGGCGCAGGCCGCCTCGATCCGGGCCGACGCCCCGGCGCCCTCGGGGCCCGCGACGCTCGCGTGGGCGAACGCGCCGTCGCCCGGCTCCACGAGCGCCCGGCTCCAGCGCGCTCCTTCGCGCCGGTAACGCAGCCGCAGCGCGTCGTGGTGCTCTTCGAGGCGCCGCGCGGCCGCGGCGAGGAGCGCGGCGGGCACGGGCGCGGTCAGCTCCAGGAGCGCCGCGTGGTTGAAGTGATGGACGTCCTCGGGCGCGCCTTCGAAGAACCACGTCTCGATGGGAGTGAGCGGCAGCGCTCCCAGGACGAGGCCCTGCTCCGCCTCGGAGGGACCGCTCGGGCCGGCCGCCGCGGCGAGCCGCGCCACGGTCTGGTGCTGGAAGATCTGGCGCGTCGTGAGACGCAGGCCCGCCTGGTTCGCCCGCGCCACGATCTGGATGCTGAGGATGGAATCGCCGCCGAGCTCGAAGAAGTTGTCGTGGACGCCGACGCGCGCGACGCCGAGCACCTCGCGCCAGATCTCCGCGAGGGTCTCTTCGGCCCCGCTCGCCGGCGCGACGAACGGCCCCTCGGGCTCCGCGTGCGGCACGTCGAGAGCGAGGAGAGCGCGCACGTCGACCTTGCCGGAGGTGCTCAGCGCGAACGCGTCGAGCACGAGGAAGGCCTGCGGGATCATGTACTCGGGCAGCCGCCCCTGCAGGTGGTGCCGCAGCGCCGGCACCAGGCGCCGCACCCGGCCGCCGCGCAGCGGGTCGTTGGCGTAGGCGCGCCAGGGACGGGTCTCGACGGGGGGCGCCGGCAGGGCCGGCCGCGCGTCGCCCGCGCGCCAGATCACGACGTCGAAGCGGCCGTCGGGCTCGCCGCCTGCCCAGCTCAGCTCGACCGCGTGGCGCCCGTCCCTCGCGAGAGCCCAGAGGTCCTCGGGGTGGACGCCGCCGGCCGCGGCGCGCGGCGCGTCGTCCGCGCGCTGCAGAAGGCGCGCCGTCTCGACGTCCGCGGCGAGCCGGGCGTTCTCGACGCCCCTCACGCACAACGCCGGAGCGCCCGCGGCGTCGAAGCGCGCGCGCACGTCGCCCGGAGTCATGCCGCTCGTCCACGCGATCTCCGGGGCGACGGCCCGTGTCACGGGAGCGCCCGCGTGGAGCGTGACGTCGTAGCGGTAGCGCGCGAGCTCGTTCGTGCCGCGGCCGCGCTTGGGCCGGATCGTGACCTCTCCGATGCCGGGAACGCGGCCCGGGAGCGCGGTGAACAGCGCGGGCGCCACGTGGAGCTCCTGCTCCGCCGCGAGGTGCTCACGGACGCGCTCGCGCAGCACGCCGCGGGCCGCGTCCGGCGCCTTGAAGGCCTCGACCGAGGCCGCGAACGCCCCCTGCAGACCCAGGTGCCGGACGTCTCCCACGATCACGCGGCCGCCCGGCGCCACGACCCGCGCGGCGCCCTCGAGCACCCGCACCAGGTAGTCCGCGTCGGGGAAGTACTGGATCACGGAGTTGAGCAGCACCACGTCGAAGGAAGCGGGCGCCAGTCCCTCGAAGTCGTCGGCCGCGCGCTGCATCAACTCCAGGCCCGGGAGGGCGCCGCTCACCGCCGCGCCTTCGCGCACGGCCTCGAGCGCCGAAGAGGAGAAGTCCGTGGCCACGTAGCGCTCGCAGTGCGGCGCGATCTGGAACAGCAGCAGCCCGGTGCCGCAGCCGATCTCCAGGATCCGGCGCGGAGCGCCTTCGAGCACGCGCGCGACGGTCTGGTCCACCTGCTCGTGCATCTCGGCCGCGGGGATCGGCTCGCCCGTGTAGTTGCTCAGCCAGCCCGCGAGGTTGAAGTCCTTCTGCTCGCCCTGGGCGCCGCCGTACACGACGACGTCGTAGACCTCGCGCCACTTGTCGACGCGCTCCTCGGCGACGGCCGCCGCGACGTCCGCGTCCTCGGGCACGACGTACGCCGTGAGGCGCCGGTCGCCGCGGGGCGTCGCCGGCGCGAGGACGACGGCGTCGCGCACCGAGGCGTGCGCGCGCAACGCGGTCTCGATCTCGCCGAGCTCGATCCGGAACCCACGCACCTTGACCTGGCTGTCGGTGCGCCCGAGGAACTCGAGGGAGCCGTCGGCGCGGCGTCGCACGCGGTCGCCCGTCCGGTAGAGCCGTCCGCCGGCCGCATCGGAGTACGGATCCGGGACGAAGCGCTCGGCGGTCCAGTCGGGCCGGCCGCAGTAGCCGCGCGCGAGGCTCGCGCCGCCGACGTAGAGCTCGCCGGGCACGCCTTCCGGCACGAGGCCGAGCTGCGCGTCGAGGACGTAGGCGGTGGTGCCGTCGATGGCCGCGCCGATCGACGGCACGAGCGCCGAGCCCACCTCGACGTCGCCGCAGGTCGAGACCACGGTGTTCTCGGTCGGACCGTAGTGGTTCACGAGCCGGAACGGCAGCGTCTCGCGCTCGATCGCGTGGAGCGCGTCGCCGCCGGTCAGCAGCACGCGCAGCGCGCCGCCGCCCGCGCCGGGCTCCCGCACGAACGCCTCCGCGAGGGGTGTCGGCAGGAAGCTCACGGTCACGCCGGCCGCGCGCAGCCAGGGCGCGAGCAGCGACGGCTGCAGGCGCGTCTCGTCGTCGGGCACGTGGAGCGCAGCGCCCGCGGCCAGCGCCGGCCACAGCTCCCAGACGGACGCGTCGAAGCCGGGGCTCGCGAGCAGGGTGACGCGGTCCGCGGCCGAGAGCGCGTAGCGCTCGACGTGCCATGCGACCAGGTTCTCGAGACCCCGGTGCGGCACCTCGACGCCCTTGGGACGGCCCGTGGAGCCCGAGGTGTAGATCACGTACGCGAGCTGCTCGGGGTCGGGCGCCGGCATCGGGGGCGCGTCCGATGCTCCCTCGCTCCACTCGCCGCCCAGCTCCACGACCGTGACGCCGGCGGCCGCGAGGGCGGGCCCCGCGGCGCCGTGGTTGAGCGCGAGCCGGGCGCCCGCATCGGTCGCCATGAACACGAGGCGCTCCGCGGGATAGGCGGGATCGAGGGCGACGTAGGCGCCGCCCGCCTTCAGGATCGCGAGGGCCCCGATCACGAGCTCCGGCGAGCGCTCGGCGCAGAGCGCGACGCGCACCTCCGGCCCGACGCCGGCGGCGCGCAGGCGGGCGGCGAGCGCGGACGAGCGCCGCTCGAGCTCGCCGTAGCCGAGCTCGCGGGCGCCGCTCACCACCGCCGGCGCGGCGGGACGGGCGGCGGCCTGGGCGCTCACGCGCTCGAGCACGCTCCGGCGCGGCGCGGCGACGCTCGCGCCGGCGGCGCGCCCCTGCAAGCGGGCCTGCTCCTCGGCGCCCAGCCAGGGAAGCTCGGAGAGGCGCGCGTCGGGCCGCGCGGCCGCGGCCTCGAGCAGCGTGACGTAGTGGCGCGCGAAGCGATCGATCGTCGCCTCGTCGAAGAGCGCCGTGGCGTAGAGCAGCACGCCGTAGACGGTGTCGGGGGCCTCGTAGAGATGCGCCTCGAGATCGAAGCGCGTGACGCGCAGCTCGGTCTCGAACATCGCGAGCGACAGGTTCGGCAGGTCGAGGGTGCCGCGGGGCGCGTTCTGGAGGGCGAAGACCGTCTGGAAGAACGGGTTCTCCCCCGCGTCGCGGCCGGGGCTGAGCTCGTCCACGACGCGCTCGAAGGGCAGCTCGTCGTGCTCGTGGGCGCCGCCGGTCGACGCCTTCACGCGCGCGAGCGCGTCCCGGAACGTGGGGTCGCCGCCGAGATCGGTGCGCACCGCGAGGCTGTTGACGAAGAAGCCGATCATCGCCTCGAGCTCGACGTGGGTCCGGTTGGCGCTCGGGATGCCGACGAGCACGTCGTCCTGGCCCGAGTAGCGCGCGAGCAGGGCCTGGAAGCCGGCGAGCAGCACCGTGAACAGCGTGGCGCCCTCGTCCTGGGCGAGGCTCCGCAGCGCGTGGAGCTGGCCGGGCGGGAGCTGGAAGAAGCGCGCCGCGCCGGTGAAGCCCTGGACGGCCGGGCGCGGCCGGTCGGTCGGCAGGTCGGTCCTGGGCCGGTCGGTTCCCAGGCGCTCGCGCCAGTAGTCGAGCTGCGCCGCGAGCCGCGGCCCCTGCAGGCGCTCGCGCTGCCAGACCGCGAAGTCCGCGTACTGGACCGGCAACGCCGGCAGGACCGGCTCGGAGCCCAGGGCGAAGGCCGCGTAGCCGGCCGCGAGCTCGTTGTTGAAGACGCCGACGGACCAGCCGTCGAACACGATGTGGTGGATCTCGACGCTCAGGACGTGACGGTCCTCGGCCAGCTTCAGGAGCCCGGCCCGCAGCAGCGGCCCGTGTGCGAGGTCGAACGGACGCTGCTGGCGCTCGTGGACCAGGCGCCGCGCCTCGACCTCGGCCGCGTCGCGGCCGAGCGACGCGAGGTCGACGCGCTCGAGAGCCAGCGCGAGACGCTCCGCGACGACCTGCACCGCGCGTCCGTCCACGGCGCGGAACGTCGTGCGCAGCGCCTCGTGGCGCGCCACGATCGCGTCGAGGCTCGCGCGCAGCGCCGCCTCGTCGAGGCGCCCGTCGAGGCGCAGGGCCCAGCCGAGGTTGTAGGCGAGCCCCGCTCCGAGCTGGTCGAGGAACCACAGCCGCTGCTGCGCGAAGGACAGCGGCAGCTCGCGGTCGCGACGGGCCCGGGGAATCGCGCCGCCCGAGAGGTGCCGCAGCAGCTCCGGCTTGCGCAGCACCACCGCCTGGCGCAGCTCGGGCGTCAGCGGGCCGCGCACGACGAGCTTGTCCCCGTCGGCCGCGACGCTGACACCGCAGCGCGCGAGTTCGGCGAGGATCTCGGGGAGTTCCACGGGACGAGGCGGTCTAGCGCGCGGCCTGGTCCATCTTCCGGCGCAGGCTGAGAGGCCGCATGTCCGTCCAGACCTCCTTCACCCAGGCCAGGCACTCTTCCTTGGAGCCGCTCTTGCCGGCGTCCTTCCAGCCGAGGGCGTTCTCGCGGCCCTCGGGCCAGAGCGAGTACTGCTCCTCGTGGTTCATCACGACCTTGTAGACCGTCTTGTCCTCGCGCTCGTCCATGATTCCCTCTGCTAGCCCCGGCCGATCCCGCGAAGGCTCTCGCGGATCACGGCCCAGACCGATTCACGCTCGATGTCGATGAAGAAATGCCCGCCCCGAAAGAAGTGAAGGTCGAAACCGCCGGAAGTCTGGGCGCGCCACGCCTCGTACTCCTCCCGCGGCCGCCGGTCGTGCTCGCCCGCGAGGCCGACGATGGGGCACGCGAGCGGCGCTTCGTCGACGTAGACGTGACTTTCCAGCACCGCCACGTCCGCCCGGAGGGCCGGCAGGAGGATCTCGAGGAGCTCCGGCTCGGCCAGCACCTCGGGCGGGATGCCCTCGTAACGGGCCTGGATCTCCTCGATGAACTCGCGGTCCGGGAGATGGCCCAGGGGCGGCTCGGTGTCGGGCACCTGGGGCGCCTGGTGCCCGGAGACGATCAGAAGCTCCGGCAGGCGGCGGCCGCGGCGGCGCAGCTCGCGGGTCACCTCGAAGGCCACGAGGGCGCCCATGCTGTGGCCGAAGAAGGCGAAGGGCTTGTCGTCCAGGCCCTCGACGGCGTCGGTCGCGGCGCTGACGAGGACTCGCGGATCGCGGATCGCGGGGTCGCGGAAGGACGCGCCCCGGCCGGGAAGCTGGAGGGAGGCGATCTCGGCCTCGGGAGCGAGGGCGGGTGCCCAGGCCCGGTAGACCGCGGCGGCTCCTCCGGCGTACGGAAAACAGAACAGGCGGGACGCGGCGTGCGGCTCCGGACGGGGGCGGAAGATCCAGCGCGAAGCCGCCGCCCGTGTCGGCGGGGCCGGCTCGCTGCGTTCGGCTGTCACGTCCCTCATCCCCCGCGCGCCCCCGACGCGTCGACGCCCACACCTCCGGACGGGAGGCGGGTCCAAAACTCGCGGCGCCGGGACACACGTGGCCTCAGCCGACGGGCTGGGGCCACACGCGTCTCGAGAGGGAGATGCGGCGCGAATCTGTCTACGCGTAAAGAGCGATTCTTCTTGATCGACCGGGGCTTGTCAAATCGACTTTCCCCTCGTGCACGAGGGATTTGCGGGGATTTTGACGCGCCGGGCCGAGGCCACTCGCGCGTCGCGCGCGACGCGGTCGGCGCGTGTGCTATCTTTGACCAAACTTGATCCCCCGGGGGCATCTCCACAAGTGAAGGCAACACTCGTCGCACTGTCCGTTCTCGCGCTGGCCGCCCCGCTGGCGGCCCGCGCCGCCCAGGCCGTTCCGACGGGCTCCGGCGCCGCGGCTCCGGCGCCGCAGGAAGACGCGTCGAAGGCCGGCACGCTCCAGGACACGCTGACGCGCTACCGGTTCGCGAGCCGGCCCGACACCGAGCACCGCCTGATGGAATCGCTGGTGGGCTCCTGGGCCGTGACCGCCACCTGGAACGTGGGCGGCAAGAAGGTCCACGTGACCGGCGTCAGCGAGAACCAGTTCGGCCTCGGCGGCCGGTTCCTCGAGTGCCGGGCCAGCGCCGGAGACGGCGACACCCGCGTCGAGGCGCTGACGCTGATCGGCTACGACGACCGCCGCTCGCGCTTCTCGGTGGTCGCGATGAACGACCTGATGAGCTTCTACCTGCCGGCCTGGGGCACGTTCGACCCGGCGCGGAAGTCCTTCATCTTCCACGGCAAGGAGCGCGACGAGGTGACCGGCGGCGTGCTCGCCTACCGCGAGCTGCTCCGGCTCGAAGGCCCGGACCGTCACGTCGTCGAGTACTACCTCGACCGGCCGAACCAGGCCCCCGTCCAGATCCTGCAGGCGACCTTCACACGACGCTGAGCACGATGCGCCGGGGCCGTCCGTCGATGGCCAGGGCCGCGGCGAAGCCCGTCGGCACGTCGAGGGCCTCGAGCCGGTAGCGCTCGGGGGCCTCCGGGTCGCCCTCCACCCGCAGCAGGCGCGCCGGCTCCCCGCCGGCGAACGCGACGTCGAAGGCGTCGAGGGCGCGGCTCAGTCCCTCGCCGGTCAATTTGATGAACGCCTCCTTGCGGGTCCAGCAGCGGAAGAACGCCGGCACCTTCTCCGCATCGGGAAGCTGGGCGAGCAGCGCGCTCTCCCGCGACGAGAAGAAGCGCTCGGCGATCGTCGCGAGGTCGGGCATCGGCCGCTCCTGCTCGATGTCGATGCCCACCTCCCCCGCCCGCGACAGGGCGAACGCGGCGAGCCCGCCGGAGTGCGACACGTTGAAGTCCGGCGCGCCGGGAGCGTCGACGAGGCACGGCTTGCCGCGCGTCCCGTAGCGGAACGCGAGCCGGGCGGGTGCGATGCCGGCGGCGTCGCCGAGGATCTGCCGCAGCAGCCCGCGCGCGGTCGCGAACCGGTGCCGGTCGCGCTCGAACACGAAACGGGCCGCCCGCGCCTTCTCGTCGGGAGCCAGCGTCGCCGTGAGCGCGGCCGGCCTCGGGCCGTCGAGCTCCGCGAGGACCACGAGCACCTCGCCCGCGGCGAGCGCCTGCACGGAGCTTCCCGTGGCTACTTGGACGACGCCGCGCCCGGCGCGGCTTCGACGACGCTCTTGAGGCGCCGCAGGTCGTCCTCGAGCTGCTCGCCCATCGCCCGCGTCAGCATCGGCTCGAAGAGCCGCGGCAGGGTGTCGAGGAAGCGGATCCGCGACGTCACGGTGACGCGGGTGCCGCGCGGCGACATGGGCACGAGCGCGTAGTCGAGGCGCTGCTCGAAGGCGAAGTCCGCGCCGGGGCGGCTGCGGAGCCGGAGGCTGAAGGACTTTCCGGGGATCACGGCCTCGACGTCGCACTCCATCTCGATGCGCTGGCCGCGGGCCCGCGTCACGAAGCGCGCCTTGACGCCGGCCTGCAGCCAGTCGGCCGGCTGCAGGTCCTCGATCGACGTCCAGGACCCGAGCAGCTTCGGCTCGGTGAAATAGCGGTAGACGTCGGCGCTGTCGCGGTCGATGTCGCGCGTGGCGTCGATGCGGCCGGCGTCGGTGCGCATGCCGGCGATCAGCAGCAGCCCCACGCCCACGAGGGGCAGGGCGACGAGCACGGCGATCATGCGCTTCACCCACTTCATCCTGCAGGGACCTCGAGTGCCGCGATCCTAGTCACTTGCGCGGCCTTTTTCAAAGCGCCGTCAGGGGGCGACGGTGAACGCCTCGACGTCGGCGCCCAGCCAGTTCGCGGTGTTCGTGGGATCGCTGCCGGCCCGCGCGAGCACGCCGTACCAGTAGTACGTGCCCGCCGGCTCGGTGCCCGTCCAGGTCTTCGTGAACAGCGGCACGTCGGTGAGGAAGCTGAGCGGCACGGCCTGCGCCGTCGGCACCAGGACGTTGAGGGCGGCGCCCGGGGCGATGCTGAGGAACGAGCCGTCCGGCAGCACGAGCACGAAATAGAAGTCCACGGTGGCGGTCCCGTTCACGTCCGCCTTGACGCTCTGGGAGACGCCGGGCGTCAGCGCCGTGCGGTCGAGCTGCAGGTCGAGGAACGCGGCGGTCGGATAGATGAAGCGGATGCCGTCGACGTCGGCCGCCTGGGGCGCGCCGCCGCGGCCGCCCTGGGCGAACGCGGCCATGAGCGCCTCGCCGGCCTCGGTGCCCGGCACGCACGCGGGCGTGTACGCGTCGCCGCAGGTGTGGCCCAGGCCGAGCGCGTGGCCCATCTCGTGGGTCAATACCTCCTCGTAGTTGAGCTGCGCGTCAGCGCCCGCGTAGAAGCAGTCGGAGTTCGCGTTGAACACCGTGTCGGACTCGGTCATGCGCAGGAAGCTGACGCCGTTCACCACCTTGCTCTCGAGAGCGAAGCCGGAGACGCCGGTGATCGCGAGGACGCCGCTGCACGTGACCGGATCGAAGGCGGGCATCTGCAGGCACGGATCGCCGTGGGAGATGACGCTGCCGTCGAACAGGGTGCGGCAGCTCTGGGTCGTCGGGCCGCCGTCCTGGACCACGATCGACGCGCCCACGACGTTCGTCCAGTGGCCGCGGGACGCCGCGAAGCCGGCCTGGGAGCCGGCGGCGCTGATCGGCGAGCCGGCCGGGTTGAAGCGGAAGCTCACGGCCGCGCCGAGGTCGGGCTCGAAGTAGCGGAACGGGATCACCGGCAGCAGCGTGAACGCCGCGTCGGTGGCGGCGCCCGGAGGGGCCGCCGCCGTGACCGAGTCCGGCAGGCGGCTGTCGACGCCGGATCCGATCAGCTTCCGCAGCTTCGCGAGGAACGGCGCGAGGGGCCCCCGCGCGGGCGTCGTGCCGCGACCCACGAGTTGCGCGCCTTCGCCCGCGTCCTGGACGAGCGCGTCGGCCTCGCCCTTCTTCGTCTCGATCGAGAACTTGCCCTGGAACAGTCCGGTGACCGTGAGCAGCCCCGCCTTCGTCGGCGCGGCGAAGACCAGCACCCGCTCGCCCTGCCGGAAGCGCGGCGCGCCGAAGACCTGCGTCACGTAGTCGCCGACCCGCCCGCCGGGAACGCTCACGGCCACGCGCGCGCGGTCCCGGGCGCCCTTCAGGTTCTCGTCGACGCGGATCGTGACCCACGTCTGGGGATTGCCCTGGGCGTCGAAGGTCGCGGTCAGCGACTCCACCTGGCCGCGCACGATGAGCGGCGAGACCCGCACCAGCGTCTCTGTCGTCATGGACGTGACGGTCGAGGCGACGGCGGGGCCGGCGCAGAGCGCGAGACCGCCCAGGAGGGCGGCGCGGAACCGGGACGATGGGGTCATGGAACCTCCTGGACGGGCGTAAACGGTGCCCAAGCATAGACCCGCGGCCCGGCCGGGGCCAGGGAAAAAGCTTCGGTGACACGGCTCACGGGCCGTCCTCCACGAGGGTGCTACGGTCTTCGGGCCCGGGCGCCTTCGGCGCTTGCGGCGGATCCGTGTTCGCACCCTCACGAGGGCCCCCCTGGCCCTCGAGCCAGGAGCCGTCCATGCCGCGTCGTGCCTCCCTCCCCTCTCTCGTTCTCGCCGTCGTGCTTCTGTTCCTCAGCCCCCTCGCCCACGCCCAGGCCGTCGATCTCTGCCAGGGCGCCGTCCAGGACAAGCAGCCCCGGCCCATGACGGCGCTCGCGAAGCCCGCGCCCGGCCAGGCCGCTCGCGAGCCGCAGTTCGGCACGCTGATCCGGCGCGTCAGCGCCGCCGCGCCGATCTCCGGCGAAGACACCGTGGTCAAGCCGGTCTACTCCACCACCTCCGCATGGAACGCCGACGAGTCCCTGATGATCCTGTACAGGGTCGGCAAGGGCCACCAGCTCTACGACGGCCGCGACTACTCCTTCATCCGCCAGCTGCCCATGGGTCCCAACGAGATCGAGGGCTTCTTCTGGCACACGGGCGACCCCGACCTGCTCTTCTACCTCTCGGGCAAGCAGCTCATCCGGCACCACGTCAGCACGGACGTGAAGGACGTGGTGCGCACCTTCACGTGCTCGGGCGTCGTCTCGGCGGATCCCCACGGCTTCATGTCCTGGGACTCGGACGTGTTCGCGCTGCGCTGCAGCGGCAGCGGCCAGAGCTTCTACTACCGGATCTCCACGAACGCGATCACCGGCAGCGGGAGCGTCGGCTCGGTGCCGCCGCTGATGGGCGCCAGCGGCACGCTGGCCGACCGCAACGGCGACGTGGTCAACACGAGCGGCGCCTTCCAGCGCACCCTCGACCTCTCGAACCCCTTCGACCACGCGTCCCTCGGCCGCTATGCGAACGGCCACGACACCTTCAACGGCGTGCAGTTCGACCCGGGCCCGAAAGGCAGCGGCGTCGGCACGATCGTGAGCCACGACATGACGACCGGCGTCGCCAAGGTCGTCGTCGGCCCGGCCACGGGCTTCCCGTATCCACCCCACCTCACCCACCTCTCCGCCCTCGCGTACAAGCAGCCGGGCTGGGTCTACGCGTCGATCGTCGGCAACACGTCCGGCCAGGGCCTGCTCCAGAACGAGATCGTGCTGGCCGACACCAACACCGGCAAGGTGTGCCGCGTCGGCCGCCACCGCAGCTTCGGCGACGACAACTCGACCCTGGGCGACAGCTACTGGGCCGAGCCCCACGTGGTGGCGAGCCCCAGCGGCACGCGCGCCTTGTTCGGCAGCGACTGGGGCAACGGCCCCAGCGTCGACACGTACGCGGTCGAGCTGCCGACCTACGTCTGGTTCGACGCGGCCACGCGCGCGGGCGACTTCGACGGCGACGGCAAGTCCGACCTGCTCTGGGTCAACCGCGACACCCGGGCCGTCGTGCTGTGGCTGATGAACGGCGCCGCGAAGCGCTCCGAGACGAGCGTCACGGCGCTGCCCGCCGGCTTCCAGCTGGCCGGGGTCGGCGACTTCGACCACGACGCCAGATCCGACCTGCTGCTGCGCAACGCCGCGACCGGCGCCCTGCGCGTGCGCCTGATGAACGGCGCCACGGTGCGCTCCGAGACCGCGGCCGGCACGATGGCCGACCCGCAGCGCCTCGCGGCGACGGGCGACCTCGACGGCGACGGCAACGTGGACCTCGTCTGGTACAACGCCGCGACACGGGCCCTGACGCTGTGGCGCATGTCGGGCAGCACGGTGCTCGCGAAGACCGCCATCGCAACGCTGCCCAACCTGACGACGCTCGTGGTGGCCGCCGCCGACTTCGACGGCAACGGCCGCGCCGACCTGCTGGTGCGCGACGGCGCCACCGGCATCCTCGCCGTCTGGAACATGAACGGCGCCACCGTCTCGTCCAAGGCCACCTTCGCGACCCTGGCCGACGCCAACTGGCAGGTGCTCGGCACCGGCGACTACGACGGCGACGATCGGGCGGACCTGCTCCTGCGCCACCGCGTCTCGGGCCTGCTGTACGTCTCGCTGATGAGCGGCGCCACGGTCCTCGCCGAGGGGCCGATCGGGGCGATCGCCGACCTCAACTGGCGCACCACCGCGAGCGGCGACTTCGACGGCGACGGCCGGGCGGACATCTACCTCCGCCATCGCCTGAACGGCGCCACGTACCTCCTGTTCATGAACGGCCTCGCGCTCGCGTCCGCGGCGCCTTCCGAGACCGTCGCGGCGTTCGCCTGGAGGAATCCGGCGACGCCCTGACGTGCTAACGTGCGGGGTTGATGCGCACGCTCCGCGCCGCCGTGGCGTCGTTGCTCCTCGGCCTGCCCGCGGCGACGCCGGCCCTCGCCGGCGAGGTCCGGCTCACGCTCGCGCCCGCGCCCGCGACCTGGAGCGCCTACCCGGTCGCGACCGGCGTGCCGATACCCCGCGGCGAGCTGACTGCGGCGGCCCAGGTGCTGGTGCTCGACGGCGCTTCGAAGCCGGTGCCGGCCCAGGCCTCCGCCCTCGCCCGCTGGCCCGACGGCTCGGTCAAGTCGCTGCTGGTCCGTTTCGTGGCGCCCCTCGAGGCCGGGCGCGCGCGCTACTACACGCTGCGCTACGGCAAGGGCGTGACGGCGGCCGCGGCCGGCGTCGAGGCCGTGCGGGTGACCGAGGCGCCCGACGCGATCACGCTGGGCACGGGAGCGATCGACCTGAAGCTGCGTCGGCGCGGCTTCGGCTTCACGGCCTGCCGGCGCTCGAAGGCGGCCTGCGAGCCGCTGCTCGCGCGGCCCGCGGACCTGTTCGCGGTCAACGCCTTCGACGGCCAGGAGTACCGCGCGTCGCTCGACCCGAAGCAGGCCCTCGTGGTCGAGGAGAACGGCCCGGTGCGCGCGGTGGTGCGAGCCTCGGGCCTGTTGCGGGCGGCCTCGGGCCGCGACCTGCTGCGCTACGTCGTGCGCTTCCGCGCCTTCGCGGGTCGCGAGCGCGTGGAGCTCGACGTCACGGTCGTCGACGCGCGGCCCGAGACGAACGTCGAGGCCAAGCGGCCCCAGCTCGCGATCAGCGTCAGCAGCTACGGCCTCGAGCTGCCGTATGCGCTCCCCGCCGCGACGTGGTCCTTCGGCGGCGACGGCGAGGCCGTGCTGTCGGGCGCGGCCCGGGCCGGCACGGAGGCGTACCTCTTCCAGTCGGGCCGCTTCAACTACAACCCCACGACCGGCGCGTTCTCTCCCTTCACGTTCGCCTTCGAGGGCGCGGGCAAGGGCGCGAAGGCCGCCGGCTGGGCCGACGTGAGCGACGCCACTCGCGGCATCACGGTCGGGCTGCGGAACTTCTGGCAGCAGTTCCCGAAGGAATGGAACGTGAAGGACGACGTGCTGCGGCTCTACTTCCAGCCGCCGCGCGCCTCCCGCCCCACGCCCGATCTCGCCTACCCGCGCTCGACCGCCGCGAGCTACGCGCGGCCCAACACGTTCTACTCGCCGCGCGAGGGCCTGGCGAAGACCTACGAGCTGTCCCTCGCCTTCCACGCGGGCACGGCCGCGGCCTACAAGCCGGGCGCCCTGCAGCGCGTCTTCCAGTCGGCGCCCTTGCCGACGGCCCCGGCGAGCGCCTACGCGACGAGCGGCGTCTACGGCCGCATCATCGACTCCGGCCCCTGGTCGGCCGGCCACGACGACTGGCTGATGCGGCAGATCTACGAGCCGAGCATCGCGGCGGTCCAGGCCCAGGGCGGCCTCGCGGTGCAGTACGGCTGGCGCGACTTCGGCGACCGGCTGCGCGGCGGCTGGTGCGAGGTGGACGCCGCGGGCCGGAAGATCCCGTGCTTCTACGACGACACCCACCTGGGCGCCCACGTCTGGTTCGTCCAGTACCTGCGCACCCTCGACCCGCGCTGGCGCGACTACGCCTGGAACGCCACGCGCTTCTTCATGGACGTCGGCGTGTCGCACTCCTCGCGCAGCGGCTACTGGCCCCACGCCTACGGCCCCGGCGAGGGCCACCTGATCAAGCACGAGATCGCCGACCACAGCTCGCGCAACCTGCACCGCGGCCACGCCCACCTCTCGGGCATGGCCGATCTCTACCTGCTCACGGGCGACGCCCGCGCCCTCGAGGTGATGCGCGAGGTCGGCGACTGGTGGGTGGCCGCGGTGCCCGACCTGTTCCCCGTTCCCATGAAGGGCCCGCGCTACGCCGAGGCCGAGCGCGACTACGCGTGGCCGCTGTTCGTGCTGAACGAGGCCTACCGCGGCACGGGCGATCCGAAGTACCTGAAGGCCGGTGCCCACATCGTGCGCTTCCTCCTCGAGTGGTGGCAGACCCCGTCGGACCATCGCGCCGGCGGCCGCACGATCGGCCGCAACGACTGGACCAAGGGCACGGGCTGGTGGGCCATGTACCCGAAGTGCGACAACTGCCCCGACGGCTGGAACGGCACCAACCCCTGGTACGCGGGGGCGCTGCTCTCGAGCCTGATCTACTTCTACGAGTACGACAGCGACCACCGCTTCGTGGACCAGGCCCTGGTGCGCGACATGATGCTGCAGACCATGAACTACGTCGTGCAGTACGGGCGCAACGAGACGAAGCACTGCTTCCGCTACGTCGAGTCGCAGCCCGACTCCTGCGGCGAGGACACGCTGCTCTACTTCCCCCTCGCCTACCTCTATCGCCTGCAGTCGGCGGCGCCCGGCCGCTACCCGACGGCGCCGCGCTGGATCGAGATCGCGAACGCCGCCTACAAGGACTGGGGCGAGGTGCGCTGGCGCGGCTCGACCACCAACGGCTTCTATGGCTACGAGATCGCGTTCATGCCGGAGTTCTTCCGGGAGATGACGGAGCGCGCGTTCGGCCCGCGGCGCTGACCTACTTGAACGCCTTCGAGTAGCTGAGCGAGATCCCGAAGCTCGAGCGCGAGGGCGACGGGCCGAGCTGGCCGCGGTCGTAGAGCGCGTAGCTGTAGGTCGGCGTCAGGAAGAAGCGCTCCGAGAGCCGCAGCGACAGCGCGACCCCGCCGAACAGCTGCTCGGACGAGTAGACGTCGAGCTCGGTGTCCTGGGCGTTGCGGTACGACAGGTAGCCCGCGGCGAAGACGCGCTTGCCGAACACGTGGCTCACGCTGCCGCTCAGCTCGTCGGCGATCTGGCGGCGCCCGGCGATGACGCCCTGGTAGACGGAGCGGCTGGCCCGGGCCGCGAGCGACGTGCGCTTGAGCCTCAGAGTGAGGCCGGCGCCGCCGATGAAGCTCCAGCTCGAGCTCTCGTCCGTGGAGCCGTCGAGGTGGGTCGCGCCGAGCGTGACGTCGCCGTGGAGCTTCTCGCTGAACTCCTTCTGGGCGCGCCCGAAGATCGAGTGGGTCTGCGTGACGCGGTCGTAGTCCGCGTGCTGGTAGACGTAGCCGAGGGAGACGCCGGCGGTCGGGTCGAGCTTGTGGTTGAGCGTGAACGAGGCGTCGTACAGCCGGCCGTCGGGCACGCCGATCGTCTCGGTCGTCGACGAGCGCACGCCGAGGTCGAGGCTCGCCTGGGTGCTCTCCGAGAACTCGTGGCCGAGGCCGGCGCCGAAGTGCCACGTCCAGTAGTCGAGGTCGCGCACCAGGAATCCTTCGAGCGCGAGCTGCTCCAGGATGATCAGGGGCGCGAGGTTCGGGTTGCCTCCGCCGGGCTCGACCGGGTTCGGGATCGTGGGCGGCGAGAGGAAGTCGGCGGCGGCCGAGAGCAGCTCGCGGGCGTCGAGTCGGTAGTGCACGCCTGACAGGTCGGCCGAAAGGCGACCGCTGGTGCTGTCCGTGAAGTCGTAGTCGAGGCCGGTGGCCGCGTATCCCGACTTCACGTCGATCTCCGGGAGGCCCAGGCGGCCGTCGTAGAACGCCTTGCGGTTGAGGCCGTCGGCGAAGGGGCCGGAGTAGCGCACGCGCGCGCGGCGGTCGAGGCCGTTCTCGCCCGCGAAGCCGGCCCCGTACTTGAGGCCGTTGTAGACGTCGAAGCGGTCGAAGTAGCTCCCGCCCAGCCAGCCGTAGGCCGAGAACGAGTTGGGCGGGCGCGTGCGGAAGTACGCGAGCGACACGCTGGCGTTCGTGACCCAGTCCCCCGGACCTTCGTCGATCAGGAACAGGTTGTCGATGTAGGACTCGCTCAACGACCCGGAGACCACCCACACCTCGTTGTCCGCGGGCGTGGACTGCGCCATCGCGGCGCCGGCCCACGCGACGAACGCGGTGACTATCGCGAGCTTTCGCACTGGGTTATGGTACCAGCGGTTGATGAGCACCCCCGGGGACGACTCCAGGAAGCCTTCGAGCGCTGCGTGGCACGACGCCCGGGTTCTCCTGTGGGCGCACCGCTGGCGGCTGCTCTGGGGCCTCGTGCTCCTGCTCGTCGGCCGCATCGCGGCCCTCGCCCTCCCCGCCTCGAGCAAGTACCTCGTCGACGAGGTGATCACGAAGCACCACGGCGAGCGCCTCGGCATCCTCGCGATCTTCATCGTGGCGGCGACGCTGGTGCAGGCCGGCACGGCGCTGATGCTGGCGCGCGTGCTCGGCCTCGCGGCCCAGCGCGCGATCATGGACATGCGCCGCGAGCTGCAGCGCAAGGTGCTGCACCTGCCGGTCTCGTTCTTCGACCAGACCAAGAGCGGCGTGCTGATCGCGCGCATCATGAACGACCCCGACGCGCTGCGGAACCTGATCGGCGGCGGCCTGGTGCAGCTCGCGAGCAGCCTGCTGACGGCTCTCCTCGCGCTCGGCGTGCTGCTCTGGCTCAACTGGCGCCTGACCTCGATGACGCTCGTGCTGCTGGCGCTCTTCGCGGCCCTGATGACCTACGCCTTCCGCCTGATCCGGCCGCTGTTCCGCCAGCGCGCCGAGCTCAACTCCCAGGTGGTCGGCCGCCTCAACGAGGCGCTCGGCGGCATCCGCGTCGTGAAGGCCTATCGCGCCGAGGGCGTCGAGGAACGCGCCTTCGCCGCCGGCCTCGACCGCCTGTTCGCGAGCGTGAAGTCCGAGGTCACGGCCAGCTCGACGGTGGGCGGCGGCGCCATCCTGATCTTCGGCATGATCGCGGCGCTGCTCGTGTACGTCGGAGGCCGCGGGATCCTCTCCGGGGCCATGAGCCTCGGCGACTTCATCATGTACGTCTTCTTCATCGGCATGCTGGTGGCCCCGGTCGCGCGCCTCGCCGACAGCGCGACGCAGCTGAGCGAGGCCTTCGCGGGGCTCGACCGCATCCGTGAGCTGCGCGAGCGCTCCTCCGAGGAACAGGAAGACGCCGGCCTTGCGCCGTTCTCCACCACGCGCGCCGAGATCGAGTTCGACCGCGTCGGCTTCGAGTACAACCCCGGCCAGCCGGTGCTCAATGGCGTGTCGTTCCGCTCCCCCGCCGGCTCGACGACGGCGCTCGTCGGCCCGAGCGGCGCCGGCAAGAGCACGGTCATCGGCCTCGTCATGGGCTTCCACCGCCCCACGACCGGCCAGGTCAAGGTCGACGGCCGCGACCTCGCGACGGTCGCCACCCGCGACCTGCGCGCGAACCTCGGCGTCGTCTTCCAGGAGAACTTCCTCTTCGACGGCACGGTGGCCGAGAACATCTCCTACGGCCGCCCCGACGCGAGCCGCGAGGAAGTGAAGGCCGCCGCCCTGCGCGCTCATTGCCACGAGTTCGTGACGCGCCTCGAGCACGGCTACGACACCCTGGTCGGTGAACGCGGCGTCCGTCTCTCCGGCGGCCAGCGCCAACGCCTCGCGATCGCCCGCGCCTTGCTCGCCGATCCCCGCATCCTGATCCTCGACGAAGCGACGTCGAGCCTCGACAGCGAGAGCGAGGCCTTGGTGCAAGACGGCCTCAAGTCCCTGCGCGAAGGCCGCACGACGATCGTCATCGCTCATCGTCTGTCGACGGTCCGCAGCGCCGACCAGATCCTGGTGATGGACGGCGGCGCGATCGTGCAGCGCGGCACCCACGACTCCCTGATGTCCGAGGGCGGCCGCTACCGCGAGCTCTACGAGCGCCAGTTCCGCAGCGACGTCCAGGCCCACGGCCTCGCGGCGCCGGTCGTCCCCGACATCTCGGAAGTCGACACGCAGCCGCTTCCACCGCTCCTCGGCAAGCTGCTGCGCAAGTAGCGTTCGCGATTCGGGTTGAAGGCCCCGGACGCGTTTGCTAAGATCCCCGTTCTTCACGTCGGGCCGCTAGCTCAGCTGGGAGAGCGCCTGGTTCGCAATCAGGAGGTCGGGGGTTCGATCCCCCCGCGGTCCACCAACCCCAGGAACGGCTTGCAGGAACGGCAGTGCCTGCTCGTCATGGAAACAGGCCAGGGCACGGGGAATACGTTCGACCACCCCTGTGTGTCGACGGTGATCCGAACTATCGAGCTCCTATCACCTCTGGCCTGATCATTTGCCCCGCGGCGGCCACGACCGGCTCCGGTTCTAAGTCGCCCCTGACGTACTGCATGCGCACGGTGATCACGACGGCGTTCTGGGCCGCGGTCTTGTCCCAGCGCACGAACAGCCCGCCCAGTTGCTCGTCCGCTACTTTGGGAAAGAGCGCCTTCACTAGGCGGTCTTGCTCCGAGCCTCAGGCTCGTCACGACGCCTACGGCGCGTAGACCTTGATCGTCAAGACCTTTACCGAATAGGCGTTCTCAGTCAGGAACTCGACGTCCCAGCCGTTCGTCATGGCCTCGCGAAGGAGCGAGATCCACATGCTCCGGCGGACGTGATCGACGGCCGTGCTCTCGTCTGGCCAAGCCGGGTCCCACCAGAGGGCATATGTAGCCCCGGTCTTTGTAAACGCCCACCCGAATTCGCCAGTCAAGCCAGCCCCGTGCCTACCGACCTTGAGGTAGTCGATTTTCTCGCGCGCCATCGCTCCTTCTCCCTAATTGCACGGATCGACGCGGCCGTTGTCAGCAGCCAAGGCGCGGTACACTTCCATACCGAACTCGAGGTCGCCCCGCACCCTCATCTGACCAAGAGCCAGTGCCTCGATGGGTGCCATCCTTCCCGAGAGCATGGCCAGAATCGCCGTCGCATGTACGACGACCTCAAACCGAGGCGCGTGCACGCCTTCCTTGCGCGCTTCGCAACCCTTCTCCGTCATGTTGAGTACCCACGACTGACGAGGGCCCTTTCCGCCGATGATGATCTGCAGCGTTCCGGAACTGCGCCTGCCACGTGACAGGAGGTGAGCGACACGGCCGAACGCGCTCTTCAGATCCAATGCGTTCGACGAGTGAATACCGAGAACGTTACGAAGCCTCGCGTAGACTTCCAATCCCTTCTTCGCATTTCCTCTTGCGGGCTCCATCATGCCTCCTTGCGATTGCGCTACCCGAGACACGCGACTGTGTACAGAAACGCTTCGCGCGCGGCCTGAGCGACGTCGATGCGGCCATAGCCCATTTCCTGGTTGCGTGTGCCGTTGTCGAAGCCCGCGCGAGGCCCATAGACCAGGGCCCCGACTTTCGCCGCGGTGCGCTCGATGATCATTCGGACATCGCCTGCCGAGTGAGTGGGACAGAGCGTAAGGACGAGCGCCGCCAGGCCGGCGACGTGGGGCGTCGCCGACGACGTGCCATTGAAGCCAGGCGTAAAGTCACCCGGCGACCCGCCGGAGGTGTTGTAGCCCGCGCTTCCCCGCCGATCGGTCGTCTCGATTCTCACGCCAGGCGCCACGACTGAGATCTCAGCGCCGAAGTTCGCTCCCCACCCTTCACCGTCAGGACTGGCCGGCGACTTCCGGTTGTCGATCTGGTCGGAGGCGCCTACGGCGATGACTCGCGCATGTCGCGCGGGAAAGCGGATCAAACCGCCCAGGTTCTCGTTGCCCGTCGCCGCGACCAGCACGATACCCTGCCGGAAAGCGCGTTCGATGGCTGGCGCGATCAATGCGAAGTCCCAGCCAGAGGGACCGATCCCGTCGCCGGAGCCGTACTGCCCGAAGCTCATGCTTATGACGCGGGCGCCGTGTGCGATAGCAAAGTCGATCCCAGTCGCGACCTCGACGTCGGTCCAGTTCTGAAAAGCGGCCGGGAGGATCGAGCAGTCACCCGCGACGCCGGCCACGCCCAGGGCGTTGTCGACGATCGCAGCCGCAACCCCCGCGCAGGCGGTCCCGTGCGGGCCCGTCGGTCGTCCATCGCCTGTCATTGACCCGAGGTTGATCCCGAGCGATGCGAAACGCAGATCTGGATGGGCGAGATCACAACCTTCGTCGAGAATGCAAACGACTACGTCGCTACGACCGCGGCTGAGCTCCCACGCCGCGTGTGGTTTCGTGGCGCCGATGCGGGACATGTTCCATTGCGTGGCAAACAGGGTGTCGTTCGGGACGAATGTCGTCGGTTTGAGAAACGGCATGGTCTCGAAGCGGACGTCGTCTATGCCCAGCTTCGACGTGAGCAGCCGCTCGCGAAGCTTGTGCGAGCCACCGGGCACTGAGTCGGCGATGACGAAGTAGTCGAAGGGGGAGAGATACAACGACTTCCTCGGGTCGTGCCGGAGCCCCAGGCGTCGCAACCTCTCGAGTTGCCTACGTCGCCCGACGCCGTCTTCCAGCAGTCTGACGACGAGGACGTGCGGCAGCGGACTGACGAGCGCGGCATCGTCCGCGCTGCCCTGCGTCCGGTACACGGGCGCGATCGTTCGGAGAGACGCCCCGAAGGCGCGCCGGATCGCCACGACCGTCCGCGTACTAAGCTTCGCGCGAAGGCGGCCCCAGAGTCGGGTTGGCGACCGGTTGATCTCGACGCGAGGTCCGCGCTCCCGCTTCGCTGGTCCAACCCGGACGACAGGTTCGACGCCGGCCGCGCGCAAAGCCTTCTCACCTTCGCGCCCTCGTAGCGCTCGGCGAAACTCGAGCAGCACCATCGACGGATCGAGAACCAACGTGGCGCCCGAGGGGTGATCTAACTTCCTCGGAAAACGTTCCGATGGCTCTCTCTTCATCCAGTCACGCGGCATCGTCCTGTTCTTATTTGGACCGTATCACGTAACACAGACCAAGAACGATGGCCACGAATAGCACATCCCGACTGGCACAAGCAAGAGATATTGCAGAGTCGCCAAGAGCCCTAAGTCATTGCCTGCCCTGCAAGAACCGATAGAGCGGCGAGGGCCGTGTTGGAGCTAGCGCCGACCTGGAAGCCCTCGAGGGGTTGAAGAAGTGCTGCGTGTGCCCGTTGCCGACGGGCGCGCGGAAGGTCAGCTTCGAGCCGATCGAGAGGACGACAGCGAAGATCACCGGCGCCAGGCGCTCGTTGGCGTAGAGGACCATCGCGGAGGCGAAGCCGGGGATCAGGCACGCCGGCAGGAAGTTGAAGAAGTCCGAGGCGCTTCCCGCGAAGCGCAGCTAGCGCCGCGGGCGCCGCCCACGACTCCTCAAAGCCCAGGACCGTGTGGCCGATGATACGGTCGCGGAGGCGTTCTAGCGGCAGTCGAAGTCGAAACCCCCGTGATGCCGGCGACGCAACGCCTCGCGGGTCACGCGCAGGTGGTACGCGCGGATGGCGCGCAGACGGGAGTGGCTCGCCACCGGGATGCGCGAGAGGTAGTCCTCGCCGTGGGTGCTCACCGTCCAGTCGTTGCCCGGGAAGGCGGCGCCTCCCGTGAACAAGGACGGAACGCCGCCCACGACCGGCGTGTACTCGACACCGAACTGCGCCGCCGCCGCGCTGTAGCCGGCGATGAACTGCGCGTCCGGGACGAACGACTGCAAGGAGAGGTACGCGCGGCCGTACTGCGTGTAGCCGCTGCTGTCCGTGTCGAACAGCTCGTGGTCGATCTGCCCGACGGTCTCGAACAGGCGGGCCGACCTCCTCAGGGACGGCGGCGTCGCGAAGTTCAGCACCACGTAGTTGGCCGGGAAGTCGTAGCCGGCCGGATTCTCGCTGTCGAGGAGAAACGCGCTCGCCTGGGAGAACACGAACCCCAGGCTGTCCGTCAGCACGCGAATGTCGCCGACGCTGGCGGCGTTCGGGCCGTCGTCGGCGATCGTGTAGACGAAGGCGGGGTTGGTCTCGCCCTGGAAGCCCCCGGCCCCGACCTCGAAGCGCGTGTTGAGGCCGTTGATCGTGGTGATGGCGCCGGTATCGCTCAGGGATTCCTCGACGCGGTCCACGATGCCGCAGGCGAGCAGGCGCCGGGCAAACGCCGCGCGCACGTCGAGGTCCTGGTTGCGCAGGCGGTCGGTGTCGAGAACGGCCGGATTGGGGATGACCTCCACCGAGCCGTAGGTTCCGGCCGAGGACTGCGAGGCGAGGGCGAGCGACGACAGGATGGCAAGAAAAAGGACCCTGGTCTTCATGAGCTGCCTTCTTTCTCCGAGACGACGTCTCCTGTCGGCATGCTGGCCCGCGGGCTTTCGGCGCGTCAAGCATTTTTCACCCGCGCGATCCACTCCCGGCGGCTAAGATCGTCGGGTGTGGAGCGCATGAACCCTGAGACCGAGCGCGCGCTGGCGGAGCTCGACCTGCGGCTGCGGGCCGTGCTGCCCGAGGCCTACCAGGACTACGACGCCGTCGCTCCGGTGTCGATGGGCTCGGCGGGCCTGAAGTACGACCGCGACGGGAAGGTGGCCTGGAACGAGATGTGGGCCACGTTCTGCGATCTCGCCATGGCGGGCGGTCCGCCGCACAAGGGCACGCTGTTGTCGCCGGCCTCGGCCGCCGAGATCGACGCGAACCGACAGCGCTACGACGAGGTCGTCGCCGAGATCTGCCGCGGCATCCGCCTGGTCACCGGCCTCGACCCGTCGGCCTCGGACACGCCCGGCTGGATCTGCGTTCCGTGCCTCGATCCGACGGCGGCCGACTGGCTGCTGCGCGCCGTCGTCATGGAGAACGTCGCGGCCCGGCGCGACGGCCGCTTCCTCGACGTACCGGCCGGCCCGGCCTTCCGGCTCGAGAAGGAGATCAAGAACGTCGTCACGGTGATGGCGAAGACCTGCCACTACTGGGAGGGCCACATCACCCCGGCGCAGCAGAACGCGATCGGGGCGTTGTTCGAGGCCATGGCGTCGCGGGCACCGCTCGCCGTGCCCGCGCTCCCCACCGACCCCGTGGGCGAGGCCGCGTGCCGTGAGGCGGCTGCGGCCATGGGCCAGCGCCTCCAGTCGAGGCTCGGTCTCTCCCCTGCCGCGGGCGATCGTCCCGGTTGGGTCGGCGTCGAGTGCCCGAACATCCGCAGTGCCGTCTGGTTGATGCGCGCGCTCGTGGTGACCAACGTTCTCGCACGCCGCGAAGGAACGGCCCTCTGCCTGCCCGTCGATCCGGCCTCCGACCCGTCGGGAGCGAGGGTCCTCGATGCGCTCGGCCACGTGCATGCGCTGGCCGTCGCCCGACGCGTCTTCTAGGACGCGGCAAGCGCAGGAGGTCCGTGGGTTCCATGCCCCACGGCCCACAACCAAGAACGACTTGCACGGACCTCCCTTCCGGAGCCTATGATCGCCCAACCCTCAGGAGGCCAAGCATGAGCAAGCGCGATCGGGTCCATTGGGCGGCCGTGGCCGTGTTCAGCCTGAACGGCGTGGCGACCGCGTCGGCGCAGCCACCTGCCCCCGCCGCGGGCAATGCCGGCAAGAACGTGGTCGAGATGGAGTTCGTGGCGATCCCCGGCACGCCGACGTGCGCGTCCGGGGCGGTCGCGAGCGGCGATCCCGGCAAGGGGCCTTCCTTCATCATGGCGAAGATGGCGGCGGGCTGCGTGTTTCCCTGGCACTGGCACACGCCGAACGAGCACCTGATGATCGTGAGCGGCACCGCGATGGCGGAGATGAAGGACGGAAAGGCCGTCAGGCTCGAAGCGGGCGCGTTCGCGCTCATGCCCAGCAAGCACGTCCATCGCTTCAGCTGCACCACGGCGTGCTCGCTCTACGTCTATTCCGACACGGCGTTCGACATGCACTACGTCGACGCCGCCGGCCGGGAGCTCACCCCTGACGCCGCGCTGAAGGCGGTCGGAGAGACTGCGGTGCCGCCACCGCCAATCGTCAACTAGGCACAGGCTCGCAGCCTCTTGCCCTCGCGAGGGCCGCCCCTGGAGTCAGTGATGCGCGTGACTTCCCCACTGCCGTTCCTCGCGGCCCTGGTCGGCCTCGCCTCGGTCGGCGTCGCGGCCCAGGGCGCGGCGCCCGACGCGCCGATCGCGGTGAGCGTCGACGCGTCGCGGACGGGCGCCACCATCGATCGCAACCTGTTCGGACAGTTCGCCGAGCACCTCGGCAAGGGCATCTACGAGGGCGTCTGGGTCGGCCCCGAGTCGGCGATCCCCAACACCCGCGCTATCCGCAACGATGTCGTCGCGGCGCTGAAGGACCTGAAGGTGCCGAACGTCCGCTGGCCCGGCGGCTGCTTCGCGGACGAATACCACTGGCGCAAGGGCATCGGTCCCCTCGAGGCCCGTCCGGCCACGCTCAACCCGAACTGGGGCGGCGTCCTCGAGCCGAACACGTTCGGCACCCACGAGTTCCTGGACTTCGTCGGGCAGATCGGCTCCGAGGCGTACCTCTCGGTGAACGTCGGCTCGGGTACGCCCGCGGAAGCCGCCGACTGGCTCGAGTACCTCACCGCCGCGCAGCCCACGGCTCTCGCCGAGGAGCGCGCGGCCAACGGTCATGCCGCGCCGTACGGGATCGCGATCCTCGGCATCGGCAACGAGAGCTGGGACTGCGGCGGCAACATGTCCGCCGAGTACTACCTCAGCCAGCTGCGGGTCTACAGCCGCTTCGTGCGCAACTTCAACCCGGCCCAGCAGGCGGAGAAGCGGATGCTGAGAGTCGCGGTCGGGCCGGGCGGCAAGGAGCCGCGGTTCGCCGAGTGGACCGAGACGATCATGAAGTCCTGGAAGGGGCGGCAGTGGAGCTGGGATCACCTCGATGCCCTCTCGCTCCACAACTACACCGTCGTGCGCTTCCCGCCCGCCTACAAGTCGGTGGGCTTCGACGAGCAGGCCTACGCGGAGATCCTGCAGGCGACGCTCGAGATGGACGGCCTGATCGCGGAGCACTCCGCCATCATGGACAAGTACGACCCCAAGAAGGAGGTGGCGCTGGCGGTAGACGAATGGGGCTCGTGGTACGCGCCGCTGCCGGGCACCAACCCGGGCTTCCTCGCGCAGCAGAACAGCGTGCGGGACGCGCTGATCGCCGCCTTGAACATCAACATCTTCGCCCGTCACGCGGATCGCGTGCGCCTCGCCAACATCGCCCAGATGATCAACGTGCTGCAGGCGATGATCCTCACCGACGGGCCGAAGATGATCCGCACGCCGACCTACCACGTCTTCAAGATGTACGTGCCGTTCCAGCAGGCCACGTTCGTGCCGGTCGCCTTCGACGCCGGCCGCTACGTCCGAGGAGGCATCACGTTGCCGCGCGTGGACGTCCTGGCCGCCAAGGACGCGGCCGGCACTCTGTGGCTTTCCCTCACGAACCTGGATCCGAACCGGCCCGCCGAGATCACGACGACGTTCGCCGGCATGACGGCGCGCTCGTTCGCCGGAGAGACGTTGACGGGGCCCGCGATCGACAGCGTCAACACCTTCGACGCACCCGACGCCGTTGCACCAAGGCCAGCGCGAGCGCGGCTGGATCGTCGGGGCTTGTCGGTCACGCTGCCGCCTAAGTCGGTCACCGTGATCGGTGTGCGGCCCTGAGCTTGGCTGGGGCCTACGGGAACCTCACCTAGGCCTCGGCAATCACGTCCACGCCAAAATGCCGCGACCGGTCGAGGCGGATCCTCACTCGGTACGTGCCGGTCGGCAGTGAAGGCGGTGGAGCGGTCAAGCGGCTGAGTGGCGGGAGCAGCTGCTCAGGAGCGTGCCTGAACTCGACGACGGCCTCACGTCGGCCTGGGCCGATCGGCTGTCGTCGCAGCTGTTGCGCCAACTGCCAGCAGACCTCCTCGTACTGAAAGATCTCTTCCAGGTATTCCCCGGAGAGTTCGCGAGACTTGATGCCCTTTCGCACACAGTCGGCGAAGAGGACGTCGTCGCCTGCGAACTGATAGTTGCTCAGAGGGTTCCGGCCCCACACGTCGTCGAGCAACTCCCGCAGGACGGGCTCCAGGAGCACGCACGTCATCGGGAACACCTCGGCGATCGGCTCGAACCGGTTCGCGCGGGCGAGCGTGCAGCAGAGGGACATTCCAGGTTGCCCCACGATGGACCGCAGCCGTTCTCGCTCGCGCTCGGTCAAGCGATACCGACGGAGCACCCGATCGTCGCCGTCCAACAAGAGGCGCGCGCTCTGCGGCGAGAGGATGAGGTCCACGATGGCCGTCTGGAAGTCAGCGAGCGTCATCCGACCTGCCGGCTGCGACGACCTGGCGCGCCCGCTCCAACTGTCTACGGACCCCTCGTTCGCGCAACAGCGGGAAGGACGACTCGTGGAACTCGAAGGTCACGCCTCGGAGGTTGAGAGCACGCGGCACGACGTCCGCGAGCAGCTCCCACACCGGCTCCGGAACGGGTCCCGTGTGCGAGTCCGTATGGAACCCCATCATCTCGACGCCGCCGGCGATGTGGACCTCCACGACGTTCGCCATGTCGAGGTCGCGAAGGTAGTCGTGAGGGTCGAAGGAGTGGTTGAGGGCGTTGCAGTAGAGGTTGTGAAGATCGAGCAGGACGCCGCACCCGGTTCGTGCGCAGACCTCGTTGAGGAACGCTGCTTCCGTCATGTCCTCGGCGATGTGCCGGAAGTAGTACACGCTGTTTTCGAGTAGCACAGGGCAGGACGCCCGACGCGTCAGGAAGCTGACTCTCGGAACGAGCAGCTCGAGCACTTCCACGTCGTATGGCACGGGGACGGCCACCGCGGCATTGATCTCGTGCCCGGTGCTGATGCGTGAGAACGAGAGATGCTCGCTCACCCAGGGGCTGCGAAGGGTGCGTTGCGTCTCGATCAGTTTCTCGGCGTACTCCTCGTCGAACAGGCTCGCGCTGCAGATCGAGAGGCCGATTCCGTGCAGGACAATCGGCAGTGCCTTCCCCGGGCTTTCCATGAGCTCCGACACGAGCGGGAGGGATTCGAATCGGGGCTGCGATCCGATTCCATGGTCGATCCACGAGCGGTCGGGTATGACCGAAACGTAGTCCAAGGCATCCAGCGACCGGGCGAGAAAGCGGTCGAGGGTGGGGTTGAAGAGAACTCCAACCCCAGGGCGACTGACGCCGCTAGCGGCGGCCACCGGCGAGGATGTCCACCCTGATCTCGTTGATGAAGCGGTCGCGAATGAAGATGTCCAGGCCCGACTTGCAGGCATTGCAGGCCTTCAAGCCCACCTTCCGCAAGAGATCCTTGTCACGCGTGATCCGCTGGATCACGCCTCCGAGCGCCACCGCCGAGACGTCCTTGTCGACCAGGATCTCCGCGAACGGCTTTCCGCCAGGTCCCATTTTGGCGAAACGAACTTCGGCACCGGCGTTGGAAACAGGCATGATCGACCTCCACTAGTGGTCGTTTTGTAAACCTATTGCGTACGTCCGTCAAGCTTTTTGTATGCTCACCTAGCCTGGCTACCTGATGAGCAGGGAGGCGACTCGCCGCGCGATCCCGGACGTGTCGGCGTAGGTGACGTTCGCCATCACGGCGACGGCGATCCCACGATCGGGCACCGTGAGCAGCGACATCACCTGGCCCCCGACCAGCTCTCCATCGCCGCCGCCTGGGTTCGCGAGCCCGAAGCGCACCAGGTCGGACGGAGTGGAATGGAACGCCATCGAGCCGCCGAAGCAGGAGTAGTTGCGCGGGCGCATCCCCTGGACTCCGCGTCGGGGATCCGTCCCCCACCGCGGGACGTACACGGTCGCGATCGACTCGGGGCCGTACCGGCGCCCACCGCCGAGCGGGTTCAGAAGCCCGTCATGAATGATGGTGAAGGGCGGCGGGTCTTCTTCCGGCTCGCCGACGTGCTCGGGATTCTCGGCCGTCGACGATTCCGCGCCCGTCTGGTTCATGCCGAGCGGCTGGAACACCTGCTGTTGCATGAACGTGAAGAACGGCTGCCCCGCCGCGCGCGCGATCGCAACGCTCGCCGCATCGGTCGGCACCTCGCAGCGCTGACGGAACCGCGGGTCCTCGTCTTCGGCACGGACCGCCTGGAGCGGTAACTCCAGTGTCAGCCTCCCCTGCTCCACGAGCCTCCGCGCGCCGGCGGTGGTGAGGAGCGTCGAGCCAGTGCCCATCCGAAACCGCATCTCGGGCGTGACCGGACGGCGGTGCTTGATGTCGGCCCAGCCGAAACCTTCGGCCCACACAAGAGCGCCGTTGGCGGCGACCGCCACCGACAGTCCGGGAATGTTCTGCTCGGAGACCGCGGCGCGCACGACTTGCCGCGCCTGCTCCACGGCCTGGGTCCACAGGGGCGACGGCGCGGCTTGGACGGCCGACGGCACGCTGCGCGGATCGGGATGAAGGGGCGCAGGCACGACGATCCGATAGGCCACTGCTCCCTCGAACAGCGCCATGACAAGGCCAACGCCAAGGGCGACTCGCACGGCTCCGGCCGGCAGCTTGCCCCCGGCGATGCCGAGGGCGAGCAGGATCGAGGCGAGCAGGCAGAGGCCCCCCAGGAGCGTCACGCCCGGCAGGTCGTCCGTGCGGCGGATGAACGTGCCGGCTGCGGAGCTGGCAAAGCCGAGGGCGAGGAGGGCCAAGGCCTTGAGCCGGTTCGGTGGAGTGGAGGTCATGGTGACAATGTGAGGATCTGCCGCCCGGAAGTCCTCACCGAATTGTGAGGCCTGCTAGTTGCAGCCTCGGTCGCTCGCAAAGGGGCGACGCCTTCCGCACACTCTGTGCAATCATTGCACGCTCACCCTCGGCTCCAAGTGAAGACCGCTCCCAGAAATGGAGGCACCATGGACGAGGCTCGGCGGTTCCTTCGATACATCGTCCCCGGTCTCGTCGCCATGGTCGAGACGGTCGGGCTGCTGCTAATCGCGAGCCCACTTTGGACGCTTGATCATCTTTCGACGCTACCCAAGGAGCAAGGCATCGGCGCGGTAGTTGCCGCGCTCGTGGCCTCTGGCGGGCTCGGATACATCCTGAGTGTTTGCCACTTCACCCTGCACCATGCGCCCCCCCACTGGCCGTGCTCCAGCCCTTTCAGTCACCGGAACGCAATCAAGAGCCTAGTGGAGCACCGCCTGCTCGCGATCCGTGATCGTTCACATGCCCACACAGCCGTCGACACTAGCGTCACGGCAACAACCTCAACGGACCTCCAGAATTGGAGCCCCGATGAGTGCTGGGTGTTGCTCACGGCGATCTGGCGCCAAAGGATCGTCAGCAACGACAAAATAAAGGGTGCGGACTCCGGCGTCAGCACGTTCACCGACCTCGCTCACTCCGCCGGAGCCGCGCGGGTGGGAAGCGTCGCAGCCATTGCCCTCGCGGGCGTCATCTACTACGGAACCACAGCCGGAGCGCACAGTCCCGTTCCGCTTCTGGGCCTCAGCCTGTTCGTCGGCATCGCCATCACGTACATGCACCAGCGAAACTATGTCCGGCTCTATTTGCTTTCCCAGCGGTACTGCCTGGAAGTTCTCGCCGATGCGTTGTTGGCGGAGCGGCACGACTCTAGGGTTCCGGCGGAGGCCCCTTCGGTTGTGACCGCCGCAACAGGGAGCCGCGGGCCGCAAGAAACGCTTGCTCTCTGGCATCCCCATCCTCCTCCCCCGGACAACGACAAGATCAATCCGCCTCCGCCCCTTCATAGTGAGGTACCGAGTGCAGCCCCAAGGCTCGAAGGATGACTACGTGATAGACAGGACGTCCAGGAGGCAGACCAGACCATGCGCGTGACCGTTTCCGACGAGCAGATCCGGGCCGCGTTCGCGCCCATCCGCCATCGTCCCGACTTCCGCGAGAGCTGCGAGCTGTTCGAGCAGGGCAAGCGCCCGCTCGAGATGATCCAGGCCATGTGCCTGCGGCCGGAGCTGGTGGCTGCCTTCGGTCAGTTCGGCGGCGCCGTGTACCCCGGCGGCATCGTCGAGCAGCGGCTGAAGGAGCTCGTGATCCTGGAGTCCTCGCGCCGGAACGAGTGCCAGTTCTGCACCGGCACGCACGTGGCGGTCATGCGCTCCCTCGGCATGGCCGACGCGCCGCTCGCGACGCTCGACACGCCCGCCGACCTCTCGGCGCGCGAGCAGGCGGCGCTGCGCTACACCCGAGCGGCGATGAAGGACTCCAACCGCGTCCCGGAGGAGATCTTCACCGAGCTGCACGCGCTGTTCACCGACCCCGAGCTCGTGGAGCTGACCTTCCTGGTCGGCTTCATCAACATGCTCAACATGTTCAACAACCTGCTGCAGGTCACGTACAACGGCGAGTACGACGGCGTCGCCGAGCTGCACCGCATGCCCTGAGGGCTCGCCTCAGAGCTCCTGGGCAAGGGCAACGATGATGCCGCCGGGCCCTCGCATGTAGCAGAGCCGGTACGTATCCTCGTACTGGGCCACCTCGCCGACGAGCTCGGCGCCGTGGGCGCCCAGGGCCGCGACGGTGTCGTCGACACTGTCGACGGCGAACATCACCCTGCGCAGGCCGAGCGCGTTGGGCGGCGCGATCGCCGGCTCGAGGGCGACCAGCGGCGGGTTGCGGAACCGCGTGAGCTCGAGCTGCCCGTGGCCGTCCGGCGTCTTCATCATCACGATGTCGGCCTGGACGCCCTTCATCCCGTTGACGCGGTCGACCCAGGGGCCCTCGACCGACGCCTCGCCGACGACGCTGACGTGGTCGAGGCGCCTGACGGTCACGCGAGAGTGTTGAGGGCGATCGCGAACGCCGAGACCATGCCGTTCCAGGCCACGGTGGCGTCTTGTCGGCCCTCGGCGGCCGGACCGAACCACTGCAGGTCGATGCCGCGCTCCGGCTCGATGTACGCCTCCGTGACGCGGGCGTCGACGTTCTTCCGGGCGGCCGAGCGCAGGATCTCCAGGCGCTCGGCGAGGGTCTCGCGCACTCCGTCGTAGAGGTTGTCGTCGAGCGCCCCGTCGACGATGGCGACGGCCTTGTCCAGGCGGTCCGCGTCGGAGCTCTCGAGAACGTCTTCGGCCTCGACCAGCGCGTCGTTGAGATCAGGCTTGGCTGTCTTCATGCCTTCCTCCAAGGAAGCCTTCGTCAGGGTTCGGGACAGGGTTCGCGGTCGACGATCTGCCGGACCTTGTCGTGGAAGGTGCCGGCCCAGACGTCCAGGTTGCGATTGGCCTGGGCTCCCTTCGCGTAGTCGAGGAAGCCCGAGGTCTCGAAGAGGTCGCGGATCTGCTGGTCCGTGAGCTGGGTCAGCAGGCTCGCGAACAGCAGCCGGCCCGACTCGCTGATCGTGGCCTTGCCGAACGTGGCCTCCAGCATCAGCGCCGAGTCGATCTTCACCAGGCACGTCCTGGCGTCGGCCCAGATCGGCACGTTCGCCCAGTAGTCGACGCTGATCTTGCGGTTCGCGATGCCGTCCCGGGCGCGTCCGCCGAAGGCGGCCCCGACGTCGCTCATGTACGCGAACGCGTCGTTGCACACCGTCACGGCTCCCTTGCTGACGGAGCGGCAGACGAGGCGCTGGTTCTGTTCCTTCGTGTCCCAGTTGTTGAGGAACACGGCCATCAGCCGCAGCGCGTCGCGCTCGGCGCGGGTCGCTCCTCCGGGCGCCGCGTCGGCCCGTTCGGCGAGCTCGCTCCATTCCCAGCCTTCGTCGCCCTCGGCTTCCACCGCGATGCCCGGCTCGCGCCTCTCGATCGACGCCCCCGGGAAGTCGGTGAAGGCGGCGTAGTTCACGGCCACGTCGACGTGGCCGTCGGGCCGCCGCTTCATGCCGTACGAGCGGGTGCAGTCCTGGAACGTCTTCTCGAACGGCGTCGAGAGGCAGGAGAGGATGACGAACGGGTCCTTGGGACAGCCGAAGCACCGGACCGTCTTCACGAGCTGCACGCGATCCGTCCCGAAGCCCACCGCGGCCAGGAGCCGGCTGGCCGCGGTCTCGGTCAGCGACTCGCGGTTCTCGTACTTGACCTTCAGGACCTCGCCGTTCTCGAAGACGCACTCGAACTTCCGGGTCGTGCCGAGGCTGGGCTTGCGCGGCAGGAACCTGCACGCGACCTCGTCGGTGGTCTGGAAGGACGCGTCCCCGCCGGCGTTTTGTCGAAAATCCACGGCGGCGATGGGAGACACGGGCTGCGCCCACACCTTCGCGGCCCCCAGGATTTGCCTGCGCTCGTCGTGCTTGACCTGGAGTTTCTTGGGCGCGTCCGCGGCCTGGAAACCGTTGGCTGGCAACATCGTAGGCAGGATGTCGTCGGCGAGCGTCGCGACCGACACCGCGCAGCTCATCGCCAGGATCAGGTGCCGCACCATCGACCGGAGTCCGCATCTCATGGCGGGCGGCAGAGCAAGTTGAGTGCCACCGCACCGAATGCGGCGTAGTTCGCTGCACTCCCCAATCTCTCCTTGACACCGAAATCGCCCCGCATACTATTTGCACACTTCCCTTCAGCGGCGAGGATGCCTGCCATGTCAGAGAAACTGCCTCCCCACATCGAGGAGTACATCGTCCTGGGCGATGTCACCCACGAGTCCGCCCTCATCACCTGGGGCGCCTTCTTCTTCCGCGTCAAGAGCAAGGACGGCAAGACCACGTTGCTCGACGACGATGACCTGAAGAAGAACAACCTCTCGCGGTCGGACTCTATCGGAGCGACTTCACAGTCGTACGGGGCCGCCTACGTCGAGGTCGAGGAACCCAACGGCTCGGTGCGTCGCGTCGACGCGGCGCCGGGCAAGAACCATTGCTGGATCGACCAGCTCCAGCCCGATACGCGCTACCGCTACTGGGTCACGGTCGGGGGCAAGACCTGGGCCGCTGGCCCCCTCTGGGACTGGGACCCATTCCAGGGTCGCCTCGTGCAGGGCGCCGGGGTCTACCGCAACGAGTTCCGGACCCACCCCCACCCCGCCGCTCCCTTGGACTCGATGGCGTTCGCCGTCATCGGCGACTTTGGAAAGGGCGTCAAGAAGGTCGACAAGGTGAACGGCGTACCGGTCCTGCGCGGCCAGGCACAGGTCGCCAAGGATCTGGCCGAGACCGTGGAAGAGCATGACGTGCGCGCGATATTGACCACAGGCGACAACATCTATGCCTCCCGGAAGTTCCTCCTGGTGTTGACGGCCGAAGGCGACGAGGACGACGACTGGTTCTTCACCTACTACCAGCCCTATCGATACCTGCTCAACCGCATTCCCGTGTACCCGGCCCTCGGCAATCACGACTCCACGACGGAATCCCGCGAAGACAGGTCGGCGCTCGTCGAGAACCTCTACATGGAGGATCGCCTGGAGCGGATGGAAGGGACCAGACCAGGCTCAACCGTGATGAAGGCGAACGCGTGCATGTATCGGTTTCGCTACGGGCGCGACGTCGAGTTCGTGGCGCTGGACACCGCCGATGGCAAAGGGCCGTACACGACCCACACGAAGTTCATCGACGAGGCCTTCCCGCCAGCCGCTAGCCAGGCTCCCGTTCGATGGAAGATTCCGTTCTTCCACCACCCGCCGTTTTGCGGAGGCCCGTTGCATCCCGACGATGCGGGCGTGAAAGCCCATCTGGTGCCGCGCTTCGAGGCATCGGGAGTGAAGCTGGTGCTGAGCGGGCACGAGCATAACTACCAGCACTGGATCCACGACGGCATCCACTACTTCGTCACCGGGGCCGCCGGCAGCCTCCGGGACGGCAAGGTCCGGAGCCGCAGCGCCCCGAACGTGCCCGAAGGCCCTGCGTCGTGGGCAGCCGAGTACCACCACCTGCTCGTCACCCTCGGCCCGGACAAGGCCGAGATCAAGGCGATCGCCGCGGGCCGGCGCCCTTTCGACAAGGCCAAGAACCCGATGGCCGAGAGCGGCTCGACGATCGACGCCTAGCCGGGTCTAGACGAGCCGATAGCCGATCGGCCACAACTTGTTTTCGAGGGCGAGGCCCTCGTGGACGTCGAAGGGGTGGGTGCCTCCGGTGAACTTGTGCTTGAAGACGTCCAGGGCGTGGGCGAGCCACCTGCCGTTCTCGTCGATGTCGGCGTCGAGCAGCAGCACGGCCTTGCCAGCCTCGTCCGTTCCGGGCCCCAGTGTGAGCTGAAGGTTTCCTTTCTTGTGCTTGGTCTTCAGGCTGAACGTGTCCTTCTTGAGGACGCCGAAACGAGACGGAAAGTTCTTGAAGTGCAGGTCGGCTGAAGCGAGCTCGTAGTCCTTGTATTTGCCGATGTTTCCCCGGATCGCCTCCACGGCCTTGCCCATCGCGGGATCGACGAGGGCGATGATGCGTTCGCGGCCGAGCTCGAGCACCTGCTTCACGTACGAGAACCATGGCCGCCCCGCGGTCGGGTTCGACGACGTGCTGAGGCGCAAGTGGACGTTGAGGAGCGTCGCCTTGGGCAGTTCCTCCCTCGAGCCAGGGGACCCAAAGGCGTCGTAGGCGGCGCGGGTCAGCAAAGGAAACGACTTCCATCCCTTGACCAGCACGTCCGGCGACTGCTCCATCACGGCCGCGAGGTCCGCGACGGAGGCCTTGATGGAGGTCCAGGGATCGAATGAGGCCTGCCATTGGTCCGGCTGCCGGAACACGGTCGGCTGGCGCGGAATGGTCTCGTCATGCGTCAGCATGAAGAACGCAACCTCGCGCGTACGAAAGCGCGACGGCTCGACCAGACCCGAGATCGCCTGCACCTGGGGAAACGCGGGGAGCCGAAACGATACGGGGTTGTTCAGGTTCACGGTGCGCGAAAGGAGAACGGTTCCGTCCGGCCGTCGGAACGTCACGCGCACGGCAGGATCCGGCGCAGGCTGCGTCGCCGTGTCGATCAAGCTCAACAGGCAGTTGCCTTCGTTCGCCATGAAATCGCCTCCGCCGTCATGAGGGAAAGGTCGGCATAGGCTATACGCTTTACGCGGCATCAAGAAGGGTTGTAAAGGCGCTCGCAGGCGAGTACCGTATCGCCTCTATCCAGACGAGGAACCTGTGGCCTTCGTCGTCGTGCCGCGCCGCACGTCGTCGAGCTCGGCGGACATCTGGCTCGCCGCCTTCGACGAGACACCGGGAGCGATGACGCTGGCCGCCAGCCAGGCCCCGGCCGTGAACGTCGGACCGTGGACCGACGTGCCCCTCGAGAATCAGCCCCTTCGCTTGCAAACGGCGACGGTCACGCTGAACGGCCTTCAGCCCGACACGCGCTACGCGCTGGTGTTGCGGCAGTGCGCGACCGTGGTGGCCACCGCGACGGTCGAGACGCTGCCGGCCGAGCTCCCGGGACCCGGGGATCGACCGCTCACGGTGCTCCTGGGCTCCTGCTTCGCGCGGCGGCGCGACGGCGGCTCCGTCGGCCGGGCCTTCGCGCGCCTCGCGGCCAACACGCAGTTCCGGCCCCACCTGAAGTTCCTGTCCGGCGACCAGGTCTACCTCGACGATCCGGCGTCGGAGTTCGCCGTCCGCAAGCACTCGGGCGGCGAGCTCGAGCAGCTCTTCCTCCAGAACTACAAGGACACGTGGAACGACGGCTCGGAGCAGGAGGGCTTCCGTTCCCTGCTCGGCACCGGCGCCAACTACTTCACGGCCGACGACCACGAGTACTGGAACAACTACCCCCACGCGGCCGCGTACGCGCCCTGGGACACCTGGGGATCCGGCGGCCGCGCCACCTGGGGGCGGCTCGCGAGGAACCTCTACCGCAACCTCCAGACGGACGTGGCGACGGAGAGCTTCGCGGTCGGAGGCCTGTCGTTCTTCGTCGCCGACACCCGCAGCGATCGCGACCCCGACCGGAAGACCTTCATGAAGCCCGCGGACTTCGGCGCGCTGACCGCCTGGATCGCGGGGCTCGCGGGCCCCGGCGTGCTCGTGATCGGGCAGACCCTGTTCGCGACGCGGGCGGGCGGCCTGCTCGACAAGCTGAAGCGGAACGTCGGGGACTGGGCGCTCCCCGATCACGATCAGTACGAGGACCTCGCACGCGCGCTGCTCGGCTCCCGGCACTCGATCGTGGTCCTCACGGGCGACGTCCACTACGGCCGGATCGGTCGCTGCCCGATCGACGCCGCCGACGGCACGGAGATCATCGAGATCATCGCGTCCCCGCTGTCCCTGGTGAGCGGCCTCGCGGGCGGAAAGCCGGTGAAGCCCGGGGACGAGGAGCCCGAGCGCTTCCCGCCGTTCGAGATCGCGGGCCTGCCGCGGCCCAGGATCGAGTACGAGCCGAGGTTCGTCGTCTCGCCGAAAGATCCCAAGCACATCGCCGACCACTTCGTGACCGTCTCGTTCACCGACCTCGGCCAGTCGGTGCGCGTCGCGGTCAAGGCGTGGGAGGTCCCCGACGGGGAGCCGTCGGGAGACGGCATCGACGTCTGGACCCACGAGATCCACTGAATGAGGAGGCCTTCATGATCCCGAGCCGCCACTCCCCTGCGACGGTCCCGTCGGACGAGGGAAAGAAGCGCCTGCTCGACATGGTCGTCCCGAAGCCCGGCGAGGGAAACCGGAAGTGGCTCGCGCGGGCGGGCTGCACCGAGGGCGTGCTGCTCCTCGGCGGCACCGACCTGGCGGATTTCCGGATCCGGGTCGCCCAGTCCCACCTGCGCGCCGACTTCCGGCCCAGCTACTGGTCGGTGATCGGCCTCTGGTTCGGCGGGCCGCGCTTCCTCACCGTGCCTCTCGGCACCAAGGATCCCTCGGCCGTGCCGGTCGACAACGGCGTGTGCGAGTGCGCGCTCAGCGACTACGACGACCCGGTCCGCTATCCCAACATCGCCGTGGTCGACTTCGCGGAGAGCGTGCAGCCCCTCCGGCAGGCGGCCGAGAGGATCCGGGGCCAGCGCGGCATCGTGGACCTGCCGAGCCTCATCCTTCCCTGGCTCGGCTTCGTGTGGGGCACGAGCGGCGCAGTCAATCCCCTGCTCGACGGCAAGGGCCTGCCGGGAGCGGCGTTCGTCGAGGCGGCGTTCTCGCTCATGGGGCTCGACGTGACACCCGGTGTCGCCTCCTCGGCGAGCTGCCCCGAGGCGATCTGGAACGGCGCCAAGTGGTGGCGCCCGTTCTACGAGGAGGTGGGCCGCCAGGAGCTCGCGTCGGGGCTCAAGGTCATCGCACCCCGCGGCAAGCTCGCGCTGCGCCAGTTGTCCGCGGCGGTGCCACCGCTGAGCAAGCGACGCCGGACGCGCTAGGCTCGGGCGAGCTTCACGCCTTCCCCGAGCCTCCGCCCCGCTCCCGCGTCATCTCGACCATCGTGCGGCGGAAGCCCGCGCTCGCGAACAGGCGCTGCGCCGGCAGGTTCTGCTCCGCGGTCGACAACACCACGCGCGGCGCGCCGAGCGACTCGAGATGCGCGAGCACCGCCTCGAGCAGCTGGCGGCCGAGACCCCGGCCCCGGCGCTCGGTCACGACGGCGATGTCCTGGATGGCACCGGCGGGGCCCCGCAGCGCCATCCAGTCCAACCCCTCGAGGGTCGCGTAGACGTAGCCCACGACGTCGCCCTGGTCCTCCGCGACGAGGACGACCGCGTCGGCATTGCGAAGCTGCGTGCCGAGGAAGTTCGCGTACTCCCGCGGCGCGTCCTCACCGGCAGCGATGAACCGGTCCGGATCGAACTCGTGGTGCTCTCGCATGAGTTGCGCGCCGAGACGGCCGATCGTCGGAAGGTCGGAGACCGTGGCCGGTCGTATCGAGACTGCCCGTTCGCTCATTCCGGGATCGTGACACCGGTGATCCCGCGGAGGTAGTCGAGGAGCCGGTCCTGGGTCTCTCGGCGCAAGGCTGCCGGGTGCACGGCCGCGGTCTTCTGGTAGTGCAGATAGCGGCCGGTGCGGCGCGCCTCGGCGTCGTCGCTCACCGCCAGCCACGCCTGGGTGAGAGCCCCCTTCGCGAGGTCGTCGGGAGCGCTCGGGCCGCCCATCCGGGTCGGCACCCAGCCCGGGTCCACCGCGTTCACTAACACGTCGGGCCAGAGACGGGCCACGGCCATCGCGAGCGTCACGTCGTGGAGCTTGCTGTCGGAGTAGGCCTGCGTCCCGTTCCAGGACCGCGCCTTCCACTGCGCATCGTCGAGACTGGCATCGCCGCCCGTGTGCATCCCGGAGCTGAGATACACGAGCCGCTTCGGGCGAGGGATGAGCGCGGTCAGCAGGTACGGGGCGACGACGTTGATCGCGAAGACCTGCGAGAGACCGTCGGCCGTCTCGATGCGCCGCCGCTCGCGATCCCCGATGCCGACGTTGTGGATGACGGCGTCGAAGGGTCCGAGCGCGTTCACCTGCTCCGCGACCGCGCGCATGCCGGCGAGGGTCGAGACGTCGCCGATGGCTACGGCCTGGCTCGCGGGAAGGGCTGCTCGCGCCGCTTGCGCCCGCTCGGCGTTGCGGGCGTGGAGAACGACCTCCTGGCCTTGCTCCGCCAGCATCCGGCCCGCGATCAGGCCCAGGCCTTCCGAGGATCCCGTGATGAAGACGCGTGCCATGCGAGTGGCGGCTAGGCAGCCGTTCCCTTTACCACCCGCGGCACGACGTAGAAGGCGATCGTCAGGGCGATGAGCGTGTGCACGAACGTGTTCACGGCGTTCCACGCGACGCTGCTCGACTGGCCGAGGTGGAGCGCCAGCAGGAGCCAGGCGACGGCGGCGAGGATTCGCGCCGAGGGACGGGCCCAGGCGACGCCGGCCAGGAGCGTCACCACCCAGAGCGACGGGAACGCGCCGTAGCTGGGAAGGAACGGGCTGCGCATGGTCCCGACGATCAGGATCGCGATCCAGATCAGGGGCTCCATCCGCCGGTCGGCCGGCCGCAACGCGAAACGGACGGTCGCCACGACCAGCACCACGGTGTAGAGCCAGCCGACGATGCGGGCGGCGGGAAAGCCCATCCCGGGCACGCCGAGCAGGCCGAGCTTGAAGACGAGACCGGGGATCGATTCGTTGAGGGCGATCGCCGCGGGTCGGTACAGCGCCGGGAACGCTTCGCCGCTCAGGAGCTTCGGCAGGTGCTCGAGGAAGGCCGCGACGGGAGTCCATCCGACGTCCCAGAGCGTGGCGGCGAAGAGCACGACACCCCAGACGGCGGTCCAGGCCACCGCGCGCCAGTCGCGCCGCAGCAGCAGGTAGAGCACGAACACGCCGGGATAGAGCTTGCTCGCGATCGCGTACGCCAGGATCAGGCCCCCAAGCACCGGGCGCTTGCTCTCGAAGAGCAGCATGGCCACGGTCGCCGCGCCGATGAAGAGCAGCTGGATGTTGCCGACCTGCAGGGTGCCGACCATCGAGGGACCCGCGATGGCCCAGGGCGCGAGCCAGACCGTGTGGGTACCGAGCGCCTTGTCGACGCGCCACCCGATCGCGACCAGGCCGAGGACGACGCCCCCGAGGTTGAGGGCGAACCAGAGGCGCCGGAAGTGCCAGAAGTCGCTGGTGACGCTCGACAGGAGACGCGGCAGCGGCAGGAACGTCGGCGGGTATTCGTAGGCGTCGGTGAGGAAGGGGCCAAGGTTCGGCACCGGCGGACCGACCGGCGCCATCTTCGGGCGGTAGACCGACTCGAGATAGAGGTCGGGCACGCTGGTCGCCTTCTCGGCCGCCACCCAGTAGGCGGACACGCAGGAGTGCGCCGCGGCCATCGGACGCAGGGGGCCGTCGCGCCAGGTCCGCACGTAGGGGTCGACCATGAACGGCGCCAGCACCAGGAGCTGCACGAGCATCACCGCCGCGCCCGCCACGAAGGCGAGCTGGAACGGCCGCGGCACGGCGGCCAGGCGGGCGTCGAGTCCGGGGCGTGACGCCGTCCAGCCGATGGCGGCGGCGGCCGCCACGAAGCCGCCGACCCAGAGCGCGGCCCGCGCGTCGGTGAAGCCGGCCACGGCCGTGAAGCCGACGATGCCGGCGGTGAGGCCGACCGTGAGGAGGAGTACGAGGCGCATGGCTGCCTACTTTCCGAAGCGTTCGAGCACGCGAGGGACGACACCGAAGGCGAGGAACATGGCGATCACCGGATCAGGATCGCAAGCCAGACCAGCGGCTCGAGGCCCGGTTCGCTCGGACGCAAGGCGAACTGTGTCGATGCGACGACGAGCACTACCGGGTGGAGCCAGGCGCATGGCGGGGAGCTTATATCCTCAAGGCCTCCTGGGATGTGATCTTCACCCCGTCGCGGAAGAACTCGACCTGGCGCCGGAGCACCAGCTGGATGCGAATCGACAGGGGCATCGCGTCGTACTCCGTGCGCGTCATGTCCTTCACCGAGCCGTCCGCCTGCTGCACCTTGGCGACGTCGAAGCCGCCCTTGGTCGATTCCATGCGGGCCGTCAGCGCGCGAGGGGGGCGGCGTCGAGAGGCAGCCGCTCCGAGAGCGCCTCGAGTTGGGCGCCGTTCTCCGCGATCCGACGCATCTCCCTGAGGCCCTGGCGGACGCTGAACAGCAGCACCGCGACCTCGAACACCACCCACCCGGCGTGCTCGAGGAAGCGATAGATGGAGGCGTCGGCCGTGCCGTAGACGGATTCCGGGATGAACAGGCCGCGGAAGAAGTGGTCGGCGGACACCGTCAGCGTGCCGGTCACGAGCACCTTCCAGTCGCGATAGAAGGCGAGGAACGCGAGGGAGCCGAAGACGTGGAAGTGGGTCTCGATGCGTCCGCCGGTCAGGTGGACGAGCAGCGCGCTCCACATCATCTGGGAGAACGCGATGACGTGGCGCGTCCCCACCCAGCCGGGCCGCAGCAGGGCGAGGGCGATGGGCAGGGCGCTGAGCGCGCCGCCCAGGAACACCGCGGCGTAGACGTGGTTCGAAAGCGTGCGCGAGCGGCCCTCCCAGGCGTACGGCGACACCGTCAGCGCGAGCAGGATGCCGAACAGCCACTGCCCGACCATGAGCCAGAGGAACGTGCGGTCGGTCCGCTCGTGACACTGTCGGAGAAGCGCGGCGTACGAGCCTTCCGCCTTCGCGGTGAGCCGTGCGGCCAGGGCGTCGACGTCGTCGGGGTTGGATGCCGTCAAGGAACCTCCTCTGGGCCCGGGGGGCCATGGAGCGCGCAACCGAAGACCGGCGTGACGGGTGACGAAGCGCCCCTGCCGTAGAGCGCGGCCACGATCGCTTCCTGGCCGGCCGCGTCACCCTCGTGGGCACGAGCGGAGGTGATGCCGCCGCTGAAGAGCAGCCGGCTGTCGGCGCCATACAGCAGAACGTGACCGCTGGTGGTGGCGCCCAGCCGCCCGGCGAACTGCCCGCCCGGATCCAGGTAGACATTCAGGCCGCGGATCGAAGCGGCCGCCGCGAGCACCGGCCCGTCGGCCCAGTCCGGCCCGGCCCCGGCGGGCGCAATGATCGAGAGGTAGAGCGCGGGCGGGGACGGGAGCGCCTCGAAGCGCGTGGACAACCGCTGCAGCTCGTGGAGGCTGGCCCGGGTACAGGCGCACTTCGGGTGGGCGATCATCACCAGCACCGGACGCCCGTCCCTTGGCACTCCGGCGTCGGCGGGCCACAGCTGCGGAGCCATGGTCCCCGAAGCACCTGGAGTGAGCTGGTAGCGCCACAAGCCCACGGTGCCGGCCGAGACGCTGGCGCACCACAGCGCGATCAGGAGGTGGAGCCACCGGTCTCGCGGCGACCACCGCGACGATACGCCGCCCGATCGTTCCTCGGAGGACAAAGTGTGCAGATGGTACTGGATACAACGGATACGGGCAACGCTCGCCAGGCGTGCTTCGGCCACGCCGCTTCCTACCGTCGGTTTCTACAAACGAAGACGCGATCCGCCTGCGATGCTCCGTCCGAGCCAAGACATCGCGGTGGTCGCCGTTGGCGCGCAACGTGCACCGCCGGGCGCCGAGGTGCCGTGATGATTCTCGATCTCAGACCCGTGCGCCGCAACGACTGCGCGCTTCGGCCCACTTGCCCCTCGTGTACGACGCCCCTCGGGGGCGTCGTGACCCGCGACCAGGAGCCCGCGGCGGAAGTGCAGCTCGAGTGCCCGAGCTGCCGCTTCCTCCTGGTCTTCCGGGGACCCGGACTCCTGGTCGACCGCCGGACGGCCGTCTACTCCCAGTGCCCTCCCGGGCCCTCGCACGTGAAGCCGTTCCGGCCCGTGAACGCACCCGTGTAGAACCAGGCGTACGTACCGATGCTGTTGTAGATGCACATGGAAGCGCCGCAGGAGCAGTTGCTCTGGCAGCTCCCGCTGCCCGGCGTCGCGTCGATGTACTCCTGGCAGGCCCGAAGAGCCTGGGTCACGGTGTACGTTCCCGTCGGGACGTTGTCCCGCCACAGCTGGCCCGCGCCGTTGTCGTGGGGGAACGTCCCGGCTTCGCGCGCGACCCTGATCTGGACCCTGCGGCACGAGTAGTAGGTGCCGGGCGCGCTCGGTGTCGCGGGAGCGCCGCTGATCACGCAGACGTTGGCCTCGAAGGGAACGTCTTTCTCCGCGCTGTCCGCGCGGGCGCGGTACGTGTGCTGCTGGAGGCAGCCATCGCCCGTCGCGCTCCGGTCGACCTTGTGGTCGAAGTCCCAGTCGAAGGCGTACGACAGCGCCTCGCCCTTCGAGCTGCAGAGGTCGAACTCGACCGTGAGCGGGCTTTCGCCCCTCACGATGCCCTCCGCGTCGGGAGTGGGCCGGACGCGGATCTGGGCGTCGAAGCCGGCGGGCTTCGCTCCTTGAGCGCCCACGGGCATGTCACCGCCGCCGCCCGACGGCGCCGCGACGGCCACGGCGGGCGTGCGTTGGGCCGCTGACGGACCAGCCGGAGTCGAACGGTCGCCCGAGCTGCACCCGACCGCGACGAGCACGAGGGACACGAGGAGCGAACAGTACGCTGGACTCTTCACACGCACCTCCCAATCAAATGGGCTGCTGGTTTCGTTCGACGTCTGGGCTGGCGAGGATGGCGGATGGTACGCGAAGCGCGGACCGCGTGCAGGCGCGCGCCTTGACCGGCCGTTCAAGGAGATCCGCTACTTCGTCTCCAACACGCTCGAGGGCACGAGCCTCGCGGACGTCAGCTCATCGGGACCCGTCGGCTCCGCAGGGCAGCGTAGAGCGTCGGCAGCACGAGCAGGGTCAGCGCCGTGCAGGTGACGAGCCCGCCGATCACGACCGTGGCGAGCGGCCGCTGCACCTCGGCGCCCGAGCCCGTCGCCAACGCCATCGGGACGAACCCCAGCGACGCGACGAGCGCCGTCATCAGGACCGGCCGCAGGCGCAGCGCGCATGCCTGCCGGAGCACGTCGCGCGCCGGCAGGCCTCCGGCGCGCTCGAGGTCGCGGATCTGCGTCATCAGGACGACGCCGTTCAGGACCGCGATGCCGAACAGCGCGATGAACCCGACGCCGGCCGAGATCGAGAACGGCAGGCCGCGCAGTGCGAGGGCGAAGACGCCGCCGACGGCCGCGAAGGGAACGTTCAGGAAGATGAGCAGCGCCGGCCCCGTCGAGCCGAACGTGAAGTAGAGCATCGCTAAGATCAGGGCGAGGGCGAGCGGAACCACCACCGCGAGCCGGCGCGTGGCGGCCTCGAGGTTCTCGAACTGCCCTCCCCACCGGATGAAGTAGCCGGGCGGGAGCGTCACCTCGCGGGCGAGGCGCGCCCTGGCGTCCGCCACGAACGACGCCACGTCGCGGCCGCGGACGTTCGACTCGACCACGATGCGGCGGCGCACGGCCTCGCGGGAGATCTGGGCGGGTCCGCTGTCGAGGCGGATGTCGGCGAGCTGGGCCAGCGGGACGAGGGCGCCGCCGGGAGACGCGACCGGCACGTTGCCGAGCGCCTCCAGGGTCCGCGCGGTCTCGTCGTCGAAGCGGACGGCCAGCGGAAAGCGGCGCTGGCCCTCGAACACCATGCCCACCGTCTTCCCCGCCCGGGCGGCCTCGACCGTGTCCAGCACGTCCCCGGCCGAGATGCCGTAGCGCGCGCAGCGGTCGCGGTCCACCTTCACCCGCAGCACCGGCAGGCCGGCGATCGCCTCCGCCGTCACGTCGGCCGCTCCGGGCACGCGGGCGACCACCCTCGCGATCTCGTCCGCCTTGAGGCGGAGCACGTCGAGGTCGTCGCCGAACAGCTTGATGCCGATGTCCGAGCGGACGCCGGCGATCAGCTCGTTGAAGCGCATCTCGATGGGCTGGGTGAACGAGAAGCCGACGCCTGGCACGGACTCCGCGAGCGCCCGCTCCATGCGCTCCAGGAGCTCGGCCTTCGTGCGCGCCGTGGTCCACTCCCCCTTCGGCTTGAGGATCACGAAGACGTCGCCGAGCTCGATGCCCATGACGTCCGTCGCGAGCTCGGGACTGCCCGAACGGCTCACGACCGTGACGGCCTCCGGGAAGCGCTTCAGCACCCGCTCGATGCGCCCGGTGCTGGCGGCGACCTCGGAGATGCCGACCGAGGGCGGTCGCACGGCGCTGATCGAGAGGTCGCCCTCGTCGAGGCGCGGGATGAACTCGGCGCCGAGGGTCGTGGCGACCCCCAGGCCCGCGAGCATCAGGACACCGCTCGTGGCGAGCACCCAACGGCGGTGGCCCAGGCAGATGTCGAGAGCCTCCAGGTAGACGGCCCGCAGCCTGCCGACGAAGCGGGGCTCGTGGTCGTGGCCGGCCTTCTTCAGGAGCAGGGACGCGAGGACGGGGATCAGCGTCAGCGTCAGGAGCAGCGAGCCGAGCAGGGCGAAGACCACCGTCCAGGCCATCGGCTTGAACATCTTCCCCTCGATGCCGCCGAGGGTGAGGATCGGCAGGTAGACGATCACGATGATGCCGAGGCCGAAGGCCACCGGCCGGATCACCTCGTGGGCCGCTTCGGCCGTGAGCTGCCGGACGGACTTGTCGCGCCCGGCGGGCTCGGACAGCCGCCTCACGACGTTCTCGACCAGCACCACGGCGCCGTCGACGATCAGGCCGAAGTCGATGGCGCCGAGGCTCATCAGGTTCGCCGAGATGCCGGCCTCGACCATGCCGGAGAACGCAAGCAACATCGAGAGCGGGATCGCGGATGCGACGATCAGGCCCGCACGCACGTTGCCGAGGAACGCGAACAACACCGCGACCACCAGCAACCCGCCCTCGAGCAGGTTCGTCTCGACCGTGCGCATCACGCGCCGCACGAGAGCCGCGCGGTCGTAGTACGGCACGATGCGCACGCCTTCCGGCAGCGTCGGCTGCAGCTCCTCGACCGCGGCGCGGGCGCGGGTGGCGACGTCGAGGGCGTTCTCTCCCGCGAGCATCTGCACGAGGCCGATCACGGTCTCGCCCCGGCCGTCGGCCGTCGCGACGCCGATCCGCAGCATGGCGCCCTCGCGCACCTGGGCGACGTTCGCGACCGTCACCGGGGTGCCCTCGGCCTCGGCCGCGACGACGATCTTCTCGATGTCGGCCAGCGACTCGACGAGCCCTTCGCCGCGCAGCACGTACTGCTCGCGGTTGTGCTCGATGTAGCCGCCGCCGGCGTTCCGGCTGCCGCGCTCCACGGCCTCGAAGACCTGCCTCAGGGACAGGCCGTGGGCCCGCAGCCGCGACGGATCGACCACGACCTGGTACTGCTTCGGCAGGCCGCCCCAGGCGTTCACCTCGGTGACGCCGGGCACCGCCCGCAAGCGCGGCGCGATCACCCAGTCGAGCAGTGTGCGCCGCTCCATGGCCGAGACGCCCTCGCCTTCGACCGTGAACTGGAAGACGTCGCCGAGCCCCGTGGTGACCGGTCCCATCTCCGGCGTGCCGAGGCCCTCGGGGATCGCCTCGCGCGCCGCCACCAGGCGCTCCGAGACGAGCTGGCGCGCGAAGTAGACGTCGACGCCCTCCTCGAACACGACCGTGACCGCCGACAGCCCGTAGCGCGAGATCGAGCGGATCTCCACGAGGCGCGGCAGGCCGTTCATGGCGGCCTCGACCGGGTAGGTGACGAGCTGCTCCATCTCCACGGGCCCGAGCGCCGGGGCCTTGGTCAGGACCTGCACCTGTACGTTCGTGATGTCGGGGACCGCGTCGATCGGCAGCCGCGTGAGCGCGTAGCCGCCGCCCAGGGCCACGAGGGCGCTCAGCATCAGCACCAGGGGACGGTTGTCGAGGCTCCAGTCGACGATCCGGCGCAGCATCTCAGTGGTCCTCCGCGAGCGTCGCCTTGGCGAACTCGGACTTGAGGACGAAGCTGCCCTCGGTCACGACCACGTCGCCGCCGCGGATCCCGCCCAGGATCTCCGTGAAGCCCTCGAAGCTGTGGCCGGTCTCCACGAGGCGCCGGACGAACACGCCGGGCGCCGTCTGCACGAACAGCGTCGTCCGGTCCTCGAGGGTCTGCAGCGCCGACTGCGGCACCGCCAGGATCGCGCGCGCCTCGGCCTCGGGCTTCGGCACGTCGACCTGCGCCTTCACGAACATCCCGGGACGCAGGCGCTCGTCGCGGTTCTCGACCGTCGCGCGCAGCCGGACCGTGCGCGTCTTCTCGTCGACGACGCTGCCGAGGAAGTCGACGCGGCCGGTGAAGGCGTCCTGCGGGTAGGCCTCGGCGCGGATCCGCACCCGCAGCCCCGTGGACAGGAGCGCCAGGTCCTTCTCGTAGGCCTGCAGGAACACCCAGACGCGGGAGAGGTCGGCGATCGTCACCAGGGGCTGGAGGGCCTCGACCAGCGCGCCGGGCGTCACCTTCCGCTCGAGGACGCGGCCCGCGAAGGGGGCGCGCAGGACCAGGTGCGGGGCCTCGCCGGAGTCCGCCGCGAGACCGGCCGGGTCGTCGCCGTAGAGGCGCAGCGTGCGCGCGGCGGCCTGGGCCGCCGCCTGTGTCGTGAGGTAGTCGCCCTCGCGCCTCTGGAAGTCCCCTTCGCTGAGAATGCCCGACGCGGCCAACGCCTTCGCGCGCTCGTAGTCCAGTGCCGCGACGCGGAGCTCGACCGACTCGCGCAGGTACTCCTCGCGCGCCCGCCCGAGCTCGACGCTCTCGAGCTCCACCACCGGGGTGCCCTTGTCGATCCGCTCGCCGAGATCGACGGGGATCGCGAGGACACGGCCGCGCACGTTGGCCGCCACGTGGAGCAGGCGGTTCTCGTCGTGCTCGACGGTGCCGTTCAGCACCAGGAGGTGCTCGAGATCGACGGGCTGCACGAGCCAGGTCTGGATGCCGGCCTCCGAGAGGGCCGCGGGCGTGAGCGTCACGCTCTCCGGCATCGCCTCGTGATGCCCGCCGGACGGGTCGGCGTCGGCAGGTCTCCCGACATCCGTCCCGGGCGGGACGGGCTTCGAACGGCAGGCGGCAAGGGCCATCAGGGCCACGCACACGGCCAGGGTCTTGGACACGGACGCTCCTCCTCGCGGAAACGGGAAGCCAAGGCGGCGGCGCGCCCATCCGGGCGGCCGTCACCTCAACGGACGACAGGCTTCAGGAGAGGAGGAGCGGAGGGCGATCGGCGACGGGACGGACGCCTGCCGCCCGGTCCTCGCGGGCCGCCGCGAGGCGCCCGGCGACCAAAACCGCCGGCGGCGGAACGATCGACGTGCGGGCGGCCACGGAGCGGGAGCAGCAGAAGCAGTCCGGGATGCAGACGTCGACGCAGGGCTCGGCAGCTTCGGGCGTCGGGCTGCCGAGGCTCGCCGACGCGTTCGCGACGAGCGCCGTCGGTAGATCGCAGGTGGCGTCGCCGGCGACGTCGGCGCCGATCAGCGCGAGCAAGGCGAACGCCACGAGCCGCAGCACGGAGACAGGATAGTAGAATCGCCGCGTTTCAGGAACAGCAGTCGCATCGGGGGGTCCATGAAGCGCACGGTCGTCATCGCCGCCGGACTGCTCTGGGCGGCCGTCGCGAGCGCCGAGCCCGCGACGGCGCTCCGCTTCGGAACGCTCGTCGACGGCCGCGGCCAGGTCACGCGCGACGCCGTCGTCGTGGTCGAAGGCGAGCGCATCACGAAGGTCGGCTCCGGGGATGCTGCGGTTCCCGCGGGCGCGAGCGTCGTCGACCTGCGCCGCTACACCGCCGTGCCGGGGCTGATCGACGTCCACACCCACATGACGTTCTACTGGGACCGCACGCCCGGCACGCGTCCGTTCGCGCAGCTCGGCTCGCTCGGCGCGCCGGTCACGGTGTTCCTGGCCCAGGAGAACGCCCGCAAGACCCTCGAGAGCGGCGTCACCACGGTGCGCGATCTCGGCTCGTGGGAGTACGCCGACCTCGCGATGCGCGACCTGATTCAGCGCGGCGCGATGCCGGGGCCGCGGATGTTCGTGGCCGGCTACGGCCTCTACGTCACGAGCACGCCGTACAAGGCCGACGCGCCGCCGCCCGGCGGCGGCCAGGCCGACGGCGTCGCCGACGTGCAGCGCGTGGCGCGACAACAGATCGCGGCGGGAGTGGACGGGATCAAGATGTACGGCTCCACGGGCAGCGACCAGGACGTCACCGGCTTCCAGACCTTCTCGTACGAGGAGATGAAGGCGGCCGTCGACGTGGCGCACCGCGCCGGCAAGTGGATCGCGATCCACTCGTACGGTCCCGACGGCGCGCGCGACGCCGTGCGCGCCGGGGCCGATTCCGTCGAGCACGCCACGGACATGGACGACGCGACGCTCGCGGCGATGGCGAAGCAGGGCACCGTCTACGTCCCGACCGTGGACCACAACCGCTACTACGTCGACCATCGCGACGAGTTCGGCTTCGGGCCCGACGTGGTGGACCGCCTGAACGGCTACCTCGTCCGGAACCTCGAGACGCTGCGTCGGGCCGTGCGCGCCGGCGTGACGGTCGCCATGGGCTCCGACGCCGTCTTCACGGGCTTCGGCGAGAACGCCCGCGAGCTCCAGATGTTCGTGAAGGCGGGCATGACCCCGGCGCAGGCGCTGGCGGCGGCCACCACGAACGGCGCGAAGCTGCTCGGCAAGGACAAGGAGCTCGGCGCCATCGCTCCCGGCTACTACGCCGACATCGTCGCGGTCGAGGGCGATCCGCTGGCGGGTGTCGAGCCGCTCGTGGGCGGGGTGCGCTGGGTCATGAAGGGCGGCCGGATCGTCGTGGACAAGGCCGCGGTCCGGTAGGGCGGAGGCCCATGGACGTCTTCGAGGTCGTGATCGCGTTGCTCCTGGGCGGCGCCGCCCTGGCCGCGCTCGCGCGCCGCATCGGTACGCCCTATCCCGCCCTCGTCGCCCTCGCCGGCGCGGCCCTGGCCTTGCTCCCCGGGACGCCCACGGTGGTGCTCGATCCCGAGCTGGCCCTCGCCTTGTTCGTCGCGCCCGTGCTGCTCGACGCGGCGTTCGACGCGTCCGCACGCGACCTCGTGACCCACTGGCGCACGGTGGCCGGGCTCGCCCTCGGGGCGGTGATCCTCACCGTCGTCGCCGTGGCCGTCGTCGTGCATTGGCTGGTCCCCGGCATGCCCTGGGCCGCGGCCATCGCGCTCGGCGCGATCGTGGCGCCGCCCGACGCCGCCGCCGCGACGGCCGTGCTCAAGCAGTTGCGGCCACCCCACAACCTGCTCGTGATCCTCGAGGGCGAGAGCCTCTTCAACGACGCGGGCGCGCTCCTCATCTACCGCCTCGCCGTGGGCGCGGCGGTCGCCGGGACGACCGTCGGCTGGAACGTCGTGCCGACGCTGCTCGTCGTCACCGTCGGCAGCATCGGCCTCGGCCTCCTGCTCCAGAAGCTCGCGACGAGGACCCTGTCGCGGATCGAGGACGTCGCCACCGCCGTGATCGTGCAGTTCTGCGTCACGTTCGCGATCTGGATCCTCGCCGAGCGGCTGCACCTGTCGGGCATCCTCACCACCGTCACCTTCGCGATGTCGGTGGCGCGGGACTCGGGCGAGCTCACGCCGGCCCGGGTCCGGGTGCCGTCCTTCGCGGTCTGGGAGGTCGCGGTCTTCGTCCTCAACGTGCTCGCCTTCGTGATCGTGGGGCTGCAGCTCAAGCCGATCGTCGCGGGCCTCGACCGCGCGGCGCTCCTGGACTACGTGGGCATCGCGGCCGCCGTCTGCGCGGCCACGATCGGCGCGCGCCTCGCGTGGGTGGCCGGTGTCGCGGCCTTGAGCCGCTCCGTCGCGCTGTCTCCCCGCGGCGCCGCCCTCGTCGGCTGGTGCGGGATGCGCGGCATCGTGACGCTCGCCGCCGCCATGGCGCTGCCCGTGGCCACCGCCAGCCACGCCGCATTTCCTCACCGCGACCTGATCCTGTTCACGGCCTTCTCCGTCGTGCTGGGCACGCTGGTGGTCCAGGGCATGACGGTGCGGCCGCTGCTCTCGTTCCTCGCCCTCGAGGACGACGGCGCGGTCGAGAGCGAGGTGAAGCTGGCGCGGGTCGAGACGCTGCGGGCGGGCCTCGCGGGCCTCGACACGTCCGCGGCCACCGAGGCGGCCGACCTGCTGCGGCGCCGCCACGAGCTCCAGCTCCGGCGCGCGCTCCTGGCCCTCGAGGGCGGTGCCGAGCTGGCAGCGCCGGGCAGCGCCGATCGCGAGGCCCGGATCGCCGACCGCCAGCTCGTGCGCACGGCGATGACGGCACAGCGCCACCGCCTCGTGATGCTGCGCCAGGACGGCACGATCGGCGCCGCCGCGTTCCAGGTGGTCGAGCAGGAGCTCGACTGGATGGAGCTCTCCATCCAGCAGGTCCTCTCCCGCGACGAGAGCTAGCTAGAAGCGGACCTCGCTGATCTGGAGCGTGGGCTGGATGTTCGTGAAGTTCGGGAGGTCGCCCGCGATCTCGGCGGCGTGCGGCCCGAACGCCTCTCGATAGGCCTCGAGGGAATCGAACGAGAGATGGCAGATCGCCGCGAAGGGGGCTGGACTCCCGGGCTCCCTGCCGGAAAGGCCCTGCTCGACCAGCACTCCTCGCAAGGCCGGCGCGAGCCGCGCCCGGACCAGCGGGATGTGGGTGCCCAGGTAGTAGGTCATGTCGAAGCGGCTCTCGGACGTCTGCGGGTACAGCACGGTCACCCTGATCCTCGCGGGCGGAGCGTCCGGAGCGCGGGACGCTTGCTGCCGCTGGAAGACCGTCAGTAGTACCGCGGCGGACGCGACGCCGAGCGCGACGAACACGAGAGCAGGACGCTTCACCAGGGACTCTCCTCCAATGGTCCGCGGATTATAGTGGTCGGATGGCCGACAAGGAGCCGAAGCGCAAGACGGACACCGGCCGTGCGATGCGCGAGGCCCGGGCCCTCGTCTACGAGCACCGCAAGTCCCTGGTCGTCGGCCTGCTGCTGATGCTCGTGAGCCGCCTCGCCGGGCTCGTGCTGCCGGCCAGCACGAAGTACCTGATCGACGACGTCATCGGCCGGCACCGCCAGGACCTGCTGCTGCCCCTCGCCCTCTCGGCCGGGCTCGCGACGCTGGTGCAGGCCGTCGCGAGCTACGCGAACTCCCAGGTCGTCTCGGTCGCCGCCCAGCGGGCGATCATGAAGATGCGCGGGCGTGTCCAGGAGCACGTGCTGCGGCTGCCGGTGCGCTACTTCGACTCCACCCGCAGCGGCGTCGTCGTGGCGCGCGTGATGAACGACGCCGAAGGCATCCGCAACCTGGTGGGCACGGGCCTCATCCAGCTGATCGGCGGCCTGCTCACCGCGACGATCGCCCTGGGCGTGCTGTTCTGGATCAACTGGCGCCTCACCCTCGCGACGCTCGTCTTCCTCGCCGCCTTCGGCGGCGCCATGGCCGCGGCCTTCCAGCGGCTGCGGCCGCTGTTCAAGCAGCGCAGCGAGATCACGGCCGACATCACGGGCCGGCTGGCGGAGTCGGTCGGCGGCGTGAGGCTGCTCAAGGTCTACGTGGCCGAGGCCCGCGAGTCCCGCGTGTTCGCCGAGGGCGCGCAACGGCTGTTCGAGAACGTGGCCGGGACGATCACGGGCACGAGCGCGATCACGGCCTTCTCCACGGCGATCGTCGGGGCGATCGGCGTCCTCATCATGTTGATCGGAGGCCACGCCATCCTCGCGGGCCGCATGACCCTGGGCGAGCTCATCATGTACACGTTCTTCGTGGGGCTGCTGGCGGTCCCCGTCGTGCAGATCGCGAACATCGGCACCCAGGTGAGCGAAGCCTTCGCCGGCCTCGACCGCATCCGCGAGGTCCTCGACATGCCCACCGAGGACCAGGAGGACCTGGCGCGGGCGCCCGTGGCACGCCTCGAGGGCGGGGTCGCGTTCGAGGACGTGTGGTTCGAGTACGAGGCCGGCACGCCGGTCCTGAGAGGGGTGTCGTTCGAGGCGCCGCCCGGGGCGACCGTCGCCCTGGTGGGCTCGAGCGGCTCGGGCAAGAGCACGATCCTCGGCCTGATCATGGCGTTCAACCGGCCCCAGAAGGGCGCCGTGCGCATCGACGGCGTCGACCTGCAGACGCTGCAGCTGCGCGATTACCGCGGCCAGCTCGGCGTCGTGATGCAGGACAACTTCCTGTTCGACGGCACGATCGCCGAGAACATCGGCTTCGCCCGGCCGTCGGCCACCCGGGCCGAGATCGAGGCGGTCGGACGCATCGCCCACGTCGAGGAGTTCGCCCGGGGCTTCGAAAAGGGCTACGACACCGTGGTCGGCGAGCGCGGCGTCAAGCTCTCGGGCGGCCAGCGGCAGCGCGTCGCTATCGCACGGGCGATCCTGGCCGATCCCCGCGTGCTCCTGCTCGACGAGGCCACGAGCTCCCTCGACTCCGAGAGCGAGGCCCTGATCCGCGACGGCCTGCGCCGGCTGCGCACCGGCCGCACCACGTTCGTGATCGCGCATCGCCTGAGCACGATCGAGTCCGCGGACCAGATCCTCGTGATCGAGAAGGGCGAGATCGTCGAGCGCGGCACCCACGCGCGGCTCCTGGCCCAGGGCGGGCGCTACCGTCAGCTCCACGACCGGCAGCACGCCCTCGAGGTGGATCAGTTCATCAACCCGGGCGAGGACTTCACGACGCCGCCCTCTCCGCGCTAGCTCAGGCCGGGGTGCGCGGCGCCAGGCGCACGCGGAAGCGCTGGCTCGGCTGCCAGTGGAACGGCCCGAGCTCGACGGGTCCGTCGCCGGCCTTCGCGATGTCGTAGCCACGCGCGAGCTCGAGGACCAGCGCTCGACCGTAGAGCATCGCCATGAACTCTCCGGAACACGCGATCCGCGACGCGCCGAACGCCGCGTACGCCCCGGGACCGGGCGGCGACTCGAAGCGCTGGGGGCGAAAGGCCTCGGGCTCCGGGAAGATCTCCGAGCGGCGGTGGATGTCGCGGATGCACACGCGCACGAGCCAGCCCTTCGGGACCCGGAGGCCCTCGAACTCCACCGCGTCGCGGGTCTGACGCACCAGGTACTCGCTCTGGGAGAGACGCAGGGTCTCGCGCACGATGGCTTCGGCGAGGGCGTCCGGCTCGGGCGAGTCGCGCAGGCGCTCCAGCCACTCCGGGTACTCGGCCAGCCACTTCGTCAGCCACGTCAGGAGACCCGTGACGTCGGCCCACGCGGCCATGTTGAGGATGTAGAGCATGTTGACGAGCACGGCGGGGTCCCGTGCGGCGTCCTCGTCGACCGCCGCGAGTGCCGCGAGGAAGCCGCCGCGGGGCTGCGCCGCGAGCTGCTCGAGGGCAGAAGCGACGGTGCGTCGCGTGCGGAACGGGGGCATCCAGAAGGCGCGCTTCGGCTCGAGGCGCGCGACCAGGCGCTCGAACCGGTCGCTCTCCGGCGAGCCCGGCTCGAAACCGAAGAACAAGTGCGTGGAAGCCTGCAGGACGCGCGGAGCGAGGCACGCCCGCGGCGCCCGCGAAGGATCGGCCGCGAGCTCGGACAACGCCTCCCGCAGGAGCCGGCGCACGATGGGCTCGCCGGCCACCACGACGTCGCGCGAGAAGGCGGTCCGCAGGCTGGCGCTGCGCGCCTTGTGGGGCTCCGGCCTCATGTAGCGCACGAAGCCCTCGGGCACGAAGCGGTCGAGGGGCAGCGGCGGCACCGCGAGGGCGGCGTCGTGGCGGCGCAGGAACTCGCGGCCCTTCTCGAGGTCCACGATGCAGGCCTGCGGGCTCACGAGGTGGCTCATCTTGAAGATCGCGCCGTGGCGGAGCGCCTGGTCCCGGTAGAACTCCGGATCGGTCCAGGGCGCGAGCGGTGCCAAGGCGAGCGACCCGGGTGGGAGGCCGCGGCCCTTGCCGAACGCGGCTCGCGCCCGCCAACCCTCGGCCAGGAGCGCGAGCGCCGAGACGACGGCGAGAGCGCGCCAGAGCGGCGCGTAGAGCGCGGCCACGACGATGACGCCGGCGCCGCCGGCCGCCGCACCGGCGATCGCCAGGGCGATGCGCGGGAAGACCATCAGCTTGCGCCGCAGGCCCTGCGTACCCAGCGTCACGAGGAAGCGCACCGGCAGCCAGAGGATGACGACGCCCTCGAAAAGGCCTTCGAGCCCGAGGTCGAGGGCGCTCATGCGAGACGCGGCAAGGCGAGGGTCAGGAGACTCCAGGCGCACAGGCCGAGGGCGAGGACCGCGCTCGCCACGCGCACGGCGCGCTCGGCGCCCTCGTGGCGCACGGTGCCCGCGAGCAGGAGAGCCGCCGGCAGGAGCGACGGGAACAGGTAGCGCCCCTGCGGCTGATAGAAGACCTCGAGCGACCAGCGCAGCGAGAGCGCGGCGTTCGCGAGGATCACGCACGGTGCCGCCACGAGCAGGCGGCGCAGCTCCTCGGGCAGCTCCCTCCAGCGGCGACGCGCCGTCCGCAGGGTCAGGCCGAGGTTCAGGGCCGCGAGGGCGGCGACACCCAGGTAGACGGCCGGCACATGGAACACGTTCATGTGACCGTAGACGCCCCAGGAGCTCTGGGCCGTGCGCAGGACGAACCCGCGGAGCACGTCGACCGGCGGAGTCGCGTCGCCGGGCTTGAAGCCGGGCGCGGCGCGTTGCTCGGACTGACGCCAGCTCGCTCCGGCGTAGTCGGGTTGCGTCAGCGGGTAGATCACCTTGTAAGGCGCCGGCAGGAGCGCCGCCAGCGCGAGGACCAGCACGAGCCGGCGCGGGCTCGCGTGGGCGCGGGCCCGCGGCACGAGCAGCACCAACGGCAGCACCAGGGCGAAGAGGAAGTTGTCCTTGGTGGCGAGCACCAGCCCCGCCAGCAGTCCCAGGACGGCACACTCCCCCGTCGACCACGACGCCTCGGACTCGGCCAGGCGGAGCGCGAAGGCGAAGAGCGCGACGCTCACGCACACGCTCCAGGCGTCGGTGTTGGCGTAGGAGAACACGTACAGCACCTGAGGCACGCACGCGAGGACGAGGGCGAGCGCGCCGGTCGGCGCGAGGCGCGAGGGACGCCACAGCAGCGCGGCGAGGGTCAGCGGCAGCAGCGCGACGTTGAGCAGGCGGTAGGGCCGGACGCCCGGCCCGCGGCCGAGCCAGCCGAACAGCGTGTAGACGCTCTCGCGCGCGTAGACCTTGCTCGTTCCGTACGCGTCGTACACCAGGGCGTCGGAGTTCATGTCGGGCGGCCAGGCGTGGGCCGCGTAGTAGCGGAAGGCCTCGACGTGCAGCCGCTCGTCCGGGTGGACGAAGCGCCGTGTGCCCAGGGCGATCGCGAGGGAGAGGCTCGTCGCCAGCACGAGGAGGGCGACGGTCCACACGGGGATCCTGGGCACGGCGGGATGGTATCCCGAGTAGAATCGCGGCACCTGCATGACCGAGCGCGCCCTCGCCTACCCGGTTCCCCGCGGACGCGACCACGCGATCCATCCGCGCTGCCCCGTGTGCCAGGCGCGCCTCGCGGGCGTCGTCTCGCGGCCCACCGAGCCGGACTCGGAGCTGCGCGTGCGCTGCTCCTGCGGCTTCGAGATGACCTTCGACGGCCCGGGCCTGATCTTCGACCGGCGCGAGCCGCGCGCCCAGTAGGCCGGTTTCGAAGCGCCTGATGCTCTCCCCCGGAACGAAGCTCGGCCCCAACGAGATCGTCGCCCTCGTCGGGACCGGCGGCATGGGCGAGGTGTATCGCGCGAGCGACGCGCGCCTGGGCCGCGACGAGGCGGTCAAGGTGGTGCGGGGCGCGGTGCCCGCGGGCGCCGAGAAGGTGCGGCGCTTCGAGGCGGAGGCGCGCGCCGCGGGCATCCTCAACCACCCCAACGTGCTCGCGATCTACGACGTCGGCACCCACGAGGGCGTGCCGTACCTCGTCTCCGAGCTCCTCGAGGGCGACACGATCCGCTCGCGGCTCGGGGACGGCCCGATCTCCCCGTCCAAGGTGCTGTCCTACGCGATCGAGATCGCCGAGGGCCTCGCGGCCGCCCACGCCAAGGGCATCGTGCACCGCGACCTCAAGCCCGAGAACCTGTTCGTGACGGCGGACGGCCGCATCAAGATCCTCGACTTCGGCCTCGCCAAGCTCACCGAGCAGGACAAGCCGGAGCTGGTCGACTCCAAGGCGCCGACCGCCGAGAGCGCGGTCCACCTCGTCGGCACCGTGAGCTACATGTCCCCCGAGCAGATCCGGGCGGCGCCCCTCGATCATCGCTCCGACATCTTCTCGTTCGGCGCGGTGCTCTACGAGATGCTCACGGGGCGCCGCGCCTTCCAGGGCGCCTCGGTGATCGACATCATGAACGCGGCGCTCAAGGACGACCCGGCCGACCTCTTCAAGCTCCCGCCGGGTCTCGACCTCATCGTCCAGCACTGCCTCGAGAAGGACCCGAGCCACCGCTTCCAGTCGGCGCGGGATCTCGCCTTCCACCTGCGCGCGCTGTCGTCGGGATCGGCGAGCGGCACGCGGCTCCCCGCCTTCGCGCGCCACGTCCGGCGGCGCGTGGCCATGAGACCGCTCGTGCTCGGCGCCCTCGCCCTCGCCCTGGCCGGAGCGGCGTTCTTCGCCGGCACCCATCTCGGCCGCGCGGAGCCCGTCGCGTTCCGCCAGCTCACCTTCCGCCGCGGCATGGTGCTCTCCGCGCGCTTCGCTCCCGACGGCAGCAGCGTCGTGTACGGCGCGTCCTGGGACGGCCGGCCGGCCCAGGTGTACGCGACGCAGCCCGAGAGCCCGGAGTCCCGCAGCCTCGGGCTCCCCGACGGCGACGTGCTGGCCGTCTCGCGCTCCGGCGAGCTCGCGATCTCGCTCGGCCGCCGGCCGGTGCTGGGCTTCGAGACGCGCGGCACCCTGGCCCGCGTGCCGTTCTCCGGGGGCGCGCCGCGCGAGGTGCTGGCCGACGTCGAGTCGGCGGACTGGGCCCCGGACGGCGAGAGCCTGGCCGTGATCCACGTCGTCGAGGGCCGCTATCGCCTGGAGTTCCCCATCGGCACCGTGCTCTACGAGTCGGGCGGATGGCTGAGCAACGTCCGCGTCGCGCCCGACGGCTCGAAGCTCGCATTCGTCGAACATCCGGTGCGCAGCGACGATCGCGGCGACGTCGGCGTGATGGATCGCGACGGCCGCAACCGGCGCATCCTGGCCGGCGGCTTCTCGAGCGTCACCGGGCTCGCATGGGCGGACGGGGGCCGGGAACTCTGGCTCACGGCGGCGGCGGTCGGCGGCCGCACCGCGCTCTTCGGCACGACGCTCGCGGGACGCCGGCGGCTGCTGACCGAGACCCCGGGTCGCCTGTCGCTCGAGGACGCCCGCGGCGGCCGCGTCCTCCTCACGGAGGGACGCCTCAGGCTGCGCGTGGCGCTGCGCGACCGCAGCCAGGGACCGGAGAAGGAGCTCGACCTGTCGTGGCTCGACGGCTCGATCGGCACCGACCTGTCGGACGACGGCCGGCTGCTGCTCATCAGCGAGCAGGGCTCGGGCGCCGGCACCATGTCCTACGCCACGTACCTGAGGCGGACGGACGCGTCGCCGGCCGTGCGCCTGGGCGAGGGCCTCGCGCAATCGCTGTCGCCCGACGGCCGCTTCGCGGCCGCCGTGGGGCTCGGGCCGCGCGCCGGGATCGTGCTCCTGCCGACGGGCGCCGGCGAGACGCGCACGCTGCCCACCGGGGCCGTGACCCAGGTCGACGCCGTGGCCTGGTTTCCCGACGGCAGGCGCGTCCTGTTCGCCGGCAGCGAGGGGTCGAAGCCCGGGCGCCTCTACGTGCAGGATCTCCAGGGCGGCGAGCCGCGGGCGATCTCCGCGGAGGGCCTCCGGATTCCCTATCCCTCGAAGGCGGTCTCGCCCGACGGCCGCTCGATCGTGGCGATCGATGCGGACGGCCATCTGCTCCTCCAGCCCGCCGACGGCGGCGCCGCGCGGCCGCTCGCGGGGCTCGAGGCCGGCGACATCCCGATCCGCTGGGACGCGACGGGAGCCACGTTGTACGTCTTCCGCAAGAACCCGCAGCCGGCGCGGATCGTCGGCCTGCACCTGGCGAGCGGGGCCACGACGCCCCTGGCCGACCTCATCCCGACCGACCGCGCGGGGACGAAGCCCCCGATCGCGGTGCAGATGACCGCCGACGCCCGCGTCTACGTGTACAGCTACTCCGAGACGCTGTCCGACCTCTACCTCGCGACCGGTCTCGACTAGCACGGCCGGGATGGGCCTTCGCCCACCCCGGCCCGGACGCCGTCAGCTCATGATCGCGACGGGCTTCTTCTTCTTCTTCGGAGCCTTCTTCTTCGCGGGAGCCTTCGGCGCGGCCTTCTTCTTGGCGGCCTTCTTCTTTGCAGCCATCAATGCACCTCCAGTGGAATGCGGCGTTGGATACGGTCTTCGGAAGGAAGCGTTGCGTCGAACCCGATGCGGCGCTCGCCCCGGACCACGAGGGCGCCGTCAACATCGAGACGGAAATCGGAAGGGACGAGGGTCGTGGCGGCGCGCCGGCGCGCGCTCCCGACCCGGGCGCCGAGACGACGCACCAGGGCCTCGAAGCGCTTCACGACGGGCGGCGACGGGACGTACTCGCCCAAAGGCAGGGCCAGCGTGAGGTAGCGCCCGCCCTCGGTCACCATGAGGCCGCGTGCGACGAGAGACCCGAGGCGCGCCGTCACGACCTCCCGCGCGTCGCCGTCCGAGAGCCGGCGCAGCTCCGTCGCGGCGTCGCAGGCCAGCAGCAGGCGCCGGTCGAGGCCGTCGAGGACGCGCACCGCGTCCGAGCCTTCGCTCCTGAGATCCCACACGAACAGCCTCCCGTCGACGTCGACGCTGAACAGGTCGGCGTCGGCGCGCCGCGCGGACCGCGTCCAGGCACGCAGCTCGACCACGAGATCCGCCACGTAGCCCGCGACGTCCCGCGGCTCCTTGTAGTCGAAGCCGAAGAAGTAGGCGAGGTTCGCGCGGGCGCCCTCGCCGAGGCCCGGGTAGACGTGACGGTAGGCCGGCAGCGGCCGCAGGTTCGTGAAGCCCAGGGCTTCCGAGTCGAAGAAGTTCGGGCTGAAGCGATCGAGACGGATCGCCGAGAAGCCGGTCGGCGCCGGAAGGTGCGTGAGGGACGGCACGAGCCGCGCGAGCCGCGCGTACTCGGCCGGATCCTCGCCCGGGAAGCCCCACAGAAGGTTCCAGTGGGGCTCGACCCCGAGCTCCTTGCACCACTTCAGGAGCTGGATGTTCTGCAGGCCGCTCACGCCCTTGCGCATCAGCGTGAGCACGGAGTCCGCGAGGGACTCGACGCCGGGCTGGATGCGGCGGATGCCGGCGTCGCGCAGCAGCCGGATCTGCTCCTTCTTGAGGTTGGACTTCGTCTCGTAGAAGAGCTCGACGTCCAGCTTGCGCTCGGCGAGCATCGGGAGGAAGTCCTTGAAGTACGCCATGTCGAGGATGTTGTCGACGACCTGGATGTCGCAGCCCGGGTGGGCGGCGACGAGGGCCTCGAGCTCCTCCACGGCGCGCGCGGCCGACTTGCTGCGGAACGCCATGCTGGAGCCGTTCAGGCCGCAGAAGGTGCAGTGGTTCCGCTCGCCCCACCAGCAGCCGCGCGAGGTCTCGTAGAAGAGGCTCGCCTGCCACTCGCGGCTCCACCGGCTCGCCTCGAACTCGACGAAGAAGTCCTCGAAGGCGGGGCGCGGGAGATCGTCCATGTGGGCGACACTCGCGGCGTTCGAGAGACGCGGCGCCGCGAGCTCCGCCTCGGCGGTCGCGGGCGTGCGCACGCCGGCGAGGCCCGCGAAGTCCCGGCCCGAGAGAACCCGCGCGACGAGCTCGGGGAACACGACCTCGCCCTCGCCCGACACCACCGCGTCCACGAACGGGAACTGGCGCACGGTCTCGGCGCCCATGATGCCTTCGCAGTTGGCCCCGCCCATCACGATCAGCGTCCCGGGCAGCACGGCCTTGACGCGCCTCGCGAGGGCGAGGGAGGCGACGTGCTGCTGGAAGATGCTCGTGAAGCCGAGCACGCGGGGGCGACGCTCCACGATCTCCGCGAGGCACGCGTCGAGGAAGGGCGCGACGGCCTGGCGGGCCGCCACCACGCGACGCGCGCGCGCCGCCGTCACGGGCGCCGCCGAGGCGCGGGCCGCGACGGCCGAGCCCAGGATCTCCTCGACGTAGCGCTCCGCCGCGCCAGCCTCGGCCGGGAACAGGGCCCCGGAGAAGATCCACTCCCCCGCCAGCATGACCAGGGGCGGTCGCCCCTCGGTGCCGATATCGCTGTAGAGCTCCTGGCCGATGCGCGCCGCGAAGTCGAGGGAGAAGTAGCGCACCGTCGAGGCGATGCCGTGGGACGCGAGCGCGCCCTTCAGGAGGCTGAGCGCCATGGACGGCGAGAAGAGCGGACCGAAAGGCATGCTGACGAGCAGCACGTCGCCGTTCGTGGCGACGTCGGTCGGCCGGCCTGGAGCGTGTGCGGTGATGCGGAACTATAGCATCCGGATCCGGCTAGCCCTCGCGGCGCGCCTCAGGACGGCTCGCGCCCTTCAGCTCTTCGACCGACGTGGCCGCGCGCGGATCGGCGCCGTGGCGCGCCTTCGCGACCTCGGAGAAGCGGCGCTGCAGCTCCGCGAGATCCTCCTCGCACAGCTCCTCGACGTCCACGAGCCGGTTGCTCGCGCCGTGGAGGGCCAGGATCAGCTCGTCGAGCTTGAGCTGGATCGCGCGCGTGCCGCGATCCTGCGAGCCCTGGAGTAGGAACACCATCAGGAACGTGCAGATCGTCGTGCCCGTGTTCACCACGAGCTGCCAGCCGCTCGAGTAGCCGACGAACGGACCGATGCCGGCCCACACCGCGACCACGCACAGCGCCACCGCGAAGCCGCGACGGCTCCCGGCGAAGCGGGCCACGGATGCGGAGAGACGGTCGAACCACTCGTACGGACGGTGCTTCATGGGGCCTCAACTCCGGGGCGGCTCACGGAACGGCTCGCGAACCGGCTCGGGGGGAGGCTCGGGAACGGGATCGATGACCGGCGGCGGCGCGGGATCGGGCGGAGGCTCGGGGACGGGAGGCGGAACAGGGTCCGTCTCCGGCTCGGTGACAGGCAGCGGCGAGGGTTCGGGCACAAGGAGCCGTCAGCTCATCTGCGCGCGATAGAGCTCGAGGGTCGCGCGCGGGATCGGCTGCGTCTCGGTGTGCGCGCGGTTCGAGAGCCAGACCGCGAGGGCCTGGAGGATCGCGTCGGGCGATCCCGCCTGGAACCACAGCTCGTGGCCTTCGCCGTCGGCGAGGGACACGAACACCTGGTTCACACCGCCGGAGACGTAGCAGCGCCACAGGTCGGTCTGTTCGGACCCGCGGCCCTCCACGAGCACCGCGATGCGCTCGGACACGTCCGTCAGCACCGCGTCGTCCGGATCGTCCAGCAGTCGTTCCAAGAGGACCTCCTCAGCGTACGCAGACCCCGATTGCACGAGGCGCGCCAGGTGACGAGGGCTGGAAAAGCGCGCCATTGCTGGCGTTTCGACGAATCTCGCGGGCTCGCGCGCGGGCAGGATTCTAGAAACTGGCGGCGCGCCGGGCTTCGGCCAGCTCGGGCCGCGCCGGGGCGTCCGCGTGCGCGCACACCGTCGCGAGGCGGCTGGCGTAGTCCCTGGCCGCGGCGCGATCCCCCGAGCGCGTCGCCGCCCGGAAGGCGCCGGCCAGGGCCCGGAAGCGGTTGGGCTCCCGCTTCAAGGTCGCGGCGAACGCCTCCAGCGCGGAACCCGGCTGGCCAAGCTCGAGCAGCATCTCGCCAAGGAGCTCACGGGCCGGGGCGAGCGGCCCGGGCGTCATCGCGTTCTTCTCGGTCGCATCCTCGAGGGTGGCGGCGGCGCGCATGCCGGCGAGGGCGTCGTCCTTGCGCCCCTCGGCCAGGGCCAGCCAGGCCGAGGCCGCGGTCCACTGGATCTCCACCTGGCCCGCCCAGTAGCTCTCGCGCGCGGCCGCGAGCCCCTCGCGCAGCGGCGCGAGCGCCGCGACGGCGGCCCGGGCGGCGGCCGCGTCTCCGGAGCGTGCGGCGCCCAGGGCCCGCGCGAAGTACGTGATCGCCTCGGTTTGCGGAAAGCGGCTGGGATGCGGCTCGAGGCGGGCCGCCTCGGCCCACGCCCCGCGCTCGAGGGCGACGCGGGCCGGGATCGCCGCCATCGCGAACACGCCCGCGACGCCCGGGGCGGCCGAGCCCACGGCGTTCGCGTCGAAGCGCGCGGCGATCGCGGGCAGCGATTCGAGCACGCGGCGAGCCGCCGCGTCCTGGGCCAGCTGCAGGTAGGCGTAGACCTGGTAGTCGCTCGCGTGCAGCTCCTCCGCCGTGGCGCCGTCGCGGCGCGCGGCGGCGGCCGACGCGATGTTGGTCTCGATCGAGTCCTGCCAGTAGCCGAGACGCGTGAACGTGTGCGACGGCATGTGGAGCGCGTGGGGCGCCGACGGCGCGATGCGCGCGTAGCGCCGCGCCGCATCGAGGGCGCGCCCCGCGAGGGGCGGCACGTCGTAGCTGTGGATGATGTAGTGGGCCAGCCCGGGGTGGTCGGGATGCGTCGCGAAGAGCGCTTCGAGGATCGCGCCCGCCTTCAGCAGGTCGGCGTACGTCTTGTCGGTGGGCGGCACCGCCTGCGCCAGGGCGAGGGCGTAGAAGACCTGGGCCTCCATGTCTTCGGGATGGGCCGCGGCGAGCGTCGCCAGGGCGTCGCGATAGGCCACGACACGCGCCTGCTGGTCGCGCGTCTCGGGGTCGCGGTACAGCTCGGCCACCGCCTCGACGTAGGCGCGCTCGCGGTCCGACTTCGGCGCCACGGCCCTCGCCCGGGCGACCGCCTCGCGTCCGCGCTCGAGCTGCGCCGGGCTCTTGGCACCGGCTGCGAAGGGGTTGCCCCACGCGGCGAGGGCGATGCCCCACTCCGCGGGGGCACAGGCGGGATCCGCGCGCTTCGTCGCGCCGAAGCCCTCGATCGCCGGTGCGAACTCGAACGAGTGGAGCAGAGCCACAGCCCGGTCGAATTCCTTCTGGGCCGCGGGGAGGCACGAGGTCTCGAAGCTCACGGTCCCGAGGTGTTCGTGCGCAGGCTCCTGGCCCGAAGCGCCGGGGACGCCCAGGGCCAGCACGGCCACGATCCGGGCTGCGAGCTTCATCGTTCGAGTCTAGCAGCCGGGTTCAAGGCGCTGACCGGGAATCTTTTTGTCGAGCTATACGTTGTAACGCACTTTCGTTGTACGTTTCACGTTCACTCGCATGACAAACCGCGTCGATTGCATCCGGGCCACGAACAAGCCGCTGCCGCACCAGAGGATCCTCGCGCTGGGCGGCACGCGCGACAGCGACGGGCAACGCTGGCGGATCAGCCAGCGCGAGATCGTGGGCTACATCGAGGCCGGCTGCGAGTTCGTGGTCTTCCTGCAGGGCCAATGGCTGCCGCTCCGGGTCGCGACCGACGCGCTGGGTCACAAGTACGTCAAGACCGACCTCGACCCCGGGCTCCATCCCAACAGCCTGATGGCACTCGACGAGCTCCCCGCGCGCTAGCCACGTCGCGCCGTCGGATGCGGGATAATCGCGCGCCATGATCGACGCGCGACCCGCGACCTGCCGACCCGGCGACGAGGCCCTGGCCCGCGGCGCCTGGGAAGACGCCCGGCAGGCGTTCGCGCGCGCCGCCGCCGAGGACGAGAGCCCCGAGGCCCACGAAGGGCTGGGCCTGGCGGGTTGGTGGCTGGACCTCGCCGACACGGTCTTCGAGTCGCGCGAGCGCGCCTTCCACCTCTACCGGGTCCGCGGCGACAAGCGCGGGGCGGCCCGCGTCGCGGTCTGGCTGGGCTGGGACACCTGGGCGTTTCGCGGCCAGCCCGCCGTGGCCGCCGGCTGGTTCCAGCGCGCCCGGCGGATCCTCCAGGGCGTGGGCGACGTGCCGGAGCTCGCGTGGCTCGAGCTGCGCGAAGGGGCCCAGGCGCTCCTCGAGGACGGCGATCCCGACCTGGCCCTGCGCCACGCGACCGAGTGCATCCGGGTCGGGCGCGCCACCGGCGACATCGATCGCGAGATGCTCGGCCGCTCGCTGCTCGGCCTGGCCCTCGTGTCGTCCGGGGCCGTCGCGGAGGGCATGCGCAGCCTCGACGAGGTCAACGCGGCGGTCGTCGCCGGCGAGCTCTCGGATCTCGTCGCGATCGGCCTGTCCTCGTGCTACCTGATCGCCGCCTGCGAGCGCGTCCGTGACTACGACCGCGCGGCGCAGTGGTCCGAGCGCCTCAAGGCCTTCAGCACGCGCTGGGGTCATCGTCCGCTGTTCGCCGTGTGCCGGGCCCAGTACGGGTCGATGTGCGTGTGGCGCGGAACCTGGCCCGAGGCCGAGCAGGCGCTCACGGCGGCCGCCGAGGAGCTCGCGGTGAGCCGGCCGGCCATGGCCGCGGACGGCCTGGCGCGGCTCGCGGAGTTGCGGCGCCGCCAGGGGCAGCTCGGCGAGGCCGAGGCGCTGTTCGTGCGGGCGGAGCCCGGCGCCGCGTCGCTCCTCGGCCGCGCCGAGCTCGCCTACGACCGGGGCGATCCGCGCACGGCGGCCGAGCAGGCCGAGCGCTACCTGCGGCGCGTGCCGGCCCACAACCGGACCGAGCGGGCCTCGGGCCTCGAGCTGCTCGCGCGCGCCCAGGCGGCCGCGGGAGACCTCGACGGCGCCCGCGCCGCCCGCGGCGAGCTGCAGGAGATCGCGGCCCTCGTCGCGACGCAGCCGTTGCGGGGCGCCGCGAGCCTGGCCGCCGGCCTCGTGGCCGCGGGCGGCGCCGATGCCGACGCGGCGCGGCGGCATCTCGAAGACGCGGTGGATCTCTTCCACCAATGCGGGGCGCCCTACGAGGAAGCCCGGGCCCGGGTGGAGCTGGCGCGGGCGCTCCACGTCCTGGGGCGCGGCGAGGCCGCGCGCGAGGAGATCGACCGGGCCATCGACCGTCTCACGGACCTGAAGGCCGGCCTCGAGCTGGCCCGGGCGACGGCGCTGCGGGATTCCTTCGACACCCCCGCGCCCCGCGTCGACGCCGGCGGCAGCGGCCTCACGCCGCGCGAGCTCGAGGTCTTGCGGCTCGTGGCCGACGGCCTCAGCAACGGGAGCATCGCCGAGCGCCTCTTCGTCAGCGAGCACACGGTGCACCGCCACGTGGCCAACATCTTCAACAAGCTGGGCGTGTCGTCGCGCGCGGCGGCGGTCGCCCAGGCCGCCCGGCGGGGCCTCGTCGGCTAGGCCGTTCCCGCATGGCCCGTTCGGGCCATCTTCCGGCCCCTCGGCAAAATGGCCTGCGCGTGGGAGGCGGGCGCCTGCCCGCTTGGCTACCTTCTCTCCATCGAGGCGACCCGCCGGTGGGCCGCCGTGGAGGACGAACTCATGAAGCCGGTTCTTCGCCGTGGCAGCGCCGTTCCCGTGCCGTTCGCGATCGCGATGGCGGCGATCGCCCTGGCCCTCGCGGTCGTGATCGCGATGCCCGAGGCGCGCGCCGCCGAGCCGCAGCCCCACGTGATCCAGAACCTCGCGGAGGCGCAGTGGGGGCCGGCGCCGCCGGTGCTGCCCCCCGGGGCGAAGGTCGCGGTGCTCGCCGGCAATCCCTTCGAGGCCACCGCCTACACGCTGCGCATCCAGTTCCCCGCGCACTACGAGATCCCCGCCCACTCCCACCCCACCGACGAGCACGTCGTCGTCGTGTCGGGGTCCGTGACGTTCGGCATGGGCGACAAGCTGTCGAAGGGCGCGGCCAACAAGACGCTGGCGGTCGGGGGCGTCGCCCTGATGCCGGCGGGCATGCGCCACTTCGCCTACACCGGCGCCGCCGAGGCCACGATCGTCCTCTACGGACAGGGCCCCGTGCAGTTCAACTACGTCGACCCAAACGACGACCCGCGCAACGCGCGGGCGGGGCGGTAGCGCCATGTCCACGCAGCGGGCGACGGTCGACCGGCGCGTGCAGCTCCACAACGAGCGGGCCGCGGGGGTCTGGAGCTCCGGCGGCCGGCAGTACGACGAGATCAGCCGCGGCATCGCCGACGCGATCGAGCACTGCGTGCGGCGCCTCGATCCCCGGCCCGGCGAGCGCATCCTCGACCTGGCCACCGGTACCGGATGGGCCTCGCGCGTCGTGGCGCGGCGCGGCGCCTCCGTCGTGGGCGTCGACATCGCCGACGACCTGCTCGACGCCGCCCGCGTCGCGGCCGAGGTGGAAGGCCTGCCGATCGAGTACGAGACCGGCGACGCCGAGGAGCTGCCCTTCGAGAACGGCGCCTTCGACGCCGTGATCTCCACCTTCGGGGTGATGTTCGCGAGCCGGCCGGAGCGGGCCGCCGCGGAGCTCGCCCGGGTCTGCCGCAAGGGCGGCCGCGTCGCCCTCACCACCTGGCTCGCCGACAGCTCCGTCTTCGAGATGTTCCAGGTGATGAAGGCCTACATGCCGCCGCCGCCGAGCCCCGCGCCGGCCTCGCCCTTCGCCTGGGGTAGGACCCAGCGGCTCCACGAGCTGCTCGGGGTTCCGTTCCAGCTCCGCTTCGAGAAGGGCGTCTCCTATTACCGCGAGGCCTGCGCCGACGACGCGTGGGGAGCGTTCTCCCAAGGCTACGGTCCGACCCGGGCCCTGGCGAACAGCCTCGATCCCCAGCGCCGCGAGGCGCTGCGCGACGACTTCATCGCCTTTCACGCCGAGTTCTCGACGGACCTCGGCATCTGCGTGCCGCGCGACTACTGGATGACCCTCGGGGTGCGCCGCTAGGAGCGCATTCCGCGCTACGATCCATGCCATGAAGTGGCGCTCATGGCTGGTGGTCGGTGGCCTGGTCGGTGTCGTGGGCTGCGGCGGTAGCGACAACGCCTCCGACGACGACGGCGGCGGCAGCGCGCTGGGAAGCTGGACGGCCGGACAGTTTCCGAGCTCCGACAGCCTCGAGGCGCAGTGCGCGACCCCGCGCTCGGGGAGCTCGGCCGTCACGGGCCGGGCGTTCCCCGATCGCGCCGGCTCGACCACCCTCGAGAACGCGTGGCTGCGCTCGTGGACCCACGAGCTGTACCTCTGGTACTCCGAGGTCCCCGACCTGAACCCGGCCGGAACGCCCACGACGGCGGCCTACTTCGACCTGTTGAAGACGTCGGCCCGCACGCCGTCGGGCAACCCCAAGGACAAGTTCCACTTCACCTACCCCACGGCCGAGTGGGAGCAGCTCTCGGTGTCGGGCATCTCGGCGGGCTACGGCGCGCAGTGGGCGGTCATCGCCTCGCGGCCGCCGCGGCAGATCCGGGTCGCCTACACGGAGCCGAGCTCCCCCGCCATCCGCGCGGGCCTGGCGCGCGGCGCCCGGGTGCTCACGGTCGACGGCGTCGACGCGGTGAACGCCGGTGACCAGGCGAGCGTCGACAGGTTGAACGCCGGGCTCTTCCCGGCGGCCTCGGGCGGCTCCCACACGTTCTCGGTCCTGGACCCGGGCGCGTCGAGCCCGCGCACGCTCACGATGGTGGCGGCCGACGTGACCTCGACGCCGGTGCAGAACGTCCGGATCCTCAGCGAGTCCGGCGGGGCGGTCGGCTACATGCTGTTCAACGACCACATCGCGACGGCCGAGGCCCAGCTGGTCAAGGCCTTCCAGCAGCTGGCGGGCGCGAAGGTGAAGGATCTCGTCCTCGACCTGCGCTACAACGGCGGCGGCTATCTCGACATCGCCTCCGAGGTCGCCTACATGATCGCCGGGCCGGCGGCCACCGCCGGCAAGACCTTCGAAGAGACGCAGTTCAACGACCAGCACCCGAGCACGAACCCGGTCACCGGGCGTCCCCTGGACGCCACGCCGTTCTGGGACAGATCCCAGGGCTTCTCGGGCCCCAGCGGCGTCGCGCTCCCGACGCTCGACCTGTCGCGCGTCTACGTGCTCACGAGCGACAACACGTGCTCGGCGAGCGAGGCGATCATGAACGGCCTGCGCGGCGTCGGGATCCAGGTCGTCCAGATCGGCCAGACGACCTGCGGCAAGCCCTACGGCTTCTACCCGGCCGACAACTGCGGCACGACCTACTTCAGCATCCAGTTCCGGGGCATCAACCAGCAGGGCTTCGGCGACTACGCGGACGGCTTCTCGCCCGCGAACACGGTCACGACGCCGGGTGTCACGCTGCCGGGCTGCTCGGTGGCCGACGACTTCGGCCACGCGCTCGGGGACCCGAGGGAAGGACGGCTGGCGGTCGCCCTCGGCCATCGCCTCTCGGGACGCTGCCCCGCCGCGGCCAGCGTCTCCGCGAGCAGCCTCGGCGACGAGGCGATGGACGTCGTCACGCCGAAGGGCCCCTGGCGCGAGAACCGGATCTCGAGGCGCTGAGCCGCTTCTCGAACCAGAAGTGGGCGTAGGGCTGGTCGTTGTACGGCGCGATCTCGCGATAGCCGCTGCGCCGGTAGAGCTCGATCGCCTCGGTCAGGACGCGGTTGGTGTCGAGCCGCACGCGGGTGGCGCCAAGAGCGCGCGCCTCGGCCTCGAGGGCCTGGATCAGGCGGCGTCCCACGCCCAGCCCCCGCGCGCCGTGGGCCACCCACATCCTCTTGATCTCCGCCACCCGCCCCGGGTGCCGCTTGAGCGCGCCGCAGCCCACCGCCCGGCCGCGCAGCCGCGCCAGCAGCATGACGCCGGCCGGCGGCTTCAGCTCCGCCGCGTCCGCCGTGGTGGTCTTCGCGGGATCGAAACCGTTCTCGAAGCGGGCGTCGAGCTCGGCGAAGTACTGGGCGAGGCAGGCGCGCGCGTCGCGGCTCGCGGGGTCGCACGGGCCGATCTCGACGAGAGACGCGTTCAGCAACCCCTCGACCTCGGCCATGGCGCCGAGCAGGCGCTCCCGTTGGCGCTCGCTGAGCGGATCCAGGAAGCCCCGGGCGAGCCGGTTCGAGCGCCGGTCGAGCTCCGCGCGCTCGGCCGTCCCCTTCCGCGTGAGGCGCACCCGGCGCACGCGGGCGTCGGCGCGCGCCGTCTCCAGGCGCACGACGGCCTCGGCCTCGAGGCTGCGGAGCATGCGGCTCAACTGCCCCGAGTCGAGGAGCAGCCGCGCGCGCAGCTCGCGGATCTCGGCGCCCTCGGGTCCGATCTCCCAGAGCAGCCGCGCCTCGCCGAGAGGGCGCTGCCGGCCGAGGTAGCGGCCGCTCAGGGCCCCCACCCGCTCGGTCACCGTCCGGTTGAAGCGCCGGACCTGCCGGATCGCCGCGTCGTCCATTTCTCTGATGTTAGTCAGAGATCGGCTCCACGGTCAACGCCCCCCGGCGCCTACTCGTAGCGCAAGGCCACCAGGGGATCGACGCGGGTCGCCCGGCGGGCCGGCACGTAGCACGCGAGCGCGGCGACGAGCAGCAGCAGGACCGGCACGATCGAGAACGTCGGCGGGTCGGTGGCGCTGACCTCGAACAGCATCGAGGTGAGGAGCCGCGCCACGACGAGGGCGGTCACGAGGCCGATGCCGACGCCGATCGTCGCCATCAAGGCACCGTGGCGCAGCACCATGCCGAGGATGTGCTCGCGCTCGGCCCCCAGGGCCATGCGGATGCCGATCTCCGCGGTGCGCTGCGAGACGGCGTAGGACATGACGCCGTAGATGCCGATGGCCGCGAGCAGCAAGGCGAGGCCCGCGAAGACGCTGATCAGCGTCACGGCCAGGCGCCGCTCGGCCGTGCCCTCGGACACCACGTCGGCCAGGGTGCGGACCTCGTAGGTCGGCACCAGGGGATCGACGGCCTTGACCGACTGCCGCAGCGCGCTCGAGAGCGAGGCCGGGTCGCCGTTCGTCCGCACCACGATCGAGGGTACCGAGCCGGCCGGGCTCTGGGGGTACGGCAGGTACATCTCGACGCGCGAGTCGGCGTCGACGCCGTAGTTCTTGACGTGGGCCACGACGCCCACGACTTCCATCCACGGCTCCTCGGTCTCGTCGAGCCCGCCGAACTTCACGCGCCCCCCGATCGGGTCGGCGCCGGGCCAATGGGCCCTGGCGAAGGTCTCGTCGACGATCGCGACGCGCGGCGCGCCGGCCGCGTCGGCCGGCGTGAAGGAGCGTCCCTTCAGCAGCCGGACGCCCATCGCGTCGAAGTAGGGGCCCGTGATCCTCGTGATGTCCGCCGAGGGCATCTCGCCGGGAGCCGGTTCCGGGCGCCCCTCCACGGTGAAGCTGCTCTGCCAGCCGCCGAGGAGCGGCAGCACGAGCGCGGCCGAGCGCACGCCGGGCTGGGCACCCAGGCTCTCGACCAGGCGCGTCGCGAACTGCACCTTCTTCTCCGGCGTGTCGTAGCGCGCCTGGGCGAGCGGGGTCCGAGCCGTGAGCACGCCCTCGACGCGGTAGCCGGCGTTCGCCTCCAGGACCCGGAAGAAGCTGCGCAGGAGCAGGCCCGCGCCGACCAGGAGCACCAGGGCGAGGGCGACCTCGGCCATCACGAGGCCGTCGCGGAGCCGGCGGTGCCCGGTGCCGACCGTGCCGCGGCCGCCCTCGCGCATCGGCTCGGAGAGCTTGCGGCCCGCCAGGCTGAAGGCCGGCGCGAGGCCGAAGACGAGGCCGGTCAGCACCGCGACCGCGAACGTGGCCGCGAGCACGCTGCCGTCGAGGCCGATCTCGTCGGCGCGCGGGATGCCCTCCGGCAGCGACGCGATCAGGAGCCGCAGGCCCCAGAACGCGAACAGCACGCCCAGGGCTCCGCCCGCCAGCGCGAGCAGCACGCTCTCCGTCAGCAGCTGACGGACGAGCCGCGCGCGGTCGGCGCCCATGGCCTGGCGCACCGCCACCTCGCGCACCCGGCCGGCCGCCCGGGCCAGCAGCAGGTTCGCGACGTTCGCGCAGGCGATGAGCAGCACGCAGAACACCGCGCCGAGGAGGATGTAGAGGGCCGGCTTCAACTCCCCCACGAAGGACTCCTGCAACGGCTCCAGGGTCATGCTCTGGCGGGCGTTGTTGTCGGGGTGCTCGGTTGCGAGTTGGGCGGCGATCGCCTTCACGTCCGCCCGTGCCCGTTCCACGGGAACGCCGTCCTTGAGGCGCGCCACGACGTAGATGCCGGGATGGTTGCCGCGGTTCTTCTCGCCGCCGATCGTGTCCTCGAGCCGGAGCAGCGTCGTGAACACGTCGACCTGCTTCCAGACGCCGTGGAGGGTCTTCGGCATCACCCCGACCACCGTGAAGCTCTCCCCGCTCAGGTCGAGGCTCCGGCCGAGGACGTGGGGATCCCGGCCGAAGCGCCGCTCCCAGAAGCCCTCGCCCAGCACCGCGACGCGCTCCCCGCCCGGGACGTCCTCCTCGGGCTTGAAGGCGCGGCCCAGGAGCGGCGCCTTGCGGAGCGTGGCCTCGAAGCCCGCGCTGACCCGGCGGCCGCGGAGCCGCTCGGGCTCGCCGCTGCCCTCCGTGAACACGAACTCCGCGCCCTGGTACCCCACGAGCGAGGAGAGCGTGGTGTTGCGGTCGCGCACGTCCTTGAGGTTCGCCACCGAGAAGCTCATCTCGGGCACCTGCTCGGACCACTCCGTGAGGAGCGCCAGGCGATCGGCCTGGGGATACGGGAGGGGCCGGAGCAGGATCGCCTGGATGACGCTGAAGATCGCCGTGTTCGCGCCGATGCCGAGGGCCAGCGTCAGCACGGCGAGGGCCGTCACGCCCTTGGCCCGGACGAGCATCCGCGCCCCGTAGACGACGTCGCGCCAGAGGTCCTCCATGCGCACCCCTCCCTCCACCACTGCCCGGCGGTTGCAGCTCAGACGCACGCCGGCGCCGGAAGGTTGGCGACGACCGATCGGTTACCTAGGGCCCAACCTCTTGAACGCGACCCGTGGCCGGGTCGATCTCGAAGTCCCGGAAGTCGACCTCCTTGCGCTTGAACTCCTGGGTGCTCCGGTAGTTCGTGTCCTTCTTCAAGGCGTCGACCAGGGTGCCCCGGGGCACCCGGGTCGCCTCGGTGGTGCCGTGCTTGCCGGCCATCGTCGAGACGATCGACCACAGCCGGTCGGGCGCGCCGGCCGCCGAGCGCCGGGCGAAGTGGTCCCAGAGCCCCGCCTTGGGCGTGGCGTTCCGGCTCCCGTGGTGACCGACCTTGTAGAGCGTCGTCTGGGCGAGCAGCTTCCGGTATGCCGGCTGACCCAGGGCGTACTCCCAGTTCTCGATCTGCGCGTCCCCGGGGAACAGCAGGCGCGCCTTCCCCACCTCGAACATGAGGATCAGGCTCGTGTTGTTCATCTGCTTGTCGAGGGTCCGCACGATGCTGAGCAGGGTCTCGCCCCGCGCGGCGCGGGCATGGTCGCGAAGCCAGCGCGCGTGGTCGGGGACGCGCGAGCCCGGCACGCAGCCGCGGCCGGGGAACGGCACGCCGGAGCTCGCGGTGAAGCGGGTGCTGGTGGCCCCGAGCAGCATCCAGAACTCGACCTGGTCCGTGCTCCTCTGCTTGCGGATCGCGTCGGACTGCCGCAGGGTCGGAGGCCCGAGGACGTGGGTCTTGACGCCCGGCAGGCCGAGGCTGGCCGGGGCGTCGGCGTTCAGGTAGAGGGCCTTCGCTCCCGGAGCGCGCCCCATCGCGATCAGGTTCTCGACCGCCGAGCGGTTCGCGATGTTGTCCTCGCCCAGGAAACGGATGAGGTTCGCGAACGCGACCCGCTCCGCCTTGCTGGCGGGGGGCGCCGCTCCGGCGGCCGCATCGACGCCGGGAGGAGCCACGACCCCGCGCGCTCCGAGGCGCTCCGCCTCCACGACGATCCCGGCCGCGGCGTTCTGCATGCCTGCGAGCAGGCTCGTGAACCCGGGCGGCCCCCCGGCCTCCTTCGGACCGAGGGCGTTGCGCGCGAGATCGGGGTCCTCGGTCCAGGGCTGGACCACGAACGCCGGCTTGAGCGAGCGGATGACGTCCCCGGAGGCGTCCTTGCCGCTGGCCTTCGTCTTGGTCGCGAAGCCGTTGATGTGGTCCGCGTGGCGGTGGGTCGCGATCACCGCGTGGAGCCGGCCGCCCTTGCCGTTCTTGCGTCCACAGCGCACGGCCACGTCGTCCGCGATGGCCGTCATGTAGTCGACGAACGTCTTGCTGCGCGGCACGCGCTTCTTCGTGAGCTCGGTGCTCCCGAAGTCGACGAGGACGAAGCGGTCGTCGCCGCCGGCGTAGTGGAAGCCGAGCAGGAAGCAGTCGCCGAAGCCGACGGGATACACGCGCAGGCTGATCTTCCGGGGAGTCTTCGTGGCCATGGCTACCAGTCCTCCCTCGGCGCCGCCGGCAGGCCGTCGGCGCGGCGCAGGTGCAGGGCCGCGAAGCGCCGGACCTGGCGCCGGTCGGTCTCGAACGCCCCCGAGAGCCAGCGCTGCCGCAGCTGCTCGGATTGGTCGTCGCCGCCGACCGCCTTGCATACGTGGTACTTCAGCCGGCCGAACTCGTCGAAGACGAGCGCGCCGCCTCCGTAGAGGACGACGTCGGCGTCCGCCGGCATGCCGTCGGGCTGCCGGACCTTCACCTGCTTCAGCTCGTCCCCGCGCAGCCGGCGGATCTGGACGTACTCGGCCACCGTCTCGTGGAGCGTGAAGCCGTCGTCGGGATCGACGCGCGTGCAGGGCCGGACCGAGAGGACGTGGGTGTGGGCTCCCTCGTCGAGCTCCAGCCTCTTCCGGTTGTCCCAGAGGAAGCGGAACACCTCGTCGGGGTCGTGCTGGAGCGAGGCCAGGTGGACGCCGTCGTAGCGCAGGTCCTCGGGGGCGTGAGGCCAGGCGCCGCCTTCGGCAGGCTCGCCCCTGGGCTCGATGCCGAACGCCTTGAACGATCGCCGCAGGCGACCGCGCAGGTCGTACTTGCTGTCGTCGGGCCGCAGCCTGCGGTCCCCGGTCAGCACGGCGGACAGGTAGTCGCCGAACTTGAGATCCACCGTGGGCGCGTAGTCGAGGGCCCGGATCGCCGTGGTCAGAAGCGTGCTCGCCAGGGTCGCGCCCTCCTCCACCACCCGCTTGCGGTCGAGCGAGCCCGTGCCTCCGAGGGGATCGATCTCGTTGCCCAGCGCCTCGAGCCGCGTGCGCCAGGCGCCGACGAACGCATGCAGGACCGCGGCGACGAGGATCTCGCCGCGCTTGTGGGGCTCCTGGTACTCCACTTCGGTGCGATACCAGCGCGGCGACTTCTCGAGCAGGCCCGAGCGCCGCAGCGCGGCGCCGCGCACGCCCTGGATCTCGGAGCCCATCTCCTCGGCGAGACCCAGGAGGCCCCCGAAGAGGTACGGCTCGGTCAGCTTGCGGACCGCGATGCGGCGGGCGGGCGCGGCGTCGCCGCCGCTCAGGTCCAGGATGCGCTCCACGACGCCGGACATCGCGAAGACGGACAAGAGCGCGACGACGTCGGCGAAGCCTTCGTGGAAGGCCGCCTGGTCGGGCGACGACGGATCCATGTAGCGCTCGCGCAAGCCGTCGAGCAGCGCGTGGGTCGTCTCGTGGGCGATCACGTCGTGGGAGAGGCAGGTGAAGACCGGGCCCTTCTTGCCCTGGAAGTAGCCGAACAGGATGGACTCGTCCTGGCGCGAGTAGAACGCGTTGGCGTCGGCGAAGGCGTGGGGTACGACCTTCACCTGGTGGCCGCGGAAGCTCCAGCCGACCCGCCGGCCCAGGGCGAACTCGAAGGTCGAGAGCGTCGACATCACGATCGCGTAGGCGTTCCAGGCGTGGAAGTCGGGATCGGCGATCAGGCGGGCGGGGTCCTTCGCCTCGAACGGATCGTCCCGTTCGGAGGCCGGACCGGGCCGACGGTAGCGGTCGAGGGACGCGTCGTAGTCCACGACCTGGACGCGGTGGCCCCAGGGCCCGTCCTTCAGGTCCTCGCGCGGGATCGTCAGCGCGGCCGTGACGATGCGGCGCCCGCTCTTGACCGACGGATCCTGGGCGATGACCGTGACGCGCCGCGTCCGCTGCGGCGGGGCATGCGGAGAGAGGACCATCGACTCACCCCTTCCGGCCGGCTCGAGCCGTGTGCCGGAACCGTAGAAGATCCCGGCTCGCGGTGTCAAGCACAAAATGGATCCGAATGATACGCGCGGATCACGGCGGCGCGCCGCCGCTCCCGTGCGATCCTTGGTGAGGAGGAAGCGCATGAGCGACGTGGACGACTTCGATCTCGGTTCCGCGGACGCTGGGGCGGAGCCGCCCCTCGAGCCGCTTCCGCCCGAGCCTCGTTCCCTGCTGCCCCTCGTGATCGCGGGAGTCGCGCTGGTCGTCGGGCTGGGAGGCGCCGCGTTCTTCCTGATGCGGCCCGCGCCTCCCGAGGTCTCGCCGACGCCTCCCCCGACGTCGTTGGATGCGGGCGGAACCCCGAGCCCTTCGCCGTCCGGGATTCCGTCGGGGCTGCCGAGCCTGGCGGACAGCGACGCCTTCGTGCGCGCCCAGGTGGCGGCCCTCTCGTCCCATCCGTCGCTCGCGGCCTGGCTCGAGAGCCGGGGACTCGTCCGCACCTTCGCCACCGCCGTGCTGAACGTGGCCGATGGCCGCTCCCCCGCGGCGCTCGTGCCGTTCGTCGCCCCGAAGCGGAAGTTCGCGGCGCTCGCGAAGGGCGGAGCGCTCGTGGCCGATCCGAGGGCCTTCGCCGCCTACGACGATCTCACCGAGGCCGTGGCGTCCCTCGACACTGCCGGCGCGGCGCGGGTGTATCGCACGCTGCTGCCGCTCCTGTCCGCGGCCTACAAGGAACTCGGTTACCCGGACGGCGACTTCTCGCGCACGACGGAACGCGCGCTCTCGCACCTGCTCCAGACGCCTGTCCCAGCGGGCGACATTGCGCTGAAGAAGGACGGCCTGGTCTTCCGCTACGCCGACCCCAAGCTCGAAGAGCTGAGCCTCGCGCAGAAGCAGCTCCTGCGCACGGGGCCGGTGAACGCCAGGCGGCTCCAGGAGAAGCTCCGCGCGCTCTATCGGGAGCTCGGGCTCACGCCCTAGCTTCGGCAGCGCTGCAGTATCATCCCGTTTCCAGGGACGGAAGTGTCGAAAGAGCAGCGCATCGTCGTGACCGGAGCCGCCGGCCTCGTGGGCCAGAACCTCGTGCTCATGCTCCGGGAACAGGGCTACACGAACCTGACCGCCATCGACAAGCAGCCGGGGAACCTCGCGCTGCTGGCGCGCCTCAACCCCGGCGTCCGGACGGTCGAGGCCGACCTCTTCCAGCCGGGCCCCTGGGAGAAGGAGTTCGAAGGCGCCGACGCCGTCGTGGCGCTCCACGCCCAGATCACCGGCCTCGGCGCCGAGCCCTTCGTCCGCAACAACGTCGACGCGTCGCGGCGCGTCTTCGACGCCGCGGCGGCGGCCCGCGTCCCGTTCACGGTCGTCATCAGCTCCTCGGTCGTGAACTCGGTGGCCGACGACGACTACACGCGCACCAAGCGCGCCCAGCAGGAGATGTTCCTCGCCACGGGACTGCCCGGCTGCGTCCTGCGGCCGACCCTCATGTACGGGTGGTTCGACCCGAAGCACCTGGGATGGATCGCGCGCTTCATGGAGAAAGCGCCGGTGTTCCCGGTGCCGGGCCACGGCCGCTACATGCGCCAGCCGCTCTACGAGCGCGACTTCTGCCGCGCCATCCTCTGGTGCCTGGAGAACCGGCCCGTCGGCAAGCTCTACGACCTCGTGGGCCACGAGCGCATGGACTACATCGACATCATCCGGGAGATCCGGCGCGCCAAGGGCCTCAGCACGCCGATCGTGCGCCTCCCCTACGCGCTCTTCGACGCGCTGCTCCGGGCCTACGCCCTCGTCTCGAGCCGGCCTCCCTTCACCTCCGACCAGCTGAAGGCCCTCACCGCGGGCGACGAGTTCAGCGGCGTCGACATCCAGGCCACGTTCGGCTTCGCGCCGACCTCGATCCGCCAGGGCCTCGAGGAGACGTTCCGCCATCCCGTGTACTCGCAGTACGCGGTCGAGCGGACCGACTAGGCCTGCATGCTCCGGCGCGCGGCGCTCTGGCTGCTGGCGTCACCCCTGGCCGCGCGGCCGGACCGGGACGCGCCCGCATCGTCGCTGCCGACGCTGCGCGTCGGGATGGAGACGCGGGGCCTGCCGCTCTGTTTCGTGCCGGGCCTCGACTACTCCCTGGAGGATCGCCACAAGACGCCGGCGGTGACGGCGGCGCAGCTCAAGCGCCTCGAGGGCCTCGAGGTGGACATCCTGCGCGCCCTCGCCCGCCGCATGGCCTTCGAGCCGGTGATCGTGCCCGAGTCCTGGTTCGAGCTCGAGGCGGGTCTCGTCGCCCGCCGCTTCGACCTGATCCTCGCGTCCTGGACGCCGTCCGAGACGACGCCCGAGGCCGTGGTGGCCTCGGAGCCGTACTACCGCTGGGGCCTGCTCGTGGCCGTGCGCACCCACGACAGGCGCATCCGGACCCTGGCCGATCTCGCCGGGCATCGCGTCGGCCATTTCGCCGATCCGGCGGTGGCGCGAGCGCTCCAGGAGATGGGCGCGGGCCTCGACGCGGAGCTCGTGCCGGGCGACGACGGCGGGGTCCTGTTCGAGCGGCTGCGCTCGGGCGCGATCGACGCCCTGTTGTTCGATTCGCCCGAGGTCCGCTGGCGCGTCGCCCACGACCCCGGCGCCTTCCGCGTGGTCGGCGAGCCGCTGAACCGCCTCGGCTACCACGTCGGCGTGAGGCGCAGCGACGTCGACCTGCTGCGGCGCGTCAACGACGCGATCCGCGACCTCGCCTTCTCGGACGAGATGACGACGATCCGCAACCGCTGGGAAGGGGCTGCCGCGCAGCCCTGAGCTCAGGCGAACAGCGGCGGACGCTCGTCGACGACGCCGAAGGCCGTCTCGAGAGCGAGGCCCAGCCGCCCGAGCGTCCCCTCGTCGAACAGGCGCCCGACGAGGGTCACCCCGTGGGGCACGCGCCGCGGCGGAGCGAACTTCGGCAGCGGCCGCTTCGGGTCGGGCGCCCAGTCGCTGCGGGCCTGCCCCACGTTCACGAAGCCGGCGCGCAGTGTGAGCGAGGGGTGGCCGGTCTGGTTGGAGATCGTGAGCATCTCGTCGCGGAGCGACGGCACCAGCAGGACGTCCACCTCGCGGAAGATCCGCGCCATCTCGCCCGCCACCAGGCGCCTCAGGCGATCGGCCTGCACGAAGTCCACCGCCGAGAGGAAGCGCGCCTGCCGGAAGAGGTTCGGCCAGGCGTCGTTCACCTGCATCTTCAGCTGGTCGACGCCGTGGCTGAGGGTCAGCTCCTCGAAGGCCGCCGCGGCCTCGGCGAACAGGATCGTGTTGAGCGAGCCGTAGGGCCAGTCCGGGAGGGAGACCTCCCGCGTGGCGACGCCGAGCTTCCGGAGCGTCTCGAGGGCCGCGCGGTCCACGTCGGTCGCGGGCGACTCCGTCATCCACTTCGGGAAGTAGCCGACGCGAAGGCCCCCGATGCCCGCCCCGGCGTCGAAGTCGAGGCAGCTGGCGACGCTGCTGACGTCGCCCGCGTCCGGGCCCGAGATCGCCTCGAGGACGAAGAGCGTGTCCTCGACGCCGCGCGCCATGGGCCCGAGCTTGTCGAGGGTCCAGCACAGCGTCATGGCCCCGCTGCGCGGCACGCGGCCGAAGGTGGGCCGCAGCCCCGCCACGCCGCAGCGCATCGCCGGGGCGATGATGCTGCCGCCCGTCTCGCTCGCGATCGCGAAGCCGACGCAGGCCGCGGCCGTGGCCGAGCCCGGACCGGCGCTGCTGCCCGAGGCGCCCTCTTCGAGGAGCCAGGGGTTGTGGGTCTCGCCGCCGAACCAGATGTCGTTGAGGGCGAGCGCGCCCAGGCTCAGCTTGGCCACGAGCACGGCGCCCGCCTCGTGCAGCCGTGCCACGACGGCCGCGTCCGTCTTCGGCACGCGGTTGCGGAACGGCTCGGCTCCGTAGGTGGTCGGGATGTCGGCGGTGTCCACGAGGTCCTTGGCACCCCAGGGGATGCCGTGGAGCGGGCCCCGGTAGCGGCCCGCCGCGATCTCGGCGGCGGCCTGGTACGAGAGCACACGCGTGATGCCCAGCCCGGCGCAGGCGGCGTCGATCGCCGCCTCGGCAGTGCTGACGCTGAGCCGCGAACGCACCGCGATCCCGCGCACGCCCTTGCGCCCGGGAAACAGCCAGCGCTCGGACGAGGCGAGCATCGAGAACGTGATGCATTCGTGCCGCGCGAGGTCCTCGGGATCGGACGGAGTCCCGCGCTCGCGCAGGTACGCCGGGCTGGCGCAGGTGATGCGCCGAACCGAACCCGCGCGCAGCGCGACGAGCGACGAGTCCGGGAGTGTCGCGATCCGGATCGCGACCTCCGCGCCGCCGTCGATCAGTTCCTGCTCAGCCTCTGGGGCATCACGCCCGACGCCCACCACGGCACGCCGTGTGTCCCCGCGACCGCGGAGTGGCTCCGCCCCGCCCCGCCCGGGTCGACCGCCCCCGGCCCTACCGGCAAGCGGTTCGCGTTCGATCACCCGGAGCTGCGGTGGCTCGTGATCCGGAGAACGCTCGAGCGGATCGCGGCGAAGCGGCCGATCCTGGTCTGCGGCAGCGGCGCGGTCTCGGCCGGTGCGGCCGACGACGTCAAGGCGATCGCCGAGGCGATCGGCGCCGGCGTATTCACCACGCCGGGCGGACGCGGCATC
>CADEEV010000012.1 GCA_902826455.1 uncultured Acidobacteriota bacterium | reverse complement strand
GGTATGGCGCTGGGCTTCCAGGCCGCTGGAGCCAAGACGGTTGGTGCCGTGGAGATCGATTCGGCGTCGTCCGAAACCTTCCGCCAGGCATTCGCCGCGGACATGCCGACCGTCTTTGGTGGCGGCCCAGGCAAGAATGGCAAGGGTGGCGACATCACAAGGATCTCGCCACGCGAGCTCCTCGACCAGCTCCCCGCCCAGCCGGACATCGTGGTCGGTGGGCCGCCTTGCCAGGGCTTCTCGAGGATCGGGCGAGCCAAGCAGCGCAGCCTCGTCAGCGAGGCCGATTTTGCCAGCCGTGGGGCCAGAAACCCGGATCGCAACGAGCTCTACGATCGGTTCCTCAACGTCGTCCTCGCGGCGCGCCCCAAGGCTTTTGTCATGGAGAACGTGCCTGGACTCAGGGACCACCTCGGGATCGACATGGCAGTGCGTATCGCCGAAGACGCGGAGCGACGATTCGAGTACCTCTACAACGTCCGCTACTTCATCCTGAACGCGGCCTGGTACGGCGTCCCTCAGGAGCGGTGGCGGATCTTCTTTGTTGGACTTCGCTCCGACCTTGGCCCCAATGCCGTCCCCACTGCGCCGCCGAGAACGCACGAAGTCCGCGAAGAATTTCCGGAGATGAACTCGCTACCAGAGGATCCGAGGATGCTCTGGGGACCACAGATTGCTCGCGCAGCGCGACTGCTACCTGCCGTGACCACCATGGATGCACTGGGAGATCTCCCCAGGCAGACGGGGCACCTCAACGGCCAGAAGCCAAGAGAGCAGCGCCTTCCGCTGAGACGCGCTCCTTCACCTTGGGTTAAGGCGCTTCGTGACTGGCCAATTCGGCCTGCCGCAGAAACCGTCAGCGGCAATTGGTATCGCTGGACCCCGCGCGACTTCAGGATCTTTCAGGAGATGGCGCACGGCGATCGCTATCCGCGGGCTCTTGCCATTGCCCAAGGCCTCTTTCAGGAACACCTTGCCGGGTTGCGCGCCTCTGGATGCGGACCCAAAGCTGGCACCCAGAAGTACGAAGATCTCAGGCGTAGCTTCATTCCGCCCTATCGGAACGATGCCTTCGAGGACAAATGGGCCAAGCTTCGACCCGACATGCCATCGTGGACCCTTACGGCTCACCTTTCGAAGGATTCGTATTCCCACATCCACTACGACAGCGCCCAGGCACGTACCCTTTCGATCCGGGAAGCGGCGCGCCTGCAGTCGTTCCCCGACTTCTTCGAGTTCTCGGGGAACTTCGGCGACCAGTTCCGACAGATAGGAAACGCGGTGCCCCCGCTTCTGGCACGGGCCATCGCGTCCAACCTTTTCGACCAGCTCAAAGAGCTCGAGCTAGCCGCACACGGCTTGCGATCCGAGCGCGGCGGGCGGTGGCAGGCTGCGCTCCTAGAAGCCTGATCGTGGGGCTGACACGGTCTGAGCAGATGTCCAGGATTCGGGGGAAGAACACTCTCCCGGAGCGACGGCTTCGGTGCTTGTTGTGGGCTCGGGGCTTCCGATACCGATTGCACAAGCGAGGCCTGCCCGGCCGACCAGATCTAGTGTTCTCCAAACACAGGACTGTCGTGTTTGTGGATGGATGCTTCTGGCATGGCTGTCCGGAACACTACGTTCGGCCTCGGTCCCGTGGAGGTTTCTGGGCGCGCAAGCTGCGTGAGAACGTGGCGCGAGACTGTCGCCAATCGAAAACCTTGACCACTCTCGGATGGTATGTGGTGCGTCTTTGGGAGCATGAGGTCTTAGCAGCGCCGGCGAAGGCACTGGCCCAGGTCGAAGCTGTGCTGACCAAACAACGACCAAGACGGCCGACGGCGTGGCGCGTCATGAAGACACAACCGTTAGACAGCAGCGGCTCTTGGGAACAACGAACTCTCGTCTCCCTCCTCTCTCCCGATCGCAAGCGTCTCGTGAAGTATCGGCGTCAAACCCGCAAGTGGTAGGTGTTGGCGCAGTAGTCGGGGCGAGTTCTGAGGTCATCACCCCCGATGCTAGGCGCTGTGGCCCGCGATGCCTCTATCGTTCGGGGGTCGCCTACCCTTCGAAGCCTTCCGCTTCGCACCTCGTCTTGACGAGAAGGATCTTGGCCGCTTGCCAATCAGCCGGCACTTTGCGGGGCACACACACGATAGCCAAGATGGCATCCTCCTCGCTCGAGGCGAGTTTCTTGGTGAGTGCAAACGTTCGCAAGCGGCGCCAGTAGGGCACACCGAGCGCGATCACTTCCGTGACCTGAGCTAGGCCATCTGCCACACGCTGTCCCTCGCGTTGTTCCCGCGCTGCAATCCGTACTTCAGCTCTCTCCACCAGAAGAGCATCGAAACCGGGCACTACCGGGACCTCGGTTTCGAGTGCACGCTTCCTGCACGCTTGTTGCTTGGCCCACTCGGAGATGTTCTGACCCGACTGCGGCGGCGACCACAGGACTTGGTTCATGATCTCCGCAATAGCAAGCAGTTGCCGCTCTAGAATCTTGCCGGCTGCTTGTGCGCTCCAGACCTTCAAGTAGTCGAGCCGGCCGCCGCCAGATCTTCTTATCGCAAGTGCGGCCAGCCTTGCGGTCGAATAGGCCACGATCTGGGCCCGATATCCCCTACCGCTTTCGTACCACGCCGCTCCCGAGACGAGTGCCTCAGTTGTGCGAAACAGGATCGTTCGGGCCGCTGCACCACGGTACCAGTCGTCGCTATATACGCTCCTCTTGGACTCATCCAGCCACTCTGTGGCCACGTGATCAGCAAATGCGTCGAAAGCCTTCTCGGCGCCCTTGCACGCAACATCAGGCATCAGATCGAAGCAACTCTCTACCTTCGCCAGGTCTGTCTTGGTGATCACTTGGCCGCGAGGATTCGACCTCAAGAACTGATCCCTCTTGGCGGCCGTTGTTCGCGTCGCCTGGTCATTTAGGTGCTGGCCACGTGCCCTCTCGTAGTACCAGTGCGTCTGTACCTGGGAACCGCCAACCGAAGGAGCAAGGATTCGTCTGGAAATCTCCTCCATGCGCAGGTGGAACGGGTGATTCGCAAAAAAATCGCTCGGCCGAATTGCATTCTGCGTGTTCGCGCACCGCGAGATCTCTTGGACCAATCCTCCCGCCATTTCGGGGGCCACGACGGAAAGCTTCATTGGAACGAAAACCGAGGCGAGGGACACTTTTCCTTCGAGTCGCAACGCTGCTAGCGATGCCGTCGTCTGGGCGCCGTTCACAATCTGCAGATCGTTCACGCCGGTCAGGATGTCGGTGTTCCCTGGACCATCGATCCGGGTAACCGCCGACGCCGTTGTGGCGATGCCGTTGTTGTAGGCGAAAAAGCGAGCCGGCTCCTTCGTTAATGTTGTGGCGATCCCCTGGTTGGTCTTGGCGCGACGTCCAAGAAAGGTCCTAACATTGCCCTCTAAGAGGCGACTGCCATGGCGAATGTAGACGTCAGCAAGGAACTCGCCGGGCACAACCGCTAGGTACGCTTCGTAGTCACCTACTCCCACAGCCGCCGGCAAGACAGGAAGCCCGCCGCCTGGAAGAGCAGTCAGGTCAACGAATAGATCGTCACGGGCGTTTTGAGCCTCGTGGATCCTTCGAAGACGAGTCACATCCCAGATTTGGAGGGTAACTGACACGTGGCCGGCCGCTTGCTGGGGAATCTCGCGCAAACGCTCGCTCACCATGCGATCCGTGACGACGTGAAGGCGCACTGCCGATGGCTTGCTATTCTCTAGCCTGCGAGCGAGTGCCCAGAGTGGCCGACTCTCCTCAATGTTCGCCGTCAGCCAGCCATCAACGGCTTGCTCAAACACAGCTAAGAGACGGTTGAATCCTTGGTCGCGAGCCTCGGAGAGATTGATTCTCGCGGGCATCTCTTGTCCGCCGTCATATATGGCAATGAAGAGGTGGAGCGAGTCGTCGGCGTCATCGAAGGTGAAGGCGTCCATCTCAAGGCGGCGACCGCGGCGTCCCTCAACCTTCTCGCCACAGATTTCTGCTTCGGGTACCTCTCCAGCCTCACGCAGCCTATCGAGAACCTCCGCTATGAACGCCTCGCGGAGCCCTGTTGCGTGAGTCTCAGCCCGGGATGATCTTGCGGCCAGCAGGTCGGCCCGGAACTCGTCCTCGGTCACCTGTCGCTCCGCCATATGCGGCGAGCGTTCGTGGGCAGCAAGATCGAATAGTCAGCATCCTCTACCCCGCGAGGCACCGAAGCGTAGGTCAACCTAGGAAAGTGGACGTCTACTTCATGGGCATCAATCGCGACGGGGCGCAACGCGAGGCCCTCGTGTGACGGGCTTTCGTGCCAGCCAACGCTGGCGAGTGCTGCATCGAAGGCAATCAGAGCTTCATCCTCTTGCTCCAACCTTTTTCGAAGCCGAGACACCAGCAGCGGCGCAGTCACCGCACCGGGGGCTGAGCCTCCCGTGGACTCAGCCCTCACGACAAGAAGGACCAGGGGGTCTGGATCGGCATCCAGTTGCTGGAGCCCGTTGATGCGAACCTTGGTCGCGTCCCGACCAACAGTCTTGACCTCAAGGCGAGCGCCCGAGGGGAGCAAGAAATCCTGCGGCGTGCCGTTGGGACCAGTCCATGCCGCCACTGCCTGCCGAGGAGGGAGCGTCGCGAGCAGTTCCAGTTCCAGAACCAAGAGTTCCCCAATCAGTCCGCGAAGAACAGACTCCTCAAGCCCCGTTGCTTCGCGATCGAGGAGATGCCGCCAGCGCTCGATCCGCCCCATGACCGCCATCGCAAGTTGTCCCTCATCAACCGCTGCTCGCGTCGATGCAATGATGTCGCTGCACAACGCTGCGAAGACAGGGAACAGGGAAGGCTCCTTGAGAACTATGCGGAGCGACCAGCGGCCATCGGCCCGCTCTCCCTCCTCTACGCCAATAGCTTTCATGAGATACGTGCGCGCGAGTCGCGTTCCACAGACAGCGACGAGACCGGGGCGATCAGGCAGGTCGTAGTCCGCATAAAGATCTAAGGGGTGTGACGCATCTACTCGCCGCTGTTTTGGCCCCCCCGGAGCGTTTCGAAGCTCCGTCCACAGTTGCTCAATTGTCAGCATCGTCATCATCCACGTCTACATCGTCGTCATCCGCTTCCACGGGCAGCAATTCCCTCTGCGCCACCCGATTGAGGCGATATCGGACGAGGTTCTTCGAGGGATCAGGATCCTTGGTTCCCGGGAAGTGCAGCCCAAGGGCGGGCAGCAACAGGTCGCCTTGATAGTCGCGCTTCCCCTGCGAGTCCGTGGTGTAACCATGTATCGGGTACACAACCAGGAGAGGGCCCTTCATGACCCGTCTAAGGTCATCCTCGGGAGCATCACCCGCTTCGCGAAACTGATCTGGCGTGAGCGCGTGCCGGAGGTCCGATCGGCTGCCGACGCGGGCGCTGTTGCCTGAGACGAGAAGGGAGCCTCCGTAGCTCGGCTTCACCTTTCGGAGTGTTGTTTTTATCTGGACTTGCGGCAAAGCACTAAGCGAAGCCGACGGGCCTATCCCCGCGATTGGCATCGCTACTGTCCACTCAGCGAGTAGGGGCCCGCGCTCCTCGGCGTCCCGCAGGAACTTGGCAATGCTGTCGCCTTGGAAGTCGAAATTGAGCGGATGGATCAAGAACGCTTCGAGGAACGCTGCTATCGCTTCTGCGGCAACCCCCTGCCATACCAAAGCGTTGCCCTCTGGGTTACTCGGGGGACCGAGTCTTCCTAGAAGGCGCTCGACGTGGCCACGGTTTGCCTCATTCCGCTTGCGGTCGCTATGAAGGCGTGCAGATTCGATCATCCGCCCCATGAGAGAGACGTTCCACACTTCGTCAACATCCATACCCGTACTCATCTTGTTGCGGGCGGTGATCAACAGGACAGTGTCAGGGTGAGTGCGGACCCTAAGGCCAAACTCCCGGGGAGTTGCTTGAACACGCTTCATCCGCGCAAAGTCGCGTCTGAGCTCTCCGGTCGCTCGAGCAACGTGCTTGTACCAACCCTCCGCCTCATCGGTGAGCCAAAGACGGCAGAGCCGCAGATAACCGTCTCGGTATCCGAACCAGCGGCCCATTTGAAGGAGGGTGTCGTAGGCCCTTGGATCTCGAAAGAAATAGCTTGTCGACAGCCCCTCGAGGGTGAGACCTCTTGAGAGGCTATTGCCGCCGACTGCAATGACCCGCACGCCCGGAGATTTGTCCACCATGCTGTAGTCGAGACTCGCAGCTCCAGTGCGCTGGTTCACAGCTTGAACTCGCACTGGGCTAATTGCCTCATGCAGCACACGCAGGACATCTGCCCACGAGCTTCCGCAAGTCGTGAATTCCTTCGCGAATGTCGCCCCTAGGGCCGCAATCTCTGGTGACTGGGCGGCGGCTTGGTCGGGGCTCAGCGCGCCGTGCAAACGAACCGCACGCCGAATCTCTTCTAAGGCCACGTGGAGAGCATCCGCAATCCGATCCTGAACCGCCGTGAAGCGTGAAGCATTCACCAACATCGAACGGTGGATGGCACTCCCCTGCTCAGGTCCTTCCGCGGCAGCTTGAACATCGCGGATTGCGCAAGTGAGAAGAAAGCATCGCAAAGCTGAGAGTAGCGAGCCCGGAAGGGGGCCCACATCGAAGTCCTTGTCGTGTGCCTCGGGCAACCACTCGTCGGCGTCAGCGATGGCTCGGATGAATTTCCTTGGATTGGCGTCGTCGGGGGTCGGCTCCGCGGGAAACAAGGTGTTCATGCCGACGTAGTTATTGGGTTGCTCGAGAACGTGGATGAAGTCACGCGGAAAGAGGTCGTCGCCCCACATCTCGTCGGTCGATGTGGGATCGATAAAGATGTTCGCGAATGGAGTCGCGGTGAAGCCGACATAGCTCGATCGCCGGAAGAGCGAGAGCAGGTCACGGATGGCTTTGTTGATTGCGGTGGTTTCGTTGGGCTTCTGTCGTGTGTTGATAGACGCGTTGTCGGCCTCATCGTCGATCATTAGCAATGGAAGATCGATCTTGCCGTCGCGATCTGCGTTTCGGGCACGAAGCCAAGAGGAGAGCCGCTCAAGCACTCCCTTGTTCTTCTTCGTAACCACCAGCACGGGCTCCTTGATGGAGTCGAGAGAGATGCCAACATTCGGAACGCCATCCTTGCGGAAGTCGTGTCCTCGGGAGGTAAAGACGGCGCCGCTGCGACGACCGTCGATGAGGCCGACTCCAATGTGCCTCTTGTTTCGCGCCTGTGGGTCAAGGTGGTCCCGGCTGTCGAAGCCTATGAATGCGTTGTCCAGGCGCTCCTGAGTTTGCCTACGAACATTCTCCAGAGTCCCAGTCAGGAGGATGATCATTCTGTAGTCCGCATCCGCCGCCTTGCAGATTAGGCCGGCGTAGGAGGCGGTCTTGCCCGATTGGACGTCGCCCATGACCAGCCCTCGTCGCTGCCACGGGTTGCTTTGCCCTGGGTTGCCCAGAAGATCCAACAACTCGTCGCTGGAGCGGTCCAGCACAGTCACCACGCGGGGAGCCCAGCCCAACCGGAGAAGGAGTTCACGATACCGATTCCAATAGAACGGATCGATTGCGCTGCGTCGAGCATCTAGCCAGGGAACCTGACCATCCTCTGACGTCAGGGTCTGCCCCATATCCATTCGGATTGCGAACCGTGAATGAAGGAGCTTCCGGGCAGTCGCGACCGTGTCCGTCGCCGCGGCCAAGGCTAGCGACATGCGGTCGAGAACGTCGTTGATCTCTCCTTCCGTCGGAGGGGGATCAAGCCGCAATAGTTGTGCGCAGGCTGCCGCCAGGGTTTCGGGAGTTGTTGAATTCATTCGCGCAATCCATCTGCAATTCTCCGCGCGCCTTCTGGATCACGACTGAAAGGATCTGTGAGGTGGAGGCGATCCAACAAAAGCTGAACTGTCGCGGGTTGGTCAACAAAAGCGTCGATCATTTTCTTGGCAAGAGCACGGAGTTCGTCCACGTCCATCTCCGGATTCTCCGAAACCGGCAAGTCGTTGCTGATCTGAAGATGTATGTCATGTATCGGCAGGAGTTCTTCCAAGAGACGGAGGAGACGGTCGACGTCGACGGGAGCCGACGGGCCTTGCTTCATTGCTGTCACGATTGGATGCTCTCGATTGATACGCCAGACCGCCGCTCCATCACGAGCGTCCTGGCGGGCCCACAATGGGATCCGATCTGCGTCACGTTGCTGCGTGCCTTTGTAGGTGTACACACGCCGGCTTCGAACGGTCGCTGCGCCCACGATCCTTTTAAGCTCGGGGCGCAATGCCAGTGGCGGCTCCGCAATCGTTTTCCTGATGTCGACCTTCCAAAGATGGTCCAGCTCGACCGGCACGTCGACGCGTACGCGGGCCAACCGGATCAGTTCGTCCGATGGGACGATGCGAAACCAGCCTCCAGGCACCACAAGCCGGCCCCCTCGATAGACATAGAAGCCGTGGCCACCCTTGAGACTCTCGCGCCCACCGGCGCGGTCAAGCTCCCCCGAGTTCAGCCGGGAGGGGAATGGCAGGACGAATGGCGACACGGTGACCGAATGGCCGTCCACCTGAAAGGTTTCTCCGTGAAGGGTTTGCCCGCGAGCATGACCTTCCAGGAAGGGGTCTAGCCGGGGAAGCGCTCGATCGTTAACGGTAATCTCAAAAGGACCGGCGACCTCACCAACGAGAAAACGATGGAAGACCATTGCGAGGTGCTGAGCGACCTCATCCATGCTGAGGTCCATCGCGCGCCGTTGGTCCGCTCCGCCCGTAGCGCCCAGTCGATCGAGGTCTTGCCACAACACGGCTGTTCCTTGGCCCTGCGCGACTAGGACCTCCAAGATGTCTTCCGGCACACTTGAAACACCGGGGCGACCGAGCCACCACGTACCGAGACGCTCGCATTCCCCTAGGTCCCAACACGCCACGCCCAGCCGGCCCTCGCGATAGGAGGCGACCGTCAGCTTCCGACATTGTGAAAGGGACGCCGTCTTCAGGCCGAGACCAAACCGGCCGAGATCCACACCCAAGGGCGCACGGCGCGGATCACGGCTGCCGAACCTCATAGCAGCTACGAGGGTGTGCTCATCCATGCCTGTGCCGTCGTCCAACACGGCGACGATTGGCTCGGGTGTCGGAGTGAAACGGATAGCAACCTTGCGAGCAGCTGCCGCGATGCTGTTGTCAACGAGATCAGCTACCGCTGCAGCCGTCGTGTAGCCGACGGCTCGGAGCGATTGCATGAGCATGGGAGCCATTGGCGGCAGCTCGATCCCAGGTGATTGTCGGTGATCCACCTTCGCCCCTTTGTGTTGCGCGCATGGTATCGCATCCGTCTAGACCAAGTGGATGCACAGCGAACACATTGCGGGCCCGAAACGCGTATCGGCCATCCACTCCCGCCCCAAGGGGAGGGACACCTTGAAGGCGGACCCGTCCGCGAAGGGAGGCCGAACAAACGGGTCTCCGGCACTCCTCCGTAGTCGAAGTCTCGCGGAGGTGTGACTCCCGCCGCTACAGCGAGTCGAGCTTCTTCTTCGCCTCGTTGTAGGACAGCGCCCGCTCGATGCTCGTGCTCGAGTCGTTGACCACCATCTCGTAGCTCTTCTTCGCGTTCGCCTTGTCGCCCAGCTTCTCGTAGGCGCGGGCGAGGAGCAGCGCACGGAAGGGGTCCTGGTCGGGCTGCGCCTGCTTCAGGTGCTCGACGGCGTCGGCGTTCTTGCCCTGGGCGAGGTCGATGTAGCCGGCGAGGTAGTGGTACGCGGGCTCGAACGGCTTCCCGCGCTCGCCGCCGTCCGCGATCATCTTCTTGACCGTGTCGGCTTCCTTGCGTGCCTCGTCGTACTTGCCCATGCGCGCCCAGGTGCGGGCCTGGCCGTGGTGGAGCCGGCCCAGCCAGATCTGCTTCTGCTCCGCGTCGAGGGTGCTGCCGGGAACGCTGTCGTAGCCCTTCTTGTAGGCGGCGAGGGCCGCGTCGTAGCGGCCGTTCTCGAGGTTGATGCGCGCGATCGAGTTCCAGATGAAGACCTCGGGAATCCCGAAGGGCGAGCCGGCCTTCTTGTACTCGTCGGCGAAGCCGCTCAGCGTCTCGATGGCCTTGTCGGGCTTGTTCTCGTAGAGGTACGTGAACGCGACGGGATAGCGGATGCCGCCGGGCGGCACGCCCGCCGGGACGCGGGTCGCCGCGTCGTCGAAGGCCTTGCGGGCCTCGGCATACTTGCCTTCGAGGATCAGCAGGTTGCCGAGGAACGTGTAGGCGCGAGGCGTCGAGGGGTCGATCGCGATCGCCTTCTGGTATTCCGCGCGGGCCTCGGAGACCTTGCCGTCGGCGCTCAGCACCTGGCCGAGGATCGCGTGGATGACGCGCTCGTCGGGGAACTCCTTGGCGAGCTGGGTGAGCGGCGCGATCGACTTCGAGGCCTCGGGGCTCCGGGCGATCACGAGCGCCTCGATGAAGCGGCGCTCGCCGTCGCTCGCGCCCTTCGCGAGCTCGACGGACTTCTCGAGGTGCTTCTGGTTGTCGGGCGGCGGCGTCACGGCCGAGAGGTAGTAGACGCCCATCGCGAAGTTCGGGTCGGCGGCCAGGATCTTGTTCGCGAGGTCGATGTTGTCGTTCCCGAACTGCAGGCTCTCGATGCGCTTCTGCAGCTCGGCGAGCAGCTGCTTCGCCTCGGCCGACTTCGTGGTCAGCGTGAGACGCTTGCCTTCGGCCAGGGCGCTGCCCGCGCAGGCGGCGGCCAGCGCGAGAGCCGCGAGGCGGCGGATGACTTTCATTGTCTTGAACTCCTCGAAGGGCCCCTTGAGACGACTATACGGCAGCTCCCGGAGGCGCGTTCCCCGGCTCGTCCCCGCCGCCCAGCCACTCGCCACAACAGTCGAGGTAGGCGTCGTAGTCGGGCACCGCGACGTCGGGTGCGGCGCCGGCCTTCACGAGCGCGTCGTAGTCGAAGCTCGTCGTCAGGGCGACGCAACGCATGCCGGCGGCCTTTGCGGCCAGCACGCCGAGCGGGGCGTCCTCGAAGGCGAGGCAGCGCTCGGCCGGAACGGCGAGGAGCTTCGCCGCCGCGAGAAAGACGTCGGGAAACGGCTTGCCGCGGCCCACCTGTCCGCTACGCATGATGCGCGTCAGGCGATCGGTGAGCCCCATCTCGCCCAGGGCGTGGGGCACGTTCGGAGCCGGAGCGGAGGTGGCGATCGCGTAGGGCACGCCGTGGGCGTCGAGGAGGTCCAGGAACCGGACGAGGCCGGGCATGGGCGTCAGGCTTCCCCTGGAGAGCTCGCGATAGAGCGACTCCTTCTCGTCGGCGAAGGCGGCGTGCTCGTCCTCCGTGAGCTCGCGGCCGAAGAGGTCCGGGAAGATCTCGCGGTTGCGCTTGCCGTCGAAACGGGCCCGCTGGGTCATGTCGAGGGGCGGCAGGCCGTGACGGCCGGCGAAGCGCGCGAACGCCTCGGTGTGGAAGTGCATGTTGTCTACCAGCGTTCCGTCGAGGTCGAAGATCACGCCGGCGAACTCCATCAGCGCTCCTGGCTCAGGTGAAGGACGGGCCGCAAGGGCTGGTCACGGCGGTCGCCCTCGTAGAAGACGCGCTCCAGGAACAGGCCCGAGGGCGGCGCCGTGAGGGCCGCGGGCATCTCGGATCCCTCGCGCAGGAAGCGGGCGACGTCCTTGTCCGAGAGGCGCCCGCGCCCGACCTCGGCGAGAACGCCCACGAGGCGCCGCACCATCTTCCAGAGGAAGTGCGAGCCGTCGATGCGGATCAGGAGCAGCGCGCCGTCCTCGGCGACGTCGAGACGCTCGATCTCGGCCTTGGTGGACTTCTCCTCGGGGTCGTCCGCCGTGAAGGCGCGGAAGTCCTGCAGGCCGAGGAAATGCGGAACCGCGCGCCGCATGGCGTCGACCGACAGCGGGTCCTTGATCCACCACACGTACGGCTTCGCGAAAGCCGTGCGCCGGTGGGAGATCTGGTAGAGGTAGCGGCGGCCCTTCGCGTCGTGGCGCGCGTGGAACTGGCGCGGCACCACCTCGGCCTTCAGCAGGTGGATGTCCTGGGGCAGCTTGTCGTTGAGCGCCATGCGCAGGACGTCGGGCTTCAGCGGCGTGTTGAGGTCGAGGTGGGCGACCTGCGCGAGGGCGTGGACGCCGGCGTCGGTGCGGCCCGAGCCGTAGAGCTCGAAGTCGGTGCGCTCGGAGACGAGGCGCACGGCCGCCGCGATCTCGCCTTGCACGGTGCGGGCGTTCTTCTGGATCTGCCAGCCGCGATAGCGCGTGCCGACGTACTCGAGGGTGAGCTTGAAGCGGCTCACAGCTCGCGCTTCTTCCGGTCGAAGGCGGCCTTCGCGGCCTCGAGGGCGCGCTCGGCCTCCGCCAGCGCCGTGCCGACCCGGCGCGCCTCGAAGCCCGCCTTCTCGGCCGTCTCGGTGGCGCGCCGAGCCTTGAGGGAGGCGTCGCTCAGCGCTTCCTCCGCCGAGCGCTGGGTCGCGCGCGCCTTGTCGGCGGTTGCGGCCGCGTCGGCCATCGCCTTCTTGCGAACACGGACCTCGGCCTCCGCGCTCAGCACCGCCTCACGGGCGTCTTCGATCGCGGCGCGGCGCGCCTTCGCGTCGGCGACGGCGGTGCTCTCCGTGCGGGGCGCCTTCGGCGTCGCGGGAGGCGGGGCCTCGAAGCGCAGCCCCGCGAACGCGTCGAAGCCGGGCGGCTCCAGGTCCTCCACGAGCTGGCCCAGCGCCATCCCCTCCGGCGCGCCACCGCGCACCGCCAGGGACTCGAGGCTCTGGGAGATGCGGCCGAGCAGGGCCGGTGTCGCGCCGTGCCAGGCGAGGGCGAGCGTCGCCTCGGCCTTCTTCATCAGGCCCAGGAGCGCGTCCTTGCGCTGCTTCTGGGCGTCGCGGAACGCGTCCGCGCCGCCCGAGCGCTGGGCCGTGACGAGGCGCGCGCCGGCCGCGAGGAAAGCGTCGAAGAGCGGGCGCTCGTTCCAATAGAGCGCGTTCACCGCCCAGGCCGAGGCGCTCGGCTTGGCGAGCGCCGCGACCGCGGCCGCGGCCTCGCGGTCGCCGGCCTTCTTGAGCTCCGTCGCCAGCGCATTGCGGGCGGCGGTGAAGTCCGCGAGCGGCAGGCGGAACAGGGCTTCGAGGCGCTCGGCGGGCGGACCAGGTGACGGGCTCAAGCCGACAAGTATGCGTCAGGTCCGCGGCACATGCGTCAGAGCAGCGGCGGCGGGTCGAGCAGGAAGTCCACGATCTCGCCGACGTCGTCGAAGGCGCCGACGCGGGCCTTGAAGCGCTTGTTGCCGGCGTCCGCCAGGCGCCGGAGGGTGTCGGGCGCGGGCAAGGTTTCGGTCCAGTAGGCCTTCGGCCAGAAGGCCATCGGCGTCACGTCGGCGCTGGACTCCGCGTAGTAGTTCTGCACCGCGTCCGTGAAGACCTCCTGCAGCGTGCCGGCCTTGCCGGGCGCGAACACGAGACCGGCGTTCGCGAAGGTCACGAGCCCCTCCTCGCGCACGCTGTTCTGGAACAGCTTCGCGATGTGGGTGGCGAACAGGTTCGAGGGCTCGTGGCCGTAGGTCCAGGTCGGGATCGCGAGGCTCGTGCCGGCGTCCCAGCCGAGGCCCCTCCGGCAGCCCCATCTCGCGGCGGAGCGCGGCGCGAAGCGCTCGATCACGTCCTGGGCGCGCCGGAAATAGGCGGCGGGCACGGGTGGGCCGGCGTGGGGCTCCTCCGCGAGCATCGCCACGGCCTCGTCCACGACCCGCTCCTCGCGATGCGTCGCGAGGAAGGCGCCCAGGTTGCCGGCCTCCATCGCGCCCGGGCCGCCTCCGGTGAGGACGAGGAAGCCGGCCCGCGCCAGGCGATGGCCCAGGCGGGCCACCTCGCGGAACTCGCGGCTGTCGCGCGCCGACTGGTGTCCGCCCATGATGCCGACGATGCCGCGCTCGAACTGCTTCGCGTCCCCGCCGAGGAACTGATCGAGCGCGTCGGAGACGCTGTGGTCGTGGAGGCGCTGGGCGAGCAGGTCCACGACCGAGCGCCGTTTGCGGCTGCGCCGGAAGTTGCCGTAGATCTTCTGGTCCGCCGCGGTCGCCTCGAAGGCGGCGCCGTCGAACTCGTCCATCAGCTCGGCCGAGTCGTAGAGGGCGATCCGGTAGGGGTCATAGGGCAGCTCGCCGAAGCGCGGGAAGAAGATCGCCCCGCGCTCGCGCAGCCGGCTCTCGACGTCGGGCGGGAGCTGACAGCCGAGGAAGAACGTGCGGCGCGTGACCGAGATCTCGTCCCAGCGCAGGGCCTCGTGGCGCAGGTCGAGCCCCTTCAGGACGCAGCGGTCCAGGGACAGGCGTTCTGCGAGCGCTGCGAGGCTCTCGATCGTCCGGTAGTCCTCCATGCGGGCGAGAGTCTACAACGCGGTTCCATGCTAGTTTTGTCGGTTCATGCCTCTCTCCGCGGACGAGCTGCAGCGCGTCACCGAGTTCCTGGAGCGCCTCGTCGCCGAGCGCGGCCTCCTGGCCGACGTGCCGGAGCCCGTGCGTCGTGCGTTCCTGACGGCGGCCGGCCAGGTGTCGCGGCCCGACACCTATCAGGCTCGCCACCTGGCCCGCGCCTTCCGCCGCAAGCGCCGCGAGCGCGACGAGACGGCGGACCGGGAGACGCGCTCCGGCGCCGGCATCCGCGCGGCTCGCGAGGACTCGGTGTTCGTGGCGCCACCGAAGCAGCTGCCACCGCCCGGGGAACCCGTGCGCGAGCTCAAGAAGCCGAAGACCTGCTACGTCTGCAAGGCGGACTTCATGCGCCTGCACCACTTCTACGACGCGCTGTGCCCGGAGTGCGCGGAGCTCAACTACGAGAAGCGCTTCCAGACCGCGGACCTCTCGGGGCGCGTCGCCCTCGTCACGGGCGCCCGGGTCAAGATCGGTTTCCACACCGCGCTCAAGATCCTGCGGGCCGGGGCACGGGTGATCGCGACGACGCGCTTCCCCAACGACGCCGCCAGGCGCTACGCGATGGAAGCGGACTATCCCGAGTGGAAAGACCGCCTCGAGGTCCATGGCCTCGACCTGCGCCACGCGCCGTCCGTCGAGCTGTTCGCGCGCTACGTCGAGCACAGCCACGACCGCCTCGACATCCTGGTCAACAACGCCTGTCAGACCGTGCGGCGCCCCCCGGGCTTCTACGAGCACCTGCTGGCCTTCGAGGCCCTGGCCCACGAGGACCTGCCGCGCGAGATCCAGCCGCTGCTGGCGACACATCGCGACTGCGTTCGCGCTCTCGAGTCCCCCACCGCCTTGCCTCCGGCGACCGGCGTCGACGCCACCGGCCTCTCGACCTGGCAGGGCGGCGGCTCGGGCATCGGGGTCCGCGAGTCGGCCCGGCTCTCGCAGGTGCGCTACGCGTACGACGACGCCGAGCGGCGTCCCGATCTCTTTCCCGAGGGCCACACGGACGTGGACCTGCAGCAGGTGGACCTGCGCACGCAGAACTCCTGGCGCCTGACGCTGGCCGAGGTGCCGACGCCCGAGATGATCGAAGTGCAGCTCGTGAACGCGGTGGCGCCGTTCATCCTGTGCAGCCGTCTGAAGCCGCTCATGATGCGGGTGCCGTCGCGCGACAAGCACATCGTGAACGTGTCGGCGATGGAGGGCATCTTCTCCCGCGGTACCAAGACCGACCGCCATCCCCACACGAACATGGCGAAGGCCGCCCTCAACATGCTGACCCTCACGTCGGCGCGCGACTACGTGAACGACGGCATCCACATGAACGCCGTCGACACGGGCTGGGTCACCGACGAGGACCCGGCGCTCCACGCGACGCGCAAGCGCGACGAGCTCGACTTCCAGCCGCCCCTCGACATCGTCGACGGCGCCGCGCGCCTGTGCGATCCGTTCTTCAACGGCCTGCTCACGGGCGAGCACGTGTGGGGCAAGTTCCTGAAGGACTACAAGCCCTCAGCGTGGTGACAGGCGGACCTCGAGCCTCACGGGCGAGGCTCCTCCCGGCACGACGATCGCGCGGTCTTCGCCGCGCGTCTCGGAGCTGAAGCGCACCACGCGGCCGCCGCGGCGGACCTCGCGCACGCGTAGCGTCCCGGGCACCACCAGGCGCACCCGGCCCAGGCGCGCGTTCGTCTCGGCGTCGAGGGTGATGCGGCGGGCGCGCGGATCGAAGGCGTAGCGGTAGGCGACGCGGGTGCCCGTGGCGGGCTGCGTGAGGTCGATCCGGCCGGTGCGGTCGAGAAGGCGGATGTCGAGGTCCGCGACGCCGTGGCCGAGCTTCACGCCGAACAAGCCGGTGTAGACCGCCTCGGCCAGGGCCGCCGCGGTGGCGGAGTAGCGGCCGCTGCCCTTGGCCTCGCCCGAGCGGGTGTGCCACTCGTAGGCTCCTTTCGAGTCGCGGGTACGGCGTGCGATCTGGGCCAGGTGCTCCGTCGCGCGCCGCGAGTAGCCGCGCTCGTACTCGGCGAGCACGAACCGGCCGCCGAACCAGTCCCACTGTCCGCCGTTCTGGTACTGCCACGCGCGCGTCAGCGCCGGATGGGGGAAGACGCCGTCGGCGAACGGGGGCAGCAGGACGCCCGAGACCGTGGCGAGCTGATACCGGCGCCGCCGCGCCTCGGCCGTGTCGAGGATGCGCGCCGCCTGCGCGTCGCTGGGGATGCCGGCGAGGAGCGCCATGGTGTTGCCGCCCAGCGCGAAGATCCGGTCGACGTCGACGGCCGGCGGCACGCGTGGGCCGCCTCGGACCACGACGTTCATGCGGTAGTAGCCGGCCTGCGCCTGCCAGAAGTGACGGTCGATCTTGCGGCGCATCAGGTTCCCCTGGGCACGCCACTCCGCGGCCCGGGTCGTGTTCCCGATGGCCCCGTACATGTCGGCGAGCTGGCCCATGGCCCGGGCCGTGAGGCTGTTGGTGTAGAGCCCGGCCACGAGGGGCGTCGTGTCGTCGACGTAGATCGCCCGCTGGTCCGCGTGAGCGAGGCTCACGTCGCCCCAGTCCGCGGTGTAGGCGCTCGTGACGAGACCCAGGCGCGCGTCGTAGCGGGTGCGGGTGAGGAAGCGCACGGCGGCGGCGCAGCGCTCCACGACGCTCGTGCCGCGGATCGGCTTCTTCAGCCAGTTGTCGTCGCCTGTCGCCTGCCAGGCGCGCCACGCCGCGTCCACCGCGCTCGTCTCCTGGTCGGCCTCGCTCGTGTTCTTGTCGGCCGAGATCGCGATGGCGCCGGCGTTCACGAGCTCGCGCGCCTGGGGCGCCCACTGGTTGAAGAGGTGCAGCTCCCCGCTCGCGATCCAGTCGTAGACGCTGCCGCTCTCGTCCTGGTGGGCGAGCATCTCCTCGAGCCAGCTCGTGAGGTAGCCGCGCGGGTAGAGGTAGCGCGAGAGCGGCGCGAGGCCCGAGCTGTCCCGGACCCACAGCTGCGGGTAGCCGGAGCCGGCCCGGAACCCCTGCACGCGCGTGAAGCGACCCTGGAACTCCTTGCGGTTGCTCTCGAGCGTGCGCCGGAAGACTTCCTGGAGCCCGTCGATCGCCGGGTCGCCCATGGCGTAGGTGCGGTCGGGGAGCGGAGCCTGGGCGCGGGCGCCCGCGGCGGGCAGCGCGAGGGCGAGAGCCAGGAGGAGCCGTCTCGACACGTCGTGATATCGTCCCGCTCGCACCGGCGCGTTCTTATCACAGCGCCGACGGGAGAGCATGCCGACAGACGCCGCGAGCGGGATGGAGCTGGCCGAGACCCTGATCCGCAAGGCGCGCGCCGCCGGCGCCAGCGACGCCGACGCCCTCGTGGTGGCCGGTACCGATTTCTCGGTGACCGTGCGCAAGGGGGAGATCGAGAAGCTCACCGACGCGGGGAGCAAGGCCCTCGGGCTGCGGGTGTTCGTGGGCCGCCGGACGGCGACGTCCTACACCTCCGATTTCTCGAGCCAGGCCCTCGACACGCTGGTCTCGGACACCGTGGCGATGGCCCGCGTCACCGGCGAGGATGCCGCGGCCGGCCTGCCCGACGCTGTCGAGCCCTTCGATCCGACGGACCTCGGGCTCCACGACTCCTCGCCGGGCTCTCTCCCGACCGCCGAGCGCATCGAGATGGCGCGGCGCGCCGAGGCCGCGGCCCTCGCGGCGTCCCCCGAGATCACGAACTCGGACGGCGCCTCGTTCGGCTGCGGGGACGACGTGATCGCCCTCGTGAACTCCCGCGGCTTCGCGGGCCACTATCGCTCGTCGTCGGTCTCGGTGTCGGTCGTGCCGGTCGGCGAGCGCGACGGCCAGAAGGAGCGCGACTGGTGGTACAGCTCGGGCCGCGGCCTTCGAGACCTGCTCGCGCCGGAGGAGGTCGGAAGGATCGCCGCCGAGCGCACGCTGCGGCGCCTGGGCGCGCGCAAGGTGGCGACGACCGAGGTGCCGATCGTGTTCGATCCGGAGACCGCCGCCGAGCTTCTCGGCACGGTGTTCGGAGCGCTCTCGGGATACGCCGTGTTCCGCAACGCGACGTTCCTGAAGGACCGGCTCGGCGCGGTCGTCGCCTCGCCCCTGCTCACCATGATCGACGACGGTCGCCGGCCGCGCGGCCTCGGCTCCCGGCCCTTCGACGGCGAAGGCCAGCGCACCCGCGTCAGCGTTCCCCTGGAAGCCGGGGTGCTGCGTCACTTCCAGTGCGACGCCTACGCGGCGCGCAAGATCGGCGCGCAGCCGACGGGAAGCGCGCGGCGCGGCGTCGGGGGGGGTCCGTCGGTAGGGGCCGGCAACCTGTGCTTCGCCGCAGGCGCCACGCACCCCGAGGACATCGTGGCGGGCATCGGCCAGGGGCTGTACGTCACGGACCTCATCGGCTTCGGCGTCAACCTGGTGTCCGGCGACTACTCCCAGGGCGCCACCGGCCAGTGGATCGAGAACGGGCGGCTGGCGTTCCCCGTCCACGAGGTCACGATCGCTGGCAACCTGAAGCAGATGCTCGTCGACGTGGATGCCGTGGGCAGCGATCTCGTCTGGCGCGGGTCGTCGGCGGCGCCGACGCTGCGCATCAAGAAGATGATGGTGAGCGGCTCGTAGCGCCGCTTCGGGCTACTTCGCGGGAGCGAGGGTCCGCACGTACTTCACCACCGCGGCGATCTCCTCGGCCTTCAGCTCGGGGGAGAACGCCTTCATCGCCGAGGAGCCGACGCCCTTCGCGATGACGTCGCGGATCTCGTCGTCGGTGGCTTCCTTCTGCCAGGCCGGGTCGTTGAGGTTCGGCGTGTTCTTCTTCGCGAGGTCGGGACGGGCCTTGCCGGTGCGGCCGTGACAGCTCGCGCACTTCGCGTTGTAGAGCAGGCGACCGTCCGGCGGCGCATCGGCGCCGGCCCCGGCGGCGATCGCGAGGGCGAGTCCGGCCACCGCCAGTTGTCCCAGGACGCTCACGGTCGCGATCTTCCCACAATGACGGCATCGAAGGCCAGATACCGATCGGTGCGACCGCGCGGCTCCAGGCGCACGCGCAGCCCGCGGCCGACGGGGATGACGGCGCCCGCGCGCGCATGCCTCGAGAGGGCGGTTCGATAGATCGGGTCCTCGAGGTACAGGAAGCGATCCGCGCCATGGCCCGCGAGGGCCCGCGCCAGACGTCCCAGGTCGGCCCGATCCTCGACGAGGAAGAAGGCCTTTCGGCTGGCCGGCATCAGGAGCGCGGTCATGAACTCGTGGGAGACGGCGACGTGACGGCTCGGGTCGGCCTCGACCAGCCGGACGACGCCCGTGCGCCGTGTGTAGCGGTCGCCCACGTCGGCCGTGCCCTGGACGGTGTTGCGGAAGCTTCCGGCGCCGAACACGGCCAGCGCGGCCGCGCCCGCGACGGCGCGCAGCCACGCGCGCCGCTCGCGCCCGATGCGGTCCAGGACGAAGGCGAGCGCGACGCAGAGCAGCGGCACGGCCGGGATCAGGAAGCGCGGCCCCCACTCCTTGCCCTGGACCCGCACCAGGAAGGGAACGGCGGCGAGATAGAACCCGGCGAGACCCGCGAAGAGCGCCGCGGTTCCCCTGCGCGCGGGCGGGCTCACCCACGGCACCAGGAGTGCGAGCAGCGAGGCCGGAAAGAACTGCACGAACGCGGCGAGATAGTAGCGGAGCGACTCGGGCCCGGAGACGCCCTGCGCCGTCGTCAGCGCCTTCGCTGCGACGCCGCCATGCATGCCCAGGACGCTGCCGAAGGCCCAGAGGTTGAACGCGAACATGGCGGCGGGCGGCGCCGCGAGGGCCAGGAGCCACGCGACGCTCGAGCGCAGCGGCCAGCGGCGCAACGGGAGCACCCCGAGCGGCGCCAGCAGGCCGAGCCCCGCCGCGGCGCCGACCAGGCAGAGCAGCTCCTCGCGAAACCACGTCGACGCTCCCACGAGCGCGCCGCCTGCGAGCGCCGTCGCCAGCGTCGGAGCCCGACCCAGGGGGCGCGCCAGGACGAGGGCCAGGCCGCCGAACGCGAGCGCCACCGCCGCCGTGTGCTCCCAGAACGTCGCGCTGTAGTAGGTGACGAACGACGCGAAGACCAGGACCGCGAGGGTGGCGGCTCGCGCCAGCGGCCTCACCCCGAGGGCGCGAAGGGCGCGCTCCAGGGCGATCCACAGGGCCCACGTCGCCAGCACCGGCAGGACGTAGAGGCCGCGCAGGCCCGCGAGCCCGTAGAACGGCGCCGAGACCAGGGGAAAGAACATCGCGAAGCGCACGTAGTAGACGCCCTCGGTGGCGTAGTCGTTGCCGAACTTGAACGGGTACAGGCCACCCGCCCACAGCTCGCGCACCCACGTCTGGGCCGGCAGGCGCAGGTCGAGGTGCCAGTCGCCGCGGGCGAACTGCTGGGTCATGAGCACCTTCAGCCCCGCGTCGCCCAGGTTCATGCCTTCGGGCTGGAGCAGCGCCTGCAGGTACAGGCTGTAGGCGATGCCGGCCAGGAGGACGACGAGGGCGGCGCGCCGCGCCGGCCGTCTCATTCGCTGGTCTTGACCTCGGTCCAGAGCCGGTCGTAGAGGACCGTGGATTCGCCGATGTCGTGGATCAGCTCGAGGCGCCCCACCACGTCGTCGGGCGGGAAGATCGCGGGGTTGTCGCGGATCGCGGCCGGCAGCAGGGGCAGCGCGGCGCGGTTCGGCGTCGAGTACTGCATGGTGCGGCAGATCTCGGCCGCGATCTCGGGCTCGAGGGTGAAGTCGATGAAGGCGTGGGCGAGCTCCGGGTGCGGGGCCGACGCCGGGATCACCAGACTGTCGACGAACATGCTGGCGCCCTCTTTCGGGATCACGTAGGTGAGCTCGTGGTCGTCGGCCATGACCTTCGCGAACTGGCCGTTCCAGCCCTGGGCGAGCCACACGTCCCGCGAGAGCAGCACGTCCTCGAAGTTCGAGGCGTTGTAGGTCTTCACGAGCTTCTTCTGCTCCATGAGCAGGCGCCGCGCCTCGAAGAGCTTCGCCTCGTCGACGGTGTTGTAGCTCAAGCCCTTCCATTTGAACGTGGCGCCGATCGCCTCGCGCGGGTCGTCGAGCATGAGGATGCGGCCCTTCCACCTCGCGTCCCACAGCGCGGCCCACGAATCGACGGTGCCGACCTTGGTCTTGTCGTAGGCGATCCCGCCCGTGCCCCAGAAGTACGGCACCGAGTAGCGGTTCCCGGGGTCATAGGCCTGGTCGAGGAAGCGCGGGTCGATGTTGGTCAGGTGGGGCAGCGCCGTGTGATCGAGAGGCAGCAGGAGGTTCTGGTGGCGCAGGCTCTCGACCGGGTAGTTCGACGGGCACAGGATGTCGTAGGCCACGTTGCCGGTCGCCACCTTCGCGAGCATCGCTTCGTTGGTGTCGTAGAGGTCCACGTTCACGTGGACGCCGTAGCGCTGCTCGAACTTCTTCACGGTCTCGGGCGAGATGTAGTTCGACCAGATGTAGACGTTCAGCACCTTGTCGCCCGAGGCGGCGCGGCCACCGAGGAAGAACGGGGCACCCAGAAGACCGAGGCTCAGCACGATGGGGATGACGGCCGTGCGGGCCGAGCGCCCCTGCTCGAGGCGATAGGCGGCAAACAGCAGTAGGCTCGTGGCGGCGAGCAGGATCGTCGAGACCGCGTTGATCTCGGGCGAGATACCCGTGCGCACCATCGAGTAGATCTGGATCGGCAGGGTCGTGGCGCCGACGCCGGCCACGAACGACGTGATCACGTAGTCGTCGATCGAAAGCGCGAACACGAGGAGCGCGCCGGCCAGGACGCCGGGAGCGATGCCCGGCAGCGTCACCTTCCAGAACGTGGCCCAGGGCCCGGCGCCCAGGTCCGCGGCGGCCTCCTCGAGGCTGCGGTCGAAGCCCGCGAGGCGCGAGCGCACGACCACGACCGCGTAGGAAACCGAGAACGCGATGTGGGCGAGGATCACGGTGAAGAAGCCGAGACGCAGGCCGATCGCCGCGAACAACAGCACGAGGGACGAGGCGAGCACGATCTCGGGCACGACGATCGGCACCGTGATCAGCGCGTCCATGGCCGCCTGCTTGCGGAACCGGTGCTTGTGGAACGCCAGGGCCGCGGCGGTGCCGAGGATCGTGCAGGCGACCGTCGAGGCCGTGGCCACCACCAGGCTGTTGCGCAAGGCCGAGAGGATCTGCGGGTTGTGGAGGAGCTTCGCGTACCACGCGAAGGTGAAGCCCTGCCACTCCGCGGTCAGCCGGCCGGCGTTGAACGAGAACACGACGAGCACCAGGATCGGCGCGTACAGGAAGAGATAGACGAGCGCGCTGAAGAGCGCCAGGCCCGGAGAGGAGCGGAGCGTCGCGCGGGAGTCGGCCACGTCTCAGGCCTGGGACGCGCGCAGCGGGCGCCGGAACACGTAGAGCAGCACCAGCACCGTGAGCGACAGCAGGAACGAGAGCGCCGAGCCGAAGGGCATGTCGCGGGCCACGGCGAACTGGCTCTGGATCAGGTTGCCGATGTAGACGGTGCGCGCGCCGCCGAGCAGGTCGGGCGCGAGGTACGCGCCGAGCGAGGGGATGAAGACGAGCACCGACCCGGCCACGATGCCCGGCGCCGTGAGCGGGATCGTGACGCGCCACAAGGAGCGCAGCGGAGAGGCTCCCAGGTCCGCCGCGGCCTCGAGCAGCGACCGGTCGAGCTTCTCGATCGACGCGTAGAGCGGCAGGATCATGAATGGCAGCTCGCCGTACACCTGGCCCAGCATCACCGCGAAATCGTTGTAGAGCATGTTGAGCGGCGCGATCCCGAGCTCTCCCAGGAACAGGTTCAGCAGGCCCTCGGTGCGCAGCATGAAGACCCACGCGTACATGCGCACGAGGAAGCTCGTCCAGAACGGCAGGATCACGAGGACGAGCAGGGCGTTGCGCCACTTCTCGGGCGCCTTCACGCCGAGCCAGTAGGAGACGGGATACGCCATCAGCAGGCAGAACAGCGTCGTGAAGAACGCGAGGCCGACGCTGCGCGCGAGGATGCGCAGGTAGATGGGATCGAGCGCCCGCACGTAGTTCAGCAGGCTGACGTCGCGGATGACGCCGCCGTACGCCGAGCGCCGGCCCAGGGACGTCGCGAACATCAGGACCTGCGGGAGCAGGAAGAGGACGAGCAGCGCGAGGAGGCAGGGCAGGAGCAGCAGGATCGCCTGCCGCCGCGCCCCTTTCATGCCGGCGGCGCCGGCTTGTCGTCGAGGCGCAGCACGGCCTCGGCCGGGAAGGACACCGTCGCCGCGTCGCCGCGCTTGCGGCCGCGGGCCGACGTCGCCTGCTCCGACACCGTCAGCACGTCCTGTCCGACGCGCACCTGCCAGTCGGTGCAGTCGCCCAGGTAGATCTCGTCGTCGATCACCGCGGGGTAGCTGTTCTCCGCGCCACCCGACAGGGCGATCTGCTCCGGCCGCACGCCGATCCAGGCCTTGCCGCCGACCGTGTAGCCGCCGTCGTCCTTCGCGAAGAGCACCGTGCCGCCGCCGGTGCGCACGCGGGCCTTGCCGCCCTCGACGGACTCCACGGCGACCTCGACGATGTTCTTCACGGCCAGGAAGTCGGCCACGAAACGCGTGCGCGGCCGCTCGTAGAGCTCCTCGGGCGTACCGAGCTGCTCGACGCGGCCCTGGTTCATGACCGCGATCCGGTCGCTCATGGTGAGCGCCTCGTCCTGATCGTGGGTCACGAACACGAACGTGATCTTCAGGCGCTCCTGGAGGTTCTTCACCTCCACCTGCATCTCCTTGCGCAGCTTCAGGTCGAGAGCCGCCATGGGCTCGTCGAGCAGCAGCACCTCGGGCTCGAGGACCACGGCGCGCGCCAGGGCGATGCGCTGCTTCTGGCCGCCCGAGAGCTGGTCGATGCGGCGCTCGCCGAAGCCCGGCAGCCGCACCATCTCGAGGCCCTTCTCGACGCGGCCCGGGATCTCGGACCTCGGCACGTTCTTCATCTCGAGCCCGAAGGCGATGTTGCCGGCCACCGTGCGGTGCGGAAACAGCGCGTAGTGCTGGAAGACCGTGTTCACGGGCCGCTCGTTGGGCGGCAGGGCGGCCACGTCCCGGCCCGAGATGAGGATCGCGCCGCGGTCGGGCTCCTCGAAGCCGGCGATCAGCCGCAGCAGCGTCGTCTTGCCGCAGCCCGACGGGCCGAGCAGCGTCAGGAACTCGCCCGGCTTCACGTCCAGGCTCACGTCCTGGACCGCCGCGAGCCCGCCGAACGTCTTCGTGATCCCCTGGACCGAGACCGCGCCGCGCATCGTTGGAAGTGCCGGGATTCTACATCAGCGCGAAACGCGCACGCGGCCGTCGAGGCTCGCGCGCACGTCGCCGGTGGCGAGCGCGTCGAGGAGCACCTGCTGCACGTCGAGATCCGTCTTCGCGATCTCGGCGCCGGCACCGAAGATCTGCTTGTAGCCGTCGGCGACGAAGCCCTGGTAGTCGGAGGTGGCGACGCGGTAGCTGGCGGCGGGATCGAGGGGCGCGTAGCCAGCTTCGGGATCCGCCGGATCGCGCAGGATGTGGACGTCGCGCACGGCCGTGCCAACGATGGTGTAGCGCAGGCCGCTCGCGGGGCTGAAGCCGTCGCTGCCGCGGCGGCGCGCCGACAGCTCGAGCCACGCCAGGATCTGGGCGCCCGTGAGCCGCGCCGTCATCACCGCGTTCTTGTAGGGCACGGCGCTGAAGAACGTCTCGGCCACGACGGTGCCCAAGGGGATCGTGGCGCGGAACGATGACGCTGTGGCGAAGAAGACCTGGGCCTTCGCCCGCGCGCGGACCGTGTCGGTGGCCCAGTTCGAGAGCGCCGACTCGCCGTCGAAGACGCCTTCGTCGGAGAGGTCGACCGCGGCGCGGCCCACGCTCCGGAAGCGCTCCGGACGCTTGGCCTCGAGAGCCTTCTGTTTCGTCGCGACCTCGAGCGCCACCAGCGGATCCGGCGCGACGCTGTCCTCCATCCGCACGAGTCCGCCGGTGACGGCCGTGACCCGGCCTTCCTCGACCCGCACGTCCACGCGGGACACGTACGTGAGGTACTGCGAGGGCGACACGATCCAGGAGCGCGTCCCGGCGATCGACTGCAGCGCGCCCTTGTGGTGGGAGTGGGAGCCGAGGACGAGGTCGATGCCCGGCACGGCCCGTACCAGCGCTTCGTCCTCCTCCGTCGTCTGATGACCGATGAGCACGACGACGTCGGCGTGCTCGACGTCGCGCAACTGCGTCACCACGGCGCGCGCGGCCTCGGTGGCGTCGGACCAGTGGGTGGCTTCCGGCATCACGTCCTTCTTGACGAGATGCTGGACGTCCGGACCCCCGAGCGCGAAGGCGCCGACCTTGACGCCGCCGACGTCGCGCACGAAGTACGGCCTGCCCTCGGCCTGCAGGTACGCGGTGCCGTCCGCCTTCAGCAGGTTGGCGCTCAGCACGGGGAACGCAGCCGTGGCCCGGCAGCGGTCGAGCTCCGCCGCTCCATAGTCGAGATCGTGGTTGCCGAGAGCCATGGCGTCGACCAGGCCGTTCAGCCAGAGCCATTCGACGCAGCGGTACTCCTCGCTCCACGCCGGCGTGCCCGCGTTCAGCATGTCGCCGCCCGAGAACACGAGCGTGCGGGGATCGGCCTTCGCCCGCTTGAGGTAGCCGACGGCGCGGGCGATACCGGCCTGTCCGGGCCGTCCCTCGGAATAGAACGGCACGGCGTGGGAGTGGTAGTCCGAGAAGCCGACGATCGTCACGGTCGCGGCGGCGGCCGCGAGGAACAGCATCCTAGGGCGCTCCGGGAAGCAGCCCGTCGCAGACGAGCGTCTCGGGCCCCTTCTCGGTGCACACCGCGAAGCGCACGCGGCGCCCGGTCTCGCCCGCCCAGCCGGTCTCTTCCGGGTCCTCGCCGTAGAGCGCGGCGCCCGCGAACTCGCCCTTCAGGTTGACGGCGTAGAACGAGACGTTGAAGTTGGGCAGGCCGCGGGCGTTCAGCAGGCGCTTCTCCACCGTGTTGGCCTGGATCCGCTTGAGCGCCTCCATGCACGCGTCCTTGGGGGCCTTGCCCTGGCGCATCTGCTCGACGATCAGGAAAGACGACAGACCGTAGAGGTTCGCCTCGCCGCGGCCCGTCGAGCCGGCAGCGCCCACGGCGCCATCGACGTAGAGGCCGGCCCCCAGGATGGGCGAGTCCCCCACCCGGCCCGGGATCTTCCACGCGAGGCCGCTCGTCGTCGTCACGCCGGCCAGTTCGCCCCTGGGCGAGAGGCCGTCGCAGTTGATCGTGCCGTGGAGGTGGCGCGAGCGCAGCAGACCCTCGGCGACCATGGCCTGGCGCGTGGCCTCGTGCAGCTCGGCCCGCTTGTCCGGATCGAGATAGTGGCCCGGGTCGGTGCGGCGCTTCCACTCGAGCCAGAGTCGGCGCGAGCGCTCGGTGTTGAGGTCGTCCTCGATCTTGAAGCCCAGGTTGCGCGCGAAGCCCTGCGCCCCCTTGCCCACGAGCAGGTGGTGGTCGGTCTGCTGCAGCACGGCGTGGGCGACGAGGGAGGGCGTGCGCACGCCCTCGAGGGCCGCGACGCCGCCCGCGCGCTTGCGCGGGCCGTGCATGCAGCACGAGTCGAGCTGCACGACGCCGTCGGCGTTGGGCAGGCCGCCGTAGCCGACGCTGTCCTCTTCGGGATCGAGCTCGAGGATGTTGACGCCCGCCACCAGGGACTCGAGGACGTCCTTGCCCCCGGTCATGAGAGCGAAGGCCTTCTCGACGCCGGTCTGGGTGCCGCCGTTCTTGTAGAAGTTGCCGTTCGCGGACGAGATCACCACCGGCTTCGCCGAGCGCGGCGTCAGCACCGTGGGCGCCTGGCCCAGCACCTGGGGTGTCGCGGCCGCGAGGCCCGCGGCGGCGCCGCTCTTCACGAAGTCACGTCGGCTCAGCTTCCTCATCGGGCCCTCGCTTTCTCGGCCCGGATTATGGGTGTAACGTGCCTGAAAAATCAGGGAGGTGCGCGATGTCCCTCGCCGACCCCGCTTTCCGCGCCATCTTCGAGGACTCGCCGATCGGCATCGTCGTCGTGGACCGCGACCTCAAGATCGTGGACGTGAACGCGGCCTACTGCGACCTCGTGGGCTACACCGAGGCCGAGATGATGGCCCGCAGCATCCCGGATTTCACGCACCCCGAGGATCGCGCCCGGGACCTGGAGTTCGCGGGTCTGGTCCTGAGCGGAGCGCTTCCCCACTACCGCGCCGAGAAACGCTACATCACGAAGAGCGGCGACACGGTCTGGGCCAGCATCACGGTCACGGCCCTGCTCGATCCCTCGGGCGTGTCGCGCTACACGTTCAGCATGGCCCAGAGCCTCACGGAGCGGCGCGCCTTGCGCGGCATCCTGCCCGTGTGCCGGTCGTGCAAGCGCGTGCGCGACGCAGAGGGCCGCTGGCGCGAGCTCGAGTCGTACCTGCGCGAGCGCGCTTCCGCCGAGATCCTCCACGACGTGTGCCCGGAGTGCTCCGCCTGAGGCGCTAGAATCCGGCATGCTCGACAAGCTCGCCGGTCTCGCGCTGTGCGCCGCCCTCGCCGCCCCCGCTGCCGCCGACTCCGTGGACGACTACGTCCGGGGGGTCATGGCGAAGAAGAAGATCCCGGGCGTCTCCCTCGTCGTGGTGAAGAACGGCCAGATCGTGAAGGCGGAAGGCTACGGCTATGCGAACGTCGAGCTCGACGCGAAGGCGACGGCCGACACCATCTACCAGTCGGGCTCCACGGGCAAGCAGTTCACGGCCGCCGGCATCCTGCTGCTGGCCGAGGACGGCAAGCTCTCCCTCGACGATCGGCTCTCGAAGCACTTTCCCGACGGGCCGTCGTGGTGGCACCGCATCACGATCCGGCAGCTCCTCACCCACACCTCGGGCCTGCGCGACTACGGCGGCGAGGACCTCGACTTCCGCAAGGACTACGACGAGGCGGCGCTGCTCGAGGTCATGAAGAAGGTGCCGCTCGAGTTCGAGCCCGGGACGCAGTGGAGCTACAGCAACACGGGCTACCTGATCCTGGGCCTGCTCACGTCGAAGCTCGCCGGCAAGCACTGGAGCGAGTTCCAGATCGAGCGGATCTTTGCGCCCCTCGGGATGAAGACGACGCGGGTCATCACCGAGGCCGACATCGTGAAGAACCGCGCCCAGGGCTATGAGCTCGACGACAAGGGCGAGCTCAAGAACCAGTTCTGGGTGGCGCCGTCACTGAACAAGTGCGCGGACGGCGGGCTCTACTTCAGCGTGCGGGACCTGGGGGCCTGGGAAGTTGCGCTGCGCGAGCGGAAGTTCCTGAAGCCCGAGAGCTGGAAGGCCTGGTGGACGCCCGTAGCCCTGGCCGACGGCACGACGTACCAGTACGGCTTCGGCTGGGACGTGGCGGAGCAGCGCGGCCAGAAGCTGATCGAGCACGGCGGCTCCTGGCAGGGCTTCCGGGCCGCGATCACGCACTACGTCGATCAAGGCCTCGCGGTCTCGGTGCTCACGAACCTCGCGGGCGCCGAGCCCGAGGCGATGGCCCACGAGATCGCGGGACTGATCGAGCCCGTGCTCGCTCTGCCCGATCCCGCGGCGGCCAAGGCGGATCCCGATCCGGCGCGCGCCGCCCGCCTGCGCGGCGTGCTCGAGGCCTGGGCCGACAGCCGCACGCCGCCCACGATGGCGAAGGGACTCGCGGACACGGCCTCGGGCAGCTCCCGCGAGGCCTATCAGCGGCGCACCTCGTCCAACCGCCTCGCCGGCCTGCAGTCCCTCACGTTCCTGGCCGAGGACGATCTCGCGGCGAAGCCCCTCGCGTGGCGCGGCGAGAGCGTCGTGAGGATCGCCCACTACGCCCTCGCCACGAAGGACGCGCGCTACGTCTACCGCTTCTACCTGACGAAGGACGGCCGCGTGGCCGACTTCGGCGCGGAGGAGCGGTAGGGTTCAGTCGGTCAGGTCGGTGAGCGTCTCCTCGAGCTTCTCGAGGACCTCGTCGACGAGCGCGCGCGGGATGTTGAGCGCGGGCTCGATGCGGATGGTCTTGGCGTTGAGCAACGTCCCCGCCACCACGACGCCGCGCTTGAAGAGGCCGGCGGCCACCGCGTAGCCGAACTCGGTGTCCACGAACTCGAGGCCGATCAGGAGACCCTTGCCGCGCACGTCGATCAGGTGGTCGCCGAAGCGCTTCTGGATCTTGCGCAGCTCCGCGAGCATGTACTCGCCGGTCACGGCCGCCTGGCCCGGCAGATCCTCTTCGAGCGTGACGTTGACGGCGGCGATGCCGGCCGCGCACGCGAGGGGGTTGCCGCCGAACGTGGACGAGTGGATGAACGGGTTCGGCTCGAGCACCTTCCAGATCTCGGGCGTCGACATGAAGGCCGACAGGGGCATGACGCCGCCGCCGAGGGCCTTGCCCAGGCACAGGATGTCGGGCTGCACGTCCCAGTGCTCGACCGCGAAGAACTTGCCCGTGCGGCCCATGCCGGTCTGCACCTCGTCGGCGATCAAGAGGACGCCGAAGCGCGTGCAGATGTCGCGCAGGCGCGGCCAGTAGTCGTCCGGCGGCACGATGGCGCCGGCCTCGCCCTGCACCGGCTCGACGACGATCGCCGCGATGCCGTGGCCCACGGCCTCGGCCTTGCGCAGCTCGTTCTCGACCGCCGTGGCGTCGCCGTAGGGCACGAAGAACACGTCCTCGAGCATCGGCTCGAAGGGCTTGCGGTACTCGCCCTTGCCCATGAGCGAGAGGGAGCCGTAGCTCTTGCCGTGGAAGCCCCGGATCGTGGAGATGAAGCCGGGCTTGCCGGTGTACATGCGGGCGAGCTTCATGGCGCCTTCGATGGCGTCGGTGCCGTTGCTGATGAAGAAGCTCTCCTGCAGGTCCCCCGGAGCGACCTCGCCCAGCAGCTCGGCGAGCGCTCCCCGCAGCGGGTCGAGCAGCTCCTGGGAGCTCAGCGGCATGCGTTCGAGCTGGGACTTCACGGCCCGCACGATCTTCGGGTGGTTGATGCCCGCGGAGTAGATGCCGTAGCCGCCCAGGCAGTCGATGTACTTGCGGCCGGTGATGTCGTGGAAGTACGACCCCTGGCCGCTCCACTCGATGGCCGCGAACTCGCCCCCCTCGGTCACGGACTTCCGGTACTCGAGATAGCCGCGGTTGTAATAGAACTTGAAGTTGTCGAGGGTGTCGGTCGCGATCTTGCGACGCTTGTAGTCGTTGAGCTTGTGGGCGTTGATGATCGAGAGCCAGCGCCGCGACTCCTCGATCAGCTTCTTGGTACTCATGCCCGTGCGCGGCTTGGCCGGCGCGGGGGGCGGCGGGGCCGCAGCCTGCGCCTTGCGCCGCGGCTTCGACGCCGGGGCGGAGCGATGGCTGTGACCGTTCTTGGGTTTCATGTGGACGACGACGCCTTTGGCCATTTGGGACTCCGGGATCGGACGTTCCGGGCGCTCTTTGGAGAGCACCCGGTCTGGACGCTCGCAGTTTCTGGAGGAGTTCCCGGGGACGCTAGGTGTCGCCGAAGACGCGACGCGGAGCCTTGGACCGAAGGCGGAACGAGAAGATGTTGCGTTGGCTCATGACTGCACCCCGATACGACAGGCAGATGCTAGACCTCCGGCCTGCGAGTGGTCAAGCTCGGGGATGCCGAATCTGCAGCCCTCAGTCGACAGAAGGCGTTGACGGGTAGTGGCTTAGGCGCCCGAAGGAAAGAGTGAACGGGCGCGGACCAGCTCTCCTTGCATGCGCCCGAGCAGCATCAGGCGGTACATCCGGAAGTCCCCGCGCAGGGACCACAGCGGGTGCTTGAAGGTGGCGGGCCGGTTCTTCTCGAACACGAAGTGACCGAACCAGGCGAAGCCGTAGCCGGCAAGGGGTACCATCGCGAAGAAGCGCTCCGTCACCAGCACACCGGCGGCGAGGCTCGCGAGAACCAGGGTCGTGCCGACGAAGTGCAGCCGCTGGTTCGTCGCGTCGAGGTGCTGCGACACGTAGAAGGGCCAGAACTCCTCGAACGATTCCGGGCGCTTCGGCATCGGTCCCCCTCCTGCGTTTTACTATAGCGCCATGGCTTCCTCTTTCGTGGCCTCCGGCGTCCGGCTCCAGTACGAGGTCGTGGGCGACGGCCCCGCGGTTCTGTTCTTCCACCCCTTCCCGCTGGGCATGTGGACGTGGGACGAGCAGGTGCGTGCCCTGGCGGCGACCCACCGAGTGGTGCGCTTCGACATGCGCGGCTTCGGCGGCTCCGCCGTCGGCGACGGCCCGCTGACGATGGAACGCAGCGCCGAGGACGGGGTCGCGCTCCTCGATCACCTCGGTCTGGGCAGGGCGGTCGCGGTCGGCTGCTCGATGGGCGGCTACGTCGCGCTGGCCCTGGCGCGGTCGCATCGGGACCGCTTGAGCGGCCTGGTGCTGGCTGACACACGCGCGACGCCCGACACGCCCGAGGCGCGGGCCGGCCGCGCCACGCTCGCCGAGAAGACGTTGAAGGACGGCTCGGCGGCGGTGGCCGCCAAGTTCCTCCCGACGCTCGTCGGCCCCACGACCGTGCGCGAGCGGCCGGGCATCGTGGGCCGGATCGAGGCCTCGATCCTCGCGAACTCCCCGCGCGCCCTGGCGAACGCGCTCCTCGGCCTGGGCGCCCGGGCGGACTCGCGGCCGAGCCTGCGCGAGATCGGGGTGAAGACGCTGGTCGTCTGCGGCGCCGAGGACACGGTCACCCCGCCGGCCGATTCCGAGGCCATGGCCGCCGCGATCCCGGGCGCAGAGCTCGCGATCCTCGAGCGCTCGGGGCACCTGTCGAACCTCGAGACGCCCGGCACGTTCAACGCCCGGCTGGTGCCGTTCCTGCGCGGGCTCTAGAGCAGGAACAGCGCAGCCGAGACCACGAGCGTCGGCAGCAGCGCGCCGGCCAGCAGGCCCAGCGGCGAGATGCCGTCCTCGAAGTAGCGGCTCAGGATCGACTGGCCGGCCGGGTTCGGCGCGTTGGCGATCACTGTGAGCCCGCCCCCCGCCACGGCTCCTTCGACCACGGCGTACTTCATGGTCTCGCTCAGGTGCGGGACGAGGGTCGACAGATAGGTGATGAGGGCGTTGTCGTTGAACGCCGTCAGCAGGGTCGCGCCGACGAATAGCGATGTCTCCCCGAGCCTTCCCAGGATCGGCGCGATCCACCAGCCCTGCAGGCCGCCGTGGATCACGAGCCCGGCGAGGAAGAAGCCGACGAGCAGGGGCGACTCGAGCTCGATCGCGTCCTGGTGCTGGGGTGTCGCCTGCACGAAGCCGAGGAAGAACAGGAAGCCCGCGATGAAGAGCGCCGGGTAGTGGGAATTCGCAACGGTCCACGCCATGAACGCGACGTGCACGAGGATCACCCAGGCCGGTATCGCGGCGGGCTTCGGGGCATCCGCCTCCGGCGCTTTCGCGGAGAGGCTCGCGAGCTCGCGGCGAAACGCGACGAAGTACAGGACGTTGGAAGTCACGATGCCGGCCACGGCCTTCCAGCCGAAGTGCGACAGCATGAACGGCGTGTCCCAGCCCCAGGTGCGGGCCACCATCAGGACCGGCGGCGCCGCGAAGTGGGTGAGGGTGCCGCCGATCGAGATGTTGACGAACAGCAGGCCCAGGGTGGCATAGCCGAGGCGCGGGCTCGGCTTGTGATCGTAGAACTGCCGGCCCAGGAGCAGGGCGCAGATGGTCATGGCCGCCGGCTCGGTGATGAACGAGCCGAGCAGGGGACCGATCGTGAGCAACGTGAACCACCACGCGACGGGCGTCCCGCTGCCGAGGGCCGCGACGCGCCGCAGGGCTCCCTCGGCCAGGGTCAGGATGGGCCGCGTCGAGGCGAGAGCCATGACCACGACGACGAACAGCGGCTCGGTATAGTTGACCGCGGAGTTGATGTAGTGCTTGGCGACGTCCCAGTCGTAGAAGAACGCGATCGCTCCCACGAGCACTACGGCCCACAGCCCGAACACGACCTCGACCTCGCCCAGGAAGTAGAGGAGTTCCGCCCTGAAGCTCGGCGTCTCCGGCCGCTCCGCGGCGCGCTGCCGTTCGTGATGGGCCTCCTGGAGATCGTTGGCGAGGGCGGTGAAGCGCTGGGCCAGGAACGTGTGGACGATCGCGAGGCCGAAGATCGTCGTCGCGATCGCGTTGAAGGGAGCGGCACTCACGCGCGCCGAGAGCAGCTCCCACAGCCTCGCACCCGTCGCGTCGGGATACTGGTCGAGGGGCGTCGGAAAGGAAGCGAGGCCCGCGCTGGTCACGATCATGGATCCTCGATCCTATCAGCCTCGGGCGGTGCTAGAATCCCCGCCCCAACTCCGAAGGGGGAGCTGCCTATGAAGATCGGCGTCCTGCGCGGTCGCGAGAACTCTTTCCCCGAGGCGTTCATCGCGAAGGTGAACTCCATGGCGAAGGGAGTCACCGCCGAGTTCATCCAGCTCGGCGGCACCAAGCTCAACGAGCCCGTGCCCTACCGTGTCGTGCTGGACCGCATGAGCCACGAGGTGCCGTACTACTCGGTCTACCTCAAGATGGCGGCGCTCCAGGGCACGTACTGCATCAACAACACGTTCTGGCGCACCGCCGACGACAAGTTCTTCGGCTACGCCGCGGCCGAGAAGCTCGGTATCGCGGAGCCGAAGACCGTGGTGCTGCCCAACCGCTCCTACATGGACGACGTGACGGCCGAGAGCCTGCGCAACCTCTGGCCCACGGACTTCGCGATGTACCTCGACTATGTCGGCTGCCCCTGCATCATGAAGCCGGCGTTCGGCGGCGGCTGGAAGGACGTCACGAAGATCACGAGCCTCGAGCACCTCTACGAGACCTACGAGGCCTCGAGCCACAAGACGATGATGCTCCAGGAATTCCTGACCTGGGACCTCTACATCCGCGTGCCGACGATCGGGCGGCGCTGGGCCCGGGCGATCCGCTACGACCCGGCGCCCATGGGCATGGGCGGCTACAACCAGGACTACGACATCCTGCCGCGAGCCGTGCGCGACAAGGCCGAGGAGCTCTCGCTGCGCTTCAACCAGGCGCTCGGCTACGACATGAACGCGATCGAGCTCGCGTTCAAGGACGGCAAGTACTACGGCATCGACCTCACGAACTACACCCCGGACATGGACTACAAGAGCTTCAAGGACGCCCACTTCCCATGGGCGGTCGAGAAGATGGCCGAGTTCGCGGTGGAAAAGGCGCTGTCGGGCGAGCCGACGCCCTCGGTTCCCGACTGGAAGGCGCTGCTGTTGCGCTAGACGCTAGGGCCGGGCGGTGACGGCGAGCTGCTTCTCGTAGACGCCGTCGCCGTCGGCGTCGGTCTCGATGCGGACGATGGTCCCGGCCGCGTCCTTCACGAGGCGCCGCTCGCAGCGCCCGTCGCCGTCCGTGTCGAGGTCCTCGGCGACGACCCGGCCGTCCAGGATGTGCTCGATGCGCTCGGTCTTGCCGTCGCCGTTCTCGTCGTACTCCCGGCGCGAGAAGCCCCCGGCGCCGTCCGAATAGTCCCAGACGTCGGGGCGGGGACCGCCGTGGAGGGCCCGGCCCACCCGTTCGAGGCGCCCGGACTCGTCGTAGACCTCCCAGCGATCGATGCGACCGTCCCGATCGCTGTCGGCCTCGGCCCGGGTGAGGCGCCCCAGGGGCGAATAGAAGCTGATGGCTTCGACCCGCCCATCGGCGTCCCCGTCGTAGGCCAGGCGCTCGGCATGGCCATCGACCCGGTAGACGGCCTGGTACGGTCCTTTCTGGACCAGGGTGTAGCCCACCCGGCCCGGCGGAGGAGCGCATCCGGCGAGGATCAGAGCGCCCAAACACGCACCGCCGGCGAGGCCGCGACAAGGCACGTCGCAGCGTAACACGCTATACTGGAGCCAGTTCCCTCCTTGGATAGTGGGGTCGTGTGATTCGCCGAGTCCTCGTTGCGCTCCTCGCTCTCGTTCTTCTTCCAGTCGTGGCGTCAGCTGCGGTCGACCTCGCACGCGTCGAAGGCACACTTTCCCTTGCGGGAAAGCCCGCCCCCACGGGCACCGAAGTCCGCTTCCTCGACCTGGCCAACGGTCAGGTCACCTCGGCTCGGAGCGGCCAGGCCGGCGCCTTCCGGGCCCCCCTCGCCGCGGGCGTCTACGCGATCGAGGCCGGCCTGGGTTACGAGATCAGCCGCGGGCCGCGGATCGTCTCCGCCGCCCCGGGGCAGGTGGTGGCCGCGAGCCTGTTCCTGGCCGCGCTGCCCGCGTCGGGCGGCGCCCTCGAGCTGCAGCACAGTCCCAAGGGCTGCCTGGCCGCGAACGAGCACCCCGAGATCGACGCGTCGCTGCGTCCCGCGACGAAGGTCAAGCAGGCCCGGGTCTACTTCAAGGGCGCCCGCGAACGCGAATATCACTACGTCGAGATGATCCCGGAGATCGGCCGCTACGTGGCCTGCCTGCCCGAGCCCCGCAAGGACGCCGGGCCGGTCGACTACTACATCGAGGCCACGGGGACCGACGGCGGCACGACGCGCAGCCAGGACGTGAGCTCGCTGGTCGTGGATCGCGACGACACCTGCCCGACGGACCGCCGCGTCGCGAGCGTCTGCCCCTGCCGCGTGCCGGTGGCCGTGTTCAACATGGCCGGCCAGCCCGCGTTCCCGAGCGCCTTCGGTGGCGTCGCCGGCCAGGTGGGCGGCTCGGTCGGCGCGACCACCACGGCGTCCCTGATCACCATCGGCGCGGCGATCATCGGCGTCGGCATCCAGCTCCCGGGCCCGGGCCCGGCGAGCCCGAGTCGCTGACCACTCGACGAGGGCCGGCCTGACCCTCGCGGGACCCACGGGCGCGGTCTCCGACAGCGGGACCCTCGCGGTCGCCCGGAAGCTCCGGACGGTGTCGTGGATCCTCGAGGGCGCCATCGGCCTGGCCGTCACCGGCTCGGTCGTGGCCCTCGCGTCGGTGCGGCCCGAGGTGTACGTCCCGCTCTGGCTCGTCTGCTTCGCGACCGGCGGTTTGCTCTTCGTCCGGGCGGAGGCGATCGCCCGCCTGCGGGCCAAGATCGGCCACCGGTACTTCTCCTTCCACCCCTCGGACCGCTGGATCGTCCTCGACGCGGAGTCGACGTACGGCCTGCGCTCCTGGACGTTCGACCTCGACCGGCCGCGTCTCCCCAGCCCGCCCCTGCTGTTGCCGGGGATCGGCTTCGTCGCGCTGGTCCTGATGCAGCTCGTTCCCTGGCCGCCCCGCTTCGCGGCCTGGACGCTGTCGCCCGCCGACACGCTGCGCGGCCTGGGCTTCCTCGCCTCGGCACTCGTCCTGCACGTCGCCGCGGCCGCGGTCTTCGAGAGCCCCGAGGCCCGCGAGCGCTTCCGGACGGGGCTCACGGTGCTGGGCGTGGCCCTCGCCTTCGTGGCGCTCACCCAGATCGCCCTGGGCGTCACGCGCATCTACGGTCTCGTGGCCCCGCTCGAGCCGGGCGGCAGCCTGTTCGGTCCGTTCGTGAACCGCAACCACTTCGCCGGCTACATGCTGCTCGTGGTGCCCGTGTGCCTGCGCGTGGCCGGGCGCGCGCTCCAGCGCTACGCGCGGCGCGCCGGCGAGCGCATCAACCTGCGGCGACGGCTCGTCGCGATCGGCACTCCGGACGGCGTGCGTCTGCTCTACGCCCTGGTGCCCCCGCTCGCCACGATCTCGGCGCTCGTCGCCACGACATCGCGCGGGGCGCTGACGGCATTCGCCGTCGGACTGTGTCTCGCGGCGCTCGGCCTGCGCCGTCGCAAGGGCGTGCCCGTGTGGGCCATGGGCCTGGCCTTCGTCGCGATGGCGCTGTCCTGGTACGGGCTCGACCGCGTGCAGGCGCGCTTCCGCGTCTGGAGCGACGATGCCCCGGGCCGGTCCCTCGTCTGGAAGGAATCCCTCGACCGGATGCCCGGACGCTGGCTCGTGGGCTCGGGTTACAACACGTTCGCGTGGGCCGTCAGCCGTGCCGAGCCGTGGCAGCTGCCCGAGGGCGCGACGCCGTGGCCGGCTCCGCTCGCGAGCGGCCCCGACGGCGCCTGGCCCGGGGTGCGCGTGCCGAGCGGGCTCGCGAGCTCGAACTGGTACCGCGAGGCCCACAACGACTACGTGCAGCTGCTGGTGGAGACGGGTGTGCCGGGACTGGCGCTGGCGCTGGTGGCCGCGATCGCCGTTCTCCGGGCCGCGCGCCGCGATCCCTGGCTCGTGGCGGCGCTCGCCTCGCTGCTGCTCCACGAGGCGGTGGATTTCGACCTGCAGATCCCCGCGATCGCGATCCTCTTCGTCACGCTGGCCGCGACCGCCCGTGCGAAACGGCCTTGAAGGTGCTACCTTGAGCCAGACTTCAGGACTCCGGACCCCCACCGGAGCTTCCGCACTCGCGAGGAGATTTCGGATGACCACGATGTTTCGACGCTTGCTGCAGGCCTCCCTGGCTGCGGCGCTCTTGGCGACGGTCCTGCCGGGACGCGCCCTCGCGCAGTCCGCGAGCGGCGTGAGCCCGCAGCTCGACGACGACGACAGGGACCTCGACTCCGCCTGGGCCCTCGGTCTCGGCATCGGCATCGTGCAACCGGACGTGGAGAACGAGACCTACTTCAGCGCCAACCTGCGCCGCCAGCTGGGGCCGCGGCGCGAGAGCGGCGACGCCAACAACTCGAACACGGGGCTCAAGGGGTACCTCGAGGGCGAGGTCGGCTACTGGAAGGGCGAGACCGCGACGACGAAGGACAAGGACCTGCTGGTGGGCGTCAACCTGATCGGCGCCGTGCCCACGAGGATCGTGGACCTGTACCTGGGCGTCGGCTTCGGCGTGCACTTCGTGGACGAGACGTTCACGAGCGGCTCGCAGGTGGTGGACGGCTCGGACACGCGCTTCGGCGGCAACGCGCAGTTCGGCGTCGAGGTGAAGGCTGCCGAGCACGTCGGCGTCTTCGGCAACGGCCGCCTCGACTTCCTCTCGGGCAGCAACCGCAACCGCCAGTACAACAAGATCTGGGGCGGGCTCCGCTTCTACTTCTAGCGTCGCGCTAGCGGCGCGTCCCGGCGGTCTTCTGGAAGACGTCGGGGGGCTGGCGCACCGTGACCGTCATCGGAATGCGCGGCAGCGGCCCGGAGTCTCCCGCGTGGGAGATCTTGTCGAGGACCTCGATCCCCGTGACGACCTCGCCCAGCGCCGTGTACTGTCCGCGCAGCTCGGGATGGTCCTTCAGCGCCACGAAGAACTGAGAGCCCGCGGTGTCGCAGTTGGACGGGCAGCGCACGGCGCCCACGGTGCCGCGCGCGAAGCAGCGATCCGAGAACTCCGCCTTGAGCGTGCCGAGCCCGCCGGTTCCGTAGCGCTCGCTCTTCTTGGGATCGCGCGAGATGGGATCGCCGCCCTGTACGAGCTCGCCCGGCACCACGCGGTGGAAGAGCGTGCCGTCGAAGCCGCGAGCCAGCGCCGTCTCGATGAACTTCTTCACGTGATTTGGAGCGGCCTCGGTGAAGAGCCGCACCACGACGGTGCCGTCCGCGGTTTCGATGATGGCCTCCGGCCACGGCGACAAGACGAGCGCCGCCGGCAGGCTGTCGACCGCCGTTCCCGCGGGATCGGTGGCGCGCGCCACGAGACGCGTCTCCATGGGCATCGAGGGCAGCGTCGCGACGAACAGGCCGCACTCGCCGGCCATCGCCGCGCCCACGCGCTCGAGCCCGGTCGCGCCGGGAGCGGCCGTGGCCTTCAGCAGCTCGACCGACTGTCCCGGGCAGGCCGTCCCGGTGACGCGAACCTCGCCCCCGAGGGTGACTTCGGCCGCCTGCAGTGCCGGCGCGACGCAGGTGTCGGCCGGGGCCGCGGCGGCGCCCTGGACCGTGGCCAGCGCGATCAGGAGTGCGGGAAGCATGGTTGATGTTACCTCACTGCCGCCGCGAGGGCGCGGGCCGCGCGCGCCGCGACGACGAACGGACGCCACACGGCGCCCAGGGCGGTGGATCGACCCGGAGACAACCCCGCAAGCCGCGCCCGGCCCGGGAAGACGGCATGCCAGGCCGCGTGGGCCCGGGCAGCGAGGGGCGAGCGGTGCGAGGGCTCGCTCCCGAGGGCCCGCAGCTTGAGCGAGTCGGCGTAGCGGTCGTCGAGGAGGCCGGCGAGGACGTGATCGAGCAGCGGCGAGCTCTCGACACGACCCGCAACCAGGGCCGTCACGGTCGCGCGCACGGCCGCGACCTCCTCGGCGTTCACGTGACGCACCGTCCACGCCTGCGCTTCGGCCATCAGCGCTTCGCCGTCGCTGGCAGCAGCCCCGAGGTCGATCAGGTCGGCCAGCATCCGCATGAGCGGGTAGGTCCGCGGCGAGAGCCCATGCTGCGCGATGCCGTGGACCAGCGCGTGGGCCGCGAGCACGCCGGCACGGGGCACGCGGGTCGTCGCAGGCCAGCCTTCGAGGCTCTCGAGGACGCCGGCCGCGTCGAGCGCCTCGAGCGAGACGAAGCGGCGCTCGCCCGGCCGCGTCACACCCGGAAGGAAGCGATGGAGCTCGACGCGCTCCCCCGCCTCGCGCTCGAACGGCGGCAACTGGTGCTCGCAGTCCAATGTGCCCTCGGCACACCGGAAGCCGCGCTCCACCAGAGCCGCGGCAAGTCCTTCGATCGCATCCTCGGAGACCAGGACGTCGACGTCCGACGACCACCGCGACCCCGGTTCGACCCGCATCGAGGCTCCGAGTGCGGCGCCCTTCAGGAGCACGACGGGAATTCCGCGTTCCAAGGCGACCGCGGCGACCTCCCTCGCGACCGCCGTCAAGCACCCTGCCGTCATTTGCGCAACACCACGAACCGCCGTGAGACCTCGCGCGGAGGCCGCACCGAGCTCATGCTCGAGGACCTCGCGCGAGGTCCGGCCTGCGATCCGCGGAGCGAGGTCGAGCTTTCGGGCTAACTCTAATGCTGTCGCTGGATTGGCGGGAGGCACGACCGGCCGCTCGGAGTCCGCGAACGCACGCAAGAGGGCCCATCGGAGGTCCGCAGTGAGCGCGACGCGGGGCGGACGGAAGCGGATCAAGGCCACTCTCAGGCCCGGCCCGAGGGAGGGCGTTTGCGGACCGAGCACGCGTAGTCTAACATCTTGCGTGTCTGCGCCGTCCCAGATCTAGCCGGGTCTCGGGCCCTCCCCCGACCCGAGGGGAGTTGCAATGAGTCGTCGAAGGCAGCGTTCGGGCTGGAAGCTCCATCTCACAGCCCTCACTTTCCTGATGGCGGCGCAAGCCTTCGCCGGCGGAAACCCCACGACGGCACCGATGGTCTACCAGGGCTCGGGCGCGAGCAACGACAACGGCGAGTACCTGATGTCGAACCTCAACGGGCCGGCGCGCTTCTTCATCGAAGTGCCTCCCGGACTCACGCGCCTGAAAGTCGACATCTGGGACGCGGACGTGGGCCAGGGCGGAGGCGGCGAGGCGAACCCGGGGCGCGATCGAACTCGCGGGACCTTCGGAACGACGGCCAGTTATCAACTCTTCGATCCGTCCGGAACGCAGCGACTGACGGGCTTCAGTACGGGAACCACAACACTTCCGGCTCTCAGCGACAACCAATGGCTGGCATTCTACGATGGCACCAACCTGAACGTCGCTGACAACTTTGGCACGGCGGCTTACAACAACAACGACGGAGCCAACAACTGGGCCGGGAGCTGGATCGAGGCGGGCGAAACCGTCGTGCCAGTCGGCACGGGGCCAGGCGCGGGCGCGATTCAGGTCACGGGGGGTCGGCTGCAGATGCAGGACGGCCTCATTGCGCTGACCGATACCTCGCTCGAGCGTGAGGTGAACCTTTCAGGCCACGCCCAAGCGCGGTTCATGTTCGACCTGACGACGTCGGGCAACCTCGAGAACGGCGATCAATTGGTGGTCCAGGTCTCGGACAACGGCGGGGGCGCCTGGACGACGCTCGAGACCTTCTCGAACGATCAGACGGTCAGCCGCAACTACGACATCTCGGCCTTCGTCGCCACGAATACGCGAGTCCGTTTCGTGGCGAACGGCCCGACCGGCCCTGAATTCTTCTTCCTCGACAATGTCCGGGTCGACGACGGCGGCGCGATCACCGCCGGCCATTGGGAGGTTCGCGTCTTCCAGACGGGCAACGACGACATCAACGCCTTCGGCGTGCGCGCCAGCGATGGCGACACGACTGCGGGCGGAACGGAACTGAACGTCTACTACGACTCGATCGGTGGCTACGGCATCAACCCGGCCCCTGGCAACGCGTCGCGCAGCTACACCCACTACCCCTACATCACGTCCGGGTGCACGGCCATCAAGAACGACTTCGACTTCGACTCCGACTCCGGCACGACGGGCTCGATCGCCTTGCGATCGCAGCCCGCGTTCGGTTCCTTGGCGGCGCTCGGCGTCTTCTCGCAGACCTTTGCCAGCACCAGCATGTCCGCGGACGGCGTCTGGACGCCGACGGCCGCGACTCTCGCCGCCAACACCATCAACACCTGGACGAACGACCAGAACGCCACCGAATACGGCATGTGGACCGGGACCATCGGGATCTCGACGTACACGACGCCGGCGGTCAACGGGAATTACGGTCACATCTACTTCAGCAAGTCCGGCACGGCGGTTCCGCCTCCCACGGCCAATCCCCTTCCTGGCAACGTCGCCTTCCGGGTGTACCTGCCGACGGACGCCGTGACGAGACCTGCCGAGCCGTACCTGGAGCAAGTTCTCCGTTACGGCGGGAGCGGCGGCAACAACGGCCCCAATCCACCGCAGGATGGCATGGAGTCGATCTACACGGTGACGGTGCGGGTCGTGAATCCCACCAACGGTACGATCACGTTCCCGGGGACAAACCTCGTGACGGCCAACGTCCCCGGCGCAGGGACGGTCTATAGAAATTCCCCCGCACAGGTCAGCCAGGGAACCGTAATCGCACAGCCGGCCAACGGCGGCACCGGCAACGTGACCTGGAATCCGGGGCCCATTGCTGCGGGCGCCAATGCCGTTCTCGCCTATCGCGTCGGCATCACCCCGACGGCCGCCATCCCCAGACGGATCGCCACTGGCTCGGGTGCGGCCGGCACGCGTGCCAGCTATGTCGACCAGACGGGCAACACGACCCAGGGACGCGCGACGTACACGTTCGGACCGCTGTGCGAGCTCGCGATCACCATCGCTTCCCTCACGCCTGTCGTCGTGTCGAATGTCCAGACGCGCGAATCTGCCGACGGTGTCGTGGTCCAGTTCGACACGGCTTCCGAAGTGGGAGCCACGAGCTTCGACCTGTACCGCTGGGTGCCCGCGACAAAGAAGTGGCTGAAGGTCAACGACCGGCCGATCCCGGCCCTGATCAACTCGCCCCAGGGTGGACGCTACGTGGTGAAGGACCCCGGCGCTTCGGCCACGCAGCGGTACTGGTACTCGGTGCGAGAGACCGAAGCCGAAGGCGCGGACAAGTCCTACGGCCCCTTCGAGGCCAACGCGGCACGCGACGGAGTCTCGGCAGCCGAAGCTCTCGACAAGGCGCCCAGGCCCCGTAAGCCGACGGCCGCGCTTCTTGCCGCCTCAATGGCCAGCGAAGCCACTGCCGCGCAGGCCAAGGCCGCCAAGGTGGTGACACCGGCGCTGAAGATCGGCGTCAGGAACACGGGGCTCGTGCTGGTCTCAACGGAAACCATCGCCGCGCATTTCGGCCTGAGCCTCGCGGCTGCCCAGGCCGCGATCGCGGGCGGCAAGTTCAACCTCACGGAATCCGGGACACGAGCAGCCTGGCTGCCGGCTTCTGGGGGCCGTGGCTTGCTGTTCTACGGCGAGTCTCTCGACAGCCCTTACGATCGGGATCGGGTCTACTGGCTCCGCAGCGCCGCTGGTCTCGTCGCTCAGCCCATCGCGACGGGTGCGCCGGTCGCCGCCGAGGGCGGATCCTTCAAGGGCTCGATCCACGCCGAGATCGATGCTCTCCCGGCTCTAGTCGTCACCACCAATCCCGACAGCGATTATTGGTTCTGGGACTACCTGAACGCCGCGGACTCCGGGCTCAGCACGAAGAGCTTCCCGCTGAACGTTCCGCATCTGGCGCCGGGCGCGAATCCGAGCCTGACCGTCCGGCTCTCGAGCGCCACGACGAGCAGCCTGAAGAACGAGCATCACGTGAAGGTGCGCGTCAACGGGACGCTGGTGGCGGACAGCATCTGGAAGGGCATCAAGGCGCAAGTCGTGAAGGCGAACCTGGGTCAGGGAGTCCTTCACGAGGGCGCCAACGAGATCCAGCTCGAAGCGATCCTCGGCAGCGGCATCAGCTCGAGCATCGTCTACGTCGACAGCTTCGACCTCGACTACCCGCGCTACTTCGCCGCGAGCGACGGGGCCCTCGCGTTCCGGGGCGACGGCGCCGCGAGCGTGACGATCGGCGGCTTCTCCGACGAGCACGTGATCGTCCTCGACGTCACGAAGCCCCATCAACCGCGCCTGGCTTCGAACGTCCTCGTGGACGAGGCAGGCGGATTCTACCGGGCGAGCCTGGCTCCCACTGGGGCCGCGACGCCGTACTACGCGGTCTCCGAGTCTGGCTGGCAGGCCCCCGCCTGGACCGTCGGCGACCAGCCGTCAAACCTGGCCAAGGCCTCGGCCGCGGACTACGTCGTCGTCACCACTCACGAGCTCCTCGAGCCTGCGGAGCGCCTGGCCAACCTGCGCTCGAGCGATGGCCTCTCCACCCTGGTGGTCGACATCCAGGACATCTACGACGAGTACGCCCAGGGTCAACAGGATCCGCGGGCGCTCACCGACTTCCTCAAGGCCGCCACCAAGCGCTGGGCCCACCCGCCGCGCTACCTGGTGATCGCAGGCCGCGGAAACTTCGACTATCGGAATCTCGGCGGCGTGGGGGGAAACCTGGTTCCGCCGATCATGGTGTCGACGCCCAAGGGTCTCTTCGCTTCCGATACGGCCCTCGGCGACGTCGCGGGCAACGACGGCGCTCCCGAGATCGCGGTAGGCCGCATTCCGGTGCTCTCCGCCGAGGAGTTCGACGCCTACATCGACAAGGTCGACGCCTACGAGAACGCCCCGCCTCCGGACGCGGCGCGCGTCGCGGTCATGGCGGCGGATGCGCCCGACCAGAGCGTCGACTTCGGTGCCGCCAGCAACTCGATCGCCGCGACGCTGCCGAGCGGCTATGCCGCCGCTAACGTCCACTTGCCGTTGGGCGGGGACATCGCGGTGTCGCGCGAGGAGCTCTTCACGCTTCTCGATGCCGGCGCGGACTTCGTCAACTACACCGGCCACGGCGCCCTCGACCGCCTCTCCGGGGAGGGCTTGCTGACGTCCGCGGACGTTCCAGCCCTGCACAACGCCCGCACGCCGGTGCTGACGGCGCTGTCGTGCATCATCAATCGCTTCGAGGTTCCCGGCTTCGCGCCTCTCGGCGAGGAGCTCGTCAAGGCGGACGCGGGTGTCGTGGCGTCCTGGGCGCCGACGGGCCTCTCGATCCATGACGAGGCCACGGTACTCGGTCGTTCGTTCTACCAGGACGTGGCCGCGAACCCCGGGACCCGGCTGGGCGACGCAATCAACAACGCCTACCGGACGTTCGTCACGCTCGGGGGGCAGTCGTGGATGCCCGAGATCTACGGCTTGCTTGGAGATCCCGGCCTGCGCTTGAAGGAAGGCGTCGTGGTCGACGATCCGCCGCAGGGATCGCCCGACCCGGCGACGGAGTAGAATCCGAACATGGCCGACACACGCGACGCAACGAAGCCGGCGCCCGAGAAACGGTCCTACGATGCGCCCCGGATCCTGAGCCGGGAGCCGCTGGAAGCCGTGGCTGCGGTCTGCTCGCCGGCGCCCCCGTCCAAGGCCAATCCGGGCGCGTGCCCGATCGGGCCTATCTCGAGCTAGTTTCGAGAACGCGGAGCGGAATCACCTTCCGCTCCGCCTGGACTTCGCCCAGGATCGCCGCGCGCTGCGTGGCGCCGTCGTAGACGGCCAGCGGGTCGCCGCCGCTGCGCGAGGCCGCGAGGCCCGGGCAGAAGTTCATCAGGCCCGCGTCCTTGCCGAATCCCGCGAGCTTCCCTTTCACCTCTTCGGTCTGCTGCCGTACCTTCGCGAGCGCCGCCGAGCCCGACCAGATCTCCTGGATCGAGGCCTCGTGCAGGTTGCCGGACGCGACGCGCCATTGCACGCACGGGTAGACGTTGCCGAAGGGATCGATCGCGATCGACGAGGAGCCGGCGCCGCAGTGCTTGCTCGTCGAAACCGGCACGGCGTCGTCGGCCTGGCGTGCGACCTCGACCGGGCGTGGGCCCGCAGCCGCCTCGGCGGCATCGCCGCGCTCGAACTCCAGGCGGAACAGGTCGCGGATGCCTTCGCGCGAGGCCGTGAGGGAGAGCGGCGAGCGATCGCCGTCGTCGCGCGGCGTCACTTCCGGGTCGAACTGGAGCGGGATTCCCAGGTCGTCCGCGATCGCGAACATGGCGCGCGCCTCGCCCTCGTTCCAGCCCGTGAGCGTCGAGTTGAGCTTCACGCGCTGGCCGAGGGCCCGCAGGCCGCGCAGGTTCTCGAGCAGGCGCTCGAAGCTGCCGGGCACGCGGGTCTGCCGGTCGTGGGTCTCCGGCCGGGCGCCGTGCAGGCTGATCTCGACGATGTAGGGATCGACCTCGTCGCGCAGGCGGCGGGCCAAGACCCCCGACAGCGCGTGACCGTTGGACTTGATCCGGACCACGAAGCCGCGCTCGCGGGCGGCGGCGCCGATCGCGAAGAAATCGGGGTGGGCCAGGGGCTCGCCGCCCGACAGGATCAGGTTCATGACCTGCATCGCCTGCAGGTCGTCGAGCAGCTTGAGGTACTGCGCCTTCGAGAGCGGCGTGCCCCGCAGCCCGAGGTCGTTGTAGCAGAACACGCAGTCGAGGTTGCAGCGGTACGTGAGCTCGACCAGCACCGAGAACAACTGGTTCTCGCGCCAGGTCCTGGCCATGACCGCCGAGAACGTCGTCACGCGACGACCTCGACGATGCCGGCTTCGGCCAGCTCCGTGAGGAAACGCAGGGCATCGGCCTCGAGTGTCGCGCGATCGACGTCGTAGAGCGGCGCGACCTGGTCCAGCAGGCCGGACACGGGCGTCCGGGCGTCCACCCGCTCCAGGAGCTCCCCCGCGACGTCGTTGAGGACGAGGACCTCGGGCACGGTCTGGCGGATCACGACGGCTTCGGGGGGGAGCAGGCGATGACGCACGTCCTTCGCGCGGCGCAGCACGGTGTCGACGCCGATCACGCGCGCACCTCGCGGCCCATGAGGCTCCACACGCCTGGACGTAGCGCAAAGGCGAGCTCGCGAAGCTCCGCGCCGGCCACGATCGACGCGAGGTTCGTCATGAGCCGCTCAGCACGGAACGGATCGCGGTTGACGTAGGGCGCGCACGAGGCGAGCAGGGCCACCGCGGCGGCCGGCCGCAGCTCGGCGAGGCGGTGTTCCGGCCCCTGACGCAACCGGACGATCGCGCGCAGGGGGCGCGCCCCGGTCCGCGCCTCGCTGCGGATGTCGCCGGCGAAGGGCACGGCCAGCGCCTCGAAGCCGGCCGTGGTCGGGCGCAGCGCGTTGAGGTCGTCGCTCAGCACCTGCCGGCCCTCGTCGAGGCTGAGGCGCGAGAACGTGCTCTTCCCGGCGCCCGAGACGCCGACGAACAGGCTCGCCTCGCCGTCGTCGACGATGCCGGCGCTGTGGAGCAGCGCGCCGCCCGCGGCGGCAAGGCCGTAGGCCGCGAGGACCCGCAGGTAGTTCTCGAGCACTCCGGGAAAGTCGACGTCGCTGGCGGCGGTCCACAGCGCGCCCTCGAGGTCCGGTCGCCAGGCGAGACGCGCCACGAAGCGCATCCCTGCGATCCGCACCCAGGTCTCTCCGGCGTCCTGGTCGAGGTCGTAGTTCCAGCCGCGCGTGTCGATCGCGCGGAACTCCTCGGGCGCCATCCGGAACACTCGGCTTCGGACGGCGTCCTTGGCCGGCACGCCGCTGTCGAAGCCCGCGAACCGCTCGGCCATCGACGCGGCCTGGCCATCGGTCAGGCCTTCGATCGCATGGCTCGTGCCGGCGATCTCGAGGTTCAGCCGGGCGTCGCCCCAGCTCTCGCCCGAGAGCCGGGCCGGAAACAGGTCCGGATGAATCAGGAAGCGCTCGCCGAAGCTCATGCCAGGCGCGCCAGGACGCGCCGACGCACGAGGCCGGCGAAGCGGCGGAGGGCGCCCCAGCGGGCGGCCAGGCTCACGGGGGTCACGACCCGTCCCACGATCTCGTGGAGGGCGACGGCCGAGTCCGGCTCGGGGCTGCGATCGGCCTGGGTGAAGACACGCGTGGGGCGCCCGGGCCGGAAGCCCAGGAGCCGATGCGCCACGAGCCGGCCGTCGCCGCGCGCGAAGACCACGACGTCGCCAGGCCAGTACACACGCTCGGCCACGACGTCGACCGTGCGACCGTCCTCGAGCGCCGGCTCCATGCACTGCCCCGCGAGACGCAGGCGCAGCGGCTCGTGGCGCGCGACGTCACGCAGGGCCTCGAGGGTCGCCACCGCCTAGCGCCCGTGCTTCAAGGGTTCTTCGGAGAGGTAGTCCTGCCGCGCTTCGAGGCGCTGCTGGGCCGCGAGGGCCCGGGCTTCGCTGCGCAGGCCCAGGCGCCGCATCGCCACGACCGCCGCCACCTCGGTGACGAGGAGGAGGGCGCCGATGGCGGGGCTACGCATGAGCGCGACCGTGAGCGCCAGCGCGCAGAAGATCACCACGGCGCCGTAGATCCAGCCCACGACGCTCCCCCGGCTCTTGGCCAGGCGCAGCAGCATGTGGTGGAGATGGTTGCGATCCGCCTGGAACATCGCCATCAGGCGCGAGCTGATGGGCCCCTTCGGCCTCTCGACGAAGCGCACCGCCATCACGAGCAGGGTGTCGATGACCGGCAGGCCCAGCGCCAGGATCGGCACCAGGATCGCGACGGCGGCCGGCGCCTTCAGGCTCGACTGGACGCTGGTCGTCGCGAGCACGAAGCCGAGCGTGAGCGAGCCGGAGTCGCCGAGGTAGATGCGCGCCGGCGCCCAGTTGTAGCGCAGGAAGCCGAGGCAGGCGCCCATCACCGCCGCCATCGCCACGATCGTCAGGGGGTCGCCTCGCAGCAGCGCGTACACGAGGAAGCTGCCGGCGATGATCGCGACGACGCCTCCCGCCAGGCCGTCCAGGCCGTCGATCAGGTTGATCGCGTTGGTGACGCCGACGATCCACAACACCGAGGCGAACTGGCCGAAGGCGCCGAGGTTCAGGCTGTCGCCGCCCGGCAGACCGAGGACGTCGAAGGACCAGCCGATGCGCACGATCAGGAAGGCGGCGAGCACCTCCACCAGGAACTTGTCGAGGGAGGAGACACCGGCGATGTCGTCGACGACGCCCACGAGGAAGACCATGAACGTGGCGAGGGCGAGGGCCAGGAGCTCGTTGCGCGGCAGGGGCAGGGCCCCCAGTCCCCTGAGGATCAGGGCCGCGAAGATCAGGGAGATGCCGAGGCCCATCACGACCGCCAGGCCCCCGAGGCGCGGGATCGGCCGGTCGTGGTCCTTGCGGCCGCCGGGTGCGTCCATGGCCTGGAAGACGTGAGCCATGCGCGTGACCAGGGGCACGAGGGTTCCGGTCACGACACCGGCCACCGCCGCCGCCAGGAACGCCGCGAGGAAGAAGTCGTTCTCGAATGGCATCGCCGGCCGCGAACCCAAGTTGGCGCGCCCTGAGAGGAGGGTCCAAGACGGAACGCGCTCTACGGCCTCATGATACCGCGCTTCCGCAGCCTCAGGCGCCCTCCCGGCCGAGCGCCTCCAGCGCCTCGAAGGCGCCTGGCACGTCGCCCATGTCGACCCGGACGTAGCGGCCCGGCGGCATCCGGGCCTGGCACAGCCGATGGACGTCCGAGCCGGCGCTCCCGACGAAGAGCACCCGGCGCCCCGACGCGATGCAGCCATGCACCTTGGAGGGCAGCACGTACCCGACGAACGGGTCCCGCAGCGTGATGAGGTGAGCGGTCGGCGTCACGAGCAGCGACGCGAGGGCGTCCAGGGCGACGGGGCGCGTGCGGTGCACGGGAAGGCCGTCGCCCTTGAGCTCGCTCTCGACGCGGTCGGCCCGCGAGCCGGTGGCGTTCAGCCACAGGACCACCCGGGCCGAGCCTTCCCGATGATGGCGCCGATAGGCGGCCACGAAGGTCTCGTGATCGTGGGCGACGCCGAAGTTGCCGGAGTAGAGCAAGACGACGCGGCCCGCCAGCTCCGGGGGCACCGGCAAGGGCCGCGTGTCGGCGTCGATCGTCACGGGGCTGCCGTCGGGCATCACGGCGATGCGGTCGGCCCGGACGCCGCACTCGAGCAGGCGGGTGCGCTGGTCCTCTCCCAGGGCCTCGAAACGGTCGACGCGGCGCCGGAGAGCACAGGTGAGGCGCCACAGCGCCGCCAGCAGCACGTTGGCCTTCCCGCGCTCGGCGATCAGGACCTCGGGGTAGAAGTCGCTGATGCGGTACACGAGCCGGCGCCGGAGCACGACGTTGAGCGGCACGAGGAAGTGGATGAGGAAGGGCGGGCTGCCGGTGAACAGGACCTCGTCGGCGCGGGCCAGCTCGGCACGGAGCGACCACAGCAGCGTCAGGTTGGTGCGCAGCGTCCACAGCGCCCTCTCGCGCAGGCGGGCGCGGTCGTAGGTCGGCCGGAGCAGCCGGACGATCTTGAGACGCCCCCGGCCGAGCCTCGCCTCCTCGACCGAAGCGGCCGCGGAGGACAGGCCCGCGAGCACGACGTCGTCGCCCGCCGCGGCCCGCGCGCGCGCGGCGGCGAGGGCGTACTGGCCCACGGCGCCGAAGTCCGGCGGCAGCCAGTCGCAGATCGAGAGCAGGCGGCTCAGCGCCCGCGCTCCGGCCCGGCCGCCCCCGCTCGCGTCACGACGCGCGTGCCGAGGACGAGCCGGTCCATGCGCGTGCGCAGGAAGCAGTCGAGGGCCTCGGCGGGCGTGTTGACGATCGGCTCGTTCTCGTTGAACGAGGTGTTGAGGACGATCGGCACGCCGGTGCGGCGCTCGAAGGCCGTGATCAGTCCGTGGTACAGCGGGTCGGCCGCTGCGGTCACGGTCTGCAGACGCCCCGTGCCGTCGGCGTGGGTCACCGCCGGGATCGCCGCGCGCTTTTCGGGCCGGATCGGGTAGACCTTGATCATGAAGGGATCGGGATAGGCGATCGTGAACCAGTCCGCAGTGCGCTCGGCCAGGATCGACGGCGCGAAGGGCCGGAACGGCTCGCGGCGCTTGATCTTGACGTTCAGGATCTCGCGCATGTCGGCGCGGCGCGGATCCGCGAGGATCGAGCGATGCCCGAGAGCGCGCGGGCCCCACTCGGCCCGGCCCTGGTACCAGCCGACGATGGCGCCGTCCGCCAGGGCGGCGGCCGTGTCGTCCATGAGCTCCGCCGCATCGCGCGGCGTCGAGATCCGGAGCTCGCCGAAGTCGCCGTCTCGCCCCTCGGATCCCGGAATGCCCTGCGCCAGGGCCGCCGTCACGTCCGTAGCGTCGTACGCAGGGCCCCAGTAGCAGTGCTCCATCACGAACGAGCGCGGCCTGTTCAAGGTCACGTGTTGCGTGTGGAGCGCCGCGCCCAGGGCCGTGCCGGCGTCGCCGGACGCGGCCTGGATGAAGACCTCGCGCACCTCGGTCTTCTCGAAGAGCCGTCCGTTCGCGAGGGAGTTCATCGCGCAGCCCCCGGCCAGCGCCAGGCGCGTCTCTCCGGTGCGCGCCTGCAGGGCGCGCACGAGGGCGAAGAAGCGCTCCTCGTAGACGAGCTGCACCGACGCCGCCAGGTCCTTGTGGGCCTGGCCGATCTCCTCGTCGGGACGCCGGGCCGGGCCCAGCAGACCCTCGAGGGCGGGGTCGAACACGGGCCCGAGCCGGGGCTCGCCGTCGTTCCACGTCATGTCGACGCCCTCGCGCAGGTGCCGGAAGAAGCGCAGGTCGAGCTCGAAGAGGTGGCCCACCTGCGGCACGATCGCCCGGAGCTGGGGAGCGAAGCGCGGCTCGCCGTAGGCGGCGAGTCCCATGACCTTGAACTCGTCGCCGTACTTCGGGAAGCCGAGGTGCTGGGTGATGGCCGTGTAGAAGAGGCCCAGGGAGTGCGGGAAGTGGACGCGCTCCAGCACGTCGATGCGCGTGCCCTTGCCGACCGCGAGCATCGTCGACACGAAGTCGCCGAAGCCGTCGACCGTGAGGCACATCGCGGTCTCGAAGGGCGAGCAGAAGAACGCCGAGGCGATGTGGGCGATGTGGTGCTCGACCGCGTGCACGACCGGCGTGCGCGATCCCGGAAAGGCCCGGGCCAGGCGCTCGCCCAGCGTGTCGACCTGGCGCAGGTTGCCGAGGCGGCCGAGGGAGCGCAGCAGGCTCCGGGGATTGCGCAGCGCGAGCAGCGCCTTGCGGCCCAGGTAGGCCGACGGTAGCCGCGAGACCGCGATGGCGTCGAGGTCGTCGAGGGAGCCGGCGCCGGCCTCGTCGAGGCAGTGACGGATCGCCTTCTCGGGGAAGCCGGCCCAGTGCTTCACGCGGGTGAAGCGCTCCTCCTCGACGCCCACGCGCAGCGCGCCGTCGACAAGCGCCACCGCCGCGGCGTCGCCGTGGAAGGCGTTGATCCCCAGGATCCAGCTCACGGGCGCGCTCCCAGGAGATCCGCGATCCGGCGGGCGACCTGCGGCCAGCCGAACTCGGCGGCCATCCAGTCCCGGCCACGAAGCCCCATGGCGCGACGCTCGTTCATCGGCTGATTCAACATGCGACCGAGCGCGTCCGCAAGGTCGGCGTCCTCCACCCAGAACCCGCACCCGTGGCTCTCGAGGCCGGGCCAGGGCGCGCTGCGCGTGACGACGCATGGTGTGGCGTGAGCCAGCGCCTCCGCGACCACCTGCCCGAAGCTCTCCGAGCGCGACGCGAGGAGGAGCGCCTCGGCGCCCGCGAGCAGGCGCGTGCGCGCCTCGCCGTCCACCCGTCCCACGAAGCGCACGCTGTCCGCGAGGCCGAGGCGTGCCGAGAGCGACACGAGACCCTGGGCATAGTCGTCCGGGCCGGGGCCCGCCACGATCAGCTCCACCGCGGCGCTCGTCGCGCGGCGGACTTGCGCGAAGGCGTCGAGAAGGCGCTCGAGGCGCTTGTGGGGATGCAGGCGCCCCAGGTAGAGCAGGTACGGCGTTGGGGCCGGAGCGCGCGGCAGCTCCGCGGGGATGTCGACGCCGTTCGGGACGAGTTCGACGCGCGCTCCCGGAAAGCGTCGCGCGAGGTCGTCGCGCTCGAGGGTGGAGGTGGCGTGGAACGCCGTGGAGCGCGGCAGCAGGCTCCGCGTGAGACGGATGAACGTGGCCTTGCGCGCCGAGCGCGTCCGGAGCGCCTCGGGGAGCAGCATGCCGCGCGGCGAGACGACCAGCGCCCGCCGCGCGCGGCCGGCGAAGAAGGCCGCCGCCGGCAGCAGCCAGTTGAAGAAGCCCCAGACGTAGACGGCGTCGGCCCAGGCCACGGCCGCGGGCAGCTCCGTGAGCATGCGCGGCGCGCCGAACTCCGACACGACGCGTGGGCAGCGCAGGACCTCGACGCCCTGGGCGTCGCGCGCCCAGGCCAAAGACGCAGTCACCACGCCCGTCGGACCGTCGGCGTTCGTGGTCAGCACGCGCACCTCGTGGCCCTGCCCGACCAGGGTCGCCGCGAGCGTCGAGGCCGACACGAGCGGTCCGCCGTAGGCGCGGGCCGGCGGGTAGTAGAGGCTCAGCATCAGGATCCGCATCGCGACGTCAGGCGGCTCGGAAAGGGAGCGGCCGGCGGCCGCGCGCGGTCAGGAACAGCCGGTCGAACGCGTACACGGCGGCGCCCATGTAGATCGCGATCGTGAACGTGAGGCCGAGGGTCTTGGCCCAGGAGCGCTCGAAGAGGTAGAGCGACAGCCAGAACATCACCGTGACGAGGCCCGTCGCGAGGTCGCGGTCGCGGATCAGCCGCAGCAGGAAACGGTAGAGCTTGCCGAGCACGAAGCCCCACGCCAGCATCGGCGCGAACATCAGCGGCACTCCGAAGTCCACGTACGACTCCGCCGCGTAGCCGAACGCGATGCTCGTGCCCTCGTCCTCGCCGGCCACCCAGACGCCGGAATAGCGCCGCACGAGATCGCTCTCGGAAGGCAGGTTCGGCTTGTCCGGGAAGAGCAGGCGAGGCGTGAAGATGTGACGGACCGCGGCCCAGAACAGGCGGCCGCCCTCGTGGGGCATCGCGTCGGGGACGCGCGCAACGGCCAGCGCGGGATAGTAGACGACCCACAGCCGATCCACGAAGAAGTCCAGGTTGTCGAGCAGCCCCAGGCTGTCGCCGCGCAGCACGCCGCGGCTGAGGTCGAGGATGCTCCCGGCACGCGCGCTGCGCGAGGCCGCGAAGCTCTCCGACTGGAACTGGGTCCGGTAGGGCGTGCGGATGCTCATCCAGAGCAGGCCCAGGCCGAGCAGCACGCCGGCGAGAGCGCCGCCGAGCAGCCAGTGCCGGACGCGCTTGGGATCGAAGCGGGTCAGCAGCACGAGCGTGAAGAGGATGAGCGGCTCCCGGAAGCCGGCGAAGAAGCCGGTGATGCCGACGGCGATCTCGAACGCGAGCAGGGGCACGATGCGGTTCCAGCGCGGCCGCGGCACCGTGAGGCGCTGGAGCAGGAGATACAGGCAGACGAGCCGCAGGTAGCCGAGCGCCAGGATGCCCTGGGTGAGGGCCGGAATCGCCCACGCCACGGCTTGCACGAAGCCCATGGACGCGACGAGCGCCGCGTAGGCGACGCCGATCTCCTGCAGACTCAGCCGGCGTCCACCGTCGGCGCGCGGCGCGACTTGACCGCGGCCTCCGACGTTGAGCCCGATCAGCAGGCTCGTGACGCAGCCCAGCCCGAGCAGCACCGTGAGGCGATAGGCGGGCGCCGTCAGCGTCTCCAGCTCCCGGCCCGTGAGCCCGCAGTAGAAGACCCCCACGCAGACCTGGATCCACTGGAACGTGAGCGCCAGGGAGAGGACGGGCGGGCCCTCCTGGGGCGGCGTGAAGCGCCAGATCGCGAACAGCACGAGGACCGCGAGGGCCGCCAACGGATCCCCGATCGTGATCCACGCGACCACGGCGAGAGCGACGCCCAGCAGCAATAGCGACTGGGGCCGGGGTGTCGCGACGGGGCGGGGCGTCACGAGACGCCCCGAGAGCGGCGGCGAGGCGCTCCCGCTCACGGGCGCCTCACGGGCCAGCTCGACAGCTCGAAGTCGCCCGAGGGCGTGAGCGGCGTGCCGGCGTGAGCGATCCGCCGCTGGCGTCTCAGGTAATGCGCGACGTCCGAGAGCCGCGGCGCCGCCGCGTTCCAGCGCCGCCGGACGAGGCCGAGACGCCCGGCCTTGAGGTCCCGATAGCTGAGCTTTGCCATCGTCCACATCCAGTTGCGTCGGGCCTGCTCGAGGGCCTCGCCCGCGAGCGGACAGTCGCTCCCGCCGAGCGCACGCCAGGTCAAGCCCTGGACGTCGGCGTAGCTGCCGGCGGACGCATCGCTCCCGAACTCCTGGTTGGGGTGGATGCGGTACCAGAACAGGTCGCCCGGGACCAGGAGGACGTTCTGCGTGCGGCAGACCCGGATCCAGAACAGCAGGTCCGAGGCGGCGCCGCGATCCTCGAAGCCACCCGTGGCCCGGAACGCCTCGGCGCGGAAGAGCGCGCCGGCCGGCCCGCAGTAGAACATGCCGCGTCCCAGGAACTCGCGCTCGTAGCTGAGACGCGGCGTGAGCAGCATCGGGCACGGACCGCCGGGCCAGGAAGCGCCGCTCGACAGCGCGAAGGCCGCCTCGGGAGCCGCCTCGAGGAGCGGAACGAGCACCGCGAGACAGTGCGGATACATGAGGTCGTCCGAGTCGTGGAACTTGAGGAAGCGCCCGCGCGCCAGCTCCGCGGCCCGGTTGCGATTGCCGAACTGTCCGATGTTGCGCTCGTTGACGTGGACGCGCACCCGCGGGTCGCGCTCCGCGATCTCGCGAGCCACGCGCACGGTTCCGTCGCCGGACGCGTTGTCGACGACGACGAGCTCGAAGTCCTGGTACCAGTTCGCGAGCACGCTCTCGATGGCGGACGCGATCGTCGTCTCGCGGTTGTACGCCGGCATCAGCACGCTGACGCCGGGCGCCGTCATGACCGCGCCTCGCGTGCCGCGGCGACGGTCCGGGCGAGGCCGTCGGCCAGGCTCACGCGCGGCACGTAGCCGAGGCTCTTCTCCACCGTCTCGAGCGACGCGCACAGCCGCGGCGGATCGCCGGGACGCGACGCCAGGGCTCCGAACTGCAGCAGCGACAGGCTCTCGTCGCCCACGAGCCGCGCCGCGGTCTCGAGCACGTCGCGAAGCCGATGGCAGCCTCCGCCGCCCACGTTCAGCACCTGGGCGGACGGCGCCAGCGGTCGCGTCGCCGCCAGCAACAGGGCCGCCACGGCGTCGCTGACGTAGGTGAAGTCGCGGCGCTGCTCGCCGTGAGTGAGAGGCGCCGCCCGGCCCGCGAGCAGGCTCTCGACGACGTGGGGCAGGACGCGCTCCGGCCGGTCGCCGGGGCCGTACACGCCGAACAGCCGCAGCACGACGACCTCGCGACCGTCGCGACGGCCCAGCGCGAGCAGCAGGCTCCCCGCCGCGAGCTTGCTCGCCCCGTAGAGGTCGCCCGGAGCGCAGGCCTGGTCCTCGCGCGCCGGCATGTCCGTGGCGCCGTACTCCCCCGACGACCCGGCCACCACGACGCGCGCGCGCTGCTCGCGCAGCGCCTGCCACAGCGCGAGGCTGCCGTCGACGTTCACGCGCACCGTCAGCGCCTCGTCGCGCTCGGCCGGCGTCGTGCCGTAGGCCGCGAGGTGGAAGACCACCGCGGGGCGGGCGGCCTCCGCGGCGGCCCGCAGGCTCTCGGGCTCGAGGAGATCCCCCGCGTGCCACGTGACGCCCTGCCGGGAGAGGCCCGCGTCCGGCCGGCGCCGCAGCGCGTGGACCTCGGCCCCCGCGTCGACGAGCGCTCGCACGAGGTGCGAGCCCACGAAGCCCGTGGCCCCCGTCAGAAGGACGCGCGTGCCGGCGAGCCCCGAGCTCATCGGGCGTCCCAGTCGTAGGCGACGGGGCCCGCCTCGACGGGCAGGCGCTCCACCTCGTCGTCGTCGTGAGGCTCGCTCGCGCAGTTGGCGACGAGCGCGGTGCCGGGCCCGAGGCCCACGAAGCCGCTCCACACGCCCGGCGGAATCGCCACGAGGGCGTACTCCGCGCGTCCGAGCGAGAGTTCCTGCAGCGTCCCCGCCGTCGGCGAGCCCGGGCGGCCGTCGACCAGGACGAGGCGCACCCGGCCGACGGGCACGGAGAGGTTCGAGAGCATGCGGCGGTGGCGGCGCCACGCCTTCACGGCGCCTTCGACGACTTCGCTGAAGTAGACCTCTCCGAAGCCCGCGAAGCCGGGAGCGTCGACTCGCAGCATGTGCAGCACGGCGCCTCGAGGATCGGGCCGGATCGGGAGCGGCGTGACGGCGACGCCCTCGATCGGGCCGCGCGTCGTCACGATCCTTCGTCCATGTAGGCGCGGATCTGCGCGCGGCAGAGCTCGTCGGCGGGCGCTCCGGCGGCGTGGGCCTTGTACCACTCGACGGTGCGCGTCACGGTGCGCGCGAAGTCCCAACGCGGGCGCCAGCCGAGCACGGCGCGCGCCTTGTCGGTCGCGAGCCGGAGCAGGAGCGTCTCGCGACCGAGGCCGTCGGTCCCCACGACCTCGAGCCGGCCGCTTCCCCAGGCCTCGATCACCGCCCGTGCGAGGGCCTCGACCGGACGGGCCGTCTCTCCGTCCGGGCCGAAGTTGAAGGCGTCGCAGAGTGCCGCGTCCGGCCCCGCCTCGAACAGCCGCGCACCGAGCGTCAGGTATCCCGACAGCGGCTCGAGCACGTGCTGCCAGGGCCGGACCGCCCGCGGGCTGCGGATCTGCAGGGCCTCGTCGCGCGACAGGGCCCGGATCGCGTCGGGCACGATCCGGTCCGCGGACCAGTCCCCGCCGCCGATGACGTTGCCGGCGCGCGCCGTCGCGACCGCGACGCCGGCGGCGCCCATGAAGCTCGCGCGATACGCCCGCGCCACGATCTCGGCCGCGGCCTTGCTCGCGCTGTAGGGATCGTGGCCTCCGAGGCGATCGGCCTCCCGGTACGGCCAGTGCCAGTCCTGGTCTTCGTAGCACTTGTCGCTGGTCACGACGACCACGGCACGCGGGACCGGCGGGCGACGCGCGAGCTCGAGACAGTGGGTGACGCCGAGGACGTTCGTCGCCACGGTCGCGACGGGATCGCGGTAGCTCTCGCGCACGAGGGGCTGCGCCGCGAGGTGGAACACGATCTCCGGCTGCGCCCGGCGGAAGGCCTCGGCGAAAGCCTCCATGTCGCGCACGTCGCCGATCGCGTGCCGGACGCGGCTCTCGAGGCGACCGGCCGTGAACAGGTTCGGTTGGGTGGCCGGCGGCAGCGCGTAGCCGTGGACCTCGGCGCCCAGCGCTTCGAGCCACGACGCGAGCCAGCCGCCTTTGAACCCGGTGTGACCCGTCACGAGGACCCGACGGCCGCGATAGACGGACAGGAGGTCCGCGAGGCTCACGGCGCGTTCCAGACCGCCCAGGGCGGGCGGCCCTGCTCCCACATCTCCTCGAGCTGGCGCAGGTCGCGGGGCGTGTCCATGCAGAACCAGAAGCCGTCGTGACGGTAGGCCATCAGCTGACCCTCGCGGGCCAGGCTGCGCAGGGGCTCGCTCTCCAGCACCAGGTCGGCGTTCGGCGGCAGGCGGTCGAGAAAGGCGCGCGAGAACACGAAGAAGCCGCCGCTGATCCAGCCGGCCGAGGCCTGGGGCTTCTCGTTGAACTCGGTCACGCGCGAGGCGTCTTCGATCGCGAGCTCGCCGAAGCGGCCCGGCGGATGCACGGCCGTCACCGTCGCGAGGCGACCGTGGGCCTTGTGGAAGGCCACGACCTCGGCCATGTCCACGTCCGAGACGCCGTCGCCGTAGGTGACGATGAAGTGCTCGTCGCTCGGCGGCACGTAGGCGGCGGCGCGGCGCACGCGGTGGCCTGTCTGGGCTCCGAGCCCGGTCTCGGCCAGCGTGATCGTCCAGCGCGCCTCCTCGGAGTCGCTGGCCCCCTCGATTCGGCGCGACGGGCCGTCGATCGTGACGTCCTCGAGCATGCGCGGCAGGTCGAGGAAGTACTGCTTGAAGAGCTCCGAGCGATAGCCGAGGCAGAGCACGAACTCCCGGAAGCCGCGCGCCGCGAAGCCGCGCATGAGGTGCCAGAGGATGGGCTTGCCGCCGATCGGTACGAGCGGTTTCGGGAGCTCGGGGTGCGCCGCGCTCAACCGGCTGCCGTAGCCGCCGCACAGGATCACGACTTTCATGGGGCGTGTTCCAAGTCTAGCGTGCTTCCGGACGGGCGCGCCGCAGGCGCCACCAGCGCAGCGGCGTGCGCACCACGCGTACGAGCGGATTGGGAAACCAGGGACGGTCGAGACGGCTCCCGTAGGAGACTCGGGCCGGCCTGAGCTTGGGCCGCGGCTGGGCGAGGATCTCGGCGTAGAGCGCGTCGTAGTCGCGGCTGCGCTCGCGGATGTCGAAGCGCGCGCTCACGGTCTCACGCGCGGCGGCGCTCATGCGCTCGAAGCGAGGCCGGTCGCCCACGAGCCCCGAGATGCCGGCCGCGAAGCCGTCGATGTCCCCCACCGGCGCCAGGCATCCCGTGCTCGGGTTCACGACCTCGCCCATGCCGGTCTCGATCGCGCTCACCACCGGCACCACGCCGGAGGCCATCGCCTCGAGCAGCGCCACCGAGAAGCCCTCGGCTCGCGTCGGAAGGACGAGGACGTCGTGCTGGCCGACCACCTCGACGGCCCGTTCGTGGGAGAGCGCCCCGGTCCAGGTCACGTTCGGCGCCGTCCATTCCCGGCGCAGCGCCGGCCCGTCGGGCCCGTCGCCGACGATCGTCCACGTGACGGCGTCGCCACGCGCCTCGAGGCGCGCCGCGATCTTCGGCAGGTCGCCGACGCCCTTCTGGGGATCGAGCCGCCCGCAGAAGACGAGACGCAGCGGTCCCGCGGCGGGCCGCCTCGGGGTCTCGGGAATCGCGATGCCGTAGGGCAGGTAACGGATGTCCGCGGCGCGCTCGGGAAGGACCTGCAGCAGGTTGCGGTACATGGCCTGCGAGTACGTGACGAAGCGGTCCACGACGCCTGCGTGGCGGCGCGCCAGGTCGTAGTAGTAGTCGTAGTCGCCGTGGAGGATCTGCACCACCCCCTGGCCCAGGTCGGTCGACTCGGCGAGCGCCAGCTCCAGCCAGTCGTTCGCGACGAGGATTCCCGGGCCGGGATCGATGAGGCGATGCAGCCGGGCCAGCACGGCGTACAGGTTCTCGACCGGCAGGGAGTGCGCGAGCGTCGACTGGCGGTCGGCGGGCAGCGTCCCGCCGAAGCGCGCGTCGATGCCGAGGAGCGGGTCGACGAGCACCGCGTCCAGCTCGAAGGCGTCGCGGTTCCCATGGCGCAGGAGATCGCTCACGATGCTCACGACGCCGCCGAGCTTGTCGGGCAGCACGTACGTGACGCGGGGACGGGCGGCGCTCAACGGCGGTCTTCACGCCAGGCGCGCGCCAGGACCACGAAGCTGCGGGCGGCCTTCGGGAAGCCCGGCGGCGGCTCCGTGTCGAGCCACGGCAGGGGCTGCAGCTCGTCGAGCGAGTAGGCGAAGCCGGCGCCCGCGAGGCCAGCCAGGAGCTTCGGCATGTGCCGCGTCGCGTACTGCTCGTGGATCTCGACGATCATGCGCCGCACGTTGCCGAGGACGTCCGCGCAGTCGGCGAGCAGCGCGCTCTCGGCCCCCTCCACGTCCAGCTTGAGCAGGTCCACGGGCTGGCTCGTCAGCCAGTCGCGCAGCCGGACCGCCGGCACGCTCTTGACGACGCCCTGGGTTGAGCTCGTGAGAGCCGCCGCCGTGCCGGAGTCGGCGCCTTCGCAGCGGAACTGGAGCGCGCCCGCCTCGGTCCACACTGCGGCGTGGACCGCTTCGACGTCGGCGGCGCCGCCCGCGACGAGGTTCGCGACGAGGGTCGCGTGGATGGCGGGATCCGCCTCGAAGGCCGTGATGCGCGCGCGCGGGTAGCGACGCTTGAAGTACAGCGACGCGAGTCCCACGTTCGCTCCGCAGTCGAGGATGCGGGGAGCGGGCTCGGCCGTCTCGAAGCGGTAGACCTCGCGCACGAAGATCTCGTCCCATTGCGGGCAGAGCGTGAGCAGGTCGACGTAGCGGAGCGGGTAGCCCATGAGCTCGATCGTGCCGGGCGTGTAGCGCTGCGTCGCTTCGGCGCGCGCGCAGGCGTGGCGCCAGGCCGCCACCTCGGGGCGCGGGAACAGGGCGCGCTTGACGCGGCCGGCCAGGCGACGCGCGCTGCGCACGGGCTTCACGCGGCCCCCCGGCGATCCGCCGCGGCGTCGTAGGCCGCGAGGTGATGGGCCCAGAACCGCTCCGGGCTCAGGAGCGCGTCGTAGCAGCGACGGGACGCGGCCTCGAGGTGCGCGCGCTCGGCCGGCGGCATTTGCCACAGGCGAGAGAGACCGGCGGCGAGCGTCGCCGGCTCGAGATCGGCGAGCATCAGGCATCCCGCCCCGAGCCGCTCCATCGTGCGGTTGCCGCCCGTCGCATGCAGCAGCAGCGCGCGGCCCGCCTGCGCCGCTTCGATCGTGGACAGGTCGAAGAGGCAGAAGTGGTTCACGTTGATCACGAAGTCGACGGCGTTCAGCAAGGCGCCGACGTCGGCCACGCGGCCGAGCGGCCGCAACCGGTCGTGGCGCGGAAGCGACTCGGGTGCAGCGCCGGCCACGGCGATCTGGCCCGGCAACTCGCGGCGCGAGGGAAGCGCGTGGAGGCCGGCCAGGAGCGCGGGCAGCCCGCGATAGGGCTGAGCGCTGCCGAGATAGAGGCCGACCGGCTCTCCAGGAGGGAGGCCGAAGCGGCGGCGGCACTCGGCCCGATCGGCGCCGCCGGATCCCGGAGCGGCGGCACCGCTGAGGACGTAGTCGGCACGTGCCAGGGGCTCGGCGAAGCGGGGATCGAGGCGAACGAACTCGTCGCCCGCCTCGCGGCACGGGAGCAGCAGGCGATCGACGCGGGACCACACCTCGAGCTCGCGGTCCACCCAGGCCCGGACGTCGGGCCAGCGCAGGATGTCGCGCCAATCCGCCTCGGGAACGGCCCAGGTCCACACCATGTAGAGCGCCGTCGGGAACGGCGCGTGGATCAGCAGCCAGATCTCGGCGCCCGACGGCCGGTCGTCGAGAAGCTGGGCCGCATTGAAGATGTCGTGGGTGAAGAGGACGTCGGCGCAGGGAGCCTGGGCGCGTAGCGGAGCCGCTTCGTCGAGGACGCTGCGCTCCACGTCGCGCAGGCTGGCGTCGACCCGGCCTCCCGGCTGCTGCAGCTCGGCGAGCGGCGGGCGATAGCCGGACGACGCGGGCAACACGCGGCGGCGGGCACGGCCGAGGGCGGCGCGCAGCTTCTGGAACGGACCGGCCACTGCCGCCCGGCGCGGCGCGGCGAGCGGCGGGAACACGACGTCATGGCCATGGGCGTCGCGGCCCTCGGCCGCGGCCGCCAGCTCGAACAGGTAGCCGGCGGGTCCGCCCAGTCGTGCTCGCGGCGGCCCGACGTGGACGACCCTCATCGGCGGTGCACGATGAACGCGTTGCAGAACGTGGCGTAGGACCGGTAGTGGGCGGCGCCCCACTCGGGGTGCCGCTCGAGGAACTCGTGGAAGGCCCGGGCCTCCCCGCGATCCGGCCGCCCCTTGTAGTGGAACCAATCGTCGAACAGGAGCAGGGTGCCGTCCTGGAGCGCCGGCGCGATGCCCTCGAGGACGTCGCGCGTCGACTCGTAGAGATCGCAGTCCACGTGGACGAGCGCGAGGCGAGGGTAGCGGCCAGGCACGGCCGAGGGCAGCGTCGCGTCGAAACGGCCGACCTCGAGCGCCGGCTCGGGCAAGCCGCAGCGCGCGAAGAGATCCCGGACCAGGCCGGGCGTCACGGGCGACCCGGTCGGCGCGAGCGGGTGCGCGCTGTGGAGCGCCGCGCAGTCGCCCGGCGCCCAACGCGCGTGGGCCTCTTCGGAAGCCGGGAGGCCTTCGAACGAATCGAAGCCCACGACCTTCCTCTGCTGTCCCTTGGGATCGAAGCTCAGGGCCTTCGCGATCAGCGCGAGGCTGACGCCGCCGAAGACGCCGAACTCCGCCACGTCCCCCGGCACCGCCTCGAAGTTCACGTATTCCGCCGCGCAGACGAACGTGGAGAAGCGCGCGTCTCCGCGCGCCAGGCGGTCGACGAGGGGCAGCGGCCGCTCCCCCAGCAGCCGGCGTCCCAGGGCGCGCAGGCGCTCCCTCATGCCGCGCCGATCCGCCACGCGCACGGCACGTGGACGAAGCCCTTGCGGCGGGTCGTCTCCTGGTAGAGCGGCGACGGCCCGGGCTCGATGGCGAAGGTGAGGGCCGGCTCCTGCCAGTCGAAGATCTCGCCCTCGTCCCACAGGCACGTCGACAGGTGGAACTCTCCGGCGAGGAGCAGGTCCGCGGGCACGCTCACCCGCGCGACGTACTCGCCCGAAGCGCCCGGCGCCTCGACGCCGGCGTCGCGCGAGTCGCTCGTGAAGATGGGAACGCCGTCCGTCGACAGGACGCCGATGCCGACGCGGGCGCCGCGCCATCCCTCGGGGACGAGGTAGCCGAGGGTCAGCACGAAGGGATCGGTGCTAAGAGGCCGGGCCAGCGGGCGATCCTGGGGGTCGCGGAGCTCGGCCCAGAGGACCTGGGGCTTCCCGGAGCGCGTCGCCGCCTCGTAGCGCGGTCGTCCTTCTTCGCGCAGGTAGCGCGCGACCACGTCGCGGGGCGTCCCGTCCGCCACGAGGCGTCCGTGCTCGAGCAGCACGGCACGCGTGCAGAGGCGCTGCACGGCCGCCATGTTGTGGCTCACGAACAGCACGGTGCGGCCGCCGCTCGCGATGTCGCTCATCTTCCCCAGGCACTTCTTCTGGAAGGCCGCGTCGCCCACGGCCAGCACCTCGTCGACCACGAGGATCTCGGGCTCGAGGTGGGCGGCGACGGCGAACGCCAGGCGCACGTACATTCCGCTCGAGTAGCGCTTCACGGGCGTGTCGACGAAGCGCTCCACCTCGGCGAACGCCACGATCTCGTCGAAGCGGCGGTCGATCTCGCGGCGCCGCATGCCGAGGATCGTGCCGTTCAGGTAGATGTTCTCCCGGCCCGTGAGCTCGGGATGGAAGCCGGTGCCGACCTCGAGCAGGCTCGCGACGCGTCCCCACAGCTCGAGCTCGCCCTCCGTGGGCTCCGTGATGCGCGAGAGGATCTTGAGCAGGGTGCTCTTGCCGGCGCCGTTCCTGCCGATGACCCCGACGGCCTCTCCGGCCGCGATCGCGAGGCTCACGTCGCGCAGGGCCCAGAGCGTCTCCGCTCCGGCGTCCCGGCGCCCGAAGCTCGAGAACGATTCCACCAGCGCCTCGCGCAGGCTGTTGCCCAGGCGCCCGGCACCGAGCCGGTAGCTCTTGCCGAGACCGCGGATCTCGAGGATCGGGGCCTTCATGCTCACACCACGTCGGCGAACACGCGCTCGGTGCGCTGGAAGCGCCAGAGCCCGAGGGCGAAGAGGACGACCACCACGGCGCACGACACGAGCAACGAGTGCATGTCCACGGCCCGCCCGAGAGGCGCCGCCCGATAGGCCTCCGTGATGCCGGCCATCGGGTTCAGGGCGAACAGCGTCCGGTACCTCTCGGGCACCAGGCTCGCCGGATACACGACGGGCGTCGCGTACATCCAGAGCTGCATCAGGAACGGCACCGCGTGCTGCACGTCGCGGTACTGGACGTTCAGGGCCGAGAGCCCCATGCCGACGCCCGTGGCGAGGATCGCCACCAGCAGCGACAACGGCACCAGCCACAGCGAGCGCAGGGGATCCGGGGCCACGTGGTACCAGGCCATGACGCCCACCAGGACCACGCACGACAGCAGGAAGTCGACGAAGGCGGACAGCACGGACGCCAGGGGGATGAGGATGCGCGGAAAGTACACCTTGCTGATGAGGTTGGCGTTGCCCACGAGGCTCGCGCCGCTGCGCGAGACGGCGTTCGCGAAGTAGGTCCACGGCAGCAGCCCCAGGTACGAGAAGACCGGGTACGGGATCCCGTCGCTGGGCAGGCCCGCGAGGCGTCCCAGGAAGATCGAGAACACCACCATCGAGAGCAGCGGCTGGAGGATCGCCCACGCGCCGCCCAGGAGCGTCTGCTTGTAGCGGATCGAGATCTCCCGCCAGGTGAGCACGAGGAGCAGGTCGCGATAGCGCCACAGCTCCTGGAGGTCGAGGCGCGAGCGCCCGCCCGAGGGCCGGATCAGCAGGTGATGGTCGGCGCCCTGGGACATCACGGAATTCTACGTGCAGCGCGAGCACGGGCGTCCCGCAGGTGGGCCAGGAGGCCGGCGCGATAGTGCTCGCCCACGTAGAGCGTGCCGATCACCTGGGTCGGGGCCGCGGCGCGCTCGAACCAGGCGTCGAGCACCGCGGCGACCCGGTCGAGACCGAACACGTCCGCGGCGACGGAGCCGGGACGCAGGATCGTGGCCGTGATCCGCTCGCGGCTCGCCGGGCGACGCCAGACGCCCTCGTCGTCCGTGTACGAGCGCACCCGGGGACGGGCCGGAAGGCCGAGTGCCGCGAGGTAGGGCTGGGCTCGACGCCACAGACCTCTCCTGCCGCGCTCCAGGAACACCCGCGCCGGGGACGCGAGGACCGGCAGCCCCGTCTTCTGGTTCGGGATGTGCGCGAAGAACGCGGGATAGACGCTGCGGAGGAAGTGCGCGTACAGCGCTCCCGGGCCGCGCACGCGGTTGTCCTGGCCCTGGAAGAAGTCGAAGAACGCGGAGTCGGTGAAGGGGCGTCGCACCCGGAACCAGGGGCGCCAGGCCGCGGACCAGCGGTTCGTGGACTGCGGCAGCTTGTGCTCGAACAGCGCGAAGCGCGCCGGCGCTCCGTCGAGAGCGGCCAAAAGCTGCTCGGCCCGCGCCAGGGCTGCGGCGGGCGCCAGGCCCAGGACGCCGCCGTAGTACGGCAGGCGGCTCAGGATTCCTGCGGCATCCGTCACCTCGCTGAAAGACGGGCCGGCCACCGCGTCGCCGATGTACCCGGAGAGATGCACGTCGAGGAGCTCGGCCTGGAGCGGCAGGGTCTCGAGGTGCCCGAGGTCCGTGAGGTCGATGAGGCCATCGGTCGCCTGGACGAAACGCGACCGGCGCTCGAGCCAGTCGGGGTCGCGGCCGCCGTAGAGCTCGTGGAAACGCCAGTCGGCGCCCGCGAGGCGGGCGGCCTGCTGCGCGTAGCGCGCGTCGTCGCAGCCGGGGACCCCGTACGTGATCGCCGTCCACGACGGCGCTCGCGGCGCTGCTTCCGCCAGGATGGCGCGGCTGTCGAGACCGCCGGAGAGCGTTTGCCCCGGGCGTTCGGCGCCCGCGAGCCGCCGCTCGATCGCCCGCGTCCAGAGCGCACGGGCCTCCTCGATCGCGGCGACCCGGGGCTGCGCGGCACGGGCGGGGATGTCGCCCCAGCTCCAGTAGCGCCGGAACGACGGCGCGCCCGCGTCGACGCGAACGACGCGCCCGCCGCCGATCATTCTCACGGATGCGACCTGGGTGCGGTCCCCCAGGCGGAAGCCACCGAAGCTGACCGCTTCCCGCAGCGCCTCGACGTCCGGATCCGTGCCGACACCGGGAGCCATGAGCACGCCACGGACGCCCCCGGCGAACGCGAACCGGGCCGCGTCCGGCGCCGCCCAGTAGAGAGGCAGGCTCGCGAAGCGGTCGTTCACGAGCCAGAGGCGCTGAGCGTCCGCGCTCCAGAACGCGAGCTGGAACTCTCCGTCGAGGGCGCGCAGGACGTCCTCGCGGCCGTCCCGCAACGCCTCGAGCAGGCGCCCGCGCAGCTCCGGAGAGCGCCGCCCGCGGAGGTCGCTCGTGCCGAGCGGCCCGGCGTCGAAGATCTCCCCGACCAGCCACAAGCGCGCTCGACCGTCGACGGAGACGGTCGGCGCGGCTTCCGCGGCCTCCGCGGCCAGGACGCCGAGGCTCAGCCCCGGGAGCTCGGACACGCTCGCCACTTCGCCCGGATGCGACCGCAGCGCTTCCTCCATCGCGCGGAGCAGGCCCGGCGGCGCCGGGGCCGGGGACGCCTGCCCGAACAGGAGGCTCACTCGAACACCCGGCGCCAGCGCCGTGCGAACACGGCCGGATCGTGATCGCCGCCCCGATCGAGGGCGCGGCGCCGCGCGATCGCGCCGGCCCGGACGCGGGCGGCGGGATCGTCGAGGAAGTGCGTAATGCCGGCGCGCAGCGCCCCGGGATCGGAATCGCGGCAGATCCATCCCGTGACGCCGTGCTCCACGAGCTCGGGCAGGCCGCCGTTGCCGTAGACGACCGCCGGCAGGCCGGCGCTCGCCGCCTCGAGCACCACGTTGCCGAAAGTCTCCTGCTGGAGGATCGGCGCGACGAGCAGGAACGCGCTCTCGAGGAGGGCCGGCACGTCGTCCCGCTCGCCGACGAAGCGCACTCCCCCGTCCGCCTCGGCCTGGCGCCGGAGCTCCGCGGCGTACTCCACGAACTGCGGCGGCCACTCCGGCACGCGTCCCACGACCAGGCCCCGGACCTCGCGGCCCGCACGCCGCAGGGCCAGGACGGTCTCCACGAAGTGGTGCGTTCCCTTGAACGGCGCGATCTGGCCGAGGCAGACGAGGGTCGGCCGCTCGCGCATCCAGACGAGGAGAGCCGGGTCGCGGGCGGCCGCGGCGCGTCGGGCCACGGCGTTGCGGATCAGGCGGACGCGCCCGTCGGGAACCCCGACCTCGGCGAGGCGCGCCGCGCCGAACCTCGAATTCGGGACGAACGTGTCCACGACGCGCCTCAACATCCGCCACTGCGCGGTCTGACGCGGCGTCGGCTCCGGGGCGTTGCCGACACGCTCCACCACCCGGACCCCGCGCAGCCGGAGCAGGGCGAGGGCCGGAGCGTAGCGCAGACCCGAGGTGGACTCCGCCAGCAGCACGTGGGTCGCCGACCAGCGAAGCGCCTCGCGGTAGAGGCGAAGGCTCGCGCGGAGGACGTCGGCTCCCATGCGCACGGCCGTGGCGACGCTGCCGCGCGCCGAGCCGAGCCCTTCCCAGGACGCCCCCACCGACCAGGTGGCGCCGGCCGACTCGGCCAGCGGCACGATGCGGTCGTTCTCCCAGGTGTTCACCAGGCAATGCACGGACGCACCTCCCTCGACGAGGTGACGCACGACCTCGAAGGTGAGGCGCTCGACGCCGGAGACGATCGACATCCCTTCGCATCCCACCAGCACGCGAGCGCCGCGCGGGACGGCCGCGGGCCTCGGCGCCTCCCGGCACGCCACGGCCCGGCACGCCCGCAGGAGTCCGGCGCTCGCCTGGGCGAAGCCATGACGCTCGGCCTGCCTTCGGCAGCGCTCCGGGGTGATCGATCCCTCGGCGCGGCCCTTGCGGACGCGCTCGAGGGCGGCGACGCACGCGGCCACGTCGCCCACGGGAAACACGTCGCCCGTCTCGCCGGGAACCACCAGATCGGGCGCCGCGCCGACCCCGTCGGAAACCACCGCGGGCAGGCCGCTCGCCAGGGCCTCGTTCACGACGAGCCCCCAGGACTCGCTCTGGCTCGGCAACACCAGGGCATCGGCGACGCCGTAGACGCGCCCGAGCTCGGTCTGGTTCCGGAAGCCGAGCCACGCGACGTCGACGCCGAGACGCTCGGCTTCACGACGGCACGCGGCCTCGAGGGGCCCGGAGCCCACGACCGCGAGACAGGCGCCGGCACCCAGGCGGGCCACCGCCGCGACCGCGTCCAGGGGCCGTTTGACGGGCAGCAGCTTGCCCACGAAGAGCGCCACGAACGCGCGTGGCGGCAGCCCGAGGGCCTCGCGGGCGGCGGCGCGCGCGGGGTCGGACGCGAGGCCCGCGGCCCCGGCCGCGAACAACGCGTTGTCCACGGCGTGGGGCGCGTCGAACAGCTGGCGGCCCGGCCGCCCCATCGATCGTAGATAGGCGCCGGCACGCGTGCCCGTGACGAGGCACGCGTCGAAGCGCGAGAGCTCGAGCCGCGTCTTGAGACGCCAGGCCCCTCGCCACGGGCCGCGCGGACCCGACTCGAGCGTCGAGTCGCCGCGATAGAGCAGGGGCACGCCCGAGGTGCGGGCCCAGCGGATCGCGCGCCTCAGGCCCGCGGCATGCCAGCCGGGCACGAGCACCACGTCGGGCCGGCCCTGCGCGAGGGCGGCGTCGAGCTCGCGGGCGTCGACGCCCGGGCGCGCCGCCGCGTCGAAGTCGTCCTCGGGCTGCGGCGGGCGCACGATCACGTGGCGGTAGCCGTCGAGGAGCGGTACGTCCCACGTCATCGCGGTCCCGAAGCCGACGCCCTGCTGCAGCGGGGTCGGCGCGGTCACGTACACGACTGTGAGATCGAGCTGCGGCCAGCGCGTGGCGATCTCCCGGAACCACGGGCTGTAGTACTGGACTGGATGGGTGAGAACCACGGTCAGGCGGATCGCGCGCGGCGTCACCGGCAGAGCCCGTCGAAGACCTGCGCGAAACGACCGGCCATCGCCCGTGCCGAGTGGACGGCGAGAGTCGTCTGGGCCGGCGCGGCAGCGCCCGCTTCCGGAGCGTCGAGACGCTCCGCGAGGGCCGCCTCGACCGCCGCGGCATCCGGCCCGTCCGCGTCGAACGCCACGAGCCGGCGTCGGGAATCGGTCGGAGCGAAGAGCCCGGCGGCCTCGCTCTCGCGCCGCAAGAGCGCGAGCACGGGCCGCTCCGACAGCAGGGCCGGGAACACCTTGCTCGGCGTGTAGTGCGGCTCGTCGCTGCCCAGCACGAGCACGAGGCGCGCGTCGAGCAGCACGCGCAGCGCGGCGAGGTACGGGATGCGCAGCGGGTGCTCGTGGACGACGTCCTCGAGACCGAGCCGCCGGACGTCGGCTTCCGTGCGCCGTTCGGGGTTCCCGACGCTCTGGTTCCCGGAGCCGACGAAGTGGAGGCGCAGGCGCGCCGCCGCCTCGGGCCGCCGGCGACGATGGCTGGCGACCGCCTCGAGCATGGCGCGCAGGGCCGCCGTGCCCCGCGGCAGCAGGGTTCCGACGTAGACCACGTGCTGCAGGCCGTCGGAAGGATCGAAGATCGGGTTCGCGACGGACGCGTCCCGGGCCGCGGCGAAGTCGCTCGCCTCGGCGCCGAGGGGAATCGCCGCGCGCCGTCCCGGCACGGCATCCGGCCAGCGCCGCGCCATCGCCTCGAGGGTCTCGGCCGAGACGGCGGTGCAGGCGTCCGCCGCGCTCAAGATGCGTGGCTCGACGCGGCTCGCCACGGCACGCGAGGCGCGCGCGCGCCAGTCGACGGCGCCCGAGGGACCCGCGCCGACCGTCGCGCCCCAGGCTCCGACCCACGGGTCTTGCAGATCCACGACGTAGGGAATCGCGAACGCGGTCTTGAGACCGCGCCCCAGGAGCGCCGGATAGAGCGGGTAGGTGGTGATGAAGAGGACGTCGTGGCGGCGCTCGGTGAGGATCCGTCGCGCTTCGCGCCGCAGCCCCGAGAGCGCGCGCAGGCCGAGATCCCCGAATCCCGCACGGCGCGTGTGCGCCACGTCCCAGGCGGGGGCGCGGACGACCCGCACGGAGTCCGGGACCAGGCGCGCGAGGTCCGGATCGAGGCGTCCCTCGTAGCCGCGCGGGTCCACGGTGAGGACGGTCGGCTCCCAGCCGGTCTCGGGAAGGTGCGGCGCGACGAGACGGACGCGATGCGTGCCCGCGCTCGAGTCCGGCGGGAAGTGCGGGCTGATCATGAGGACGCGCTTCACTCAGGCCCCCGCCCGTGCGGCGAGACGGCGGCGATAGAGGGTCTCGTACGCGTCGACCATGACGCGCGCGTCGAAGCGCGCCAGGGCGTCGGCCCGGCAGCGCCGGCGATCGAGAGCGCCCAGTCGCGCGACGGCGGCCACCGCGTCGTCGACACCGTGGCAGATGTAACCGGTCTCAGCGTCCTTCACGATCTCCGGAACGCTGCCGCGGTCGAACGCGATCACCGGCGTGCCGCAGGCGAGGGCCTCCGCCATGACGATCCCGAACGGCTCGTCCCATTCGATGGGCATGAGCAAGGCCGCAGCGGACGAGAGCCACTGCGCCTTGGCCGCATCGTCCACCTCGCCGACGTAGCGTGCGGCCTCGTCGAGGTGGGGCGCGATCTCCCGCTCGAAGTAGCCGGCGGCGCTCCCCGTCTCGACGCGGTTGCCGGCGATCACGAGCGGACGGCCCGCACGCCGTGCGATGGCCAGGGCGTGATGAGCGCCCTTCATCGGCTCGAGGCGGCCCAGGAAGACGAGGGGCGCGTCGGGCGCCACGGACTCGGACCACGGCGTCGCGGCCACGTCGACCGCGTTCCACACCGTCTCCCATGTCCCGACGCCCCGGGCGTCGGCATAGAGGCTCGACGAGCATCCGGCGAACGACAAGGAGCCGGCGGCCAGCCGGAGCGCCCGCGCGACGCCCGGCCACGGCACCGGCCGTTGGTAGCTCTGGATCTTCGGCAGGCGTCGCACTGGCAGCACCGGCAGGAGCGCCGCGAGGCGCCCGAAGCTGTGCACGACGTCGGTCCGGGGGGCGCGCCGCAGGAGCGCCGTGCCGAGCTCCGCGACCTCCAGGGCCCGCCGCAGGCGGCCCCGATGCGGCGGGCGTCCGTAGGGCACGAGCCGCGCGGGCGTCGCGCTTTCCGGGTGCGCGAAGAGCGTGACGTCGTGACCGCGCTCGACGAGGCCGCGCACGAGCAGCGCGACGATGCGTTCGATGCCGCCGTAGTGACGCGGCGGAACCGGCAGGTACGGGTCGGCGGTGACGGCGATGCGCAGGCGCGTCATGCGCCCAAGACGCGCCCCACGCTCGCGAGCAGCGCGCCCTTCTCGAGCGGATGGTCCCAATGCCAACGCGCCCGGGCCGCCTGCCAGGCCCGCTCGCGAGCGCTCTCCAGCCAGCCGGCCTCGGCCCACACGCGAGAGAGAAGCGCCGCCAGGCCCTCCACGTCGCCGGGCGCGAACGTGAGGGCCGCGTCGCCGAGCTCCGCCACCAGGGGCGCCGTGCCCGCGGTTTGGGACAACAGCGGCGCGACCCCGGCGAGCGGGTAGGTGAGGGCCTTGTTCGAGAGGCAGATCGCGCGGTTGCGCGTATCGACGCGCTCGCCCGCGAAGCCGAGGTCGAAGGGCCGGCACGCCTCGACCATCGCGTCGGGAGGCGCCGGCGCGTGCACGACGATGCCGGGGCCCAGGCGCTCGACGTATCCGGGCGTCGGAAGCCCTCGTACGTGGATCTCCGCGGGAACTCCCGCGCGCTCGCGTGCCGCGATTAGCTCCTCGAGACCCCGTCCCGGGCCGACAGTCTGGCTGAACCAGTAGATGCGCAGCGCGCTGCCCCGGGTCCGACGGATCTCGGGGGCCACCGACGGCAACGCGAACACGTTGTCGATCGTCACGCAGGACACCTGGCATACCCGCGCATACTCGGCGGCCATGGCGGCGCCCGCCGTCGTGACGAACGCGGCGCCCGGAGCGACTTCCGCGACGATGCGCGCCGCGAGCGCGTCGCGCGCGCGGCCTTCGGGGGAGATGTCGTTCTCGCCCGGGTGGAAATCCTCGAGATCGAGGGCGTAGGGCACCGCGGCCCTGCGGCCGGCCTCCGCCGCGGCCGCGAGCGCGCCCGACGTGCCGCCGTAGAAGAGGTCGGCGGGCTCCGCGAGCGCGGCGGCGACGAGCTCGTCGTGGAGACGCGCGTACGCGCGCGCACGGCGCCTGGGACCTCCGGCCTCGTGACCCGTGAGACTCAGGGCCGCGCCTTGGACGCGCTGCCGCACGCCGCTGCGGATCCGGACTGCGTTACCCGTGGCACGCTGCGAGTCGACGGCCGTGGAGCGCCAGGAACGCGCGGCGAGCAGGACGTCGTCCGCCTGCGCGGCCCAGTCCGTGAGCCGCGCGCTCACCACGCGCACGGCATAGCCCGCCTCGTGGAGCGCGTCCGCGGCCTTCAACATCCGCGGGCACGTCGAGAGGTGGCCGGCCGTCAGGAGGCAGAGCCGGGGGCGTGCCATGAGTACGCGAGGCGGTGCGCGAGCTCCTGGGCGGAGACGCTCGCGAGCATGAGGAAGCGGGAACGCTCGAGGGCCGGCTCGTTCGGCCGCGCGAACCCCGTCCGGGTCGAGAAGCCGTGGTCGAAGCCGGCGGACGCCACGAGCGCGACGGTGGCCGCGTCGTAGTCCGTCCCGGGACGTCCATTGGGGTACGCGAACGCGCGCACCCGCCCACCCGTCCAGGCTTCGAGGGCGCCCTTGCCCTCCTCGATCTCGCGGCGCTGATCCGCGAGCGGCGCGCGCGCGAGGATGCAGTGGCTGATGCCGTGAGCGCCGATCTCGATCCCGGGCTGCGAGGCGAGCCGCTTCAGTTCCTCGATGGTGAGCGGTGCGCCGGGATCGTCCGCCGCTCCGGGCGCGCGCGGCTCGAGGGCGCGCCACTCCTCGGCCGTCCAGGTCTTCGCCGCTTCGACCGCAGCCGCGCCCTTCTCGCGCGCCAGGGCGTCGAACCAGAAGAGACGTTGCTGCTCCACCGGCCCCGTCGAGACGAACAGCACGGCGGGAAGCCCGTAGCGCGAGAGAGACGGCGCCGCCCGGGTCAGGACCGAACGGTAGCCGTCGTCGAAGGTGATCAGCACCGCGCGGGGCGGCAACGGCCGACCCTCGGCGAGCGCCGCGCGCCAGTCGTCGAGGGAGATGGGATCGCACGCCTCGCGCAGGAGGCGGCAGTGCGCCGCGAAGTCGCTCTCGCGCACATGGAGCATCGACAGAGGCGCAGCCGTTGCGTCGTCGGCGTCGATGCCGTGATAGCAGAGCACCGCGACGCCGGGGAACTCCACGTGCCTCAGCCGTCGTGCGTAGTGGCCGAGCCCGAGCAGCGCCCGCTTGACCGCGCCCTGGATCACGGCCGCCTCGCGACGAAGTGCACGTGCTGCGAGCGCCTGGCGACGCGGCCCGGGGGCAGCTCGCGCGCGTAGCCCACGACCGCGAGGACCTCGAAGCCCGCGGCTCCGAGCTGCGCGACGGTGCGGCCCGGCGGCGCGCTGTAGAGGAACTGGTCGCCGCCCTCGTCGCTGTAGCGCAGGTACCACTCGGACAGCAGCGGGTTGCCGCGCTGGCGGGCCAGCATGCGCAGCGCGTTCCAGTAGCCCGTCGGATAGAAGTAGCCGCCGCTGAAGACGGCGCCCACCGCGTTGTGGCTGCTCAGCAGGAACACCCCGCCGGGACGCAGCACGCGATGGACCTCCTGGAGGCAGCGCACGCGCGACGCGACCGGATAGATGCAGTCGATGCCGTTGTAGCTGAAGAAGGCGGCGTCGAAGGAGCCCGGCTCGAAGGCGAGCCGGGTCGCGTCCATGAGCCGGAAGTCGACGGACGGGTGGCGCGCCCGTGCCGCCTCGAGCAGCGCCCCCGCGAGGTCGATCGCCGTGACGGCGTAGCCGCGCTCCGCGAGATCGCCGCTGGTGCGACCGGCGCCGCAGCCGAGATCGAGGAGGCGCGCGGGCGGAACCGGCAGGAACTCCCGCACCAGCCGGTCCTCCAGCGGACGCAACCCGCTCTCGCGCGTGTACGCCGCGACCCCGGCCTCGGTCTCGTAGCGCGCGACGTTGCCGGCCGTGACGTCGGGCGGTGCGCTCACTTCACCTTCGCCAGCAGCCGCTGCCCCGCATCGTAGACCCCGAAGAGACTGCCACGCGCCGAAGGCGAATTCCAACGCACCGCCCGCAGCTCGCCGTCGCGGGTCGACCAGGCCCGCTTGTACGCCTGGTCGCCCGTGAGCAGGTGCAGGCGCCGCATCCCGCGCCGGAGGCCCTCCTCGATCAGCAGCGCCAGGAGCGCCTTCCCCGGCGAGAAGGCCTGCCAGTCGAGGTCGTACGTGGGGAACCACCAGTAGAGCTCGAGGTCGTGGCACAGGCCGAGGTGCCACGCGATCGAGACGCCGTTCACGCGCAGCGCGCAGTAGCTCGACCAGCCTCCGGCGAGCCCGTCCTCGAGGACGCGTCCGAGGAACGCGACCATGCCCTCCTGGCCCAGCAGGTTCCCGGAAGGGCGCTCCGACCAGAGCCGGTCGTAGGCGGGCACGAACCCGTGCTCGAAATCGGCCCGGGCCTCCGCGACCTCGTCGGGGCCTGGGATCCAGAGCTCCACGGTGCCGCGCTCTGCCAGGCGGCGGAGCCGCCGTCGCACGTCGCCGCGGTGGTTGGCCGACGCTCCCGCGAGCAGCGCGTCGAAGGAGCCGACCGTCTCGAGGTCGAGCACGGGGCTGGCCTCGGTGGCCGAGACCCCGTGGTGCGGCCAGGGACGATGGACCAGGCGGAACAAGGCCTGATCGGCGGCGCCCGACAGGGCCTGGCGCGCCTCGCGCCAGAGAGACGGGCCGAGGGCGGCATCCGACAGGAGCGGATCGTGATAGCCGAAGAGGTCCTGGCCGATGAAGACGAGCTCGCGCCGCTCCACGCGGCGGCCGGCGGAGCGACGCACCATCCACGGGAGCAGGGCCTCGGCGCCGCTCTCGTGGGTCGCGTGTCCGACGACGGCCTCGGCCTTCGCGTGGGGGCCCAGGGTGGCCGCCCAGGCCGCGCAGAGTTCAGGGCCCTGGAACGCGTTCGCGCGCGTCGAGCGGAACAGCCGGCGCCACGCCTCGAGCGCGGGGCCGGCGGAGAGCGCCTCCCACGACCGCGACCACTCGAAGCGCCAACCGGCGCTCACCGAGGCGCCTCCGACGCGTAGAGGGCGAGATAATCCGCAGTCACGTCGTCCATGCTGCGGGGCTGCGGCAGCGCGCGCCGCCACGCCTCGAGGACGCCGGGATCCGCCGCGAGCGCCCCGAGCGCACGCGTCAAGGCGTCCAGGTCCCCCACGGGCACGAGGCGACCGTCGATCCCGTCGCGGACGATCTCGGCCAGGCCGCCGATGTGCGTACCCAGCACCGGCGTACCCACGGCCTGGGCCTCGAGCGCCACCGTCGGACCGCCCTCGTGACAGCGCGACGGACAGCACAGCACGTCGTAGCCCGCGAGCACGCCGGCGACCGCGTGGCTCTCGACCTCGGACCCGAAGCGGACGCGGGGATCGTTGCCGGCAAGGGCCTCGAGCCGTGCGCGTTGGGCGCGGTCGGCGGCGTTGCGCAGCGGGCCACGGATCTCGAGAGAGAAGGCGAGCGCCTCGGGTTGCGCCACGGCTGCGCGCACCAGGTCCTCGACGCCCTTCACGGGATCGTAGCGACCGAGGTAACCGAGCCGGAGCGGCCCGCTGCGAGCCTCGCGCGGGCTCCGCACCGGCGCGAGGGCGGTCCCCAGCCGGTTCAGGACCAGCCGCTCGCGAGGGAAGCCGTTCGCCACGATCGCGTCCAGGGCCCACTGCGTGAGGACCACGAAGCGATCGACCTCGTGGAGCAGTTCGGCCTGGCGCCGCAGGTCGTCGCGGACGATGGCCTTCATGCCCAGCGCCGTACCCAGGCGCCCGGGCAGGCCCAGGGCCAGCGTCGCCAGGGTCTCGGGCACGACGCTCAAGGCCTGCGCCGCCGGCCGCCACGTGCCTCGCGCCTGCAGGCGGCACGGCGCGCACTTCGCCGGCGTCGCGAGGCCGTCGCAGGGCTCGCTCCCCCACCGCAGCAGCGTGCCGCGTCCGCACAGGAAGCCGAGCGCGCTCGAGTGGGTGGTGACGACGACCCGGCGCGCCACGCGCCGCGCGGCCTTCACCTCCAGAAGTCCCAGACCCGTCACGAACGTGTGGATGTGGACGATGTCGGGGGCGAGCCGCGCCATCCATTCGTGGAACGCCGCCGCCCCGCCCACGGCGTGCACGCCCCGCGCCTCGTGGCGCGTGGGCATGGCCGGCACGGGGTACCGGAACACCTCGACGCCTTGGTGACGATACGTGCGCGGCGCCGCGAGTCCGGCCTCCGGCGCCGCGACCAGCACCTCGTGCCCCGCGGCCGTCAGGCGTTCCGCGAGCGCCGCAACGTAGACTTCCGTACCCCCGAGGCTGTCGGGCAGGTACCAGCCCAGGGCCTGGAGGATCCTCACGCGCCGGCGCCATCGTAGCGCGCCGCCACGAGCACGAGATCGCCGCGTTGCGTCTCGTCCAGCAAGCGCCGGAAGCGCGCGTCGCTCACGTACCAGTCGCGCAGCGTCGCGTGGGTGGGGTCGTCGTTGAGCGTCCAGGCCAGGTGGGTCGAGAGATGGACGATGCGGTAGCCGAGCCGCGGCAGTTCCTGCTGCAGGCGCGCGGCGCCCACGGCGTCGACGCCCTGGTGCGTCCAGTCGAAGTAGCCCTCCCAGTCCTTCGCGAACAGGAAGCGCGTGAGGCTGTCGCAGTTCGTGGCCTGCAACAAGAGGAGCGCCCCGGGCGAGAGGAGCGCGCGGGCCTTGCCGAGCAGCGCGTACGGGTCGCGCAGGTGCTCGAAGGAGGACCACAGCAGCAGCGTCTCGAAGGGAGCGGCGGCGCGGATCCCGGGCGGCCAGTCCGGCGCCTCGGCGTCGGCCTCGAAGACGCGCTCGGGCCGGTGCTGCGTCCGCGCCTGCGCGACGGCCCACCCCGAGGAGTCGATGCCGAAGGCCGGCAGGCCGCGCGCCTCGATCGCGGCGAGGACGCCGCCGGTCGCGCAGCCGATCTCCAGGAGCGGGCCGCGCGCCCCGAAGCGATCGAGGAGCGCCAGGATGCTCGCCGATTCCTCGGTCTCCTGCAGGGCGTGGTCGGCGTAGACGTCGCCCTCGAAATACCCCGCATCGGCGGCTCGGGCCGCGACGGGCGCGTAGTGGCCCGACGTGCGCCGCTTCGTCGTGGCTCCTTCGAGGCGGAGGCGCACCACGAGGCGGCGGCCCGGCACGGGAGCCTGCCCGAGTCGCTGACTCCCCAGGAACACCTGGCCGTCGCGCCAGTCGATCGCGAGCGTGGTCGGTCCGCCGTACGACGCCTCCCCGCTCCAGAGCACGGCCGCCGGTCCGCCGCTCGAACGCTCCTGCAGCTCGACGTGGAGCACTCCGGTCGTCGTCTCCAAGATCTCGATCGTGAGCCGTTGCTCCTCGACGCGGTAGGGCGCGCGGATCGCCAGCGTGTCGGCGGCGTCGGCCGCGGCAGCCGGCAGCAGCACGACCTCGCGGCCGGTCACCCTCTTCGCCGCCGCCAGCAGCAGGCGCTTGAGCGGCGCCTTCAACGCGCTCGCTCCAGGAGGTCGGCCCCGGGAAGCCAGCGCGCGACGAGCTCGCGCGCGAGCCGCCGCGACCGGGCTCCCCGGGACTCGCCGTCGCGAAGGCCGGGAAGCGGCACGCTGAAGCCCGTCTTGCGCCGCCCGAAGCAGGCCTCGGGAAGCTCGGGCGCCAGGCGCCGCACGAGCGCGGCCTTGCCCTGCGTGCGCGCGGGCTCGAAGCCCGACGCCGCGAGCTGCGCCGACAGACGCGCGTCGACGAAGGGCACGCGCAGCTCGACGGAATGCGCCATCGACGCCCAGTCGGCGTCGCGCAGGAGCTGGTGGCGCAGGTAGAGCTCGCTCTCGAGCTTCTGCACGGCGAGCCAAGGCTCCGCGGCGGAAGCGGCGACGCGCTCCGCGTGCGCGATCGCGTCGTAGCCGGCGAGGCCGGCGGCGGCACGCTCGGGGCCGAGGAGCGACGGCAGCTCCTCGGGCAGGTAGACGGCGCGCCGAAGAGCGTAGGCCCCGCCCAGCGTCGCGCCATGGCGCAGCAGGCCCGCGAGCTTGGGCCGGGACTGGGCACGAGCGAGGCGCGGCCAGGCGCGACGCAGGCCCGGCACCGCCGCGCCACGGGCGGCCCATCGCGTCCAGCGCGGGACGTCGCGGAACGAGGGATAGCTGCCGAAGAGCTCGTCGCCGCCGAGACCCGAGAGCACGACCTTGAGGCCGTGGGCCGCCGCCGCGCGGCTCACGAGAAACGTGTTGAAGCCGTCGATCGACGGCTGGTCCATGGCGGCGAGGGCCCCGGGCCAGAGGGCCTCGATCTCGGCGTCGCCCAGGCGATGCTCGACGTGACGCGTGCCGAGGCGCCGCGCGATCTGCGCGGCGAGGGGAGCTTCGTCGTCGACGCTGCCCGCGAAGCGGTCGAAGGCGAGGGTGAGGGTCGTCGGCGGCTCGGGCAGCAAACGGCGCGCGAGTGCCGCGATCAAGGCAGAGTCGAGCCCGGCCGACAGGAACACGCCCACCGGCACGTCGGCGACGAGGTGCGCCGCGACGCTGTCGCTCAGCGCGAGCTCGGGGGTTCGTCCTGGCGCGGCGTCCGCCGTCCACGGTCTCGGCTCGGGGACGCCGCTGGCACCGATCTCGAGCAGATGCCCCGCCGGAAGCGCCGCGACGCCCGGGCGGATCGTGAGGGGCTCGGGCACGGCGCCCCACATGAGGAAGCCGGCGAGGCCGGCGTCGTCGATGCCGGTCGACACCGCCCCCGAGACTTCGAGGGCTTTCACCTGCGACGCGAAGCGCAGCACGCCGTTCGCGACGGCGTAGTACAGCGGCTTCACGCCGTGGAGATCGCGGGCGAGGGTGAGGCGCCCCGCCCGCGCGTCCCAGAGCGCGAGGGCGAACATGCCCCGGAGCCGTCCGAGAGCGGCGGCGCCGTCACGTTCGTACAGGGCAAGGATGACCTCGGTGTCGCTCGCGGAGCGCAAGGGGACGCCCTCGCGCGCCAGCGCCTCGCGCAGCTCCCGGTAGTTGTAGATCTCGCCGTTGAAGACGATCGTCAGGCGGCCGTCGGCGGAGTGCATGGGCTGCGCGCCGGCCGCGGACAGGTCGATGATCGCGAGACGGCGGTGGCCGAAGCCCACGCGACCCGAGGGGTCGAGCCACTCGCCCGCTCCGTCCGGACCGCGGGACTTCATGCTGTCGCGGACGCGGACGAGCTCGGCGCGGTCGATGGCGGGCGCCTCGGGAGTGAGCCGGAGCACGCCGTTGAGGCCGCACACGGTCAGGCGGCCTCGAGAAGGCGGCCCAGGTGCGCGTCGAGCTCGCGGCCGAAGCGCTCTCTCGAGAAGCGCTCGGCGAAGCGAGCGCGCCCGGCCGCGCCGAGGCGCGCCGCGAGCGAGGCGTCGGCGTCGAGCCGCGCCAGCGCGGTCTCGAGGCTCGCGTCGTCGGGGCGGACCAGGAGTCCGGTCTCTTCGTGCACGACGATCTCGGCGGCGGCGCTCGCCTCGAGCGCGATGCAGGCGCGGCCCGCCCGCATCGCCTCCAGGTAGACGAGGCCGAAGCCCTCGCCCGAGCTCGGCATCGCGAAAGCGCGGCAGCGCTCGTAGAGCGCGAGCAGCGTCGGCTCGGCGACGAACCCCGCGAACAGCACGGCGGCCCCGAGGCCGAGGGCCTGGGCACGCGCCATGAGCCGTGCCCGATCGTCGCCGTCCCCCGCCACCACGAGGCGCGGGAGCGCCCCGCCCCGCCGCGCCAGGCTCGCGAGCGCCTCGAAGAGCGCGTCGTGGCCCTTGTAGCCCTCGGCCGCGGCGAGACGCCCGACGACCAGGAAGAAGTCGCGCCCGGCGCGCTCGAGGAGCGCCACGTCGGGCGAGCCGGTCGGCTCCGGCGCGGTCAACGACGGGTACAGCACGTCGATCGCCGGCACCTCGGGCATGCGCGCGAGGCACAGGCGCCGCGTGTGTTCGGAGATCGCGAGTCGCTGGCTGGCGCCCGCCAGGGCGCGGCGCCGGTCCCAACTGAGCGGCCGATCGATCTCGACGCCGAGCAGGAACACCGCGTACGGGGCCCGGAACGCCCGGGGCAGGAGCGCCTGCACGCGCGCCGGGCCCAGATGGTCGAAAAGAAGGGCGCTGCGACCCTGCTGCGCCCGCGCCACGGCGGCGACGAGGGCGCGGCGGTCCTGGGCGAAGTGACGCGTCGGCCAGGGGCCGAGGCCCGGCGCCTCGTCGCCCAGGTGCAGGACCTCGAAGGCGACACCCGTGCGGGCGCAGAACTCGCCGGCCGAGGCGGCGGCGAGACGCCCCAGGGCCGCGGAACCGCCCCCGTCGCGGGCGAGACCGGCCGAGACGAGGACGAGCCGCCGGCCGGTCACGGGACGAACTCGGCCTGCAGACCCCAGCGCGCGCCGTGATAGGGAGTGATCACGCTGTGGCCCGAGCGGCTCTCCCAGTTGATGCCTCCCCCGACCCGCAGGTGCTCCCCGATGGCCCGTAGCAGAGTTCCACCGTAGGTCCAGCGCGAGCTCGCGTCGTTACCGTCGGCGGTGGGATAGGCGAGCACGTAGTCGGCCGCCTCGTACCCGAGGAGCAGGCGCGTGAGGAGATCGAAGGGCAGCTCCACGGAGAGCTCGGCTCGCGAGCGCCACGAGACGTAGCTGTTGCGGCGCGCGGCGCCGCCCGTCTCCAGGACCGGAAGCGCGGCGTAGTACACCTCGCGCTCGGCCTCGAGCTGGAGGCGCGCGCGGCTCGCCACCGGGAAGCGCAGGCTCGCCTGGACCGCGGGGCCCGTGTACGGAGGGGCGGCCGCGTCGCCGCTCGAAGGAAAGGAGCGCACGCCTCCCAGCAGGCGGCCGGTGAGCGCGCGGGACGAGAACTCGAGACCCGCCAGGTAGCGGCTGGAGTCGGCCTCACTCGTCGACGCTCCCACGGCCTCGTCGAACGCGTCGCGGAGCCATTCGGCGGAGCCCACGAGGTTCGTCCGGCGCGTGAGCGCGTAGCGGCCCTCGACCTGGAAGGCCCGGGTGTCGCGGTCGAGGGTCACGTCGACGTCCGGCCGCGTGGCCGAGTCCTCGATCGCGAAGCGGCCGGTGTCGAGGCTCGCGGCCGCGCTGAGCCGGCGCGAGATGCGCACCTTGGTGCCGAAGCCCTGGGAGCTCTCGACGTACGGAAGGCGCTCGTCGAGATCGATCGTGAAGCGGCGCTTGTACCAGCCGCGGGCGGTGCGGGCGAAGAGCGTGAGCGGCCCCAGGTCGGCCTCGCCGCGCGTGGAGAAGCCCCGGTCCGTGGAGCGCTGGCTCGTCTCGTCGCCGAACCAGTTGACGTTCAGGAAGCCGCGGGTCGAGAAGCGGAACCGGTTCCCGACGGGCAGCGCGACGTCGAGGCTCGGGGAGAGCACCGCCGCGGCGTCGGAGACCGGATCGAACTGCTGGTTGTAGACGTTCGTGTCGCGCCCGGCCCCACGCAACTCGACGCGGGGCGTGAGCCAGAAGGGTCCGACCTGGAAGCGGCCCGGCCGCGGCGGCGGGTCGGCCGCGTGGGCGTGAGCGGCGAGGAGGGTGGCGGCGAGAACGCAGCCGACCGCCGCACGGCGAGGCGGCCGCAGGGGCCGCCCGCTCACTGGATGGCGGTCGGCGAGGACATTCCGCCCCGACGCTCCGTGGTCTCTCCGTAGCGGCCGTAGGCGCCGTAGTGGCCGTAGTAGTGGCCGTAGTAGTAGCTGTGCTTGTCGACCTGCGCGCGGTTCAGGACGACGCCGAGGATGCGCGCCCCCGTGTCGGCGATCCGGTGCAGGGTGTTGAGCACGGCCTTGCGCGAGACCATCTCCGCGCCGGCCACGATCACGACGCCGTCGGCCATCGAGCCGAGCACGAGCGCGTCGGCCACGGCGCCGACGGGAGGCGTGTCGAGGATGATCCAGCGGTAGTGCTTGCGCAGCCCGTCGATGAGCCCGCGCATGGCGTCGGTCGTGAGCAGGTCGCCGGGACTCGGGACCGTGGTGCCCGACGGCAGCAGCTGCAGGGTCGAGCCCGCGACGCTGTGGAGCGCCTTGGCGAGGGGCGCGCGGCCCGCGAGCACGTCGGACAGGCCGGGCGTCCGTGCCAGGCGCAGCGCCGCGTGGGCCGTGGGCTTGCGCAGGTCGCAGTCGATCAGCAGCACTCCCGTGTCGATCGAGGCCAGCGTCAGGGCCATGTTGATCGACGTGAGGGTCTTGCCCTCGCCCGGCGCCGTCGAGGTGCAGACCAGCACGCGCGGGGTCTGGCCGGTCCAGCAGTAGCCGAGGGCCGTGCGCACCACGCGGTAGCCTTCGAGAAAGGCGCTCTGCGCCTTGTCCTGCAGCGCGAGCAGCTGACCGGTCCCCTCCTTGGCCTCGGGGATCACGCCGAGCAGCGGCACGCCGAGGTGGTTGCGCACGTCGTCGGGCGTCTTGAGGGTGCTGTCGAGGTAGTCGAGGAAGAACGCGAGGCCGACGCCGAGGGCCAGGCCCAGCAGCATGCCCATGGTGATGTCGCGGCGGCGCTGGGGCCTCACCGGCGAGCCCGGCGTGACGGCGGCGTCGAGGATGCGGATGTTCGAGGACTTCAGCTCCTGCGCGACGTCCGTCTGCTTGTGGCGCGACAGCAGGCCGTTCAGGACCTCCTTGTTCGCGTCCACCTCGCGCTTGCGCGTCTCGTAGGGGATCACGCGGCGGCTCAGCTCGAGGGCTTCGCCCTTCGCGGACTCGAGGGCGGCGGACACGCTCTGCTCCTGGGCCGCCAAGGCCTTCCATTCGTTCTCGGTCGAGCGGATCACGCGTTGGGCTTCCGACTGGATCTTGCTGCGCGTCTCGATGACCTGGTTGTGGACCTTCACGACCTCCGGATGGCCCGGCAGGTAACGCTCGAGGAGCTGGGTCTCCTGGCGCTCGAGGGTCGTGAGCTCGATGCGCAGGGACTGGACCAGGCCGCTGCGCATGACTTCCGGCAGCTCGTCGGGGCGCGGCGCGCCCTTCATCTGCTGGTAGAGCGCCTCCTTCTCGAGGCGCGCCGTCTTGAGCGAGGTCAGCGCCGTGCCGAGCTCGGCGAGCTTCTGCTGGAGGAGCGTCTGCTTCTCCTCCATGTTCACGATGCCGAGCTCTTCCTTCGTGGCCTGCAGGGCGATTTCCGCCGCCTCGACCTTCTTGCGCTGGTCGTCGATCTGGGAGCCGAGCCAGGTGCCCGCCTCCGAGGAGATCTGGTAGCGGAACTCGAGGCTCTGCTGGATGTAGAGCTGGGCGGTCCGGTTGGCGGCGCGGGCGGCGAGCTCCGGCCGGAAGGCCTCGAAGCCGACGCTCACGAGCTGGCTGTTCTTGATGGGCTGGACCTTGAGGTGGCCGAGGAACGCGTCGATCGTGCCCTCGACGAGCGTCGATTCCCCGGGCGGGGCGGCGAGCGCCTTCTTCACCTCGGCCACCGGCTGCGGTCCGCCGAACTCGGGGTCCTGGAACAGGTCCATGGACTCGATGACCTTGCGGGCGAGGGCGCGGCTCTGGAGGATCTTGTACTGGGTCTGGTAGTAGTCGTCGCCCCAGAACCCGGCATTCGTCTCCGCGACCTCCTTGAAGTTGAGGACGCTCGGGGCCGTGCGCTCGATCAGCACCTGCGCCGACGCCTCGTAGACGGGGCGCGTCATGTAGGTCTTGAAGGCCGCATGGGCCGTCAGGGTGACGAAGGCCGCGATGATCAGCGTCCGCCGGCGCAGCAGGACGTGGAGGTAGTCCCAGAGATGGGTGTCCCGCGCCTGGTTCTCGCCGTCGTTGCCGGGCGGCACGGCCGCAGCCATGGTGCTTCAGGTCCTCCGCGTCGGGACCAGGAGGGCCAGTCCGACTCGTCATTTTAGCACGCCAGGCGCGGGCGAGCCGGGAGCCCCTCCCGGGGCTCCGGCGCTCAGAAGATCTTGGCTTTCACCACGATCGTGTCGCCCGCCTGCACCGGCTCGTCGATCTTGATGCCCGACTCCTTCGGCTTGCCGTCGACGGTGCGGACGACACGGATCCGGCCGGAGGAGCCGTCCTCGGTGATGCCGCCGGCCAGGCTCAGGATCTGCCGCACGCTCGTTCCGGGACTGAAGGGGTAGGCGCCGGGCGTGTTCACCTCGCCCGAGACGTAGACCCGCGGGGCCTGCGGCACGAAGACCGTGTCGTTGGGCCGCAGCACGAGGTTGCCGTTGAGATCGCCCGCCTCGATCGCCCGGACGTTGACCCGGAGGATCTCGACCGACGCGCTGTCGGTCATCTCCGAGGGCAGGACGGGACCGCGGACCTCGCCCTTGGGCCGCACCACGATCACCTCGGCCGCGGCCGCCGCCCCCAGGGGCCCGGCCTTCGCCAGGACCTCCACGATCGTCATGCCTCCCGCGAGCGGGTAGGTCCCGGGCCGGGCGATCTCCCCCGCGACCAGGATCGTCTTGCTCCGGTACTCGCGAATCGCCACCGTGACCTGCGGGCTGCGGATGAAGCTCTTGCCGAGCAGGTCCGTGAGCGTCTTCTCGAGCTGTTTCGGCGTCTGCTCGGCCGCTGCGAGCCGGCCCACCAGGGGATAGGTCAAGGTGCCGTCGTTCTGCACGACCACGGTCTGGGTCAGGTCGTCGTGGCCGAACACGCTGATCGCGAGGATGTCCTGGGGCCCGATGCGGTAGTCGGCGGCGGCGCCGGGCATCGGCGGCGGTGTGGGCTCCTGCACCGTCACGAACGCGAACAGCACGGCCAGCGGCAGCATCGGAAGCTATCGTACATCGACCTTGACGGCCCTGACCGCGGCCCGTAGCGTAGGGTCATGCTGAGCTTGGCACTCGTTCTCTGGCTCCTCCCCCAGTCCGAAGCTGCGGACATGGCCGGCGAGGTCAACCGCCTCCGGGGCCGCGTGGCCTACCTCGAGTCGCAGCTCGCCCAGCGCGACCAGAGCTTCGCGGCGATCCGCACGGAGCTGCAGGCCCTCGGCCGCCAGATCGCAGGGCTGCCGCGCGAGGCCGAGACGGGCGCGACGGCGGCCGCGTTCCTCGCGGCGGCCCCGGCGTCGTCGGATCTCGTGGGGGTCGCCAGGGTGGCGGTGTTCGATCCGCGCGTCGAGGTGGACTCCGCCCGGCGCCACGACGTGGTGACGCTCCGCGTGAAGCGCCTCGAGAGCGTCGGGGCGAAGGCCGGCGGCGAGATCGAGCTCGGCACGGACCAGGACGGGGTCGACCTGCCCCTCGACCAGAACGGCGCGCTGTACGTCGTCGACTGGGCGACGGCCGAAGGCCTGAGCTACGCCCTCGTCCTGCGCGACGGCGCGACCGGGCTGCCGGCCGCCACGGTCCAGGTGAAGCCCCAGCAGAAGGAAGGGCGCTTCATCTTCGTCGGCTACCGCACCGAATAGGGCGTCGCTAGTCGCGGCGCTTGTGGATGCTGAACACGCCGCGGCCCTCTGCCACGCGGCGCTCGCCCTGGGTCACCTTCATGCGCACGTGGCACAGGCGCTTGCCCTTGCGCACCACGTGGGCCGTGGCCACGAGCGGCGCGTCGATGCCGCCCGGCTCGAGGTAGTCGACCGTCAGGTCGATCGTCGACACGGTCTCGCCCGGCTCGAGGGCCGACCAGGCCGCGGCGCCGCCCGCGCTGTCGATCAGCGTCGAGATCACGCCGCCGTGGAGCGCGGGCCGGCGCGGGTCGCCCACGAACTCGGGCTTGATGGGCAGGCGCATGACGACGCGGCCGGGCTCGATCGAGTCGCCCTTGATGCCGAGGTGGCGGTTGAAGGGCGAGAACTCCTCCATCTGCTTCAGCACGTCGTCGGGGAACGTCACGCCGCGAGCTTCCCGTCGACGAGGCGCACGACGCGCTGGGCCCGCTCCATGACCCGCGGGTCGTGGGTCGAGAAGATGAACGTGGTCTTGTCGCGGCGGTTGATCTCGAGCATGAGCTCCAGCAGCGACTCGCCGGTCGCGGAGTCGAGGTTCGCAGTGGGTTCGTCGGCCAGGACGATCACGGGATCCGTCACGAGGGCGCGGGCCACCGCCACGCGCTGGCGCTGTCCGCCCGAGAGCTCGTCGGGCCGGTGCCTCTCGAAGCCCGCGAGACCGACCTCGTCCAGGGCGCGCCGCGCCCGCTCGCGGCCGCCGTGAGGCCCGCCCCGCAGCAACAGCGGGAACTCGACGTTCTCCAGGGCCGAGAGCACGGGGATCAGGTTGAAGGTCTGGAAGATGAAGCCCAGGGTGCGGGCGCGCAGGTCGGAGAGCGCGTCGTCGTCCAGGGCGGCCACGTCCTGGCCGGCGATCACGACGCGTCCCGAGGTGGGGTGATCGAGGCAGCCGATCAGGTTCAGGAGCGTCGACTTCCCCGAGCCCGACGGTCCGGCCACGGCCATGAACTCGCCGGATTCGACCGCGAGGCTCACGCCGCGCAGGGCGGGCACCGTCGTCTTCCCGAGCTGGTAGTCCTTCGTCGCCGCCTCGACCTGCACCGAAGCCATGGCCCATTATCCTCGCGCGCGTCCGGGCGTCAGAACAGCGCCTTCACGCGGGCCTGCACGGCGCCCCGCAAGGGAGCGAGGCGGTACTCGCTGTCGTCCGGCCCGAGCAGCAGCACGCCGTCGAGGCTGAGGGTGAGGTTGCCTCGGGGCGAGAATGCGAGACCCGGCGTGAGGGCCACCCCGCCGTCCGAGAGCCCGACGACGCCGCGCAGGCTCGCCGTCCACTGCCCGCGGATCTCGCCGCGCGACCAGGACGCCTGCAGGTAGTGACGGCGCAGGCCGAGACCCGAGGCGAACGGGATCGAAGCCCCCGCGAGGTAGCGGCGGAGCGCCTCGTCCCGGGCGCTCGCGGGAAGCGCCGGGTTCGTGGCGCTCGCGTAGGCGGCGTCGAGCCCCTCGAGGTAGGCGCCCGCGCGCGCCGCGTCGTAGCCCTCGCCGTTGTAGAAGTACTCGGCCGAGAGCGACGTCGTGTCGCGCGTCCACAAGGCACCCGCGACGAGGCGGAAGAAGCGCTCGTCCGGGCGCGCGGGAGCGAGCTCGCTGCCCTCGTACACGGCGCTCTCCGCGTGCAGCGCGACGCCGCCCACCGAGCGCCCGACGTCCAGCCCGACGAGCGTCGGCTGGCGCTCGCCTCCCGACATCACCAGCGCGAGGTCGGTGTCCTTCGCCAGGAACCGGGCCCTCAGCGCGCCCGTGTTGCGCTTGCGGGCCCCGGTCGCGAACGGCAGGTCCCCCGCGCCCGCGTCGCCCTGGGACGCGACGAGGATCAGGCCGGCCCACGGAGCCGGCTGCGCGTCGAGCCGCACGGCCCACGAGCCCTCCTGTTCGAGGGACGTGTTCGCCGGGTTCTTGGGCGGCTCGAGGCGGTTCGTCGGGTTCCACGCGAAGCCCGAGCCCCAGGCGACGCGCTGCTTCCCGACGCGCAGCGAAGCACCCGCCCAGGAGTACTGGGCGTAGGCCTGGCGCGTCGTCCACGTGGTCTTCGGGTCGGAGCCGAAGGAGCGCTCGGCGAAGCCCTTGAACACGACGCGGGCCGAGCCCAGGCTCTCCTTCCAGCCGAGGCTCGCCCGCAGCAGGTCCTCGGTCCGGTGGAGCCCCAGGATCTCGTCGCGGTTGAGCGGCGTCGCCGCCGTGCGGTACCAGAAGTTCTCGAGCCCCGCCTCGAGCTCGCGCGAGCCCGCGTGGGCCAGCGTCGGGAGCAGGCACAGCAGCGCGCCCAGGACGCGGCGGACCACCGGGGCGCTACTCGCCCTTCTCGAGGGCGCTCGGCGTGAAGATCCGGTCGTCCATCTTCACGTCGTCCTCGATCGCCAGGAACTCGAGGGTCGTGCGCGAGCCGGTCTCGAGGGCGCTCTCCATCGCGAGCACCGTGGGACGCTCGCGGCTCCCGACCCGCGCGATCTTCGAGACCGCGAGGCTCTTGAGCTTCTTGCCCGACAGCGTGTGGTAGTCGGCGCGTACTGGATAGAAGGTGCCGTCCCTGCGCACCCAGTAGACGACGCGGTCGTAGGCGACCGAGCGGTCCTTCGCCTTGAGGTCGAGCCTGTAGCAGGGGATCCCGTCGAGGCTCTCCTCGCCCACCAGCGTTGGGTCGTAGTCCTTGATGAGCGAGAGGCGGAAGATGTCGCCGTTCGAGAAGTCGCCGCCGCCGAAGTTCTGCTTGGGGCCGACGCGCACGACCTTCTCCCCCGCCGGGAGGTAGAGCCACGTGCTGTCGCCGTTGCGCAGGTAGGCCGTGTTGCGCTCGCGCGCCGGCGCCGTGTAACGCACGAGGCCCAGGTCGTCGCCCTTCTTCCAGCCCCTCATCTCCACGACGCGCTCGGCGCGGCCCGGCCGCTCGACCGTCATGCGCAGCGTGTAGGTCGCGTTCTCGCCCAGCACTGCGCGATCGGCCTGCCGCACGATGGCCTCGGCCGTCGGGGCCGCGAGCAGCAGGCACAGCAACAGGCTAGACATGGTGCAGGGCCTCGCGCGGTTCGAGACGGCTCGCGGTGAACGCGGGGTAGATCGCGGCGAGGGTCGACAGGCCTGCGATCAGGAGCCCGGCCCGCAGCACGCTCGCGGCCCGCAGCACCGGGAACAGCACGTCGCCCCCCGCCATCCAGGCGAGGGTGATCGTGTTCATCGGGATGCCGGTGGCCGCGTAGTAGAGGACGATGCTCCCGCCCAGTGCGACGCCCAGCGCCGCGCACACGAGGCCCAGGGCCAGGCCTTCCAGGACGAACAGGCGCACGACGAGGGCCCGGCGCATGCCGAGCGCCCGCACGGTGCCGATCTCGCGGGTGCGCTCGTGGACGCTCATCAGCATCGAGTTGACGATGCCGACGGCGGCCGCCAGGAACAGGAAGCCCGACAGCACCAGGAGCGCGGTCTCGTTGGCCTGGATGATCGAGAACGAGAAGCGGCCGGCCTCCTCGAAGGTCTCGACGCGCACCTGGGCGTCCTTCGCCTCCGGCGCGACGTGGCTCTCCGCGACCAGCGCGGCGATGGCCTCGCGGGCGCGCCGTATCGACGCGGGACCGCCGTCGCGCAGCGTCACCTTCACGTTGGTGGCGCCGCCCGGCCAGTCGACGAGCTCCTGCATCGACGCGAGGGGCAGGTAGAACGCGTTGTCGTACCAGGGCGCGTTCTTCCTGAAGACGCCGCACACGATCGCGTCGCGAGAGTTGACGGCGCCCTGCGGCGTCTGGATCACGAAGGACACCGTGTCGCCGACGCCGAGGCGGAGCTTGCGGGCGATCGGGGCCGCGATGTAGGTCGCGAGTGGATCGCCGTCGGGAAGGAAGGTTCCGGCCTCGGGCGGGAAGGCCGCCCGAAGCTCGGGCTCGCGATCGGCCTCGATGCCGATCAGGCTCGCGAGGCTCGAGCGATTGCCGGCGATCGCCGTCCCGCGCAGCTGCAGGTAGGGCACCGCTCGCGCGACACCGAAGGTGCTTCCGGCCGCCTCGATCTCGCGCGCGAGCGCCATCGCCTGGGGCAGGTGGTCCTGGCCGTAGGCGTCGAAGGGACTGTTCTGGGGCTGGAAGTCCGCGGGCCGCACCACCACCTGCACGTGGCCGGTCTGCACCGCCACGAGGTTCGCGGTGAGCTGCTTCGCGATCCCGTCGGAGAGGCCGCTGCCGAGGACGAGGGCCGCGCTGCCGAGCACCATGGTGCCTCCCGACAGCGCGTTGCGGCGCTTGGCCCGCAGCAGGTTCCGGAAGGCGATGCCGAGAAGCGGCGTCACACGTACCTCAGGGACTCGGCCGGCCGCATGCGCGCGGCCATCAGCGCCGGGCCGAAGGCGGCCAGCAGGCAGATCACGACCATCATGGCCGGCACCACCGTCACGTCGCCCCAGTGCAGCGTCGGGTAGAGATAGTCGCCGCCGTAGGAGTAGCGCTGGGCCTCGCTGAAGGCCGGGATCCCGGCGCGGCCGAAGAAGAGGATGAGGCCGGCCCCGGCCAGGGCTCCGCCCGCGGCTCCGGCGACGCCGAGGAACACCGCCTCGAGCAGGAAGATCGCGAGGATCCGGCTGCGCCGGGCGCCGACGGCCCGCAGCGTCCCGACCTCGCGCGTGCGCTCGAAGACCGACATGAGCGCCGTGTTCATGACGCCCGCGGCCACGATGATCGCCATCACGAAGTCCATGATGCGGGCGATGAAGCGGGTGACGAGCATGCCGCCGATGAAGGGGCCGCCCATCTCCTCCCAGGTGTACGCCACGGCCGGGACGCCGTCGCGGGCGAAGGCGGCGTTGACGGACGCGGCTATGGGCGCGACGGGCGCCTCGAGATCGCGCTGCCGGAAGACCAGGACGCCGGCCCCGTCGCCGACGTCCATGAGCTCCTGGACGGCGGCGATGTCGGTGTAGCAGGCGCCCCACTCGTAGGCCTCGAGACCCTTCACGACCCACAGGCCCGTGACCGTCAGCTTCACGGCGGCCAGCCGGCCGTCCGCGGTGTTGCCCAGGGCGACGAGGGTCGAGCCGACCGTGGCGCCGAGCCGCTTCGCGACGCCGCGGTTCAGCAGGATGCCCTTCTCGCCCGCCACGAAGTGGCGGCCGGCCCGGAGCTCCACGGCCGGGTACACGGCCGCGCGCGCCTTCGGGTCGATCCCGATCAGCACCACCTCCATCGAGGCGTCGCCGTTCGAGAGCAGCGCGCCCACCATGAGCCGGGCGAGGCCCGCGGCGAGGCGCGGCTCCGCGCGCAAGACGCGCTCGATGAGCGCCGGCGGATCCGGGATCAGGCGGTAGTTGTTCTGCGGCATGATGAACGACACGCTGCCGCCCTCGTCGGCCGCGGCATCCTTCGCGAACACCTCGACGTGGCCCAGGGTCCCGCTGCGCGCGGGCTCCACGACGGCCGTCTCCATGGCGGCGGTCCAGGCGCGCCCCAGCACCATGAGGGCTATTCCGAGCACCAGGGCGGAGGCGGTCAGGGCCGTGCGGCGCTTGTGGCGGAAGAGATTGCGCAGCGCGAGGGTGAGGAGGAGCCGCACCGCGGCAGAGTACCGCAGGTGACTTTGACTTTCCCGGGGCGGGTCTTGAAGAATCGTCGCATGCTGCGTGCCCTGCCGCTCCTCGCACTCGCCACCGGCCTCGCCGCGACCACGTCCGCGCAGACCCTGGACGAGATCGTGGCGCGCAACCTCGAGGCGCGCGGCGGACTCGCGCGCATCAAGGCCGTCACCAGCATGCGCTGGACCGCGCGCATGACGATCGCCCCGGGCCTCGACGCACCGGCGACCCTCGAGATGAAGCGGCCGGGCCGGATGCGCCTCGACCTCACGCTGCCCGACGGCGCGACGGCGACGCAGGTCTTCGACGGCGACGGCGGCTGGCAGATCCCTCCGGGCGGCGACGAGGCGGTGCCGCTCTCCGCCGAGGAGGCGAAGGGCGCCGCCGAGCGCGCGGACTTCGACGGCCCCCTCGTCGACTACAAGGCGAAGGGCCATTCCCTCGAGCTCCTGGGACCTGCGAGCGTCGACGGCTCGGCGGCGTTCAAGCTGCGCCTGACCCTCAAGAACGGCACGGTGCAGACGATCTACCTCGACGCCGCGTCGTACCTCGAGGTCAAGGACGAGGCCACCCGCACGGTGCGCGGCACCGAGATCCCGACCGAGCAGCGCGTCGGGGACTACCGCGACGTGGGCGGTTTGCGCCTGCCGCACCGGTTCGAGAACGGCATCCTGGGCCAGCCGGACCGCCAGACGATCGCGATCCAGAAGATCGAGATCGACGTGCCCCTCGACGACGCCCGCTTCACGATGCCGGACGGCGACTAGACCAGGCCCGTCGCTTGACCGCCGGGCGGGCGCGCCGCTCTAATACCGGATTCGCCCGCGGCCCGCGCGTCGAGCGGGGCGGCCTGGAGAATGGATGAACAAGACGCGCGCGCGGATCACCTCGCTCGGACGCTGCCTGCCCGAGCGCATCATGACCAACGCCGATCTCGAGAAGATCGTCGACACGAACGACGAGTGGATCCGGACGCGCACGGGCATCGAGCAGCGTCACGTCGTGGAGCCAGGCACGCCGACGAGCGTGATCGCCGCCCGGGCGGCCGCCGAGGCCCTCGAGCGCCGCGGCATCGCGGCCTCGGAGATCGACCTCATCATCGTGGCCACGGTGACCCCGGACATGCTCTTCCCGGCGACGGCCTGCATCATCCAGGACAAGCTGAAGGCCACGAAGGCCTGGGGCTTCGACATCTCCGCCGCCTGCTCGGGCTTCCTCTACGCCCTCACCATGGGCGCGCAGTTCATCGCCTCGGGCGCCCACAAGAAGGTGCTGGTGATCGGCGCGGACGTGATGTCGTCGATCCTCGACTACACCGATCGCACGACTTGCGTGCTGTTCGGCGACGCGGCCGGCGCCGTGCTCCTCGAGCCCGGCGAGGGCGACGAGGGCCTGCTCGACTTCCTCCACGAGGTGGACGGGTCGGGAGCGAACTACCTCTACATGCCCGGCGGCGGAAGCCTGAACCCGCCGACCCACGAGACGGTCGACAAGCGCATGCACTTCATCCGCCAGGAAGGCGCCCACGTCTTCAAGTACGCGGTGCGCAAGTTCGCGGAGACGAGCAAGAACCTCCTCGACCGCAACGGCCTCACGACCGATCAGATCGACTGCTTCGTGGCCCACCAGGCGAACGTGCGCATCATCGACGCCGCCAGCGAGCGCCTCGGCCTGGACGAAGCCAAGGTCATCAAGAACATCCACCGCTACGGCAACACGACGGCCGCCACCATCCCCCTCGCCCTCGGGACCGCCCTAGACGAGAAGAAGCTCAAGCCCGGCGACCTGCTGCTGATGGCGTCGGTAGGCGCCGGATTCACCGTCGGCTCGGCGCTGTGCCGCTGGAGCGGCTTCGACTGGAAGTAGTGCGCTAGAGGCCGCGTTCTTGACTCACCCCCCACGCGACTGAATAATGATTCAGTTATCGGAGAGGGAGTGGCTAGCGTGACGGAGACGGCGAAGGCCGTGGGCGGCCTCAGGAACGTAGCGGTCGCGGAGAGCGGGATCTCCTCGATCGACGGGGTGCGCGGCATCCTGGCCTATCGCGGCATCGACATCCACGCGCTGGCCGAGCACTCGGGCTTCGAGGAGACGTTCGCGCTGCTCCACGACGGGAAGCTGCCGGGCCGCTCGGCCCTCGCGGCCCTGGGCAGCGAGATGGCGCGGGAGCGGGCGCTGCCCCCCGGGCTGCTGCCGATCCTGGAAGCGATGCCCCGCTCCACCCATCCCATGACGGCGCTCCGCACCGCGATCTCGGCCCTGGGCCCCTTCGATCCCGACGCCGACGCCACCCCGGCCGAGGCCCTCCTGCGCAACTCCCGCCGGCTCACGGCCCAGATGGCGCTCGTCGTCGCGGCGATCGACCGGCTGCGCAACGGTCACCGCCCGATCGCGCCGGACCCGACCCTGTCCCATGCCGCGAACCTGCTCTACATGCTGCGCGGGCGGCAGCCCACGGCCAGCGCCGCTCTCGCGATGGACGTGGCGCTGGTCCTCCACGCGGACCACGAGTTCAACGCCTCGACGTTCGCCGCCCGGGTCGCCGCGTCCACCCTCGCGGACCTGCACGGCGCCATCACGGCGGCCCTCGCCACCCTGAAAGGCCCGCTCCACGGCGGCGCCAACGAAGCGGTGATGCGCACCCTCGAGGCGATCGGCACGATCGAGCGCGCCGAGCCCTACGTGCGCGAGGCCCTCGCCGCGAAGAAGAAGCTCATGGGCTTCGGTCACGCGGTCTACAAGACCGAGGATCCGCGGGCGACGCACCTGCGCCGGCTCTCGCGCTCGCTCGGGGAAGAGGCGGGCGACACGCGCTGGTTCGTGATGTCCGAGCGCCTCGAGTCGGTCGTCAAGGCGGAGAAGGGCCTCTACGCCAACGTGGACTTCTACTCCGCCTCCGCCTACCGCGTGCTCGGCATTCCCACCGACCTGTTCACGCCCATCTTCGCGGTGTCGCGGATCGCGGGCTGGACGGCCCACGTGCGGGAACAGCTCGCGGCCAACAAGCTGATCCGTCCCGAGGCCGAGTACGTCGGCCCCAGCCACGTCCCCTACGTTCCGATCGACAAGCGCTAGCGGAATGGCCGACGCTCAGCCGGAGACGGGCGGAAGCCGCGAGCCGATCCTCTACGGCGTCGCCGGCATCGTGTTCGGGTTCGTCCTCGGGTACATGGTCGCGAACGCCGGCGACGGCGGGCCGGCTGCCCCGCTGCCCGGCGCCGGGGTCGTTCCCGCGAGCGCGGCGGCGCCCCCGTCGGCGGGCGCCGCGCCGGTCCGGGCCGCGCTCGATCCGAACGAGGTCCACGCCCTCGAGGGCCTGGCGGCGCGCGACCCAAAGAACACGCGGTCGCGCATCGAGCTCGGCAACCTGCACATGGACCACGAGCAGTGGGCCGAGGCCGTGAAGTGGTACGGCGAGGCCCTCGCGATCGATCCCCAGAACGCCGACGTGCGCGTCGACATGGGCGCCTGCCTCGTGAGCCTGGGCCGGGCTCCCGAAGCGGTGGCCGCCTTCGACCAGGCCCTCGCCCTCGTGCCGGGCCACAAGAAGGCGCTCTTCAACAAGGGTATCGCCTTGATGCAGTCGGGCCGGCCGAAGGAAGCCGTGGCCCTCTGGGAAGACCTGCTGAAGCGGTACCCCGACGATCCGCAGCTCGCTCCGCTGCGCCAGCAGATCGCCGAGGTGCGCGCCGGCTTGAAGTGATCCGGGCCGTGGGCCTGCTGCTCCGCTTTCTCGCGGTCCTCTTCCTCGTGCGCCTGGCGCTGCGCTTCCTCGTGGCGGTCTTCAAGGGCGCGACGACGCCCGCTCCCGGCGAACGCCGGGCCGTTCCCGCGTCCACGGATCTGGTGCGCGACCGCGTCTGCAACACGTTCCTGCCGCGCAGCTCCGCGCTCGTCGCCGCCGTGAACGGCGAGACCGCCTTCTTCTGCTCCGAGACGTGCCGCGACCGCGCGCTCTTGCAGTAAGATCCGGCCAAGACGACAGAGTCTGGAGGCAGCATGGGTGAAGCGCTCGGAATGATCGAAACGCGGGGTCTCGTGGCGCTGGTCGAGGCCTCCGACGCGATGGTGAAGGCGGCCAAGGTCACCCTCGTGGCGTACGAGAAGGTCGGCTCGGGCTACGTCACCGCCCTCGTGCGCGGCGACGTGGCGGCCGTGAAGGCGGCCACCGACGCCGGCGCCGCCGCCGCCCGTCGCGTGGGCGAGCTCGTGTCCGTCCACGTGATCCCGCGGCCCCACGCCGGCCTCGAGGACATCCTCCCGATCGGCAAGGCCCAGACCAAGTAGGTGCAGCTGGGACGGGTCGTCGGGACCGTCGTCGCCACCCGGAAAGACGAGCGGCTGCAGGGCGCCAAGCTGCTGGTCGTCCGGACCCAGGATCCCCACGGCAAGGACGAGGCGAGCTATCTCGTGGCGGTCGACACGGTCGACGCCGGGGTCTCGGACCGCGTCCTGATCGTGACGGGGTCCTCGGCGCGCATGGCCGCGGGCCTCAAGGACGTGCCGGTCGACGCCGCGATCGTCGGCGTCATCGACGCCGTGGAGGTCGGAGGCTAGCGCCGACGCCGCCATGCTGCTCGCCAAGGTCATCGGCACGGTGGTCGCGACTCGCAAGGACCCCGGGCTTGCCGCGACCACGCTGCTGCTGATCCAACCCCTGCACACCGACCGCACGCTCCAGGGCAAGGCCCTCGTCGCCGTCGACTCCGTCGGCGCGGGCGTCGGCGAGGACGTCTTCTACGTACGGGGACGCGAAGCCTCGTTCCCGTTCCTGCCGGCCGACGTGCCGGCGGATGCGGCGGTCGTCGGCATCGTCGACCACTGGAACGTCACGCGATGATGATCGCGCGCGTCGTCGGGAACCTCGTCGCGACCCGGAAGAACGTGAAGCTCGAGGGGTCCAAGCTCCTCCTCGTGCAACCGCTCGGCCTCGACGGCACGGACCGCGGCGCGACCGTGCTCGCGATCGACTCCGTGGATGCGGGCGTCGGGGACCGCGTGCTGCTGGTCCAGGACGGCAAGGCCGCGCAGCAGGCCCTCGGCAAGGGCACGGCCGCCGTGGATGCCGCCGTGGTCGGCGTGATCGACGCCGTCGAGACGGTGCCCTGATGGACGACGAGCGCATCAAGGCCCTGACCCAGGAAGTACTCGCCCAGCTCGCGACGCCGAAGGAGCCGGTCGCCGCCGATCTCCAGGCCCGCGTCGTGGTCCTGGAGCGCGTGCTCCACGTACACCCGAGCCACCAGCTCCTCGACGTGCCGGGCGGCTCGACGGACGGCCGCTGCGTCCTCGAGCCCGACAAGCCGTGCGTCGGCAGCGGCCAGTGCCGGACCCTCGGCCACTAGGCCCCCGCACCATCCTCCACGTGGACATGGACTCGTTCTACGCGGCCGTGGAGCAGCGCGACCGGCCCGAGCTGCGCGGCAAGCCCGTCATCGTCGGCGCGGATCCCAAGGGCGGCCGCGGTCGCGGCGTCGTCTCGACCGCGTCCTACGAGGCGCGCCGCTTCGGCGTCGGCAGCGCGATGCCGATCTCCACGGCGTTCCGGCTGTGCCCGCGCGGCGTCTACCTGCCCGTCGACATGGAGAAGTACGCCGGCGTCTCGCGCCAGGTGATGGAGATCCTGCGTGCCTTCACGAGCGTCGTGGAGCCGGTGTCGATCGACGAGGCGTTCATGGACGTGACCGAGAGCCGGCGCGCCTTCGGCGACGGCCCGACCATCGGCCGCAAGCTGAAGGCCGCCATCCTCGAGACGACGCGGCTCACGGCGTCGGTCGGCGTCGCCGCGTCGAAGCTCGTGGCCAAGATCGCCTCGGACATGCGGAAGCCCGACGGCCTCGTGGTGGTTCCACCCGGCACCGAGGCCGCCTTCCTGGCGCCGCTGCCGGTGCGGCGGCTGTGGGGCGTCGGGCCGAAGATGGAGGAGCAGCTCGCGACGCTCGGCGTCGACACGATCGGGGCCCTCGCGCGGCTTCCCGAGGGCACCCTCGAGCGGCGCCTGGGAACTCACGGCCACGACCTGCAGCAGCTCGCCCGCGGCCAGGACGCCCGCAGGGTCTCGGCCGAGGAAGGCGAGGCCCGCAGCGTGGGACAGGAGCACACCTACGAGAACGACACGTCGGAGGCCGCGACGCTGCGGCGGACGCTGATGCGGCTCGCGGACGGCGTCGCGGAGCGCCTGCGGGCGGCGGGCCTCAAGGGGCGCACCGTCACGTTGAAGTACCGCGACGAGACCTTCCACACGGTGACCCGCGCCGAGACGATCGGATCGGCCACGGACTCGGGCAGCGTGATCTTCGCGAGCGCCTGGAAGTCCTTCGAGGCCGTCCACGGCCGAAAGCGCGTGCGCCTGCTGGGCATCTACGCGTCCGGCTTCGACGCGGCCCAGCTCGGCCTGTTCGACGCTCCGTCGCCGGCCGATCGCCTGCGCGACACGCTGACGGAGCGCTTCGGCAGCGGCGCCCTCACGCGTGCGAGCCTGCTCCAGAAGCCGCGCAAGAAATGAACCGGCCCTGGACGGCGCACTACGACCCGGGTGTCCCGGCGAGCCTCGCCCCGTATCCCGACGAGACGCTCCTCGACCTGTTCGAGGCCCTCGTCCGGGAGCAGCCCGGCCACCTGTTCGTGTGGTTCAAGGGGCGCCGCATCGACGCGCGCGAGATGGAGGGCCTCGCGAACGCGTTCGCCGCGGCCCTCTCGGCGAAGGGCCTGCGCCCCGGCGATCGCCTGGCCCTCCTGCTTCCCAACTGCCCGCAGTTCCTGATCGCGACGCTCGGCGCGTGGCGCGCGGGCCTGGTCGTGGCGCCGCTCAATCCGCTCTACGGCGACGACGAGCTGCAGCGCCCGCTCGAGCGCCTCGAGGCGCGCGCCATCGTCGTCCTCACGCCGTTCTACGAGCGCGTGAAGCGGCTCCAGCCGCGCACCGTCCTCGAGCACGTGATCCCGACCAGCATCAAGGAGTTCCTGCCGGCTCACCTGCGCCTGCTGTTCACGTGGCTCAAGGAGGAGAAGGAAGGCCATCGCATCGACGCGCGACCCGGCGACGCCGGGCTCGCGGCGCTGCTGCGCGCCCACCGGGGCACGCCCCGGCCGGCGCGGCGCGTGACGCCCCGCGACACCGCCTTCGTCCTGCAATCGGGGGGCACCACGGGCACGCCCAAGGGTGTCGTCGTCCCCCACGGCTCCGTGGCGATCGCCGGACGCCAGCTCCACGCCTGGTACGCGGGGCAGCTCAGCGCCGGCCGCGACGTCTTCCTGCTGCCGCTCCCGCTCTTCCACGTCTACGGCTGCGTCGCGACCCTCGGCAGCGTGCTCGTGGGCCGGCAGCCCCTGGCCCTCGTCCCGAACCCGCGCGACTTCAAGGACGTCCTCGCGAGCATCCGCCGCCTGAAGCCCGCGGCGTTCGCGGGAGTGCCGACGCTGTACAGCGCGCTGCTCCATCAGCCCGACGTGGCCGCGGGCCGTGTCGACTTCCGCTCGATCAAGGTCTGCGCGTCGGGGGCCGCGCCGCTCCTGGCCGAGACGCGCGCGCGCTTCGAGGCGCTGACGGGCGCGCGGCTCCTCGAGGGCTACTCCATGACCGAGGCGGTCATGGCGGGCGCCGTCAACCCCGTGAGCAGCGGCGGCAAGCCGGGCTCCGTGGGGCTGCCGCTTCCCGACGTCGACATGCGCATCGTCGACGCCGAGGAGGGCACGCGCGCGCTGCCGGCCGGCGAGGTGGGAGAGCTGCTGATCCGGGCGCCGCAGATCATGCCGGGCTACTGGCGCGACGACGCCGAGAGCGCCGTCGCGCTGAGGGACCACGGCGACGGTGGCGGACCCTGGCTGCACACCGGCGACCTCGGCTACTTCGACGCGGACGGCTACCTGTTCCTGGTCGACCGCAAGAAGGACCTGATCAAGATCGGCGGGCTGCAGGTCTGGCCGCGGGAGATCGAGGAAGTGCTGGCCGCGCATCCGGCCGTGGCCGAGGCCGCGGTCACGGCGCTGCCCGACGCCCACAAGGGCGAGGTGGCGAAGGCCTGGCTCGTGCTGCGCCCCGGCGCCTCGGCCTCGGCCGAGGAGATCCGCACGTTCTGCCGCGAGCGCCTGGCGCCGTTCAAGGTGCCCCACGTGGTGGTGTTCCGGAAGGACCTGCCGAAGAGCATGGTCGGCAAGGTGCTGCGGCGCGTGCTGGTCGCGGAGGACCGTGCGGCTAGCGCTTCGCCCCCAGGATCCAGCCCTCCAGGCGGGCGAGGGCCCGCAGCCGGGGCGTGAGCGCCGCGAGGTCGAGCTCACGCGCGAGGTCGACGCCCGCGGACCACTCGCAACAGGCCCGCGCGTCGGCGTCGTCGGACTTCGGCACCTCGCGGCCGCGGCAGAACGTCGGGTAGACCTCGAGCCCGACGTGGCTCGTGCCGTCGTCGGCGAGGGTGTCGAAGGGCCACGCCAGGACGGGGATGCGGCGGGCGTGAGCCTCGGTCAGCAGGCCGTGGAGCTGCGCGAGGCCGTGGAGCGTCTGGCCCGCGACGGCGCCCGTGCCGCCCAGGCGCGTCGCTGGCTTGGCTCCCGGCATTGCACGCTCGGTCGCGCGGACGGGATCCCCGGCCCACTCCGGCGCGGTGGGAATGCCGTAGCGCCGCGCCAGGCCCTTCACGCGCGAGTGGAAGATGGCGGCGCCCGCGAAGGCGTTGAACGCGGCGGGAAACGAGTCGGGCGCTCCGAGCGCCGGTCGCCTTCCGTCGCCCGCGACGAGGGCCGCGAGCGCTCGACGCCACGGCAGGCGCGCGAGGCCGGCGGCGACCCAGAGGTCCCGTGGCCAGGACCACTGATGGTCGATGCCGAACAGGACTCTCTCGCCGCGAGCCGACGCGGCGGCGAGGGACGCCAGCAGCTCCGTGCGCAGCCCATCGCGCGTGAACGGGCCCGGCACCTTGCGGGCCGGGCGTCCCCGATCGAGGCGCCACAAGGCGATGGCCCGGCGTTGCCCCGGCGCGTCGCGCGCCCCGGAATAGTCGGCGAACAGGAACGTGTCGAAGCGGCCGACGGACGTCAGTGCGGCCTCGCGAGCTCCGCGAGTCGCGCCTGGGACAGCTCGCGGTAGTGCGCGTCCTCGACGAGGAACTCCGGGCGCGGCTCCTGGGCGGCGCAGGCCTCGAGGAGCTCCAGGGCCTGGACGCGGCTCTTCGGCTCGTACTCGAGCAAGGCCTGGGCCAGGAAGAACTGGGTGGCCGTGTTGTGCGGCGAGAGGGCGAGGGCCCGTCGCAGGCTCTCGACGCCCTTCGCTCTCGAGATGAAGCCCGTCACGAAGGGCACCTTCGGGCTGTCGGTGTGGAGCCGGCCCAGGATCAGGTAGGGGCTGCCCTGCTCGTAGGCGGGATCGATCGCGACGGCGATCTCCGCCCAGTCGCGGATCTTGCCGGCGGCGCCTTGCCACACGGCGGCCATCTTGTGGTCGAGGCACCATTGCCCCAGGGACACGCCGGACCAGAAGTGCAACGCCGCGACGTCGGGGATCGCCGCGAGCGCCTCGTGCCGCGAGGGTTCCGGGACGGGCTTGAGGCGACGCTCGAGGCGTCGCATGGCGTCGTCGGCCACGGCCTTCGCCGCGTCGAAGCTCTTCTTCTGCTCGGCGCCCGCCTCCCCCGTGAAGCCGCCGCGGAAGAAGAGCGCGCGCATCAGCGCGACCTGGGCCGGGATCGAGTCGGGATCGGCCGCGCGCGCGGCGGCGTAGGCCTCGATCGCGGCATTGATCGGGCCCTTGTCCGCGATCGAGCCGCGGGATCCCTCGGCGCGCGCTGCGTAGCGCCGATCGCCCTCGGCCATCGCGTCCGCGAGCGTCGCCTCGCTGCCGGCAAGAGAGAGAGCGAGGACGGCGCCGGCGAGGGTCACGCGGCCGGCCTTCCGGTCTACTTCGCCCGGGGCCGGGCCACGAGGTTCGCGAGGATGCGGTAGGCGCCGTCGGTGCCGGCGGCCACCTGGCGGAACAGGCCGAGACCCACGTACGTCCAGGTGCCCTTGCCCACCTTCGACTCGACGAGGATGCCGCGCTTCTCCCCCGCGTTCTGCGGGAACGGATCGGCGGACGAAAGGAGGTCGGTGTAGCGGGCGTCGTGGACGTCGAGGAAGTAGGTGCCACGCTCCTGGATCCAGCCGTCCCAGTCGCGCTGTGTGAGGCGATTGGGCGTCGTGAAGTAGGGATGGTCGGGAACGAGCATCGTGATCGGGGCGGTCTCGTCGGTGACCCGGCTCGTCGTGACCGCGACCCCCGGGAAGGGCGCCCAGGGGCTGTCCTTCTTGCCTCCCGTGACGCCCGTGAAGCCGCTCGTGGCCGAGGGCGCCTCCGCCACCTGGTTGAAGTCGAGCTTGTTGTACTGGACGACGACGTTGCCGCCGTCCTCCATGAACTTCACGAGCTTCTGCTGGTTCGCGCGCAGGTCCTTGCGGGTCTGGTAGGCGCGGATGCCGGTCACGATGGTGGAGTACCGCGACAGGTCGCCCGTCGCGAGGCCGGCCTCGGTGATGAACGTGACCGGGATGCCGAGCTGGAAGATCGCGTTCGCGACCTCGTCTCCGGCGCCCATGACGTAGCCGACCGACACGCCCGCGGGGATCTTGACGTCGAGGGCCTTCACGCGCGCGGTGGCGGGGCGGTACTGGTTGCGCTCCTGGACGTGGTCGTAGGCGATCGTCCGGAAGCCGTCGCGGAACTCCTGGTTGTCGCGGGTCTGGGCCACGGCGAGGACGGCGCTTTCTCCTTCGGGGGCTCCCGCAGCCGGCGTGACCTGGAAGCGCGACGTCGTCTCCTCGCCCTCGTAGCGGAAGGCGATGGGCAGCTGCGCCGGCTCCACCAGCCAGCCCTCGGGAGCCTGCAGCCGCAAGGTCCCCTGCACGGGCTCCTTGCCGTTGTGAGTCACGCTCACGCGGAACTCCCTCTTCAGGCCCTTCGCGACCGGCACCGGGAACACGGCGACCTCGGGAGTGAGCCGCACGGACAGCAGGGGCACCGCGGCGACGAGCTTCTGTCGCTCGCCGCCCACCCACGGCCCTTCGTAGCGCCACGCCACGGGTGTCGCGGTCGATGCGGACACGCCGCCGGCGCCGGTGTAGCGCAGCGTGACCGTCACGTCGGGCGGGCTCCACGGCAGCCCTTCGTAGGCGGGGACGTCGAGGTCGTAGCGGTTGGCCCCGGGCAGGCTGCGCTTCCAGTAGGGCTGGGAGAACCGCACGCCCTTCTCCGCGACCTTCACCTGGTACTTGAGCGTGAGGCTGCGGCCGGCCTCGATCGTCTTCGGGTCGCCGTCCGTGCGCTTCGCCTTCCAGCCCTCGGGAACGTTGACCGCGACGTCGTCGACCCGCATCAACGAGGCGCCCTGGTTCGCGACCGTCACGCTCACGCCGAAGGTCTGGCCCGGGACGACGCGATCGTCGTCGGCGCTCGCCTGCAGCCCGACGCCCTGGGACAGGGCGAGCGTGTCCATCAGGTCGGCCTCCTTCTGGCCGAGCCGGGTCGCGAGCTCGTAGCGCGCCCCCTCGGACATCGGGGCCTTCTGGATCCTGACGCGCAGCTTGCGCACGAGGTCGAGGGCCGCCGCGAGGGGGGCCGCCGCCTTGTCGAGGGCGCGCGGATCGTAGGCCGCGAGCGCCGCGTCGACCTGGAGCCGCAGCGCATCGACGTCGGCCGCCACGAAGGCGAGCTTGGCGTCGTCGGCGGGGACGAAAGAGGCGAGACGGGCGAGGGAGACGTCGATGCCGTCGAGGATGTCGGTCTCGATCCCGCCCATGGCCGGCTCGCTGTCCATGAGGCTGTAGCCGGCTTCGCCGCTCACCGGGTCGGCCTTCAGCTGGTTGGCGCCCTGGCAGCGGTGGGACGCGCGCGCGAGGCTGCCGAACTCCTCCCACGAGAAGCCGAGCAGCGGATCGAACACGCCGGTCTTCACGACGACCACCGGCCCCGCCATCCTGATGCCGCCGCCGCCCTGGTAGATCTTGCGGGCCTGCCACGGCTGCAGGCCGCGCTTCGCCAGCTCGGGATAGAGCGCCGGGTCCGCCGCGGCCCGGAACGCGTCCTTCGCGAGCTGCGACGCCGCCTGGTGATGCTGGCCGCCGCCGGGAGCCTGGGGCGGCAGCGTCAGGATCACGTCGGGCCGGAACAGGCGGATGACGCGGACGATGTCGCCGACCGTCTCGTCGCGGCCCCAGCGCTGGAGCGTCTCGTCGACGCTGAAGGAGTAGCCGAACTCGTAGGCGCGGCCGAAGTACTGCTCGACGCCGTCGAAGCGATGGACGGCCTCGAGCTCGCCGCTGCGGAGGATGCCCAGGGCTTCGTTCAGCTCCGGCCCGATCTCGTTCTGGCCGCCTTCGCCGCGGGTGAGCGTGAGCAGCGCCGTCCGCACGCCGAGGCCGCGCGAGAGCCGGACCAGCACGCCGTTGTTCTCGTCGTCGGGGTGCGCGGTCACCATCAGGACGCGGGCGGTGACGGGAAGGCGGCGCAGGGCGAGCCCGAGCCCGGGCGCGCCCAGGTCCTGCGGGAGCGGAGCGACCTGGGCCGCCACCGGAGCGTGGCCCGCGAGCGTGGCGGCGCACGCGAGCGCGACGCCGGCGGCGAGACGACGAAGCGTGTCGCGCATCGGAAGCCTCATCTTCACGGGAAGAGCTAGCGTTGGATCTTGAGACTGAGCGTGAGGCGCAGGTGGATCGCGACCTGCGCCGAGCCCTCGCCGACCGTCACCTCCACCGGGATGGAGACGTCGGTCTGGCCGGGGCCCACGGACGGCAGCTTCACGGACAGCGGCGCGGCGTCGATCGTGGGGATGGCCGGCGCCGGGCTCGGGGCCGGGGCCACGGGAGCGGGCCTGGGCGGGGCCGGCTTCGCGGGCGCGGGCGCCGCGACGGGTGCGGGCGGCGGCGGCGGCGCGATCGGCTCCGGTTCGGGCAGGTCGAAGGAGAGCTCTTCGATGTCGGCGTCCTCTTCCTCGACCATCTCCTCGAGGTTCAGGTCCTCGAGCACGGGACGCGCGATCTTGCGGCGCAGCTCGTCGGTCTCCTTCTGGCTGCTGACGAGCGTCGTCTTGCCGACGGCGTTCGCAGCGGCGCGGGGCGGCGCCGGAGCGGGCGGGGCCGGAGCCGGCGGTGGCAGCGGCGCCACCAGCTCTTCCTCCGCCATGTCGAGGGTCTCGATCTCCTCTTCCATGGCCGGACCGTCGAGGCCCAGTTCGGGAGCCGGAGGCAGGAGGTCCTCGGCCGGCTGCAGCTCGAGCGAGTCGAGCAGGTCGTCCGTGGCGCTGGGGCTCTCCGCCATCGCCATCTGGATGGGCGGGAGCGCGGAGGCCGGCGGCGGAGGCGGCGCGACCGGAGCCGGGGCGGGGCGCGGCGCAGGCGGCGCGACGCTCGCGGGCGCGGGCTTCACGGGAGCCGGGGCCGGACCGCTGCCCGCGTCGACGCCGCCGTACTTGGTCGCGAGAGACCGGAACACGAGCTGCGTCACGCCCTTCAGCGTCTCTTCGACGCCCTGGCCCTTGATGGCCACGGCCTCGTAGAACGGAACGCCCCGGGGGTTCAGGCGCTCGTTCAGGATCTCGATGGGAAGCGCGTTCGGGAGATCCCGCTTGTTGTACTGGAGGACGAGGGGCATCTCTTCGGAGTCGAGCTCGTTCGCCTCCATGTTCTGCTTCAGGTTCTCGAGGCTCTCGACGTTCGCCTCGATCATCGGCTCCTGGGAGTCGCACACGAAGACGACGCAATCGGCGCCCTTCAGCACCATGCGCCGCGTCGCGTTGTAGAAGACCTGGCCGGGAACCGTGTACAGCTGGATGCGCGTCTTCATCCCGCGGATCGTGCCGAGCTCGATCGGCAGGAAGTCGAAGAACAGCGTCCGGTCCGTCTCCGTGGCGAGCGAGAGCATCTTCCCCTTGTTGCGGATCGGGAGCTTCTCGTGGATCCACTGGAGGTTGGTCGTCTTCCCGCACAGGCCGGGCCCGTAGTAGACGACCTTCGCCGTCAACTCCTTGGTGGAGTAATTGAAGAGGACCATGGGTTTAGCGGCATTCTATGCCCCGGAAAGAGCCGCGCGCAAACTTGCTAGAATCGCGGCATGAGCCTGCTTCTTCCTCTCGTCTTCATGGTGGCCCAGGTGACGGCGCCGCCGGCACCCGCCGACCCGGCCGCGACGCCGACCCCGAAGCCGCTTCCCAACGGACCCGTCGTCGTGCTCGACACGACGCTGGGCCGCATCAAGATCGGCCTGCACCGGGACAAGGCGCCGCTCTCAGTCGCGAACTTCCTCGCCTACGTCAAGGCCGGACACTACGACGGCACGATCTTCCACCGCGTGATCCCGCGGTTCATGGCCCAGGGCGGCGGCTTCGAGCCCGACATGACCGAGCGCCCGACGCGGCCGCCGGTGAAGAACGAGGCGAAGAACGGCCTCAGCAACCGCCGCGGCACCGTCGCCATGGCGCGCACCAGCGACCCGAACAGCGCGACGTCGCAGTTCTTCATCAACGTGGCCGACAACCTGCGCCTCGACTACGGCATCCAGGGCGCCGGCTACTGCGTCTTCGGCGAGGTGCTCGAGGGCATGGACGTGGCGGACGCGATCGTCGCCGTTCCGACGACCACGCGCGGCGTCAACCGCGACGTCCCGGAGACCGACATCCTGATCAAGCGCGCGCGGGTCTTCGTGCCGCGAGCCGCGGCGGCGCCCAAGACGACGGCGCCGGCGGCCACGGCGACGCCCGCACCGTAGCGGACTAGAGCGTCGAGAAGGCCTTGATCATCTCGTCGGCCTTCGCCGGATCGATGCGCAGGATCGCCGCGTCCTCGGGCCGGCGGGCGTAGACGGCGCCGCCCTTGCGGCCGATCTCGACCCAGCTCGTCGCGTCGTTCCGGGCCGCCCGCAAGGTGAGGCGGAAGGCCGGCGCGTCCAGGCCGTAGGCGTCGAGGCCCTTCGGGGCGTCGATGAACTCGGCCACCTCGATCGCGCCAACCTTGAACAGGGCGTCCTGGACGGCGCTCGTGTCGACGTCCTTCGGGTCGGGCGCCGTGCGGCGCCATTTCGGCACGGCGATGTCGTTGTCGGTCTTGAGGTCGGTGCGCACCCACGAGCGCTTGATGCCGGCCGTCACGGCCTCGACGTTGAGGACGTCGTAGGTCGCCACGTCGAGAAGGCGCTTGCCGCGCAGCTCGACCATGCCCTTCGCCAGGTCCTCGACCAGGGCGCCGGGCACCACGGCCACGAGGGACGAGGCGCCCTCGCGCGCGTAGTATTTCTTGTCGCCGGGAGCCGGCGCGCCGAGCTCGAGACGGAGCGTGCGGCCGTTGGCGAGGGCGAGGGCGACGCTGCGTATCGGCTTCGCGAGCCCGAGCGGGTTCAGGTCCTTCACGTCCTCGCCGACGATCGACTCCATGCGCAGGCCCTCGAGTGTGCCGAGCAGGCTGTCGACCGCCCAGCGGCCCGCGCGGGTCTGGAGGGGCTTCGAGAACGACCATTCGTCCCCGACGCCGCGCACCAGGGCGTAGCTGCCTTCGGGCCCGGCGACCTCCAGGGTGCGCACGTCCTCGCGCTTCGCGTGGAGCAGGTCGCGGTCGCGGAAGTCGAACGGCTTCTTCTCGAACGACGTCTCGATCCACGACGGCACCGTGAACACGCGCGGCGAGGACGGGAGCTTCGCGTAGAGGCCGCTGCCGCCCGGCACCTTCTCACCCAGCTGCAGGACGATCCTGTCCTTGACGCCCTCGACGCCGACCGAGATCTCGTTCCTGGGCGTCGCGAGGCCGAAGTCGGCGAGGCTCTTCACCGACTCGCCGACGACGTCCTCGATCTCGAGCCCCTCGAGGGTGGACGCCACGGCCTCCGCCTCGCTGTCGTCGGCGGCGGCCGCCATCGGGCTCACGAGCCGCCAGCTCGTCCCCTGCTTCGCGAGCTCGATGGGCACGCCGCCCTGGGGCGCGAGGCGGATCGCGTTGGCCTTGGCCTTGTCGAAGGCGAAGACCTTCTGCTTGGGCTTGTCGTCGTTGGCCGGCTTCTGGGAGTCGATGAAGTACGCGTAGGCGCCGAGGCCGGCCAGGACCACGACCGCGAGGCCGGTCTTGACGAAGGTGCCCTTCAACGGCGCCTCCACCAGGAAAGGATGCCGAGGATCACGAACGCCCCGGGGATGAACAGCAGCGACAGGACGAACACGTTCTGTTGCTGCTCCTTCGTCAGGAACAGCCGCTGGTCGTCGGGCTCCTTGGCTCGGATCGAGATGAGGTCGACGTCCTGGGCGAGCCAGGCGACCGTGTTGACGAAGAGGTCCTGGTTTCCCGGGAAGCTGAGGAACGCGTTGGTCGCCCAGTCGCTGTCGCCGTAGGCCACGACGCGTCCCTCGGGCTTCTTCGCCGGCGGCGCCGTGGGATCCGGCGAGGGCTGCGGCTCGGCGCTCGCGACCTCGAGGGTCGTCACGGCGCCCAGGGAGACGGGGCCCTTCGTGTCCTTGCCGTCGTCGAACTGCACGGGCTCCTTGAGGGCGAGATCGGTCTCGCCCCAGGACTGGTCGGAGGTCTCGACGAGGCTCTGGGAGTGCAGACCGGCCGTGGCGGCGGAGCCGGCCTTCACGCTGCGCGCGGTGTGGAAGGCGGTCGCGTAGCGGAAGTCGCGGGTGATCTCGTGGTACGGGTACTTGGCCGCGAGGGGCGTGAGCGGGCCGGTGCCCGAGAGCTGGCTCTGCAGCGACACGTCGAGCACCACGTCCTTCGCGGTCTCGAGGTTCCACTCCTTGAGCAGCGCCTGCAGGTTCGGGAACGCCCCCTTGAGCTCCGGCTCGATCAGGACGAGGAGCTTCCCGCCGCCCTTCACGAATCCGCGCAGCGCGTCGATCGAGGGCGGGAGCAGGTCCTTCTGCGGACCCGGGACGACCACGACCGCGCACCCCTCGGGGATCTTGCCGTCCTGGAGCAGCACGAACTTCTTCGTCTCGTACTGGCTCTTGCCGAGAGCTGTCCGCGCGCCCGAGAAGCCGCCCTCCGCCGAGTCGTCGATGTCGCGCTCGCCCTCGCCGGTCACGAAGCACACGGTCTTCTGGCCGTTGCGCGTGACCTTCACGAGGGCGTTCGTGATGTCCTGCTCGGAGTCGTTCTGGATCTTCTCGCGGCGCGCTCCGCGCTCGATCACCAGGGTCGGCACGGCCGTGATGTCGTAGTCGCGGGCACGGGCCGGGTTCGCGATCGGGTCGATGAACTCGGTCTTGATCCGCGACGAGGCCGCCGCGTACTCCTTGAGGCGATCGTCCCCCTCGCCGACGTTCGAGGCCTTCTGGAAGTAGGTGATCTTGATGTCGTCGCTCAGGCCCGACAGGAGCTTCTTCGTCTCGGGCGCGAGGCTGTAGCGCTCGCCCTTGGTGAGGTCCCACTTCTTGCTGTTGCGGAAGGCGAGGTAGTTGGCCGTGCCCAGGATGCCGATCACGACCAGCACGAGGACGAAGCTGTTGGCGCCGTACTTCATCTGGCGGCGGCCGATCGCCTTCGTGATGTCCTCGAAGCGCAGCACGACGTGGAGCACGACCAGGAACAGCCCCGCGTAGAGCCACCACGACGGGTTGCCCGGCAGCGTCTTGCCGAACCGGGACGCGGCCGTGGGGGCGAGGAGCGCGAGCAGGCCGAGCGGAGTGAGCAGGTCGAGAAGCCTCTTCATCAGGCCCTCCACCGCTGGCTCTCCACCGACTGGTGGGCGAGGAACAGGCCGAAGGCGATGAAGCTCAGGTAGAAGATCACGTCCTTCAGCTCGAGCACGCCCTTCACCATGTCCTCCATGTGGTTCGTGACGCCCAGGTAGGCGACGACCTTCATGACGGGGCCGTTCGTCGGGTCGTCGGCCCAGCCGAGGGTCCAGATGCCGAGGAACAGGCAGAACGACAGGATGCCGGCGACGATCTGGTTGCGGGTCAGCGTCGAGAGGAAGGTCCCGAGGGCGATGAAGCAGGCGCCGAAGAGCAGCAGGGCCAGGAAGCCCGTGGCCACCGGCTTCCACTCGGGCGGCGTCGTCGAGTAGTGCCAGAGCATGGCGAGGTTCAGGAGGCCCGCCAGGATCATGAGGGCGTAGAGACCGGTGGCCGCGAGGAACTTGCCGAGCACGATCTGGAGATCGGTGAGCGGCGAGGTGGCCAGGAGCTCGAGGGTGCCCTGGCGTTTCTCCTCGGCGAACAACCGCATGGTGAGCATGGGGGTGAGGAACAACGCGACCACGGCCATGTTGTGGAACACGGGCCGGATCACGTACTCGTTGAGCGACAGCTTCTGGCCGAACTCCATCTGCTGCGCCGTCATGGCGGACTGCTTGACGAAGAAGGAAAGCCCGAAGGAGAAGAAGATCCCGAACAGCAGCGTCCAGACGAAGAGCGCCACCCAGGCGATGGGGCTGCCGAAGTAGTGGCGCCATTCCTTCTCGACGATCGCGGCGATGTTGCGTACGGCGGTCACGCGCTCACCTCCTTGGTGTCGCTCGCCGCTCCCGTCTCGAGGGCGGCGTCGGTCGTGGTCAGGTGCAGGAAGATCTCCTCGAGGCTCATGCCGACCTGGCTCAGGCCGAGGAGCCCGAAGCCGCCCTGGACGACCGCGCGCGCGAGCAGCGCGCGCACGTCCTGGCCGGCGGCGGCCTCGACGTCGAAGGCCGCGAGGCCCTCGCCCGCCGGACGCGGGTGGATCGCGAGGACGCCGGGCACGCCGCGCAGCACTTCGGCGACGGCGGCGCCGTTGCCCAGGACCTCGAGGCGCAAGGCACCCGCGCCCTGCAGGCGCCGCGTCAGGTTGCCGGGCGTGTCCTCGGCCACGACCTTGCCCTTGCTGATGATGACCACGCGTCCGCAGGTCATCTCGACCTCGGGCAGGATGTGGGTCGACAGGATGACGGTGTGGTCGCCGCCCAGGCCGCGGATGAGGTCGCGGGTCTCGATGATCTGCTTCGGGTCGAGGCCGGAGGTGGGCTCGTCGAGGATCAGCACGTCGGGGTTGTGGAGGATCGCCTGGGCCAGGCCCACGCGCTGCCGATAGCCCTTGGAGAGATAGCCGATGCGCTTGAAGCGCACCTCGCCGAGACGGCACTTCGCGATCGCGTCCTCGATGCGGGCCTTGCGCTCGCGGCCCGGCACGCCCTTCACCTTCGCGACGAAATCCAGGAAGGTCGTGACTTCCATGTCGGGATAGAGCGGCGGCGTCTCGGGCAGGTAGCCCAGGCGCTTCTTCACCTCGAGCGGCGCCTCGAACACGTCGAAGCCGGCGACGCGGGCGCGGCCCTCGGTCGGCGGCAGGTAGCAGGCGAGGATGCGCATCGTGGTGGTCTTCCCGGCCCCGTTGGGTCCGAGGAAGCCGAGGATCTCGCCCTTGCGGACATGGAAGGAAACGCTGTCCACGGCGGTGTGTCGGCCGTAGCGCTTGGTGAGGCCTTCGACCTCGATCATGAGTGCTCCGTATATGGTTCTTGACGCCCGAACAGTGCGTCTCGGGCCGGGACCCGTGAAACGCGTCCCGCTCGTCCCTGCAAGCCACTCAGCAGAAGCGACTTGGCTCTATGCTTACGGACAAATATCATAGCGATCGGGAAACGACGCTGTCAACGACACGCCTTCGCGAACGACACTCTCGCGCCACCCTGTTGCGGCGGCTGGCCGATCGTGTGCTCGAAGCCGGCGACCTCGAGAGCCTCTCGCGCCTCCTGGCGGGGTCGCTCCCCCAGGCCGCCGGGGTCGCCTCGGCGACCCTCCTGTTCTGGGATCGAAAGCTCGAGACGTTCCAGGCCACCAGTGGTGATGAGACGCACGCGGCCTCGCTGCGGCCGGAAGAAAATGTCGTGGCGGAGCCCAAGGCGCGTTACCTGATCGCCGACGGCCAGCTCGTCGAGACGCCGGGCGCCACGGGAGACGCGACGCTCGTGCCGCTCATGGCCCGCAGCGGCCTCGTCGGCATGATCGTGCTCGGGCCCCGGCGCGGCCGCGCCGGCACGCCGTTCCTGCCCGGCGAGGCGCGGCGCATCTCGGACCTCGCCAAGCGCGCGGCCCTCTCGATCGAGAACCAGCTCTACCAGAGCGAGCTCATCGCCTCGGAGCGCATGGCGGCGCTGGGCACGATGGCGGGCATGCTGGCCCACGACTTCCGCGGGCCGATGACGGTGATCCGCGGCTACGCCGAGACGCTGCTCGTGGGCGGGCTCAGCGAGGCCGACCTGCGCGAGCGGGCCGAGCTCATCACCCGGATGATCGACCGCCTGGAGCGCATGACCAGCGAGACCCTCGATTTCGCCCGGGGCAGCCACTCCCTCGTGCGGCGGCCCATGCCGCTGCCGACGCTGCTCGCCGAGCTCGCCGAGGGACTGATGGCGGAGCTCCCGGGCCTGGGCGTCGCCCGCCACTTCGAGGTGCCGACGCAGATCTGGGCAGCCTTCGACATCGACAAGCTGCGGCGAGCCCTCGGCAACATCGCGGCCAACGCCCGCGACGCCATGGGCGGCAAGGGCACGATCCACCTGAAGGCCCTGGTCGCCCAGGATCGCCTCGTGCTCGAGCTCGCGGACGAGGGCCCCGGCGTCCCCGAGGGAATCCGCGAGCGCGTGTTCGAGCCGTTCATCACCCACGGCAAGAAAGGCGGCACGGGCCTGGGCCTCGCGGTCTCCCGGCGCTTCGTGGAGGACCACGGCGGCACGATCGAGCTCCTGCCCGAGGGACCCGGCGCGCGCTTCCGCATCACGCTGCCGCTGGCGCAGGCTCCGGCCGCGGCGCCTGTCGCGGGGATATAGAATTTCTCCGTGAGGCGATCTCTCCTGCGCGGCATCGCACCGCTCCTCGCCCTGCTCGCGGTCGCCTGCAAGGCCCCGGACCCCAAGGCGGAGCTCTCGATCAGCGACATCGAGACCTACTGGGTGGTGGACGCCGCCAAGGGCGGCGAGCAGTACATCGCGCCCGCGATCCGCTTCGTCCTGCACAACAAGGGTCACGAGGTGCGGGACGAAGTGCTCGCGACCGCGGCCTTCTTCCACGAGGGACGACCCGGCGAGACGTGGGGCTCCGACTGGCAGCAGGTCGTGCCCACGGGGCGGCCCCTGCAGCCCGGCGGCCAGCTGGTCGTGGTGCTGCGCTCCGACGCGCGCTACCACTCCCAGGGCGAGCCCGCATCGATGTTCGGGCACGCGGCGTTCGAGGACGCCACCGTCGACGTGTTCCTGCGCATCGGCGCGTCGCCGTGGGTGAAGTTCGGTGCGGCCGGGATCGACCGCCGCATCGGCTCGCGGAGCGTACAGGCCGACGCCAAGTGATCCGGCTCCCCGAAGACCCGCGCCGACGGACGACGGTGCTGGCGCTGCTCGCGGCGTTCGTCGCGGCGTGCTTCCGGCTCGTGCGCCTCGACGTGCCCCACGAGGAGGTCTTCGACGAGGTCTACCACGCGAAGGCGGCGCTCAGCTACCTGCGCGGCGAGGTGCCGGTCGAGTGGGTGCACCCGCCGACGGCGAAGATCTTCATCTCCTTCCCCGTCTGGCTGTTCGGCTACAGCTCCTGGTCGTGGCGCCTGGCCCCGGCGCTCGCCGGCATCGCCCTGGCGCCCGTCTTCTTCCTGCTGGCGAAGCGCGTGCTCGCGACCGAGCGTGCCGCGATCCTCGCCACGGTGCTGCTCCTGTGCGACGGCGTGTACCTCGTCCAGAGCCGCATGGCCATGACCAACATCTTCGCGGTGTTGTTCCAGGTGAGCGCCGTCTATTTCTTCTTCCGGGCGGTGGCCCCCGAGAGGCTCGGCGCGCGCGACACGCTGCTCGGCGGCCTGGCCCTGGGTCTCGCGCTGTCGACGCGCTGGACCAGCCTCTTCGCCATGGCCTTCCTCGGCCTGCTGGTCCTCGGCATGCGCCGCATGCGGGTCTTCCGGCCGCGCGAGCTCGCCTTGATGCTGCTGGCGTTCCTGGCCCTCCCCGCCCTGGTCTACGCCGGCAGCTACTGGTTCTACCCGGCGATTCGGCCCACGGGCCTGCGCCACCTCGTCGACACCCAGAAGGCCATGTGGGCGTACCACGCCGGCCTCAACGCCACCCACTCCTACTTCAGCCCCTGGTACACCTGGCCCTGGCTCACGCGCCCGACCTGGTACTTCTTCCGGCGTGCGGACGAGACCGTGTGGGGGATCGTGGCGCTCGGGAACCCGGCCCTGTGGTGGGCCTCGGTTCCGGTCACGCTCTGGATGCTGGTGACGGGCGCGCTCCAGCGCAGCCGCGCCCGCATCTTCGCGGGCGCCGGCTTCGCGTGCCTGTACCTCCCGTGGGGGCTCTCGCCGCGCACGCTCAACTTCAGCCACTACCTCTTCGAGGCGCTGCCCTACGCGTGCCTCGGCCTCGGGCTGCTGCTCGACGAGGCCTGGGACCGCCCGCGGGCCGGGCTCGTGGCGCGCGCGTACCTGGGTCTCGTGGTCGGCCTCTTCCTCTTCTTCCTGCCGATCCTCACGTGCTATCCGGTGGGAGCGCCGCTCTTCTATTTCCAGCCCCTCAAGGGCTCGTACCTGTGGATGTGGTTCGCGTCCTGGATCTGAGGGCCAGGGCTATACTGAATTTCGGGAAGGCGCTCGCATGACCCTCTTGAACGAAGACGTCACGCTGCAGCTCCAGGAGGAGTTCGCGAAGCTCGTGAACCCCGTGCGCCTGGCGGTGGCCTTCCAGACCCTCGAGGATCCGGAATCGGAGCAGGTGAAGCGCCTCGTCGAGGAGCTGGCCGCGCTCGATCCGAAGCTGTCGGCCGAGCCCCTCAACTTCGTCCTCGACAAGGAGCGCTGCCTGGCCCTCGGCCTGACCCGCACGCCCGCGGTCGCGATCCTCGGCGCCGACAAGGACTACGGCGTCCGTTTCTACGGGCTGCCCACGGGCTACGAGTTCGGCTCTCTCGTGGACGCGATCCTGCTGGTCTCGAGCGGCGAGAGCGGCCTCTCCGACGAGACGAAGCTGGCCTTGAAGGACGTGGACAAGGCGATCCACATCCAGGTCTTCTCGACCCCCACCTGCCCGTATTGCCCTCGCGCCACGCGCCTCGCCTGGCAGTTCGCCATGGAGAAGGACAACCTCACCGCCGACGGCGTCGAGGTGACGGGCTTCCCCGACCTCGCGCGCCGCTACGAAGTGCGCGGCGTCCCGAAGACCGTGGTCGGCGAGACCGCGGAGTTCGTGGGCGCCGGCCCCGAGGCGATGCTGCTCTCCCACGTGCAGCGCGCGGCCCTTGAGGGCGGCCTGGTGGTCTAGATCCCGAAACGCCGCGAAGTCTACATCGACGCGTTTCGCGGCCTGATGGCCCTGGTCATGGTCCAGGGGCACGTGTTCGAATCCCTCGTCGCGCCCGAGGCACGGGCCGACGCGCTCTACCAGATGCAGCTGGTGCTCCACGGCTCGACGGCTCCGGGCTTCCTGTTCGCCTCGGGCTTCGTGGCCGGCCTGCCGCGGGCGCCGCTCTCGTTGAGAGCGAGCCTGCGCCGCGCGCGCCGGCTGCTGTTCGTCTTCGGGGTCGGCTACGCCCTGCACCTGCCCTACCTGTCGTTCTGGAAGACGCTGCGGGCGACGCCCCTGGAGCAGGCGGCCCTCTTCGCATGCGACGCCCTGCAGGTGATCGCCGTGACGCAGCTCCTGGTCCTGGCGCTGCAGTGGATCTTCGGCCGCCATGCCCAGAAGGCGGCCGGCGCGCTCACCGTGTTCGTGCTCGCCGCCGGGCCGTTCGTGTACGCCTCCGCTCTCGCGTCACGCTGGCCACCGGCGCTCGGCGCGTTCCTCGACGACCGCACGGGCTCCCACTTCCCGGTCTTCCCCTTCGCGGCCTTCGTGCTCGCGGGCACGATGGCCGGCGCGGCCCTGGGCCGCCAGGATGCGGCGACGCGGCGGCGGCGCGGCCTCGCGTGGGGCCTCGGGCTCCTGGGCGCGGGCGGGCTCCTGTCCCTCGCCTTCGCCGGCCGCATGGACTTCTGGCACATCTCTCCCGGCTACGTGCTGCTGCGGCTGGGCGCCCTCGTGCTGATCCTGCTGCTGATCGAGCGCTTCGCCCATCGCGATCGTCTGGGGATCAAGGCGCTGGCCCTGCTCGGCCACGAGACGCTGCTCGTCTTCTGCCTGCATCTCTACCTGCTGTTCGGCGGCGTGCTGGGCCCGCCGCTCCTCGGCGCGTGGTCGGGGAGCCTCGGCTTCGGGGCCGCCTTCCTGGTCCTCGTCGGGATGCTGCCGGTGCTGTTCGCGGCGGCCTTCGCGTGGCACGCCTTCAAGAGCCGCTTCCCCCAGGGCGCCACCGACGTGCTCGCGTTCCTGACGACGGCGTTCGTGGCGGAGTTCCTGACGCGGCCGTGGTAGCGGTTAGAATCCCCCGCGTGTCCCGAGCGCTGATCGTCGTCGGCCTCCTCGCCGCCTGCACCGCGTCCGCCACGGACCTCGAGCGCTACCGCGAACCGGCGAGCCGCCTCATCGGGGCGGCCCTCGCCGACGGCCAGGCCTACGCGATCACCGGTCACCTGGCCGACCACGTCGGCCCGCGCCTGTCGGGATCGGCCGGTCTCGACGCCGCGATCGTCTCGATGGTCGCGCGGCTGCGGGGCCTGGGCCTGGAGACGCGCACCGAGAAGGTCATGGTGCCGCACTGGGTGCGAGGCGAGGAGACCGCCTCCGTGACGGCGCCCGTAACGCAGAAGCTGGTCGTGACCGCTCTCGGGGGCAGCGTGCCGACGCCCCCCGGCGGCCTCACGGCCCCGGTGGTCGAGGTCGCGAGCCTCGAGGAGCTGAAGGCCCTGGGAGCCGACAAGGTCCGCGGGCGCATCGTGCTCTTCAACAAGGCGATCGCCCCGGGCTCGGGCTTCGAGGGCTACAGCGCGGTGACGCCCCTGCGAGGGCGCGGACCCTCGGAGGCCGCGCGCCTGGGCGCGGTCGCGAGCCTCGTGCGCTCGCTCGGAACCTACGCCCTGCGGCTTCCCCACACCGGCGGCCTGCGCTACGACGAGACGGTCGCGAAGATTCCGGCGGCCGCCGTGAGCGCCGAGGATGCCGACCTGCTCCACCGCCTGCTCGCTTCCGGTGCCAGCGTCTCGGTGCGCCTCAGCCTCGGCTGCCAGATCCTCCCCGACGCCGCCTCGGCCAACGTGGTAGCGGATCTCGCGGGCCGCGAGAGGCCCGAGGAGATCGTGCTGCTGGGCGCGCACCTCGACAGCTGGGACCTCGGCACCGGCGCGATCGACGACGCCGCAGGCGTCGGCATCGTGGTGGATGCGGCGCGCCTGATGAAGGCGACCGGCCTCGTGCCGCGTCGCACCATCCGCGTCGTGCTGTTCACCAACGAGGAGAACGGCCTGCGCGGCGGCCGGGCCTACGCGGCCGACCACGCTGACGAGCTCGTGCGCCACGTCGCCGCGATCGAGGCCGATGCCGGCGCGGGCCTCCCCCTGGGCTTCGCGGCCCAGACCGGGCCCGGCGGCGTCGAGACCGTCGCGGGCATCGCCGCGCTCCTGAAGACCCTCGGGGCCGACGACGTGCGCGATGCGAAGGCCGGCTCGGACATCGCGGCGATGAGGCCCGGCGGCGTGCCGCTCCTGGGGTTGCGTCAGGACGCGACCCGCTATTTCGACTGGCACCACACGCCGGCCGACACCTTCGACAAGGTCGACCCGCGCGAGCTCGCCACGAGCACCGCGGCCGTCGCCGTGATGGCCTACGTGCTGGCCGAGCGCGAGGCCGTGCTGCCGCGGCCGGCGCCCGAACCCGCCG
>CADEEV010000011.1 GCA_902826455.1 uncultured Acidobacteriota bacterium | reverse complement strand
CGTCGTGAGCGTGCAGAGCGCCGCGCGCTTCTCGATCAGCACCACGGAGAGGCCGCGCTTCGCGGCGAAGAAGGCGGTGGCGGCGCCGATCACGCCCCCGCCGACGACCACCAGGTCGGCGCTCGCCGGCAGCCGGTCGGAGTACTTCGGATGCAGCATTCCAGTCGCGCTCAGCGCTTCGGACGCTGCGCCATGAGCGCGACGAAGTCGCCGAAGAGATAGTGGCTGTCGTGGGGCCCGGGACTGGCCTCGGGGTGGTACTGCACCGAGATCACGGGCAGGTCGCGGTGCTTGAAGCCCTCCACCGTGCCGTCGTTGAGGTTCACGTGGGTCAGCACGAACTCGGGCCGCGCGAACAGCGCCGGGTCGACCGAGAAGCCGTGGTTCTGGGAGGTGACCTCGACCTGGCCGGTGGCGAGGTTCTTCACGGGGTGGTTGGCGCCGCGGTGGCCGAACTTGAGCTTGAAGGTCTTGCCGCCGCAGGCGAGGCCGAGGATCTGGTGCCCCAGGCAGATGCCGAAGATCGGCAGGCCCCGGTCCATCAGGGCCTTCGTGGCCTCGATCGCGTAGGTCACCGGCTCGGGATCGCCGGGGCCGTTCGAGAGGAAGACGCCGTCGGGTCCGAGCTTGACCACGTCGGCGGCGCTGGTGGTGGCCGGCACCACGGTCACGTCGCAGTGGGCCTCGGCCAGCATGCGGAGGATGTTCTGCTTCATGCCGAAGTCGTAGGCCACGACCTTGAAGCGCCGGCCGCCGTTGTCCGGGCCCTCGAAGTCGTAGGGCTTCGGGCAGGTCACCTCGCGGGCCAGGTCGAGGCCGATCATGTTCCGCGAGGCGCGGGCCTTCGCGACCAGCGCGTCCTTGTCCTTGGTGAGCGTCGAGATGACGCCGCGCTTCGCCCCGAAGGTGCGCAGGTGGCGCGTGAGGGCGCGGGTGTCGATCTCGCTGATGCCCACGATGCCGCTGTCGACGAGGTAGCGGTGAAGCTGCCCCGAGGCGCGCCACGACGACGACATCGTCGAGGCCTCGCGCACGATGAAGCCGGCCACCTGGGGTTTCGCCGACTCGACGTCCTCGGCGTTGACCCCGTAGTTGCCGATGTGGGGGTAGGTCATCGTGACGATCTGCCCGGCGTAGGACGGATCGGTCAGGACCTCTTGATAGCCCTGGAGCGCCGTGTTGAAGACCACCTCGCCGGTCGTCTCCCCGGTCTTGCCGAAGGAGCGGCCTTCGAAAACGGTCCCGTCTTCCAGGGCCAGGATAGCTATGGTGGAGTCACCCTGTTCGAGCAAAGCGCGTAAGCATATCAAGGCTCCGTGGCGGATGGGTAGCTCGTGAGAAATTCCAGCACGTGGTACGCCTCGACCATGTCCTTCGCCGTGAAGCGGACGGCGTGGGCGTCGGCGCGGGTGAAGCCCGGCAGCCAGGACGCGACCTCGGCCGGCCGGTAGTTCTTGAAGCGGATCTCGACGGCGATCGGGCTCGTGACCTTGTAGGGCTTGAGCGTCGCGCGACGCGCCATGCCGCGCCCGACGGCCGCCTTGATCACGGCACGGCCGGCCTCGGGCGTCAGCGTGCGCGCGCCGTGGAAGCCGATTGGCCACTTCACCACGGCGCCTTCGGCGTCGCCGATGAGCGCCTTCACCTCGGCCACCGCGGCCTCGTCGCCCGAGACGGCGACCACGGGCACGCCGAACTGGCCGGCCAGGGCCGCGTTCCAGGCCCCTTCGGTGACCGAGACGCCGTTCAGCTTCACGTCGGCCAGCGTCGCGCTCGAGAACGTGTGGGCCCGCACGCCCTCGGGGTTCGTGGTGCTCGAGTGGTAGCCGATGAAGATCGCGGCGTCGAAGCTCGCGTCGATGCCGTGCATCATGCCGAGGGGCCGCGGCGCGCCGCGTACCACCTGCACGTCGGCCGGCAGCTTGTCGATCAGCAGGTTCTGCATGCCGCCGTGGGAGTCGGCCACCACGAACTCCGTGGCGCCGGCCTCGCGGGCCGCGGCGATCGCGGCATTCGCCTCCGCCGTCATCAGCTCGCGGAAGGCGCCGTACTCGAACCCGCTCGCGCTGAGCTGCTCGCCGGTGACGACGCCCGTGAGCCCTTCCATGTCGACGGAGATGAAGACCTTCCTGCCGTCCTTGGCCTGTGCCGTCACGGCCACGCAGGCGAAGGCGACCAGCACCGGGGCGAGCAATTTCATGACAGTCCTCCGAGGCCCGCAAGTATAGAATCCCCGCACGCTCTACGCGTTCAAAGGACTGAAAAGACTGATGATCCCCGTGTCGCTGCTCGCGGCAGCCCTGACCACCGTCATCGACGCCCAGACGCCCCCGACCTACCGCGGGCGCGAGGACCAGCTGAAGGTCGCGATCCCCCGTCTCGACGAGACGCTCGTGATCGACGGCAACCTCGACGACCCCGCCTGGGCCCAGGCCGCCCGGCTCACCGACTTCACCCAGTACTCCCCCACCGACGGCAAGCCGGCCGAGCAGAACACCGAGGTGCTCGCCTTCTACTCGGCCTCGGCCATCCACTTCGGCATCAAGGCCTACGCGCCGGCCGGCAGCGTGCGCGCGTCGCTCGCGCAGCGCGACAAGATCGAGGCCGAGGATTCCGTCACGATCCTGCTGTCGACGTTCAACGACGGCCGCCAGGCCTCGGCGTTCATCGTGAATCCCCTGGGCGTGCAGGCCGACGGCTCGCTGGTCGAGGGCATCGCCCAGACCGGCGGCGGCTTCCAGGGGCTCTCGACCGAGCGCGAGCCGCCGAACCTCGCCCCCGACTTCGTGTTCCAGTCGAAGGGCCACGTCACGGACTTCGGCTACCAGGTCGAGGTGCGCATCCCCTTCAAGACCCTGCGCTACCAGACGGCCGACGTGCAGAGCTGGGGCCTTCACTTGCTGCGCAAGAGCCAGAGCACCGGCTACGAGGACTCCTGGGCGCCGGCCAAGCGCAACGCCGCCGCGTTCCTGCCGCAGGCCGGCGTGCTCGAGGGCCTCCACGACCTGCGGCCCGGCCTCGTGCTCGACCTCAACCCGATCGTCACGGCGCGCACCGACGGCGCGCGCGCGGGCGAAGGCTGGGACTACGACACGAAGACCCCGGAGTTCGGCGGCAACGTGCGCTGGGGCCTGACCCCGAACCTCACGCTCAACGGCACCGTCAACCCCGACTTCTCGCAAGTCGAGTCCGACGCGAGCCAGGTGCAATACGACCCGCGCCAGGCCCTGTTCTTCGCCGAGAAGCGGCCGTTCTTCCTGGACGGCCTTGAGCAGTTCGCGACACCCAACCAGCTCATCTACACGCGGCGCGTGATATCCCCGGTCACGGCCGCCAAGCTCACCGGCACGATCAACGGCACGAGCGTCGGCTTCCTCTCGGCCGTCGACGACGACGCCACCTCGCGCACGGGCGACACCCACCCGATCTTCAACCTGCTGCGAGCCCGCCGCGACATCGGGACGTCGTCGCGCCTTGGCCTCGTCTACACGGACAAGATCGACGGCAGCGACTGGAACCGGGTCGGCGGCCTGGATGCGCGGATCGCCTGGAACGAGATCTACAGCATCGACCTGCAGGGCGCGTACTCGGGGACGAAGATCGCGGACCGCAAACGCTCGGGGCCGCTGTTCCAGGCCATCTTCAACCGCAACGGCAAGCGCTTCGGGACGCGTGCCCTGGTCTCGGGGAACGACGAGGACTTCCGGGCGCTCTCGGGCTTCATCTCGCGCCCCGGCGTCGCCCGCGTCAACCTCGACCAGCGCCTCAGCCTCTTCGGGGGCGAGGGCGCGCTCGTCGAGGTGTGGAACACGGACGTCGTGCTCGACGGCCAGTGGACCTACAAGGCGTTCTTCGGCGAGGGCGGGGTCCAGGACAAGAAGTTCCACGTCAACAACAACGCGACGCTGCGCGGCGGGTGGAAGGCGGGAGCGTCGCTGCTCATCGAGTCCTTCGGCTACGACGTGCCGCTGTACGCGGACTACGCCCTGCAAGGCGACGCCCCCGGCGAGCTGCTGCCGTTCGTGGGCGTCAAGAGCCTGCCCAACCTCGACTACGTCCTGAGCCTGACGACCCCCGACTTCAAGCGCTTCTCGGGCCGTCTCGAGTGGCTCTGGGGCAAGGACGAGAACTTCTTCGAGTGGTCGAGCGCCGACATCATCTATGGGACGGTCGAGGCCGACTGGCGGCCCACCGAGAAGCTGAGGGCGGGGCTGCTGTACAACCTGCAGCAGTTCAAGCGACGCAGCGACGGCTCCCTCGTGGGACGCCGCCAGATCCCGCGGCTCAAGCTCGAGTACCAGGCGACGCGGGCGATCTTCGGCCGGCTGATCGCCGAGTACGACGCCCAGGTCCAGGACGACCTGCGCGACGACTCGCGCACGGAGCGGCCGATCCTGATCCGCAACGCGGCGGGCGTCTACGAGCGCGCCCTCGGCTCGCGCGACAACCGGCTGCGCATCGACGCGCTGTTCGCCTGGCAGCCGACGCCGGGGACGGTGTTCTTCGCCGGCTACGGCAGCCAGCTCCGCGAGCGCCACGCCTTCGACTTCCGCGACCTGAGCCGCGACAGCGACGGCTTCTTCGTGAAGTTCAGCTACCTGTTCCGGCTCTAGCCTTCGTCTCGGCGACCCATTCGTCGACCCGTGTGCGCAGGACGCTGATCGGCAGGGCTCCGTTCGTGAGCACGACGCGGTGGAACGCCTTCACGTCGAAGCGCGCGCCCAGGGCCTTCTCGGCCTTGGCTCGCATGTCCGTGATCGCGAGCTGGCCGATCTTGTAGCCCAGGGCCTGGCCGGGAATCACGATATAGCGCTCGACCTCTGCCACGACGTCGCTCTCGGCCATCGACGAGTTGTCGAGCATGTACTGGATCGCCTGCTCGCGGCTCCAGCCCTTCGCGTGCAGGCCGGTGTCGACCACGAGCCGCATGGCCCGCAGCATCTCGTCCGAGAGCCGCCCGTACCATTGATAAGGATCGGTGAAGAGTCCGAGCTCCTTGCCGATCGACTCGGCGTAGAGCGCCCAGCCCTCGACGTATGCGGTGTAGCCGCCGTAGCGCCGGAACTGCGGCAGGTCGGTGATCTCCTGGGCCAGCGCGATCTGGAAGTGATGACCGGGCGACGCCTCGTGGAGCGACAGCGTCTCCATGCCGAACTTCGGCTGCGCCTTGAGGTTGAACGTGTTCACGTAGAAGACGCCGGGACGCGACCCGTCGGGCGTGCCCGGCTGGTAGGAGCCGCCGGCGGCGCTCTCCGCGCGGAACGCCTCCACGGGACGCACCTCGTAGTCGGCCTTCGGGAAGACGTCGAACTCCTTCGGGAGGAGCGCGTTGATCTTCTTCTGCAGCTCGCCGTAGCCGCGCAGCAGGTCGTCGGGCTTCGTGAAGTAGAACTCCTCGCCGGTCTCGAGGTGCTTGAAGAACGCCTTCAGGTCGCCCTTGAAGCCCACTTGCTTCCGCACCGCGTCCATCTCGCCGCGGATGCGGGCGACCTCGGCCAGGCCGAGGTCGTGGATCGCCGCGGGCGTCAGGTCCGTCGTGGTCTGGTTGCGGACCAGGTACGCGTACCAGGCGGCGCCGTCGGGCAGCGCCGAGAGCCCCACGCTCGCGCGGCACGCGGGAATGTAGGCGTCGCGGATGTAGTCGCGCAGGCGCCGGTAGGCCGGCATCGTCACGTCGCGGATCTTCGCGCGGTACGCCTCACGCAGCCGGGCGCGCTCGGCCTCGGGAACCGCGTCCGGGAAGTGCGCGACCGGTCCCCAGAACAGGCTCTTCTCGGGATCCTCGGCGACCAGGCCGTCGAGCTGGCCGAGGGCCTTCACCATCACGACCTTCGGCTGCGTGACGCCCTTCTCGACGCCCTCGCGCATGTTCGCGATCGCCTGGTCGAACAGCACGGCGCCCGCATCCATGCGCTTCAGGAAGTCGTCGTAGTCCTTGGCGTTGCGGAAGGGCTGGAGGCTCTCGCCCGAGCCGAGCTGCGCGAACAGCGCGGGCGGGCTGTCGAACTGGTTGACCGGAGCGAGCCATGCCGGGAAGCGCTGGCCCGCGAGGTCGTCCTCGAGATCGTTCTTGAGGACGTCGTAGCTGAGGCGGTCCTGGCCCGCGAGCTTCGTCCGGTCGAAGCGCTGGAGCTCGGCCAGGTACCTGCGATCGAAGGCCTGCTGCTCCTTGCGGAACGGCTCCGCCAGGCTGTTGGGGAGCCGGTCGTTGTAGCGCTCGTCCCCGATCGCCGTGGCGTTGATCGGGTTCCGCTGCAGGGACTCTTCGAAGTAGCGGTCGAGGACGGCCTTGAAGGCGTCGTCGGCGAGAACGGGTGTCGTGATCATGGCGAAGGCGAGGATGAAGGTACGTTGCATCGGGTCTCCAGGTCCACGTCCTTGAACGGGAACGCAGCCTCTAGAGATACCATACGGCCCATGAAAACCGCGGCCCTGCTGCTCCTCCTCGGATTCGCGACGCCGGCCAGCACCGCCGAGACCCCGCCGAAGCTGCTCTCCTGGTCGGAGCAGGTGAGGGTCCGGGAAGGCTTCCTCGAGACGCGTCACAAGAGCCTCCTCGCGATGATGCGCAAGCACCAGCTCGACTGGTGGATCGTGGTGAACGAGGAGTTCCACGACGACCCGCTGGTGGCCGCGGTGGCGCCGCCCCGGCCGTACGCGGGCAACCGCGACTACTTCGTGTTCGTGGACGCGGGCGAGGCGGGCCTGCGGCGCATCGCCATCACCGGTTTCTCCGAGGAAGCCCTCACCCGCTTCTTCGAGGCCCCCTCCGAGCCGAAGCCCGCCGACAAGGTGCTGCCGGAGCTGTACGCCCAGTACCAGCCGAAGCGCATCGGCCTCGGCATCTCCGGCCGGCGCGGCGTCATGCGGACCCTGACGTACGACACGTACCAGACCCTGAGCAGGATCCTCGGGCCGGAGGCGACCTCACGCTTCGTCGGCGTCGAGGCCTTCGTCGAGGACTACCTCGACACGCGGCTGCCCGAGGAGAACCCGTACTACGAGACGTCCGTCCACCTCACCGAGGTCCTGGCCCGCCGCGCGCTCTCGAACGAGGTCATCACGCCGGGCAAGACCACCGTCGGCGACGTCCGGCGCTTCCTCTACGACGCGCTCTGGAGCGCCGGCGTGCGCACCTGGTTCCAGCCCGACCTGCGGGTGCAGCGCCAGGGCCGGCCCAACCCCACGTCGCGCGGCTTCCTCGCGGTCGAGCCCGAGGGCACCGTGATCGAGCCCGGCGACGTGCTGCACGTGGACTTCGGCATCTCGTACATGGGCTGGGACACGGACTGGCAGCGCATGGCCTACGTGCTGCGTCCCGGAGAGAAGGACGCCCCCGCGGGCTTGAAGCAGGCGTTGGCGAACACGGCGAGCCTCCAGGACACGCTGATGCACGGCGCCCGGCCGGGACGCGACTCGGGCGAGCTCTACACCGCCACGATGGACGTCATGAAGGCGAAGGGCATCGAAGCCATGATCTACTGCCACCCGCTCGGCACGCAGGGACACGGCCTCGGGCCGTCGATCGACTTCCGCGCGTCGCAGCGCGGCGAGACCGGGCCCCACCCGCTCCGCCCGCACTCGTGGATCTCGATCGAGCTCAACTCCGCGACGGCGGTTCCCGAGTGGAACGGCCAGAAGGTCTTCGTGATGGAGGAAGACCCGGCCTGGCTCACGGACGAGGGCTACAAGTTCTTCCGTCCGCGGCAGCAGGCGTTCTACCTGATCCGCTAGGCCGTCAGCCCCGCCGCTTGGCCCGCGCGGTCGGCGGGGCAGTCCACGGGTCCTCGGGCCAGGGGTGGCGCGGGTAGCGCCCGCGCAGCTCCTTCCGCACCTCCGGGTAGGTGCGGTCCCAGAAGCCGCGGAGGTCTCGGGTCGTCTGCACCGGCCGGCCGTTGGGCGCCAGCAGCTCGAGCAGCACGGGCTCGCGCTTCGGTCCGAGCCGCGGGCTCTCGCCGAGGCCGAACAGCTCCTGCAGCTTGACCGAGGCCACGACCGAGCCGTCGTCGCGATACTGGAGCGCCGTGCTCCGACCGCTCGGCACCGTCAGCATCTCGGGCGCCAGACGGTCGAGCCCGCGCCTCACGGCATGCGGGAGCAGCGCCGCGAGATCGAGATGGGGCAGGTCCGTGCGCCCCCTCAGCGCCTCGGCCAGCAAGGCATCGACGTCGGCCGCGAGGCCCGCGAACGCCAGGCGGCGGAGCACCGCGGTGCCTTCTTCCCCGAAGCCGCGCTCGCGGGCGGCACTCAGGAGTCGCCGCTCGGCCTCGGCCGGGTCCGGCAGGATCGGCCGCTCCCCCAGCGGCAGCGCCTCGTAGAAATCGCGGGCGTAGGCGCGCACGGTGTCGCGCTCCAGGCGATGCTCGATCTCGACGCGCGTGGGCTCGAGCCACTCGCGCTCGACCCGGCTCGCCACGCGCACGCGCGGCTCGCCGCGATCGTTCGCCGAGATGTCGAGGCAGACGACCCACTCGCCGTCGCGCACGCCGCTCTCCGGGCCGAGGCTCGCGCCGGTGCCCGAGGCCAGCAGCAGCTTCGGCGAGCCCGGCTCGCGCCGGCGCGCCACGCGATCGGGGAAGCCGAGGAACAACGCGCGACGGAGCTGGGCATCGGCGTCGGCCTCGCGGGGCGCCGCGTGGGCGGAGGGCCGTGCCTCGCGCGCGAGGCTACGGGCGGTCTCGCGCGCGGAGAACGGCAGCGCGTCCCGGGAGAGCAGCGTCAGCACGTCGCAGTCGGTCGCGTCCGTGGCCGGCCGGAACGCGATGCGCTCGGAGAGCAGGGCGCACGCGCGGGCCGCGTCGTCGGTCGCGCCCGCCGCCAGGAGTACGCGGGCGAGACGCGGGTGCAGCGGCAGCTCGTGGAGAGCCTGTCCGAGCGGCGTGAGGCGGCCGCGCTCCAGCGCGCCGAGTCGCTCGAGCAGCTGCAGGGCCACGTCGAGCGCCTCCGGAGGCGGCGCCTCGAACCACTCGAACGTGCGCGGGTCGCCGCCCCAGGCCAGCACCTCGAGCACCGGACCGGCCAGGTCGACGCGGGCGATCTCGGGCTCGCGATGCGGCCGGAGCCGCTCGCTGGAGCTCCAGAGGCGCAGTGCCCGGCCTGGTCCCGTGCGGCCGGCACGGCCGGCCCGCTGATCGGCCGAGTCCTGCGAGACGCGCTCGGTGTCGAGGCGATCGAGGCCCTTCTCGACGTCGTAGCGCACGACCTTGTGCTGCCCACCGTCGACGACGTCGGTGACGCCGTCCACGGTGAGGGACGTCTCGGCGACGTTCGTCGCCAGCAGCACCTTGCGCAGCGACGACGGACGCAGCGCCTCGTCCTGCTCCTCGGGCGTGAGGGAACCGTGCAGGGGCAACACGCGCACGCGGCCGGCCAGGTCGGCGAGCGACGACTGGGCCCGCCGGATCTCGCCGGCGCCCGGGAGGAACGCGAGGACGTGGCCGCCGTCGCGCGCCACGATCTCGCGCACGGCCGAGGGCAGGTCGCGGACCACGGCGTGGGAGATCTCGACCGGGTGGAGCCGTCCCGGCACCTCGACGACCGGGCAGCCGCCGAGGAAGCGCGCGACGGCCGTCGCGTCGAGGGTGGCCGACATCACGACGATGCGGAGCTCGCTCCGGGCACGCGCGGCCTGCCGGACCAGGGCGAGGGCCAGGTCGGCGTGCAGGCTGCGCTCGTGGAACTCGTCCAGGACCACCGTCTGGAAGCCTTCCAGCAGCGGGTCGGCCTGGAGACGCGCCGTCAGGATGCCCTCGGTCGCGACCAGCAGGCGGGTACGGGCCGAGAAGCGCCGCTCGTGACGCACCTGCCAGCCGACGTCCTCGCCGAGGATCCAGCCCTGCTCTTCGGCGATGCGGCGCGCGAGGGAGCGCGCGGCCACCCGGCGCGGCTGCAGCAGGATCAACGGGCCCGCGGTCAGGAGCGCCGGGGGCACCCGGGTGGTCTTCCCCGCCCCGGGAGCCGCCACCACGACCACGGCGCGGGCCTCGTCCACGGCCGCGACGATCCGGGACAGGTAGGCGTCGATGGGAAGCGCCGCCAGCATCGCGGCATTCTACGGTCCCGGGCCGTCTTGATACTTTCTTGATACCCCGTCCTCTACCGTTCGGGCGTGAACCCCCTGGCGTCTCGGGCGCGCGCGATCCTCGTCACGACGGGCGTCAGCCTCGTCCTGGGGATCGCGGCGTTCGAAGGCGTGAGCCGCATCGTCGGCCTGAGCCTGCCGACCCTCGAGGCCCCGTCGCAGCGTGAGGCGCTCTTCGCCTACGACGCGAACAAGGGCTGGTTCCACACGCCCAAGGCGCGCGCGCGGCGCCACATCGCGGGCCCCGACTCGGGACGCGTCAAGATCAACTCCCTGGGCCTGCGGGGCCCGGAGATCGCGCGCCGGCCGAGGCCGGGCGTCAAGCGCATCCTGGTCCTCGGCGACAGCTTCGCGTTCGGTGCGGGTCTCGACTACGTCCACACCTTCCCGACCAACCTCGCGCGCCACATGGGTCACGGCGTCGAGGTCGTGAACATGGGCGTGAGCGGCTACTCCACGGACCAGGAGCTGCTGTTGTTCGAGGACCTCGGGGCGCGCCTGCATCCGGACATCGTGCTGCTGCTGATGTGCGACAACGACTTCGAAGCGAACACCCAGGACTTCGTCTTCTACATGAACTACAAGCCGTATTTCGAGCTCGAGCCCGGCGGCCGCCTGGTCCGCCGCAACAAGCCCGTTCCGAGGCTGTCGGGGGCGGAGCGCGCGCGGCTCTGGCTGGGGCGCCATTCCAATACGTGGAAACTCCTGAAGGCGATCGGGCTCGGGCGCCGGACCAAGCGCGTCCAGGTCCAGAGGCCCTGGCTGTACGAGCGCCTCGTGGTCGCGAACTCGCGGCCGAGCACTCCGGACGTGCGGCTCACCGCGCGCCTCGTGTCGGCGCTCCGGGGCCGCGTCGAGGACGCCGGCGCGACGCTGATCGTGCTCAACACCGGCCACCGCAACGAGCAGATCGGCCTGTTCGGTCCCCTGCGCAAGCGTTTCGAGCAGCAGCACATCGAGTATTTCCCCCTGGAGCGGACGCTCCGGGCCGCGCGCCTTGCCGAGCCCCGCCGCCTCTGGGACTTCCCCCAGGACACCCACTGGAACGTGGACGCATCGGCCCTCGCCGCGCGCACCGTGGCCACCTTCCTCAAGCGGCGCGGACTCGACCGTGAGCCGAGGCCCCAGAGACCTTGACGGGATCTTGACGGCCGGGGGCCGACCTTTGAGCCCTCCTTGATGTTCCGGCGCCTAGATTCGGGACATGAGCGACGACACGTTGGTCGCTGGAGGCGGCGGGTGCCTCGCCGCGGCGGCGATCTTCTGGCCCGTCGACCGGGTGTCCTCGGCGATCTTCACCCGCGACGCCCGGCCGCAAGACGTGCTCTCGACCCGCCTCGAGTACCGCCGCGACAGCGGCTCGGGGCCGCTCATGACGGCCTGGTTCTAAGGAGACGCGCATGGACCTCGTGTACCTCGGCGGCGGCGTGCTGTTCTTCGCGGCCGCCTGGCTGTTCTGCCTGTTCTGCGAGCGCCTCATGGAGGACGGCCGATGAGCCTCCTGCACGTGGCCGCCGGCCTCGTCACCCTGGGTCTGCTGGTCTACCTCTTCATCGCGCTCTTCAAGCCGGAGTGGTTCTCGTGACCGCCAACGCGCTCGTCCAGGTCGCGCTCTTCCTTCTCGTGCTGCTGCTGCTCGCGAAGCCGCTGGGGGTCTTCATGGCCCGCGTCTACTCCGGCGAGACGACGGTCCTCGACCGGGTGCTCGGCCCTCTCGAGCGCTTGACCTACCGCCTGTGCGGCGTCGTGCCCGAGACGGAGATGACCTGGAAGAGCTACGCGGGCGCCTTCCTCGCCTTCAACCTGCTCGGCCTCGTCGCGGTCTACGCGATCCTGCGTCTTCAGGCCGTGCTGCCCTGGAACCCCCAGGGCCTGTCGGCCACGACGCCCGACCTGGCCTTCAACGCGGCCGTGAGCTTCGCGACCAACACCAACTGGCAGTCCTACAGCGGCGAGACGACGCTCAGCTACTTCTCGCAGATGCTCGCGCTCACGGTCCAGAACTTCGTGTCGGCCGCGGCTGGCATGGCCGTCCTCGCCGCCTTCGCGCGCGGCGTCGCGCGTCGCAGCGGCACGACGATCGGCAACTTCTGGGGCGACCTCGTCCGGAGCACGGCCTACGTGCTGCTGCCGCTCTCCGTCGTGCTCACGCTCGCCCTCGTGTCACAGGGCGTCGTGCAGACCCTGCGGCCGTACGCAACCGTGACGGCCGTCGAGACCGGTCGGCCCCAGGTGCTGGCCCTGGGTCCCGCCGCGTCGCAGATCGCGATCAAGCAGCTCGGCACCAACGGCGGCGGCTTCTTCAACGTCAACTCCGCCCATCCCTTCGAGAACCCCACGGCGCTCTCGAACTTCCTCGAGATGCTCGCGATCCTGCTGCTGGCGGCGGCGCTCTGCCACAGCTTCGGGCGCATGGTCGGCGACGCGAGGCAGGGCACCGCGCTGATCGCCGCGATGACGCTCGCCCTGGTGGCGTTCCTGGCCCTGTGCCTGTGCGCCGAGCAGCGCGGCAACCCGGCGCTCGCGAGCCTGGGCGTCGACGCGCGCGCGACCGCCATGCAGCCCGGCGGCAACATGGAAGGCAAGGAGGCGCGCTTCGGCATCGCGAACTCCGCGTTGTGGGCGACCGCCACCACGGCGGCCTCGAACGGCTCGGTGAACGCCATGCACGACTCGTTCACGCCGCTCGGCGGCCTCGCCCCGTTGGTGCTGATGCAGCTGGGCGAGGTGATCTTCGGCGGCGTCGGGTCCGGGCTCTACGGGATGCTGATCTTCGCGATCGTCGCGGTCTTCATCGCGGGCCTGATGGTCGGCCGGACGCCGGAGTACCTGGGCAAGAAGATCGAGGCCTTCGAGATCAAGATGGCCTCGGTCGCCCTGCTCGCTCCCGCGCTGTGCGTGCTCGCGGGAACGGCCGCGGCTGTCGCGACCACCGCGGGCCGCGCCGGCGTTTTCAACCCGGGGCCCCACGGCTTCAGCGAAGTGCTGTACGCGTTCTCCTCCGCCGGCAACAACAACGGCAGCGCCTTCGGCGGCCTCGGCGCCAACAACCCGTTCTACAACGTGACCCTCGGCATCGCGATGCTGGTCTCGCGCTACTTCGTGGCCATCCCCGCCCTGGCCCTCGCCGGCTCCCTCGTCCGCAAGAAGGCCGTCGCTCCCGGCCCCGGCACGTTCCCGACCCACACGCCGCTCTTCGTGATCCTGCTCCTCGGCATCGTCGTCCTCGTGGGCGCTCTCACCTTCCTGCCCGCGCTGGCCCTGGGGCCGATCGTCGAGCACCTCCTGCTGTACGCCTGAAAGAGAGCCCATGAGCACTCATGCCCAGAAGCGTTCGCTCTTCGACCCGGGGCTTCTGCGCCCGGCCGTGCGCGACGCCTTCGTCAAGCTCGACCCGCGCCACCAGGTCCGGAACCCCGTGATGTTCGTGACCGAGGTCGGCAGCGCGTTCACGACGCTGCTCGGCGTGCACGCCCTCGTGACGGGCGCCGGCGAGGCGTCACCGGCCTTCATCCTCTCGGTGTCCGCCTGGCTGTGGGCGACGGTCCTCTTCGCGAACCTCGCGGAGGCCATCGCCGAGGGCCGGGGCAAGGCCCAGGCCGACTCGCTGCGCAAGGCGCGCCGCGACATCCTGGCGAAGAAGCTGGCCGTCCCGCGGCGCGACGCGGCGCGCACCGAGGTTCCGGCCCCCGACCTGCGGCGCGGCGACAGCGTGCTCGTCGAGGCCGGCGACCTGGTCCCCGCGGACGGCGAGGTCGTCGAGGGCGTCGCGAGCGTCGACGAGAGCGCCATCACCGGGGAGAGCGCGCCGGTGATCCGCGAGAGCGGCGGCGACCGGAGCGCGGTGACGGGCGGCACCCGGGTGCTGTCCGACTGGCTCATCGTGCGTATCACGGCCAACCCCGGCGAGGCGTTCCTCGACCGGATGATCTCCCTGGTCGAAGGGGCGAAGCGCCAGAAGACGCCCAACGAGATCGCCCTCGACATCCTGCTCGCGTCCATGACGATCGTGTTCCTGCTCGCGACCGCGACGCTGCTTCCGTTCTCCGTCTACGCAGCCGACGTCGCGGGCCACGGCCGGCCCGTGACCGTCACGGTGCTGATCGCGCTGCTCGTCTGCCTCATCCCCACGACGATCGGCGGCCTGCTCTCGGCGATCGGCATCTCGGGAATGGACCGGCTGATCCGCGCCAACGTCATCGCGATGTCGGGGCGGGCCGTCGAGGCCGCCGGCGACGTGGACGTGCTGCTGCTCGACAAGACCGGCACGATCACCCTCGGCAACCGCCTCGCCACGGCCTTCGTCCCCGCGCCGGGCGTCGACGAGCGCGCCCTCGCCGACGCCGCGCAGCTCGCCTCGCTCGCGGACGAGACGCCGGAGGGCCGCAGCATCGTCGTGCTCGCGAAGGAGAAGCACGGCATCCGGGAGCGCGACGTCCACGCCCTGGGCGCGCGCTTCGTGGCGTTCTCCGCCCACACGCGCATGAGCGGCGTCGATCTCGACGGCCGCACGCTGCGCAAGGGGGCCGTCGACGCCATCGAGAGCTGGGTCCACGAGCGCGGTGGGGCCCTGGCCCCCGAGGTGAAGGCCGCGGTCGAGACGATCGCGCGTGGGGGCGGCACGCCCCTGGTGGTGGCCGACGGCGGCCGCGCCCTCGGCGTCATCCACCTGAAGGACATCCTGAAGGGCGGCATCCGCGAGCGCTTCGCCGAGCTGCGGCGCATGGGCATCGAGACCGTGATGATCACCGGCGACAACCCCCTCACGGCCGCCGCGATCGCCGCGGAGGCCGGCGTCGACGACTTCCTGGCCCAGGCGACGCCCGAGGCCAAGCTGCGTCTGATCCGCGAGCGCCAGGCCGGCGGCCACCTCGTGGCCATGACCGGCGACGGCACCAACGACGCGCCGGCGCTGGCCCAGGCCGACGTGGCGGTCGCGATGAACACCGGCACCCAGGCGGCACGGGAGGCCGGGAACATGGTGGACCTCGACTCGAACCCCACGAAGCTCATCGAGATCGTGGAGATCGGCAAGCAGCTGTTGATGACACGGGGCTCCCTCACGACCTTCAGCATCGCGAACGACGTGGCCAAGTACTTCGCGATCCTGCCGGCGGCTTTCGCCGCGACCTACCCGGTCCTCAAGAGCCTCGACGTTATGCGCCTCACGAGCCCGCAGAGCGCGATCCTCTCGGCCGTGATCTTCAACGCCGTGATCATCGTGCTGCTCATCCCCCTGGCGCTGCGCGGCGTCGCCTACCGCCCGGTGGGCGCCGCGGCGCTCTTGCGCCGCAACCTGCTCGTCTACGGCCTCGGCGGGCTCGTGGCGCCGTTCGCCGGCATCAAGCTCGTGGACCTGCTGCTCGCGACGCTCGGGCTGGTCTGACGGAGGAACCATGAGAAGCCACCTGCTGCCGGCCGCCCGGCTGCTCGCGCTCCTGACGCTCGTGACCGGCCTCGCATATCCTCTCGCCATGACTGGCCTCGCCCAGGCGCTCTTCCCCACGCAGGCGCAGGGCAGCCTCGTTGTCCAGGGGGGAAGGCCGGTCGGATCGCGCCTGATCGGCCAGCCCTTCGACTCGCCGCGCTACTTCTGGGGGCGGCTCTCGGCCAGCGCGCCCGCGTTCGACGCCGCGGCGTCGACGGGCTCGAACCTGGGCCCGCTGAACCCGGCCCTCGTGGCCGCGGCCCGGGCCCGGATCGCGGCGCTGCGCGCGGCCGAGCCCGGCAACGACACGGCCGTGCCCGTCGACCTCGTGACGGCGTCGGCCAGCGGCCTCGATCCCCACATCAGCCTGGCGAGCGCCCGGTTCCAGGTGGCGCGCGTCGCAGGCGCGCGCGGCCTCGCCCTCTCGGAGATCTGGCGCGTCGTGGAGGGCCACGGCGAGCCCCGCGCCCTGGGCGTGCTCGGCGAGCCGGTGGTGAACGTGCTGGAGCTCAACCTCGCCCTGGACGCGCTCAGCCCGGAATGACCACGGGGCGCCCCAACCCGGACGCGCTGCTCACGCGCGTGAACGAGCAGGAGGCGCGGCACGGCAAGGGTCGGCTCAAGGTCTTCCTGGGCGCCACGGCCGGCGTCGGCAAGACGTATGCGATGCTGCTGGCCGCGCGCGCGCGCCGCGCCGAGGGCAAGGACGTCGTGGTCGGGGTCGTCGAGACCCATGGCCGGAAGGAGACGGCATCGCTCCTCGAGGGACTGGAGAGGGTGCCGGCGCGCGCCCTCGAGCATCGCAGCGTGTCGCTCACCGAGTTCGACCTCGACCGCGCGCTCGCGCGACGGCCGGCCGTGCTGCTCCTCGACGAGCTCGCCCACACGAACGCGCCGGGGTCCCGTCACGCCAAGCGCTACCAGGACGCCCAGGAGCTGCTCGACGCCGGCATCCACGTCTACACGACGCTGAACGTCCAGCACCTCGAGAGCCTCAACGACGTGGTCGCGCAGATCACCGGCGTCGCGGTGCAGGAGACGGTGCCCGACGGCATCCTCGACGAGGCCGACGAGGTCGAGCTCGTGGACCTGCCGCCCGAGGACCTGCTTCGCCGTCTCCAGGAAGGCAAGGTCTACGTCCCGGAGCAGGCCGAGCGGGCGGCGCGCAGCTTCTTCCGCAAGGGCAACCTGATCGCGTTGCGCGAGCTGGCGCTGCGCCGCACCGCCGAGCGCGTCGACGCCCAGATGCGCAGCTACCGGCGGGATCACGGCATCGCCGCGACCTGGCCCGCCGCCGAGCGGCTGCTCGTGTGCCTCGGCGCCAACCCGGGCTCCGCGCGCCTGATCCGGGCCACGCGCCGGATGGCGTCGGGGCTGCGCGCCGAGTGGACGGCCCTCTACATCGAGACCCCGGCTCATCCGCGCTTCTCCGAGGCGGACCGCGAAGCCCTCGCCGCCAACCTGCGTCTCGCCGAGGACCTGGGCGGCCGCACGGCGATCGTTCCCGGCCACGCCGTCGCGGACGAGATCCTGGCCTGGGCCCGCGAGCACAACGTCAGCAAGATCGTGGCGGGCAAGCCCACCCACCCGCGCTGGCGCGACCGGCTGCGGGGCTCGCTCGTCGACGCCCTGGTGCGGGGCAGCGGAGACATCGACGTCTACGTGATCTCGGGCGATGCCACGAGCGACGACCGGCCCTTGAGGGGACGGAGCGTACCGAGCCGGCCCTCCGACTACGCCTGGTCCCTCGCGATCGTAGCGCTCTCCACCGCCGTGTCCGGCGCCATGTGGCCGTTCTTCCACGTCACGGACCTGCTCATGGTGTACCTGCTGGGCGTCGTCCTCGCGGCGACGCGCCTGGGTCGCGGTCCTTCGGCGCTCGCCTCGGTGCTGAGCGTCGCCGCCGTGGACTTCTGCTTCGTGCCGCCGTACTTCACGTTCGCCGTGACCGACAAGCAGTACGGCATCACCTTCGGCGTAATGCTGGTGGTGGCGCTCCTGATCAGCGACCTCGCGACACGGGTCCGCGAGCAGGCCGAGATGGCGCGCCTGCGCGAGCGGCGCACGGCGGTGCTGTACGCGGCGAGTCGCGACCTCGCGGCGACGCCGGCCGGCGACGAGATCGCGCGGGCCTCGGCGCGCCACGTCTCCGACGCCGTCTCGGCGAGCGCCGCGATCGTCGTCGCGCGGCCCGACGGCGCCCTCGTCCCGATCTCCTCGCGCGACGAAGGCTTCGGCCTTCCGCCGCGCGACGAGGCGGTGGCCCGCTGGGTCCTCGAGCACGGCCGGAAGGCCGGGCGCGGCACCGACACGCTGCCGGGAGCGGACGCGCTCTTCCTGCCGCTCCTCGGCACCCGGGGCGCGGTCGCGGTCCTGGGCGCTCGCGCGCCCTCCGAGGGCGAGTTCACCACCGAGCAATTCCAGATCCTCGAGGCCCTCGCGAGCCAGACCGCCGCGGCCCTCGAGCGCGCGCAGCTGGCGGAAGCCGCCCAGAAGGCGCGTGTCGACGTCGAGACCGAGAGGCTTCGCAACGCCCTGCTGAGCTCCGTCTCCCACGACCTGCGCACGCCTCTCGCCACGATCACCGGGGCCGCCAGCAGCCTGATGGAGGAGCCCTCCGTCTCCGAGGCCACGCGGCGCGAGCTGACGACCGCGATCTTCGAGGAGGGCGATCGCCTCAACCGGCTCGTGGGCAACCTCCTCGACATGACGCGCCTCGAGTCGGGCGCCATCCGCGTGCGCCGGGACTGGGAGTCGATCGAGGAGATCGTCGGCGCGGCCCTGACCCGCGTCGAGACGCGGCTGCGCGGACGCCGCATCGAGACGGCCATCCCCGACGACCTGCCGCTCGTGTCGATCGACGGCATACTGATCGAGCAGGTGCTCGTGAACCTCCTGGAGAACGCCGCCAAGCACACGCCGCCGGAAGCTCCGATCGAGGTGAGCGTCTGGCTGGCCGACGGCGTGCTGAGCGTGACGGTGGCCGACCGCGGGCCCGGTCTGGCGCCGGGAGCGGAGGCGCGGGTGTTCGAGAAGTTCTACCGCACCGAGTCGGGCGCGGGCGGCGTCGGCCTGGGCCTCACGATCTGCCGGGGCATCGTGACGGCTCACGGCGGGCAGATCGCCACGCGGAACCGGGAGGGCGGCGGCGCCGCCTTCTCCTTCACCCTGCCGATCGAGGGCACCCCGCCGAGCGTCCCGGCCGAGGAAGGCGAGGCTGCGCGATGAGCGACGCGCCGGCCGAGCGGCTCATCCTCGTCATCGAGGACGAAGCCCAGGTGGCCCGGTTCCTGCGAGCGTCGCTGACGAGCCACGGCTTCCGGCTGATCGAGGCCACCACGGGCGCCCAGGGTCTCGCCGAAGCGGCCGCACGCGTGCCCGATCTCGTCCTGCTCGACCTGGGGCTGCCCGACCTCGACGGCGTCGAGGTGGCGCGCCGGCTGCGGGAATGGACCGCCGTCCCGATCCTGGTGCTCTCGGCGCGCGGCCAGGAGCGCGACAAGATCGAGGCCCTGGACGCGGGCGCCGACGACTACCTGACGAAGCCCTTCGGGATCGGCGAGCTGCTCGCGCGCATCCGCGTCGCGTTGCGCCACGCAGAGCGCTCGGGCGCGCCGGCCCAGGCCTCGGAGTTCGTCCTGGACGAGATGCGGGTCGACTTCGGCGCCCGGCGCGTCTTCTTCAGGGGCGCGGAGGTCCACCTCACGCCGATCGAGTATCGCCTGCTCGGCGTCCTGGTCCGGAACGTCGGCAAGGTCGTGACGCAGCGCCAGCTCCTGAAGGAGGTCTGGGGCCCGGGCTCGGTGAACCAGAATCACTACCTGCGCGTCTACATGGCGAACCTGCGCAGCAAGCTCGAGGCCGAGCCGGCGCGGCCGCGCTACTTCGTGACGGAGGCGGGCGTCGGCTACCGCCTACGGGACCAGCCGACCTAGGCTCAGGCCGTGAGCTCGCCGACGAGGCGCAGCAGGCTGCGCAGGTCGAAGGGCTTGGGCATGAAGGCCGCGGCCTCGATCTCCCTCGCGTACTGGGCCGCGTCGCGGGCGGCGGTCAACACCACCACCGGCGCCCGGGGCGGCGGCAGCTCCCGATAGGCCGCCGCGAAGGTCCAACCGTCCATCACGGGCATGCGCATGTCGAGGAGCACGACGCTCGGCGTCGCCTGGCGGATGGCCGCGAGGGCCGCCTCGCCGTTCTCCGCGGTCACCACCTCGTAGCCGCGGTCGCTCAAGGCGAGGCGCAGGAACTGGCGGATGCTGGAGTCGTCGTCGACCACCAGCACGCGGCGGCCGCTCACGACGCCGTTTCTGGGGCGGAGGGCAGGGTGATCACGAGACGCGTGCCGCCGGCGGGCGGGAACTCCGCCTTCAGGGCTCCCCCGTGGAGCTCGACGATCTGACGGCTGATGTAGAGACCGAGCCCCATGCCGCCGAGCCGGCGCTCGCCGTGGGCCTGGTAGAAGCGGTCGAAGATCCGCGCCCGGTGCTCCTCGGGCACGCCGATCCCGCGGTCGGTCACGGCGATCTCGAGGCCGTCCGTCACGGCCCGCAGCTCGACCTCCACCCGGCCGCCCTCGGGGCTGTACTTGATCGCGTTGTCGAGGAGGTTCGTGAGGACCTGCTCGAGGCGCAGCGGATCGACCACCGCGACCGCCGCCTGGGGAGCCTCCAGGACGATCTCGTGGCGCCCGGAGCCGGGCAGCGCGCTCTCGAGGACGCCCCGCAGCAGCGGCACGAGGTCCGCGGGCCGGCGCTCGAGGCCGAGCCGGCCGGCCTGGAGCCTGGAGATGTCCAGGAGCTGCGAGACCAGCCGCGCCAGCTTCTCCGACTGCCGGTCGATCGAGCTCAAGGCGAGCTCGAGGTGCTCGGGGTTCGGGGTGCGCCCCTCGTCGAGCTGGCCCAGCAGGAGCTGCGCGAAGCCGCGCAGGCTGGTGAGCGGCGTCTTGAGCTCGTGGGCCGCGACCGACAGGAACTCGTCGCGCACCTCCTCGGCGCGCTTGCGCTCGGCGATCTCCCGGCGCAGCAGCTCGTTCGCGGCGGTCAGCTCGGCCGTGCGCTCGCGCACGCGGGACTCGAGGTTCTCGTGGGACTGGCGCAGCTCGTCCTCGAGCCGCTTGCGCTGGAAGAACTCGGGGATCCCGTGGGACTCCGCGGCGGGGCGCACGCCCTGGCCCGTCGAGGCACGGGCGTGGCGCGCGAGATGCCCCTCGATGCGCGACGGCGGCGCCATCACGAAGCAGCAGCGCGCATCTCCGGCCGCGAGGCACTCGGTCTCGACCGCCACCAGCGGGAGGCCGAAGCTCTCCTCGCACCAGCCCGAGGAGTAGCCGGCGCTCATCACGCACACCGGGAAGTCCGTCTGCCGGCCGCTCTTGCGCCACGTGTCGGACTCGAAGGAGTACGGATGCTCGTAGAGCAGGAAGAAGTCGTCGTCGGGCGTCGGGTGCGACTGCGCCGAGATGTCGACGAACGCCCAGCCGGAGAAGGAGAAGTGGATGGGGCCCGCCGAGAGCTTCTCGATGGGATCGGTGACGCCCATCCTGCCGTGGAACGCCTTGGCGTCGGCCTTGCCGATGGCATGGGCCATGTCGAAGAGCAGGTTGCTCGCGACGCTGCGGGCGATGCCCTCGGCCTTGTCCTGGTACAGCGACATCACGAGGTCGAAGAACTCCACGGACATCGAGGCGGCGCGCAGCAGGACGTAGCGCTCGCCCGAGATCGAGATGGTGCCGAGCTCGGGGTTCTCGACCTTGCTGCTGAAGTAGCGCGCGACGTAGTCCTGCGCCTTCAGGAACAGCGGCTCGATCGCTGCCGGAACCCTGACGGTCTTGAGCGTCATGGCCCTACCCTTCGACTGGCCCTTCGGGACCCCGCTAGCGGATCGAGCCCAGCTTCGACAAGGGCCAGAACCGGAACATCGCCTTGCCGTAGATGTACTTCTCCGGCACCTCGCCCCAGCTGCGGCTGTCGTTGCTGCTGTTGCGGTGGTCGCCGAGCACGTAGTAGTAGCCCCGCGGGACCTCGACGGGCTCGAAGCTCTCGCCGTCGCGGAACTGGCTCTTCACGTACGTCTCGGGCACGAGCTGCCCGTTCACGTAGAGCGCACCGCGCTTGATCTCGACGCTGTCGCCGGGCCTCCCCACGACGCGCTTGATGAAGGACACGGCCGGGTCCTTGGGGTACCAGAAGACGACCACGTCGCCGCGCTCGATGGGCTGCAGGCGATAGACGAGCTTGTTCACGAGGATGCGTTCGCCGTCCTCGAGCAGGGGCAGCATGCTCGTGCCCTGGACGCGGAAGGCCTGGGCGACGAACGTGATGAGGAAGAAGCAGAAGAGGACCGCGATCGACAGGTCGTGGAGCAGCTCCCAGACCGCCTTCAGCACCTGCGTGCGCGTGGTGGCCACGGGGGGCGCGGCGAGGGCGGCGACCGCGGGCTCCCCCGGCAGCGGCGGCGTCTCGAGACTCACTCGTCCCTCCGCACGACGCGCGTGCCAGCGAGACGGTCGTGGAGGCCCGAGCCCGTGGCGGCGACCATCAGGAAGCCCAGGCCCAGGAGGAGCCCCGACGCGAGGTAGCCGACGAAGCGCGTCGCGGCGCGCGACACGCCGATCGGCGACTGGCCCGTCTCGGTCTCGACCGCGAGGCCCAGCAGCCGCTTGCCGGGGGTCGCGCCGACGACACCCCAGCCGTGGACGAAGTAGGCGGCGGCCGCCGCGAGCGCCACCGGCACCATGGCGAGCGAGAGGAGGATCGGCAGGTAGGGCACCTTGTCGGGGTCCCGCGAGAACTCGTGGCCCCACCAGTACCAGGCCACCGGCCCCAGCAGGAGGAGCTGCGCGAAGCCCGCGACGGCCAGGTCGAGGATGCCGGCGGCGGCCCGCGCCGGAAGCGGTGCGGGCTCCGACACGGAGGATGCCGGCCGGTGCGGCGCGACGGGCCGCGACGACACGCCCGAAGGAGACGGCGCGAGGCGCAGCGGCGAGGCCACGGCCGTGCGGGGCGAGCGCGCCGGCGGCGGCGTCATCGGCTCGAGGGCCAGGTCGAGCTCCTGCAGGGGCTCGGCCCCGGAGGCGTCCGGCTTCGCGCCCGGCGCCGGAGAGGGCGACGGCAGGGACGCGGGCACGGGCACGGCCGGCGTGTCGGGCGAGGCGACCTCGGCCATCGGCGCGGCCGCCACCCGGATCGCGCTGGCGCCGGCGGGCGGCGCCTCCGCCAGGGCGGGAGACGGAGCGGCCTCGGCGGTCTCGGGCAGGTTCTGGCCGCAGGCGCTGCAGAAGCGGGCCGGCAGCGGCACGGCGGTGCCGCACGCCGCGCACACCGCCTTCGCCGGCTGCGGCGGCGCGATCGCGGCGCCGCACTGCCGGCAGTACAGGTCGCCCTTGCGGTAGTCGGAGCCGCAGGTGCCACAGGACAGCCGCGGCGACGACGGGTGCTGGACCACCTTGCCGCTCGCGTCCTCGAGGTGGACCTCGTCGCGGAACAGGATGCGGGCGGTGCCGATCGCCACGAGGTCGCCGTCGCGCAGGCTGCGCTCGCTGATGCGATCGCCGTTGACGAGGGAGCCGTTCGAGGAGTTGCAGTCGCGGATGAAGTACTGGCTGCCGCGCAACTCCACCAGGGCGTGACGACGCGACACCATGGCGTCGGCCAGCACGAGGTCGTTGCCGGGATCGCGGCCGATCGAGAGCACCGTGCGCGGCAGGGGAATCTCGCGACGCGACGCCGAGCTCGGGTTGACGATGAGCTTCGCGACCACTGGCGCCTCGGCTCTACCCCGCGCGGAAGGTCTGCTTGAACGTGATCCGGACCTTCACGGCGGTGCCCTGCTTCATCGCGGGCTGGTACTTCCACTTGCGGATCGCGGCGAGCACGGCTTCGTCGATCTGCTTGCCCGCCGATTCCATGACCCGGGGATCCACGACGTCGCCGTTCTCGTCCACCACGAAGCTCACCGCTACCGACACCGAGTCGCCGGACTTGAGGCGCGGCGCGTTCTGGGGATACGAGGCGGAGGGTCCGCCGGTCTTCTTCGCCAGCTGGTCCACGTCGGCGGCCGTGTTGACGAAGATGCGCGTCAGGTCGACGGCCGGCGCCGGAGGCGGCGTCGCCCTCGGGACCGCCTTCAGCACGCCCTCGACGCGCGCCTTGCGGCCGGCCTCGACCGTGACGCTGCCCGACCAGGGCTCGAAGCCCTCGCGCGTCATCTGGACCCGATGGGCGCCGGGCTTGAGCTTCAGGTCTGCGATGGGCGTCGTGCCGACGGCGGCGCCGTCCAGCGAGACGGAAGCGCCGGCAGGGTTCGACGTGAACTCCGCGCTGCCCTGGGCGGGCGCCGTGCGGCCGAGGTTGAGCTTCACCTCGACGTTCTCGCCCCCGTTCGCGATCGTCGCGGTCTGGGAAGCGGCGGCGAAGCCCTTGAGCTCGGCGCGGACATCGTAGTTGCCGATCGGGAGGTCGGTCACGTCGAGAGGCGACGCGCCCCGGGCCTCGCCGTTGATCGTGATGCTGGCGCCGGCGGGAACAGTCTCGACGTGGAGGCTCCCGACGACGGCCGCGGGCTGCGTCTCCGGCGGCGGCGCGGCCGTGGGCTGGGTCTCGGGAACGACCGCGAGCGTGGTGGCCGGCGTGTCGGCCGGGGCGCTGCGCTGGCGGATCAGGAAGATCGCGAGGATGCCGATGGCCACCACGAAGAACGCGGCCGCGGCCCCGAGGACGAGCAGGGGCGACGGGCCCTTGCGCGCGGCGCCGTTCGCGGCGACGGGAGCCGGCGGCGGGGCCGGCGCGGCGGGGGGAGGAGCCGCGACCGGCGGGCGCGGCGCCTGGGCCTTGATCGTCGGCGTGTCGAGGACCGGGGCCGCCTGCTTGATCGTGGCCAACATGGGCGGAGCCACCGCCGGCGCCGGGCCGGCCGGAGGCTTCGCCGGCAGGATCGGCTTGACGGCCAGGGTCGCGTCCACCGACGGTGCCTTCGGGGGCAGCACCGGCGCCTTCATGGCGACGGTCCCGGTGTCCTCGAAGACCGGCGCCTTGAGCGCCGGCGCCTTCATCTGGACGGTTTCCGGGGCATCGAGCTCCGGCGGAGGCAGAGGCGGAGGCGCCGTGACGCGCGGCAACGGCGCCGTCATGTCCTCGACCGCCATCGGCGCGGGAGGCGGCGGCACGGACGACAGCGTGGGAGGCGGCGGGGCGAGCGTCGCCGCCGTCGGGCTCGACGCCGGGATCGCGGCCGTCACCTCGGGCGCGTCGGCCTTCCCGGCGTCCTGCTGGGTGCGGTCGGTCGCGACCGGCGCCAGGGTGGAGGCGAGGAGGTCGGGCGAGCTGCCGACGCTGCCGAACCACGAGCCGAGGCAGAACTCGAGGTCCTGCACGAACTCGGCGCCGTTCTGGTAGCGCTCGTCGGGCTTCTTCGCGAGCACGCGGCTGAAGACCTCGTGCCATTTCTGCGGGACGAGGCCGTGCATCTCGAGGTTCGCGGGCTCGATCGGATCCACGTGGACGAGCTTGTAGAGGATCGACGTGACGTTCGTCCCCGGGAACGGTTGCTCGCCCGAGAGCATCTCGAAGGCGCACACGCCCAGGGAGAAGATGTCGCTGCGGCCGTCGAGCTTGTCGCCCATGGCCTGCTCGGGCGACATGTAGGACGGCGTGCCCAGGAGCTGGCCCGACTGCGTCATGTCGCTGTCGACGAGCTTCGCGATGCCGAAGTCCGTGACCTTCATCCGGTCCTCGGAGAGCATCATGTTCGAGGGCTTGATGTCCCGGTGGATGACGCCCTTGCTGTGGGCGTAGTCGATCGCCGAGGCGACCTGGCTCACGAGACTGATGACCTTCTCGGGCGGGAACTTCACGCCGCGCTCGATCATCGAGGAGATCGTCTCGCCCTCCACGAACTCCATGGCGAGGTACGGGATGCCCTGCTCCTCGCCGATGTCGAACAGCGTCACGATGTTCGGATGGCTCAGCGTGCCGGAGATGCGCGCCTCGTGGTAGAAGCGCTCGATGAAGGACTTGTACTGAGGGCTGTTGCGCGGGATGTCGAGGCGGATGGTCTTGATCGCGAGGGTCCGCTTGATCAGCGGATCGAAGGCCTTGTACACGGCGCCCATGGCGCCGTAGCCAATGCTCCCCTGCACCTGATAACGCCCGATGCTGGCGGGCATCTGCTCGCCCAGGCCGCTCTTCTGATCCATGCTCGCTGGCGAAACCCTTGATTTTCCGGCTCGCGGCGGCGAGCGGCCGCGCAAACCGAACAGAGCGTCGACTCTAGCATCAAGGGTAAAAGAGTGTCAACGCAGCGCGCGCTGAAGTCGCGCATTTGGAAGGGCTTGCGGCGATTCTCCTGGAACAAGCGGCGAATCCCGGGCGTACGTTCCCTCGAGTGCCCATGACCTATAATGCCGGCTCCATGACCGAGCGCGCCCCGGCCCTCGTCGAGTACGGGGCGTTCTCCAATCCCCCGAACCTGCTGTTTCGCGAGTACCTGGCCGGCCTTCCGCGCGCGCGCGCCTTCTTCCCCGATGGCGGCTTCGACCTCGACGCGCTGAACGCGGCGGCCGAGCGCACGCTCGGCTACTCTCACCCCAGGGCCGCCGTGGCCGCGATCCTCGAGACCCAGCAGCGCGCCCGAGGCAACCCCCGGGCCGCCGAACGCGCCGCGCAACTGGCCGATCCGCGCAGCGTCGCCGTGGTGACGGGCCAGCAGCCGGTGCTCTTCGGTGGACCGCTCTACGTCCTCTACAAGGCCCTCGCCGCGATCAAGGTCGCGGCCGCCCTGGAGGCCAAGCGCGGCACCCCGGTCGTGCCGGTGTTCTGGATCGCCTCCGACGACCACGATTTCGAGGAGATCCGGGCGACGACACTCCTCGACGCCTCGGGGCAGCTCCGCAGCCTTCGCTACGCGCCGGCGACGCCGCCTCCGGCGTTGCCGTCCTTCCAGGTCCGCTTCGACGACACGATCGCCGGGCTCGTGTCGGAAGCCGGCGGAATCCTGGCGGACGAGGGCTGTCGAGCCCTCCTCGAGCGCTGTTATCGCTCCGGCGCCTCGTTCCCCGAAGCCTTCGGGGCGTTCCTCTCCGGCCTCCTCCCCTCCCTCGTGGTCCTCGAACCCGCCGACCCCGCCGTGAAGACCCTGATGGTCCCCGTGTTGAAGAGGGAGCTCGTGGAGCGCTCGCCGAGCTCCCGGGCCTCGGCCGGCATCGGCCCGCGCCTCCAGGCGGCGGGGTACTCCGAGCAGGCTCCGGTGCGCGACGGGTTCCTGAACCTCTTCGTGGTCGCGCAGGGCCAGCGCCGCGCCCTCGGCCTCACGCCGGACGGTGTCGAGATCCGCGGCCTCGACCAGCGCCTCACGACCGCGGAAGCGGTGGCCTGGCTCGAACGGGAACCGACCGCGTGGAGCCCGGGCGCCCTGCTGCGCCCGGTCGTCCAGGACCATCTGCTGCCGACGGCGGCCTACGTGGGCGGCCCGGCGGAGATCGCCTATCACGCCCAGATCGGGCCGACGTACGAGGCCCTCGGCATCCCGCGGCCGGTGGTCTTCCCGCGGCCCGGCGTCACGCTGCTCGAGTCGGGTCCGGCCCGGGCCCTCGACAGCGAGTCCCTCGACTTCCGCGACCTCGAGGACGATCCCGAGGCGCGCCTCGCCCAGTGGGCGCGCGACTCGAGCCCGGCCGTGCAGGTCGCCTTCGAGCAGGCACGCGCCGCGATCGAAGCGCGCCTCAGCGACGTCGCGGACGCGCTCGGCGCCGTCGACCCGACCCTGAAGGCGGCCGCGGAGTCCGCGAAGGGCCGGGCGCTCCACCAGGTGGAGGGCCTCGAGGAGAAGGCGACCCGCGCGCTCAAGAAGCGCGACCAGACCCGCGCCGACCGGCTGCGCCGCACCCGGGACGCGCTCTTCCCCGAGGGCAAGCCGCAGGAGCGCGTGCTGGGCCTCGCGGGACTCGTCGGCCGCCACGGCGAGGCCGCGATCGCGGAGCTCGAAGCGGCCATCGACCCGTGGGCGAAAGGACACCAGGTGATCCCGCTGTGAAGATCGGCATCACGTGCTATCCGACGGTCGGCGGCTCTGGCGCCGTCGCGGCCGAGCTCGGCAAGCACCTCGCGCGGCGCGGCCACGAGATCCACTTCATCTCGTACCGCCTGCCGTTCCGCCTGGGCGACTTCCACCAGAACATCTCGTTCCACGCCGTCGACGTGTCGTCTTACGTGCTGTTCGAGTATCCGCCCCACGACCTGGCCCTGGCCGCGAAGATGGCCGAGGTCGCCCGGGAGCGCCAGCTCGACCTGTTCCACGTGCACTACGCGATCCCCCACGCCGTGGTCGGGTTCCTGGCGCAGCAGATGCTCGGGTCCGACGCGCCGAAGCTGATCACGACGCTCCACGGCACCGACGTGACGCTCGTGGGCCAGGACCGCTCGTTCTTCGAGATCACGCGCTTCGGCATCCAGAAGTCCGACGGCGTCACCGCGGTCTCGCACTTCCTGCGCCAGATGACCCTCGACGAGTTCCAGATCAAGAACGGCATCGAGGTGATCCACAACTTCATCGACCCGGCCGACTACTGTCCCAGCCGGGCCTACAAGGACCGCGCCGCCTTCGCGCGCCCCGACGAGAAGATCCTGCTGCACATCTCGAACTTCCGGCCGGTGAAGCGGATCATGGACGTGGTGCGCATCTTCGAGCGCGTCAACAAGGAGGTGCCCTCGGTGCTGCTGATGGTCGGCGAGGGCCCCGAGCGTGCGTCGGCCCAGGCTCTCGCGCGCCGCCTCGGCCTGAGCGACCGCGTACGGTTCCTCGGCACCCAGACCAGCGTGGGCGAGATCGCGGCGATGGCCGACGTCTTCCTGCTGCCCTCCGAGCTCGAGTCCTTCGGGCTCTCGGCCCTCGAGTCGATGGCCTGCGGCGTGCCGGTGGTCGGGTCCGACGCCGGGGGCATGCCGGAGGTCGTCGAGAACGGCGTCACGGGCTACCTGCTGCCGGTCGGCGACGTCGAGGGCATGGCCGCCCGCACCGTGGAGATCCTGCGCGACCCCGATCGGCAGCACCGCATGGGAGGGGCGAGCCGCGCGCGCGCCGAGCGGCTGTTCAGCGCCGATCCCCTCGTGACGCGCTACGAGCAGTACTACGAGAAGGTCCTCGGCTCGTGAGCGACTTCGACATCGCCGCGATCTGCGCCCACCCCGACGACGCTGAGATCACCATGGGCGGCACGATCGCCCTCGAGAGCGCCCGCGGGCGCCGCATCGCCATGGTCGATCTCACCCGCGGCGAGAGCGGCAGCCGCGGCACGCCGGAGACGCGAGCCGCCGAGGCCGTCGAGGGCGCGCGCATCCTCGGCGTGGCCCACCGCGAGGCCCTCGGGCTGCCCGATTCCGGCCTCGTGTCGACTCCGGAGCAGCGCGACGTCGTCGTGGAAGCGCTGCGCCGGCTGCGGCCGCGGGTGGTGTTCGTCCAGCACTGGAGCCAGCGGCACCCCGACCACGCCGCCGCCAGCCGCCTCGTGTACGACGCCGCCTTCGTCGCCGGCCTGCGCGCCTATCGTCCGGAGCTGGGCGTGGCGTTCCGTCCCGCCAAGCTCGTCTACGCGCCCAGCGTCACCGAGGCCGAGGAAGTGGCGCCGAGCTTCGTCGTGGACATCACGAGCGTGTGGGCGATCAAGATGCAGGCAGTCGAGGCCTTCGGCAGCCAGTTCAAGAAGGCCGAGGGCGAGAACGTCCGGCTGCCCTTCGACGGCTTCCGGCAGGCCGCCGAGCTTACGGCGCGCCGGGCCGGTCAGCGCATCGGCGTCGAGTTCGGCGAGGCCTGGGTCACGCGCGAGCCGCTGGTCGTCACGGACATGCTGGCCCTGGGCGGCCGCTCGCTCTAGGCCGACTCGCGGATCAGTCCCTCGATCACGGCCACGGCCGTCTCGAGGTCCCGCTCGTGGACCAGCACGTGATCCTTCAGGTACGCGCACTGCGGGATGATCGAGACACCGGCCTCGCCCAGCCGCACGGCGGCGGGCGCCAGGTAGCCGCAGACGCTCAGGTCGATGTCGATGTCGAGGGTGATCGCGCGGAACGGTCCCGCCACGGCGCTCGCATGGAGCTTCGCCTCGCGCCAGAGATCCTCGCGGATCGTGAGCGAAACCTCGTCGCGCTCCACCACCAGAGCGACGAAAGCGTCGGCCGAGTGCGTCGCGAGGGACGCCGCCTCCTCCACGTCGCCGAGGGGCAGGCTCGCCAGCACATAGCGGTCCGGCCAGACGTGGAGCTTCGTCTTCCGCCAGACCGCCCGCGCCTGCTCGTTCATCGTCGGGAAGTCTATCGCGTCCGGGAGCCGCGCCGGCGGTAGTCCGCGGCCGCCGCCCGATCCCCCATCGACTCGAGGGTCTTCGCGGCCAGCTCGCCGGCCCCGCGTCCCGGATTCCGCTCGAGCATCCGGTCGAGCACGGCGCGCACGTCGCGCGCCGGACGGCCCTGGAGCGCGAGGACGATCGCCAGCCGCGCGTAGGGCGCCAGGTTGTCGGGAAAGGCGGCGATCTCGGCCTCGAACTCGGCCTGGGCCTCGGCGAAGCGCTCGAGGCGCGCGAGGGCGTCGCCCCGCAGGAACGCCAGGTCGCGCACGGCGTCGCCCTTGGCGAGCCGGCCGCGCATGGCGTCGAGGATCGAGAGGGCGCCCGGCGCATCGTTGCGCCGGATGCGGATCTCGGCCCGCACCACGGCGGCACCGCCTTCCGCCGCCAGCTCGCCGGACACGCGCAGCGCCTCCGCTTCGGCCTCGTCCAGGCGCTCCTGGCCCAGCGCCACGCGAGCGAGCAGCTCGTGGGCGCGCGCCGGCTGCGTCTCGAGGGCGAGGCGGGCGTTGGCCGCGGCCTCGTCGTAGCGGCCGAGCTGCAGGCACGTCCGGGCCAGCGCCAGTCCCGTGGGGCCGGCGAGCGCCGGGTTGCTCGTGAGCGCCGCGCGGTAGGCCGTGTAGGCCTCCTCGTAGCGGCCCAGCTTGGTCAGCGTCTCCGCGAGCTGGAACTGCACATCGAAGAAGCCGGGGCTGCCGGCGAGCACGCGCTTCAGCAGCGCGATCGCCTCCTCGTCGCGGCCGGCGGCGCTCATGCGGAACGCGGCCTGCACGTCGGCCAGCACCGGCAGCTTGTCGCGCGGGTCGGGCCGCGGCCCCGACGTCGGCGCCGCGTTGCCGGCGATGTAGCCGAGCGCCGCGAGACGCTCGCTCTGCTCGGCCGATACCGCGCCGGGTGCGGCGAACCCGCCCTCGAGGCGCGCGAGGGCGTCGCGCAAGGGACCCGCGCGACCGGCGTCGGTCGCGAGCAGGTTGCGGCGCTCGCCGGGATCGCTCGCGATGTCGAACAGCTCGGGGCGCGGCCCCTCGATGTAGTGGTAGCGCGCGTCGATCAGCGAGCGCAGCTCGCTCCAGCCCAGGTGGATGCGGGGGTAGAAGGTCTCGGAGTACACGCCGACGGGCGCCGCCGGCGTCGCCGCGCCGAAGAGGGGCTGGCCGGCGAGACCCGGCGGTACCGCGATCCCGAGGAGGGCCGCGACGGTGGGCATCACGTCCACGAGGCCGACCGGCCGGCTCACCCGCTCACCCGCTCGCGACGCGCCCGGCAGCTTCACCAGCAACGGCACGTGGAGCGCTTCGCGGTAGAGAAGGATGCCGTGGTACTCCTCGCCGTGGTCGTTCAGGCCCTCGCCGTGGTCGGAGAGCACGATCACGAGGGCACGGTCGTACAGGCCCTTCGCCTTGAGCTCCGCGACGACGCTGCCGACGATGGCGTCGGCCTCGGCGATCTCTCCGTCGTAAGGCGACGCGGCGTAGCGGCCGCGATAGGGCTCGGGCGGGTCGTACGGCGAGTGCGGCTCGTAGAGGTGGAGGAAGAGGAAGGGAGGCGGGGCGCCGACGCCCGAGAGCCACGCCAGGGCGCGCCGTGCCGTCTCGGTCCCCGGGCGCTGTGCCTGGCCGACGGCATGCCCGGCGGCCGCGGTGTCGACGTGGTCGTCGTAGAAGTCGAACCCGGCGGCGAGCCCGGTCGTGTGGTGCAGCACGTACGCGGAGACGGCGGCGCCGGTCGCATAGCCGCGGGCCTTCAGGAGCGACGTGAGGGTCGGGTGCGCCTCGGCGTCGAAGACGTAGCCGAGGTTGTCGCGGACGCCGTGGACGGGCGGCAGCTGGCCCGAGAGCAGCGAGGCGTGGGCCGGCAGCGTCAGGGGCACCGGGGAGTACGCGTTCTCGAACACGACCGAGTCGCGGGCCAGCGCGTCGAGGGCGGGGGTCGCGACGCCCTTGTAGCCGTACGCCGGCAGGTGATCCGCGCGCAGCGTGTCGATCGAGACGAGCACGACGGGCGCGCCGGGGAACGTGGCGGGCCGCGGCGCATCGCGGCACGCGACGACGGCGAGGCCCAGGACGAGCGCCGCGGGTCCGGCTCGAAACGCCACGCATCCTCCAGAATGAAAAACGGGCGCCGGACCGGGGAACGCCCGGCCCGACGCCCTCACGATAACCCGGCCGACGGAGGCCGGGCGACGGAACGGGCTAGAAGCGGAACCCGAGGGCGAGATCCCAGGCACGCGAACGGACGGCGGTGCCGGTCGACAGGTACGAGAGCGGGTAGTTGGCCGCGCTCGTGGCCTGGCCGAAGCGGCTGCCCTGGATGTAGTTCACGGGCAGGCCGTTGGAATCCTTCGGGCCGTTGTTGTCCGGCGTCACGGCGGTGTTCCAGCTGGTGAGCTTGTCGTTGTTGAGGACGTTGACCACCGTGAACTTCAGGTAGGGCGACACCGACTTGACCAGCGGGATGCTGTAGGTCAGGGCGACGTCGAACTTGTGGGAACCCGCGAAGTCCTGGGTACCCTTGCCGCCGAAGTACAGCAACTGGGTGGTCGGCGGGCCGGCGTAGCCGGGATCGCGCGAGTTCTGGATCGCCGAGAACGGCACGGCCGCGTTGGTCAGGCTGTAGGTCAGGGCCGAGTCGTAGCGCCAGATGAGCGCCGAGTCGAGGGAGCCGGCGCGGCCCAGGTTGAAGTCGTACGTCGTCCAGGCCCGCGCCTTGTGGCGCTGGAAGGAGACGTTGCGGCCGACCGGGAAGTTGCGGTCCGCGACGAAGAGCTCGGTGTAGTTGCCGAACAGCGACGTCTGGCCCGGCTGGTTGCGCTGCTCGCCTTCGAAGTTGCCCTCGTTCTTGAGCTGGAGCGTGTAGTTGCCGTACAGCGACCAACGCTGCGACGGGCGATACTGGGTCTGGAGCGACAGGCCCTGGTAGTTGCGCTCCGGGATGTCGCTGTTGCGGTACACGACGTTGTCGAACGTGCCGTAGTTGACGCCGTCCTGGACGACCGTCGTCGTGCCGTCGTCGCCGATGAAGTCCTCGAAGAAGTTGCTGAGGCTGCGCTTGGTGTAGGACAGGGCGACGAAGCCGCCGCGGTTGCCGATCGCCGCCTTGGCGGACACGCTGAACTCCGACGTCTTGGGCGAGGACAGGTTCTTGTCGAACTGCACGTTGGCCGTGGGGAAGACGCCGCCGATGTTCACGAAGTTGCGGCTGTCGAAGGCCGCGGCGCAGCCCCGGCCCTGGCAGTCGGGGCCGACGTAGAGCTGGTACAGGTAGTTCGGCGTGCCGACGTTGCTGTTCGCCGCGATCTGGGCCTCGTTGTACTTGCCGGCGTACTGGGCGTAGGTCGCGTCGATGCGGTAGCGGCCGTCACCCTTGGGGTCGTAGGACACGGCGAAGCGGGGAACGATCGTGTCGGTATCGACGCCCACGAGGTTGCCCGTGGCCTCGCTGCGCACGCGCTCGTAACGCACGCCGAGGTTCGCGGACCAGTGGCTGCCCGCCTGGATGTGGTCGTTCAGGAAGAACGACTGGGTCGTGATGTCGATACGGGCGTTGCGCGTGGCCAGGTACAGGGTGCGCTGGGTCTGGCCGCCGACGAAGTCCGGGATGATGAACCCGTTCGCGTCGGTGAGCGGCGCGCCGCTCGCCGACTGCGCGTAGTCCGCGTAGTAGACGTAGTTCGTCGGGGACTGGGAGTTGCCGCCCGTCTGGGTGCTGCGGAAGTTCTCGTAGCCCGCCTTCAGGTCGTGACGGCCCAGGTTGCCCGTCGACAGGAAATACGACAGCGAGCCGGCGATCTGCCGGTTGTTGCGCTGCTCGGGGTCCGAGGAGTCGAAGTACGGCGCGTTGTAGTGGCCGAGCGCGCCGGTGGTGGCGCCGAGGGTGAGGAAGGGCGAGCCGGTCACGATGTTCGTGTCGGCGCCGCCGTTGTCCTTGAACTCGAACTTCTTCTCCGAGTACTGCGCCTCGACGATCACGTCCGGACGCAGGATGCCCGTGTAGGTCCCGACGAGCAGGGTGTTGGGCAGCTTGCGCGTCGCCACGGTGTGGGGATCGATCGAGCGGATGCCGGCCGTGGCGAAGCCGAACGACGGCTGCGTCTGCTCGGTCGCGTTGTTGAGGTACGTGGCGGACACGGTGTGGTTCGGGCTCACGGTGCCGGTCAGCTTGATCTGGCCGCGCTTGTTGTCCTGGGTGGAGTCGGTCTGGATGCCCGTGTCGGGGAAGACGTTGCTGTTCGTGGTCGCCGCCTTGCGGCCTGCCAGGAAGAACCAGAGGCGATCCTTCACGAGCGGCCCGCCGAAGGTGACCTCGTGGGCGAACGTGGTGTCGTCGACGCGCTGGACGTTGTTGGCCTTCTCGAAGGGGTTCAAGGCCGTCCACTTCGGGTTGTTGAGCTGGGCGCGGTAGCTGCCGGAGAACTCGTTGCCGCCGCGCTTCGTCACGGCGTTCACGACGCCGCCCGAGAAGCGGCCGAACTCCGCCGAGATGCCCGAGGTCAGAACCTGGGTCTCCTCGATGGCGTCCTCGATGAAGAGGTTGTTGGGCGAGCCGAAGAGGTTGTCGTTGACGTCGACACCGTCGACGAGGAATACGTTGTCGTAGGCGAAGCCGCCGGCGACGCTGATCTGGTCGGCGTTGGGGGTGTCGTTGGTCAGGCCGGGAGCGAGCTCGGCGATGCCGGCCAGGGTGCGGGAGGTGGGCAGCGTGCGCACCGTGTCGCCCTCGTAGTTGGCGCCCACGTGGGTCGTGGTGAGCACCGACGAGCTCTCGGCCGTCACGACGATCGTCTCCTCGACGTTCTTCACGCTGAGCGATGCGTCGACGCGGGAGATGCCGCCGAGGGACACGACCTGCTTCTGCTCGACGGTGGACATGCCGGAGAGCGACACGCTCACGGTGTAGGTGCCGGTCGGCAGGTTCTTGAACGTGTACTCACCGCTCGCGTCCGTGATCTGCTCGCGGCTGCCCTGGAGCGCGGGCGACTTGATGGTCACGGTCGCGCCCGGGAGGGCCTGGCCGTCGCCGGACTTCACGATCCCGACGAGCTGACCGGTCTGTACGCCCTGTGCGGCCGCCGGCATCGCGAACGCGAATGCGCAGGCGAGAGCCAGGGCCAGGAAGGCTCGAATCTTCAAGAGAGCACCTCAATGCGGGTCGGCGCGGACGGACGCCGCCCTTCGTTTGGTTGTCCGATGGAGCAGGCCGTCTCTCTAGAGCGAGAGCCGACCCATCAGTGCTCGTCCTGCAGGCACCGGCGCTGCTTCTCGACGTCCGGCGACTTCGCGAGCGACGTGTTGAGGGCGTGGAGCCCCCACTCGTACATCACGGCCAGCACGGGCCGCAGGCTCTCGCCCAGGGCCGTCAGGCCGTACTCGACCCGGACCGAGCCGCTTCGATGGACGCGGCGGGCGACGAGCCCGATGCCTTCCATGTCTTCGAGCTCGTGGGCGAGGGCCTGTCGGCTGATGCCGTCCAGTTCGCGAAGAAGCTGATAGAAGCTCTTGCCACCCCAGAAGAGGTGCCACAGGATCGGGGCCGTCCAGCGGCCCCGCAGGAACCCCGCCGTCATTTCGACGGGGGTCCTGAGACGCGCGCCCAGGGCAGGCGCGCGATCCCCGTCGGTCTGCGCCGAAGGGGTTGCGTCGGAACTCGGAAACTCGATCCTCACGTCGAAAGAGAATTTAGGCGCGAGCGGGCTGAGCCGCCATGCGTTTGGGATGAAGCGCTCGCCGGAAGTGACAAGGCGCGGAAGCTTCGTGCCCAAGCCTGCAGACGTCCAGGAATGTGTGGAGACACGAGCCGACGCGCGCGCGAGACTCACAATTTTTTTCATCGCGGGTGGCGTGGGATCGGGAGTACGAGCCGCGTGTCGATGCGACCCGGTTCCGTGACGAGCGCGAGATCTGTCCAATATCTCGTTCTAGATCAATATTTTAGACAGACAACTCTGAGAACCATCGCCGGCGGCCCCACGTCTGAGTTGCGAACAGCGATTCACACGCGGAGGAAAGCGATGCCTGCACTGCTGGCTGCCGTGGCCCTCGTGATGACGCAGTGGACGCCGGCCACCGTGACGTTGGTCCTGTGCGACGTCTCCGGCGCGGCGCGCTTCGACGCGGCGACGCTGCGCGGCGAAGTCGAGTCCCTGCTGTCGGGAGCGGGCCTCGCCGTGCGCTGGCGCGAGGTGGCGGCGGGAACCGGCTTCGACGCGCGGCCGAACGAGATGCTGGTCGTGCTCCTGCCCCGCGAGCTGCGCAACCCCTCTCGCGAACGGGTCCTGGGATTGGTGATCGGCGATCACCGGTTCCCGAGCCCGATCTGGGTCTCGATGCCCAACGTCCGCTTCCTGCTCGGGCTCGGCCCCGAGGACGCGCGCGGCGCGCGCCCGCTCGCGACGGCGATGGGCCGGGTGATCGCCCACGAGGTCGTCCACGCATTCCTTCCCGACCGGCCCCACGACGAGGCCGGGCTCATGGGGCGCTCGGTCAACCGGAGCTTGCTGACGAGCGACGACGGGCACCTCGACGGCGCCTGCCTCCAGGCCCTCGCCCAGGCCCTCGCCGACCCCGAGCTTCGACGGCACGTGAGCGGCCCCCCCGTCGCGGCCCTCACGGCCGCGCCGTAGACCCGTCCCGGGCTGCGGCCGGCTCACGGCGCGCGGGGACCGTTTCGTCACGCCGCGTCGGCTTCGGGGGCCGGCGCTGATACACTTCCGCCCGGGTTCGCCCCTCCTTATATGTCTTCTCCCCACAGCCTTCGCGACCTCGGCCGACGGGACGTCACGGGCTGGGTCAAGACGGCCGCCTGGGGCACCGTCGCGTTCCTCGCGACGGACCTGCTCTTCGAGATCCAGGCCGTCTACTACTACCGCGATCGCAACATGGCAGTGCCGTGGCGGCGGTTCATCGGAGACTATGCGGACAGCGCGGTGTGGGGGCTGCTCACCCCCGCGATCCTCGCCCTCGTGCGCTTGCTTCCCGTGGCCCGCCGCAACTGGATGCGCGCGGTGCCCTTCCACGTGGTGATGGCCCTCGTGGCCGGCGGGATCTCGCTGGTGACCATGCAGGCGTACCGGCCCGTGCTCGCCGTGCTCCTGAACGAGCCGATGATCTACGCGCAGACCAGCACGACGATCGTGCTGCGCGTGCTCGTCAACTGCTTCATGCTCTACGTGGAGGTGGCGGCGGTCGGCCACGGCATCTACTACTACACCCGCTACCGGGATCGCGACCTGCGCGCCTCGCGCCTCGAGACCCAGCTCGCCCAGGCCCAGCTCCAGGTGCTGCGCATGCAGCTCCATCCCCACTTCCTCTTCAACACCCTCCACAGCATCTCCGCGCTGATGCACGCCGACCTGCGGGCCGCCGATCGCATGCTGGCCCTGCTCGGCGAGCTGCTGCGCGAGTCCCTCGATCGCATCGGGGCCCAGGAGGTGACGCTCAAGCAGGAGATGGAGTTCATCGACCGCTACCTCGAGATCGAGCGCACGCGCTTCCGCGATCGCATGTCGGTGGCGCGCCTCGTGGATCCCGAGCTCCTCGACGCCTACGTGCCGAACCTGATCCTCCAGCCCCTCGTGGAGAACGCCATCCGTCACGGCATCTCCCGGCGCGCGGGGGGCGGGCGCATCGAGATCGCGGCGCGCCGCGAGGAAGAGCGCGTCGTGCTCACGGTGAACGACGACGGCCCCGGCCTCCCCGACGAGGGCGCGGCGCGCACGGGAGTGGGCCTCGGCAACACCCAGGAACGGCTGCAGCAGCTCTACGGCGCGGCCCACAGCTTCGAGATCCGCAACCGCCCGCAAGGCGGCTTCGAGGTCACGCTGTCGTTCCCCCTGCGCCTCGCGGAGCCGGCCGCCGCCCACGACACGGCCGCGTAGACCTTTCGCGGGGCCTCGACGTCTAACGGTCCGAACATCCGCTCTGCCGGCCGCATCCAGGACCCTGGACACGAAGTTCCGGGGAACCTGGACTGCGTCCGACTCGTACACGGAGATGGATTCCCATATCTCGCGAGCGTTCAATGATCCGGACGTTGATCGTCGACGACGAGCCGCTGGCCCGGGACCGCATCCGCGGTCTCCTGTCGCGTGAGCCGGACATCGAGGTGATCGCGGAGTGCCGCGACGGCCTCGAAGCCGTGACGACGATCCGCCGCGAGCGGCCGGCTCTCGTCTTCCTCGACGTCCAGATCCCCGAGCTGGACGGGTTCGGGGTCGTGAGGAGCCTCGAGGACTCGATGCCGGTGACGGTCTTCGTCACCGCCTACGACCAGTACGCGCTGCAGGCCTTCGAGGTCCACGCCGTCGACTACCTGCTGAAGCCCTTCGACGAGGAGCGCTTCCGCAAGGCCCTGGATCGCGCCCGGGCCGCGGTCGGGGCCCGCAACGGCGACAGCGGCGTCAACGAGAAGCTCCTCGCCCTGCTCGCCGACCTCAAGGCGCCCCAGGGCCATGCCGAGCGGATCGTGGTGAAGAACGCCGGTCGCCTGTTCTTCCTGCGCTCCGACGAGATCGACTGGGTGGAGTCCTCGGGCAACTACGTGAACCTCCACGTGGGCCACGAGTCGCACCTGCTCCGCGAGACGATGGCGGGGATCGAGAGCCGCCTGGACCCCGCGCTCTTCATCCGCATCCACCGCACCGCGATCGTGAAGATCGACCAGATCAAGGAGCTGCACCCGCTCTTCCACGGCGAGTACGAGGTCGTGCTGCGGGACGGCACGCGCCTGACGCTGTCGCGCGGCTACCGCGACCGTCTCCAGGGCCTGCTGGGCAAAGAGGTCTAGTTCGACCGCAAGAACCCGGTAGAGCCTTCTTCCGGTCTCGCCTATCTTCGGTCCATGATGACTGAATCGATGGGACGCGACGCGGAAGGCCTTCGCTGGAGCGCTGTGTTGCGGCGCGACCGGCGCCACGACGGCGAGTTCGTCTTCGCCGTGACCTCGACACGCATCTTCTGTCGTCCTTCCTGCCCCGCGAAGCGCGCGCGGCGCGATCGCGTGCGCTTCTTCAAGGCGCCCGAGGCCGCGCAGGCCGCCGGCTTCCGGGCCTGCAAGCGCTGCAAGCCCCAGGACGCCGCCGCCCCGGATGCGCGCAAGGCGATGGTGACGAAGGTCAAGCAGGCGCTCGGGGACGGCGCCAGCCTTTCCCTCGAGGCTCTCGCGGCGCGCGTCGGCGTGAGCCCCTGGCATCTGCAGCGCACCTTCAAGCAGGCGACGGGGCTCTCGCCGCGGCAGTACGCCGCCGCGCGCCGCCTCGAGACCCTGAAGGCCCGGCTGCAGGACGGGACCGCCGTCACCGACGCGATCTACGACGCGGGCTACGGCTCGAGCAGCCGCGCCTACGCGGCGACGCGCGAGCGGCTCGGCATGACGCCGTCCTCGTACCGCAAGGGCGGCAGGGGCCAGCGTCTCACGTGGGCCACCACGCCCTCGCCCCTGGGACGCATGCTGGTCGCCGCCACGGACCAGGGCGTCGCCGCGGTCTACTTCGGCGACAAGGACGCCGGGCTCCTCGAGATGCTGCGGCGCGAGTATCCGGAGGCCGAGCTGGTGCGCGATGCCGGCGCCCACTCCGAGTGGGTGGAGGCGGTCGCATCGCGGGTCAAGGGCCGGGTCGCGCGCGACGTGCCGGTGGACATCCAGGCCACCGCCTTCCAGTGGCGGGTGTTCGAGGCCCTCAAGAAGATCCCGGCCGGCGAGACCCGGACCTACGGCGAGATCGCCGAGGCGATCGGCGCGCCCGGCGCCGCCCGCGCGGTGGGCCGCGCCTGCGCGACCAACAACGTCGGGGTCGTGATCCCCTGCCATCGGGCCGTGGGCGCCTCGGGGGCTCTCACGGGGTACCGCTGGGGCGTCGAGCGCAAGAAGGCGTTGCTCGCGAGCGAAGCCGGCCGCTGAGGCACGGCCGGCAGAAGGTCCGCGGGGCTACGACGACTGTGGCTTGGCCACACCCCAGAGCGCGGTGATCGCGAGGCCATACACCAGCACCGCGACGGTCCCCACGACGTTGTACCAGAGGAAGTGCACGCTCGTGGTGGCGGCCACGACGCCGACGGTGGCCATGCCGAGGATGAGCCCCCAGAAGGCGCCGCGCGCCGAGGCCCGCGGCGTGAGGATCGCGAGGGCGAAGACCCCGAGGATCGAGCCGTAGAAGAACGACCCGAAGCGGTTCACGACCTCGATGGCGCTGCCGAGACGCCCGGCCTGCAGCGCGATCGCGCAGGCGAACAGGCCCCAGAAGGCCGTGAAGAGACGCGACGCGAGCAGGTCGTGGGCGTCGCCGGCGTCGCGTCTCACGAAGCGCTTGTAGAAGTCGACCATGGTCGCGGTGGCGAGGGAGTTGAACTCGCCCGAGAGCGTCGACATGGCGGCGGCGAAGATCACCGCGATGACGAGACCGACGAAGCCCTTCGGCAGCTCGTTCAGGATGTACGTCGGGAAGATGTAGTTGGTGTCGCCGTACGTCTTCCCCGTGGTCTTCTCGACGAGAGCGACGACCTCGCCACGCGCTGCCGTCAGGTCGGCGCCGGCCGCCAGGTACGCCTGCGTGGCCTCGGGGCTGCGGCTCGCGCCGAAGGCCTGGGCCGCGGTCCGCCGCGCGGCGTGGGCGGCCTCGAAGCGCGCGCGCACGCGCGCGAGATCCTCGGGCGGCGCGCCGCGCTCGAGACGCGCGAGCTCGACCTTGTTCCACAGCAGCGGCGGCGCCTGGAAGTGGTAGAAGACGAACACCAGCACGCCCGTGAGCAGGATCAGGAACTGCATCGGGACCTTGAGGAACGCGTTGAACAGCAGCGAGAGCCGGCTCTGGGTCAGGCTGCTGCCCGAGAGGTAGCGCTGCACCTGGCTCTGGTCGCAGCCGAAGTACGAGAGCATCAGGAACAGGCCGCCGACGAGCCCGCTCCACAGCGTGTAGGGCTTCGACAGGCTCGGGCTCGTGTCCATGATCTCGAGACGGCCCGTGGCCTGGGCGAGGGCCAGGGCGTTGCGGATCCCGAAGCTCTCGGAGATGTGGGAGACGGCGATGCCCAGGCACAGCAGGATGCCGAACCAGACGATCCCCATCTGCACCACGTCGGTCCAGATCACGGACTTGTTGCCGCCGTACATGACGTACACGATCGTGGTGCCGCCCATGAGCAGGATCGTGGCGTTCTCGCTCCAGCCCAGGATGACGGAGAGCACCAGGGACGGCGCGTAGAGCGTGACGCCGACCGAGAGGCCGCGCGAGCACAGGAACAACAGGCTCGTGAGGGTGCGCGTGGGGCCGTCGAATCGCTTCTCGAGGTATTCGTACGCCGTGAAGACGCGCGCCCTGTAGAAGAACGGCACCACGGTCACGCACAGGACCACCATGGCGAAGGGCAGGCCGAAGTACATGACGAGGAAGCGCATCCCGTCGTTGTAGCCCTGCCCCGTGGTTCCGATGAACGTGATCGCGCTGATCTGGGTCGCCATCACCGACAGCCCGACGGCCCACCAGCGCATCTCGCGGCCCGCCAGGAAGAAGTCATCGATGCGCAGGTTGCCGCGCCCCACCCAGAGACCGAAGCCGACGATCCCGATCAGGTAGACGAGGAAGACCGTCCAGTCGAGGGAAGACACGGGATCAGAAGGGGTACTTCGAGAAGAACGCCGCGAACGCCATCACGACCAGGGCCAGGATCACCACGGCCCCGTAGATGCGGGGCCAGGTGCCGAAGATGGGAACGGGGTCCTCGCGCGGCTCGCTCACGGCGGCATTATGCCGGAAGCCGGAAGCCTCCTTGACACGAGAGGACGGCCACCCGGACAATTCACCACGAATGGCGCAGCAGTCCTCGGGCCTAGCGCAGTGATCACCGGCTTCAACACCGACGTGAAGTACCGGGGCGTGGTGTATCACGTCCAGACCGAGGACAAGGGCACCGCGAATCCGCTGATCGAGACGCTCGTCTACAAGGGCGGCGAGATCCTGGGCTCGCGCCGGCTCCCGTACGGCGACCTCGTGAAGGATCGCTCGGACGAGGCCTCCATCACCAAGCTGATGGAAGACCAGCACAAGGGCATGCTGCTCGAGGTGAAGAAGGGCCGCTTCGAGCCGGCCAGCGACCGCACGGTCATCGAGGACCTCTCCCTCGACGAGATCGTCCTCGCGTATCTCGCCGCCCGCGCGGCCGCCCAGTAGCGCCCACCGAACAGCGCTTGTCGAGCGATTCCCCCGACCTCGCGGCCCTCAAGAAGCGGCTCGCGGAGGAGGAGTCCGCCTACGCCCACGTGCTGGGCGCGATCGACGCCCTCGCCAACACGGCGCTGCCGCGCGGCGAGACGACGGCGCCCGCGATCGAGGCGATGAACGCCCTGTGGAAGGCCGTCGAGCCCCCCGAGGGCCGCTTCGGCACGGCCCAGTTCCGCCGCGGGATCTTCGACGTCCTGGCGCCCGCCCTGGTCCGCCAGGAGCAGTGGAACGCCGCCGTGGTGCAGGTCCTGAACGGCCAGCTCGAGGAGACCGCGGGCCTGCGGGCGCGCGTCGCCGACCTGACCGCGGCTCTCGTCCACTACTTCCAGCGCGTGCTGCCCGTGATCGACGCTCGCGATCGCATGGCGACGGCCCTCGCCACCACGCGCGCCGAGCTGATCCTCGAGGCCTTCGACCGCCGCCTCGAGTCCCTGGGCCGGCGGCTCTCGGGCCTGCTGGCGCTGCGCGACCGCCTGGAGGTCGTCTCGGAGGAGACGCGGGCGATCCGCTCGAGCCTCGCGACCGAGCCGCCAGCGCCCGCGGTGGCCCAGGCCGCGGCGCATGCAGCGGACGACGCGGCCTACGTCGCCTTCGAGAACCGCTACCGGGGCGAGCCCGAGGAGATCCGCGAGCGCCTCGCGTCCTACGTCCCCCGCTTCCGGGAGGCCGCCCCCGTCCTCGACCTGGGCTGCGGCCGCGGCGAATTCCTGGCGCTCCTGAAGGACGCCGGCATCGACGCGCGCGGCGTCGAGAGCAACGCGCAGATGGTGGCCCACAGCCGCGGACGGGGCCTCGCGGTGACGGAAGAGGACCTGCTCGTCCACCTGCGCGCGCAACCCGCGGGCGGCCTGGGCGGCCTGTTCGCCGCCCAGGTGGCCGAGCATCTGCCTCCGGCTGTGCTGCAGGCCATGCTGCGGGAAGCGCACCGGGTGCTGCGTCCGGGAGGCCTGCTGGTCCTCGAGACCGTGAACCCCCGCTCCGTGACCGGCTTCCTCGAGGTCTACATCCGGGACCTGACCCACGAGCGCCCGCTGCATCCCGACACGCTGTGCTTCGTGACGGCCGCGGCCGGCTTCTCCGACGTGCGCGTCGAGATGCGCGCCCCCGTCGAGACCGCGAGCCAGCTGCAACCCGTGCCGACCGCCGGGCTTCCCGAGCCGGCCGCGCGAGCCCTGAACGAGAACGTCGCGCGCCTCAACGCCCTGCTCTACGGGCCGCAGGAGTACGCGCTGTTCGCGCGGCGCTAGTTGCGGCTCGCGTTCCTGTCGCCGCTGCCGCCGGCGCCCACCGGGATCGCCGACTACTCGGCCGAGGTCCTCGCCCTCCTCGCGCCGCGCCACTCGATCGACTTGTTCCATGCCCAGGAGGACGTCGACCCCGCGCGGCTGCCGGCCAGCTGCCCGATCCATCGCGCCGACACGTTCCTCGAGCGCCACTCCGCGCGACCCTACGACGTCGCGGTCTACCAGCTCGGCAACGGCGGCGACCACGATTTCCTCTACCCGCTCCTGGAGAGGGTGCCGGGCCTCCTCGTGCTCCACGATCTCGTGCTGCACCACGCCCGGGCGCGCACGTTCCTGGCGAGCCCCGCGGCGCGGGCCTACGCCCAGGCGCCCTGGAGCGACGACCTGCGCCGCGACGCCGAGCGGGACCTCACGGCCTACGAAGCCGAGGTGGCCCGGAGCCATCCGAGCCAGGCGCGGCGCATCGTCGAGACCCAGCTCGGAACCGTGGGCGACCTGCTTCCCTTTGCCTACCCGCTCTTCGGGGCGCCCGTGGCGGCCTCGCGGGTCACCGGCGTCCACAACGCCTTCATGGCCGAAGCCGTGGCGGAGGAGGTGACGGGCGCGCGGGTGGCGCTCCTGCCGATGCCCGCGGTGGCGACGCCCGTCGACGCTGCCGCATGCCGGGCGTTGCGCGAGCGATGGGGCTTCACGGACGAGCACCTGGTGGTGGGAGCGTTCGGGCTGCTCACGCGCGAGAAGCGGATCGAGACGCTGGCGCGCGCCGTGGCCCGCGCCGCGATCGGTCAGCCGGGCCTGCGGCTGCTCCTCGTCGGGCCGGTTCCCGACCCGGCGGCGCTGGCGCGTACGTTGAAGGAGCTGGGGATCGCGGAGCGCACCGTCGTCACGGGCCGCGTGCCGTTCGGGGACCTCCCGGCCCACCTCGAAGCCGCCGACGTGGTGGTGCAGCTGCGCTACCCCACGGCCCGGGAGACCTCCGCGGCCCTGCTGCGCGCCCTGGCGCAGGGCCGCCCGACGGTGATCTCCGATCTCGAGCATCTCGCCGACATCCCCGAGGACGCCGTCGTGCGCGCCGATGTCGCCGACGAGGAGGGCGCCGTGACCCGGGCCCTGCTGCGGCTCGCTGCGCGGCCCGAAGCCCGGCTCCGCTTGGGCCGGCGGGCCGCCGCCTTCGTGCGCGCGCGCCACGCTCCGGAGCAGGCCGCCTCGGCTTACGAGGCTGCCCTCGCTCTCGCTCGCAGCGCCTGACGGATCTCCCGGGCTCGCGAGGTGTCCAAGTGCAGTAAGGACCCTCCGGGAGGTGCAGGATGCCACGAGCGCTCTTTGCGGATTCCCTCGTCACACGCCGCCGCCGCGGAGTCGGCGCAGTTCCCGCCTCCCTCGCGGTTCACGGCCTGGTGATCGGCGCGGCCGCGTTGTACGCCGCGCGCCCCGTGGCCGTCGAGATGCCCCAGCCGCCCATGACGCCCCTCACCGCGCCGGTGCTTGTGGCGGTCGCGCCGCGACCCGTCGAGGATCCGGTGCCCGCTCGCCCGACGCCGCCGCGGCTCCACTCGAACGTGCCACCCGCGCCGGCCGGACAGACGGCCGAAAGCCACGCGGGCCCGCGGCCCGACCTCACCGGCAACGCGAGCGGCGACCCGACTGCGGACGCCCCGGCACCCTGCCTTCACAACTGCGACGGTGCCGAGCCTGACGGCAGCGGCGACGGCGGCTTCTTGGTTGGTCCCATCGAGGGCTCGCCGTCGCCGGGGCCGGGCTCGGGCCGGCCGCTCCCGGTCGGCGGCGACATCCGGCCCCCGCTGAAGCTGCGCGACGTGCGTCCCGTCTATCCCGAAGTGGCGCGCCTCGCACGGGTGGGAGCGCTGGTCATCGTGCAGTGCGTGATCGGCACCGACGGCCGCGTCACCGAAGCCACGGTGCTGCGAGGCCACCCGCTGCTCGACGCGGCGGCCCTCGACGCCGTGCGTCAGTGGACGTACCGGCCGACGCTGCTGAACGGAACGCCCGTGGCGGTCCAGATGACCGTGACCATCCAGTTCCACGTCCGCTGACGGCTAGCGGGTCAGCGGCGCGATGGCGGCGACGAGCTGCTCACGCGCGGCGTCCGACAGCGACGTGAACTCGCAGCCGACGCCGTAGTGCTTGCGGCGGCCGGACGAGAGCAGGTTGCAGGCCGCGATGCGCGCTTCGACGTCGAGCTTCTGCCCCGCGACCACGAGGCGGAAGTCCATGCGCGAATCGCGCTCGAGAGGCACGAGGGACTCGATCATCATCCCGTAGCCGCTGATGTTGAGCAGCCGCGCTCCGACGACCGACACCCCGGCGCCCCGCGGCGGCACGGGGATGCGCTCGGCGCGGCGCCGGTCGAGGCCCGCCGGCGCGTTGTCGGCGCTCACGCGATCTCCTGGAGGACTCGGAAGCCGTAGTCGGCGTAACGCAGCTCCGGCGGCAGGCTGCTCCGTGCCGCGGGCGGGGACCAGCGCACCCGGTGGCGCCACGAGCCGCCGCGGCTCGCCCGGCGGGGAGGATCGCCCGGATACGGATCCGAGCACCACTCGTGGACGATCGTGCCCATGTCGTAGAGACCGAAGCCGTTCGGCGTGCCCCGCCCGATGCGCCAGGGTCCGGCGAGCGGCCCGGCGGGAATCTCGCCGAGCGGGAGATCCGCACCCCAGGGGCTCGCCTGCGACTCCAGGCCGCCGCGAGCAGCACGCTCCCACTCGGCCTCGGAGGGCAACCGGAACCTCGCGCCCGATTCGAGCCCGAGCCAGGCGGTGTACTCCGCCGCCTCGAACCAGGTGATGCCGACGACCGGCTGATCGGGATGCGCGAAGGCCGGATCGCGCCACCAGGGCGGCGCCTCGGCGCGCCCGGCGTCGAGGAAGGGGGCGTACTGGCCGCGCGTCACGGGGGTGCGGCCGAGCGCGAAGGAGGCGACCTCCGCCGTCCGTACCGGCGCCTCGTCGGGCCGTCCGTGCTCGGAGCCCATGAGGAAGCGTCCGCCGGGAACCCGCACGAGGTCCGGGATCGCCACTCGGGAGGAGCAAGTGGAGGCCATGGAGATCGCGCGGAGTATAGCGCAGCGCGCCAGGGCCTCTCCAAGACGCCCGCGGGCCGGGAGTATCTGCGCTCCCGGCCCGCGACGCGAAGGTGACCGTCGGACGAACGTCTACTTCTGGCGAACGTCTACTTCTTGAGAAGCCACTTCGTGAGGCCCTTGGCGCCGTGCTCGTCGGTGCAGAGCAGCTTCACGGTCGCCTGGGAGCAGCCGATCGTGAGGGCCGCCGTGGTCGGGTGCGGGGGCAGGTCGAGGGTGAGCGAGAGCGCCACGCAGGCGTCGGCCTCGAAGACGCAGTCGACGTCGTCGCCGTCCGGGTCGCTGACGTCGGCCTTGAGGACCACGACACCGACCAGGGGCAGGTTCACCGTCGCGCCGCCGCTGACCAGGGGCGCGTGGTTGACCGGAGCGGGTGTCGGGGTCGGCTGGGGCGTGGGCTGAGGCGTCGGCTGAGGCGTCGGAGCCGGAGTCGGCGTCGGGTCGGGAACCGGAGTCGGAGTCGGGGTCGGGTTGGGGTTCGGCGTCGGCACGGGCGTCGGAGCCGGCGTCGGCGTGGGGTTCGGGTTGGGAGTCGGGCTCGGGTTCGGCGTCTTGGGATCGTTGGGGTTGGGCGTGGGCGTCGGGGTCGGATCCGGCACGTTGCCGCCGCCACCGTTGTTCACCTGGCCCCGCGTGATCTTGAACGTCATCTTGCGCTCGGTGGTGGCGGTGACGCCCCACACGCGCACCGTGATGTCGTCGTCGGCCGACTTGCCGTCGTGCTGGTACACGGCGATCCAGGGCTTCGACAGGTCGGGCACCTTCACGGCGCCGTGGGTCGCGCCGAACGAGTACGAGACGGTCTCGGCGCCGCCGTTGGGACCGGTCGCGCTGACCGTCAGGGTCGCCGTGCCGCCCCAAGCCACGGTCTCCGGGTTCATCGTCATGCTCACGATGACGGGCGCTTCCTCGACGACGGAAGCCGCCACGGGGTTCTTCGCATGGCTGCCGCAGGCCCCGAGGACCAGAGCCGCGACGCCGGCCACGAACGTCCACTTGATTCGATTCGACATGTCACCCTCCACAACCCCACGCGCGTCATCGCGGGTGGGCAGATGCCGGCCTCCAGTGCAAGCGCAAGACCACGCGTGCCAGGCCGCAAGTGCCTGTGGCGTATGGGGCAGGATCGTGGAGACCGCGAGCGCATCGGCAAAGCTTCCCGCGCTCCCACGGAGGATTTCCTGAGGGCCGCGACGTAAGCTAGGGCCATGAAGACCTCCACCCTCGCCCTGCTGATGACCGCTGCCCTGCCTGCCGCCGCGCAGGCCCCGGCCCGCGTCTCCGCCGCCGAGAAGGCCGCGGCGGAACGCATCCGCGCGGAAGGGCTGCGCGCCGACATCCGCTTCCTCGCGAGCGACGCCCTCGAGGGCCGCGGCCCCGGATCCCGCGGCGACGAGCTGGCGCGCCTCTACATCGCGGCGCGCATGGAGGCCCTCGGCCTGGCTCCGGCGGGGGCCGACAGCAGCTTCTTCCAGCCGTTCGAGCTCGTGGGCGTGCGCAGCCGGCAGACCTCGCCGACGGTCGCGACCAAGGGAGCCGAGACGCTCGAGCTGGGCGGACACGACGCGATCCTGTTCGCGGGCAACGAGGCGCCCGAGTCCCGCCTGAGCGGTGCCGAGGTCGTATTCGTCGGCTACGGCATCACGGCGCCCGAGTTCGCCTGGGACGACTTCAAGGGCGCCGACCTCAAAGGCAAGGTGCTCGTCTTCCTCAACAACGATCCCGAGGACGACCCGAAGCTCTTCGCCGGCCGGACGCGCCTCTACTACGGACGCTACGACTACAAGTTCGAGCAGGCGGCGCTCCAGGGCGCCGCGGCCGCGTTCCTGATCCACACGGAGGCCTCGGCCGGCTACGGCTGGCAGGTCGTCGAGACCGGCTGGGCCGGCGAGAAGTTCCGCCTGCCGGGCAGCACCCGCCCGCGGGTGCCGATCAAGGCCTGGATCTCCGAGGGAGCGACGCAGCGGCTGTTCTCCCTCGCGGGCCAGAACCTCGCGGCGCTGGTGGCCGCCGCCCAGAAGCGTGATTTCAAGCCGGTGCCCCTCGGTGTGACGCTCGACGCGGCCATCCGCAACGAGGTGCGGCGGCAGCAGACGGCCAACGTGATCGGCAAGCTCGCCGGGAGCGACCCGCGCCTGTCGGCGGAAGCCGTGCTCTACACCGCCCACCACGATCACCTGGGCATCGCCTCGAACGCCAAGCCCGGCGAGGACGCGATCTACAACGGCGCCCACGACAACGCCTCCGGCGTCGCGCAGATGCTGGCGGTGGCCGAGGCGATGAAGGCCCTGCCGGTCGCCCCGAAGCGCTCGGTCTTGTTCGCGGCGGTCGGCGTCGAGGAACAGGGCCTTCTCGGCTCGGAGTACCTCGCGGCGCACCTGCCGGTGCCTGCGGGCCGCCTGGCCGCGAACATCAACATCGACGGCATCCAGATCTTCGGCCGCACGCGCGACCTCACGATGGTGGGCCTGGGCAAGTCGAACCTCGACGACCGGATCAAGGCGCTGGCCGCCATGCAGGGACGCGTAGTGGTGCCCGACCAGTTCCCGGAGAAGGGCTTCTTCTACCGCTCCGACCAGTTCAACCTGGCGCGCCTGGGCGTGCCGGCCGCGTACTTCGACAACGGCACCGAGGTGATCGGGCGGCCCGCGGGCTGGGGCAAGGAGCGCATGGCGGAGTACGAGGAGAAGCACTACCACCAGGTCTCCGACGAGCTGCGGCTCGAGTGGAACTTCGACGGGGCGCTCGAGGACGGCCGGCTCTGCTTCTACCTGGGCGTGCAGGTAGCGAACGCCCTGCGCATGCCGGCGTGGAAGCCCGGCGACGAGTTCGAGGCGGCGCGCAAGAAGGCGCTGGCCGACGCCCCGCCCCTCACCGCTCCGGCGGCGGCCCGCCCGTGATGAGGCGGGCGCCGCGCCGGAACGTGACGTACGAATAGGCCCACTGGAAGATCACGAGCGCCCGGTTCCTGAAGCCGATCAGGAAGACGATGTGTATCGCGAGCCAGGCCAGCCACGCCAGGAAGCCCGAGAGGCTGAAGCGCCCGCCGAGCAGCTCCCCCACCGCGGCCCCGCGGCCCAGGGTCGCGAAGTTGCCCTTGTCGAAGTAGCGGAACGGGCGCGCCGGGCGCCCGGTCACGACGCGCGTGAGCTCCCGCGCGACGTAGACGCCCTCCTGGATGGCCGCTGGCGCCACGCCGGGCACGAGCTTGCCGTCCTGCTCGAGCGCCGCCAGGTCCCCGATCACGCGCACCTCGGGATGGCCGGGGATCGTGAGGTCCGGCTGGACCAGGACGCGGCCGGCCCGATCGAGCGGCACGCCCAGGCTGCGAGCCAGCGGCGAGGCCGCGACGCCGGCCGCCCAGAGCACCGTGCGCGCCGGCAGGCGCTCGTCGCCGAACGTGACGCCTTCCGCGTCGATGCCGGTCACGCGGACGCCGGTCTTGACCTCCACGCCGAGGGCCTCGAGCTGGCGCTGCGCCTTGCCGCTGAGCGCCGGGGGAAACGGAGGCAGCACGCGGTCCTGGCCTTCGACGAGCACCACGCGCGCCTGCTTGGGATCGATGTGGTCGAACTCGCTCGCCAGGGACTGCCGCGAGATCTCGGCGAGCGCGCCCGCGAGCTCGGCGCCCGTGGGCCCGGCGCCGACGATCACGAACGTGAGCCAGGCGCGGCGCTTCGCCTCGTCGGGCTCGCGCTCGGCCGCCTCGTAGGCCAGGAACACGCGGCGCCGGATCTCGAGAGCGTCTTCGATGCTCTTGAGGCCGGGCGCGACGGGCGCCCACTCGTCGTGACCGAAGTAGGAGTGGGTCGCACCGGTCGCGAGCACGAGGTGGTCGTAGTCGAGGCTTCCGTCGGCGAGCACGAGGCAGCGCGCGGCGAGGTCGACCGCCGTCGCCGCCGCGAGGATCACCGAGACGTTCTCCTGGCCGCGCAGGATGCCGCGGATGGGAGCGGCGATGTCGGCCGGGTTGAGGCCCGCGGTCGCGACCTGGTAGAGCAGCGGCTGGAACAGGTGGTGGTTGCGGCGATCCACCACGGTCACGCGTACGGGCGCCTTCGAGAGCCCGCGGGCGGCGTACAGGCCTCCGAAGCCGCCGCCGACGATCACGACGTGGGGGCGGGTGTCGCTCATGGCATCTCCAGGCTCAGAAGGGCGACCTCGGGCGGCACGCCGAAGCGCACGGGCAGCAGGCTCATGCCGAGACCGCTCGTGACGAACAGCTGCCGGCCATTCTCCTGCACGAGGCCGGCGGCGAAGCGCTGACCGAAGTTCGAGGGCACGACCGGCGCACCGAAGAAGGGCAGGCGCACCTGGCCGCCGTGGGTGTGGCCGGCCAGGGTCAGGCCGACGCGCGACGGGACACGCGGAAAGACGTCGGGGTTGTGGGACAGCAGCAGGACGAGCGCCTCGGGCGGAACGTCGCGGAGCGTCGTCGCGAAGTCGGGAGAGCCCGTCCACAGGTCGGCCAGGCCCGCGATCCAGAAGTGCTTCGGACCGTCCTGGACCTCGCGCGCGCTGTTGACGAGCACGGGGATGCCGGCGCTCTCCAGCGCCTTCTCGACGCGGCCCGTCTCGAGCCACTCGTCGTGGTTGCCGAGGACCGCGAAGACGCCGAGGCGCCCGCGCAGCCGACCCAGGGCGCGCGCGGTGTCCTCGGGCGCGACGAACCGGCCCGCCGGGATGCCGTGGATCACGTAGTCCCCCAGCAGCACCACCACGTCGGGCTTCTCGGCGTTCACGGCGTCGATGATGCGCTCGAGGCGCTCGAGGCCCAGCCAGGGAGCTCCCGTGTGCACGTCCGAGAGCGCCGCCACCGTCAGATGAGCCGGCGCGCCGGCCGCCGGTCGCGGACGCACGGTGACGCGCTTCATCACGAGGCGGTTCGGCTCCACGAGCGTCGCCCAGGCCAGCAGCGCGAGCAGGACGCCCAGGGCGATTCGGACCCCACGTCGGACCATGCGAGTATTCTCCCCGATGCGCGCCCTCTGGCTCGAACGGCAACAGCTCCGCGTGCGCGACGACGCTCCCGAGCCCGCGTCCGCCGGCGAGTCCGTCGTGCGCGTCACGTGCGCCGGCGTCTGCAACACCGACCTCGAGCTGGTGCGGGGCTACTACCCGTTCGCCGGCGTCCCGGGCCACGAGTTCGTGGGCGTCGTGGAGCGCAGCGACGACGCCGCGTGGGTCGGGCGCCGGGTGGTGGGCGAGATCAACGCGAGCTGCGGGACCTGCCGGGCCTGCGCCGCCGGCCGCCGCACCCATTGCGAGCGGCGCACCGTGCTCGGCATCAAGTCCCGTGACGGAGCGTTCGCCGAGCGGCTCTGCCTGCCCACGGCGAACCTCCACGCCGTGCCCGAAGGCGTCGGGGACGAGGCGGCCGTGTTCGTGGAGCCGCTCGCGGCGGCCCTCGAGATCCAGGAACAGGTGCGCTTCGAGACCGGGCAGCGGGTGGTCGTGATCGGCGACGGCAAGCTCGGCCAGCTCGTGGCGCGGAGCCTGCGCCTCACGGGGGTCGATCTCGTGGCCGTCGGCCGCCATCGGTCGAAGCTCGACCTGCTCGAGGCCGCGGGCGTCGCGACGCTCCCCGCCGCGGAGCTTCCCGGGCGCCGGGCCGACGTCGTGATCGAATGCACCGGGAACGGCGACGGACTGGCCCTCGCCTTGAAGGCGGTCCGGCCGCGGGGCAGCATCGTGCTCAAGAGCACCTACCGCGGCGACGCGACCCTCAACATGTCCGCCGTCGTGGTGGACGAGATCGCCCTGATCGGCTCGCGTTGCGGCCCCTTCGCGCCCGCCCTCGCGCTGCTCGCCGGCGGCCGCGTGGACGTGCGGCCGCTGGTCCACGGACGCTACTCGCTGGCCGACGGGGTCGAAGCCTTCGAGCACGCGGCCCGGCCGGGAATACTGAAGGTCCTGCTGCGGCCCTAGCCGACGACGAAGGTCGGGACGCTGCCGCCGCCGGCGCTCACGTTGATCACGGAGCTGCGCGAGGCGCGCGCCACGGCCCCGACCTCGGCGCCCACGACGTAGAACGGGTTCACGTTGACCTTGAGCGGCTCGAACACGAGCGACCCGCCGTCGAAGGTCGGGAACGGCTCCTCGGGGATCGCGACGCGCTCCTGGACCACCCACGCCGATCCGAGGCCCTCGTTGACCGCGGCCTCCCAGGCCGCGGGCTCCGTCTCGTCGCCCACGAACACCTCGCGGCCGCCGTAACCGTGGGCCGGCTTCAGGACCAGGGACGCACGCTCGTTGATCACGAACGGCACGAGGTCGACGAGCTGGCCGTCCTTGAACGTCGTGCGCTCCTCGAGCTTGCGCGTCCACGGCACGACACCTGCCACGAAGTGGCGCTCGTCCTCGCTCAGCAAGTCCGGAAAGGCCTCGTCGGTCATGAGGGCGAAGAAGGCCTTGTCCTCGGACAGATGGCAGCGCAGCGAGTTCACGAAGAACGCGGCGCCGTCGCGATAGGCCTCGAGGAAGACGCGCACCTCGTCCTCCCGCGCCACGAGCTCCGAGAGCACCGCGCGTCGGTAGACGATGTCGACCCGACGCCCGGCCACGTAGAGCTCCCCGCCCAGCACCGCCGCATCGCGCGGGTCGCCCAGGAAGCACTCGAAGCCGCGGGCCTCGAAGGCCTCGCAGAGGATCTGCTGATCCGCCCGCGTCTTCACGTCCTTCCAGTCCACGATCGCGATGGTCGGGAAGCCGGCGCCGCCGTGCTCCACCCAGGCGTGCACGACGCCCTCGATCAGGCGGGCGCCCGAGGCGGGGTAGTTGACGGGAAGGTCCTGCGAGAACTGCCGGAACACGGGAAGGCGCGCCACGATGTCGGCCATCCGGTCGCCGTAGCCGAAGCCGGCCGGGGCGTCGCTGTTGACCTCGATGAAGCGCGGACCCGCGGGCGTCAGGAACGCGTCGAGGCGCGAGAGCACCACGTCGGGCTCGCCCGGGTCGTGGCGTATCCAGCGCGCCTGGGCCATGGGCGTGCCCAGCCACGCGAGCAGGCGTTGGGCATCGCCGCCGAAGGCGCGCCGGGCCGCCCGGGCCGCGATCTCCAGCAGGCGATGGCCGTCCTCGCGCAGCCGCGTCCAGTCGGAGCGCTCCACGAAGTGCGGCCGCAGGAAGCTGCGCATCGGCACGCCGTCGAAGGTGATGCCCCGGAGGCCGAACTCGGCCACCAGCCAGTCGGACTGGGCGCGCGCCATCCCCTCGTCTTCGGCGAGCAGGCGGTTGTAGCGGTCGGCGGCGTCCACGTGTTCCCGAGACCTACCGTGCCTGGAAGGCCACGCGGCCGCCGACGATCGTGGCGACCGCGCGCCCCGTGAGCTGCCAGCTGCCGAAGGGCGTGTTGCGGCCCTTGCTCTCGAAGCGCTCGGGGTTGACCTTGAAGCGCCGCTCGAGATCCAGCACCGTGACGTCGCCGGGCGAGCCCGGCTTGAGGGTCCCGCCGGGCAGGCCGAGGACGCGGGCCGGGTGGGTCGAGAGCGCCGCCACCAGCTGCCGCAGCTCCAGGAGGCCGGGCCGCACCAGGCGGTCGAGACACAGGGCCACGGCCGTCTCGAGGCCGACGATGCCGTTCGCCGCCTGGTCGTACTCCACCTTCTTGTCGTCCACGGAATGGGGCGCGTGGTCCGTCGCGATGCAATCGATCGTGCCGTCCGCGAGGCCCGCCACCACCGCCTGCCGGTCGGCGTCGCCCCGCAGCGGCGGGTTCATCTTCGTCGAGGTGTCGTACTCGGTGTCGCGCACCAGCTGGTCGGTGAGGAGCAGGTGGTGCGGCGTCGCCTCGGCGGTGACGCGCACGCCGCGCGCCTTGCCACGACGGACGGCGTCGACGGCGCCGGCCGTGCTGAGGTGCGCGATGTGCACCTTGCCGCCCGTGATCTCCGCGAGGTGGATGTCGCGCTCGACGACGATCGTCTCGGCCACGGGCGGATAGCCGCGCAGGCCCAGCCAGGTGGCGACGGGTCCCTCGTTCATCGCGAAGCCCTCGGTGAGGCCGGGCTCCTCGCAGTGGTCGATGACGGTGAGGTCGAAGGCCTTCGCGTACTCGAGGGCGCGGCGCATCATCCGGGAACTCGCGACCGGGCGGCCGTCGTCCGAGACCGCGACGCAGCCCGCCTCGCGCAGGTCGCCGAACTCCGCGAGCTCCTGGCCCTTCGAGCCCTTGGTGATGGCGCCGATCGGCCACACGCGCACGACGCCCTCGGCCGCCGCGCGCTCGAGGATCGCACGCGTGATCCCGGCGCTGTCGTTGACCGGCTCCGTGTTCGGCATCGCACACACGGCCGTGAAGCCCCCGGCGGCGGCCGAGCGCGTGCCGGTCGCGATCGTCTCCTTGTCCTCGCGGCCCGGCTCGCGCAGGTGCGTGTGGAGATCGATGAAGCCCGGACACACCACGAGGCCGGCGGCGTCCAGGGTCTCGCCGCCCCGCGCCTTCAGCTTCTCGCCGACCTGGGAGACCCGGCCGTCCTCGATCAGCACGTCGAGGTCGGCGTCCAGGTTCCGGGACGGGTCCAGCACGCGGCCGCCCTTGATGAGGATGTTCATGACTCGGCCTCGCTCGCTCCTCCGAGGAGCAGGTAGAGGACCGCCATGCGCACGGCGACCCCGTTCGTCACCTGGTCGAGGATCACCGAATAGGGGCCATCGGCCACCTCGCTCGCGATCTCGACGCCGCGGTTCATCGGTCCTGGATGGAGGATCACCACGTCCTTCTTGGCGCGCTTGGCCCGGGCCTCGGTGAGGCCGAAGCGGATGTGGAACTCGCGCGTGGAGGAGAAGTAGCCGCCCGACATGCGCTCGCGCTGGATGCGCAGCATCATGATCGCGTCGGCGCCCTCCACCGCCTCGTCGATGCGGTGGGTCACGCTCGCGAGGGCGTCGATGCCCGGCGGCAGGAGCGTCGGAGGGCCGCAGAGCACGACGTCGGCGCCCATCTTCGAGAGCAGCCACAGGTTCGAGCGGGCGACGCGGCTGTGGAGGATGTCGCCCACGATGGCCACCCGCAGGCCCTTGAGGCGGCCCTTCTTCTCGCGCAGCGTGAGGGCGTCGAGGAGCGCCTGGGTCGGGTGCTCGTGGGCCCCGTCGCCGGCGTTCACGATGGCCGGGCGGACGTGGCGCGCGAGGAAGTGGGGCGAGCCCGACGACTGGTGGCGCAGGATGATCATGTCGGGCTTCATCGCTTCGAGGTTCTGCACGGTGTCGAGGAGCGTCTCGCCCTTGGTGGCGCTCGAAGTCGCGGTGGCGATCGAGAGGCTGTCGGCCGACAGCACGCGCTCGGCCACCTCGAAGGACGAGCGGGTCCGCGTCGAGGCCTCGTAGAACAGGTTGACGATCGTCTTGCCCCGCAGCGTCGGCACCTTCTTGATGGGCCGGTCGAGGATCTCCTTGAGGCTCGCGGCCGTGTCCAGGATGGTCTGGATGTCCGAGGGCTCGAGGGCTTCGATGCCGAGCAGGTGCCGGTGCGGGAAGCCGCTCATCGCCTCTTCCTCTTCGGCTTCGGCTTCGCCGCCGGCGCGGCCGGGCGAGCCGCCTCGCGCTCCAGGAGCAGCACCCGGTCGTCGCCGTCTTCCTCCTGGAGCTGCACCTGGACGTCCTCCTGGCGCGACGTGGTGAGCGACTTGCCCACGTAGTTGGCGTGGAGCGGGAGCTCGCGGTGACCGCGGTCGACGAGCACGGCCAGCTCGATGCGGGCCGGCCGCCCGAAGTCGATGAGCTCGTCGAGGGCGGCGCGCACCGTGCGGCCGGTGAAGAGCACGTCGTCGACCAGGATCACGGTCCAGCCGTCGATCGAGAACGGGATGTCCGTGCCCTTCATGACGGGGTTGGGCGCGATCGTCGTGAGGTCGTCGCGGTAGAGCGTGATGTCGAGGGCCCCCACCTTCGGCGCCGTGCCGAGGGCCTCTTTCACCAGGGCCGCGAGACGCCGCGCCAGGGGCACGCCGCGGGAACGGATCCCGACGAGGGCGGTGCGGGCAGGGTCGGGGTGGCGCTCGGCGATCTCGTGGGCCATGCGGGCCAGGGTGCGCGAGAGCCGGGAGCCGTCCATCAGCTCCTGCCGCAGCTTGAACCCGGCCGGCGTGCCCATCGCTCTCCTATCGCACCCTTCCGCCATCGGGGATCGGCCGCTCCGGGATGAGGAGCACCCGTTCGCCGCGGCCGTCGTCCACCGTGAGCACCAGCACCTCGGACTCGAGGCCCGCGACCGTCGTCTTCGGCACGTTCACCACCGCGGCGACCTGCAGCCCGACCAGCTCGTCGGTCTCGTACAGGTCCGCGATCTCGACACAGGTCGTGCGCAGTCCGAGGTCGCCGAAATCGACACCGAGCACGAAGGAGGGAGTACGCGCGCCGCGCAGGACCCGCGCCGAAACGATGGTCCCTACCCGGACGTCGAGGGTAAGAAAAGCATCGACGGTGGCCAAGGCGGTCGGATCGTACCCTGAGGCGGGCGGCGCGAACAAGTCGGCCCGCGCTAAGGGTCTAGGCGGGCCCCAGGATGGCCTCGATCGAGGCCTCGATGTCCGAGAAGTCGCCGAGCAGGGCGTCGGGAGCCTCGGCGGCGAGGACCGCCCGCGAGGTCTTCCCGGTCGCCACGGCCACGGCGCGCACGCCGAGGCTCTGGCCGCAGCGCACGTCGTGGATCGAGTCGCCGACGATGACCACGGTCTTGCCCGCGAAGGCGCGCCCGGTGTGGTCGAGCGCCCGCTTCACGGCCACGGCCGGCAGCTGATAGCGGTCCTCGTGGTCGGAGCCGTAGGCGCCGAAGCCGAAGCGCGGGTTGAGATCGAGGGGCCCCAGCTTCACCCTCGCACAGGGCTCCAGGTTCCCGGTCAGCAGGCCCAGGCACACGCGCGGATCCTCGGCGAGAGCGTGGACGAGGGCGGTGACGCCGGGCTTCGGACTCACGTGCTCGGGCCGCAGCGCCTCGGCCAGGCGGGCCGAGTAGCGCCGCAGGGTCTCGGGCAGGCGGCGATCGATCTCCGCGTCCTCGAAGCCCACCTCGCGCATGAGCTCGCGCACGATCTGCGGGTCCGTCTTGCCCGAGTAGTCGTAGCGGGCGCTGTAGCCGTCGCTCCCGAACATCTCGACCAGGGTCTCGCCCAGGGCCTGGGCGGAGACTCCGCTGGAAGAAAGGATGGTTCCGTCGATGTCGAAGAGGACGAGGCGCTGGCTCACGGTGTTTCCTCCGGAAGGGGCGGCAGGTCGTCGCCCGCGGGCCCCGACGTGGGAGTCACCGCCAGGCTCTCGTAGCTCGGGATGAACGTGACGGGATGGGCGCGGGTGAAGGCAGGCTCGAGGATCTCGGTGAACACGCGCCCTTCCATGTCGCGGGCCACGGGCAGGCCCATGAGGTAGAGGATCGTCGGGGCGACGTCGAGGACGGAAGCACGCTGCACCGAGGCGCCCGCGCGCACACCGTCGCCGACCGCGAAGAGGAACCCGTCGGGCGCGCCTTCGTGGGTGCCGCTCATCGCGGATCCGCCGAAGGGAGCCGCGAGGAGCCGCCGCCACCAGGAGACGGGCTCCATGCCGTAGCTCGAGACCACGAGCAGGATCTCCCCCGGCTTGAGGCCCTTCTCGGTCTCGGAGATGCCCTGGCCCAGGAACGTGACGTACTGGTCGACGATGCGGCCGAGGCGGCGTGCGTCGTCGGGCGTCACGTCGCCGAAGAGGTCCGGCTCGGCGTAACGGGTGAAGGCGTGGCCCACGACGTCGAGGCCGTAGAAGTAGGTCGCGAAGAACGGCGGGTCGTAGCTCGCGCGCAGCACGCTTCCGGCGCGCTGGTACGTGAGGTCGGGGGCGAGGGCGCGGTCCACGAGATCGCGGCGCCACTGACCGTCGTCCGGGCCGTCCGCCGACAGGTCCACGAACTGCGACACGAGCGCGGGATCGACGTCGGCCGGGGCCAGGGCGCGGTTCGCGATCTCGCCGAACATGTCGCCCGGATACAGCGAGTCGATGGCCTGGGCACGGGCGCGCATCCGGTGGAAGTGGTTGGACAGCATGAAGCCCTGCACGCGCTCGGGCGGGTGGGTGCCCCAGAAACGCACGATCCCGGCGTGGATACCGAAGGCGTTGAGGGCGTCCCAGAGCGCGGGCCGGCGCCGCGACGCCGCGGTGACGGGGGACGTGTCGATGAGCCGCAGCCGCTCGAGAACCCCCACGAGGGCGCCCTTCGGCAGCAGCTCGTAAGGCGTCGGCGACAGCCGCAGCCGATAGGTGGCGAAGCTCTTGACCCCATGGTCGCGCGGCAGGCGGCCGGTGAAGATGCTCGCCCAGAGCGGCGGGCCTTCCGTCGGCCGGAAGCTCGCGAGGGGCCCGTGGGCGCCGCGCTTCAGGAGCCCCGCGAAGACGCCCTGGGTTCCGCGCGCGACGCCCCGCTCGACCTGGGCCGGGCCCAGGCCGTCGATGCCGATGAGGATCACGCGCCGCAGCGGCTCGACGCGCTCGGTCGCCACGGGCATCGGGCGCGGCCGCGGGCCCTGCACCGGCCGGAGCCCGAGGGGCACGACGACCGCCGAGGCCGCCGCGAGCACGACCAGCGGCGCGGCGACGCTGCGGCCGCGATCCGGGAACAGCAGGGCGTCGAGGCCCGCGCCCAGCAGCACGAGAGCGGCCACGGCCAGCGCGACGGACGACGCCGTCAACGCCCGCACGAACTCCACCGGGATCGAGTAGCGGTAGCTCACCAGGTTCCACCAGAACAGGCACGCGGCGATCGAGACGGCCGTGCAGCTGAGGGCGGTGAACCAGGGCCAGCTCGGCAGGGGCGGCCGCGCGACGCGGGGCGCGCCCGCGGCCGTGATCAGCAGGGCGAGCGCCGTGAAGAGCAGCGTGCCGCCGACGACGTAGGGCACGAACAGGGATACGAACAACGACGGCGCCTCGCGACGCAGGGCCACCTCGGGGTTGAGGAAGAGCGCGAGCAGCACCAGGTCCGAGGCCAGGAGCGCCGCGGCGACCGAGGCGCTCCCGAGGATGCGCGCGAGCATGAGGAACCGCGATTATAGCCGGGGGCTTCGGTTATGATCCGAACGCCTTGGCACGCAACCGTGACATTCCTCTCGTCCGCCGCGAGGCCCTGGACGGCGCTTACGTTCTCCTGACCTTCCGCCACCCCGAGATCGCCCACGAGGCGCGCGCGGGCCAGTTCGTGATGATCAAGGCCGGCATCTCGGCCGAGCCCCCGCTGCGGCGGCCGTTCTCGATCATGAGCGTCGCTCCCGAACGCGAGGAGTTCACGCTGTTCCTGAAGGCCATCGGCCAGGGCACCCGGCGCCTCGCGGCCATGGACGTCGGTGACCTCGCCCAGTGCCTCGGCCCCCTGGGCCAGCCGTTCGTCGCGCCGCCTGAGGGCAGCGAGGCGCTCATGGTCGCCGGAGGCTACGGCATCGCGCCGTTCCTGATGCTGTCCCGGCAGCTCCAGGCGAGCGGCGGCGCGGGTCGCGTGTTCTACGGCGGGCGGAGCGCGGGTGACGTGCAGCTGCGCTCTCCGTTCGAACACCTGGGCGCGACGCTCGTCGTCGCGACCGAAGACGGAAGCCTCGGAGTCACCGGCCGGGTGACGGCGCCCCTCGAGGCGTACCTGGACGCCGCGGCACCGAAGGCCGTCCTCTATGCGTGCGGGCCGGACGCGATGCTCCACGCGGTGGCGTCGCTCGCCGAGCGGCGCGGGCTCCCCTGCCAGGTGAGCCTCGATCCCTGGATGGGCTGCGGCATCGGCACCTGCCTGGGCTGCGTCGTATGGATCCAGAAGCCGGGCGAGGCGCGGCCCAAGTACCGCTGCGCCTGCACCGAGGGGCCCGTCTTCGACAGCCGGCACGTGGTGTGGACGTGAAGCTCGGCGTCGACGTCGCCGGAATGGCCCTCAAGAACCCGCTGATCGCCGCCTCGGGCACGTTCGGCTACGGGGTCGAGTACGAGAGCCTCATGGATCTCGGGCTGCTCGGCGGCATCGTCTCCAAGGGCCTCTACCTCGAGCCGCGTCTGGGAAACCCCACGCCTCGCATCGTCGAGACTCCCGCGGGCCTCCTGAACGCCATCGGACTCCAGGGCGTGGGCGTGCGCGCGTTCGTGGCCGACGTGCTGCCGCGCCTCACGAAGCACGACACCGCCCTGCTCGTGAACGTGTGCGGCGACACGGTCGAGGAGTACGCGGAGGTCTCGCGGATCCTCGACGGCGCTCCCGGCGTGACGGGCCTCGAGATCAACATCTCCTGCCCAAACGTGAAGAAGGGCGGGATGGCGTTCGGCGGCGATCCGCGCATGACCTTCGAGGTGGTCGACGCCGTGCGCAAGGCGACGCGCTTGCCGGTGATCCCGAAGCTCTCGCCGAACGTGGGCGACATCACGATCTTCGCCCGTGCCTGCGAAGAGGCCGGCGCCGACGCGCTCTCGTGCGTCAACACGCTCCTGGGCCTCGTGATCGACGTGGAGTCGCGCCGGCCGCGGCTGGCCTTCGGGACCGGCGGCCTCTCGGGTCCGGCGATCCGGCCCGTCGCGGTGCGCATGACCTGGCAGGCCGCGCGCGCCGTCAGGATCCCGGTGCTCGGCATCGGCGGGATCGCCACGGCCAACGACGTCCTCGAGTTCCTGATCGCCGGCGCCCGGGCCGTACAGATCGGCACGGCCAACTTCGTCGACCCGGGCCTCTACGAGCGCGTGCTCACGGACCTGCGCGCCTACCTGGAGCGCCACGGGCTCACGGACATCAACCAGGTCGTCGGGACCCTGGAGTATCCCGGCGACGCGGAGAGGGAGAGACGCGGATGACGCCCCGGGAACGCCTGATCGTGGCTCTCGACGTGCCCGACCGCCGGAGCGCCGAAGGCCTGGTGGAGGCCCTCACGGGCCACGTGGGCATGTTCAAGGTCGGCAGCCAGCTCTTCACGGCGGCCGGCCCCGACTTCGTCGCGGGGCTCACGAAGCGCGGCGCTCCCGTGTTCCTCGATCTCAAGTACCACGACATCCCGAACACGGTCGCGAGCGCCGTCTCGGCCGCCGGGACCCTCGGCGTCGCCCTCCTGGACGTGCATGCGCTCGGCGGCCTCGAGATGATGCGGGCGGCCGTGAAGGCGCGTGGCACGGCGGCCACGCGCCTGATCGCGATCACCATCCTCACCAGCCACGACGCGGCCAGCCTCGAGCGCCTCGGCCTGCCCGGCGGGGTTCCGGCCCGCGTGCGGAGCCTGGCGCTGCTCGCCCGTGAGGCCGGCATGGACGGCGTCGTGGCCTCGCCCCAGGAAGTCGAGCTGATCCGCGAGGCCTGCGGGCCGGAGTTCCTGGTCGTGACGCCGGGCATCCGGCCGGGCGGAGCGAGCCTCGGGGACCAGGCGCGGCCGGCGACGCCGGCGGCGGCCATCCGCGCAGGTTCGAGCTACCTCGTCGTGGGCCGCCCGATCACGGAAGCTCCCGATCCCGCGGCCGCCGCGCGGGCCATCGTGACGGAGATGACGGGCGCCTAGCGGCTTTGACGCTGCCGGGCCGGGCGTTGTAGTCTGCTCGTCTGAAAATGAACTTCAATTTCAGGACAGCGCTGCTCCTGGTCGCGGTCATGTCCGGGGTCGGATGCGTCCCGGAGCCCGCGCCCCGCCCCGTCGCCCCGGACGGCGGCGACGCCCAGCGCCTGGCCCTGCTGCTCGACTACGTCGGCGGCGACTATGGGCGCGCCGTCGCCGGGGGTGTCGTCGTGAGCGCGCCCGAGTACGAGGAGCAGGTGCGGTTCGTCAAGGACGCGAGCGGTCTGGCCGCCCGCCTCCTGGGAGCCTCGGCTCCGGCTTCGGACAGCCTCCACGTCAAGATCGCGTCCGTCGCGAGCCTGGTCGACGCCAAGGCGGCCCCCGAGGCGGTCGCCCACGCCTGCCACGCGGCGCGCGACGAGGTCGCGGAGCGCTTCGGCCTGCAGCGCATGCCCACGAGCCGACCCGACCTGGCGCGAGCTCAGGCCCTGTACGTCCAGAGCTGCCTGGTGTGCCACGGCCAGGACGGACGGGCGGACACGGAGCGCGCGAAGGCCCTCGATCCCCCGCCGGCCAACCTGCGCGATCCCGCCCGCCTGGCGTTGCTCTCTCCCTTCCGGGTCTACAACGCGCTGACCTTCGGGGTGCCGGGGACGGGCATGGCGTCGTTCGACAGCTTCTCCCCCGCCGAGCGCTGGGACCTGGCCTTCTTCGTGTTCCGCCTGGGGCACGAAGGCGAGAAGGAGCAGGGCCCGGTCGGCCTGTCCCTCGCCGACCTGGCGGCGGCCTCGGACGCGGAGATCCTGGCCACGCTGCGTTCGGAGCATCACGCCTCGCCCGAGGCCGGGCTCGCCCACGCCCGGCGCGAGGCCCCGTTCAGCGCGCCTCCGGCGGCCCTCGGCATCGCCCGGACGCGCGGGCTCGTGCGCTCCGCCGTCGCCGCGCATGCCGCCGGGCACAAGGCCGACGCCGAGCGCCTCGCGATCGACGCGTACCTGCAGGGCTTCGAGCCCCTCGAGCCGGAGCTGCGCGCACGGGACCCCCAGGCCACGTTGGCTGTCGAGGCCGCCTTCCGGGACCTGAGGGTGGCACTGTCGCAAGCGACTCCGGCCGCGGTCGAAGCCCAGGCCCAGGTCCTGAACCGCCTCTTGATGCAGGTGGCCCAGAGCGACCAGGCCCCGGTCGTACCGTTCGCCGCGGCCGCGCTCATCTACTTCCGGGAGGGTATCGAGGCCGCGTTGCTGGTCGGGGCGCTGCTCGCCGGCCTGCGCAAGCTGGGGCGCGCCGACGCCGCGCGCTACGTGCACCTGGGCTGGCTCGCAGCCCTTCCCTCGGGCATCCTGACCTGGTTCCTCTTCGAGCGCGTGCTGAGGCTGGGCGTGGCGCGCCGCGAGCTCCTGGAGGCCTGCGTCGCGCTCGCCGCCGCGGCAGTCCTGTTCTCCGTGAGCTTCTGGATGATCTCGCGGGCCGAGTCGCGGAGCTGGCTCGCCTACCTCAAGCGGAACCTGGAGCAGACGCTGTCCACCCGCAAGCTGCGCCTCCTGGCGGGACTGTCGTTCCTGGCCGTCTACCGCGAGGCCGCGGAGACCGTGCTCTTCACCCAGGCCCTGCTCTTCGACGCCGGGGATCAGCGCAGCCACGTCTGGCTGGGGGCCCTCGCGGGGACCGCCGCAGCGGCGGCGGCAGCGTGGGTGATGAACCGGACCGTCCTGCGGCTGCCCCTGGCGCCGTTCTTCGGTGTCTCCGGAATCCTGCTCTGCCTGCTCTCGATCGCCTTCGCGGGCTCGGGTGTCTATGTGCTCGTGCAGTCCGGCTTCCTGCCGGCGCGGCCGGTCGCCTTCCCCGAGATCGCGTGGCTCGGCGTCTATCCCGACCTCACCGGCCTCCTGGTGCAGCTCGCGATTCTCACCGTGATCCTCGGCGCCGGCCTGAGCGTCCTGCGCCGCGCGCGCGCCGCCGACCTGTAGCCCGATGGTCGCGACGCTGCTCGGCGCCCCGGGCTGCCATCTGTGCCACGAGATGGCCGAAGTGATCCGGCCGGTCCTGGCCGCCTCGGGCATCGAGCTCGTGGAGCGCGACGTCCACGACGACCCCGAACAGCTCCGCCTGTACCGGTTCTCGATCCCTGTCCTGCTGCTGGATGGCATCGAGGTCGCCCGGACCCGGGTGACGGTGGCCGAGCTGCGCTCCCGCCTCGCGTCCGCCCAGGCCTGACCGGACGGCGCTTCCCAGAAAATGAAAGGGCCCGGGTTGCCCCGGGCCCTGGTCGAGTCGGCCGTGGCCGACTGCGGCTACTTCGTGGTGCGGAAGGTGAAGACCACGCGCTCGCCGGGCGTGCCCTTCAGGCTGAACACGATCGAGTCGCCCGAGACCTGGGCGACCTGACCGGCCAGCACGCGCAGGCTGCCGGCCTCGAAGGTCGCCGTCGGGCTGAGCTCGAAGCGCCAGGTGCCCGCCTTGCCGCTGCCCTGGACGAGCTGGGCCTCGATGCGGTTCTCACCCTTGCGACCCGTCGCGACGGCGCTCGAACGGCCCTTGGCGGCGAAGACCGCGCCGGACCCGTTTGCCACGACCTGACCGGTGGCGCCCTCGACCGCGAGCTCGCTGTTCCAGGCCAGGCGGCGCGTCGCGGGCGGCACGGTGCTGTTGCCGCGGCGCTGCTTCACGTGGAGCGACCGGGCCTTGAAGGACCGGCCGGCGCCGCTCAGGCTCGGGTTGATCGTGATGAGCCGCTGCTCGCATTCCTCCGGAGCCGAGAGGTCCTTGGGCTGACCGCAGCCGCGCACCGAGAGCTTCGTGGGCTGGGGCGTCGTGGTCGCTGGAGCGCACGCGCCACTCTTGCCCAGGAGCTTGACGTCGCAGGGGCCGCCCTGCACGCCGCCGAGGGTGATCGTCTTGGTCAGCTTGCACTGGTTCGGGACGTTGTTGTCGAACCCGTCCAGGCCGAAGTCGATCGTGAAGCGCACCAGGTTGCCCTGGGGCGTCGTGTCGCACATGTCGACGGTCACGTCGAGGGAGTCGGTGCCCACGGCCGGGCTCGGCGTCATCTTGAAGACGAAATCGAAGCCCGCCGGCTGCGTCGTGCTGGTGGGCTGCGTGGTGGTCGTCGTGGTCGTCGTGGCCGACGGCTGCGTCGTCGTCGGAGTCGGGGACGTCGTGGTCGGCGAGTCGTCGTCGCCGTTGTTCGCGATCGCCACGGCACCGCCGGCGATGCCCGCGACGCCCACGCCGACGCCCACCGCCACGCCCGCGCCGATGCCGCCCGCCGCGAAGCCGGCCGGGATGCCCGGGAAGACCTGGACGGACGCCTTGGTCAGATAGGCCGCGACCGGCTTGTCCTTGCACTCCTGCTCGGAGTTGACCACCGTGGGGTGGTACTCAGCGGTGCGCGCCTCGGCGAAGCTCTTGTCGGTGACCTGGACGTAGTAGTCGACCTTCTTGCCGACCAACTCCTTGCGCGGCCGCGGCAGGATGCCCGCGAGGCAAGGCGCGTCGGACTTCATCTCGACGTAGTACCAACTCGGAACGCCTTCAGGGCGGAAGTAAACCCGAGCGCGTGCCACGTTGGGGCTGGGATTGAAGCACGCGTTCATCTTGGGGAACTTGCCGGCGACGATGCAATCGACCGCCTTGTGGTCGATCGCGAGGCCGCTCTCCTGGGCGAAGACGACGCCAGGGGCCACGACGAGACACGCAGCAAGCCCAAGTCCGGTCAACCGATTCCGCATAGATCCTCTCCGAGTGGGGTCGTCGTTCGAGCAGACCCCGGAAACACTTGTCGTTCGAGAAAGCAACGGCCGGATCTTAGCACGCCGCCCCGACGCGTCAAGAGGTTCTTTCAGGGCTCGGCACGACGGGCCCAGGGGGTCCTCGGGAACTCCCTCCGGAGCCGTTCGCGCTGGGCCCGCGCACCCCCGGAATCCCCCAGCGCGTCGAGCGCCGCGGCGGACCCGAAGAGCGCCTGCGCGGCATGCGCCCCCTCCGGCGCCTCTTCGTAGACCTTGTCGAAGGCCTCCCTCGCTTCTTGTGGCCGACCGAGCCGGAGCAGGCTCTCGGCGCGCAGGGCCCCCATCTCGGACCGGACGCCATCCTCGTCGTCCGACGCGAGTTCCCCGGCGACTCGCGCGTACTCCGCGGCGTCCTCGAAGCGCTCGTCGGAGTAGGCCTTCGAGGCCTTGGCATAGAGGTCGTCCTGCAGCGGCCCCATGTCGGGCTTGGCGGGACCCGCCCAGCGCCCGGCCACCAGGAGCACGAGCAGCGTCGCGGGCACGAGGGCGCCCCAGCGCCGGGGAACGGGCATCGCGTCGCAGGACTCGGGGATCACTGCTGGCTTGTGAAGGGCCGGACCGCGGCGCCGCAGGCCCATCACGAGGCAGACGGCGAGGCCGGAGAGGCTGAGGACCGCGGCGACCGTGTCGGTGCCGGTCCGGCCGTAGACGAGGCGGACGTTCTCCTGCGTCGGAACGATCAGCATCAACGACGGGGAGACCAGCCACGGGCCCGCGGCGCCCTCCGCGCGCCAGCGCGGGTGCCAGGAGACCTTGACCAGCAGGGGGTGCCCCGGCCGATTGGTATGGATGAGGATCTCCTCGTCCCGCATCTCACTCGTGATCTCGACGCCGCCGGGCAACGGCACGCGCGGCGGCGGGAGCCAAGGGTCGGTCTCGACGGTCGTGAAGCGCGGGTCGTCGGTGAACACGAGGTGTACGGGAGACTGCGGCTTGCGCGTGAACCATCGATACGCCTGGTCGCGCCAGCCGCGGGGCGACGCGCGGACCGGCTCGAAGGCGAGCGGCTCCACGTAGGAGACGCCGGGGCCCTTGAGACGGAAGACGCGGTAGGGCGGGATGTCGGCGACCTTCTCCACGTCGCTGCGCGCCTCGAGGGCCTCGGCGAGCTTCTTCGACAGGGCCACGATCTCGTTCGCGCCGAACAGGCGCAGGTGGCGCAGCGCGTTGTCGGTGTCGAAGGCCGAGTAGTGCCGGCTGCGGAACGGGTTGGGCGACGCCTCGCCGAGCTCCGAGGCGAGGAAGTAGACGAAGTGGGTCGAGAGGCTCGCCTGGTTGTAGACGCCTTCGAGCGTGGAGCGGCCCGAGAAGTAAGGAAGCGTCTCGTACATGCGGATCGAGCCGGCCTTCTCGTGCTCGGCGCTGTACTCGACGGCCACGCGCGGGTCGTCGAGCGTCCCGCGCAGCGCGGTCGAGAGCGCCTCGAACTTCGGCCACAGCGGCTTGGCCTCGAGCCCGGTGTAGTTGTACTCGATCCAGCTGCGGCTCACCGTCGACTGGCTGTCGGCGTAGACCACGGCGAGCAGCACGACGGCGAGGGCGGCGAGCTCCCTGGCCGCCGCCGGCCGCAGGACGAGGCCGAGCGTCGCGCCCCCCGCCAGGGTCAGGGCCAGCTGCGCGAACGGCACGAAGCGCACGTCGATGATGCCCAGGGCGGGCCCCGCCACCGCCAGGGCCGCGGCGACGAGGCCGGCGTGGAGCAGGAACAGCAACCGATGGTCCGGGCCGCCGCTGCGCCGTCCGAGGACCAGGGTGCCGATCAGCCCGAGCCCTGCGAGCACGAAGGGTCCGATCAGGTAGGGCGGAAAGAGGTTGCGGGTTCCGACGTCGATCCACGGGTCGTCGTAGGGAGTCGTCCAGCCCCAGGCGGCGAGCAGCGGCACGAGGGAGACCCCACCAAGGGCGAAGGCGAGGACCGCCAGCGTCACGAGCCAGCCCAGGGTGCGCCAGGGCCGCCGGGCGGAGTAGAGGAAGTAGCTCGCCGAGAGCCCCGCCCACAACACAGCATAGCCATGGGCGAAGGCGGTGACGGCCAGCGCGAGGGCCGGGACGACCGGGCTGTCGCCGCGAGCGTACGCCCGGTAGGCGACGCCCAGGAACAACACGGCCATGCCGATCCCGTACATGTAGGCGAACTCGCCGGTCATCGTGCTCGCGACCGTCCCGCCCCAGATCGGGTTCGCTTCAAGGAAGAGGAAGACATGGGCCGCCGCGGCTCCGAGCAACGGAGCCGGGAAGCGGAAGCCCATCAGCCGGAAGGCGATATAGGTGAGCAACGGCAACAGGAAGATGCCGAGGGCCGAGCCGAGCTTGAAGGCCACCGGAAGGCCGGTGAGGGGCGCGAACGCCGCCATCACGAGAAACGGCAGCGGGAAGTAGTAGAGCAGCAGCGGCTGGCCGAGATAGGCCCCGGGGTACCAGCCGTGGAGCCTGCCGTGGGGAACGAGACGCTCCACGAACCAGGCCGCGCTCGGGTAGTGACAGGGCATGTCGCCGCCAGCGGAGATGGTCGGCAGGAAGAGCAGGGCCGGCCGCACCACGTCGGCGAGGGCCAGCATGAGGACCGCGAGGCCAGCGGCGTCGGCCAGGGCCTCGCGCCTTCGGAACATGGCGGCAGAGTCTACCTGAACTCGCCAGGGCTTTACGGCACCCGCCAGCTCTTGTACGATCGGCGGTCTTGTCGAGGCACGAAGAGTGAGCGAAGCGAAGCGCATCCTGGTCGTAGACGACGACGCGGCGGTGGCGACGATGCTGTCGCGCGCCCTCAGCCGCCACGGCTTCAAGATCGACACGGCGCGGACCGGCGACGAGGCCCTCGCCAAGGCCGACGGCGAGCGCTACGACGCCGCGGTCCTCGACCTCGTGATGCCGGGGCGCGACGGCGCCGACCTGTCGGCGGCCCTCCAGGCCAGGATTCCCGGCCTGACCGTCGCCTTCCTCACGGGCTACGCCCGCTCGCCACTCATCGACGCGGCGAAGAAGGCGGGCCGGACGGTCTTCGGCAAGCCCGTGGTGGTGCAGGAGCTCGTGGACTTCCTGCGCGCGGAGCTCGGCTAGCCGCATTCCGTTCGGGTTGACACCACCTCCTCCGGGGGCGTACAAGTCTCGGCCAGCAGTCCCTTCCGGAGGAACACATAGATGAAGAGCTGGTGGAGCGGAGCCGCTCTCGCGGCGGCCGCGTGTCTATTCGTGCAGCCCGCGCTGGCCGACGAGCCCAAGCTCACGGCCGCGGGCCTCGCCCAGATCCAGGCCGTGCGCGCCGAGAAGCAGGCGCGGACCGCGACGCAGAAGAAGATCCAGTCGCGCCTGCTGTTCTCGATCTACAAGCAGCGCAACGACGCGCGCATCGCGGCCCTTCCCGACCTGCGCATCGCGGCGCCCTTGAAGGACGGCCGGATGCTGGTGGACTTCGACGTCGCGTCCGCCAAGGCCGTGAAGACGGTGGTGAACGCGGTGGAGCGCGCCGGCGGGCTCGTGACCACGGCCAGCCTGCGCTTCGGCGCGGTGCGTGCGTTCGTCCCGCTGAACCGGATCGAGGGCCTCGCGGCCCTCGCGAGCGTGCGCCGCGTCCAGCTGGCGCGCGAGGCGATGACCCACAAGCTCAACACCTCGGAAGGCGACGTGGCCCACCAGGCCGACCTGGCGCGTCCGCACTTCGGCGTCGACGGCGCCGGCCAGAAGATCTGCGTGCTCTCCGACGGCGTGAACTCACTCGCCTCCCTCCAGGGCTCGGGCGACCTGCCCGCCGTGGACGTGCTGCCGGGTCAGGCGGGCGACGGCGACGAAGGCACGGCCATGCTCGAGATCGTCCACGATCTCGCGCCGGGCGCCGCGCTCGGCTTCGCCTCCGCCTTCGAGAGCGAAGAGCAGTTCGCCCAGAACATCCTCGATCTCGGCGCCGCCGGCTGCACGGTGATCGTGGACGACGTCATCTACTTCGACGAGCCGGTCTTCCAGGACGGGCTCGTGGCGAGCTCGGTGGCCGCGGTCACGGCCGGCGGCGTCGAGTACTTCTCCTCGGCCGGCAACGAAGGCAACAAGAACGACGACACGTCAGGAGCCTGGGAAGGCAAGTTCACGGGCAACGGCACGCCGGGAGCCCTGGCGGGAGCCGGTCCCGTGAACAACTTCGGCGACGGCGGGCAGTCGATCCTCGTCACGGGCGACGGCGCGCGCGTGGTCCTCCACTGGGCGGACCCCCAGGGCACCTCCAGCAACGACTACGACATCTACGACATGGACGGCGGCCTCACGACGCTCTTCGACCTGAGCGTCGGGGTCCAGGACGGCGTCGGCGGTGACGACTTCCCCGTGGAGATCTCCGGTCCGGCCTTCGCGGGCGAGCGCATCGTCGTCGCCAAGTTCGACGGCCAGGACCGGGTGCTGAACCTGCTGCTGTTCCGCGGCACCCTGGATTCGAGCCTCTCCACCGCGGGGGCCACCCGCGGCCACAGCGCGGTCGAGGGCGCCTACAGCGTCGCCGCCGTCGACGCGACGCTCGCCGCAGGCGGCGGCGGGAGCTTCGACGGCAGCGAGCCCGTGGAGCTCTTCAGCAGCGACGGCCCGCGCCTCGTCTACTACCTGGCCGACGGCACGCCGATCCCCGGCAGCGATCCCACGAACCCCGCGCTGGGCCTCGTGCGCGCCAAGCCCGACGTGGCCGCCGCCGACGGTGTCGCCACGGCGGCTCCTGGCTTCACGCCGTTCTACGGAACGTCGGCCGCCGCTCCCCACGCCGCCGCGATCGCCGCCCTCGTGAAGCAGGCGGTGCCGGGCATCGACGCGGCGAGCCTGCGCTCGACGTTGACGTCGACGGCCCTCGACATCGAGGCTTCCGGAAGCGATCGCGACTCGGGCGCGGGCATCGTGATGCCGTATCCGGCCCTCACGGCCCTCGGCCTGCCGGCGGCCGCCAACCCGGTCCTCGTCTCGGCGACGCCGTCCGAGGTCACCGGCGACGGCGATGCCGACATCGAGCCCGGAGAGACGTTCTCGGTCGCCCTCGCGGTCCAGAACACCGGCGCGGCCGCGGCCACGAGCGTGAGCGTGGCGCTCGCGACCGGCACGCCGGGCGTCACGATCCTGCAGTCGACCTCGGCCTATCCGGACCTGGCCGTCGGCGCGACGGAGACGAACTCCGCCGCGCTTACCTTCAAGCTCGGCACCGGCGCCGCCTGCGGCCAGTCGATCGCCTTCGCCGTGACGCTGACGTTCGCGGGCGGGAACGGCCCGGTCAGCTTCCCGGTCCGTCTCGCCACCGGAGGGTTCGGAACGGCGGCCACGTTCAGCTTCACCGGCCCCGCGACGGCGATCCCGGACGGCCTCGACGTCGAGGTTCCGGGGCCGGTGCAGTCGGTGGGTCTCGCGGTCTCGGGGCTCGCCCGCCTGAAGGACCTCGACTTCCGCATCGACGGCACGACCTGCTCGACGGCCGCAGGGTCGACCACGGTGGGCCTCGACCACACCTATGTCGGGGACCTGGTCCTGCGCCTGCGCGCGCCCTCGGGTACGACGATCCCGCTGGTCTCACGCCTCGCGGGCGGAGGCGGCGGATACGGCGGCAACAACTTCTGCCAGACGCTGCTCGACGACGAGTCGGCCGGGCCCTCCATCCAGGGCGTCCAGGCGGCCCCGTTCACCGGCTCGTTCAAGGCGGCGGGCCCGCTCTCGGCCTTCGACGGCGAAGACCCGAACGGGAGCTGGAGCCTCGAGGCGATCGATCACTTCGCCGCGGACGAAGGCTCGGTGCGCGCGTTCTCCCTGATCGCGACGCCGGCCGTCTGCCAGGTCTTCCAGGGCGGCGGCGGCGGCTCCTACGTGACCGTCACGGCGCCCGACGCGGTCACGACGTGGCAGGCCGGCGCGACGAAGCCGATCAAGTTCATCCACAACCTGGGCAAGAACAAGCCCGTCGCGATCGAGATCAACCGCGACTACCCGGGCGGCTCCTGGGTCACGCTCGCGAGCCCGGTGCTCACGACCAGCGCGTCGGGCGGGACCTACAACTGGCTGGTCTCGGGCGTCACGCCCAACGCCCGCTTCCGCGTCACGTCCCTCGACACCGGAGCCCAGGACGTCTCGAACGCCTCGATCGTCATCTCGAACCGCGTCAAGGTGACGGCGCCCAACTCGGCCACGAGCTGGAAGGTCGGGACCGTGAAGGCCATCAAGTGGACCCACAACTATCCGGCCCCGGCCACGTTCGAGCTGCGCCTCGACAACAACGACGACGGGGTGTGCGAGACGCTGATCAAGGCGAGCGTCAGCGCCCCGGCCTCGCCGGCCAGCTATTCGTGGACGGTGGCGGGCGCGGGCGCCGCGAACCGGGTCTGCGTGCGCAAGATCCCGGCGGATCCCGACGGCGCCGACGTCAGCGACGTGGTGTTCAAGATCATCCCGTAGGGTCGAGACGTCTCCGCAACCGCTCGCGCCGCCGGCGGAAGTCGTCGGCGGCGCGCAGCGGCGCACTGAGCCTCACGCACAGCTCGAGGCCGCGCTCGGCGGCCTCGAGAGCCGCCAGCAGGTCCCGGCTGCGCCGCTCGTGGTGCATGGACAGCTCGCGGTGCGCGAGCAGGTCGCCGGCGGCCGCCGCCTCCCGCCAGAGCTCCGCAGCCCGGTCGAAGTCGCCCGCGCGCTTCGCGCGTGACGCGAGGCGGATCAGGGCCGCCACCCGCAGCGCGCCCCGGTCGCTCTCCAGCGTGCGCCGGTAGGCCGTATCGGAGCGCTCGTAGAGCTTGGCGCGCTCGAGGACCCGGGCCAGGCTGAACACGTCGCGCGGGTCCTCGGCCTCGCTCGACTCGACCCACTCGCACGCGCGCAGGGCGAGGGCCGCGAGGGACACGATGTCGAGGCGGTTGTGGCGGAACACCTTCGCCATCGCCCGGGCGTCGCGTCTCCTTACGAAATCGAAGTAGATCCCGGGGATCTCGGAGCCGGGGATGTCGTCCTGGCGTCGCAGGCCCAGGATCGCCGACTCCAGGGACTGGAGCCGGCACGACTCGAGGCGCGCCTTCCACAGCCGCCGCGCCGGGTGCAGGAGGTCGAAGTGCGGGGCCGCCTCGAGGGGAAAGCGCTGGCGGTCGAGGCGGTAGCGCGTCTCCAGGAGAGGCACGTCGAACAGCTTGCCGTTGAACGTCACGATCGACTCGAAGCGGGCGAGATCCTCGGCCAGACCGGCCAGCAGGGCCGGCTCCTCGTGGTAGTCGCGCATGAAGTACTGACGCACCACGAAGCGGTCGGCCTCGACGTAGCCGATGCCGATCAGGAACGCCGCGGTGCCCGTGCCGCCCGCGAGGCCGGTCGTCTCGGTGTCGAGGAAGACGGCGCCGCCCAGGTCGAACCCGTCCATCTCGGGCTCGCCGGTGAGGATGCCGACGCTGCCGGTGGCGAGGGCCCGGAAGCGCGAGAGCGAGACGTCGCCATGGAAGGACTCGAGGTGGACGCTGTCCTCGATGCGGTAGAACTCGCCGCGGGCGTTCTGCATGCGCTGGCCCTCGACGAGCTCCTCGAGAGCGTGAGCCGTCGGCCGCGCCGCGCCCCGGCCGCGCGCGGCCGCCGCGACGAGACGCTCGAGCCGCTCCTTGAGGGAACGCCCGTCCTCGTCCACCTGGCCGAGCAGCGACCGCTCGAGCCCGGGCAGATCGCCCACGGGCACGACGCCGGCCCGCACGGCGCTCGCCGCCTCGTCGCCTTCCCCCGGTTCGTGGGTCCGACGCAGGCGCCGAAGCCGCTCGCCGAGGCTCAATGCTGCGCGTCCCCCCGGATCGCCCGCAGGATCGCCAGGGCGACCTCCTTGCCGCGGCTGCCGATCTCGCCGGCCGGCCCGACGCAGGACGGGCAGCCGTCGCGGCACGGGCAGGCGGCGATCAGCGACAGGCTCTGGTCGAGCAGCCGGCCGTGCAGGCGGTACAGCGGCTCGGAGAGCCCGATGCCGCCCGGGTACGAGTCGTAGATGAAGATGTTCGGCTCGTAGTCGTCGCCCGGAGGCGGCTCCTGCTCGCGGCCCATGCCCAGGCGCCGCATGCCGCGCTCGATGCGCGCGTCGCCCTGGCCGTTGTCGCCGAGCGCCACCCCGAGGTCGCGCCGGTCGCACATCAGGAACAGCGCCGCCATCTGCCCGAGCGTATAGGAGAGCGCCACGACGCCGTCGCGCCGCTCCTCGCCGCCGTAGGGCAAGGTCGCCATCAGCTCCCGCGGCACCGTGAGCCAGTACGCGGTCGTGTGCATCTCGTTCTCGGGCATCACGAGCTCGCCGGAGCCGACGTTCTCGTTCGTGTAGAACTTGATCTTCTTGAAGCCGATCACCTGGGAGGTGACGTGGACCTCGCCGTGGCAGCGCCGCGCGTTCGCCGCGGGCTCCTCCTCGAAGCGCTCGAGGATCTTCACCTTCGTGTAGGTGATCGCGTCGGTGTAGTAGTCGACCTCGGCCTCGCGCACGTGGACCCGGCGTTCCAGGTGGTCGTACTTCTCCACGAAGAACGACTTGCCCTCGAGGATGTAGATCGCCTTCTCGTGGACCATGGTGGGCGCCGAGTCGTAGTCCACTTCGGCGATGATGCGCGGCTCCTTCGTGATGTCCTGCACCACGAAGTTGTCCGAGGAGATGCTGCGCAGCGACACCGCGTCGGCCGGGTAGCTCTCGCTCGTCCAGTGCCAGCGCTCGCCGGCGCGGTGCACGATGCGCTCCTCCTCGAGGTACTTCAAGACCTCGCCCAGGTCTTCCTTCCCGAACGTCTCGCCCTGGTCGAAGGGCAGCTCGAAGGCCGCGCACTTCACGTGGTTCACGAGGATCTGCAGGTTGTCGGGGTTGATGCGGCCCTCCTCGATCGGCGAGCCGAAGAAGTACTCGGGGTTCTTCGCGATGAACTGGTTGAGGGGCGACGAGTTCGCGACCAGCACCGCGACCGACGTGCCTTGCCGGCGGCCCGCGCGCCCGGCCTGCTGCCACGAGGACGCGACGCTGCCGGGATAGCCCATGAGCACCGCCACGTCGAGGGAGCCGATGTCGATGCCGAGCTCGAGGGCGTTCGTCGAGACGACGCCCAGCACCGAGCCCTCGCGCAGCCCGCGCTCGATCTCGCGGCGTTTCAGGGGCAGGTAGCCGCCGCGGTAGCCGCGGATGACACCCTCCGACCCCGGCTGCCGTTCCAGAGCCTCCTTCAGGTAGGTCACGAGGATCTCGGTCGCGAGCCGCGACGGCGCGAACACGATCGTCTGCAGGCCCTTGCCCAGGAACGACAGGGCCACGTCGCGGGCCGCGTTCAGCGACGACTTGCGGATCCCGAGCTGGCGGTTCACCACGGGCGGGTTGTAGATCGCGAAGTACTTCTCGCCGCGCGGCGCCCCGCTCTGGTCGATGAGGCGCATGTCGCGGCCTGTGAGCGCCTCGGCGAGCTGCTTCGGGTTGCCGATCGTGGCCGACGAGCACAGGAACTGCGGGTTCGAGCCGTAGAACCGGCAAAGGCGATGCAGCCGCCGGAAGATGTTCGCGACGTGGGACCCGTAGACGCCGCGCAGCGAGTGCAGCTCGTCGACGATCACGTAGCGCAGGTTCTCGAACAGCTTCACCCACTTGGTGTGGTGGGGCAGGATGCCCTTGTGGAGCATGTCGGGGTTCGTGACCACGACATGGGCCCGAGCCCGGATCGCCTTGCGCGCGTCCTGCGGCGTGTCGCCGTCATAGGTAAAGGTGCCGATGTCGGCGCCGAGCGCCTCGATCGTCGCGTACAGCTCGGCGAGCTGATCCTGGGCCAGCGCCTTGGTGGGGAACAGATAAAGAGCGCGCGCGTCGGGATCCTTGAGGATGCGGTCGAGGACCGGCAGGTTGTAGCAGAGCGTCTTGCCCGAGGCCGTCGGCGTGACGACGACGCTGCTGTCCCCCGCCCGCGCCGCGTCGTAGGCCGCGCGCTGGTGCGTGTAGAGCTGCGCGTAGCCGCGGCGTTTCAGCACGTCCACGAGCCGCGGGTCGAGGTCGTCCGGGAAGTCGGCGTACTGCGGCGGCTCCGCCGGAAATCTCTTGAGCGCGGTCAGCACCGGCTCGTCGCCGAGGGTCTTCGTCAGCTCGAACGACTTGAGCGTCGCGACCATGGACTCGGCGCTGTGCTCCGGACGCACGACCAGTTGCTGACCCACGAACCGACCTCCCCCACACCTTGTGGCGGCATCCTGTCAGAGGGGGGTGCCCGCCCGGGTCCGATCGCGAGCGTGGAGCGCCGGCGCGAAAGGGTGACAAGCCGGGCGCGCTCCTGATTTAATGGCCGGGCCCATGGCATCGGCCTGCGCGAAGTGCGGCGGCGAGAACGATCCGGACGCGACCGCCTGCTTCACCTGCGGCGAGCCGCTGGTCCAGACGATCCGGCTCGGCCAGATGGTGGACGGGCGCTTCGAGATCCGCGACCGCCTGGGCCGCGGCGGCATGGGCGCCGTGTACCGCGCCTTCGACCGCAAGCTCGAGGAGGAGGTGGCCCTCAAGGTCCTGCGCGAGGACGTGAGCGGCAGCGCCGAGGCCCGGCGGCGCTTCATCACCGAGATCAAGCTCGCGCGCAAGGTCATCCACCGCAACGTCTGCCGCATCTTCGAGTACGGCGAGGACGCGGGCCTCACCTACATCGCGATGGAGCTCATCGAGGGTACCGACCTCAAGCAGCTCGTCGCCCGTGCCGGACAGCTTCCGCCGCGGGAGGCCTTCGCGATCGCGATCCAGGTGGCGGACGGCCTCGAGGCGATCCACCACGTGGGCGTGATCCATCGCGATCTCAAGGCCTCGAACATCATGATCGACGGCACCGGCGCCGTGCGGCTCATGGACTTCGGGATCGCGAAGGAAGCGGCCCAGGACGCCACCGGCGCCACGGCGACGGGCCACGTCGTCGGCACGCCGTCGTGCATGAGCCCCGAGCAGGCGCGCGGCGACAAGGTCGACTTCCGCAGCGACATCTACTCCCTCGGCGTCGTGATCTTCGAGCTGTTCGCCGGGCAGCCGCTTTTCGACGCCGAGACCCCGCTCGGCCTGCTGATGAAGCACATCCACGAGGCCCCGCCCCTGACGGGACCGCGGGCGGCGCGCCTGCCGGCGAGCCTCGTGCCCGTCTTGCGGATCGCCCTCGAGAAGGCGCGGGAGGCCCGCTATCCGAGCGCCGCGGCGTTCAGCGCCGCGCTCCGGAGCGCGATGGAGGAATCCTCCGCCACCGAGCTCACGGCCGACGGCACCGAGGGCACCCTCGAGGTCGGCACCGGAGCGCGCATCGAGGACCACCCCACCGAGGCCGCACAGACGGCGGTGGCTCCGGGCAACCTCCCGACCCGCGAGAGCACGCGCGTCGCACCGACGGTCGCACTGCCGCCGCGGCCGGCGCCCACGCCGGCGACAAAGTTGCGCCTTCATCCCGCCATCGGCGGCGTCGCGGCCCTCGTCGTGCTCGGGACGATCGGGTACGTTCTCAGTCCCCGACCCGCCGTCGACCCGGCTCCTCCGACGCCCAGCCCGGCTCCGACCGCGTCACCGTCGACGGGGCCCGTGGGCACGCCCGTCGAGGTCCGCGTGAGCGCCTCGCCCTGGGCCCGCGTCCGCGTGACACCCGCGGGAGAGGCGCCGCAGGGATTCACGGCACCGGCCCCGCTCGTGACGCCGTGCGTCCTCAGCCTTCCCCCCGGGCGCTACTCCCTCGCCTTCGAGAACGACGGGCTCACGAAGGGCTTCGAGGCCACGATCACGGTCGAGCCGGGCGAGCCCAACGCCTTCAGCTTCACGATGCCCGGCTTCGACGCAGCCCGGGCGGCGCGCGCCGCGGCCGACGCCGTCTCCTGATGAAGACCTCGGGCGCCGCGCGGGCCGTGGCCCTGCTCGTGGTCCTCGCCACGGGCGCCGCCTCCCATCCCCCCGCCCTGCGCGCGGAGGATCCCTGGTACGAGCTCTACCAGAACGCGTTGAAGTCGATCCAGTCGCGGAAGTGGAGCGAGGCCGAGAAGCGCCTGAAGGCGGCCATGCTGTCCGGGCCGCGGCCGGGGCGGCAGGTCCGGATGTACGGCGTGCGCTCGATCGACTACTTGCCCGAGTACCAGCTCGGCCTCGTGTACTTCAACCAGCGCAACTATCCCGACGCCCTCGAACAGCTCACCAAGGTGCAGGCGAGCGGGCTCGTGGCGCAGGCCGATCCGGAGTTCGAGCCGCTCAAGGACATGCTCCAGCTCTGCCGGATCCGCCTGGGGCAGACGGCCCCGGTGACCGCGGCGACGCCGACACCGCCACCGACGCCCGTGCCGACGGCTCCGCCGGCCGAAGACAGGGGCGACGCCGGCATGGTGGGGATCGCCCGCGACTTCATGAAGCAGGGCCGGCTCGCCGAGGCCCGTCGCATCGTGGACTCGGCTCTCGAACGCTACCCCCAGAGCGCCGCCGTGCTCCAGGCCGCGCTCGAGCTGGCGAAGCTGGAGGACAGGGCCCGCGTCGTCCCCGCGCCGCCCACGCCGGTGAAGCCGTCGGCGTCGCCGACGCCGCGTCCGGGTCTGCCGAGCGTCGAGGAACGCCGCGCGGCCTTCGAGGCCCTCTACTCCGGGCGCTATCAGGACGCGGCCGCCCAGCTCGCGCGCCTGGTCCAGTCGACACCGGCACCGGCGCGCCAGCGACTCCTCGCCTATCAGGCGGCGGCCCTGGCCTCGGCCGCGCTGATGCAGGGTCCGGCCGGCGAGCCGGCGCTGCGCGAGGCGCGTGCGCTCCTGGCCCAGAGCGGTGCCGCCGGACGAGAGGTCCTCGAGAAGGACAGGTACCTCTCCCCCGCCGTGGTCGGTGCGCTTCAACCTTGACCGCGCGGGAGCCCGTGCTCTAGGCTGCGTCGATGTTGCGTTCGGCCGTCTCCCTCTCTCTCGTCGTGCTGAGCCTGGCCGCCGGAAGCGCCCGGGCCCAGGAGAGCCAGGCCCCCGAGGTCGGCTTCTCCAGCATTCCCTTCCAGTTCTTCCCTCCGGGCGCCCGCTCCCTGGCCATGGGCGCCACCTTCGTCGGCGTGGCGGACGACGCGACGGCGGCGGCGTCGAACCCGGCCGGCCTGATCATCCTGACGAAACCGGAGGCTTCGGCTCACGGCCGCTTCACGCGCTTCCCGGAGCTCTCGAGGGGCGGCTATCGCTCGCCCGCGTCGTCGGCGTTCAGCCCGTCCTACGTGAGCGTCGTCGCGCCTAAGAAGCCGTTCTCGTTCTCCGCCTACTACCAGCAGGTCTCGAAGATCGCGATCGACCGCTCGTTCTCCGGGGAGGTGCGCTTCTCCAGCGAGTCGGCGCCCACCGGGTTCGCGAGCACGAGCCGCATCGACATGCTGCTCTCGGACCTGGGCGTGTCGGGAGCGGTGAAGGTCGGAAGCCGGGTCTCCATCGGAGCCACCGCCGGGCTGAGGCGCCTGCGACTCGACTACCTCAACGAGAACACGATCACGGGCGACCAGTCCTTCAGCGATCGCGCCGCGGCCGACGCCACGGACCAGACGCTGGTCTTCAGCGCCGGCGTGCTCGTGAACCCCAACGGCCGCCTCTCGGCGGGCGCCGTCTTCAAGCGCGGCGGTCGCTTCGAGATCCCCTACGAGGTCGACTTCGAGGGCTCGATCGACGGCCCGGTGTCCTGCCCCGAGGCCGGCCTGTGCGCCGGCGGCCCGATCGCCATCCCCGACACCTGGGGCGTCGGCTTCGGCTTCCGCCCGTCGGGCGAGTGGCTGGTCGCGGCGGACGCCTCGCTCGTGCGCTACTCCCAGCTCAGCCGCACGCTGTTCCGCGGCATCCCGTTCGACATCTACCCGCCGGCCACCAACGACCTGCCGCCCGCGCCCTTCGACGACGTGGTGCAGCTCCACGTCGGCGTCGAGCGCGCGTTTCCCGGCAACCCGCTGTTCCTGGCCCGCGCGGGCGCCTACCGCCGCCCCGACTTCAACAAGGACGGTGGCGTCGACGCGGGCGCCACGTTCGTCACCTTCGGCGGCGGCCTCGTGTTCGGCGATCGCGGCCAGCTCGACGGCGCCGTGAGCCTGTCGGGCGAGGTCAAGGAAGGTCTCGTTTCGCTCGTCGTGCGTTTCTAGACGCGCCGCAAGGCGGAGGCATACATGAGAAGAGATCTCGCGTGGCTCGCGGTCCTGCTGGTCGGGCTGCCTTCTTGCGGCGGCGGTGGCGGGGGCACGACGGGACCGAATCCCCCGCCCACGACGACCCTGGCTCCGCCGCCCACCACGACCTTGCCCCCCGCCGGCTCGCCGTCGCTCAAGATCAGCCTCAGCAAGAGCGCGGGCAAGCAGCCGGTCGACGTCAACTTCAGCCTCTGCGACAGCCGCGACGGCGCGGGCGGCCAGGGCCTGCGCTACTTCGCGGACCTCGGCGACGGCAACGGCCTGCAGCCGACGTCGGGCTGCGGCTTCTCCCACCGCTTCGGCAGCGACGGGGTGACGGTGTACCGCCTCAACCTGTGCGTCGAGAATGCGTCCGGGGGCCCGGCACGCCAGTGCGCCGAACGGACGGTCAAGGCCTACGTGGACGTCAGCATCAGCGTGAGCAAGAACACGGGCTGCGACGCCACGGTCGTCGCCGCGGCCGACCTCAAGCTCGGCCACAACTCCGCCGACGTGAGCGCGTCGGCCCAGGTGGACCGCGTGATGTTCGAGGCCTTCAACGCGGCGGGCAGCAAGATCGCCGAGCGCGACGGCACCAAGCAGAGCAACACCGAATGGCGCTCGGGCACCTGGAACGTCAACGACACGACCAAGCTGCGCGTGAAGGCCACGGTGTTCTCGAACGGCGTGCGGGGCGACGACATCCCCGAGGCCGACCGTCCCGGCTGCTGATCCCGCTCCGTTACCGGCGCTCCGGACCTTCGCGCTAGACTCGTCGTCTGTGAGCAAGGACCCGACGTTCAGCGTGCTCGGCGGCCTTCCGACCCGCAGCGAGCGCTACGAAGCCTATCGGAAGGAGTGGGACCGTCGCGAGAACGCCCTCGATCCCTCCGACCATCCGGTCCACGTCGACCTCGAGAGCGTCGCGGTCTGCGACCTGCGCTGCGGCAGCTCCGAGGAAGACCCTCAGGGCTTCTGCCAGATCTGGACCCACGAGCACATCCGGACCCAGGGCTTCGACGAGCACACCTACCAGCGCGGCTACATGGACCCGGTGCTGTACGGCCGGCTCCTGCAACAGTGCGCGGACATCGGCGTCAGCTCGATCAAGCTCAACTACCGCGGCGAGCCGTCCCTGCACCCGCGCATCGTGTCGTTCGTGCGCGAGGCCCACGGCCTGGGCTTCCCCGACATCATGATGAACAGCAACGGCAACGGCCTCGCCCGCAAGCAGCCCGACCTGTTCGGCAAGATCGTCGAGGCCGGCATCACGGACCTGATGTTCTCGGTCGACGCCTGCGACCCCGAGACCTACCATCGCCAGCGCGTCGGCGGCAGCTGGGAGATCCTGCTCAACTCCGTGCGCACGGCCGTGCGCGCGCGCGCCGAAGGCAAGAGCGCGCCGGACTGTCGCATCCGCGCCTCGGTCGTGCGCACCCACCTGAACGCCGACGCGGTCGACAGCGGGCGCATGGAAGAGTTCTGGAAGGGCAAGATGGGCGTCGACTGGATGTCCATCAGCGAGTGCTACTTCCCCGCCGGCATCCAGCACCACTGGAAGGCCGCGGAGTGGCGCCAGATGGACGCGAATGAGTTCCAGTGCTCGGATCCGTTCCGCCGCATGGTCGTGACCTGGGACGGCCGCCACACGATGCCGTGCTGCCAGGGCTTCACGCTGGAGATCGACGGCGGCCCGGTCGTGAAGGCGCAGGGCTACGCGCCCATGGTCTCGATCGAGCAAGCCTGGGCGTCGCGCAACTTCGATCGCCTGCGTGACTCCCACCGCGCGCGGACCTGGGATCAAAAGGGCAAGGCCGGCGAGCCGATCTGCCAGAATTGCGCCGTGACGAAGATGCCGACGCGCCTCGCGGTCCCCACTCGCGCGATCCCGCTGCCCGTCGTCCGAACGTAAGCCGCGTCACACTCCAGCCCGGCCAACGTTGACGAACCTCGCGAAGGGGAGTACACGGATGTACTTCCCTTCGGAGGATTGACCATGTCTCGCACTCGTTTGGCGCTCTTCGGGCTGGCCGTCGTCGTGTGTGCTTCGGCCGGCGTCTCGAGCGCGCAGGATCCCCCGAAGGCCGACACGGCGCGGGATGCGATCACCCAGAAGCAGATCGCCGCCTACCGGAGCGAGATCCAGAAGATCCTCGCGAAGAGCACGAAGGATCTCGCGCCGGAGAAGGGCGCCGGACTGGCGCTGCGAGGCTTCGAGCACGTGGCCCTCGCCAAGGCGACGGACGACGGCGGTAACGAGCGGCTGTGCACCGACGACGTCGAACAGGCCGTCTCCTTCCTCACGACGCCGGCCGTGTCGCGGAAGGACCGGTAACGATGCGCCGCTTCTTTACGCTCGCAGCGATCGCGATCCTCGGGCTCTCCACGGCTCCCGCCTGGGCGGCCGCGACCATCGTCATCCAGAACAATAACGGCGCCGGAGTCGGATTCAACGATCCGACGCCGGTGGCGCCCGTCGGCGTCAACCCAGGCACGACCCTCGGGCAACAGCGCCTCAATGCCTTCCAGGCCGCGGCCAACATCTGGGGCGACTTGATCCACAGCAACATCACGATCGTCGTCCGGGCACAGTTCACGGCGCTGACCTGCAACGACACCTCCGCGGTCCTCGGCTCGGCGGGCACGCTGACGATTCATCGCGATTTCCCGAACGCGCCCCTGGCCAGCACCTGGTATCCCCAGGCTCTCGCGAACAGCCTGGCGGGCTCGGACCTCAGCGCCGCCAATCCCGACATCAACGCGAACTTCAACGTCAACCTCGGCAACCCGGGTTGCCTCACCGGGATTCCCTTCTACCTGGGCGCCGACAACAACGCGCCTGCGAGCTCCGTCGACCTCGTGACGGTGCTGCTCCACGAATTCGGCCACGGGCTCGGGTTCGCGACCTTCGTCAACGCGGCCACGGGCATCGAGAACTCCGGCTTCGAGGACGCCTTCGAGGGGCACCTGTTCGACCGCACCACGGGCCAGTTCTGGACGCAGATGACGGACGCGCAGCGCCAGGCGTCGGCGCGCAACACGCGCAACCTCGCGTGGGACGGCGCCAACACCGAGGCGGCCGTGCCGGCCTTCCTCGGCCTGGGACAGGCGCTGCTCAACGTGACCGCGCCGGTGGCCCGCGAGCTGTACGTCGGCACCGCGACCTTCGGACCGCCCATCGACGCCGCGATCCAGGCCGGGGTCGTCGTCGGCCTCGACGCCGGCGCGAGCTCGCTGGGCTGCAACGCGATCGTGACCAACCTGACCGGCAAGATCGCCTTGCTGGACGCGGGCGGCGCGTGCTCCTTCACCGCCAAGGTCAAGAGAGCGCAGACCGCCGGCGCCGTCGCGGTCCTGATCGCCAACGATGCCGATGGCAGCAACCTCACGAGCCTCGGAGGCAGCGACGGGACCATCACGATCCCGTCGGCCCGGATCACGCTGTCCGACGGCGCGTTCCTGAAGGACAACATCGCCGGTCTCACGGCCACCCTGAAGCTCGACGAAGCCCGCCGGCGCGGCACCGACGACGCGGGCCGCCCGTTCAGCTACACCCCGAGCACGTTCAGCCCGGGTTCGTCCGTCTCGCACTGGGACACCATGACGTCGCCGAACACGTTGATGGAGCCGGCTCTCAACGGGGATCTTGGCTACGACGTCGATCTGACCCTGGGCGCGTTCCGCGACCTCGGCTGGTCCACGGCGTCGACCACGCCGACTCCCACCCTCTCGGTGAACGACGTGGCGGTGACCGAAGGCAACTCGGGCACGTCCAACGCGGTCTTCACCGTGTCGCTGTCGGCGCCGAGCGCCAACGCGGTGACGGTGCAGTACGCGACGGCGCCGGGCACGGCCACGACCCCGGCCGACTACACGTCCCTCGCCCTCACGACCCTCACCTTCGCGCCCGGCGAGACGTCGAAGCCCGTCACGGTCAAGGTGAAGGGCGACACGAAGGACGAGGACAACGAGACCTACTCCCTCAACCTGTCGAACCCGACGAACGCCGACCTCGCCGACAACCAGGGCGTCGGCACCATCAACGACAACGACCCGCTGCCGGCGCTCTCGATCGCCAACGTGACGGCCGCGGAGGGCTCGGCCACGAAGATGCTGACGCTGACCGTGAAGCTCACGCCCATCAGCGGCAGGACGGTGACGGTGAACTACGCGACCGCCAACGGCACGGCCACGACGGGGAACAACGACTACGTCGCCACGTCGGGGACGCTCACCTTCACCCCAGGCCAGACCAGCAAGACCTTCAAGGTGACGGTCACCGGCGACCACGACTTCGAGCCCACCGAGTCCTTCAGCGTCGTCCTGTCCGGGGCGTCGAACGCCACCGCGCCGGCGCCCGCGACCGTCACGCTCACGAACGACGACGACGAGCCCGTGCCGGTCTCGGCGTCGATCAACAACGTCACGCTGGCCGAGGGCAGCACCACCGCCACCACGAGCTTCGTGTTCACCGTGACGCTCTCGGCCGCGCCGACGGCGACGGTCACTCTCCAGTACGCCACGGCGGACGGCACGGCCCTGACCCCCGCGGACTACACGACCAAGGCCGCCACCCTGACCTTCAACGCGGGCCAGACCAGCAAGACCATCACCGTGCCCGTGAAGGGCGACAAGGCGCAGGAGGCCAACGAGACGTTCTTCGTGAACCTGTCGGCGCCCGTGGGCATGACGATCTCCGACCCCCAGGGCCTCGGCACGATCCAGAACGACGACAGTCCCGCGATCTCGATCGCCGACAAGTCGGTCACCGAGGGCAACGCCGGCACGAAGAACATCTCGTTCACGGTGACGCTCTCGGGCGCGGCGCTCAACACGGTGACGGCGCACTACCAGACGGCGGCCGGCTCGGCGACGGCCGGCGTCGACTACACCGAGACGTCCGGAACCGTCACGTTCACGGCCGGCCAGGTGAGCCGGCTGCTCACCGTCGCGGTGAAGGGCGACGTCGAGGACGAGCCCGACGAGACGTTCGTCGTCAACCTGTCGGCGCCCACGAACGCGACGATTGCCGACGGCCAGGCGGTGGGGACGATCGTCGACAACGAGTAGACTGGCGAGATGAGTTCCGACCCCGTCCGCGACAGCGTCCGCGAGATCCTCGCGGGCATCGGCGAAGACCCCGACCGCGAGGGGCTGCAGCGCACGCCCGAGCGCGTCGCGAAGGCCCTGAAGTTCCTGACCCAGGGCTACCAGCAGGACGTGAACACGCTGCTGAACAACGCGCTCTTCACCGTCGAGTACGACGAGATGGTGATCATCAAGGACATCGACGTGTACTCGCTCTGCGAGCACCACCTGCTGCCCTTCCACGGGCGCGCCCACGTGGCCTACATCCCGAACGGCAAGGTGCTGGGCCTGTCGAAGGTGCCGCGCCTCGTCGACATGTTCGCGCGGCGGCTCCAGGTCCAGGAGCGCCTGACGGTCCAGATCGCCGAGGCGATCACCGAGGCCATCAAGCCCAAGGGTGTCGGCGTCGTGATCGAGGCCATGCACTACTGCATGCTGATGCGCGGCGTCGAGAAGCAGAACTCCGTGGCCGTGACCTCCAGCATGCGCGGGGCGTTCCGCGACCAGCAGCAGACGCGCGACGAGTTCCTGAGCCTCATCAAGAAGCGAACCAACAGCATCGGCTGAGCCGAAAGTGGCCGAGAGCCGGGACGGCTTCAGCGAGCGCATCCACCTCCTCGGAGACCTGCTCGGCGAGACCCTGATCGAGCAGGAGGGTCGGGAGCTCTTCGAGTTGGTGGAGGAGGTCCGGGCGCTCGCGAAGGCGCACCGCGCCGGAGACGCCAGCGCCGGCGAGCGCCTCCAGGCCCGCATCGCGAACCTGCCGCTGCCCCACGCCTACGTCGTCGTCAAGGCGTTCGCGGCCTACTTCCAGCTCGTGAACCTGGCCGAGGAGCACGAGCGGGCCCGCATCCTGCGGGAGCGCGCGCGCAAGGCCGCCGCCGGCGGCGAGCCCATGGGCGAGACCGTGGCCGAGGCGGCGCGCCGCCTGCGCGAGAGCGGGCTCACGGCCGCCCAGGTCCGCGAACGGCTGGCGGACCTGAGCGTGATGCCCGTGTTCACCGCCCATCCGACCGAGGCGAAGCGTCGCACCGTGCTCGCGAAGCTCGGCCGCGTGACCGAGCTCATGGAGAGCCTCGACTTCCGGCGCCTCACGCCGGCCGAGGAGCGCGCGACCCTGGACGGGCTCCGCGAGGAGATCGTGGCGCTCTGGCAGACCGACGAGACCCGGACCCAGCGGCCCACGGTCCTGGAGGAAGTGCGCAACGGCCTCTACCACTTCGAGAGCACGCTCTACGACCTGGTGCCCGAGGTGCGCGCGGGCCTGGCCGAGGCCCTCGAGCGCGAGTACCCGGGCGAGCGCTTCGCCGTCCCGCCGTTCCTGCGCTTCGGCAGCTGGATCGGCGGCGATCGGGACGGCAACCCGTTCGTGACCCCGTTGGTGACCGAGGAGACGCTGACCGAGCACCGGGCCACGGCGCTGCGCCTGCACATGCGCAGCCTCGACCGCTTCCGCGGCCACCTCAGCATGGCGGCCGAGCTCGGCACGAGCCCGGCCTTCGCCGCGAGCCTCGACGCCGACACGCGGCTCTTCCCCGACGAGGCCGCCCGCGCCGTCGAACGCTATCCGCAGCAGCCGTATCGTCAGAAGCTCGCCCTCGTCTACCGCAAGCTGCGTGCGGCCCTCGAGGGCACGCCCGGGGCCTACGCGTCGGCCGACGGCTTCCTCGCGGACCTGCGCCTCATCCAGGAGAGCCTGCGCCTCCACCGGGGCGAGCGGCTCGCCGACGGGCGGCTCGCGCGCATCGTGAGCCAGGTCGAGATCTTCGGGTTCCACGTCGCGACCCTCGACGTCCGGCAACACTCCGAGCGCCACGGCGCGGCGGTCGAGGAGATCCTCGCGCGCGCGGGGCACGCGGGCTACGGGGGCTCGAGCGAGCCGCAGAAGGAAGCGTGCCTCACGAAGGCGCTGGAGGAGAGCGGCGTCTGGCCGGCAGCCACGAGCGGACTGAGCGAGGCCACAGCCGAGACCCTCGAGGTGTTCCGGGTCATCGAGCGGGCCCATGGGCGCCTCGGGCCTCGCGCCGTCGACAGCTACGTCGTCAGCATGACGCGCGGGCCGAGCGACATCCTCGAGGTGCTGCGGCTCGCCCGCGACGCGAACGTCGCCGATGCCCTCGACCTGGTGCCGCTGTTCGAGACGATCGACGACCTGCGCGCCGCCCCGGGGATCATGGCGCGGCTCTTCGCGAACCCGGCCTACGCCGGCCACCTCGCCGCGCGGGGCCGGGCGCAGCCGATCATGATCGGCTACAGCGACTCCAACAAGGACGGCGGCTATCTCACCGCGAACTGGGAGCTGCACCTGGCACAGCGCGCCCTGGCGCGGCTGTGCGACGCCCAGGGCGTGAAGCTCACGCTGTTCCACGGCCGCGGCGGCTCGGTCGGCCGCGGCGGCGGCCCCGCCGGCCGCGCGATCCTGTCGCAGCCCCCCGAGTCGGTGCGCGGCCGCTTCAAGCTCACCGAGCAAGGCGAGACGATCACGGACCGCTACTCGAACCGCGAGCTGGCCCGGCGTCACATGGAGCAGATCGCCCACGCGGTGATCCTGACCCTGCGACCGCCGGTCGCCGAGCCGGCGAGCGTCGCGGCCTCGCGCGACGCGCTGCTGCAGGAGCTCTCGGGCCTCGCCCTCGCGGCCTACCGGCTGCTCGTCCACGATCCGACCTGCCTGCGCTACTTCCAGCAGGCGACGCCGATCGGCGCGATCGGCCACCTGAACCTGGGCAGCCGTCCGGCGCGCCGGCGCGCGGGCGAGGGCATCGAGGACCTGCGGGCGATCCCGTGGGTCTTCGCCTGGACCCAGAGCCGCGTCACGCTGCCCGGCTGGCTGGGCCTCGGCAGCGCCCTCGCGACGTGGGCCGGCGTCGACGAGTCCCGCTGGCGCCATCTGCAGGCGCTCTATCGCGAGTGGCCGTTCTTCGCCTCCACCCTCGACAACGCGCAGATGTCCCTGCGCAAGGCGGACCTGACGATCGCCGCGCTCTACTCGCGGCTCGCCGAGGCGCCTGTGCGCGACGCCGTCTTCCCCGCCCTTCGCGACGAGTACCGGCGCACCGAGCGGGCGATCCTGCGGGCGACGGGCCAGAACGAGCTGCTCGACAACGAGCCGTGGCTGCAGCGCTCGATCCGCGTGCGCAATCCCTACATCGACCCGATGAACGAGGTGCAGGCGGCCCTGCTGGGGCGGCTCCAGGCGGCGCCGGAGGGGCCGGCCGCCGCGGAGCTGCGGGCCGCCGTGCTGCTGAGCGTCAACGGGATCGCGGCCGGCTTGCGCAACACGGGCTGAAATCGGCTATCCTGCACCCGCCACAATTGCCGTCCGGTGCCCCCACGCCGGAAGAGGCCTCGGAGATCCGTCATGGGTATCAGCGTCCGCCGTTCCCTTCTGCTGCTCTGCCTCCTCGCTCCCGCCGCCGCCGCCGACGACGCCTTCGTCGTGAACGGGTTCACCTCGGGAGCCGCCTTGCTCCCGTCGGTCGACTCGGATGCGAGCGGCAACTTCGTGATCGTGTGGCAGGGCAAGCGCGCCGACGAGTCCAGCTACGGCGTGTTCGGCCGGCGCTACGACGCCCAGGGCGCGCCTCTCGGCCCCGAGTTCCGGGTCAACACCTACACGACCGGCTCCCAGACCTCGGCCAGCGTCGCCATGGCGGACGACGGGCGCTTCGTGGTGGCCTGGTTCGACGCCCAGCGGGCCCGCGTCGAGGCGCGGCGCTACGCGGCGGACGGCACGCCGGCCGCGGCCGAGTTCCAGGTCAACAGCTACACCACGGTGACGCCGACCGTCTTCTTCCCGGTGCTCGGCCCGAACCCCGGCGCCTTCCTGTTCGTGGACACGCCGTTCCCCGGCCCGACCGTGGCCGCCGACCCGGACGGCGACTTCATGGTCGCGTGGGACTCCATCGCGAACCCGCAGCCCTGCCCGAACGTGCCCTGCGCGGAGGTCCAGGCGCGGCGCTTCAACGCCGCCGGCGTCGCCCAGGGACCGCAGTTCCAGGTGAGCGCGTTCACGACGCCGGGCGTCATCGACGAGGCACAGCCCTCGGTGGCCGCCGTCGGCAACGATCACTTCGTCGTGGTGTGGAACGCGAACGCGGGAAGCATCGCGGCCGTCGCGGGCTGGGACAGCCAGACCGCCGCGACCGGCCAGGCCTTCATCGTCGGCAGCTACCTCACGAGCGGGCCGACCGCCTTCCCGGTGAACCCCATCGTGAGCAGCCGGGGCGACGGCTCCTTCGTCGCCGTGTGGAACCAGTTCAACGAGATCACGGCGTCGTCCTGGGACCTCGACGTGAGGGCCCAGCGCTTCGCGACGTCGCCCGCGCCCAACTCGGCGCCGGGGGCCGACAGCGTCCACATGACGCCGGTGCTCAACATCCCGACCAGCGACCAGAACCTGCTGCTCGCCTACGGCCTCCTCTCCAAGCCCTGGGTCTCGGTGTCCGACACGGGGGCCTCCGTCGTCACCTGGCCGCGCGGCGTCTTCGAGAGCGGCGCCGGCGTGACGGGTCGTCACCTCTTCGCGAACGGCTCGCCGAACGGCTCGTCCTTCCCCATCGATCAGTCGGGAGTCGGCGTCTTCCCGGTCACCACGAACCTGCCCCTGGGCGCGTTCGTGACCGCGTGGACGGGAGCCGACGCGAACGCCACGCCCACGGTCCTGGCGCGCCGCATCGGCGACGCGACGCCGCCGCTCGTCAAGGTCACCTTCCCCAACGCCGCGGGGGTGCAGTTGCCCATCGGGATCCCCACTGAGCTCACCTGGACGGCCACCGACGCCGACGGCCTCGCGTCCTTCGAGGTGTTCGTCTCCCGCGACGGCGGTGCCACCTACGATCCGTCCCCCGTGTGCGCGAGTCTGGCCTCCGGCGCCTCGCCCTACGCATGCACCTGGACCGTCACGGGGCCGGCCACGACTCACGCGCGCGTCAAGGTCGTGGCCACGAGCAACGGCGGTGCCGCCGCCGAGGACGTGTCGGACGCCGACGCGACGCTCGCGAACGCCTTCGTGACGATGACCGTCCCCGACACGGACGGCGTCGCCTGGGCCGCCGGCAAGACCCACCAGCTGCGCTTCATCCACAACCTGGGCAAGGGGCGGCCGGTGCTGGTCGAGATCAACCGCGACTATCCCGGCGGCGCCTGGGAGACGATCCCGGGCGGCGGCTGCGCCTTCACGAACGAGAAGGCCAACAGCGGGTGTACGTGGCTCGCCTCGGGCGTGACGAACGGCCCGACCGCGCGCATCCGCGTGAGCTCCGTCGACGCTCCCGCCGCTCAGGACACCAACAACGCGTTCTTCGAGATCTCGAGCCGCGTGAGGGTCACGGCGCCGAACACGGCCGTGAAGTGGAAGAACGGCTCGAGCCAGGTGATCCGCTGGACGCACAACTACGGCGTGCCGAGGAACGTCGACATCAGCCTGGACGTCGACGGCGACGGCGACTGCGACGACCTGCTCATCCAGGGCAACGTGACGAGCACCGCCACGGGCGGCAACTACGCGTGGACCGTGGCCGGCGCCGGGTCGCAGAACCGGATCTGCGTGCGCGCGAACCCGGCCGATCCGGACGGCGCCGACGTCAGCGACAGCGTCTTCACGATCCTGCCCTAGGGAGTCTCGCGAGCCGACCTAGAATGCGCCGGTGAACGGCTCCCGGCGCATGCTCGTCGTCGCCCTGGCGCTGGGGGCGCTGATCCGGGTCGGGAACTTCCTGCAGGTCCGGAACGGTCCCTTGCCGTACTTCCACACCTGGACCGAGTCCGACATGAGCTTCTACGAGCGCTGGGCGCGAGACGTCGCGACGACCGACGTGCTCACGAGCCCGCGCATGCGTCCGTACCACACGGGACACGCCGCCGCCGGCCCGGAAGCCGCCTGGGACGGCTGGCTGGGCGAACGGACGTTCTACCAGGATCCCCTCTACGCGTACCTGGTGGGCGCCGTGTACGCCGCAGGCGGCTCGCGCACGACCGTGTTCGTGCTGCAGGGGCTCCTGGGCCTCGCGTGCGTCGCGCTGCTCCACGCGCTCGCCCTGCGCCTCTTCGATCCCGGCGTCGCGGGCCTCACGGCCCTGCTGGCGGCGCTCTACGGTCCGCTCGCCTTCTACGAGCTGTTCCTCTTGAAGCCCGTATTGATCACGGCCACGGGCCTCCTCGCGGTGCTCACGTCGTTGCGGGCCCTCGACACGGGCGCCGCTCGCAGCCGCTGGGCCGCCGCGGGGGTCGCCTGCGGCCTGTCGATCCTCGCGCAGTCGAGCGCGCTCCTGTTCGTGGCACCGGCCGGGGTCGCGTGCGGGGTGCTCTTGAACCGGCGCCGCGAACCCTGGCGCGGCCCACTGACGGCGTTCGCCGTCGCCGTGCTCGCGACGCTGTCGCCCGTCTTCGTGAGGAACGTCGCGGTGGGCGCGCCTCCGTTCGTGCTGAGCGCGACCGGCGCCTGGACGTTCCTGAACCACAACGCCGAGGACTACGTGCCGGCGGTCGGCGACACGGTCACGCGCCACGCCGGGGAGATCCTGGGACGCACCCAGGGCCGGCTCGCTCCCACCGTGCTCGCGACGATCCGCACCCACGACTCGTTCGCCGGCTGGATCGGCCTGCTGATGCGCAAGCTCGCCGTCTTCTGGCATTGGTACGAGATCCCGAACAACACCAGCTACTACGTGTACGAGCGCCTCGCGCCGCACCTCGACGCGCTGCGCGTGCCGTTCTCTTTCGTGGCGCCCCTGGCGCTCCTGGGTCTGCTCGTGGCGCTGCGCGGCCCCGGCGAGCGCGTGCTGCTCGCCCTGCACGTCGCGGCCGGGGTCGCGACGCTCGTGCTCTTCTACAGCATCTCCCGCCTGCGCCTGCCGACCGCCGTGGCGCTCATTCCTTTCGCGGCCCTCGGCCTGGTGACGCTGTTGCGGAACCTGCGTGCTCGGCGCTTCCGCACGGCCGCGACGCAGGCGGCTCTCGTAGGCGCCGCCGCGCTGCTCCTGCTCCGGCCGCTGCCGGCGGGAACCCAGACGATCCGCGTGGCGGACTACGGCGTGCCCAACGACATCACGCTCTACCGCGCACGCGACCGGGCGGGCGCCGGCGATGCCGAGGGCGCGCTCGAGCTCCTCGAAGCGGAGCTGCGGCTCGAGCCCGCCGACCTCGCGGCCGCCGACCCGCGCGCGGGCGCGGCTCGCCTCAGCCTGACGTCCGCGGGCGCGGCCGGCTCGTTCGCGAAGCTGCACGCGGCCGCCGCGGTGTGCGCCGAGGCCCTGGACCGCCCGGACCTGATGGGAGCCCATCGTCGGCGGGCGGCCGTGCTGACCACGATCGAGGCCCAGTTCGCGAGCGCCTCGCGATGAAGGCCGCCGGCCGCGACGCCCTGCTCTTCCTGGCCCTCAGCGTCGTCGCCACCTGGCCCCTCGCGCTCCACTTCGGGAGCGACGCTCCCGGGCTCGCGAGCTTCGCGGGCCAACCGTTGTTCCCCGAGACGACGGTCAACCTCTGGAACCTCTGGTGGCTCCGGCATGCGCTCGTCGAGCTCGGCCAGGGTCCGTTCCACTGCCCGCTGCTCTTCCACCCTTACGGCGCGAACCTCTGGTTCCACACGCTCGCTCCGCTCCACGGCCTGGTCGCTCTGCCGCTCCAGCCGGCGATCGGCCTGGTGGCCGCGCAGAACTCCCTGGTCGTCCTGAACCTCGTGGCCTCGGCGGTCGGCGCCGCCGCTCTCGCGCGCGCCTTCGGAATCGCGAGCGGTGGAGCGCGCGTGGCCGGCGCGATCTTCGCCTTCGCGCCCGTCGCGCTCGCCCACCTGGCCGTGGGCCACTTCGAGCTGCTCTCGACGTTCTGGTTCCCCCTGGAGCTGCTGCTGTTCCTGCGGCTGTGCGAGGCGCCACGCTGGAAGCCCGCGCTGGCTCTCGGCCTGCTGGTCGGCCTGAGCCCGTGGGCGTCGCCGTACGCCTTCGTCTACGGCGTCGAGTTGCTGCTGCTGGCGGCGGCCTTCCAATGGCGCGCCTTGCGTCAGCCACGGGTGCTCGCGACGCTGACGCTGGCGGCGATCGTGGCGGCGGCGTGCGTCGCGCCCATGGCGATCCGTTTCTTCGCCGAGGCGCCCGCGACCGCCCCGGCCAATCGCGACTTCGTGTGGCTCTCCGTGGATCTGGCCCACTTCGTCGTGCCGGCGTTCGTCCATCCGTGGTTCGGTCCACGGCTGCAGGCCGTCTACTCGCGCCTGCAGCCGGGCCCGCTCGCGCTCCCCCAGGAGCACACGGCGTACCTCGGCGTCACGCTGCTCGTCCTCGCCGCGCTCGCTCTCAGGCGCCCCGCAGCCCCCCGGCCCACGCGCCTCCTGGTGGCCATCGCCGTGGTGTTCGGCGTGCTGGCCCTGGGCTCCGAGCTGCGGGTTCTCGGTCACGCGACCGGGATCCCGCTACCGGCGGCGCTCCTCGATTCCGTCCCGATCCTGCGACTCGCGCGGGCTCCCGGCCGCCACGCGTGGCTCGTCATGCTCGCCGCCGGAACCCTGGCGGGCGCCGGCTTCGACACGCTGCGCTCCTCCCGATGGAGGGCGGTTGCGCTGGCCGGCCTCGCCCTCGAGTTCGCCGCGCTGCCCCTGCCGCTGCTCTCGGGCCGCGCCGCGCCCGTCTACTCGCGACTGGCCGAGAGGCCGGGAACGTTCGCCGTCCTCGAGCTTCCGCTGCAGCTCCGCGACGGGCAACACCTGCTGGGCCGGTTCAATCCCCACCAGGCCCTCGGCCAGACGGTCCACGGCCATCCGATCGTGGGCGGCATGGTGTCGCGCCTGCCGCGCGAGACCTGGCAGGCCGCCGCCAGCGCGCCGCTCGTGGGCACGTTGCTGAACCCCGTCGGCGTCACGAGGGCGGCTCTCGAGAGGGATCGGCGCGAGGCGCCGGCCTGGTTCGCGGAGCACGGGATCCGCGCGATCGTCGTGCACCCGGAGGAAGCCGGCGGCCCGCGCCAGCGCTACGTCGAGTCCGTCCTGCCGATCGTCTCGCGGGAGAGCTTCGCCGACGGAACGCTGCTGCTCTGGACGCGCTGAGCCTCTAGGACCCGCCGCGCAGCACGGCCGCCCGAAGCGCGTGGCCGCGGGCCTCGAGAACGTGGCCCTGCTCCTCGAGGATCCGTGCGAGAGCCTCGTGGTAGGCCGCCGAGCCAGGCGGCACGCCGCCGAGCGCGGGCGCTGCGACTCGCTCGAGCGCCTGGGCGCGCTCGAGATCGACGGCCACCTCGCGGACCTTGTCGCTCGCGACCGCCCGGCTGGCGCTCGCGATGCGCCGCGGGTTGATGGCCTCGGAGCGCCGGAACGCCGCGAGGGCCTCCTCGAACAGGCCGTTGCGGCGGCAGATGAGGGCGACGTTGTAGAACAGCACGTCGTTCTGCGGCGACGCGTCCACGGCCCGCTGGAACTCCTTCCAGGCTCGCGGCCAGTCCCCACGCTCCCAGCTGGCGCCCTTCATGTAGTGGAACTCGCCCACCAGGTTCTGGGTCAGGTAGTCCTTCGGAACGCGGGGGTCGTCCTCGCCCTCGAGCCGGTCCCCGAGGCTCGCGACGGGTGGCGCCGGCCGGCCGGCGCGGACGGTCTGGAACACGAGCCCCACGGGCACGACGTCGAGGCCGGCCATGTTCCAGTTGGGATGATGGGTGAAGAAGAGCGGGTCCGTGTCGGGGTTGAAGCGGAGCGGCGGCAGGTCGCTCTCGCCCACGCCTTGCAGGATGAGGTCCACGTCGGGCCGCACGCCTTCGACCATCCTCAGGTAGATCAGCACGAACAGGATGTTGTCGTCGCTCGCGGCCAGGGGCGCGCCCGGCGGGAGCGTCGCGAGGAGCGTGCGGCTGTAGTCCTCGGCGATGCGGTAGCGGCTCCGGTCGAAGGCGCGGAAGCCCAGGGCCAGGGCCAGGGCGGGGATCAGGAGCGGCGCCCAGCGCGCGGCCGGTGGCAGCCGCGCGAGGACGGCGTCGACGCCGATCGCCAGCAGGATCGCGGCCATCAGGTACGACGGGATGTAGTAGCGATGCCAGAGGAAGAGGTCGGAGCGCGAGCCGTGGCTCGCCATGGCCGCGAGGTTGCCGGCCATCACCAGCAGGAGCAGCAGCACCGGCTGCCGCCGGCGCCAGCCCACGGCGAGCCCGAGGAAGCCGACGACGGCGCCGATCCAGTACAGCTCCGTGCCGAGGCTGCGGAGGTAGTCGGCCGCGATCGGGACGAGATCCGCCGGGCCTTCGTACCAGCGGCGGTTCCAGAAATCGCGGCGCGTCACCACCGCGACGAAGGCCGGCCACGTCTCGGGGTTGCCCCAGTCGAGAGGCGGGTTCAGGCGCGAGCGCACGGGCAGGTAGGCGTACGGCACGAGGCCCGCGAGACAGGCGGCGGCACAAGCCGCGACCTGGCGTGGCCGCCGCAGCAGCGCCGGCTCGTGGACCACCACGAAGGCGGCCAGGGCGATCGCGTAGACGCCCATGAACGTGTGGTTGCTCGCACCGAGCCCGCACAGGAAGGACGCCGCGGTGAGTGCTCCGGGGCGCCGTTCGCGGTGCCACTCGAAAGCCGCTGCCGTGGCGGCGGCCACGAACGAGGCGTTGAGCGCGTAGACACGCTGGACGTTGGCTTCGCCCCAGACGCTCGGCGCGAAGGCGAAGGCGAGCGCCGCGCAGGCCGCCGCCACGGGATGCAGCGACGCGCGGCGGCAGAGCCGATGGATCAGGCCGGCCGTCACGGCCCCGCACGCCGCGCTGAACAGGCTCATGCGGAAGGCGATCGAGCCGATCGGCACGAGCAGCGTCCACAGCTTCCCGAGCAGCACGTAGAGCGGATAGCCCGAGGGATGCGGGATCCCGAGGATGTGGACGGCGGCCACCAGCTCGCCGCTGTCGCCGACGTAGATCGTGCGGCAGGCGCCCCAGGCGTACACCGCGAAGACGACGGCGGCGATCGCGACCGAGACCCGCGCGTCCCGAATCGACAGGCCCCTATCTCCTGGAGCTCTTCCCCTGCTGCTCTTTCAGCCGCTGGAGGTTGTTCTTGAACAGCGCGTTGTCGGGCTCCAGGGCGAGCGCCTTCTCGAGAGCGCGGATCGCCGCGGGAACGTCCTTGCGGAGGTAGGCCACGTTCGACTGGTACTGGTAGACGAGCGCGTAGCGCGGCGCGATCCTTTCGGCCTCCGCCAGCTGCTGCGTGGCGGTCGCGTAGTCGCCGCGCCGGGCTGCCTCGGCCGCGCGCTCGGCGAGGGCGCCGGCCTTGGTCTCCGCGTCGCCTCGCGGCACGCGCACGTCGTCGGAGCCCGTCAGCCGCACCAGGGACTGCCGCGACGGCGCGTACTGCGGGTTGTACTTCACCGCGAGCCGGTACTGCGCGATCGCCGCGTCCTTCTTGCCCTCGCGCTCGTAGATGACCGCGCGGTTGTGGTACGCCTCGACGTTGAGCGGCTGCAGCTTGATCGCGATGTCGAGATGCTTGCCGGCCTCGGCATAGCGGCCCATGGCGCCGAGGCAGCCCGCGAGGCTCGTGTGCAGCGTCGCGTCGTCGGGGTCGGCCGCGAGCAGCGCCTGGTAGGCCTCCGCCGCCTTCTGGAAGCGACCCGCTTCGAAATGCATGGCCGCGATGTTGCGGTCGCCCTGCGGCGAGCTCATCACGCCCGTGTAGCCGAGGCTCTTCAGGTGCTCCACGATCTCCGGGTTGACCCGGCTGTCGGCCGCCGCGGCGGGACCGGACGCGCCTCCGGTCTCGTAGCTCGCCTGGATCGCGGCGGGGGCGTCGAAGTCGAGGGCCTCCGACAGCACGCGGCCCGGCATGTCGCGCGCGGGCGGGATGCCGAGCAGCGCCAGCAGCGTCGGCGTCACGTCGAGGATCTTCGGCTCCTCGAGGCGCGCCCGCTTCACCCGGTACCCGTACAGGTACGCGATGCCCTCGGTGCGGTGGAATTGCTCGCTGACCCGGCGCATGTCGCGGGTCTTGCTCGGGTCGTCCTGGACGGCGCCGAGCTCGAAGCCGTGGTCCGACAGCACGACGAGCGTCGTGCGGCTGTCCATGGCGGCCATGTACTCGCCCAGCAGCCGATCGGCGTAGAGGTACATCTGCTCCACGGCCTGGCCGTACTTCGCCTGCTGCGCCGCGAGCTCCCCGGAGAGCGCCGGGGCCCGGAACAGGTGGCCGAACAGGTGCGACACCGAGTCCGTGCCCTCCGTGTAGGCCATCAGCAGATCGGGCTTGTCCTTCGACCACAGCTCGAGCCCGACGCGGCGATAGCTGTCCGCCGTGGCGAGGGCCCACTTGAAGTGGCTGAGGTCGTCCTCGAAGGCGAAGGGCCGCGCCAGCTCCTCGGGCGTCACCGTGACGAAGGGCGCGGCCTCGGCCGCGGTGACGTCGGCGGGACGGCGGATCAGCGGCGTGATGCGCGCGAGGAGTTCGGGCGGATACGTGAGGCCGCCGCCGTCGGTCGGACCCGCGACCGCCTGCGGGAAGAGGAAGTGGTAACAGGTGTGGTCGCTGACGATCGCGCCGTGCACCTTCGGCGCAGGCCACGTCGCCCACCAGCCGACGACCGCCACCTTCTTCGCCTTGTCCGAGGCGATGTCCCAGACGGCCTTCACCCGGCGCATCTGGCTCGTGACGGGCTGCGACTCGCCGGTCTTCGGGTCGATCGCCACGAAGTGCGCGATGCCGTGCTGGTCCGGCGTCTTGCCCGTCGCGATGGTGTTCCACACCACCGGGCTCAGGAGCGGCTTGCTGCTGATCAGCCGCCCGTACGCCCCGTCCTTGCGGAGCTTCGCGAAGTTCGGGAGCTTGCCCTCCGACATCAAGAGGTCGATCGCGCGCGGGTCCATGCCGTCGAGGCCGAGGACGAGCACGCGGCCCGGCCTCGAGCCTCCGCACGAGAGGCTGAGAGCGACGGCGACCGCGATCAGGGCACGACGCAGGTTCGAGGTGATCACGGCTCCGAGGAGCAGAACTGGTAGTTGCCCGAGCCGGACCAGGACGTGATCTTCCAGCGGAACGTGCCGGCCGTGTTGGTGTGGGAGATCGTCTCGTCCGACGTCGAGCCGATCGACTGTGCCGCGTTCTGCCAGCTGGCTCCGTTGAGCTTCTGGAGGTAGAGGTCGAAATCGGGGCCCGCCGGTCCGTCGAGGACACCGATGTGGAGGCCCGCGCCGCGTGCAGCCCCGGCGCTCCCCGGCCAGTAGTCCGTGTCGCCCCCGAACGACAGGCTACCCGTCACGGAGGTCCCCCCACAGGACGTCGGCGTGGGCGTGGCCGTGGGCGTGAGCGTGGGCGTCGCCGTGACGCGGGGAGGAACGGTCGGCGTCGGTGTGGACGTGATCCGAGGGATGGCCGTGGGCGTGGCCGTCGCCACGGGCGCGCCGGTGGTCGGCACCAGGCACCAGGACCAGAGCTGCCCCGTATCGCTGCCGACGCTGTCCTTGACGTTCAACGACCAGCTCCCGTTCAGGGCCTTGCCGTCGAAGGCGGAGAGCAGGTTGTTGGGGCGGAAGGTGCCGTCGATGGTCGGGCTGGTGCCGGCGCAGATGCCCTCGACGGGTATCGCGGCCTCGTCGTTCAGGGTGACGTCGATGTCGTTCCCCGAGCAGCCGTAGGTACTTCCGGGAACTCCCGGACGATCGAGCACGCTGATCGTGACGCCCGCGTGGCTGAGAGTGGCCGTCACGTCTCCGACCCAGGTGTGGTGGATGTCGAGCCGGAGGTCGAGGTCCGTGAGCGTCCCTGTCGTCCCTACGCTCATCACGTCCGTGACGCCGGTCGCATTGGCGTCCGGAATGTTGACGCCCGGCTTGCGACAGAGCGTTGTCCCACCCGGCGCCGGCGTCGGAGTCGGCGTCCAGGTTGCCGTCGGTCCCGGCGGCGTCGGAGTCGGCGTGTGTGTCGCCGTGGGGGTCGCCGTCGGCGCATTGACCGAGCAGACGGGCTTGGCCCCGCAGGCGATGCCGTGGTCGTTGAACGCGTCCCAGATCCGGCAGCCGTTGGGCGTGCCATCGGAGAGGTTGCCGTTGTCGTCGTCGGCGGCCAGGTAGACGGTGTACCAGTTCGTGGCCGCGCACCCGTCCACCGAGGCCGCGGCGTTGCACGTGCCGCCGGACGTCACCCGATAGGCGCTCTTGCTGGGCGTGAGGCTCTCGTACCAGAGGGACTCCATCGCCGACCAGCCCGCGGTGGTGCCGTACTGTGCGATGAATTTCTGCGTCAGGTCCCAGTTCGCGGAGCTCGCGATCAGGCTCTCGCAGTGGCCTTCGTAGCCCATCGGGCCCCTGAATCCGGTGGCCGGGCAGCTGAACCGGTCGCAGTCGATGCCGTTGTTCGCGGTGATGTTGGAGGGCTTCGCGATCTTCGTGCCCGTCGCTCCGCCCGACACGGAGAAGTCGCCGACGTCCCGGACGCCCGTACAGCTCGTGCAGTTGTCGCAGTTCTGCCCCGGGACGAAATTCTGCCCGATGCACGCGTCCCGGGTGTGGAGGAAGGCGAAGGTGTCGCCGACGGCTTCGCCACTCGCCTGCTCCCCTGGGGCGGCGCCGCCGGTGTTCGTGTCGAGCCCGTGAGCCCACTCGTGCAGGAGCACCGCGGCGATCTCGCCGGTGTTGCTGCACCCTCCGCCGGACCGGAACATGTTGATGCTGGTCCCGTTCCAGATCGCGTTGCAGGTCTGATTGACGTTGGTGTTGACGAGCACCTTCGTGCCGAGCCAGGCGTTCGAGGGCAGGAAGCTGGCGGCCTTGCGGTTGGCGTTCGTCAGGTGGAAGAAGGCGTTCCGTGCAGCGTGGGTGTTGCCGGCGCCACCGACTCCCGGCGTCGTGCAGTCGGTGCCCCCGCTGCTTCCGAAGTTGAGCTCGCCGTTGGTGCTGTTGCTCAACGAGATGGCCCCGCAGCCGTCCTGGATCTGGACGTACTGGCCGTTGAGGGTCGACGTGACGGTGCCGCCGGGGTAGTTGTAGACCCCCGCGCCGTCCGTGATGGCGCCGGGCGACACCGCGGTGAAGGGGAAGTTCTGGATCACCTCCGCATCGCTGTTGGTGGTCGGATAGATGCCGCCCTTGACGGTCGCCGTGCGCGTCTGGTCCTCGACGCGGATGACGTGGCCGTCGCCGGCGTCGACCACAGCCGTGTACGTCGTGTCGATGCCCTTGCGCTGCAGCGTGAACTCCCACGCCAGGACGTGCCGATAGCCCTCGCCCGCCTTGCCGGCAAATCGCTCGGCACGCGGGGCGCCTTCGGGAAGCGCCGGGAACAGCTTCAGCACCGCCGCCTGCTTCTGCCGCAAGCCGGCGCGGTCCCACTTCAGGGATTCGGCGAGGTGGTCGAGCGCCTCCGCCGAAGTCACGGTCGGCTTCGTCGAGACCGTCACGTCCGCCAGCCTGTCGGTACCGAACTGGATGATGTTGCCGTTGTTGATCCGGAAGAAGACGTTGGCGCCTTCCACCGGGACGCCGCCCCGGTACTGCTTGAACTCCACGAACCACACGCGGCCCTTCCGTAGCTTGACGCTCCGCTCCGTGTCGAGCTTCAGCGTGCCCTTCGGGAGCCGGAAGATGTCGGGATAGTCCGCGATGAACTGGCGCAGCAGCGGCTCGACGTCCTTGAGCTCGAGAGCGTTAGCGCTGGCAAATCCGAGGTCGGCGGCCGCGATCCGGTTGCCCTTGCCCGGCAGCAGCGGGAAGCCGCCGCCCTGGATCAGGTGCGGGCGGTTGCTGCGTTCGTCCCAGCGCACTTCCCAGCGCGCGAAGCCCTTGGCCATCAGCCGCTCGGCGTTCGCGAACGCGGCGGGGTCGTGGCCCGCGAGGCTCGGTCCGACGTCGAGCTCGTCGCCCGAGGGAAACGCCTCTTCGCTTTCGTCCTCTTGAACCGGCGGTGCGGGCTCGGCCAAGCCGGTGGCTGCGAACGCGACGACGGCGCACGACACCCACCACATCTTGCGCATGGGTTCCCCCCGGATTCCCGGCATCCTAGCACCCCGGGGGCCCGCCGGGTTCTAGTGGCCGGAGTTCGGCACCAGGCACCACGAGACGAGGTTCCCCGTATCGCTCGACGCACTGTCGATGACCGTGAGCGTCCACTTCCCTGCGAGCGGAATGCCGTCGAGCGCGCTGAGGGCGCCGTTGGGCTTGAGCGATCCCGCCAGGGTCGGCGTCGTGCCCGCACAGGTCGTCTCCGCGACGGCCGTCGCCTCGTCGTCGAACGTCGCGGAGATGTTGTTCCCTCCGCATCCGTTGGTCGACGCGGGCACGCCCGGGCGATCGATCACCAGGGTCGAGGCGTGGGTCTCCACGTTGCTCAGCCAGATCTTGAGATCGCCCACGTACGAGTGCGTCAGGTTCACGACGACGTTCATGTCCGAGACCCTCGACGTGCCCGTCGCGCCGATCGTGCTGCTGAGACCTGCCGCGTTGTTGTCGGGAATCGGCAGGTTCACGCTCTTGCACTGGGCTCCGGGCACCGTGGTGGGGGTCGCCGTCGGCGTTCGCGTGGGGGTCGGCGTGGAGGTCGCCGCAGGCGGCGTGGGCGTGCGGGTGGCCGTCGGCGTCGCTGTCGGCCCACCCGCGGAGCACACCGGCCGGGCGCCGCACGCGATGCCGTGATCGTTGAAGGCATCCCAGATCCGGCAGCCGTTCGGCGTGCCGTCCGCGAGGTTGCCGTTGTCGTCGTCGGTCGCCAGGTAGACCGTGTACCAGTTCGTCGCGGCGCAGCCGTCGACGGAAGCCGTCGGGTTGCACTTGCCGCCCGACGTCACCTGGTAGGCGCTCTTGTTGGCCGTGAGGCTCTCGTACCAGAGCTCGTCCATCTTCGCCCAGCCCGGCGTGGTTCCGTGGGCCGTCACGAGCTTCTGGGCCAGATCCCAGTTCGCCGAGCCGGCGATGACGCTCTCGCAGTGACCCTCGTACCCCATCGGGCCCTGCCACGGCTGGACGCCTTGCAGGAGGAAGGGGCAGGAGTAGCGATCGCAGTCGATGCCGTTGTCGGCGGCGACCGTGGACGGCTTGGCGATCTTCGTTCCGGTCGCTCCCCCGGCGACGGAGAAGTCACCGACGTCGCGGACACCGCTGCAGTTCGTGCAATTCGTGCAGCTGGTGCCGGACAGGAAGTTCTGGCCGATGCACGCGTCGCGAGTCTGCAGGAACGCGACCGTGTCGCCCACGGCCTCGCCGCTTCCGAGCTCGCCCGCCGCGGCGCCACCGGTGTTCGTGTCGAGACCATGGCCCCACTCGTGGAGCAGGATGGCCGCGATCTCGCCGGTGTTGCCGCACCCGCCACCCGACCGGTGGAAGTTCAGGGTGCTCCCGTTCCAGAACGCGTTGCAGGTCTGGTTGATGTTCGTGTTGACGGTCACCTTCGAGTTGAGCCAGGAGTTGCCGGGAAGGAAGCTGGCGGCCTTCCGGTTGGTGTTCGTCAGGTGGTAGAACGACGTGCGCGCCGCGTGCGTGTTGCCCCCGCCTCCGATGCCCGGTGTCGTGCAATCGGTGCCCGCGCTGGTTCCGAAGTCGAGGTCGCCGTTGGTGCTGTTGCCCAACGAGATCGCCCCGCAGGCGTCCTGTATCCGGAAGTACTGGCCGTTGAGGGCCGACGTGACGGTGCCGCCGGGGTAGTTGTAGACCCCCGCGGCGTCCGTGACGCCGCCGGGCGACACCGCCGTGAAGCCGAAGTTGCGGCTCACCTCCGCGTCGCTGTTGGTGGTCGGATAGATGCCGCCCTTGACGGTGGCCGTGCGCGTCAGGTCCTCGACGCGGATCACGTGGCCGTCGCCCGCGTCGACCAGGGCCTTGTAGGTCGTGTCGATCCCGGAGCGCCGCAGCGTGAGCTCCCACGCGAGGACGTGACGGTAGCCCTCGCCCGCTTTCCCGGCATAGCGCTGAGCGCGTTCCCCGCCCTCGGGCAGCTCCGGGAACAGCTTCAGCACCGCCGCCTGGGTCTGCCGCAGTCCCTCGCGGTTCCACTTCACGGACTCCGCGAGATGGTCCAGGGCCGCTGCCGCCGTCACCGTGGGACGCGTCGAGACCGTCACGTCGGCCAGCTTGTCGGTGCCGAACTGGACGATGTTGCCGTTGTTGATGCGAAAGAACACGTTCGCGCCTTCCACCGGTACGCCGCCCCGGTACTGCTTGAACTCCACGAACCACACGCGGCCGTCCCGCAGCTTGACGCTGCGCTGCGTGTCGAGCTTCAGCGTGCCCTGGGGGAGGCGGAAGACGTCGGGATAGTCCGCGATGAACTGGCGCAGCAACGGCTCGACGTCCTTGAGCTCGAGAGCGTTGGCACTGGCAAGACCGAGGTCGGCAGCCACGATCCGGTTGCCCTTGCCCGGCAGCAGCGGGAAGCCGCCGCCCTGGATCAGGTGCGGGCGGTTGCTGCGCTCGTCCCAGCGCACTTCCCAGCGCGCGAAGCCCTTGGCCATCAGTCGCTCGGCGTTCGCGAACGCGGCGGGGTCGTGGCCCGTCAGGCTCGGCCCGACCTCGAGCTCGTCGCCCGAGGGAAGGGCCTCCGCGGTCTCGTCCTCTTGAACCGGCGGCGCTGGCTCGGCCAGGCCCGTGGCTGCGAACGCGACGACGGCACACGACAGCCACCACATCTTGCGCATGGGTCCCCCCGGATGCCCGGCATCCTAGCACTCGGGGGGCCGCCGCGTTCAGTGGCCGGAGCGCGACGCGGCCAGGCACGTGGCCGTTCCGTCGGCGAGGGTCACCTGAGGCAACGACCAGACCTTGTTCCCGGCCGTGTCGGTGACCAGCAGGATCTTCCGCCGGCCGTCGAGGGCGAGGCCGGTGGGCCCCACGTCGGCGCCGTGCCATTCGGTCGCCGCCAGGCTGGCGACCGGCTGACCCTCGGGCCCGAACACGAGCACCCGGCCGGCGTCCGGGTCGCTCGCGTACACGAGGCCGCGGTCGTCGACCGCGAGGTAGGGCTTGTTGGTCAGGCTCCGGCTCTTCCAGCCCGGCACCGCCCACGACGCGACGAACTCGAGGTCCGCGTCGAACTGCTGGATGCGCTGGTTCCACGTGTCGGCCACGAAGACATGGCCATCGCGCGGGCTGACGGCGACGCCGACGGGCTCGTCGAACCCGCCGCTGAGCTCGGCCAGCACGCCCCCGTCGGGTGCCAGCACGAGCACGCGCTTGTTGCCGGTGTCGGTCACGAACAGCCGCTCCCGCTTCGCGTCGCTCGCCACCGCCCGCGGCCCGTAGAGGTTGTCCGTCGGGATCGGCAGCGGCGCGTTCATGACGAGCCGGCCCCACGAGCGCAGGAACGCGCCCTTCGAGTCGAAGAACTGCAGGCGGCCGTTCCACGTGTCGGCCACGATCAGCTCCCCACCGCGGCCGACGGCGACGCCCCAGGGCTCGGCGAACTGGCCGTGGGCCTCGGCGTCGCGGCAGCCGCTGGCGGCGCCCTTGCCCAGGTCGCAGGCCGAGCCCAGCGAGGCGAGGAAGCGGCCCGACGCGTCGAGCTTCACGACGCGATGGTGGCCGGTGTCGGCGATCCAGCGCGTCCCGTCGGCGCCGAGGGCGACGGCCGCGGGCGCCGCGAGGGGCTTGTCGCCGAACGCACCCTCGTAGACGCCGCGCGCCGCGCACCGCAGCTCGGGCACCGGCGCCGCCTGGGCCTCGGGCGCGGCCGCCGCGAGGGCCTCCTGGCCCAGGGGCCAGACGTCGCGGGCCAGGTCGCGCCGCACGAAGAGCTTGAACTCGTGGCGGTAGGGCCATTCCGCCAGGCTGACGCCGTCGTAGCGGCGGTGGACCGCGATGTTCCACACGCGGCGGCGAGCCTCGGGATCGGCGAGCGTCGCGAGGATCGTGTCGAGGTCGATGCCGGCGTAGTCCTCGATCGGCCACCACACGAGGCGATAGTCGCGCTTCACGTAGTCGCGCTCGAGGTACGGCTCCGCGGCCGGCAGATTCTTGGAGCCGACGATGACCACCGGCGAGCGCATCGCCTCGAGCGTCGGCGTGTCGGCGTAGAACGCCTGCTTCGGGTACACGCGCAGGTACCACGTCAGCGGCCAGGCCGTGTCGTCGTCGGCGGCCACGACCAGGTCGCTGCCGACGCCCGTGCGGTCCGCCACCTCCTCGACCTCGGCCAGCATGCGCTTCACGTCGGGCGTGCCGTGGGAATAGGCGAGGAACTCCGTCGCCATGTCGTAGTTCACGAACGTGAGGGTGAAGGCGGCCCGCGCCGTCAGCACGGCCAGCAAGGCGAACCCGCCCAGGAGCGACACGGACCGCGCCTGCCGGCCGGTCATGCCTCGGGCGCAGGCCCGGGCCACCAGGCCGACGGCGATCAGGAAGACCGCGAGGGTGAGGAACACGCCGCTCTCGGCGAGAGCCGTCAGGCTGCGGTCCGCGAAGGGCCGCAGCCAGGCGAGTCGCGCGAGGAGCAGGAGAGCGAGGGGCACCGAGACGAACACCGCGAGCCCTCTCAGCCGATCGATGCCGGCCCAGGGCACGCGCGAGACGTAGCGCCCGAGCCACCAGCCGCCGAGCAGCGTCATCGGCAGCACGATGTGATCGTTCAGCCACGGCATCCGCTCTCCGGCGACGGAGTAGAGGAGGGCGGCGCCCACGGTCCAGAAGAGCAGGAACGCCGGAACCCGCGGCAGGCGACGGGCCGCGAGGCGCCGCAGCACCGCGATCGCTCCGCACGACGCGAGGACGAGCGGCAGGAACTCGTAGAGCACCGTCAGGAACGCGTAGTAGAACCAGGGCTGACTGCCCCGGCCCACCGAGTGCTGTCCCAGCCAGTAGCCCAGGCTGCCCACGACGCCGCTGATGATGCCGCGCGGCATGTCGGTGAACAGCGCGGAGAAGAGGAAGACCGGCAGGAACCAGAACATCGCCAGGAGCCGCGTCCAGGCCTTGAAGCCGAGCGGCGCCCGCTTCAAGCCCACGAAGGCGATGCCGGCGCCGAGGGCCAGGGCGAGGCCGATCGCGGCGGCGGCGTGGACCTGGGCCAGCGGTCCCTCGAACTGCTCCGGGTTCCAGCCGAGCGCCGTGTGCACCAGCGGCGACGCGAAGGGCAGCGCGAGGCTCAGCATCACGAGGGCCGCCTCGGCGTCCCGATTGAGCCCGAAGGGCTCGCGCCGCACGAAGGCCCGCACGAGGCCGCGCAGCGCGAACCAGGCGCCCAGGATCGCTCCGGTGATGAACGTCGTCTCCTTCGAGCAGAAGCTGATCGACATCGCGAAGGACGTGAGCCAGAGCCAGCGGACCTTCCGCGTGTCCTGGAAGCGCAGGAGCCCGAGGACCCAGAGCAGCGTGAACACGGACACGTAGATGTCGTTGCGCAGGTAGCGCGCGTAGACCAGGAGCACGGGGCTCAGGCTGGCGAGGACGGCGGCGAAGAACGCGCCGCGCCGGCCGAGGTAGCGCCGGAACGCGAACAGCGTCGCGACCAACAGCGTCCCGAACAGCGCGGGCAGGAGGCGCGCCGTGGTGTCGTTGGTTCCGGCCAGCAGGAACACGAGGCCCGTCGAATGGAACAGGAACGGGCCGTGCATCATCGGGTCGTGCTTGTAGACGCCGGTCGTCGCGTACTGGTGGGAGTAGAAAGCGTGCAGGCTCTCGTCGTGGCCCATGGCCCGGGCACCCAGGTCCGCGAAGTGGGTGGCGACGTTGAGCGCCAGCAGGAGCGCCCACGCGAGCCGCTCGCGGGCCGTCATCGCGGCACCCAGAGCACGACACTGCCGGGCTCCGCGCCGTAGGCGTGGCCGAAGTAGCCCTCGAGCACGGGCTCGCGAGACGCGATCACGAAGGGTCGCGCCGCGGCGTCGGCGGGCAGGCGCGCGACCGTCGTCGTCGCGATCCTTCTCAAGGCCCACAGCAGCGCCGGATCCGCGCGCTCCGGCACGACGACCGGGATCTCCTGCCGGTCCGGCGTGCGCTGCGCCGACAGCGTCGCGACGTCGGCGGCGAGTCGGGCGAGCCCGCGGTTCCCGACCGCGACCTGCGACACGGATACGGCGCGCAGGACGAGGCCGACGGTCACGACGGCCCCGGCTCCGAGGGCGAGCCGCTGCACCGTCGCGCGGCCCGTCGTGGCGCGCTCGTACAGCCAGGCGAGGCCCACGGCCGCGCTCGGCAGCAACGCGAGCGCGAGGAGCGCCGGCTCCGGCTCCCGACGCGAGACGGGAGCGACGAGGGCCCACGTCGCGGCCACGAGCGTCGCGGCGCCGCGCCGGCCCCTCCCGGGCGACGTCCACAGCGCGCCCGCCGCGGCGAGGACGACGACGGGGAGATCCGTGCGGAGCAGCGCCGAGACCCGCGGCCACGCGCTCGGGGCGTCCCACGCGTGGAGCCACGCGGTCAGGCTCGCGGACACGGCGCCCGCGAACTCGGGCACGACCAGCAGGCCGGTGGCGCCGAGCAGCGCGAAGGCCGCGACGAGCGCCTGGTCGCGCCGCGTGGGCGCGCGCCAGCGGCCGGCCACGAGCGCCGCGATCGCGACGATCGGCAACAGGCTCCAGGCTTCGAAGCCGCTCACGAGCAGGAGCCCTGCGACCGGCGCCGCGAGCCGGTGGAGCCTCGTGTCTTCCTGCAAGAGCAGCGTGAGCAGGAGCGCGGCCAGGAAGACCCCCACCCCGAAGCCCTCGGCCGAGCGCGCGATGCCGAGGAGCGTCGGATCGAGTACGAGCAGCAGGCCCAGGCTGCGCGCGGGCGCCTGGCCCCACGTGCGCTCGAGACACGCCGGCAGGACCGCGAGCGCCGCGCCGAGCAGCGCGCCGGGGACACGAGCGAGGACGTCTCCGGCGCCGAGCATCCCGAAGGCGATCCACTGGAGCGTCGCGAGCAGAGCGCTGCCCGGAACCGGCCCGGGCAGGCCGCCCTCCGGAAGCGCGGCCACGAGCGCGGGCCACGCGGTCACGGCCTCGGAGGACGACAGCGGCGAGCTGCCGAGGCCGACGAGACGCAGCGCCAGGGCCCCGGCCCCGAGGGCTCCCCAGAAGAGGAGGCGATTCGTCCCGGTCACGGAGCGGGCTCCTGCACTGGGCGGGCACGATACACGGCCACGCCGCCGCTTGAAAAGACGCGCTCCAGGGCCTGGCCCAGCACGGCCTCGCGCACGGCGTCGATGCCGTGGTTCTCGCGCTCGAACGGCCCGACGAAGACGTAGCCGATCCCGAAGCGTCCGAGGGTCTCCCCGAGGCTCGCCGCGTTCCCGCTGCGATACACGACGTCGAGGGCGGCGTCGCGGCCGTCGGTCATCGCCGCGAAGCGCGCGCCCCGCCATTGCAGCTCGTGGCCTTCCCAGCCCAGCAGCGTCGCGCGCCCCGTGGCGACGCTCAGCCGCGACTGCTCGGACCGATAGCTGGCGCCCTTGGCCTGCAACACGACCGCGTCGAGCGGCGCGTGCTCACGGATCCACTCGATCGCCGCCCATTCGTCGGGCGCCGACTCGCGGGCGTACGCGAGAGCGTCGAAGGTCGGGGTCCCGCCCCGTCCCATCTCCGTGGCCAGGGCCTCCGCGGTGTACCAGACGCCGCCCGCGCCCACGACGAGCGCCGCGCACGCCGTGGCTCGGGCCGCGCGCCCCGCGCGAAGGCCCTCGACGATCCCCAGGCTCGCCGCCACGGCCAGGAACAGCCAGGCCTGGTAGTACATCTTGAAGACGGTGTTCATGCGCGTGCCGAAGCCGTCGGCGATGAACACGAGCTCCGGCACGATCGCGAGCCAGACGCCGAGGCCGGCCAGGAGCAGGGCGAAGCGACGCGCGGGAGCGCGCCGCTCCTCGGACAGCCCCGCGAGAACCAGGCTCGCGAGCAGGAAGCCGAGCATTCCGAGCGTGGGCCGCGGCGTCGCGTTCCCGTGGACGAGGCCGGCGACGAGCATCGGCCCGACCGCGCCGCAACCGAGCGCAAGGCCCCAGGCACGCCGGCTGCGCAGCCCGTCGAAGGCGAGCGGGGCCACGCCCAGCAGCAGCCCGCCGAACATCAGCAGCAGCTGCGGCAGCGGAGTGGGATGAGCCAGCGCCGAGCGCAGGCCTTCCGCCTGGCTCTGGCTGGCGACGAGGTACGGGAGGTAGAGAAGGGCGGCACCGAACGGGACCGCGACGCCGATCACGGCTCCCGCCCGCCACGCGCCGGCGAGCACGGCCGCCAGAACCGCGAGCGTCCACTGCGCCGGAAAGTCCCAGGTGTTCGCGAACAGCAGCGCGCCGATCGCCACCATCGCGAGCACGAGGCCGGCGCGCTCGCCGAGCCGGCGCTGGTCCGCTCGCAAGCCGAGATGGAGATCGAGAGCCAGCAGCATGCACAGCATGCCGAAGGGCATCGCCAGCACGTGAGCGTGGGCGTCCCCGATGACGTAGCTGAAGGCCGGGAACTCGTCGATGATCTCGACTGCATCCCCGCCGGGCTCGCGATCCTCGAGCACGCGGCTGGCCCGCCACCACCACCAGTGCTCGGGCGGCGGCGCGAAGTTGTGGGCGACGCGGCCCTGGGCGAAGGCCGTCAGGTCGACGCCATGGCGCTGCAACACGTCGGCGGCGCCCTGGGGATTCCCGACGCACGCGACGAGCCCGGCGGCCAGGGCGCCCGTCGCGAGGGCAGCCCGGCGCCGCCCGGGGTCGACCAGGGCCGTGAGGACGAAGCCGAGCCCGAAGGCGCCGGAGACCAGGAGCCCGAACCAGCACGCGAGCCCGAGGTTGTAGGAGAGCGCGGGCGGGAGGCCCGCGAGGCGGCCGAGGCCGGCGAGCAGCCAGTGGCCGAAGTAGTAGTAGCTGATGGCGTGCCCGCTGAGCCAGGGATCGCGGGGCGGGTAGACGGGGCTGGCATCGATGCCGGCGAGGAGGAGGAGGTCCATCGGGCGCTCGGTGTGATCGGCGGCCGGGTCGAAGGCGCGCGCCACGGCGCACAGCGCGAACGCGACCCCGAACACCGCTTCGGCGGTCAGGACGATCCAGGCGTTCGCGCGCGCCCAGGTCCAGCACGACGCGACGCCGCTCCGCGATGCGTGCGCCGCGAGCCCGAGCCCGGCGGCCGCGAGACAGGCGCCGCCCTGGTCGTTGCGCAGCAGGCCGAGGCTGAAGCCGAGCCAGGACAGCACGCCGAACAGGAGGAGGCCCACGGACTTCGCGGCAAAGTAGCCGCGATCGGGAAGCCGGCCGAGCGCGCGGTGGACGAGGGGCCAGGCGAGGAGCCCGAGGATCTCGACCACCAGGAGCCAGCGCAGCCACGGCACGACGAGGGCCGTCACGGCGTGGTCTCGAGCGACAACGCCACGAGTCCGGCGGACAGGTCCGTGACCAGCATCCGGGTTCGCGACGCGTCGAAGGCGATGCCGAGCGGCTTCGAGAACGCGCCTCCTTCGGGGCCGGCGAGCTCCCGCACGAGCGCGCCGCTCGCGTCGTACACGCGCACGACGCCCGGCAGCGGCACCGTCGCCCAGATCCCGCCGTCCGGCGCGATCGCGAGCTTGGGCTCGGAGTAGACCTCGCTGCGCCAGCCGGCCACGGGGAACGCGCGCAGGAACCGGCCGTCGGGCTCGAACACCTGCAGCCGGCCGTTGCCGTTGTCGGCGACGTACACGCGTCCCCGAGCGTCGACCGCGACGCCCATGGGCTCGAGGAACTGCCCCGGCCCGCTCCCGCGCTCGCCCCAGGCCCGCAGCCGCACGCCCTCGGAGTCGTAGACCAGGACCCGGTGGTTGCCGGTGTCGGCTACGACCACGGCGCCCTCGCGGGTCACGGCCAGGCCCCGGGCCCCGTAGAACCCGTCGCGCCACTCGCGGAGGTAGCCGCCCTCCCGGTCGAACACCTGGACGCGCTGGTTCCAGGTGTCGGCCACGTAGACGCGATCGCCGAACACCGCGACCTCACACGGCTGGGAGAATTGGCCCTTGCCGGCGCCCTGCTCGCCCCACGCGGACACGGCCGCGAGCCCGGCGTCGAAGCGCTGGACGCGGTGGTTGTCGAAGTCCGCGACGTAGATGCTGCCGTCGGACGCGACCGCGAGCCCACGCGCCTGGTTGAGCTGACCGAGCGGCGCCTCGGCAGGAGCCTGGGGCGGCGCCTCCGCGAGCAGGGTCGGGGTCTCGACCGGAGCCGGCCCGCCCCGGACCGCATAGACCGTCGTCCCCGACTCGGCGTAGATGGGCCGCAGCAGATCGTCCCAGCCCGCGAGACGATCGACGCCGCGGACGCCGTACGTGCGGCGCTCGAAATCGCCCGCATAGACGAGGGCGATGCCGTAGCGGTCGAGGATCCCCGCGACGGCGTCGCGGTCTCCCGAGCGGTAGAGCGCTTCCAGATCGGCCTTGCGCGCCTGGATGTCCTCCCAGGACTGGGCGCGCTGATGGACGTGGTACTCCCAGCCCAGCACCGTCGGAAGACCGGTGTTCATGGACACGCGCGCGGAGTCGCCGTAGGCGTCGCCCCAGGCCTCGGCGATGACCGGGCTGCCGCCCACGTTGGCGTCGAGCCACGCGAGGGCCCGTGCGTCACCGGGATCGCGCGCCTCGAGGTAGGTGGTTCCGTCCAGGCTCCAACCCGGACTCTCCGCCTTCACGGAGGTGACCGCGGCGTAGAAGGCCGTGGCGCCGGTGGCCGCGGCCACCAGCCCGAGGAGCGCCGTCGCGGCGCGCCAGCCCGCGCGGACGGCGCCGGGCGGGAGCTCGCGCCAGAGCCCGACGAGGGCGACCGACGAGGCGACCGCGAAGAGCAGCCACGCGTCCAGGTAGAACTTGAACAGCGTGTTCATGCGGTCCCACACGAACACGACGTCGCAGCCCGCGGTCACGAACGAGGCGAAGGCGAAGAGCGTCGCGGCCGCGCGCTCGTGCCCCGGCAGACGCCGCGAGCACGCCAGCAGCGTGGCGAGCGCCGCGAGGCCCACGAGCCCGACGCGGACCGACGCCAGCATCGCGGCGAGGCTCGCGAGGGCGAGCAGGCTGCGCGCGAGACCGAAGCGTCCGGGCTGCGACCGCACGACGAGGAAGCTCACCGCCAGCCAGAGGAACAGGCCGAAGATCCGGGCGAATTCGCCGGGGCCGACGAACGCGTCGCGCTGCCAGCCCCAGTTGCGCTCGGGCGCGTGGTAGGCGTGCCAGAAGGGCCAGAACAGCGCCCATGCCAGCAGGGGCGTCGCGAGGCTTCGGGCGAGCGAGCCGCCGACGCGGCGCGCGAGGCCGCCTTGCCCGGCCCCGAGGGCGGCGCACAGCCCCGCGAACACGACGAGCAGCGCGTAGGTGGGCACGCTCCAGGCGCTCGTCACGCCGATGGCGCCGAGGGCGAGCGCGGCGAGAGCCACGCGCCAGAGCGCCTTCGGCTCGTCTCCGTCCCCGGCGAACAGAAGCAGCAGGAGCGTCATCGAGAACGGCAGCACGAGGACGTGCGCGTGCAGGTCGGCGAACAGGAAGCTCCACAGCGGGTACTCGTTGATCGTGTCCCTCACGACCCTCGAGGTCGCCCAGAAGTAGTCGAAGTCCAGGGCCCGGCGGGCCAGCAGCTCGAACGGACCGCTCAGGTTGCCGACGACGCCGGTGAGCACGGCGGCGACGAGCCCGCCGCGCAGCCCGGCGAGGCCGGCGCCGATCCCGAAGGCGGTCGACAGCGTGAGCGCCGCGACCCACGGGAGCGCGAGGTTGAAGAGCACCGCGGGGTGGATGCCGCCGAGCTTGCCGAGCGCCGCCACGACGAAGTGGCCGAAGTAGGTGTAGTGCAGCACCGAGCCGGCGAACCAGGGCTCGGGAGGCGGCGCGCTCGTGGCGCGCGCGAGGGCGTTGAGGAACGCGAAGTCCATCGGCTTCTCGCCCCAGAAGATCGCGGGGTTCGCGGCGCGCACGGCCAGGAAGAGGCCGAAGCCTCCCCAGAGAACGGCCTCGCACGCGAGCGCCGCCGGAGGCAGGGCGTGGCGCGGCCCGCGCCTCCACAAGGACGCGCCGACGACGAGGAGCAACAGGAACACGAGCGTCAGCCAGGGCCGCGTGAACGAGCCCGGGGCGAGCGTCGCCAAGAGCCACGCGAGGTACCCGAACAGCAGCGGACCCAGGACCTTCGAGGCGGCCCAGGCCTGCAGCGGCGGCAGCACGCGCCGGAGCCCGGAGAAGGCCGCGAGACCCAGCAGCAGCCAGGCGCCTGCGAACGCGACGAGGCCCACCACCCCGGAGCGTTGCCGCGGGGGCGGTGGCGGCGCCGGGGCGGCGAGCAGCAGGGCCGAGCGCGGTGGTGACAACGGCAACAACCCGATTGGGGAACAGCGGTCGGGGCCATCTCATCAGCAACTCCAGCACGCGACTCGTGCGTCCGGGCAGAGTGTACGTGCATTCCGTAAACGCGAAGGTTGCTGAAGGTAAGCGAATCGTATCGCGAGCGAAAGTCATCGACGGCGCTATCGTTGACAGGGCGCGCGGCAGATTACTAGAATATTGAGTCAGCGGGTCAACAATCTTTCGTGGGTGCAGAACGTGAAGCTTTCGATGCGTAGCGACTACGGCGTCCGCGCGGTGATTGACCTTGCTCGGCGGTACGGCGAGGGTCCAGTCCAGAGCGCCGAGATCGCCGCCCGCGAGTCGATCCCCGAGGCGTATCTTGAGCAGCTGTTGACCTCGCTGCGGAAGGCCGGGCTGGTGCGTAGCAGCCGAGGGCCGCGCGGCGGGCACGAGCTGGCGCGGGAGCCGAACGCCGTTGCCGTGGGCGAGATCATCGCCGCGCTTGAGGGGCCGTTGCTCTCCTTGGACTGTCTGGGCGAGTTCGACGGCGACCGTGCATCCACCGCGTCGGTGACGCGCGAGCTGTGGGAATCTGTTGCCAGCGCCGCCAACCGCATCCTGGACACCACGTCCGTTGGCGACCTGGTAGAGCAGCAGCGCACCCGCGAGCAGCGGGTGATGTACTACATCTAGCTCGTCTGACCCGGCGCAATCGCAGTGGCGCGGACTATGAGCAGACGTGTCAACATGAAAATGACACGCTGACGCCTGGCATGGCGAGGGAGCACCTGTGACTGACAATCGGGAGACCGTGCCTGGTGCGACCCGAGAGAGTGGGCCCACTGGCCGCGCTCACGGCTTTGCTGAGACGGTGGTTGATGTGGTCGGGTGGACGCCGCTGGTGCGCCTCAATCGGGTGGTCCCCGCCGGCGGCGCACGTGTGCTCGCAAAGATGGAGTCATTGAACCCGGGCGGCAGCGTCAAAGACCGCATCGCCGTGGCAATGGTCGAAGAGGCCGAGCAGGCGGGCAAGCTGAAGCCAGGCGCGACGATTGTTGAGCCGACGAGTGGCAATACCGGCATCGGGCTGGCGATGGTGGCGGCTGCCCGTGGATATCGTTTGATCCTGACCATGCCCGAGGACATGAGCCTTGAGCGCCGGCAGCTGCTGGCGCGTTTCGGGGCTGAGCTGCATCTGACGCCGGCCATCGAGGGGATGACCGGGGCGGTATTTGCGGCCCAGGAACTGCTGCGAGCTAACCCGCACTACTTCATGCCGCAGCAGTTCGAGAATCCGGCCAACCCGTCCGTGCACGAGCGCACGACCGCCCGCGAGATCCTGGCGCAGAGCGGCGGCGAGGTTCACGCCTTCGTGGCTGGTGTGGGGACGGCCGGCACCATCACCGGCGTCGGGCGGGTGCTCAAGCGAGAGCTGCAAGAGGTTCAGATCATCGCCGTCGAGCCGTCCAAGTCGCCGGTGTTGAAGGGCGGGCGGTTCCGGCCGCATGCGATCCAGGGCATCGGTGCGAGCTTCGTGCCGGTTCTGCTGGATCGGTCCGTGCTGGATGATGTGGTGGCGGTCGACGATCACGAGGCTACCGTGATGACCGGGCGTCTGGCCCGTGAGGAGGGGTTGCTCGTCGGGATTTCATCTGGGGCGAACGTGGTGGCAGCAGGTCGTATTGCTGCGCAGCTTGGCCCGGGCAAGACGGTGGTCACGGTGTTGTGCGACACCGGCGAGCGCTACCTGAGCGTGGAGATCTAGGCTCCGTGGCCAGGTTATACGTGCCGACATCGTGGCGCCGGTTCACGGAGGGCGCGGCCCGGTTGCAGCACGACTCGCCAGACGTGGGCAGTCTGCTGACGTGGCTCAGCACGACCTATCCCGCGCTGCATCGGGAGATGTTCGATGCGGACGGGAATTTGCATCGGTTTGTGAATGTTTACGTGAATAACCACGGCATCGACGCGCTTGCTGGCTTCGAGACGCCGTTGGACAGGGAGGACGAGGTGGCGGTTATTCCGGCCATGGCTGGCGGAGCGACCAGCACACGATTTACACCAGAGCAGGCGGTCCGCTATAGCCGGCATATCATCCTGCCCGAGATCGGCGGGGTTGGTCAGCGGAAGCTGCTCAACGCCAAGGTGATCCTGATTGGCGCGGGTGGGCTTGGCTCGCCGACAGCGCTCTACCTGGCGGCTGCTGGTGTCGGCACACTTGGCATCGTCGACTTCGACACGGTTGACCTGTCGAACCTCCACCGGCAGATCCTGCACGGGCACGCGAACATCGGCAAGCCGAAGGTCGAGTCTGCGCGCATCCAGCTTGAGAACGTGAACCCAGACGCGAAGGTGGTCGCGCACACTGAGGCGCTCACCTCCGAGAACGCGATGGAGATCCTCAGCCAGTACGACATCATCGTCAATGGCTGCGACAACTTCGCCACGCGGTATCTGGTGAATGATGCAGCGTTTCTGCTGAAGAAGCCGCTGGTCGACGGCAGCATCTTCCGTTTCGAAGGGCAGGCGTCGGTGTTCATGCCAGAGAAGGGCTGCTACCGCTGCCTGTTCCCGGCTCCGCCACCGCCAGGCGCCGTTCCAAGCTGCGCCGAGGCCGGCGTGCTGGGCGCGCTGCCGGGCATGATCGGCATCATCCAGGCGACCGAGACGGTCAAGCTGATTCTGAACCTGGGCGAGCCGTTGGTGAACCGTCTGCTGCTCTACGATGCCCTGGCAATGGAGTTCCGCGAGGTCAAGATCCGTCGCGATCCGGAGTGCCCGCTGTGCGGTGACAACCCGACCATCGACCATCTCATCGACTACGAGGCGTTCTGCGGTGGCCCAATGGAAGCCACGGGAGGCTGACACCATGGTAGAGGTTCGGGTGCCTGGACCCCAGCGCGTCCACACGCAGGGCGAGAAGGTGGTTCAGGGCGACGGCTCGACGGTCGCTGAGCTGCTCGAAGACCTTGATCGCCGGTATCCAGGCGTCAGGACCGGGCTGTTCGACGGGTCTGGCGAACTGCGTCGGTTCGTCAACATCTACGTGAACGACGAAGACATCCGGTATCTCGGCCGGCTGGAGACCAAGTTGTCACCTGGCGACTCGGTGTCGATTCTGCCGGCGGTCGCCGGAGGCTGAGGGAGTGAGGGCGATGGGACGGAGGTCGTGGGTCATGAGGTTGGAGGGCATGCTTCCTGCCTCCCATGACCTGCCGCCCTCGACCCGGAGCCTATGAAATATTCGAATATCGTTGAGTCCATCGGCCACACCCCGCTCGTAGAGCTTCAGCACATGAGCCCGCGCCCCGGCGTGCGGCTCTTTGCGAAACTCGAAGGGTACAACCCGACCGGCAGCGTCAAAGACCGCATCGCGCGAACGCTGATCCAGGATGCTGAGCAGTCTGGGGCGATCGGGCCGAACTCCGACAAGATCCTGTTGGAGCCGACCAGCGGCAACACCGGCATCGGGCTGGCGATGATCGCCCAGGTCAAGGGGTATCGCCTGAAGGTGGTGATGCCCGACAACGTCAGCAACGAACGCCGGCAGTTGCTTGAGCTGTTCGGTGCGGAAGTCGAGTTGACGGACGGCGCGCTGGGGAGTAATGGCTCGATTGCCCGGGCGCAGGAGCTGGCGAAGGACAGCCGGTATCACCTGCTGTACCAGTACGGGAACCCGGCTAACCCACGCGCACACTACGAGACGACTGCTCCGGAGATCATCGCGGATCTGCCAGACGTGGACGTTTTCGTGGCAGGCCTGGGGACCGGCGGCACGCTGATGGGAACCGGCCGCCGGCTCAAGGAGCACAACCCGAAGGTCCAGATCGTGGCGGCCGAGCCGCACCCAGATGATTCGGTGTCCGGTCTCAGAAGCCTGGACCACGGGTTCATCCCGCCGATCCTGGACCTCGAAATGCTGGATCGAAAGGTCGTGGTGCGGTCAGATGACTCGCTGCGGGCAACCCGTGCCCTGGTCAACATCGAAGGGGTGTTCGCCGGCCTGTCCAGTGGCGCGGTGCTGAATGTGGGGCTGCGAGTCGCCGCCCGGATGCAGCGTGGTAACAT
>CADEEV010000010.1 GCA_902826455.1 uncultured Acidobacteriota bacterium | reverse complement strand
GGCCTTGCGCTCCTCGGCGGCGGCCTTGGCGGCGGCCGCCGCGGCGTCGCGGGCGGCCTTCTCCTCGGCGATCTGGGCGGCCCGGGCGCGCTCCTGCTCTTCGCGCTCGGCGTCCTCCTCTTCGCTGCCGTAGAGGCGGCGCTTCTTCGCCGTGAGGGCGTCGATCTTGAGGGCGCGCTTCAGCTTGTCGGCGGTGTCCTCGTCGATGGAGCTCGAGGCGGTCTTCACCTCCATGCCGAGCTTCTTGAGGCGGTCGATGACTTCCTGGCTCGGGATCCCGAGATCTCGGGCGAGCTGGAAGACCCTAACGTTCGTCATCCGACGATCCCTCCTGACCCTCGCGGCCGGCCACGGCGGGCTCCGGTTCGGCAGGGGTGTCCTCGGTTTGTGCGGCGGCGGCCTCGGCTGCAGCCTGTTCGGCGGCCGCCTGGTCGGCCGCGGCCTGCTCGTCGGCGGCGGCCTGGTCGGCTGCCGCCTGCTCGGCCGCGTAGCGCGCCGCGTCCTCGGCGTCGCGCTTGTCCCACTCGATCTTGGCTTCCTCGGCCGCCTCGCGGATCTTCTCCGCGGTCTTGGGGCCGATGCCCTCGATCGAGCAGATCATCTCGTTCGTCATCTCGAGGATGTGCGAGACGCCCTGGACGCCGGCGTCGATCAGCTTCTGGATGGTCTTGTCGCCGACGTGGGGCAGGCTCTTGAGCTCGGCCGCCATGCGCTCCATGCGCGCCATCTCGGCTTCGACTTCCTGGCGCTTCTCTTCCTCGCTCTTGATGTCGATGCGCCAGCCCACGAGCTTCGCGGCGAGGCGCACGTTCTGGCCCTTCTTGCCGATGGCGAGGGAGAGCTGCTTGTCCTCGACGACGACCTCCATGATGCGCTGCTCTTCGTCGACGATCGTCACGCGGCTGATCTTCGCGGGCGAGAGCGCCTTCTCGACGAACTGGATCGGGTCGTCGCTCCACTCCACGATGTCGATCTTCTCGCCGCGCAGCTCGCGGATGATGGACTGGACCCGGGTGCCCTTCATGCCGACGCAGGCGCCCACGGGATCCACGTCCTTCTCGCGGGAGATCACGGCGACCTTGGCGCGCTCGCCGGCCTCGCGCACGCAGCCGCGGATCTGGACGGTGCCGTCGTAGATCTCGGGCACTTCCATCTCGAAGAGCTTGATCAGGAGCGCCGAGTCGGTGCGGCTCACGACGACCTGCGGGCCCTTGGCGGCCTTCAGCACGCGCACGATCGCGACGCGCACCCGGTCCCCCGTCTGGTAGGTCTCGGCCCGGCTCTGTTCCTTGCGCGGGAGCACGGCCTCCGCGCGGCCCAGGTCCACCACGAAGTCGCCCATCTCCTGGCGCTTGATGATGCCGTTCACGACCTCTCCAACGCGCCCCGAGTACTCGGAGTAGACGTTGTCGCGCTCGGCCTCGCGCACCTTCTGGAAGATCACCTGTTTCGCGGTCTGGGCCGCGATGCGCCCCAGGATGTCCGTGGGCTTCGGGAACTCGATCTCCTGGCCCACCTCGGCCTCGGGGATGAGCTTGTGGGCCTCGGCGAGGGACAGCTGCACCTCGTCGTTCTCCACGGCCTCGACGATCTGCTTGACCGCGAACACCTCGATCTGGCCGTTCTCGTCGTTGAAGCGCGCGCGCAGGTCCTCGTTGCTCTTGTAGTACTTCTTCGCGGCCGTGAGGATGGCGTCCTCGATGGCGGCGATGATCACCTCGGGATTGATGTTCTTCTCGCGGCTGATCTGGTCGATCTGTTGTCGAAGCTGGCTGGCCATGGCTTATCCCTAGAATTCCACTTCGAGGCGGCCGTGGGAGATCTTGTCGTAGGGCACGCGGCAGCGCTTGCCGCCCTCGCTCTCGAGGACGATCTCGACGACGCCCGCGTCGGCCGAGGCGAGCCGCCCCGTCCAGTGACGCCGGCCGTCGACCGGCTCGTAGCTCGAGACTTTCGCGAGCTTCCCCACGAAACGCTTGTAATCAGCCTCGGTCTTGAGCGGTCGGTCGAGACCCGGCGAGGAGACTTCGAGGGTGAAGGAGGCGGCGATGGGATCCTCGGCATCGAGGATCGCGGAGACCTCCTGCGAGACGGACTGCAGGTCGTCGAGGCCGATACCGCCGGGCTTGTCGACGTAGAGGCGCACGAGGGTGCCGCCGGGCTGGCGTTTCAGTTCCGCGTCGACCAGCTCGTATCCCCGGCTGGCCACGACCCGCTCGGCAATCGCCCTCACTGCGTCGATGCCCCCCTGTTTCAGCCCGTCTTCTCCCCAAAAAAAAGAGTGGGGCGAACCCACTCTCGTGTGAATGCCCGAGTTGGAACGGACAGTGTAACAGGGACTTGCGGGCCGGGCAACCCTCCCGGACGCGGCTAGACGGGCGCGCGCAGCACGTCTTGCACCGCCGTCAGCAGCCGCTCGGTCGAAAAGGGCTTCGTCAGCATGACCGTGCCGGGCTCGAGGCGCCCGTTCTGGAGCGCGTCGTCGGAGTATCCGGACATGAAGAGCACCCGTGTGCCGGGACGTTCGTCGCAGATGCGGGCGGCCACCTCGGGACCGGTACCGCCGGGCATCACGACGTCGCTCAGGATCAGGTCGATGGGTCCGACGTGGCCCCTGGCGCTCGCCAGGGCCGCGGCGGGATCGCTCGCCTCGAGGATCGCGTAACCGTGCTCCCTCAGGATCTCGCTCACCATCTCGCGCAGGGCGTTCTCGTCCTCCACGACGAGGATCGTGACGCCGGCGCGCGCGGGCTCGACGGGCGCGTCGGGCTCGGCAGCCTCCGCGACATCGTCCTCCCGCGACTCGGGGAAGCGGATGCGGAACGTGGTTCCCTTGCCGACGGCGCTCGCGAGCTCGATCCTGCCCGAGGCCTGCTCGACGATGCCGAAGACCATGGGCAGCCCGAGCCCGGTTCCCTTCCCCTTCTCCTTGGTGGTGAAGAACGGCTCGAACACTCGGGCCTGCACCTCGGGCGGCATGCCCTCCCCGGTGTCGGCGACCCGCAGCTCGACGCTTCCCGCCGCAGCGGCGGACGTCGCGTGGAGGCTCGTCTCGATCGCGATACGCCCGCCCCGGGGCATGGCATCACGCGAGTTCACGACCAGGTTCATGATCGCCTGCTCCACCTGGCCGGGATCGGCGCGGACCCGGCACGCGGCGTGGTCGAGGCCGATGACGAGGCGGATGTCCTCGCCGATCAGCCGGCGCAGCATCGGCTCGAGCTCGGTCACGACGGCGTTGAGATCGATCGTGCGTGGCTCGACCGGCTGCTGCCGGCTGAAGGTCAACAGGCGCCGGGTCAGGTCGGTGGCGCGCTGGGCGGCCCGCTCGATCTGCTCGAGCCGGCGCAGCCGCGGGTCGGCGGGCTCGATTTCGTTGCGCAGCATCTGCGCGTAGCCCGAGATCACGGCGAGCAGGTTGTTGAAGTCGTGGGCGACGCCGCCGGCGAGGCGTCCGACGGCCTCCATCTTCTGGGCCTGGCGCCGCAGCTCGTCCGTCGCGTGGCGCGCTTCCTCCTCGCGACTACGCTCCGTGATGTCCTCGATCGTGCCGATGAGGCGCAGGGCCGCCGCGGCCCCGCCCCCCTCGGTGATCGCCTCCTCGTGGACGACGCGGATGCTCCCGTCGGGCCGCACGATGCGGAAGTCCATGTCGAACCCCGTCCGACCTTCGCGGATGCTCTGGCTCGTCGCCGCCACACGCTCGCGGTCGTCGGGATGCACGCGTTCGAGGAAGCGGTCGTGGGTGGGTGCGAACTCGTCGGGCTGCACGCCGAAGATCCGGAACACCTCGTCGGACCACGTCATGTGCGGCGTCGTGAGAGGTCCGAGCTCGACCTGCCAGGTGCCGATGCGCGCCACACGCCTGGCCAGGGCGAGATGCGCCTGGCGCTCGCGCAGCTCGGCGGCGGAGCGGTCCTCGTCGCCGGCGGCCCCGATGACGTGGGCGAGGGCCTGCAGGAAGCGCGCATCGTCGTCGCTGAACTGCCGCGGCCGGCGCGTCAGCACGACGAAGACACCGAACGGCCGCGAGCGACCCACGATCGCCACACTCAGGCTGCTGCGGACCTGAAGCTTCTCCAGGAGCGGCCCGGGCGTGAAGAGCCGGGTGTCGCCGAGGTCACCGACGATGACGGGCCCGTCGGCGAACAACGTATACCCCGAGAGCGACGCGTTGCCGACGGAGACGTCGCGCTCTTCCGTCGTCAGCGGCGGCAGGCCGTGCTCGGCGATCAAGCGCAGCATCTCCCCGTCCTGGGAGAGCCACAGCAGGGCCGCAAACTCGGCGTCGAGCGCCGCCGCTGCGGCCTTGGTGGCCGCGTCGGCCACCGGGCCGAGGGCATGCTCGCGCAGGGCGATCTCCCCGAGCTGGGCCACCGCCGTCTGCTGCCGCAGGCGCGCGGCCAGCGCCGTCTCGATGTCACGGCGGGAGCTCACGTCGACTCCCGCGCCGTAGATGAAGCCGTCCTGCTCCGGCACCATGGAAAAGAGCAGCCAGCGATACCTGCCCTCCCTGGTCCGGAAGCGTGCTTCCAGGTTCACGCGAGGCTCGCCCGCCAGCACGCGCGCGAGCATCGGCCTCGCTTCCAAGAGATCGTCGGGATGCAGCAGGTCCAGGCACGACACACCGCGCAGGTCGCCGGGTCCGTAGCCGAAGCACGCCTGGGCGGCGGGGTTCAACTCGGTGAAGCGTCCGCCGGCATCGAGGGTGCACAGGAGAGCCGGAGACGCATCGAAGAAGCGGCGGTCCGAAGCGACCGACGGTGGCGGACGTCCAGGCTGTTCGCGGGGATCGGGCGATTCCGGCGGACTACCCTTGGTATCGGCCGGCATGCTACCTCGAGTTTCGCGCTCCCCGGAGGGTCGGCTAAAAACTATACCACGCGGACTTCGAGGTCGTAGGGATGCGCTTTCGTGATCTCGCAGGCCACGAGATCGCCGGGAGCGAGCGCACGATCGCCGGTGTCGGTGATCATCACGGCGCCGTCGATCTCCGGGGCCTGGGAGGCGAGGCGTCCCTTGAGGAGCAGGTCGCTGTCGGGGTGGGGCCCCTCCACCAATACGAGGGCGCGCTCGCCGACGCGGCGCTTGTTCCTGCGCGTCGCGATGCGCTTCTGGAGGGCCATCACCTTGCGCCGGCGGGCTTCCTTCACGGCCGGCGAGACCCGGCCGTCGAGGTCGAAGGACGTGGTGCCCTCCTCGTCCGAGAACGTGAACACGCCGACGTTGTCGAACTGGCCGGCCTCGACGAACTCCAGGAGCTCCTGGAAGTCGGCCTCCGTCTCGCCCGGGAATCCCACGATGAACGAGGTCCGCACCGCGACGCCGGGCACGCGCTCGCGCATCTTCTGCACGAGCCCGAGGAGGTTGCCCTTGCCGGTCGGGCGCTTCATGCGCTTCAGCACCGATTCGCTCGCGTGCTGGAGCGGGATGTCGATGTACTTCACGACCTTGTCCTCGGTCGCGATCGCGTCGAGGATCGCGTCGCTCATGGTCGCGGGATAGGCGTACATGACGCGGATCCACTCGACGCCTTCCACCTGGCCCAGGGCGCGCAGGAGCGGGGCCAGGCCGTCGCGGATGCCGAGGTCGAGGCCGTAGCGGGTCGAGTCCTGGGCGACCAGGACCAGCTCCTTCACGCCGCGCGCGGCGAGGGCGCGGGCTTCGGCAACGATGTCGTCCTGGCGGCGGCTCCGGTGCTTGCCGCGCAGCGTGGGGATGATGCAGAAGCTGCACGTGTAGTCGCAGCCCTCGCTGATCTTCACGTAGGCCATGTACGAGGGCGTCGAGAGCGTGCGCGGCGCCGTGTGGTCGTAGACCCACTGGGGCAGCGCGTCGGCGTCGGTGACCGTCGCTTCCCCCGAGACGGCGCGCACGATGTCCGCCACCTGGCCGGTGCCCAGGGTCGCGTCGATCTCGGGGATCTCGCGGCGGAGCTCGGCGTCGTAGCGCTGCGAGAGGCAGCCCGTGACCACCAGGCGCCGGGCTCGTCCGCTCTCCTTCTCGCGCGCCATCTCCAGGATCGTGTCGATCGATTCCTGCTTGGCCCGGTCGATGAACGCGCAGGTGTTCACGACGATGACGTCGGCGGCCTTGGCGTCCGCGGCGATCTCGTAGCCCTGGGCCCGCAGCTGCCCCAGCATGACCTCGCTGTCCACGAGGTTCTTGGGACAGCCGAGGCTCACGAGACCGACCGTCTGCCCGTTGGCCGCGACCGGCGCGGCGGGTGGCTTGCGGGGCGCGAAGGCGACGGGCGCCCAGCCGGGCGCGTTGTCCGGACCGGCCACGTCAGTGCGCCTTTTCGGGCGTGTCGATCTCGTTGCCCCAGTCGCGGAGCTTGTCCCGGTCGCTGATCGCGTGGAGCTCGTCACCGATGTCCGCGATCTGGTCACAGATCCCGCCAAGTACCTCGAACTCCTCGCCTTGGCTCGCCATCAGGTTGAGGTGATGGGCCACGGCGTCGAGCTTCGGCACGGCCTTGTCCACGGAGAGCAGGAGGCCCTCCACCAGTTCCACGAGCGCCTTGCGGCTCAGGCCGTCGTGCCACGTCGGTTCCATAGCCGACGATGATAACATGCGCCCACTTTCGGAGGCTTCCACAGTGGGCATGGCCGGCAAGATCGCGATCGGCTGCGTTGCGGCCGTGTTCATCGTCGGAGTGCTCGGCGTCGTGGCCCTGGGCGGCCTCGCCTGGTGGGGCAAGGGCAAGATCGAGAGCAAGCTCGAGGAGATCAAGAACGATCAGTCGCGCCTCGAGGCGGCCCAGAAGAGGGCCGACGCGATCCCCTTCGTCGCCCCGACCGACGGCCTCATCACCGAGGACCGGCTCGTCAAGTTCCTGGACGTGCGCAAGCGCGTCTTCGCGGTCTACGAACAGCACAAGGCGGACTTCGAGCAGCTCCAGGAGAAGAAGCAGGGGGATCTCGGGGACGTGCGCAAGGCCTACAACGTCATCAACGACGTGCGCACGGCCCAGGCCGAGGCCCTCGCCGATCTCGGCATGAGCACGAGCGAGTACCAGTACCTCATCGGCCAGGTCTACAAGTCGATGTGGGCCACCGAGGTCGCGAAGTCGACCGGGGGCAAGAGCGTGTCCGAGGCGACCGGCGCCGCTTTCGAGCAGATGGCCGAAGCCATGAAGGCCTCCGGCAGCACCTCGCCCGAGGCCCAGAAAGCCCTCGATCAGATGCGGGCCGCCGCCGCCGAGAGCCAGGAGAACGCGAAGCAGATGGACGTGCCGCAGGCCAACATCGATCTCTTCAACAAGTACGAGGCCGACATCAAGAAGTACGCGATGGGCGGCCTGGAGATGATCGGCCTTTAGCGCCGGGCGATCGTCTCCAGCAGGCGGAACGCGGCGATGTCCGCCCCGCCGGCGTCGGGAGGATCCGGCATCGGCTTCGCGAGCACCGCCTCGATCGCCCGCTCGAGCTGTCCGCCGAACAGCTCGTTGCCTGTGATGTGCTCCACGGGCAGGAACTTCGGCATCTCCCGGACCAGGATCGGGTACTCCGGGAAGTCGCCGCGATCGGTGTAGACGAGGCGCGTGCGGGCTCCGATCGCGTCGCTCACGATTCCGTAGCCCGGCTTCGTGACCACCACGTCGGACGCCCCGACCAGGTCCTCGTAGGCGAGGCCCAGGTCCTCGAGCTCCGTCCCGATCAACGCCTTCACGTTCGGCGGCGTCTCGGGGATCATCCCGGTCAGCACGAAGCGGTAGCGCGTGAGGCGCCCCAGGACCGAGTAGTCGAAGCCGGGCAGACCCAGGCCGCCGAAGGAGAACAGCACCACTGGGGCGCCGCCGAGGTCGAGGCGCCGACGCGCGTCCTCCCGGGCGATGCGCGGCCGGCGCGCCACGAGGGGAATCTCTTCGACGCGCGGAAAGACCGAGAGATCGCCCGCGAAGGGAAGCTTCAAGAGCAGGCCCGCGTGGCGATAGGCCGCGGCGCACTTCTCCGCGGCCGTCCGCAGCGCCGTGTGACGGTGGCCGAGGTGCCTGTAGATCCAGTCCCACGAGAAGTTCGCGAGGCCGATGCTCGGCACTCCCGCCTCGTGGGCGGCCTGGAAGGCGAGGGGCGGGATGTCGCCGAGCACGGCCTTCGCTCCCGAGTGCCGCAGCCAGCGCCACTCGGCGTCGACGCGGTCGGGCCACTCGCGGTTGAAGCGCTTCCATTCCGCGACCGTGGCCGCTTCGTCGATGACGAGGGCGCCCTTCTGCACCAGGCCGAGGTCGCACTCGAGGGCGCGAAAGGCGAACTCCCCCGGGATGGCGCGGCGGTACAACGGCTCCGGACCCGAGGTCACGACCGTGATCGGGAGGTTCGGCTGCATCTCGCGAACGCGCCGGAGCACCTCGCCAACGCGAGTCGCGTGACCGTAGCCGTGACCGGAGACGTAGGCGACGAGCATCAGGGGTAGATGCGGTAGAGCGTGCGCGGGAACGCGCTCGTCTCGCGCAGGTGGTCGATGCCGCAGATCCACGTCACCACGCGCTCGATGCCCATGCCGAAGCCGGCGTGGGGCACGCTGCCGAAGCGCCGCAGGTCGATGTACCAGCGGAACGCCTCCTCGGGCAGGTCGTGCTCGTGGATGCGCGCGAGCAGGCTCTCGGCGCTCGACATGCGCTCGCCGCCGCCCACGATCTCGCCGTAGCCCTCAGGCGCCAGGATGTCGGCCGAGAGCGAGTACACGGGGTTGTCGGGATCCGGCTCCATGTAGAAGGCCTTGATGGCGGACGGGAAGCGGTGGACGACCACGGGCCGGTCGTAGGCCTGCGCGATCACCGTCTCGTCCGTACCGCCGAAGTCGCTCCCCCACTGGGTCTGCGAGCCCTTGGACTGGATCAGCTTGATCGCGTCGTCGTAGTGCAGCCATGGGAACGGGGACTGGATCTTCTCGAGCTGCGCGACGTCGCGCTCGAGGGTCTTGAGCTCCTCCTTGCGCGTCTCCAGCACGCGCCGCACGACGGAGCAGATGAGCCCCTCCGCGAGCTTCAGCGCGTCCTCGAGGTGGGCGAAGGCGAGCTCGGGCTCGACCATCCAGAACTCGGTGAGATGGCGGCGGGTCTTGGACTTCTCCGCGCGGAAGGTCGGTCCGAAGCAGTAGACCTTGCCGTGGGCCGCCGCGTTCGCCTCGTTGTAGAGCTGGCCGCTCTGGGTCAGGTACGCCGTGCCCTCGTCGAAGTACGGGACCCCGAACAGCGTCGTCGTGCCCTCGCAGGCCGCGGGCGTGAAGATCGGCGTGTCGACGAGGGTCAGGCCCTGGTCGTCGAGGAAGTCGCGGGTGGCCTTCACCACCGCGTGCCGGATGCGCAGGATCGCGTGCTGCCTCTGGGAGCGCAGCCAGAGGTGCCGGTTCTCCATGAGGAACGCGGTGCCGTGCTCCTTCGGCGTGATCGGGAAGTCGTGGGTGACGTGGATCGCCTTCAGCCCCGTGACCTCGACCTCGAAGCCTCCGGGAGCCCGCTTGTCTTCCTTCACCTTGCCGGTCAGCTCGAGAGACGACTCCTGGCCCATGGCGTCGCCTGCTTCCCAGGCCTCGGGCGGCACGCCGGCCTTCGCCACCACCGCCTGGGCGAAGCCGCTGCCGTCGCGCACGATCAGGAACTGCAGCTTGCCGCTCGAGCGCTTGTTGTGGAGCCAGCCCTGGACGAGGACCTCCTCTCCGACGTGCGCCTTGAAGTCCGCGATCCTCACTGTCTTCATCCGCTAGAGCTCCTCGATGTGGCGCGCCAGGACCCGTCGCAGCGGGGCGAGCTCGGGGTGGCGCTCCAGGTTGCGTCGCGCGTGGGCCAGGGTGACGGGTATGTACGGCAGGTACACCTCGTTGCCCCGCACCGTGGCCATGTAGCCGAAGGTGCCGAGGGCCTTCAGGTTCCTCTGCACCGACATGAGATCGAAACGCCGCTCGAAGGTCTCCCGGGCCTCGCCCGGCGCGGCCTTCTGGCGGAACTCCTCGAGGCGCTCCGCGACGAACGCCTCGGGCAGCGCCACGTAGGAGTCGCGCAGGAGCGACACGAGATCGTAGGTCGCGGGCCCCATGCGGGCGTCCTGGAAGTCGATCCAGTGGAGGCCGCCCCGGTGCAGCATGAGGTTGCGGCTGTGGAAGTCGCGATGGGTGAGCACGCGCGGCCACGAGGCGATCTCCTCGCACAGCCGATGGAAGGCCTCGGACAGGGTCGAGCGATCCTCGACGGACAAGTCGGCGCCTCGCAAGCCCTCGACGAAGTGCTTGAGGAAGTAGTGGAGCTCCCACGAGAGCTTCTCGATGTCGAAGGCGATGCGGAAGCAGGCCGCCCGCTGGTCGGCGCGAGCCGCCTCGGCCTGGAGCTGGGCCAGCTGCGCCAGGGCCTCCCGGTAGAAGTCGCTGCGACGCTCCGGGCTCGCGGTCTGGAGCGCCTCCTGGAGCGTGGTGTCGCCGAGGTCCTCGAGCAGGAGGATGCCGCGGTCGGCGTCGTGGTCGAGGATCCGCGGCACGGGCAGGCCGAAGCTCGCGAAGAGGTCCCGGACCACGACGAAGGGACTGGCCGTCGCGTCGAAGGCCTCGGGATAGAGCGCCAGGACCGAGGTGCCGGCATCGTCCTGGACCCGGAAATAGCGGCGGGTCGACGCGTCTCCGGCGAGAGCCGACACGCGCAGGGCGGCGGCGCGGCTGCCGAAGCGCTCGCCGAGGAAGGCCTCGACCCTGGCGCTCACAGCGGCCGTCGCTCCCTGGCCGTCAACACCTGCCCCACGATCCGCTCCCCTGCCTCGATGCGCACTCCGCTGGCCAGCACGCTGCCCTCGACGTGGGCTCCGGCGCCCACCCGCACGCCGTCCCACAGGACGCTGCCTCGCACGACGGCTTCCGCCGCGACGCGCGACCGCGCCCCCACCACGGCGCCGCGCAGGCGCGCGCCACGCTCGACTCGCGCCGTTGGATCCACGAGGTTCCGGCCGCGTCCGCGTAGGAGGGCCATCTGCGACGCGAGGTAGGTCGACGGGACGCCGAAATCGTACCACGCGCCCCGCACCCGGACTCCCAGCAGGCGCCCGCCTTCGGCCACGAGAGGGGCATAGAGCTGCCGCACGCTGTCGGAGGGACCGGGCGGGAGCCGCTCCAGGATCCGCGGCTCGAGGATGTGGATGCCGGTGAAGAGAGACACGGTGCCGCGCGCCGGCTCGGGCAGTCCCGCCAGCGAGCGGATCAAGCCTCGGGGACCCGTCACGACCGGCCCGTACCGCAGCGGATCGGGGTTGGGCCGCAAGGCGAGCGTCGCCCGGGCCCCACTCTCGCGATGCCGCCGCAGCAGGTCGCGCAGGTCGAAGTCGAACCAGGCATCGCCGTTCACGAGCAGGGCGGGGGCGTCGCCGAAGAAGCGGCGCACGGCTCGCGGCCCGCCGCCGGTGCCCAGGATCTCGGCCTCGTGGGACCACGAGATCGCGACGCCCGATGCGGCGACGTCGGCGGCGGCCCGCCGCACGGTTCGAGGCAGGTGATGCGTGTTGATCAACACTTCCCGCACGCCGGCCCGGCGCAGTCTCTCGAGCGTCCAATGGATGAGGGGACGGTTGAGGACGGGCAGGACGGGCTTGGCGAGCAGGCCGCTGAGGGGCCGCATCCGTTCGCCGAGGCCCGCCGCCAGGATCATGGCCTTCATTGCAGGTACCCCAGCGCCTGGAGGCGCTCGCGCTCCTCCGCCGAGAGCTCCGCCGGGAGCGAGGCGCGCGCCTCGGCGCGAACCCGGGCGAGGTAGGCCTCCGCTTCGCGCCCAAGGGCATCGCGCTCCGGCGATGCCCCGAGCGGGCGGAGCTCGCCGGGATCGTCGGCGAGATCGTAGATCGACTCGCGCAGCGTCGCGTCGTCGGCCCGCGCGTCGAGGACGCGCACGTACTTCAAGGAGCCGCGACGCAGGGCGAGGTGGCGGGTCCCGTCCAGGGTGCGCTCGGTCTCGGCGATCAAGGTTTGCGTGGGCGGCACTCCTCGACGCAGGAGCGGCATCAGGGTGCGGCCCAGGAACGACGCGGGCGGCGGCACGCCGAGCGCGTCGAGGAGCGTCGGAGCGAGATCGACGGTGGAGACGGGAGCAGTGATCGTCAGGGCCGGCAGACCCGGCACGCGCACCCCGAGCGGCACGTGGAGCATCTCCTGATACAGGGTGTGGCCGTGCCCCCAGCCCCCGTGCTCCTGGAACTCCTCGCCGTGGTCGGCCGAGAACACGACGACCGCGCGCTCGAGCAGGCCGCGCTCGTCGAGACCCGCGAGGAGCTCGCCGACCTTCGCGTCGGTGAAGGCGATCTCACCGTCGTAGCCGCCTCGCAGGAAGCGCAGGCCGGCGGGATGGAGGTTCCGGATCGCTTGGAAGTTCCGAGTGGTCATCGGCCCCTGGTAGGCGGGTTGGAAGAGGTCCTTGAAGGGCTGCGGGGGCTCGTAGTACGCGTGGGGGTCGAGGTAGTGCACGAAGAGCGCGAGGTGGCCGCCGTCCCAGCGCTCGAGGGCGTTCAAGGCGAGCCGCGTGACCTCGCCGGCGTCGCCGTCGGTGTCCCACAGCGCGTCGAAGCCCGAGGCCGTCTCGAACTTCGGCGAGACGAAGCTGTTCGCGGTCACCCCGAGGACGGTGAACCCGTGGCTCGCCAGGGCCTGGAACACCGTGGCGTTCGCCGGGTCGCGCTTGCGGGAACCGGCCACGGCCCCGTGCAGGCTCGGGGGCCTCGAGGTGAACTGCGACGAGAGCGACGGCAGGGTCCACGACGAGGCCGAGAACGCGTCGGTGAATCGCGCCGCGGAACGCAGGAAGCGGTCGATGTTCGGCGACGTGGGGTGTCGGTAGCCGTAGGCCCCCAGGTGATCGGCCCGCAGCGTGTCCACCGAGATCCACACGAGCACCCTGCGCGCCTCCACGACGACGGGAGCCACGATGCGCGGGGCGCCGAGGGCGATCCAGGGCTCGGGCTGCGAGCGACGCGGTCGGGGGCCGCCGTCCCTGACCAGGCGCGTCGCGAACTCGAGCTTGGCCTGCACGCCCATTGGCAGCGGGAAGGAGTATTTCCTCCAGGCGTTCGCCCTCCGCGCCGGCACGCGAATCGTCGCGATGCGGGCGCCGTCCGCCCGGATCTCGAGCTCGAGCTGGCCGTGGCGTGGCGCCCCGCGGAGCGTTCCCAGACTGAAGCTCAGGCGGCTGTTCGCGACCGCAGAGACGGCGACGACACTGGTGTGATCCTGCTTCAGGACCACTCCGGGCGACTGCTCCCCACGCATGAGCCAGTGCGAGCGCGGCGCGAGCAGCGGCGCGAGGCGCACGACCGCGGTCTCGGGCGGAGCCGGGAACGTCTGCCGGCTCCACCCGAGGACGAGCAGGCCGAGGACTGCGGCGACCCTCGACGCCCGGCGTCGGCTGCGCACGGCCGTCAGTCCTTGCCGAACGTCATGTCCCCGCTACCGCCCCCCGCGAAGAACAACGCGACGTAGGAGTCGGCGAGGTAGTCGCCCGGGGTGAAGCCCAGCCGGAGCGCGACGGCGTGGATGACCGGGAGCTCGCCCTCGACCTCGATGAACGTGCCGATCGGCGTCTCGTCCACCACCACCTCGGCGCCGCCCAGGGCCCACGTCTCGCGATACTTCTGGTAGCGGAACACGACGGAGAAGCCCAGGGCCACGAGCAGGGCCTCGACCGCGTCGGGATCGCCGACGCCGGTCTCGCGCTCCTCGCGCGTCTTGATGCCCTCGAGCATGCGGCGCGCTCCCTTGTAGGTGAGCGTCGCCCCGTTCACGGTCCGACGCAGGCGCAGGGTCGCGCCACGGCCCCTCAGGATGAACCCTGCGTCGTCGTAGACCTGGTTGTCCTCGAAGTGACGCGGCCCGACGAGCTCGGCCCCGGCCCGCGTCAAGAGCTCCCGCGCCGCGCCGCCCGAGGCCACGCGCAGCTTGATCTCGCTCTCGACGGCGGATTTCTTCATTGCAGGTATCCGAGCGCCTTCAGGCGCTCGCTTTGCTCCTCGCTCAGCTCGGAAGCGTACTCGGTCGGCCGGCGCTTCCGCACGCTCGCGAGGTACAGCAGCACCTCCAGCCGCAGCGGCTCGAGGATGGCGGGGGCGCCGATGGGATGGCGCTCGCCGGGGTCGGCCTCGAGGTCGTACGCGGCTTCGCGCAGGAGCGTTGGCTCGTCGGCCGCAGGTGCCACGGCGGCGATGTACTTGAAGCGCCCGCGCCGCAGGGCCACCAACGGGTCGGTGTCGCGGCCGCGGCCCGTCTCGGCGATCAGCCCGCGTTCCGGCGACGTCCCTCCGCGGAGCAGCGGCAGGAGATCGCGGCCCTGGAACGAGGCGGGCGCCTCGAGTCCCAGCGCGGCCAGGAGCGTCGGGGCGATGTCGAGGGAGGAGACGACGTCCGCCACGCGCCGGCGGGCGATGCCGGGGACGCGCAACGCGAACGGCACGTGCAGCACCTCCTGGTAGAGCGTGCGCTTGTGGGTCCAGCCACCGTGCTCCTGGAACTCCTCGCCGTGGTCCGCACTGAAGACGACCACGGCGTCCTTCAGGAGGCCGCGCGCGCCGAGCCCCTCCAGCAGGCGCCCGACCTGGTCGTCGGTGAACGCGATCTCCCCGTCGTAGAGGCTCACGACGTGGCCGACGGCCGCCGCGTCCACGCGACGCGCGCCCTCGAAGTTGTGGCCGTCGATCGGCCCGCGGTAGCCGCTCGCGAAGAGCGCCCCGAACGGCGCGGGAGGATCGTAGTAGGCGTGGGGATCCATGTAGTGGACGAAGAGCGCGAGATGGCCGCCGTTCCAGCGCGACAGGGCCTCGAGGGCGAGGCGGGTCACCTCGTCGGCGTTCTTGTCGGTCTGCCAGAGCACGTCGAAGCCGTCGGCCGTCCCGAAGCTCGGCGCGACGAACCGGTTGGCGGTCACGCCCAGCACGTTGAAGCCCTCGTCGGCCAGGACCTGGAACAGGGTCTTCTGGCTCGGATCGCGGCGGTTGCGCTCGATGCGGTTGCCGTGCTCGCTCGGGTAGCGCGACGTGAACTGCGACGTCAGGGACGGCAGCGTCCAGGGCGCCGCCGAGAACATGTTCTCGAAGAGCGCCCCGTCCCGCGAGAGCCGGTCGACGACCGGCGACGTGGCGCGGCCGTAGCCGTAGGCTCCGAGGTGATCGGCGCGCAGCGTGTCGACCGAGATCCATACCAGGACCTTGCGATCCCGGGGAGCCACCGGCGTCACGACGCGCGGGGCCCCGAGGGCCAGCCAGCGCCCGCGATTGGCACCGAGAGCGTTGCCGCGCGCGTCGAGCCCGCTCACCCGGAACGTCAGCCGGCGCGGGGCGGGGGCGCCGAGGGGCACGGAGAAGGGCCGCCATTCCCGGCTCCGGGCCGAGGAAATCTCGGCCGACGCGAGCGTGCGACCGTCGCCCGCCACCTCGAGCGCCACGCGCCCGCGAGGCAGGCCGCCCTTGAGGGCCGCGAGAGCGAAGTCCAGGCGGCTCCCGGGGGGAGCGTCGAGGACCACGTCGCGGATCTCGCCGGGCGCCAGGAGCGCCGCGCGCTGCTGCTCGCCCTCCATCGCCCATTCGACGGGCGCCCCGAGCTCGGTGGTCAACCGGCTGACGAGGGGAGCGTCCCGGTCGACCGCGACGGGCGCGGCCGTGTCGCGTCCCCCGCAGGAGGCGAACGGAAGCGCCGCGACGAGTACGATGGCCGCGGCGCGGCGCTCCCCAGGCACGATGTGCCCCTCCCTAGCCGGCGATGCGGACCTTCATGTCGATGCGCTCGTTGGGATTGTCGCGACCGTCCCGGGGCGCCGCCACGATCTTGTCCGCGACCTCGATCCCGCGCACCACCTTCCCGAAGGCGGTGTACTGGCGGTCCAGGAAGCCCGAGTCGGCGACGCAGATGAAGAACTGGCAGCCGGCGCTGTTGGGGCTCGCCGCGCGCGCCATGGAGAGCACGCCGCGCTTGTGGGGCGTGTCGTTGAACTCGGCGTCGATGTTGTAGCCGGGACCGCCGGTGCCGTGCTGCTCGCGCGGCTTCTTGAGGTCCTTGGTGTTGGGGTCGCCGCCCTGGATCATGAACCCAGGGATGACGCGATGGAACGTCGTTCCGTCGTAGAAACCCTTGTTGGCGAGATCCTTGAAGTTCTTCACGTGCCCCGGCGCCTTGGCGTCGAGGAACTCCACTTCGATCTCTCCGAACTTCGTCTCGATGATGGCGTTACCGGCCATGAACCAGCCTCCTTGCGATCCACCGGACTGTACTAGACGCCACGCCCCAATGCGAGTGCGCGGCTAGCGACGGCGCGCCGAGCCCACCCTCTCGAGAGACGCGTCGACGGCCTCCTGGAAACGGCTGTCGCCTGTCTTCAACAGCATCAGGCGGGCCTCCTCGCGCCGGCCGAGCGCGGCGAGACACAGCGCTCGGTCGAGGCGCAGTTCGGGCCCGAGGAGCCAGCCGTCTTCGGCGGCGCCCAGGGCGTCGAAGAGCTTGAGGGCCTCCGCGGGTTTCCCGGCGTCGAAAGCGGCCACCGCGGCCGCGAAGGCCTCGGGGGCCGGCGTGTCCTCGCCCGGCGCGAGGCCGTCCGGCAGCAGCGTCGGCCGGGACGCCGCCGCCGTGCGCGTCACGGTCACGCGGTTCCACGAGGCTCGAGGCAGGATCTCGGCGACCTCGTGCTTCGCCAGGACCTCGAGGGCGGGCGCCAGGCGATCGGCCGTCGGCGGGCTGACGATCGCGATCGAGAACCCGCCGCGCGCGATCAGCACCAGCGACGGCGCCGGGAGGCCGAGGGACGCGGCGCTGCCCGCGCCCACGACGTACGGCCAGTTGCGCCGATAGCTCGTGGCGACGCTCCTCAGTCCCTGGTCCCGATCGGGCTCGGCGCCCATCAAGAGGACACGCGACCCGGCGGGCGCGGCGCGCGCGAGGGTCTCGATGTCGGCCGAGCAGCTGCGGCACGAAGGCTCCGCCACGTAGAGCAGGCTGAGCGCCGCGTCGAAGCGCAGCGTCTCCCCCGTCGAAAGGCGGGTGCGCTCGGGCCAGCGCAGCGGCCCGTCGCGGAACTCCGGCGCGGGGCTCAGGGCCAGGAGCCGGAGCCGGTCGAACTCCGTCTGGAGGCTCGGGAGGCCCGCCATGTCCGCCGCTTCGCCGGCCGCGCTCAAGAGCTCGGGCGAGGGCGCGGCGGGCCGGCCGCCGAGCAGCACGTCGAGCGCCTCGCGGCCGCGGCCCTGGGCCGCGAGGACGCGCCCCAGCCGGGGCACGGCGCTGCCCTGGGGATCGAGATCGACGGCTCGCCGCAGGTGCCGCGCGCCCGCCACGGGATTGCCGCTGCGGGCGAGAGCCTCCCCCATCGCCTCGTACACGCGGGAGCGGTGGCGCCGGTACTCGGCGCGCGCCTCGAGGTAGGCGTCCTCGACGACCTCGCCCTTGCGGCCGGCCTTGACGTAGGCGAGCGGCTCGAAATCGGCGGTGAGCTTCAGCGCCTGGCGCGCCGCGGTCAGGGCCTGCGCGGGCTGCGAGGCCGACAGCCGCAGCGCTTCGCTCGCGAGCTGCTCGGCCTGCTGGGTCGGCGTAGCCGCGGCCAGCAACAAGCCGAGGACCGTTGCCGCGATCAACCCGCGATCCGGATCGCCCCGCAGGCGACATTGCCGACCACGAGGAGGAGCGCGAGGATCAAGGCCGCCCTCAGGCCCGAGCCGGAGACCGCCAGCGCCCCGTTCTCGTCGGCCACGACGCTGTCCGGCAGGCCGTCGACGGCGCGGCCCTGTTCCGGCGCCTCGGGCAGGTAGAGGACGAGCTCGTGCTTGTCGTCGGTCAGGTCCTCGGGCCGGCTCGTCTCGTGGACCAGCGTGTGCTCGGAGCCGTCGACGGCGCGGAACGCGAACTTGACGGCCATGACCGGACGCCGGTCGTCGCTCGAGCCCGTGTCCTCGGAGCCCACGAACCTCGCCTTCGCAAGATGCCCGTCGCGCAGCAGGCGCTCGTCACGCGCCCCGGTGCGCACGCCCCAGAGGATCAGGCCCACGCACGGCAGCGCCGCCAGGAACACCACGAGCGCGCCGGGACCGAACATGTCTCGGCGGCCGCCGACGATCCGGGCGACCTCCGGCTTGCCCGTCGGGTACTCGAGGTCGACCGCCGCTCCGACCTCGCGCGAGAAGCCGCGGACATAGGAGCGACTGCTCAGCGCCCGCCCTTCGGCCGTGTAGGTCGCGGTGACCGCCGAGATCGGCGAGCGTCCCTCGGACGCCGCCGTCTTCTTGACCGCCGTCACGACGCCCGCAACCTTCTGCAGCTCGCCACGGAAGAGCCACGTGCTCGAGACGTCGGCATGGCTGGCCATCAACCAGACGAAGGGCGTCAGGAACAGCAGGATCGCGCCGCCGATGACCGAGAAGCGCCCGCCGATGCGCAGCGTGAGGCCCAGGCTCGACGGCAGCGTGCGCGGGGGCGGACCGAGGCGGTCGAAGTTGGCCCTCACGCGCGCCGCCCGAGCTTCGCGAGACGGCGCTCCGCCTCGTCGAAGGTCGTGTCCTTCTTGCAGAACGCGAAGCGCACCTGGAAGCGCCCGTCCCTCGGATCGCGGTAGAACGAGGAGCCCGGGACGACCGCGACCCCGATCTCCTCGACGAGGTGGCGCGCGAAGGCCACGTCGTCGTCCCAGCCGAAGCCGTCGATCTCGGTCATCACGTAGTAGGCGCCCTTGGGCCGGTGCACGCGGAAGCCCACCTTCTCGACCATGGCGACGAGCCTGTCGCGGCGCCGGGCGTAGCCGGCCGCCATCTCGGAGTAGTACGAGTCGGGCAGCGCGAGGGCGAGGGCGCCCGCCTCCTGGAGGGGCGCCGCGGCGCCGACCGTGAGGAAGTCGTGCACCTTGCGGATCGCGTCCGTGACCCGGGGCGGCGCGATCGTCCAGCCCACGCGCCAGCCGGTCACGCTGTAGGTCTTGCTCATGCCGTTGATCGTGATCGTCCGGTCCTTCATGCCGGGCAGCGTCGCCATCGGCACGTGTTCCGCGCCGTCGTACAGGATGTGCTCGTAGATCTCGTCGGTCACCGCCACGACGTCGTGCTTCTGGCACAGGTCCGCGATGCTCTTGAGCTCCGCGGGGCTGAACACCTTGCCCGTGGGGTTGTTGGGCGAGTTCACGATGATGGCCCGCGTCTTGTCGTTGAAGGCCGCGGCGAGCTCCGCCGGATCGAAGGACCAGTCGGGCGCCCGCAGCCGCACGAAGCGCGGCGTCGCACTCGACAGGATCGCGTCGGGCCCGTAGTTCTCGTAGAACGGCTCGAACACCACGACCTCGTCGCCGGGGTCGAGGATCGCGAGCAGCGCCGCGATCATCGCCTCGGTCGAGCCGCAGGTGACCGTGATCTCGCGCTCGGGATCCACGGGCACGCCGTAGAGCCGCTCGAATTTCGCCGCGATCGCGTCGCGCAGGGACTTGGCGCCCCAGGTGATCGCGTACTGGTTGACGTCGGCCGTGATGGCCCGGCGCGCCGCCTCCTTCACCTCTTCGGGGGCCGCGAAGTCCGGGAAGCCCTGGGACAGGTTCACGGCCCGGTGCTTGGCCGCGAGGCGCGTCATCTCGCGGATCACCGACTCGGTGAAGCGCTCGGCCTTCAGCGACGGGCGGGCGCTCACGAGGCGGGCGTCGGCGAAGGCGCCGGGGCGGGCGCGCCGGGTTCGGAGCTGTCGATGGGCGTGAGCGTCGAGGCAGCAAGCAAGGTCATGTCCTGTGGAAGGGGGCGCGAGAGGTCCACGTGGCCGGCGAGGGTGACCGCGGGTCGGTCGTCCACGAGGATCTGCACCCGGTGAATCGCCGGGAAGTTGGCCGTGACGGTGTTGACGACGGAGTAGACGCTGCGCAGCTCCTCGTCCGAGCCTCCGGAGTGGCCCTGGGTGACCTCCTTGGAGAAGTCCACGTAGGCGACGCCACGGGCCGTGACGAAGACCTCGAGGACCTTGGTCTCCTTGGAGTAGGTCGCGAGCAGGTCGCTCTTCGGCCCGCGCACGAGCTCCTCGAGGACCGTGCGCAGCTGCCGCGCGAGATCGGGCGAGAAGGCGACCTCGCGGTCCTCCATCACCAGCCCGGCGGAGTCCTTGGCGCTGAAGAAGAGCTTCACGCTGATCGTGCGCTGCGCCTCGGCCGCCACCGTCTCGGGCGTCGGGCCGTCCTGGGGATCGGCAGGCAGCGTGTCCTCGACGGCGACAGGCACGGGCTCGCGGAAGCGGCGGGCCCAGCGCGGCGCCGTGAGCGACACGCCGACGAACAACGCCAGCAGGACGAGGGCCGTCAGCAGGTTCGCGGCGCGGCGCGTCACCGGTCGCCGCGCCCCTGCTCGAAGCGCGAGATGCCCCGGAGCAGCGCGGCGGCCACCTTCGACTGCCAGGCGTCCGAGAGGAGCTGCTTCTCCTCTTCGCTGTTGGTGATGAAGCCCACCTCGACCAGCACGGCCGGCATCGCCGCGCCCACCAGCACCCGGAACGGCGCCTGCTTGATCCCGCGCCCCTCGCTCCCCGTCACGGTCGCGATCTCCTCCTGGATGCGAGACGCCAGGGCCGACGACGCCTCGAGGTGCTCGGCCTGGGCCATGTCCCACAGGATCAGGGACAGGTCGGTTCCGAGGGGCGCGTCCGCGGGCGGCGCGGCGATCGCTCCCTCCGCCTGCGCCACGCGCCGCGAGTCGTCGTCCGAGGCCTGGTACGAGAGGAAGTACACCTCGCTGCCGTGAGCGCCCTTGGCCCGGCTCGCGTTCGCGTGGATCGAGACGAACAGGTCCGCCTTGTAGTTGTTCGCCACGGCGGTGCGGTCGTCGAGGGCCACGACGTCGTCCTTGTCGCGGGTCAGGAACACCTGGTAGCCCAGGCTGTTCTGCACGAGGGCGCGGAGCTTGCGGGCGATCGAGAGAGTGACGTCCTTCTCCATCGTGCCGCCCGCGCCGATCGCCCCCACCTCGTCCCCGCCGTGGCCGGGATCGATGACGATCGTGCGCGACGAGGGCGCCTCCGGCGACGTGGGGCTGGGCACGGCAGGCGTGGCGGCTCCCGGCTTCGTGGCCGCCGGCGGGGGTGTCGCCGCGGCCGCGGTGGCAGGGGCCTTGAAGTCGAGGATCAGGCGGGCGGGAGATTCCTGCTCCTGGTACTGGACCTCGCCGAAGCGCCGGCCCGGGGTCACGGTGAACACGTTGCCGCGCCCCCCCACCCACTGCACCCAATCGACGATGCCGCCCGTGAGACGCTGCTGGGTGAAAGCCGTGTCGACGATGTCGCGCGCCACCGAGACCGTGACGCGGCCCGCCTCCTGCTCGACCTTGAAGGGGACCTTCTCGCTGGCCTCGAACACGACGCGGACGGCGTCTCCCGACACGAACGTGCTCACCGTGATGCGCGGCGCCGTCACGTTGCCCAGGATCAGCACGCGCGAGGCCGCGCGCCACTCGCTCCGCACGCCCAGCAGGGGACCGAGCAGGCGCGGGACCGCGTCCACCGGGATGAGCCAGCTGCCGTTCTCCAGGAGCGTGGGCGACGAGAGCAGGCGCAGGTCCCCGCCGACGGAGGCGAGGCTCTTCTTGTGGTAGAGGGTCGCGTCGCGGCCCTGGAAGGAGAGGCCGAGCGATGCATTCGCCGCGTTCGGGCGCAGCTGGACGCCGAGGCCGGCGATCAGGGGCTCGAGGGGAACGAGCTCCGCCTCCGCGCGCACGACGACGGCGATCTCGCGGCGCTGGCTCTCGGTGAGGAGGACCACGGGCTCGGGAGTCGCGCCGCGGGCGATGGCGGGGAGCAAGACGAGCGCGGCGGCGAGCAGGGAGCGCGTCACCCGGGCGGATGTTAGCACGTTCAACCGCCCGCCCCGGCCTGCGGTCCAAGCTCACATGAACGTCCGCGCCCTCGGCCTCGTCCTCGTCGGGCTCGTCGCCCGCCCGCTGACGGCGACGCCAGCCACGCCTTCCGACGACGCGCGCATCGTCCATGCGCTGCAGCGCCTCACCTACGGCCCCCGGCCCGGCGACGTCGAGAGCGTGCGGCGGATGGGCCTCGAGCGCTTCATCGACGCCCAGCTCCATCCCGAGCGGATCCCCGATGCAGCCCTCGCCGTTCGCCTCGCCGGCCTGAAGACCCTCGGCCTGGACGCCGCGGCGCTGCGCGAGGGTTATGAGATCCCCCGGGAGGTGAAGAGGGAATACAAGGAACGCCTCGGCGACAACCCGTCCGAAGACGACGCCCGCCGCATGAAGCGCGAGCTCGTCCGCAGGATGGCGCCGAGCATGGAAGGGCGTCCCCAGGAGGTCGTGGACGAGCTGCAGGAGGCGAAGCTCCTGCGGGCCGTGTACAGCGAGCGCCAGCTCGACGAGGTCCTCGTGGACTTCTGGATCAATCACTTCAACGTCTACGCCGGCAAGAGCCTCGACCGCTACCTGGTCGCGCAGTACGAGCGCGAGAGCGTCCGCCCCCACGCCTGGGGGCGCTTCGAGGACCTCCTCGGCGCGACCGCGACGAGCCCCGCGATGCTCTTCTATCTCGACAACTGGCTCTCGGCCGATCCGCAGGCGAAGCCGCCCGTGGCGTGGCGCGGTCGCACGCGCCCGCGGGCCGACGAGGACGCCCGCGGGAAGAAACGCGGTCTCAACGAGAACTACGCCCGCGAGCTGCTCGAGCTCCACACCCTGGGCGTCGAGGGCGGCTACACGCAGAAGGACGTCACCGAGGTCGCGCGCTGCTTCACCGGCTGGACGATCCTCGGCCTGCGCGGCCGGACCGCGCGCGAAGGCGAGAACCCGCGTTTCGCGTTCGTTCCCGCGCTCCACGACCCGGGCGACAAGAGGGTCCTCGGCCACCTCATCAAGAGCGCGGGCGAGGACGAGGGCCGGCAGGTCCTCCACATCCTGGCGACCCACCCCGCGACGGCTCGCTTCGTCTCCCTGAAGCTCGCGCGCCGCTTCGTGGCCGACGCGCCGCCTCCGGCGCTCGTGGAGCGCGCCGCGGCCACGTTCCTCGCGACGCGCGGCGACATCCGCGCGGTGGTCCGGACGATCGTCACCTCTCCCGAGTTCGACGCCCCGGCGAGCCGGCTCGCGAAGATCAAGACGCCTCTCGAGTTCGTGGCGAGCGCTCTTCGTGCCACCCGTGCCGACGTGCGCGACGCCCGCGAGGTCGCGAAGCGCCTGGGCGAGATGGGCATGCCGCTCTACATGCAGCAGCCTCCGACCGGCTACAAGGACGTCGCCGAGGCCTGGGTGTCGACGAGCGGCCTGCTGTCCCGGCTCAACTTCGCCCTCGACCTGGCGGGCGGACGCCTGAGCGGCGTGCCTCTCGACGCGACGAGCCTCGCCCCGGGCGCCGCCGACGCGGCGAGCCTCGCCGATGCCCTGGCCGCGTCGTTCGTGCCGGCCGGCCTGACGCCGGCGACTCGCGCCACCCTCGAGCAGCAGGCCGGCCACGGTCTCGACGGCGGGCGCGTGGCGGGGCTCATCCTCGGCTCCCCGGAATTCCAGAGAAGGTAGGTCTCATGACGACACGCCGCGTGTTCCTCAAGTCCGGCGGCCTGGCACTCGTGGCGTACGGCCTCGTGCCCCGCGCGCTGGTGCGCGCCGCCGCCCTCCAGGGCGGAAAGCGCAAGACGGTCGTCGTGGTGTTCCAGAGGGGGGCCTGCGACGGCCTCAACACCGTCGTTCCGTACGCGGACCCGAGCTACGCCCGGCTGCGGCCCGCCATCGCGGTGCCGCGGCCCGCCGGAGGCAGCCGCGAGACGGCCCTCGACCTGGACGGCTACTTCGGCCTGCACCCCGCCCTCGAGCCCCTCCTTCCTTTCTGGAAGGAGGGCAGCCTCGCCGCGATCCAGGCGGTCGGCAGTCCCGATCCGACCCGTTCCCACTTCGACGCCCAGGATTTCATGGAGAGCGGCACGCCGGGACGCAAGGCGACCGACGACGGCTGGATGAACCGGTGCCTGCAGGCCTCGGCCGATCCCGCGGCGACGCCGTTCCGCGGCGTCGCCCTCACGCCCACGCTGCCGCGCTCCTTCGCCGGCCCGGCGCCGGCAGTGGCTCTCGCGAACCTGAAGAGCTTCGGAATCCGCGAGACCTCGGGTGGGACCGCTGCCTCCGGCTTCGAGTCGATGTACGAGACGGCGGTGCGCGACGCCCTGCACGGCGCGGGACGCGAAACCTTCGAGGCCATCGACTTCCTGAAGAAGGCGAACCCGGGGCGCTACGCGCCCGCGCCGGGCGTCCAGTACCCGCGCGGCGCCTTCGGCGACAGCCTGCGCCAGGTGGCGCAGCTCGTGAAAGCCGACGTGGGCGTCGAGCTCGCGTTCGTGGAGGTCGGCGGCTGGGACCATCACGCGGCCGAGGGCGGGGTCCAGGGCCAGCTCGCGACGCGCTTGCGGGAGCTGGGAGGCGGCCTCGCCGCCTTCGCGCGGGATCTCGGAACGCGCCTGCAGGACGTGGTCGTCGTCACGCTCACGGAGTTCGGCCGGACCGCCCGCGAGAACGGCAACCGGGGCACCGACCACGGCCATGCCAGCGTCGCGCTCGCGCTCGGTGGAGCGGTGCGCGGCGGCAAGGTCCACGGCCGCTGGCCCGGGCTCGGCGAGGACGCGCTCTACGAAGGACGCGACCTGGCGCTCACGACCGACTTCCGCGACCTGGTCGGCGAGATCCTGTCGCGACACCTGGGCGTGCACGACCTCGCGCCGGTGTTCCCGGGGCACCCGGTCGGGCCGGAGCGCTTCCCGGGCGTGATCCGGGCGTGAGCCGGGGCGCTACTCCTTCGCCTTGCCCAGCACGGCGAGGGCACGGTCGCCGAAGTACTTCACGACGAGCCGGCTCCACGTGCCGGCCTTGCGCATGCTGTCCACGTAGGTGTCGAGGGCCTGCCGCAGCTCGACGTCGCCCTTGCGCAGGCCGTAGCAGGCGCGGCCCGGCGTTCCGAGCGCGACGCCGGCCTGCAGCTCCGGGTCCTTGCGGATCGCCAGGGTCGCGTCGACGAGGGAGACGACGGTCGCGGCGATCTTCTTCGCCTTGAGCGCCGCCAGCGCCGAGGCGAGATCGTCGTAGCTCTCGAGGCGCGCCTGGGGCACGCCGGCTGCGAGCGTCGCGTCCACCCAGCTCGTGCCCGCGACGACGCCGACACGGGCGGCGCGCAGGGCGTCGAGAGTGGTGATCGAGGGCTGCGGCCTGCGCGTCAGGACGATCGTCCGCGTCGGCAGGATCTCGGTCGTGAAGTCGATCTTCTTGCGGCGCGCCTCCGTGTCCACGAGGCCGATGATCACGTCGCCGTCCTCGCGGAGCAGGGCCGGGATGCTGTCGTCGAAGGGCAGCACGACGGGCTCCAGCCGGATCCGATTGAGCCGCGCGAAGCCCTCGAGCAGTTCCCTGTCGAAGCCGGGCTCGACGCCCGGCTTGAGCGCGAACATCTCGGGCTGCTCGTCGCTCGCGACGATCACGCGCAGCACGCCCCTGGCCTTGAGCGCCGTGAGGTCCGCGGCCGCGCCGGGCCGGGCGCCGACGGCGAAGGCCGCCGTCAGCAGCAGCGTCGCGACCTTCATCCCTTGCTCTGGGGCTCCACCACGTAGGCGGACCGGTAGCGCGGCTTCACGCTGGGCCGGTTCACCTGGATCTTCAGCTTCCGGCTGCCGGCCTTCCCCGGGTTGCCGGGCGCGAAGCCCAGCACGTACTGCGCCTGTACCTCGCCCAGGATCGCGTCGATCGAGCGCTCGACGTCGCCGTCGTCGGGGGTGAACACGCGGCCGCCCGTGAGCTCGGCGAGGCGCTTCAGGAAGTCCCCGCCGTTGTGACGATGCTGCTGGCCCCAGTTCTGCACGCCCAGGCCGTGGGGCATCGAGAGCGGCGTCTCGACGCCGTGGGTGAGCGGGTAGATCGTGACGCGGGAGCGCTTGAGCGCCTCGATCGCCTGGTTCTGCGTGATGCGGCTGCCGACGTCCTCGCCGTCCGAGAGCAGGATCATCGTGCTGCGGGGAGCCGGGTCCTCGACCTGCTGCAGCGCGGTCACGAGCGCCGTGTTGAGCGCCGTCGCGCCGTTCTCGCGGCGCGCGGCCATCATGTCGCGCACCAGGCTCGGCCCCGCGTCGGCGCGCCAGACCCGCACGTCGTTGTCGAAGGACAGCACGAGCGCCCGCTTCACCTTCGGAATGCGCTCGAGGATCTTGAGGGCCGAGAACGTCATCTTCTCGGTGAAGGTCGACACGCTGCCGCTGGTGTCCACGAGCAGCGAGACGTCGGGCGCCGCCTGGTCGTCGTCGCCCGCCGCGAAGCGCTCCACGGGCCGCGGCTTGCCGTCCTCGGCGATCGTGAAGTCGGCCTGGGTGAGGTCGTGGACGGGGCCGCCCTTGTCGTCGACCACCGTGACCGTCACGTAGACGAGCTCGACGTCGGCCGGGAAGGTGGCCTTCTGTTGCGCGCCGAGGAGCGTCGGGGCCGCCAGGCACGCCGCCAGCACAACGGCCATGGGTCGGGTCATCGTGACGTCTCCTCGCAGGGTCGAAAATGGTGGAGGCGGCGGGAGTTGAACCCGCGTCCGGAAGCGCGCCTGCGGTAGATTCTACAAGCTTAGTCCGACCTGAAATTTCGCCAGCGCCGTGAAGGCCGGACAAGACCGGCGCTGGCTAGTCCGATTGATCTCGCCCTTCGGCTACGGACCGAAGCCTCCGGGCCAGCCCACATTAATGACGCTCCGTCCCGACGCCATGGGCGAGCACCGGGGGGAGCGGGCTACCTAACGGTTAAGTTAGGCGGCCAGTGCCAAGTTGTCGTTGGCAGGTATGTCTTTCCACCGGATTTACGAGCCGGTAGCACGCTCGGCTTGCCTCTACCGGGGTCACCGTTCCCGTCGAAACCGTGACGCCCCCACACGACGAAAGCTTACCACGCGCGCCCGCGCGGTTTGCCCCGTGTCGGGATTCCCGGCGAGAATCCGATGCCCAGTCATGCAGCTCGCCACGGGCGATCGTCTCGGGCCGTACGAGATCCTCGGCCCGCTCGGCGCGGGAGGAATGGGCGAGGTGTACCGCGCCCGCGACGGGCGTCTCCGACGTGACGTCGCCCTCAAGATCGTCGCCGAGCATGCCGAGGGACGGCCCGACCGCCTGAGGCGCTTCGAACAGGAGGCTCGGGCCGTCGCGGCCCTCAACGATCCGAACATCCGCTCCGTGTACGACGTGGGCGTCGAAGACGGCACGGTGTTCGTGGTCTTCGAGCTCCTGGAAGGCCAGACGCTGCGCGAGCGCCTCGACGCCGGCGCGCTGTCGCCGCGCAAGGCGATCGAGTACGCGGTGCGCCTCGCGAGCGGCCTGGCCGCGGCCCACTCCCGCGGCGTCGTGCATCGCGATCTCAAGCCGGACAACGTCTTCCTCACGCGCGAGGGGCACCTCAAGATCCTCGACTTCGGCCTGGCCCGCTTCGACGAAGCCGCCGAGGACGGAGCCCCGGAGCCGGCGGGCGCCTCGACCCGCACCCAGAGCGGCCTCGTGGTCGGCACCGCCGGCTACATGTCGCCCGAGCAGGCGCGCGGCACGCCCGCGGACTCGCGCTCCGACATCTTCGCCCTCGGCGCCGTGCTCTACGAGATGCTGGCCGGTCGGCCCGCCTTCGGCGGCGCGAGCCCCGCGGATCGGCTCGCGGCGGTCCTGCATCGCGATCCGCCCGAGCTGACCGCGCCGGTGGCGCCACCCGTGCGCCGTGTCCTGGCGCGCTGCCTGGAGAAGGACCAGGCCGAGCGCTTCCAGTCGGCGCGCGACGTGGCGTTCGCCCTGGAGGCCGCGGAGGGCGCCAGCCTCTCGGAGGCCGCGGCGGCCACGTCCCGGCGCCCGTGGTGGATCGCCGTCGCGCTGCTGGCCGGCGCCCTCGCCCTGCTGGCGGGAGTGCTGGGGCTGAAGCGCCCCGAGCCGGCGGCGCCTCCCGTGATCCACCAGCTCACGTTCGGGCAGGGCATCGTCACGGGCGCCCGCTTCCTGCCCAACGACGAGCACACGGTCGTGTACAGCGCGTCGTGGAGCGGCCGCGCCAACGAGATCTACATGACGCGCTCCGACGGGCCCGAGTCGCGCTCCCTCGGCCTGCCCCCGGCCAAGCTGCTCGGGATCTCGTCGCGCAGCGAGCTCGCGATCCTGCTCACGCGCCCGGACGAGGTGGGCGACCCGTTCATGGGAACCCTCGCCCGCGTGCCGCTGGGCGGCGGCGTGCCGCGTCCCGTGCTCGACTTCGTCGAGGACGCGAGCTGGGCTCCCGACGGCGAGGAGCTGGCCGTGGTGCGCTGGGTGAACGGCGTGCGCCAGCTCGAGTACCCGGTCGGCAACGTCCTGATCCGGCCGCTGCCGGCGTTCGGCAACACCCACAGCATGCGGCTCTCGCCGAGGGGCGACAAGATCGCGATCGAGATGTCCGGCCGGCTCGTGGTGGTGGATCGCTCGGGCACGCAGCAGACGCTGAGCGGCGCGACGCCGCTGCAGGTCGGGCTGGCCTGGACGCCGGCAGGCGACGCGGTGCTGGCCACGACGGGGCCGACGAACGCCACGAAAGCCCTGTGGCGTCTCGGCCTCGACGGGTCGCGCCGCCAGGTCTTCGGAGGCCCGGGCGTCTACGTCCTCCACGACGTCTCGGCGTCGGGCACCGTCCTCATCCACCACGGCTTCGAGCGCGGCTTCGTGCGCGGCAAGGGCCCCGGCGACGCGGTCGAGCGCGAGATCGTCACGGCCGGCGGCGGAGCCGTCGACATCTCACGCGACGGGCGCCAGGTACTGATCGTCTCCGACCACGACCTGTCGCTTTTCTCCACCGCGGACGCCAGCTCGCGGCTGCTGCTCCGAACGCAGGGCCAGGCGCCCGACTACGGCCCGGCGCGCCTCTCGCCGGACGGCCGCTTCGTGGTCGACGGTGTCGTCGACAAGAACAACAACGCGCGCCTGGCGCCGATTGGGCCGGGCGACCCGCGGCGGCTCCCTCTCGGACACCTGACCGACGTCGTCGCGTCGTTCCTCGACGACGGCCGGCTCCTCTGGCATGCGCGCGAAACGCCCGGAGGGCCGTACCGGGGATTCGTCCAGGACGTCGCCACCGGCGCGATGCGTCCCGTGACGCCGCCCGGGATCCAGCCGCTCTGGTCGCCCGAGGTGGACGGGGCCGTCCTCGGGCTGCGCAGCGACGGCACGATCGTGTGGTGCCCGCTCGCGGGAGGCGAGCCGCGGCCCACGCGCGCGCGCTTTCCGCCGAACGGCTTCCCGCTGCAGACCACCCGCGACGGTCGCTACACGTTCGTCAACGTCGCCGGCTTCCCGATGAACATCGACCGCATCGACCTGCGCACGGGCGAGCGCACGGCCTGGCGGAAGCTCGGCCCGCCCGACGTCACCGGGCTCGCCTTCATGGACCCCTGGGTGCCGATGACGTTCGACGGCGAGGCGTACGCGTACAGCTACCTGCGGGCGTTCCAGGACCTGTTCCTGGTGGAAGGCCTCCGCTAGCCTTCAGGCTACAACCGCCGCGGGCCGCTGCCCCGGATGGGTTTACAATCCGTTCACCCTTGATATGAAACTCGTTCCGGGCGCCCGCCTCGGCCCCTACGAGATCCTCGGAGCCGTCGGCGCCGGCGGCATGGGCGAGGTGTATCGCGCGCACGATCCGCGCCTGGATCGCGACGTCGCATTGAAGATCGTGGCGGCCGGCGACCACGGCCACGACCGCCTCCGACGCTTCGAGCAGGAAGCCCAGGCCGTCGCGGCGCTCAACCACCCGCACATCCTGGCCGTCTTCGATGTGGGCTCGACCGACGGCACTGCCTATGTTGTCTTCGAGCTGCTCGAGGGCCAGACGCTCCGCGAGCGCCTGGATGCCGGGGAGATACCGCCGCGCAAGGCGGTGGAGTACGGCGCCCAGATCGCACGCGGCCTGGCCGCGGCCCATGCGCGTGGGATCATCCACCGCGACCTGAAGCCGGCCAACCTGTTCGTGACGCGGGGCGGCCCGATCAAGATCCTCGACTTCGGCCTGGCGAAGCTCAACGAACCCGTCGACAGCGACGAGGCGCACGACGCCGACGGCCGCACGGCGACGGACAGCGGCCTCGTCCTTGGCACAGCCGGCTATCTCTCCCCCGAGCAGGCGAGAGGCCGGAAGGCCGACGCTCGCTCCGACATCTTCGCCCTGGGCGCCGTCCTGTACGAGATGGTCGCGGGAAGACCGGCGTTCGGCGGCGACTCCTCCGCCGATCGGGTCTCGGCGATCCTGAGCCACGATCCGCCCGAGCTCGTCGCGAGCGGCCGTGAGAACGTGTCCTCAGGCCTCGACCGGATCATCCGGCGCTGCCTCGAGAAGGATCCCGAGGAGCGCTTCCAGTCCGCGCGCGACGTGGCCTTCGCACTCGAGGCGCAGGGCAGCACCGGCGCCCAGGCGGTCGTGGCTCCCGCCGCCGCATGGAGGATGCGCCTCGCATGGCTGGGAGCCGCGGTCGTGGCCTGTGCTGCGTTCGCCGCCATCGGGCCTTACGCGGGGCGGCCCTTCTTCGAGCGCCCGCTGCCGACCATCCGTAGCCTGACTTCGGGACGAGGCAGCCTCAGCGGGGCGCGCTTCCTGCCCGGCGACGACCGCACCGTCGTGTACAGCGCCTCATGGGACGGCAAGCCAAACGAGATCTTCTCGATCCACCTGGACAGCCCGGGCTCGCGCTCGCTGGGCCTGCCACCCGCCAAGCTGCTCAGCGTCTCGTCGCGCGGCGAGCTCGCGATCCTGTTGACCCGGCCCGACGAGGTCGGGGATCCCTTCATCGGCACACTCGCCCGCGTCCCGCTGACGGGCGGGACCCCGCGCGCCGTGCTGGAGAACGTCGAAGACGCGGACTGGTCGCCGGACGGGCGAGAGCTGGCGGTGGTCCGCGTGGTCGACGGAAAGCACCAGCTCGAGTACCCGCTCGGACAGGTGCTCCTGCGCTCGTCGTTCGGCCCGGGCGTCCACGCGATGCGCGTCTCGCCACGCGGCGACAAAGTGGCGATCAGCGTCGACGAGGCGATCACGATCGTCGATCGCCAAGGAAACCAGAAGAGCCTGGGTGCACTGCCGTGGACCGTTGTGGGTCTCGCCTGGTCACCCGACGGCGATGCCGTGCTGGTGACGGTCATTGGCCACGTCTGGCGCCTCGGGCTGGACGGCTCGCGTCGCGAGTTGTATCGGTCGCTCGGCACGGCCGTCCTCCACGACGTGGGACCGTCGGGAGGCGCCCTGCTCCATCACGGCTCCGAACACTGGGGCCTCCGCGTGAAGTTCCCTGGCGCCTCGTCGGAGCGCGAAGTGGCTTCGCCTTACGTCGGAGTCGCCTACGACTTCACCGCCGACGGTACTCGCCTCCTGGTGAGGGCATTCGACAACGCCTACCTCTTGTCGGCGGATGACAGTGAGCCCGTTCTCATCCACAGGATGCAGGAGTCGTCGGACGGCTGGGCGCAGATGCGCCTCTCGCCCGACGGCCGCTGGCTCCTCGACCTGTTCACGCAATTCGCCGGCCCGTCGAACCGGGCGCGTGTCCTCGCGGTGGGCGCGGGAGAACAACGGGACCTGCCGCTGCCCCACCTGCAGGTCCGGAACTTCATGTTCGTGGACTCCGAGCGCTTCTACTGGATGGCCGAGGAGCCGCCCGGCTCGGCCGTGCGCGGCTTGCTCCAGGAGATCGCTACGGGAAAGCTCCGCGCCGTCACCCCGGCCGGCATCACGCCGCTGTTCGCACCTGCCGTCGACGGCGCTGTCCTCGGGCTCCGGGCGTCGGACGGGAGACTGGTGTGGTGCCCTCTGGACGGTGGGGACGTGCGGCCGACGGCCGCCCTGGTCTCAGGGCCTTTCGAGACACTGCAAGGGTCGCTGGACGGCCGCTGGGTCTACGCGAGGCGTGACGGGATCCCCATGCCGATCGAGAAGATCGACCTGAAGAGCGGGGCGCGCGGGGTCTGGAAGCATCTCGCGCCCCCCGACAGGACCGGTGTCGTGCTGATGCCGCCGTGGGCCGCCGTAGCTCCCGATGGTGAGGCGTATGCCTATTCGTACCTGCGCGTTTCCCAGGACCTGTTTGTCCTGGAGGGGCTGAAGTAGGAGGGCCTCATGTGGAAGACCTGGTGGCTCGCGGCCGTGCTCGTTCTCCCGGCCATGACCGCCGTCGCGCAGCGCATCGCCGCCTCCGTCCGCGGCACCATCACGGACCCGCTCGGCGCCGCCATGGCAGCGATCAGCGTCACGGCCAGGAACGAGGACACCGGCGATACCCGATCCGCGGTCACGAACTCGTCGGGAATCTACTCGTTCCCGGAGTTGCGCGTCGGCCACTATCGGATCGAGGTCGCAGCGGCCGGCTTCAGGTCCGAGGCGCGCGGCGGGATCGTCCTCAACGTCGCGGACGTGCGGGTGGTCGACGTGCAGCTGCAGGCGGGCCAGGCCAGCGAGGTCGTCGAGGTCGAGGTCCCGGCGGTGGCCGTGACGACCGTCGGGGCCGAGATCGCCGGCCTCGTGAGCGGTGAGCAGGCGCGCGAGCTGCCGCTCAACGGCCGGAACTTCCTGCAGCTCACCCTTCTCCAACCGGGCGTCACGGCGCAACAAGGACTGAACACGAAGGACAAGGGCCTCTCCGGAGGTGTGGCCATCTCGGTCGGTGGCGGCCAGACGACCGGCAACCTCTGGCTCGTCGACGGCGCGAACAACAACGACGTCGGCTCCAACACCAGCATCCTCGTGTATCCCTCGCTCGACGCGATCGAGGAGTTCAAGATCCACCGCAACAACTACGGCGCCGAGTTCGGCGGCGCCGGCGCCGCCCAGGTCAACGTCGTGACGCGCGGCGGCGGCAACGAGTTCCACGGCAGCGGCTACTACTACGCGCGCCGCGACCGGTGGAACGCGGCGGACTACTTCTGGAAGCGGCAGGAGCAGGGCGCGGCTCCCCTGCACTGGGACGACTTCGGCGCCACGCTGGGCGGCCCCGTCGTCACGAGGAAGTTGCACATCTTCGTGTCCTTCGAGCGGAACGAGGACGCTCGCAGCAGCATCCGCGTCTCGCAGGTGCCGTCGGCGGCGGAGCGCGTCGGCGATTTCGACGGCGCTCGCCCCGAATGCGCGGACCCGCTGCCCGTGGATCCGTTGACAGGCCGGCCGTTCCCCGGAAACGTGATCCCCGAGGATCGCCTGAGTCCGGGTGGCTTGCTCATGATGCAGCTCATGTCCCTTCCGAACGCGACACCGTCACGCGAGAGTTGCGCCAACTACATCGCGGCCGTACCGACGCCGGTGGAGTGGAGTCAGTGGCACGGGCGCGTCGACTACGCGCTCACCGACAGCACGCGCGTCATGCTGCGCTACACCCAGGACCGCTGGGCCGCGGCCAACACCAACCTGTGGGGCGACGATCCGTTTCCGGTCGTGGCGTCGGACTGGTACCAGCCGGGCCGATCGCTGGTCGCGCAGCTGAACCGGAACATCGGGGCGAGCCTCGTGAACGCCCTGACGTTCTCCTACTCGTCGAACGCGATCGCCGTCGAGCGCGGCGGTGACGACCCCGACCTCGTCCGGCGACTGAACGCCGCCATCCCGACCCTGTACCCGGCCAGCCTCAAGGAGCAGCGGGGAGCGGCCCAGCCGGCGGCCTTCGGAAGCGCGATCTTCCCGTACGCCGACGGCGCGCTCCTGAACCAGGCGCCCTGGAAGAACAGCCAGCAGCTGTTCGTGCTCAAGGACGACGTCTCGGCCGTGTTCGGCAGGCACTTCCTCAAGGCCGGCTTCCTTCTCAGCTACAACGAGAAGAATGAGCAGGCGGCCAACACGAGCCAGGAATCGATGGTCGCCTATGGGGCTGTGGGCTTCCTCGGGCCGAACGGCTTCGTCCGGGGCCCGGTCACCGGCAATCACATCGCCGACTGGCTGCTGGCCGAGACCGTCTGGGACGCGGGCGAGATGCGCACGAACAAGAAGGTGCGACAGCGCTGGAACGACATCGAGCTCTACGCGGCCGACTCGCACAAGCTCACGCCTCGCCTGACCGCGGACTACGGCTTCCGCCTGACCCACCTCACGGCGCCCTACGAGGCGGACGATGCCTTCGCCAGCTTCGACCCTGCAGCCATCGACGCGGCGGCGGGCGACTCGCCCTGCAATGGCCTGCTCTTTCCTCCCGGCACGAACCCCTGTCCCGCGCTCGGCGTGGCCGGCGGCGCGGACGGGCCGAACCGGTCGCTCGTGCCGATGAAGCTCCTCTACGTGGCGCCGCGCCTGGGCCTCGCCTGGGACGCCCACGGCGACGGAACGCTGTCGCTGCGCGGCGGCCTTGGCCTCTTCTATCAACGCGACAACGTCAAGCCCGGCTTCGCGCTCGGGACCAATCCCCCGTTCGCGGCATCGACGTACCTCTACCGGACCCTCTCCGCTGCGGAGCCAGCGGCCGACGAACCCTTCCCCTTCCTGGGAACGCCGGGCGCGGGCCTCGAGCAGCGTGCCGCCAACCCCCGCACCTGGCAGTGGAACCTGAGCGCCCAGCAGCAGCTGGTCCGCAACAGCGTGCTGGAAGTGGCCTACGTCGGCAGCTGGGGGAAGGACCTGAGGGGCGCATTCGACGCGAACGAGGTGGCTCCCGCCGATCGCCTCGCCTTCGCGCGGACGGGCGCAGCGGCGCTGCGCCCCTTGGCGGGTGTCGCGGGCCTGACCGCCTTCAGCAACGTGCTCATCGGGACGCAGGACCGCTCCTCGATCTACCACTCGCTCCAGGCGGGGCTCGTCAGCCGGTTCGGCCAGGCGTCACAGGCGAGCCTCGCGTACACGTGGGCGAAGGCGATCGGCAACGCGGAAGCGGAACCCTATACCGACAGCCGACAACCCTGGCTCGACCGTGCCCGGACCCGGAACGATCGCCGGCATGCGTTCACGGCCAGCGTCGTGATCGGCCTGCCGAAACTCGAAGACCAGGCCGGTTTCGTCCGACACGTTGTGGGCGACTGGGAGATCACCTCCATCGTCCAGGCGGCGACGGGCTATCCGATCACGGTCTTCGGCGCGACGCCGGCCGGCCTCGACCGCTACGCCGGCCTCTCGGGCACGGGCTATGCCTACAACCAACGGCCGAATCGCGTCGTGGGCGCGCGGTGCCGCGCGCGCGGCGGATCCAGGACGCAGTGGCTCGATCCCGGCGCCTTCTCGATCGACGGCTACGCGATCGGAACTCACGGCACGTCGGGCCGCAACGTCTGCGACGGGCCCGGTTTCTTCCAGTGGGATGCCGGGCTCTACAAGAACGTCCGGCTCTCGAAGAAGGCCCGCCTCCAACTCCGGGCCGAGCTCTTCAACGTCCTCGACACCGTCAACTTCCTCGCGAACCAGGACACGCTCTATGCCCCGGAAAGCGTGGTCTACGACACCAGCGATCCGCGGACGGCGACGCGGATCCTCAGCGCGCGTCCCACGGCGAGCTTCGGACAGCTGACCCAGACGACCGACGCCCGCACCGTGCAGCTCGGGATCCGCCTGACCTTCTGAGACCGCCGGTCAGGGCGCCCCGTCGGTGCGCGTGGCGGCCGACGTGGGCGAGCTCCGATAGACGAGGAGGTACCGGCCGAGCCGGAAGCCATCGCCGTCGGCGAGCGTGGCCGGCGCGCTCAGCACCGTCTCGTTGAGCGACGTGCCGTTCTTGCTGCCCAGGTCCTCGAGCGTCGCGAGCCCCCCCGCGACGACGATCCGGGCGTGGCGACGTGAGACGCCGGGAAGATCGACCTGGACCGCCGCGCCGTCTTCGCGTCCCAGGATGTTCTCGCCTTCCGTGAGGCCGTAGACGCGACCCTCCCACAGCACGCGATGGCGCCCGGGGCGAGGTGGAGCGTCCTCGCTCGAAACCTCGCCGCAGAACGCGTAGCCGAAGCCGTGAACCGTCCTGAGGAATCGCGGCTGCGTGCGCGAGTCGCCGAGGGCCTGTCGAAGCTGCGTCACGAGGCCCGTGAGGCTCGCATCGGAGACGAACGTCTCGGGCCAGAGGCGATCGCGAATCTCCGGCTTCGACACCGCCTCGGGCCGGCGCTCGAGCAAGAGGCAGAGCAACTCGAACGCCTTCGGCTCGACGTGCAGCTCCTGGCCGGCGCGCAGGAGCTGACGCGCAGCGGTGTCCAGCACGAACTCCCCGAAGGCGGCGCGCATCGTCGAGACCTCTGAAATTCCCCCGGAATCCCTTCGGATTCGGTGATCGTAGCGGCCCATCTTCGGTAGCACAAGGTAGCGCCTGGCCAGGCGGCTCCGCTGAAAGGAGTCGCCCATGTTCTCCCTCTCGAAGCCGGTCGCTCGTCTTGTCTTCGCCGCCGTGACGGTGTCCATGACGCCCGTCGGGTTCGTGCGCGCGTCGGCCCCGGCGATGCTCTCGGCCTGGGACCAGGGCGCTCTCGATCGAGCCCGCAGCGGCGCCGGAGAGCGCCTGCAGAAGCCGGAGTGTCTCGGATTGCTCCACGAGTTCAGCGATGCGGACGGTCAGCCCCTGCAACGCAACCTCGAGCCCTTTGGGCTGGACGCCGCGGACTACCTCGAGGCGCTCGCGTTCAAGGATGGCTCGGCGATCGGCGACTGCCGCCGCGGTTCCGTCTATCTCGCCACGAGCGTGGGCCTGCCCTCCGTCTTCGTCTGTCCCGCCGGCGGCGCGACCCCCGGGAGTCGCTTCGCGCAGGTCCAGGCACGCAACCCCGCGCTCGCCGAGTTCATGGTGATCCACGAGATGCTCCACACGCTGGGCCTCGGGGAAAATCCGCCGACCAGCCTCGAGATCACCGAGCGCGTGATGGAGCGCTGTCAGTGAACGCGCGGCGGCTGGGGCACTGCCCGGCCAGCGGGCAGCGCTCGCAGCGCGGCTTCGCGCGGCACGCGTCCTTCGCGAGCCGCACGAGCTGGGCGTGGTAGTCGTTGAAGAGCGGAGCGTCCGATGGCAACGCATCGATGAAGAAGGCGCGCACCGCGTCGTACGACTCGCGGCCCGCGAGCATGCCGAGCCGTCCGAAGATGCGCCGCGTGTAGGCGTCCACGACGAAGGTCGGCCGGCCCGCGGCGTACAGCACGATGGAGTCGGCCGTCTCCGGTCCGATCCCGGGAACCGCCAGCAGCTTCGCGCGCAGGGCGTCGGGAGCGTCGAGCCGCATGCGCGCCACCTGCCCGCCGTACTCGCGGCCCAGGAACGAGACGAACGCCGCCACGCGCCGTGCCTTCACGTTGAACGAGCCTGACGAGCGGATGACGGGAGCGAGGCGCGCCGGCGGCAGGTCGCGAAGCGCCCGATAGGAGAGCAGCCCGCGGCGTCGCAGGGCATCGAGCGCCCGCTCGACGTTCGTCCACGACGTGTTCTGGACCAGGATCGCCCCCAGGCAGACCTCGAAGGCGGTCCGGGCCGGCCACCAGGCCTGGGGACCCTGGGCGGCGAGCAATCGGTCGTAGATCTCGAGCAGCCGCGCCCGCACGCCGCCCAACATAGCAGAGCCCAAATGATTGACAGGTCCGCGAGCCTTCCCGCATAATCACCGGGCAGCTAAGTACATCGACGGCCGTGGTTTCGGCGAAGTCATCGAGGGAAGAATGAGCCTGGAAGACGACCTCAAGGCGAAGGCGCTCGCGCTGATCAGCCAGCAGATGGCCAACTGGGTGGTCGACATCCAGCGCCAGATCCAGGAGCACCAGGGCACCTTCGTCAAGACCCTCGACGAGCTGTCCGAGGCCGTCGCGCGCTACGACGAGAAGATCAACGAAGGCGAGATCGCCGCCGCGATGGCCGAAGTGGTGGCCGCGCAACCCCCGCCGCTGCCTCCTCCGCCCGTGTTCGCCGGCCCCGGCATGGACAAGCTGCGCCTCTCGATCGCCGAGATCGAGAAGGGCACGAGCCTCTCCGAGGTGCTCACGTACCTGGTGAACGAGGTCTCCCAGTACGTCGACCGCACCGCGATGTTCATCGTGAAGGGCACGAGCGCCATCGGCTGGTACTCGCGCGGCGTCGATCCGGGCGACGCGGTCAGGCAGGTGAACGTCCCGCTCGCGTCGGACACGGTCTTCCGCAACGTCTCGAACTCGCGCCAGGCCCTGCGCGGCGCGCTCATGCACTCGCCCGGCACGGCCCAGGCCGTGGCGCGGCTCGGCGGCCGGCCCCAGTCGGTCCTCGTCGTGCCGCTCATCCTGCGCGACAAGCTGGCCGCGATCCTGTACTGCGACAGCTCCAAGGAAGAAGTCCCCGGGCCCGAGGCGCACCTGATCGAAGTGCTCGTGCTGTTCGCGGCCAAGAGCATCGACCTGCTCTCCCTGGTCCCGAAGACGGCCCCGGCCGCCGCGGCGCGCACGAGCGTCGGCTCGACGCCCGAGCGCGCGGCCGCGATCCGCGCCGGCGGCGACGAGATCCGCGAGCGCGCCGGAGTGCCCCGCCCCACCGCGCCGCCCCCCGTCGCCGAGGAAGGGTCGTCGACGGTGATGTTCAAGGCCGGGACCTTCACGCCCCAGAAGGCGCCCGTCATCGCTCCGCCTCCCGCGCCCGCTGCGGCGCCGGCTCCGGTGGCGGCCCCGCGCCCCGCGGCGCCTCCGGCTCCGGCCGCGGCGCCCGCGGCCGCGCCGATCGCGCCCGAGGACCAGAAGGCCCACGAGGACGCGAAGCGCTTCGCGCGCCTGGTGGTGAGCGAGATCAAGCTCTACAACGAGGCGAAGGTGAACGAGGGCCGCCGTCAGAAGGACCTCTACGAGCGCCTCAAGGAAGACGTCGAGCGCGGCCGGCAGATGTACGCCGAGCGCGTGCCGGCCCGCATCCGCGACACCACGAACTACTTCTTCGATGAGCTCGTCCGTATCCTCGCCGGGGGCGACGCCAGCGCTCTCGGCGCGATGTAGTCGTCCCTCCAGAGAGGAAGACGCCGGTCGTCATCGTGGTTCCTCGGACCGCCGCGCTCGTCACGTTCCTCCTCTACGCCGGGACCGCGCCTGCGGTGTCGCGCAGCTTCTGGCTGGCGCCGACGCCCGAGGACGCGGCCGAGGCCGCAGTGCGCGAGGCCCTCGCCAACAGCGGCTTCGCCGGCCCCGAGGGCGCGATCGACAACCTCGACCGCATGGCGTCGGCTCACGCCGGCACGGTCTCGGCCGGGCTCGCCCGCTATGCCGCGGGACTGGCCCTCGTGGAGCTGCGCAAGCCGGAGCAGGCCCTCGCCGAGCTCCGGCATCCCGACGTGCAGCGCACCGCCCTCGCCGATCGCGTCCAGTTCGCGATCGGCCAGGCCCTCGAGGGACGGAAGGAGCTGGCCGGCGCGGCCGGCGCGTACCTCGCGGCGGTCGACCTGAGGCCCGAGGGCCCGGTGGCCTGCAGCGCGCTCTTCCGGGCCGGCGAGGCCCTCGAGGGCTCGGGCTCCCTGCCCCAGGCCATCGAGACCATGACCCGCGCCCAGGCCGCGTGCCCGTCCCAGGCCGCGCGCGCGCTGCTCGACCTGGCGCGCCTCCACGAGCTCCGGCGCGACCTGAAGGCCGCGGCCGAAGCGTACGACCGGCTCGATCGCGACTATCCGGCCTCCGCCCAGGCCCGCTCCGTCGAGCAGCGCCTCGCCGCCTTGCGCACGCTGCTGCGCACGCCGAAGGCGGACGAGCTCCTGGCGCGCCAGCTGCGCCAGGCCCTGGCCCTGTTCGACGCCGGCCGCCACGCGGACGCGGCGCCGCTGTTCCGCGCCCTCAAGTCGAAACCGCTGTCTCCCGCCGACATGGACCTCGTGCACGTGCGACTCGGCCGCAGCGCCCTGGCCCTCACCCGCACGCGCGAAGCCGAGGCCGAGCTCGCGAGCGTCGCCGCGACGTCTCCTCACGGCGCCGAGGCCGCATTCTTCCGAGCGCGCCTCACGGCCCTCCGGACGAAGTCGATGGACCTCTACGAGGGCGTCGCGACCACGTTCCCGGCCTCGCCGTGGGCCGAGGAGGCGCTCCTCGCCCTCGCGAACAACTTCCAGAAGGACGCGCGCGACGAGGAGGCGCTGCCCTACTACCAGCGCTTGCTCGCAGGATTTCCCGACGGACGCTACGTGGAGCGCGCGGGCTGGCGCGTGGGCTGGGGACTGTATCGCGCCGGCCGCTATGCCGAGGCGGCCCAGGTCCTCGAGCGGACGGCGCGGGTGCGGCCGGCCACCACGTACTCGGCCGGGCTGCTCTACTGGGCGGCGCGCTCGCGACGCGAGATGGGCGAGTCCGAGAAGTCGAGGCAGCTCCTCGAGGAGACCGTGCGACGCTACAAGAACGGCTACCACGGCCTGCGGGCCCAGGCCCTCCTCGCGACCTACGCGAAGCGCCCCGCGCCGCCGCCGGCCGCGCTCAGCGGGCCCTCGAGCGACCCGCGGGCCGACGTTCCCGAGCCGCAGTTCACCCGGGTCCGCCAACTACTCTTGATCGACCAGCTCGACGAGGCCCAGGAGGAGCTGCGGCTCGTCCCGCCCTCGCCGCTGGGCCAGGCCACGATCGCGTGGATCGAGAGCCGCCTGGGCCGGCTGCGTCCCGCGATCACGTTCATGAAGCGCGCGTACCCCGAGCACGTCTCCGAGGCCGGCGACCGCTTGCCCCCCGAGGTGTGGCGAATCCTCTATCCCCTCGAGTTCGGCGACCTCCTGCGCGAGAAGGCCGCGGAGGAAGGCCTCGACCCGGCGCTGGTCGCGGCCCTCATCTGCCAGGAGTCGACGTTCAACGCGGGCGCCGTCAGCTCGGCGGGCGCGCGCGGCCTGATGCAGGTCATCCCGCCCACCGGCCGCTCCCTCGCCCGCGATCTCGGCATGCGCTACAAGTCGAGCGCGCTGACCGACCCCGCGGTGAGCCTCGACTTCGGCACGCGCTACCTGCGCCAGCTCTCGGATCGCTTCGGAGGCCGTGTGGAGCGCGTGCTCGCGGCATACAATGCCGGACCCCATCGCGTGGACGCCTGGACGGCCGGCAACCCGGACATGGGAGACGAGGAATTCGTGGAGAGCATTCCCTTCACCGAGACGAGGCAGTACGTGATGATCATCCTGGCGAACCGCGAGCACTATCGCCGCATCTACGACCTCACCGCCGGCGGCACGCGCACGGGCAACGCGGGCGCGGGCCGGTGAGCTTTCGGATCGGAGACTTCAAGCTGAAGATCGACCCGGCCGTGCTCGGCAAGAAGGGCAACGGCTCGCGCTTCGACGGGCGCAACCCCGACGAGCTGCGCGAGATCGCGATCACCCCGCACTTCACGCGCCACGCCGAAGGCGCCGTGCTGATCGAGGTCGGCGACACGAAGGTGATCTGCACCGTCAGCGTCGAGGAGCGCGTCCCGCCGTTCCTGAAGGGCAAGGGCGAGGGCTGGATCACGTCCGAGTACGGCATGCTCCCCCGCGCCACCAGCACGCGCATGCAACGCGAGGCCACGAAGGGCCGGCCCTCGGGCCGCACCTACGAGATCCAGCGCCTGATCGGACGCTCGCTGCGCACGGTCATCGACATGAAGGCCCTCGGCGAGCGCACGCTGTGGGTCGACTGCGACGTGATCCAGGCCGACGGCGGCACGCGCACGGCGTCCATCACCGGCGCGTTCGTGGCCGTGGTGGAAGCGCTCCAGCAGCTCAAGAAGCAGGGCTCCTTCACGGAGCTGCCGCTGCTCGACTACGTGGCCGCGACCTCGGTCGGCAAGGTGAACGGCGAGATCCTCCTCGACCTCGCGTACGAAGAGGACTCGAAGGCCGAGGTCGACATGAACATCGTCAAGACCGGGCGGGGGCTGTTCGTCGAGATCCAGGGCACCGCCGAGCAGAAGCCCTTCAGCGACGACGAGCTGCAGCAGCTCATGGCCGTGGCCGACAAGGGCATCCAGCAGCTGATCGCGGCCCAGAAGGCCGTGGTCGGCGACCTTCCCCTCAAGAAGCAGAAGTAGCTAGGGCAGGGTTTCGAGGAAGCGCCGCAGGCGGGCGAAGGCCTTGCCGCGGTGGCTCACCTTGTCCTTCTCGAAGTGGCTCACCTCGCCGAAGGTCTTCCCGAACGGCGGGTAGAAGAAGAGCGGGTCGTAGCCGAACCCGTTGGGCCCGCGCGGCGCGTCGGCGATGAGCCCGTCCACGGTCTCGGTCGCCTCGAAGACGACATCGCCCCCGCGGGCGACCGCCACGGCGCTCGTGAAGTGCGCGCCCCGGGCGTTGCGCGGGACGTCCTTGAGCTTCGCGAGGAGCAGCCGGTTCCGATCGGAATCGTCGGCGCCTTCCCCGCCGAAGCGGCTCGAGTAGAGTCCCGGCGCCCCATCGAGCGCGTCGACCGAGATGCCCGAGTCGTCGGCCACGGCCATGAGACCGGAGCGCCCGGCATAGTGGCGCGCCTTGAGCGCCGCGTTCTCCTCGAACGTCGTGCCGGTCTCCTCGGGCGCGTCGTCGATGCCGACGTCGTGGGGGCCGAGGATGCGGAACGGGAGCCCGCCCACCAGCACCCGCATCTCCGCCAGCTTTCCCGGATTCTGGCTCGCGAGCAGCAGATCGGTCGGAGGCATCTGTGGACCGATCATATCCGGGTCGCCGCCTGGCTAGGCGTCGGGCCCGGGCCGCTTGAAGATCAGGCTCCGGGTGTGACGCGACTCCGGCGGATCCACGACGCCGACCAGCTCCCAGCCTTCCTCGCCCGCGGCGTTCAGCAGGTCCGCGAGATTCGGAAGTCCCTCGACCGTCAGCGTCGACACCATGTATTGCCATCGCATCGCGAAATCACCTCGCCGAACAGCGGAGCAAGAACCGGGCCCGCTCGCATCGGTGCGGGTCCGGGTTACCATGGCGAGGCACCATCGGGGCGTAGCGCAGCCTGGTAGCGCACCTGCCTTGGGCGCAGGTGGTCGCGAGTTCAAATCTCGCCGCCCCGACCAGCCCGACGAGCGCATACTGGATCCATGGCCATCCCACGGCGCCCGACCCGGGGATCGCAGGCGGCACCGACGGCCGAGAGCCGCCAGGCCCGCGCCGCTCTCATGGCCCGGCTCGAAGGGGTCGCCGCGGACGCGCCTCGTCGGCTGGCACTCTCCGTCGAAGGCGAGGCCCACGTCCACCTGACCGTGCGGGAGGGCAACGAGGTCGTGTTCCAGACGGCCGGAGAGCACGACGCCGTCGTGGGCCGGTTCTTCGAATGGCTGCGGGGGCCGAGGCGCTGAGCCGTTTTGGGCTTCGTCTTTGCAGAAATGGCCGAACCCTGAACGACCCTTAGGGGCTTGGTTTCAACCATTTAGCATGGCGCGGAACGTGCAGGGCCGTAGCACCAGTGGAAAACAGGGGCCGGCGGATCCTCGTCGCCGACGACAACGAGGACACCGCAAAAGGCCTCGCGGCCTTGCTCGAGATGCAGGGTCACGAAGTCCGGGTGGTCCATGATGGCCACGCCGCCCTCGAGGCCTTCAAGGAGTTCACGCCCGACGTGGCGTTCCTGGACGTCGGCATGCCGTTCTTCGATGGCTGCGAAGTCGCGGCCAAGGTGCGCGAGGAGGCACGCTCGCCTGTGCTGCTCGTGGCCGTGACCGGCTGGGGGCACGCGTCCGCGAAGCAGCGCGCGTTCGACAGCGGCTTCGACCGACTGTTCGTCAAGCCCGCCGATCCCCAGGAGCTGCTCGCCCTCGCGAACGGCCCGCTGCCGGAGAGGACTCACTAGCCAGACGGCCTTCGTCCGGCTAGGATCGCGCTCGCTTGAGCACACGACCCCGCGGATCACGCTTCGTCGAGGCCTCCGGCTGGAAGTTCACGGCCGCCGTGCCTCAGGATCGTCAGGACCGGCTCCAGAGCTGGAAGTCCTTCGAGGTCATCGTCGACCACCTGGTCCGGGAGATCGAGCAGCTGAAGGACGTGAAGTTCCAGGCCAGCTCACCGGTCGATCCCGCGCTCCACGCCCAGGGCTGCCATCGGGCGGAGTTCCACTTCGCCGCGGACCCGAGCACGGCCGACGCGTTCTTCAACAGCGCCGTGGGCCTGCGCGCCCAGTTCCTCGAGGACCCGAACCTCGGCCAGTTCGCGAACGCCTGGGCGCTCGCCATGCTCGACGATTCGCTGCGCGCCTACGTCGCCGAGGTGCCCGCGCTGCAGCCCCTGCATCGCGCCGCCTCGTTGCGCGCCGCCTCGGCCATCCTCTGGGCCCACGAGCCCCAGCCCTCGGCCGCCGAGGAGCTCGCGGTCGACCGCTGGCTGCGGGCCGCGCGCGCCGGAGCGGCGAAGGCGAAGCTCGGGGTCAGCGCGCCCGCGGTGACGCGCCTCGACGTGAAGGGCGCCTGGATCGACCGCGCGGGCAACGAGGTCGTCCCGACCGCGCGGATCGAGCGCCGCTTCGAGATCGCGCGCCTGGGCTTCGCCTAGCTCCCGAGCTTCGTCGCCACGAGGTGGATCGACACCTGCAGCGTCCGCAGGAAGGGGAGCGCAAGCGGTGCCAGAGCCGTGGGGAGATGCCGGCTCCGCAGCCGGCTGGCCACGGTCTCCCTGTCCATGGCCGGGAACACCAGCTCCGGCTCGAAGCCCGCGGTCGCGCAGAGCCGCAGCCAGCGCCCGCGCGGCACCCACGTCTCGTTGATGCCGAGGGCCCGCTCCTCGTGGCCGAAGTCGGTCCCGAAGGGATAGCGCAGCCACGATGGCATCGGCTCGCAGGCGAAGTACAGACGTCCCCCCGGCCGCAGCACGCGGGCGGCCTCGCGGAACGTGCGCCCGAGATCCCAGGAGTGATGGGCGGCGGCCGTGGCCCACACCGTGTCGACGCTGCCGTCGCGCAGCGGCGGCGCGTTCATGTCGGACTTGATCCGGCACAGCCCCGGGTCGCTCGCCCGCGGCGCGAGCCGCAGGTGGTCCGTGATGTCGAGGGCGATCACGCGGCAGCCGGCGTCGAGGAACACGCTGCTCGCCCAGCAGTGGTCGGCGCCGATCTCGAGGACGACACCGGGGCTCAGGGGATGGCTGCGCAGCAGCTCCCGGATCTGGCCGCGCGAGTCGAGAGCGTGCTGCAGGCAGCGATACTCGAGCAGGTCCTGGGGCGACACGCCGTCGCCGTCGAAGCGTCCGAGCAGCACGCGGAGGCGCTCCGTGGCTTCGGGCGACTGGCCGTCGAGGGTGGACACGGCCGACGCCTCGCGCGCCACGATGGCGTTGGGCCGATCGAGGAAACTCGTGACATCGTCGTCGGTGGGATAGCGCGCGGGGCAGGAGGCGCAGGCGAGGCCCTCGGCCTCCCGTCGCAGCGCCGCGCCGCACGCGGGGCACCGGAAGAGTCCGACGGCCCAGTCCCTCAACGCGGAGTCCGTCGTCTCGCGATCATCCGCAGCATTGAACCGCAGGCGGCGCGGGCAGACAACCGCCCGCGGGACCTTGACGGTCCGAGACCAGGGTTTGTAGACTCGCAGTTCAATGGGAACCCGAGGACCGGACCTGGCCGTCGCCCCGCGCTGCCGCGCCTGCAACGCCGAGCTCCAGCGGATCGTGAGCGACCGTAGCGCTACGGAGCGCAAGATCGAGTTGAAGTGCCAGGCCTGCGGCACCCTGGCCTCCTACGTCGGGCCGGGCCTGATCGTGGACCGCCGGTCCGCCCCGAACGCCGGACACTGACGCCGACCTCGTCGCCCTGGCGTTGATCTTGCAGCCTTGCCTCCCGGAGGCAAGCGCGGATGATCGATCCGGCCACGGAACCTGCGTCGGACCCTGCGGTCGAGCGCGTCTTCGACCGCAGCATGCAGCCCCGTTGCCCCGCGTGTTCCGGGCCCCTGGCCCGTCTCGTGACGATTCCCTGGGAGCGCGACATCATGCTGCGACTGCGCTGTCCGTCCTGCGAGACGGAGGCGGCCTTCATGGGCCCCGGCCTGCTCGTGGACCGGCGCCGCCCACGGATCGACTGACCTCCGCCTTTGTAGAATCGGCCGTTCCCTGCGGTATGCTCTCCGCGCGATGACCTGCGGCCAGGCCTGACGTTGGCGCGAACCCGGCCCTGGGCGGTGCTCGCCCTGCTCGTGGCCCTGGCCCCGATTCCTGCGCGCGCCTCAGAGCCCGCCATGCTCATGCTCTCGGGCGGGGCCTTCGACGCGAACAAGAACGTGAACTCGGCCGCGGAGCTGGGCCTGCAGTGGCGAGGCGGCGGCCGCTGGTGGCGCTTCGGCCCGATGCTCGGCGCGATGGCCACGACCGATCGCGGCTTCGACGCGTACGCCGGCTTCAGCCTGGACTTCCCCATCGGCCGGACCTTCGGGATCCGCCCCAGCTTCGCTCCCAGCTACTACTCGAAGGGCGACGGCAAGGAGCTCCACGGCCACCTGCAGTTCCGCTCGGGCATCGAGCTGGCCGCGCGCCTCGAGAGCGGTGCGCGCATCGGCCTCGAGCTCTATCACCTCTCGAACGCGAGCCTCGAGGACCTGAACCCGGGCGAGGAGAGCCTCGTGCTGACCGTGGCGCTTCCCGTGCGAACGCTCCTCGGCCGTCGATGAGGCGGGCCTGCGCCGCGATCCTTGCGTTGGCGGTGCCGGCTCTCGGCCAGGCCCAGGACGACCGTACCCAGTATCCGGGCTTCCTGGCCCGCTCCTATTTCGAGTTCGCGCCCGGCTACATCCAGTACCCGTTCTCCGAGCGGCAGCTCGAGCCCGGCTTCTCGGTGGAGTCCGTCAAGACGCCCCACGCCGCGGCGCGCGTGGTGCTGCTCGGCTACCGCTTCAACGACCGGCTCTCGGCGCAGATCAACTACATGCGACCGGTGGAGTGGGTGCGCTACAAGGACGTGAACGGCGTCGTCGCGACGCGCACCGTCTGGATGAACCTGGCCGGCTTCACGCTGCGCGGCTCCCTGCCCCTGTCCTCGTCGCTGTTCCTCGATGTCGAGGCGGGGCCCGGCCTCGTCACGCGCCGCGGCTTCGAGACGAACGACGAGGCCCGCACGCCGGTCGTCACGGACGAGAGCTACTGGTCGATCTTCGCGGGCGGCGGCCTGCGCTACAGGCTGAGCGAGAGCTGGGAGCTCACCGCCAACGCGCTCTACACCCCGTCCCACGCCGCGACGCGCCAGCCCCACACGCTGCTGGCGACGGGCGGCTTCCGCTACAACATGCGGCCGCTCTCGCCGGAGCGCGTCGTCAAGAACGCCGCGTCCGGCCACGTCTTCCCGCGCACCCTGGTCCAGGCCGGCTACGCGACCGACAACCTCGGCTTCGGCGTCAACCGCTTCTTCGCGGGGGGCAAGGTGCCGGTGTTCTGGGGCGGCGAGGCGCAGGTGCGCAACGGCGGGATGCTCACCGTCCAGCGCAACGTCTTCCACACGCGCCGCACCTTCTCCCTCGACGTCGGCGCGAGCGTCGGCACCTGGAAGAGCCGCGAGAACGGCGAGAGGTTCACGTCCCTCTCGGCGTTCCCGTTGTTCCGCTTCACGCTGATCCGATCGAAGCCCCTGGACGTATACCTGAACTACTCCCTCGCCGGACCCACGACGCTGTCACGCGTCACGATCGACGGCTGGGACACGGGCTCGCACTTCACGTTCCAGGACTTCATGGGGCTCGGCGCCTACGTCGGCGAGGGCCGGCGCCTGAACGCCGAGGCCAGGATCGGCCACTATTCCAACGGCAACCTGTTCCCGCGAAACGCCGGCGTCGCGATCCCGCTGACCTTCAACCTCGGCTACACGTTCCCGTAGCTAGTCCTCGACGCCCGGATCGATCCACTTCCCGTCGAGCTGCGCGGCGATCATCCAGAGCCGCCCGCGATGGGGCCTGAGCTCGACGCCGGACCGGCTGGAAACCCGGAACAGCCGTTTGAAGTCGGCGGCTCCGAACGGCTCCGCGCCCTCGAGCTCGAAGTGCTCCAGCGCGACGATCGTCACCTCCCCCGAGTCCGCGGGGATGGACGCGTAGACGAGCCGCGGCTTGAACCGGTCGGTCCTGGCCTCGGCGTTCAGCTCGCGCCCGGTCGCGAACGTCACGTTGCGCACGCCGGGATGCAGCCAGTGGTCCTTCTCGTCGCGGGACACGAGAGACACGAAGCGCTTCACGGCGGCTCGGGCGGGAAGCGCCGTGAGCACGAGGGCGATGGCGAGCCAGAGGGTTCTCATCCGCATGGCGTGCTCCAGTCTACCGCTGCGCGGGATCGTCGAGACGCATCACCGTCACGGGAATCGCGAGCCTGGGCGTTCCATGGGCCGCCCGGTCGACGACGTGATAGCGGCTCTCCAGGCGCGGGATGCCGGTGAAGCCCAGCCGCGGGTAGCTGAGGACGTAGACGGTGTCGGGCAGCACGGGCTGCTCGAGCAGCTCGGCCGTCGTGACGAAACGGGGCGTCACGACGTGTCCGCTGCCCGCGGTCCTCTCGAAGCTGTCGCCGTCCAGCGGCCCGTGCATGAAGTACGTCGCGTCCGGAGCCACGACGAACGTCGTGTCCGAGGTCGGCCGCAGCGTCCGGAACAGCGCGGTCTGCGCGGCCTGGACCTCGAGAAACTGACGGTTGTATACGATCTGGTCCCGGCCCCAGCACCCCCTGTCGGATTCCCAGTAGCGGCAGTGCATGGGCATCGCTCCGTATTTCGCGGCCCCGAAGGCGGCGATCGAGAGCGGGTCGAAAGTCCGGTCGTTGGCCGCCAGGTTGAGGGCGATCAGCCCGGAGAGGAACGCGATCCGGAACGTCTTCGGCGTCGAGCGCGCGAGCAGCACGAAGGCCACGACCAGCAGCGGGACGAAGGCGCTCGCGAAGTAGCGCGGGTTGCGGAAGGGCACGAAGCGCGTGAGCGCGGCCACGACCGCGACGAGCACGAAGACGAGGCCCCATTCCCTCGGCGCGAGGCGCGTCCCCGGCAGGCGCCGCGCGCGCTGCACAAGCCACGCGAGGAGCGGCACGCTCCAGAGCAGCCAGGTGAAGTTGAGCACCAGCATGATGCCGAGGCCGCCCCAGGTGGCGGCGCCGATTCCCGCGTTGAACTGCGCGTCCTCGTTGATCACCCGGAAGCCGCGGTCGGCGCGAATCGCCACGTAGACGACGGCGGCGAGGAACGGCCAGGCGAGCACCAGGGCTCGGCGGAGCAGCCCGCGATCGCCGTTCCGGATCCCGCGCCAGTCGAGCGCGACGGCCGCCGTCCACGCGATGGCATAGAGCCCGAGGCCCGGCTCCTTCGCGAGGACGAGGAGCGTGCCTGCGATCAGGGCCTGCACGGTGCGACGCCGCAGGAGCGCGTCGAGGGCCCAGGGGAAGAAAGCGAGAATGCCCGCGTCCGCCGAGAAGTGGTAGGTCACTGCCACGACGAGCGGCGCGCTCGCGAACACGGCGACGGCGAGGGCCTGCTCGAGCCCCGGGGCGAGCTCGGCGCCGACGAGCGCCACGAGGCGCGCGACGCCGGCGATGCCGACGAGCATCCAGGCGACGTTCGCAAGATTGAGAGCGACCGCGTTGCCGTGGAGGAGGTATTGCGGAAAGCCCGCGAGCAACAGGTAGCCCGGAGGGTGGTCGGCGCACGAGAGGGCCGAGAACGGGTACGGAGGGGCGGTGGCCCGCAGTACGCAGTCGAAGTAGTACATGCCGTCCCAGATCGGCATGGCCCGGAGCCAGGGGAGCGTGAGCGCAAGGAACAGGGCGTACGGGAGGAGCCGGACGAGCCGCGCGGCCCGGGCCTTCATCGTCCCTCGTCTCGCGACCAGGCCACGCTTCGACTAGAGACGATCCACGTGCCGGATCCGTTCCGGTCCAGGTGTGATATGTCTCACCCGAAGCCGCTCCCTCGAATCCGCCCAGAGTGCCGGCCGTCCGGGGACTAACGGACGGGCCGGCCTGGAGGTGACATGAAGAAAGCCACGCTCGGCCTCGGAGCCGTCGCCATCGTCTCCGCCCTCGCGATCGCCCGGCCCGTCGTCCGCGCCGCCGACCACATCGACGGCCCCAGCGCCTCGGCGGATCCTGCCGCCGACATCACCGACGTCTTCGCGTGGACGTCGCCCGACAGCAACCAGGTCTATCTGGTCCTGGACGTGGTGCGCGCCGCCGGCGCCGCCTCGCGCTTCTCGAACCAGGTGCAGTACGTCTTCCACACCACGAGCCACACGGGCTTCGGCATGCCAGCGAGCCCCGAAGTCAACGTGATCTGCGAGTTCGACGCGGCCCAGGAGGTGTCGTGCTGGGTCGGCAACGCCGCCTACGTGCACGGCAACGCGAGTGCCACGACCGGCCTCGAGTCCGCCGACGGCCGGGTCAAGGTGTTCACCGGCCTGCGCAACGACCCGTTCTTCTTCAACCTGACCGGCTTCAAGGAGACGGCGAAGCTCGTGGAGGAGGCGGCTCCGTCCCTCGACTTCGACGCGGCGGGGTGCCCGGCGCTGAGTGCCGCTACCGCCGCCGCGTTGGGCAGGCAGTTGAAGGCCGGGGTCCACGGCGCCCCGGTGCGGGACGACTTCGGCCGCCTCAACGTGCTGGCCATCGTCGTCGTCCTCGACAAGACCTTGCTCACCCAGACCGGCCGCATCGTGTCGGTGTGGGCCAGCACCCACCGGAAGGTCTAGGAGGCTCCCATGAAGAAGCTCCTGACCCTCGCCGCCCTCGCCCTACTCCCGGCCTGCGGCTCCGAAGACGAGGCCGCGCCGCCCCCGGCTCCCCCGGCTCTCGGGGCGCAGATCGACCGCATGGGCCGGGCCGGCGTGAACACGGCGGTGACCAACCCCTTCAACCACGATCCCACCACCCACGGCGCCGTCCAGGACCGCTTCAACGCGGCGCCCCAGAGCCAGTTCGCCTCCTTCGCGCCCTCGATGGCGGCGAACCTGGCCATCCTCGACAGCCTCGACACCGTGTGCGGCAACCAGTTGCTGGCCGGGCCGACGGCGACTCCCGGGCGCTACGACGCGCTCGCGGGCGTTCTGGCCGACGACCAGCTGTGGGTCAACACGGGCTCGGGGACCTGCGAGCTCTACCTCGGGGTCGAGGCCAACGCCCTCGGCATCGACAACAACGACTGCGGAGGCCGCACGCCCCTCGAGGACACGATCGACGAGACCTACTCCCTCTTCGCCGCCGGCGCCCTCTCCGGAGTCGACGACGGCGTGCCCATCGACGCCGACGGCCGGGCCTCGCTCACCGAGTTCCCGTTCCTGGCGCCGCCCAACCCCTAGCGTGCGGCGGCTCGCCGTCGCACTGCTGCTGGTCGCAGCCTGCCGGCCCGCGGCGGAGCCCGTAGCCCTGGCGCCGCCGCCGCTGAAGCCAGCGACCACCGATCCCGGGATCGCCGTCGGCAACCTCGACCAGGGCATCGCGAGCATCGAGGCCGTCGTCGCGCGGGGACAAGCCTCGGTCCACGAGATCTCGGGGCTGATCGACCAGGTCTCGATGCGCGGCCAGTTCCTCGGCCGCATCGCGGACTACGAGAAGGCCGACGCCCTCGCCGAGTCCCTGGTGAGCGCGCATCCGGAGGACGCGGCGGCCTGGCTCGCCCGCGCCCGTACGCGTGCCACGTTCCATCGCTTCGCCGACGCGCTCGCCGACACGGCGGAGGCCGAGTCGCGCGGCGCCGACGCCGCCGCGCTCACGGCCGTACGGGCCGGCGTCGCCCAGGCCCGCGGCCGATACGACGAGGCCCTGCCGCAACGCCAGGCGGCGGCCACGGGCCGGCCCGGCATCCTGAGCCTCGGCGCCCTGGCGGCCCTGCGCGGCGAACAGGGCGAGCTCGCCGAAGCCACGCGGCTGTTCGCGGAGGCCCGCGCGTCGTATCGCGACGTGTCGCCCTTCGCCCTCGCCTGGCTCGACTTCCAGCAGGGCCGGATGCTCATGCAGCGGCAGAAGTGGCCGGAGGCCCGCGCGTTCTTCCAGGCCGCCCACGATCGTCTGCCTCAGTACGCGGCGGCCACGGGACACCTGGGCGAGGCCGAGGCCGCGCTCGGCCGCACGGACGCGGCGATCGCCCTGCTCACGCAGGCCGCCACGACCTCGGACGACCCGGATCCGGCCGGGCACCTGGCGCGCGCGCTGCGCCAGGCGGGGCGCACGGGCGATGCCGCGGCCTGGACGGGCCGCGCCGCGCGCCGCTTCGACGAGCTCCTGGGCAAGCACAAGGACGCCTTCGCCGACCACGGCGCCGAGTTCTGGATCGACCCGGGCGGCGATCCGCCGCGGGCGCTCCGGCTGGCGCGCCACAACTACGCGCTGCGGCCGACCGCCTTCGCGTGCGATCTGCTCAAGCGGGCGCTGGCCGCGGCCGACGCGGCTCCCGACCGATCGGACGCCCCGTGCGCCGCTCGAGAACGTGACGGATCTCACGCCCGCGAATAGTTCCAATCTGAATCCCCTCCCGATCGCGTAGCCCGACCAAAGACGTTGTCGTGGGCCGACCGCCACGGGTTCGCGCACGAGCGCGTGCAAACCGTCCTGTCGCGCGGCACCGCTTTGATCAGGAGGTGACATGAAGAAAGCCTTGCCGCTCGGACTCGCGGCCGCCGCCCTCGTCGGGCTCCTCGTCTCGCATAGGCCGACCGTAGAGGCCGCCGATCACGCCGACGGCCCCGCCGCCTCGGCCGATCCAGCCGCGGATATCACCGACGTGTTCGCGTGGATGTCCCCCGACGCCAACGACGTGCACCTCGTGATGGATCTCGTCCGGGCCGCGGGTCCGGAGTCCCGGTTCTCGAACCAGGTGCAGTACGTGTTCCACACGAGCAGCCGGTCCGCCTTCGGCGCCGCCGCCGGCAGCGAAGTGAACGTGATCTGCGAGTTCGATCGGGTGGGGCTCGTGTCCTGCTGGGTCGGGAACCAGGCCTTCGTGAAGGGCGACGCGAGCCCGACCGCCGGCCTCGCGTCGGAGGACGGACGCCTCAAGGTCTACGCGGGCCTGCGCAACGACCCGTTCTTCTTCAACCTCACGGGCTTCAAGGAGACCGCCAAGATCGTGGAGGGCGCCGCGGCTTCTCTAGACTTCGACGCGGCCGGCTGCCCGGCCCTCGACAAGGCGACCTCGGGCGTGCTCGTGAGCCAGCTCAAGTCCGGCGCCGGCGGCACCCCGGCCCGCGACGACTTCGGGCGCTTGAACGTCCTGTCGATCGTGGTCGACGTCGACAAGAGCCTGCTCACTGCCAACGGCCCGGTGCTCTCCGTCTGGGGCAGCACCAACCGGAAGTCCTAGGAGATGACCATGACACGACTCCTGACCCTGACGAGCGTGACGTGCCTGCTGGCCCTGGGCGCCTGCAGCTCCGAGAGCGACGACGACCGGCGTGCGAACCCGCCGTCCCTGGGCACTCAGATCGACCGCATGGGCCGCGCCGGCGTGAACACCGCCGTCACGGATCCCTTCAACCCCGACGCCACGAGCCATGGCCGCGCCCAGGACACGTACAACGCCTCGGCGTCGTCGACGCAGTGGGCGCAGTTCGTGCCCACGATGACGCCGAACCTGGCGATCCTCGACAGCCTCGATACCGTGTGCGGCAACCAGTTGCTGGCCGCCGGCAGTCCCCGTGCCGGCCGCTACGACGCCCTGAGCGGCGTGCTCGCCGACGACCAGCTCTACGTGAACACGAGCTCGGGCACCTGCACGACGTACCTCGCGGTGGAAGCCGACGCGCTGGGCATCACGAACACCGACTGCGGCGGCCGCACGCCCCTCGAGGACACGATCGACGAGACCTATTCCCTGCTCGCGGCCGGCGCGCTCTCGGGCGTGACCGACGGCGTCGCGAAGGACGAGGACGGCACGGCCTCCCTCACCGCGTTCCCCTACCTCGCGACTCCCAACCCGTAGCATGCGGCGCCTGACGCTGGCCCTCGTCGTTCTCGCCGCAGGCTGCCGGCCCGCTCCGGAGCCTGCGGTCGTTTCCTCTCCCGTCCCGGCCACGACCGATCCCGCGATCGCCGTCGGCAACCTGATCCAGGGCATCGCGAGCGTGGAGGAGCTCGTCGCCGCCGGCACCGCGTCGGTCGGCGAGATCTCCGGCCTCATCGACCAGGTCTCGATGCGCGGACAGTTCCTGGGGCGCATCGCCGACTACGAGAAGGCCGACGCGCTGGCGGAGCGCCTGGTGGCCCAGCACCCGAAGGACGCCGCGGCCTGGCTCGCGCGCGCCCGCACCCGCTCGACGTTCCACCGCTTCGACGACGCGCTGTCCGACGCGGCAAGGGCCGAGCAGTGCGGCGCCGATCGTTCGGCCGTGGCTGGCGTGCGTGCCGGCGTCGCCCAGGCCCGGGGCCGCTACGCCGAGGCCCTTGCCACGCGCCGGGCCGCGGCCGAGGGCCGTCCAGGCATCCTGACGATCGGCAACCTCGCGACGTTCCGCGGCGAGGAGGGCGACGCGGTCGAGGCGGCACGGCTCTTCGCGCAGGCGCGCACGGTGTACCGCGACGTCTCGCCGTTCCCGCTCGCCTGGCTCGACTTCCAGGAAGGCCGGCAGCTCATGCAGCGCGGACGCATGGCCGAAGCGCGCGACCATTTCCAGGCCGCCCACGACCGGCTGCCTCAGTACGCCGCCGCGACGGGCCATCTGGGCGAGACCGAGGCGGCGCTCGGCCACAAGGACGTGGCCATTGCGCTACTGACCGAAGCCGCCAGCGAGTCCGACGATCCGGACCCGGCGGGCCACCTGGCCCGCGTGCTCGCCGAGGTCGGCCGCAAGGCCGAGTCCGACGCCTGGAAGGCCAAGGCCGCGGCGCGCTTCGAGGAGCTGCTAGCGGCGCACCCCGACGCGTTCGCCGATCACGCGGCCGAGTTCTGGCTGAACCCCGGCGGCGACGCGCAACGCGCCCTCGCCCTCGCCCGCCACAACTACACGCTGCGTCCCACGCAGGCCGCGTGCGATCTGCTGAAGCGCACGCTGGCCGACGCCGGGGCTACTCCCAGCCGATCGGACGCCCCTTGTTCTGTTCCTGCAGCCACGTCATGAGCGGCGCGAAGTAAGCGACCATGGCCCGCGTCGAGAGATCCTCGCCCGTCGCCTCGCGCAGCACCTTGCGCCAGTCCTCGGTGCCGCCCTTCTCCATGACGCCCTTGAGCCACGCGCCGACTTCCTTGTTGTTCGCGTAGTTACAGCTGCGCGGGTCCTGGTGCAGGATCTTGCGGGCGATGTGATCGTGCATCTGGAACACGAGCACGTTGGCGATCGCGTAGGAGTAGTAGTACGCCGGGTTGTCGTTGATGTGGGTCTTGGTGCAGGCGTCGCAGAAGGTCTCGGCCCGATCGCTCGGCGGCTCGACACCCTGCAGCTCGCGCACGTACTGCCACCAGCGCGCGTTCCACTGGTCCTCGGGCAGGCCCTTCGCGTACACGTCGGCCTCCCAGTGGGTCATCGTGCCCGACGACCAATAGATGAAGGGCACCGCGTTCGACAGCGCGTCGTTCAGCAGGAACGCGATCTTGTCGGCCTTGTAGTCGCCCGGCAGGATCCCGACCTGCTGCAGGTAGGGAACCTGGCCAGCCGCGAGGCCGATCAGCGAGCCCATGGCCTCGTGGAACGCCGGGTTGGCCCCCGTGCGCAGCAGCGGCGGCACCTCGGGCCGGGTGTAGCTCATGAAGTAGTAGCCGTGGCCGAGCTCGTGGTGCGTCGTCTCGAACCAGCGGCTGTTGGGCTCGACGCTCATCAGCGAGCGGATGTCGTTCTCGAGGTCGAGATGCCAGCACGACGCGTGGGTGTTCTTCTTGCGTGGGTCACCGGGCTTGAGCGGGTAGAGATCGGAGCGCTCCCAGAACGTCGCCGGCAGCGCCGGGAAGCCCAAGCCCTTGTAGAACTCCTCGGCCGACTTCACGACCCACTCGGGCGATCGTCCGGCGAACCGGTCGTCGATGTTGGCGCCGTCGACGAGGCCGGTCCAGTTCTGGCTCCAGCGGTTCGTGAGCCAGTGGGCCGGGATGCGCTTCGGCACGGGCTGCCCGTACTTCTTCGCGAGCTCGTACTTCACGTAGGTGTGGAGCTGCAGATAGAGCGGCCGCAGCTCCTTCATGAATTGATCTTGCAGCTTGACCATCTCGTCGGTGGTCATCCCGTAGTTCGCGACCTGGAGCGCGAAGTAGTCCGGGTGCCCCAGCTCCTTCGCGACGCCGTTGCGCAGGCCGCGCAGCTTCACGAGGCCGGGCTTGAGGGCGACCCCCGAGAGCTTCGAGGCCTCCCAGATCGCCTGGCGCTGCTTCAGGTCCTTGCTGGTCTCGAGCAGGCTGTCGATCTCGTTGGTCGTGATCTTCTTGCCGTCGAGCTTGAACTCGAAGCTGTTGAGGGTCGACGACTGCGCGGTCTCGGCGGCGATGCGCGCCTTCACGAGGTCGGGGTTCGTCATCGGCGCCTCGGCCGCGTTCAGGAGCACGCGCTCGAGCTGCCGGACGGTGATCGGCTTGAGCTCGGCTTTCTGCGCCAGCAAGGCCTTCGCCTCGTTGATGAGCGCCGGGTTGCCGGTGAACGCCGCCAGGGAGCGGCTGGCCGTCTCCGACGCCGCGTCGTGCTCGGGCGTCACGTCGGTCGCCGCGTCCCACTGCGCCTGGCTCGTGACGTAGACCAGCGACTTGTAGGACGCGTTGACGATCTCCAGAAAGCGGTCGGCCCGGTCCTGGATCGGGGTCGCCTGGGCCACGGCGAGCAGTGCTACGGCGGGCAGGATGAGCATGGCCGGGAGCCTACCATGCGGCTTGTCGTGCTACACTCCGTGCGTTCGGCGCCTGTAGCTCAGATGGATAGAGCGGCAGCCTTCTAAGCTGTTGGTCAGGGGTTCGAATCCCTTCAGGCGCGCCACAGCCTGCAGGACAGTGGTGGGTGTAGCTCAGTCTGGTTAGAGCGCCAGGTTGTGGCCCTGGAGGCCGCGGGTTCGAGTCCCGTCATCCACCCCAATTTTTCCAGCCCGTGCGCGAGCACCCCGAATCCGGCCAGGACTTCCAGCCATGTCCCTGGCTACGGTCGGCAGGACCGCATGAGCGTCCGGATCGTAGTCGGGATCCTGTACTGCGCGTCGGTCGTCGTTCCACGCCCGAGCACTTCTACGGGCAGGGTCGCCTACTGCGTCTCTCCGCATCGCTCCCGCGTGATCGTCCGGGGACCCACTCCAACCGCCACAACAAGAGCCGCCACTTCAAGGCCACGATGGCCGTGGGGATCAAGAAGAGCATCGCCATCAGAATGCCGGGCAACACGACGGCCGGAGGAGCCGACTGCAGGCGATGAACGTCCCGAAGAAGCTGCCAGCCCAGGAAGCTGGCAACGGCGCCCGATGCGAGTGCTAACAGGGCAGCCGCATAGCCGTCACGAAGGACGACTCCGACACCGATCGCGATACCGGCAGCCACGAGCCAGGCCGGCCGGGCCGGGTCAAGGCCTCGGAGCGCGTTCCGCTCGGCGTTGAAGGCCACGAACAGGAAGAGCAGTAACGAAATCAGGACACACGTCCAGCCGAGGTTCCGCAAGATGGTCGCGGAGGGGTCGTCGTCTGCGTCGAGTTCGGACACTCTTCGAGCCTCTGGGTTCTGCCCCTAGAAGGCGCCGCCTCCGAACTCCACGACGAGCCTCACGGCACGCGCACCATCCTGGCTCGGCTTGTCGATGCCGAGGATGCGCTGCAGGGGCGGCAAGCGAAGTCCGACCCGCAGACCCAACAGGGGAACCACGCGGGCCAGCGGCCGTGGGAAGCGGAACGGGGGCTCCTTGGAGACGAGCCGGATGCGGTAGCCGATCTCGGGGAGCATCTGCGCGTTCTCGCCGTTCGTGTAGCCCCACAGGGAAACGTAAGGGTCGAACCAACGCGCTGCCGATGGCATGAGGAGCACGTCGACCTGTTGGAACCGGTTCGGCCTGTCCAGCGTGCGATCGATGTTGAAGGTGCCTCTGGCCGCAAGCCACACGGGTATGGGACCCGGGTGGAAGCCGGGCAACGTCAGGGTCAGTTGGTTCGGCCAGCGGGCGCGCACGCCCCGGTGACGATCGCCGACGGCGAACTTCTCGGGCTGGTCCCAGCGCGCCGTGATCGAGGCGCGATGCACCATCATGCTGAACTTCTCCCGGGCCCAGCTATGACGATTCGGGTCGTCCCCGAAGTCGCCGTCGCCGAGTCCATGCGCCTTCTCCTTCGCCTTGCTCAGGCGGGCCGAGAGGAGGTCGTAGGTCGGCTCCCCGGCATCCCAAGACTCTTTCGGCGACGAGCACTGGGTGTAGTAGTCGTGCAAGGGATCGTCCTGGCTGATTCCGGCGGGAAAGATCCGATGCTTGGCGACCCGATCCTTCGTGTCTTCCGCGTGATATCGCGTCACGACAAGTCCTGAGCCGAAGTTGTCGCGCACGCCCCAGGCTTCGGCGACGTTCTTGTTCACGTCGTACCCCGGCGTGAACGCGCCATCGCCGTTGCGGTCGGGGCTGCTCGCGTGCTTGCCTTCCTCCACGAGAACCGTCGCCGGCAAGAGGAGATCACTTGCCTTGAGGAGGCGGGCTTTGTTGGGATCCTTGCGGCGCGCCCGACCTTCGACCTCGAGAGTGTTGTAGACCCACTCGAGTCCATGGGCGAATCCGGTGATCTTGTTCACCTCCAGGCGCCGGCAGTCCTTGCCCTCGTCGACGACATCCAAGGTGAACTGAGTCGCCTCGAGATCGTCCGCGTGGGCATTGGTTCCGATGTCGCAGAGGTAGTAGAAGAAGAAGCGCAGGTGAAGCTGTCGCACTGCCGTGAGGTCGACGAGCTCGTCGGCGGCGTTCCCGGCGAACGGCTGCGGGCCACGATCGAACTCGACGAGCTGGTAGTAGACGGCGGGGTCCTTCCCGTCCGCGCGTCCATCATCACCAGGCAGCCGATGCGGGATGCTGATCGTGCCGGTGCCAGGGATGTTCTCTAGACTGCAGGATCGCTTGCCGGGACTGGCGGCGTCCTTCCAGGCGGCCTCGATCGCTCTGGGATTCGCTGCGAGCAACGGCTCGTTCGGCGAGAACCAGAGGATGGGGGCAAACCGTCTCGCGATCTCGGCCAAGGGAACCTTGTCCGACCCGCACCAGCGCACCTTGTCGTCGATCTGCTTCTGGAGCGTCTCACACGGAGTGCCCTCGGCCTCCAGGGACTTGGCCGGCATCTGCGCCTGGGCGAGGACCATCGCAGCGAAGAACAGTGCTCCAGTCATCTCTACCTCCTCAGAAGCCCAACCAAGTCCCCCGCCCGACCAGGCTGAGGTTCACGGTGGTCGCCGTCCGTGGCCGAAGACGGCCGCCGACGAACAGGTATTGCCGCTCGACGCCGACACCGACGAAGACCATGCCGAAGCCCATCTCGAATCGGCCACCGAATCCCCACTTCGCCTGGTTGGCCTCATCGCTGCGGTACCAGGTGTGCTTGCCGATGGCGCTTACTTGGAGGTCCAGACGCGTCATCGGCACCACGACCCGCATCGTCGCCGCGTGGCTCGTCAGGTCCTGCGCGTGGGAGTACGTGTAGCCGGCGAGCAGGCCGAACTGGGGAGGCGTCAACACGTCGTCGACCCAGGCCCGGCCCGGAGATCCGCCAATCATGATCTCGGGACCGACGTTCCACCGGGAACCGATCGGGGCGCCGAAGAAGGACTCGGCGCCGAGGTTCAGCGCGAACGCCGGGTTGAGGCGCAAGGGTCCAGGGGCCGCACGGGACTCGAACTCGCCAAACCTCGTTCCCGCGCGCGGAGTGAAGAGCGTGCCGGTCTTCGACGGCTCTCGGTGGTATCCCTTCCAGGTGAACGTCGAGAAGGAATTGACGCTGACGCGCCCCTGATAGGACTCGAGGATGTCGGCGATCGATCGGGCCACCGTCAGTGCCATCACGATCTGCTGATCGCAACTCTCGTGGAGCCGTCCGTCGCCCTTCATCAGGATCCGTGAGTGCGCGCGCAGGTACTCGGCGAGCGAGCCGTTCACGCCAGCGAACAGGTCTGGAGCAGCGCGCCTTTCTTCGACCGATACCAGCTCGGCGAGCTCCTGCGGCGCCGTGATCTGGTACTCGGCGCCATACCGGTTGTAGTAGTCGTGCATGGCCACGGCCGCGGCGTCGTGGAGCTCGCGCCGCGGCGTCCTCAGGTGTCCCGGCGCGAAGCTGTCCTGGAGCAGGTGGTCGCCGAAGGCGTTCACGAGCAGGGCGGACCAGAGGTTGCCGCCAGCCGCCAGCGCCACCGCCTCCCGATGCCAGGAGACGAACGCGAACAGGCCGCGGTCCTGGAAGTGGTCGACGTTGAGGTGGGCGGCGAACAGACCCATGACGAAGTTGCGCCGCAGCTGGCGGAGGGCTTTGTCGTTGATCAGGCCCTTGAGCACGGGGTCGCTCGAGAGGCTCTCGCGAGGACCGGCGTAGAAGTCCGAGGGCGACGTGGCGTTGTCGACGAGCGCGACCCACTCGCCGTAGCTCGTGGGGCCCTCTCGCCCGCAACCCAGCGTGCGGCCCCGGAGGCCCGCGATCTCTTCCGCAGTCAGGGGATACTGAGACTTGGACGAAGTCCGCTCCGCGTACGACGTGGCGATGCGCAGGGCGTCGTTGGAGACCTGGCAGTGCTCGTCGAACTCGAAGGCGTGGGCGGTGCCTGCCATCGTGAGGCAGGAGACGAGCGCGAGCCACGCGAGTCGAGCGATGGGCCGAGGATCGCGTGTCATTTCTTGCCCGGTGTCCACTCTTCACTCCAGCTCTGGAGCGACCAGTGGTCGCCGTCCTTCGCAAATTGGGTCCAGGCATCGGGGCAGGGCATCGAGTACGCGCCTCCGGGTGGGAGCGCCTTGCGAAGTCGCTTGGCGAAGTTGCGGGGCTTGGTGAACGGAATGCCCTCGATGCGTTCCTCGGCCTCGTCGAAGCGCTTGCACTGGCCGTCTTTCGGGGACCATCGCGGGTTGGGAAGAGGAAGCGTGCGGGGATTGAGGAAGCTCTCCCAGTGCCCCGCGATGACGTGTCGCGGCTTCAGCTCCTCGACGATCGCGCCGGGGTGGGACTCCTCGAAGTCGGTCCCGCCGGCACAGAGGAGCGCGAGATCGACCGCCTTCTGCTTCAGCAGGCACTTCGGGGGAAATCCGTAGGGGTCGCGCGTGCCCGAGTCCTGGTAGTACACGCGGAAGGCGACGCGATCGCCGTCCATGAAGTCGATCAGATAGGCGAGCGCCGTGCCCTCCACCCAGCCGCTCACGCTGTCGGGCAGCCTGCCGGGCGGCTCCATCAGCGTGCCCCGCCAGAGGTGCACGTCCGGCAGGCGTCCGACGAATGGGATCGAGACCTTGAACTGGGGCGAGTGCTCGGAAACGATCGGCCAGATCCGCACGTTGCCGACCTGCGTGTAGGCCTGGACGTTCGTGCAGTCGGCCAGACAGCGCAGGGACTCGACCTTGTCCCTGGCGAGCGTCTCGAGGCTCACTAGCCGGTTCTCGAGCGGGCCCTTCGGCGTGGCCAGGGACCCGAGCAGCTTGGGCATCTCGTCGTTGCCGTAGATCACCGCCCGCTGCGCCCGGTGAACCGCGACGTACGGCACGTCCATCAGGTGGTCGAAGTGGGAATGCCCGGAGAGGATCGCCTCGACGTCGTCGACGGGCGGCAGGAGCGCTTCGATCAGCCGATGGTCGGGGTGGACCTTCTGGAGCGCGATCTCGCCGATCGTCGGGTTCGTGTAGAGCGGCGCCGTCAGGATCGCATCGTCGCCGAGCCGGATGAGGAATCCGCCGACACCGAGGAACTTGACGTAGACCGCTTCTCGAGACGGCGCCGTCGGGTCTTCGGGCCGGATGCAGGTCCTGCGATACGCACAGCCCGCGGCGACGACGGCGAAGAGAGCGACGAGCGGCACGACAGGCCGGCGCGACGGCACTCGCATGACACCCTCCTGCAGCCGCAACGCTCCGCGCATTCCTCGAGCACGTGCGAATGCGCAGGAACGGGATCCGGACCAAGGCTGACAGCTAGAGAGTCAAAACGATACAGTATGTGTCAAGCGGAAAACGACCCCGAAGCGGGCCGCCGCCGCTAGTGGGCGGGCGGCCGCTCCGGCTGGGACCGAGTGCGGCGGTCGAGGATGAGGCCTTCGCCCTGGAAGGTCACGAGCAGGTGACAGGCGGGACAGCGGGGCGTGATCGCGTTGTCGACGGCGCGCTGGGCCATGGGCTCTTCCCTCAGTGGATCTTGCGGCCCGCCTTCAGCATCTCGAGGAGCACGTCGAAGCGCTTCTGCCGGGTCTCCGGCTTCTTGGCCGTCTGCAGACGCCACGCGATCGCGTAGATGTTGGCGCGGTTCAGCGTGCCGAAGAACGCCTTGGCCGTCTTGTGCTTCGCGACGGCGGCCAGGAAATCCTGCGGGATCTCCGTCTCCTTGGAGCCGACGTAGGCCTTCTGCCAGCGGCCGTCGCTCCTGGCGGCCTCCACCTCGCGGAGCCCGCCGGCCTTCATGCGGCCGGCCTGGGTCAGGCGCTCGACATGTCCGGTGTTGATCTTCGACCACAGGCTCCGGGGCTTCCGGGGGCTGAAGCGCTGGATCCAGGAGCTCGCGTCGAAGGACCGCTTCAGGCTGTCGATCCAGCCGTGGCACAGGGCGCCGTCGAGGGCCTCCGCGTAGGTGATGGAGGGCACCCCGGAGCCCTTCTTGTAGATGCGGAGCCAGACGCCCTTCGACAAAGTGCCCGGCTTCGACAGGAACGCCTCCCACGCCTTGACGGTCTTGAAGGCCCGGATCTCGGCCGCGTCGGGGGTCGCCACGATCCCGACACTGTACCGCGGCGGGCTCGGGTCGGGAATGCCGTGAGGCGGCGGGCGTTGTCCATAGCGGAGCGACATCATGTCCAGGATTGCGAGCGTGACGGTGGCGTTCGGGGTCGTGAGCGCCGCCGCGCTCGCCTCTGCGGTGCTCACCGGCGCCACGGGCCGCGAGACGGCGTTCGTCGTGCCCCCGCCGCTCGCCGACGAGGCGGCCGAAGGCCGCACCTCCGAGGTGGCGGTCATGGCGGGCGGCTGTTTCTGGGGCGTGCAGGGCGTCTACCAGCACGTCCAGGGAGTGACGAGGGCGGTCTCGGGCTACGCCGGCGGCGTCCAGGCCACGGCGGAGTACGAGACGGTCAGCGGCGGAAGCACCGGCCACGCGGAAGCCGTGCAGGTGACGTTCGACCCGAGGGTCGTGAGCTACGGCCAGCTCCTGCAGATCCTCTTCTCGGTCGTCCACGACCCGACCCAACTCGAACGCCAGGGCCCGGACCACGGCACGCAGTACCGCTCGGCGCTCTTCCCGACGAGCGACGCGCAGGCGCGCGTGGCGCGGGCGTACATCGCCCAGCTCGGCCAGGCGCGGCTCTTCGACGCGGCGATCGTCACGACCGTGGAGCCCGGGCGGCCGTTCTACCCGGCCGAGGGCTATCACCAGGACTTCCTCGAGCGGAACCCGACGTATCCCTACATCGTCTTCAACGACCTGCCCAAGGTCCGCGCCCTGAAGCAGGCGTTTCCGGGAGCGTACCGGCCGAAGCCGGTGCTGGTGGGAGCGACTCCCTAGGCGGCCTGGGCCGCCGCCTCGGGCTTGCCGCCCCGGCCCTTGCCGAACCAGGCCCGGGCATCCTCGAGGGCCGTGTAGATCACGGGCGTGATGTAGAGCGTGAGCAGTTGCGAGAACAGCAGCCCGCCCACGACCGCGAGGCCCAGGGAGCGCCGCGCTTCGGCGCCGGCGCCCAGCCCGATCGCGATCGGCAGGGTGCCCATGAGCGCCGCTAGCGTCGTCATCATGATCGGCCGGAAGCGCACCACGCAGCCTTCGTAGATCGCCTCGGCCGGGCTCTTGCCTTCCTTGCGCTGCGCCTCCAGGGCGAAGTCGATCATCATGATCGCGTTCTTCTTCACGATGCCGACCAGCATGATTACGCCGACGAAGCCGTAGATGTCGAGGGGCTTGCCGAAGGCCATCAGCGTGAGGAGCGCGCCGATGCCGGCGGCCGGCAGGCCCGACAGGATCGTGAGCGGGTGGATGAAGCTCTCGTAGAGGATCCCCAGCACGATGTAGATGACCAGGATCGCGAGGATGAGCAGGCCGCCGAGGCCCTTCGACGAGGCCTGGAACGCCTGGGCCGTGCCCTGGAAACTGGTGGTGATCGTGGCCGGCAGCAGCGCCGCGGCTTCGCGCCGCACCGCGTCCACGGCCTCCGAGAGCGCGACGCCGTCCTTCAGGTTGAAGGAGATCGTCACGGCCGGCAGCTGGCCGAGGTGGTTGACCGAGGTCGGGCCCACGCCCTGGTCCAGCTTCGCCACGGCCTCGAGAGGCACGAGGCTCCCGCTGGTCGAGCGGACGTAGAGGCGCGACAGCGCCCTCGCGTCGCGCTGGTCCTCGGGCCGCGCCTCGAGGATCACGCGGTACTCGTTGTTGGAGGTGTAGATCGTCGAGACCTGCCGCGTGCCGAAGGCGCCGTAGAGCGCTTCCTGGATCTGCTGCGGGCTCACCCCCAGGGCCAGCGCCCGGTCGCGGTCGATGTTCACGTTGAGCTCCGGGTTGTTGAGCTGGAGGTCGCTCGTCACGTCGAGCAGGCCCGGCAGCGCGCGCAGCTTCGCTTCGAGCTGCGGCGCGAGACGGTAGAGCTCGTCGGTGTCGGGTCCTTGCAGCGCGAACTGGTACAGGCTCTTCGTGTTGTTGCCGCCGATGCGGATCGGCGGCGGGTTCTGTAGGAAGGCGCGGATGCCGGGAACCTGGGCGAGCTTCGGCCGCAGCGACGCGATCACCTGGTCGGCGGAGAGATCCCGGTCGCCGCGGGCCTTGAGGCGCACGACGAAGCGCCCCTGGTTGGCCGACGAGTTGCCGCCCCCCGAGCCGACGCTCGACATGAACGCGTCCACGTTGGGATCGGCCGCCACGATCCTCGCGAGCTCCTGCTGGTGCCGGCTCATGGACTCGAAGGACGTGCCCTGGGCCGACTCGGTCGAGGCCGAGAACTGTCCCGTGTCGTCGCTGGGCAGGAAGCCCGTCGGCATCGCCGCGAACATCCACACGGTCACGACCAGCAGCACGCCCGAGGCGGCCAGCGTCACCTTCTCGTGGCGCAGCACGAGTTGCAGCGACTTCTCGTACAGCGCCAGGGAACGCTCGAAGACGCGCTCCGAGGCCTGGAACCACTTGCCGTGCTTCTCCTCCCTGGGCGGCTTCAGGAAACGGCTGCACAGCATCGGCGTGAGCGTCAGGGAGACGAAGCCGGAGACCAGGATCGCCACCGCGATCGTCACCGCGAACTCGTGGAGCAGGCGACCCAGCAGGCCGCTCATGAAGAGGATCGGGACGAACACGACGACGAGCGAGATCGTCATCGAGAGGATCGTGAAGCCGATCTCTCGCGAGCCCTTGAGCGCCGCGTCGAGAGGGCTCTCCCCCTTCTCCATGTGGCGCACGATGTTCTCGAGCATGACGATCGCGTCGTCGACGACGAAGCCGACCGAGAGCGTGAGCGCCATCAGCGAGAGGTTGTTGAGGCTGTAGCCCAGCAAGGCCATGACCGCGAACGTGCCCACGATCGACATGGGCAGCGCGAGGCTGGGGATCAGCGTGGCCGACACGTTCCGCAGGAACAGGAAGATCACCATGATCACGAGGCCGATCGTGAGCACCAGGGTGAACTTCACGTCGTGGACGGAGTCGCGGATCGACTGGGACCGATCGAACAGCACCTCGAGCTTGACGGCGGCGGGGAGCTGGGCGCGGAACGCGGGCAGGAGCGCCTTCACGCCGTCCACCACCTCGACGGTGTTGGTACCCGGCTGGCGCTGGATGCCGAGGACGATCGCGCGCTTGTCGCCGAACCACGTCGCCGCCTTGTCGTTCTCGACCCCGTCCATGGCCTTGCCCACGTCGCCGAAGCGGACCGGCGCGCCGTTCTTGTAGGCCACGATCAAGGCGTCGTAGTCGGCCGCGCGGAAGAGCTGGCCGTTGGACTGCACCGTCACGGCCCGGTCTCGCCCGTAGAGCGCGCCCGTCGGCTGGTTCGTGTTCCCGGCCTCGATGGCCGACTGGACCTCGTCGATGCCGAGGGAGCGCGCGGCGAGGGCGCGCGGGTCGACCTGCAGGCGCACGGCGTACTTCGCGGAGCCGAACACGTTGACCTGGGCGACGCCGCTCACGGTCGAGATGCGCTGGGCGAGCATCGTCTCGGCGTACTCGTCGACGGTCGCGAGGGGAAGGTTCTCGGAGGTCAGGACCAGCAGCAGCACCGACTGGTCGGCCGGGTTCACCTTCTGGTACGACGGCGGCGTCAGCATCTCCGGAGGCAGCTGGCGCGCGGACTTGGCGATGGCCGACTGCACGTCCTGGGCGGCGCCGTCGATGTCCCGCGACAGGTTGAACTGCAGGGTGATCTGGCTGTTGCCGAGGGTATTCGTGGACGTCATGCTGTCGAGGCCGGCGATCGTCGAGAACTGCTTCTCGAGGGGCGTCGCGACCGACGAGGCCATGGTCTCGGGGCTCGCGCCCGACAGGCTCGCGCTCACCGAGATCGTCGGGTAGTCCACGTTGGGCAGGTCGTTCACCGGAAGCTGGCCGTAGGCGTAGATGCCGAAGACCAGGATCGCCGCCATCACGAGGGTCGTGGCGACGGGCCTCCGGATGAACAGCTCTGCGATGTTCAATGGCCACCTCCGGCGGCGCCAGGCGCGCCACCCGCGCCCTCCTTGACCTGGATGCGCGTGCCGTTCACCAGGTTCAGCTGGCCGTCGGTGACGACTGTCTCGCCGGCCTCGACGCCCTGCTCCACGATCAGCTCGTTGCGATCCGCCATCCGGGTCTGCACCGGACGCTGCTCCACGGTCTGGTCCGACTTCACGACGAACAGGTAGCTGCCCTTCTGGCCCGGCTGGACCGCCGTGCCCGGAACGACGACGGCGCCCTGCTGGGTGCCCAGGGTCAGCCGGACGGTCACGAACTGACCCGGCCACAGTCGCCCCTTCGGGTTGTCGAACGTCGCCTTGAGGCGCAACGTCCCCGTGGCGCGGTCCACCTGGTTGTCGATGAAGGTCAGGCGCCCGCCCTCGACCGGCTCGCCATCGCCGGAGAGGACCGCACGCACCTGCAGCCCGTGTCCACCCTGGGCCGCGCGGATCGCCGCGAGCCGCTGCTCGGGCACGGCGAAGCTGACGAAGATCGGGTCCATGCGGTTGATGACGACCAGGGGCTGGTCGCCGCCGGTCTTCACGACGTTGCCGATGTGGACGAGGACCGCGCCGGTGCGGCCGGCGATCGGCGCCTTGATCCGCGTGTACGCGAGGTTCAGCCGGGCGGTCTCGACCGCCGCCGCGTTGGCCTGGGCCGAGGCGCGCGTCGACGCGGCGGTCGCGAGGGTCTGGTCGTGCTCCTGCCGGGAGAGGAGCCCTTCGGAGGCGAGCTGGTTCGCGCGCTGTTCCTGGAGCGACGCGTTCTCGGCCGTGGCCTGGTCCCGCGCGAGCATGCCCTCGGCCTCGGCCAGGGCGGCCTGATAGGGCCGCGGGTCGATCTCGAACAGCAGGTCTCCGGCCCGTACGTTCTGCCCCTCGGTGAAGGCCACGTTCACGAGGCGGCCCTCGGCCTCGGCGGTGACCGACACGGTCTCGGTCGGCTCCACGGTGGCCACGGCCTCGAGGTTCTCGGGCACGTCGCGGATGACGGCCTTGGCCACGGACACCGGTACGGCCGTCGGGCCGCTCGCCTTCTTGGAGCTGCCGTGACAGCCGGCCAGCAGGGCGGCCAGGACGACAGCGACGGCGGGTCCGGGTGCGGGCCTCATGCGACGTCTCCTTCCTCGTGGTATCGGTCGAGCGAAGCGATCACCTTGTGAAGGAGCCGCCGCAGCTCCTTCGCTTCGGCCCGGCTCAGGTCCCGCTCCACCACCGCCCGGAACTCGTCGGCATGGGGCTGCAGTTCACGTGCCAGGGCCTGCCCGCGCGCCGTCAAATGAAGTTTCGCGCGCCGGCGGTCGGCGGGGTCCGCGTCCATGCGGACGAGGCCGCGCTTCACCAACGCGGCCACGATGCGCGAGATCGTGGGCGCGTCGGTGCGCATGCGGGCGCCGAGCTCCGAGAGCGCCGGGCCCGCGGCCGTTCTCAGGAAGACCATCACCCAGAACTGCTGCGGGCTCAGCCGGTAGCCGGCGGCGCGACGGCCCACCGCCTGCTTCAGGCGGCGCCGGGCGAGGGCGATCAGGCGGGCCACGAACTCCTGCTGAGGCAATAGTTGCTCCAGCAATCAATATACGACGGAGCCGTGACGTCCGTGCGATGTTTTTAGCTAGCGGGCGGCCCGGCCGGCGCTCACAGCCGGGCGATGCAGTCGATCTCGACCGCGATCCCGCCGGGCAGGGCCCCCGCCTGGATCGTGGTGCGGGCCGGATACGGCGCCGTGAACATGCTGGCGTAGACCTCGTTCATCGTGGCGAAGTCGTTGATGTCCTTGAGGTACACGTTGCACCGCAACACCTTGTCGAGGTTGGTGCCGGCGGCCTCGAGGATCGTCTTCAGGTTCGAGAACACGCGCACGGTCTGGGAGCGCACGTCGCCCATCTCGAGCTGGCCGGTCTCCGGATTGCCCGGACCCTGTCCCGACACGAAGACGAGATGGCCGTCCACGATGGCCTGCGAGTAGGGGCCGAGCGCCTTCGGCGCCTTGTGGGTCGTGATCGGCTGTCGCATCGGTTCTTCTCCTATTCCGGGCGGGCCAGGCGCCGCCAGATCCAGTAGACGGGCCACCCGCAGGCCGCGAGCACGAGGCCGTAGAGCGGCGAGTAGTTGGGAACGGCCTTGTCGATCTCGCCGCGCACGATCGCGACGAGGCCGACCACGGTGCCGACGATGAAGAGCAGCGGCACAACCGGGTAGCCCGGCGTACGGAACGGCCGGGGCGTCGCGGGCTGCCGGAAGCGCAGCACCAGCACCGCGCCCACGGCGAAGAGCAGGGCGGACCACTCGACCACGATGAAGTAGGTCGTGAGCTTGTCGAAGTCCCGCAGCGTCGAGACCAGGACGCACGCGACGACGGCGTGGATCACGATGGCGGCGTGGGGCGTCGCGAAGCGGGGATGGGCGCGGCCGAGGAACGGGAAGGACAGGCCGTCGCGCGCCAGGGCGTACGACACCCGGGGCTTGGAGAGGATGTTGCCGTTCAGGGCACCGAACACGCTGCACAGGATGGCCCCGGTCATGAGCGCCGCGCCCATCGGCCCGAACAGGTCGCCCAGGATCTTCTGGGGCACCCCGCCCGCCTGCTGGGCCATCACCTCGACGGGCATCGCATAGAAGTAGCCGACGTTCGCGCCCACGTAGAGCAGCACGATGACGGCCATGCCGGCCACGATGATGCGGCGCATCAGGCGCTCGGGCGCCACGACCTCGCCCGCGATCATGCTGACCGCGACCCAGCCGTCGTACGCCCAGATCACCGAGGCGGCGCCGCTGCCCAGATCGCGGGCTCCTCCCGCCGCGGCGTGGATGTGGCTGAAGGCGCCGCCCGGCGTCAGGAAGGACGCGAGCATGAGCAGCAGGAGCGCCGAGACCTTGATGCCGGTGAGCGCCATCTGGACGGCCGAGCCGAGCCGCGCGCCCAGCAGGTTCACGATGCTGAGGGCGACGATGGTGAGGCTCGCGACGAGCGGCACGTGCCAGGCTGGGCCGCCGGGGGCGACGCCTGCGAGACCGAGGAGCAGCTCCCCGAAGAACGTCCCGAGGGCACCGATCGTCGCGGGCGTCGTGACGAGCAGGTAGAGCCATCCGAACACGAACGCGGCGGCGTCGCCGTAGGCCGCCCGCAGGTAGACGTAGACGCCGCCGGTCTGCGGCAGCATCGAGCCCAGCTCGGCCACGGCCAGGGCTCCGCACAGGCTCACCAGGCCGAAGAAGACCCACAGGCCGAGGATCGCGTAGGGATCGCCCACGTCCCGCGCGAGGGTATAGGGCTTGCGGAAGACGCCGCTGCCGATCGTGATGCCGACGATGAGCGAGAGCCCGCCCCAGAACCCGATCACCCGGCGGAGATCCGGCGGCGCCAGCGTCGTGGCCTAGGGTCGCGCGGGGGGAACGGCGGACGCCGCGGGCTCGCGGTCCCCGCGGAAGGCCGAGTACAGCATCGCGCCGGCCGTGTAGAGGACCACGGCCACGATCAGCCAGCGCACCGTCACGATGTCCATCGACTTCACGATGTAGAACGCGATCAGCACGGCCGGGACGCCGCCGAGGCCCAGGCCCACGGACGCGGGCGACGAGTAGCTGCGCTTATCGAGGAAGCGGATGCTGCCGACCGGCATCAGGAACGCGCAGGAGCCCATCATGATCGGGAACGCCGCCTTCGGGTCCATGCCCAGCAGGCTCACGAGGATCATGCACGGCCCGTAGAGGCCGATGCCCAGGGTCATCAAGGCGCCGAGGAACAGGTTGCCCAGGATGCCCAGGGCGAGCTTCGTGCCCGTCAGGCTCAGGGCGCTGCCGCCGCCGACGATGATGTGGAGGTTCGTCATGGCGAAGAGCGTCGCCGCGACGATCAGCGCGACGCCCATGCCGATGCGGATCTTGCGGCGCGGCCAGCTCGCGACGACGCCGGCCCCGAACCACGCGCCCGCCACGGAGGCCGCGATCATCAGCGCGAGGGTCGTGAAGTCCATGTGCACGGCCGTGATGAAGAGGAAGGCCTGGGTGATGGTCGGGAAGGTGTGGCCGATGTTGAGCGTGCCCGGGATGTGCTCGTCGGGCACCAGGCGGAACAGCTTGAAGATCGACGTGGTGGGCGCGAAGGAGCCGATGCCCAGGGTGTCGAAGAAGTTCGTGATGAAGCCTATGAAGGTCTCGAGAGGGTTCGGCCACTTCCGCGGCCCGCTCCCGAGGCCGCGCCCCGCGCGGCTCCAGTAGACGACGAAGGCGATGCCGATGAGCGCCAGCACGGCGAGCAGCAGCGTCTTGGGCTCGAACATGCGCGCCATGCTACAGCAAGTAGAATCGCCCGGGAGGCCGCATGATTCACAAGCTTGGAGTATTGCTGATGGCTGGATTGCCGACGCTGCCGGCGTTCTCTCAGGGCTTCGAGGCCGTGCCGGCGTCGGTCGCGCCCCAGTACCGCTTCGACCTTCGCCACGACTACTACAAGGACGAGGCCGCCTACGCGAAGGACCAGGCCGAGGCCCGGGCGCTCGTCGATTCGCTCCAGCCGCATCGCGGCAAGGTCGGCGCCTCGGGCCAGGCGCTCTTCGAGCTCGTCTCGAAGCTCGAGCGCCTCGACACCCTCACCAGCAAGCTCTACATCTACCGCTATCTCCTCTACGCCGCCGACACGACCCTCGAGGCGAAGTTCTCGGCCGCCGACCAGGCCGTGTCGGAGATCAACTCGAAGGCGGCCTTCGTCGCGACCGAGCTGCGCAAGCTCTCGAAAGCGGACCTGGATCGGCTGATCCAGCAGGAGCCGCGTCTCGCGCCCTACCGCTTCTCCCTCGAGCAGAACACGCGCTACAAGCCCTACACGCTGAGCTCGGACCAGGAGGAGCTGCTCTCGCGCCTGTCGCCCCAGCTCTACTCCTGGGAAGGCCAGCTCTTCCAGAAGCTGATCGACCGCACCACGTTCACGGACCTCGAGACCCCGGCGGGCACGCAGAACGTCTACCGGGACCGCCAGCTGCTGAGCAAGCAGCCCGACCGGGACCTGCGCAAGAAGGCGCTCCTGACCCTGAGCACGGAGTACCAGGCGAGCGCCGACCTGTTCGCGTTCTCGGTGATCAAGCTGGCCGGCTCCTTGAACGCCGAGGCCACCACCCGCGGCTTCAAGGACGCCTTCGCGTCGTCCCTGTTCGACGCTCACCTCTCCACGGAGCAGGCCGAGACGTTCTTCAAGACGATCGCGGACTTCGCGAGCCTCAGTCGCCGCTACGTCCAGCTTAAGAAGGATCGCATCCGCAAGACCTCGGGCATCCCCGACCCCGCGCCCTGGGACAACGACGTGGTACCGACCGGCTTCGAGCGCCCCCGCTTCACGATCGGCCAGGCGACCGACGCCCTCAAGGCGTCCCTCGGCTTCCACGGCCCGCGCTATGCGGCCGACCTCGCGGAGCTCCTCGACCCCGCGAACGGCCGCCTCGACATCGTGAGCGGCAAGAACCGCATGCCGGGCGCGTTCTCCTGGGGCTTCTACGGCGCGCCCCGGGTGTTCTACTCCTACGGCTACCGCGGCTACCTCGACGACGTCCTGACGCTGTCCCACGAGGGCGGCCACGCCGTGCACTACGACCTCATCGACCAGAACAAGGTGCTGCCGGTGTACGCCTCGGGCCCGCAGTACTTCACCGAGAGCTTCGCGATGCTGAACGAGTTCGCGACGGCCGACTACCTCTACCAGCACGCGGCCACGAAGGAGCAGAAGACCTACTTCCTCGAGCAGCTCCTCGACGTGATGATGCGGCGCTTCTTCGACATCGTGATGCGCTCGGAGTTCGAGTACCGCGCCTACCAGGAGATCCAGGCCGGCCGGCTCACCGAGGCCGACCAGCTCCACGAGCTGTGGAAGCAGGAAGGCCTGCGCTACGTCGGCGAGGACTACGAGAAGCACGACTTCATGAAGCGCGGCTGGGCCTACACCCCCCACTACTTCACGAGCCCGCGCTACTACATCAACTACCTGTTCGCGAACCTGATGGCGATCTCCTACTACGAGCGGCGCCTCGTGGACCCCGACTTCGACCGCCGCTACGTCGAGCTCATGTCGAACGGCTTCCCCGACACGCCGGTGAACCTCCTCAAGAAGCACCTCGCGCTGGACCCGTTCGACCCGGCGACGGTGAAGGGCGCCATGAAGGCTCTCGAGGGCAAGCTGAACGAGCTCGAGGCGCTCTACTAGCGACGTCGGCGGCGCTCGGGGCCGTGCTACCATCCCGCCCGTGCCCCAGCGCCCCCCCAACGTCCAGCCGGAGATCGTCCAGGGCGACCTGACCGAGGCCCAGCTCGAGGCCCATCTCGCCTCCCCCGACCTCGCGGTCGACACGGAGACGATGGGCCTGATCACGCTGCGCGACCGGCTCTGCGTCGTCCAGCTCTGCGATCGCGCCGGCCGCTCGACCCTGGTCCAGATCACGAAGGACACCCTGGACCCGCGCACGCCGCCGGCCGAGCGCGCGCCGCGGCTCAAGAAGCTGCTCGAGGCGAAGCACGTCCTCAAGGTCCTGCACTTCGCGCGCTTCGACGTCGCGGCGGTCAGCCACTACCTCGGGATCCGCATGGCCCCGATCTACTGCACGCGCACCGCCAGCAAGCTGGTGCGTACCTACACCGACCGCCACGGCCTCAAGGACAACCTCCTCGAACTGCTCGACGTGGAGATGGACAAGGCCGCCCGCCACACGGACTGGTCGAGCACGAGGCTCTCGCCCGAGCAGGTGTACTACGCGATCTCCGACGTCACGCTTCTGCTCCCCCTCAAGGACAAGCTCGCGGGCATGCTCGAGCGCGCGGGTCGCGTCGAGCTGGCCGAGCGCTGCTTCGGCGTGATCCCGGTCCTCGCGGACCTCGACGTGCTGGGCTACCCCGACATCTTCGTCCACTGACCCCGATGCCGGCAAAGGCCACGCGCTCCACCACTCACCGACGCAAGGACGACGAGACCCTCGCAAACGAGCTGCGCGACGCCCGGCGCGCTCTCGCCGAGCAGGGCCGCACGCTGCACCGGCTGAACTTCCTGATCGAGGCCAGCAAGGCGCTCAACTCGACCCTCGACCTCGCCCAGGTCATGAAGATCATCCTCGACATGACCACGGCCCAGACCGGCGCCGACCGCGCCAGCCTGTTCCTCGTGGACCACGAGCGCAGCGAGCTGTGGTCGCTCGTGGCCCAGGGCCTCGAGCAGAAGGAGATCCGGCTGCCGGCGGGCCGCGGCATCGCCGGGTACGTGGCCGAGTCGGGCGAGATCGTGAACCTCGAGGACGCCCATGCCGACCCGCGCTTCGACAAGAGCTTCGACCAGGCGTCCGGCTACCGCACGCGCGGCATGCTGGCCATGCCGGTCAAGGACCGCACCGGCAAGATCGTCGGCGTGCTGCAGGTGCTGAACAAGAAGAGCGGCGCCTTCACGAAGGACGACATCGGCTCCCTCGAGGACATCTCGGTCCACGCCGCCCTCGCACTCGAGAACGCGCGCCTGCACCACGAATCCAAGGAACGCCAGCGCCTGGAGCGCGAGCTGACGCTCGCCCGCGAGATCCAGCGCCGCCTGCTCCCCGACGCGCCCCCCAAGGTGCCGGGCTTCGACCTGGCGGTCCGCCACGAGAGCTCGCTCCAGGTCGGCGGCGACTACTACGACTTCCTGAAGCTCGACGCCCAGACCCAGCTCTTCGTGGTGGCCGACGTCGAGGGCAAGGGCGCGTCGTCCGCCATGATCATGTCGAACCTGCAGGCGACGCTCCACGCGGTCGCCAAGCACGTCCACTCGATCGAGGGCGTCGTCTTCCATCTGAACCAGGGCATCCAGCTCAGCACCCGCGGCCAGAAGTACATGACGCTGTTCCTGGGGCTGATCGACGTGCCGCGCAAGTCTCTGCACTACATCAACGCCGGCCACGTGCCGCCGGTGGTGCTGCGCAAGGACGGCACGGCGATCCCGCTGGAAGAAGGCGGGATGGTGATCGGCCTGTTCCCCGACGCCCGCTACAAGCGCGGCTTCCTGAAGCTCGAGAGCGGCGACGTGATCCTCGCCTGCACGGACGGCATCAGCGAGGCCTCGGGTCCCAGCGGCGACATGTACCTGGTCGAGGGCATGGTGGCCGGGGCCACGCGGCACCGCGCGGGCTCGGCCCAGCAGATCGTCGACGGGATCTTCAACGAGGTCACGGCCTTCTCGGCGGGCGGTCCCCAGCCCGACGACAAGGTCCTGATGGCGATCAAGGTCGACTAGTTTCGGAGTTCTCCGTGGCGATGCTCGCATTCGCCCTGCTCCTCGCCGTGGCCTCACCCGCTCAGGAGGCGCCGTCCGCCGAGCCCCGGGAGCGGCCCGTGGTCCGTGTCTCCCTCGACCTCGTCCAGGTGGACGCCGTCGTGACGGATCCGGCGGGCCGCTACGTGGACGACCTGCGCTGCGAGGATTTCGAGATCTTCGAGGACAAGAAGCCGCAGGCCATCAGCAACTGCTCGTACATACGCGCCGCGGGGGCCGCCCCGGCTGCAGAGACAGCCGTGCCTTCGGCCGGCTCGCTGCAGCCCCACGCCATGCGCCGCGAGGACGTGCGGCGCACGATCGTGCTCGTGGTCGACGATCTCCGGCTCGACCTGCAGTCGGTGGTCGGCGTCCGCAGGGCCCTCGAGAACTTCATCGAGCACCAGATCGAGCCCGGAGACCTCGCCTCGATCGTGCTCACGAGCAGCGGCACCGGAGCCCTGCAGCAGTTCACCGCCGACAAGAACGTGTTGCACGCGGGTGCCAAGCGCGTCCGTTACAACATGGCCGCCGACCCCGCGGGCTTCAAGGCGCCGGGCATCGAGTCCTACATCCCCCGGCCCGAGGGCCCCGGCGGTCTCGATTTCGAGCGCGTGACAGATGCCGTCTTCACGAACGGAACGGTCGGCACGCTCCGCTTCGTCCTGACGGGACTTCGAAGCATGCCGGGGCGCAAGTCGCTCGTGTTCTTCTCGACGGGCTACCCGCTGCTCTACAAGGACCGGGGACGCGGCAAGTCCGTCCGAACGGCGTTCGCCCTGGCGGTGCCCGGCATCGTGGATCTGGCGAATCGCGCCTCCACCGTGCTCTACACGGTCGACGCGCTGGGCGTGTTCACGGCCCTGCCCAACGCCGACCAGGCCGACCCGGGCGACGCGTCCATGCTCTCGACGCGCAACATCCACGGGCTGGACGGTCTCGCGGCGCTCTCGGATCCCACGGGCGGGCTGCTGCTGCGCGGCTCGAACGACCTCGGCTCCCAGATCGGCCGGGTGCTCGAGGATCAGAAGGGCTACTACCGGATTGGCTACGTGCCGTCGGAAGCCTCCCTTGGAACGACCCCCGACGACCGGCCCCTCCATCACGACGTCGAGGTGAAGGTGCGGCGCGAAGGCCTGCAGGTGCGAACGCGCAGCGGCTTCTACGCCGAGGGCGCGGCCGCGGAGGGCGGGCGCGATCCCGAGGGTCTCGCGGGCGCGCTGCAGTCGCCGTTCGGCTCGGACGCGATCCACCTCGAGCTGCGCTCGCTCTTCTTTCGTGACGCGCGGCAACGGCCGATGCTGCACTCGTTCCTGCGCGTGGATCTCGCCGACATCACGACGGCCGTGAATGGCCGGGCCGAGTACGTCAGCCGGCTGGAGATCGCCGCGTTCACGTTCGACGCAGAGGGCAACGCCGTCGACCGGCTGAGCCGCTCGGGCGAGCTGCTGATGACCCGCGATGCTCACGACCGTGCCCGCCGGGAAGGCATCCGCTACGTGCTGGACGTGCCGATCAAGAAAGCGGGCGACTATCAACTGCGTGTAGCCGTGCGGGACAGCGCCTCGGGGCGCGTGGGATCCGCGTATCAGTTCGTCGAGGTTCCAGACCTCGGTAGCAAGCACCTGGTGCTCTCGGGCCTGCTCCTGACGAAAGGGGACGACGACGACGCCCGGACCTTCGCTCCTGGGCAGCAGCTCGCCTACGGGCTCACGGTCTACAACGCGCGCCTGGATCCACGCGGCAGGGATCGGCTACAGATGCGGATGCGCCTGCTTCGCGAGGGTCAGGAGATCGTGGCGGGTCAGCCGCGCGACGTCGAGCCCGGGGATGGGAAAGGCGAGCGGCTCGTCGGGGGTGCCTTCATCCTTCCGGCCGGGCTGGCACCGGGCGTCTACGAGCTGCAGGTCACGGTGACCGACGCCCTCGAGCCCGGGGCTCTGCGAGCCGCGGCGCAGGTGGCGACCTTCGAGGTCGCCCACCTGCATCCGCCGGGGGTCAGTGAGTGAGGGCCGCCGCCGCGTCCGGCGCGTCGAGCACCGGCTCCACCGCGTCCGCCTTGTGGGTGCGGGCCACCAGCACGTAGATCGACGGCACCACGAACAGCGTGAAGATCGTGCCGACGATCATGCCCGAGACGAGCATGATGCCGATGCTGTTGCGGGCGCCGGCGCCCGGGCCGGTCGCGAGCACGAGCGGGAAGTGGCCGACCACGGTCGCGGCCGTGGTCATCAGGATCGGCCGCAGGCGCGTGCTCGAGGCCTCGAGCACGGCCTCCAGCTTGTCCTTGCCGTGCTCCTGCAGGTGGTTCGCAAACTCCACGATCAGGATGCCGTTCTTGGAGACGAGGCCGACCAGGGTGATGAGGCCGACCTGGCTGTAGATGTTGAGGGTCGTGAAGCCCAGGAACGAGAACATCAGCGCACCGGCGAGGGCCAGGGGCACCGAGCCCGCGAGGATGATGAACGGGTCGCGGAAGCTCTCGAACTGCGCCGCGAGCACCAGGTAGATGAGGATGCCCGAGAGCAGGAACACCGACAGGAAGCGGCTGCCTTCCGTGCGGAGCTGGCGCGACTCGCCCGCGTAGTCGATCGTGAAGCCCGGCGGCAGGATCGTCTTCGCCTCGGTCTCGAGGAAGGACAGCGCCTGGTCGAGCGGGATGTGCGGCGGCTGGACGCCCTGGATGCGCACGGCGTTCAGCTGCTGGAAGCGCTTCAGCTCGCGGGGCTGGGTGGAGTTCGCGATCGTCGCGAACGTCGACAGCGGGACGAGCTTGCCGTCGCGGCCCGTGACGTGGATGTCGGCGAGCTGCGCCGCGTTCAGGCGCTCGCTGCGCTCGATCTGCGGGATCACCTTGTAGCTGCGGCCCTGGATGCTGAAGCGGTTGACGTAGTTGCCGCCGATCATCGTGGACAGGTCGCGGCCCGCCTCGCTCAGGTCGACGCCCTGGGAGCGCACCTTGTCGCGGTCGAAGACGACCTCGGCCTGCGGCTGGTCGAACTTGAGGTCGGCGTCGGCGAACATGAACAGGCCGCTCGCGAACGCCTTGCCGACGAGCTGGTTCGCGAACTCGATGAGCTGCGCCGGCTCGGCAGTCGAGGCGATCACGATGTCGACCGGGAAGTCGCCGCCGCCCGGCAGCGGCTGCGGGGTCATGGGGATGACGCGGATGCCCGGGATCTCGGCGAGCTTCGGGCTCACGGCCAGCAGCAGCTCCTCCGTGGTGCGCTTGCGCTCGCTCCAGGGCTTCGTGACCATGCCCGAGAAGCCGCCGGTCGGGAACGTGATCTGGAAGATGTGATCCGTCTCCGGGAACGACCGGAACACGTCGTGGACCTTCGTCGTGAACAGCTTCGTCTGGTCGAGGGTCGCGTTGGCCGAGCCCTGCACGACGCCGAACACGACGCCCTGGTCCTCGGCGGGCGCCAGGGCCTTCATCGACAGCATGTAGAAGGGCACGGTCAGGGAGACCACGATCCCCCACAGCACGAGCACCACGGGCCGGTACTGCAGCGTCGCCGCGAGGGCGCGGCCGTAGGCGGCGCGCACGCTGTCGAAGCGGCGGTTCACGAAGCCCTGCATGCCCCGATCGCTGTCGCCCGCCCGCAGCAGCTTCGCGCCCATCATCGGCGAGAGCGTGAGGGCCACGACGCCGGAGATCACGACGGCGCCGGCCAGCGTGAACGCGAACTCGCGGAACAGCGCGCCCGTCAGGCCGCCCTGGATCGCGACCGGCGTGTAGACGGCCGCCAGTGTGATCGTCATGGCGATGATCGGGCCCACCAGCTCGCGGGCCGCCACCAGCGCCGCCTCGAAGGGCTTCTTGCCCTCGTGGATGTGGCGCTCGACGTTCTCGACCATGACGATCGCGTCGTCGACGACCAGGCCGACCGAGAGCACGACGGCCAGCAGCGTGAGCAGGTTGATGGTGAAGCCGGCGGCGCTCATGATGAACACGGCGCCGAGCAGCGACACCGGGATCGCGACGACCGGGATCAGCACCGAGCGGAACGAGCCCAGGAACAGGAAGATCACGATCACGACGATCAGCAGCGTCTCGGCCAGGGTGTGCAGCACCTCGTCGATCGCGTCCTGGATGTAGAGCGTCGAGTCGTAGGGGATGCCGACCTTCATGCCGGCCGGGAGCTGCGACTCGATGCCGGGCATGGCCGCCCGCACCTGCTTCATGACGTCGAGGGAGTTCGCGGTCGGCAGCACCCAGATCCCCATGAACGTCGAGTTCTGGCCGTCGAAGCGCACGTCCTGGTCGTAGTTCTCGGCGCCCAGCACGACGTCCGAGACCTCCCCCAGGCGGATCACGACGCCGTCCTTCTCCTTCACGACGAGCTGCTTGAAGTCCTCGGCCGTGCGCAGGTCGGTGTTCGCGATCAGGTTGACCGCGACCATCGAGCCCTTGGTGCGGCCGAGAGCCGACAGGTAGTTGTTGTCGGCGAGGGCGGTGCGCAGGTCCGAGGGCGAGAGGCCCAGGGCCGCCATCTTGTCGGGCTTCAGCCAGATGCGCATGGCGAAGGTGCGGTCGCCCAGGATGTCGGCGCGCTGCACGCCGCTGATCGCGGTGAGCCGCGGCTGGACCACGCGCGTCAGGTAGTCGGAGATCTGGTTCTGGTCGAGGACGTTCGAGGAGAACCCGATGTACATCGCCGCGAACTGCGTGTCGGCCGTCTCGAGCTCGATGACCGGGGCCTCGGCCTCGGGCGGCAGGTTGTTGCGGACCTGCGCCACCTTGGCCTGGATCTGGGTGAGGGCCGCGTTCGTGTCGTAGTTGAGCTTCAGGTGCACGGTGATCGTGCTGACGCCCTGGGAGCTCGACGACTCCACGTAGTCGATGCCGTCGGCGCTCGCGATGACGCGCTCGAGGGGCGTCGTGATGAAGCCGCGCACCAGGTCGGCGGCCGCGCCCACGTAGGCCGTGGTCACGCGCACCACGGCGATGTCGCTCCTCGGGTACTGGCGCACGCTCAGGGAGCGCCAGGCCTGGACGCCCGCGATCAGGATCACCAGGTTCACGACGATCGCGAGGACCGGCCGGCGGACGAAGATGTCCGTGAGCTTCATCAGTTGTTCTCCGGCTTCGGCGCCGACGCGTTCGACATCGTGACGTCGTTGTTCACGAGCACGGCCGCGTTGGGCCGCAGCTTGAAGGCGCCGGAGGTGACGATCTCCTGGCCTTCCTCGAGGCCCGACACCACGGCGACCTGGTCGCCGCGCGACGCGCCGAGCTTCACGAACTGCTGCTTGACGCCCTTGTACCGGGCGCCCTTCGGGTCCGTCAGCTCCGCGACGACGAACACGGAGTCGCCGTAGGGGGCGTAGCTGATGGCCGAGGCCGGCACCGCGATGATCGAGGCCGTCTGGCCCAGGGCCACGTGGGCCTGGACGAACATGCCGGGCCGCAGCCGGCCCGACGCGTTCGAGAACGTGGCCTGCACCTGCACGTTGCGGGTGGACTCGTCGACCACGGCGTCGAGGGCCGTGATGCGGCCGGTCGGCTCGGGCCCCGCGAGGCCCTCGACGCTCGCCGTCACGACCCCGCCGACCTTGAGCCGCGCGAGCTCCTGCTGCGGCAGCGAGAACGTCACGTACACCGGGTCGACCGCCTGCACCGTGACGATGGGGTCGCCGCCGGCGAGGTACTGGCCCAGGTTCACCTGCCGCAGGCCGAGCTGGCCGGAGAACGGCGCCCGGATCTCCTTGCGCTGGATCGTGGCACGGATCTCCCCGACGCGGGCCTCGGCCTGGGCGAACTCGGCGCTCGAGCGATCGTAGTCGGACTGGGCCAGGATGCCTTCGGAGTTGAGGCCCTTGGCGCGGTCGAGGTTGAGCCTCGCGAGGTCGCGGGCCGACTCGGCGGCCGCGAGCTGAGCCCGCTCCTGCCGCGTGTCGAGGCGCACGAGCACGTCGCCCTTCTCCACCGAGCGGCCGGGCTCGAAGCTGATGCTCTCGACGACGCCCGGCAGGTCGGCGCTGACGACGACGCCGCTGACCGCGCTGACGGTGCCGATGCCGCTGAGGGACGCGGGCCACTCCTGGCGCGGGGCCTTCATCGTGGTGACCGCCTCGGGCGGGGGCGCGAACGAAGCCGCCATCGCCATCCCCGCCTGGATCTGCCGGAACTTCACGGTGCCGATGAGGGCGAGAAATCCGGCCACCGCGACCAGCATTACGACCATCCGCTTCTTCACTGGGGATCTCCCTTGAACCTTTGCCACCGCCCTAGACGGTGCAGCACTGAACTATGATCCGTAAAAATGTGTCAAAGAGCCGACTTCAGCGTCCACAGGTTCGAGAGCAATTCCTCTCGTTGCTGTGGGTTGAGGGCTGAAAGCAGCGTCTGCTCCTCGTCGTCCATGATCTTGAGGCCCGCCGCATGACGCGCCCGGCCAGCCTCGGTCAGCTCGGCCCGCACGGAGCGGCGGTCACGCGGGTCGTGGTTCCGGACCACGAGGGCGTCGCCCTCGAGCCGATCCACGAGCTGCGTGATGTTCGAGCGCACGCAGGCGCAACGCTCGGCCAGCGTGCTGAGCGGCAGCGCCTCCCCCGCCTTCACGAGCTGGGAGAGCGCGTTGAACTTGGCGAGCGACAGTCCCACGGGCTCGAGGGCCACCTCGAGCCGCGTTTCCATGGCGGCCAGGGTCCCCAGAAGCACACCGATCGGGCGGCACCGCACTTCGTTCATATCTGCACAATATAGGACCGTTCCTTGTTTCGTCAAGGCGACGGTGTGACTAGAGGAGGCCCTGGATCTCGTCGGGCTTGGCGAACTTCAGGTCCTGGAGCGCGGCGATCAGCGCGCGGGCGCAGGCTCGGCAGTGGTCGAGGATCGGGTCTCCGCCCCCCGGCTTGTGGCCGGTGCCGAGCCGCCAGAGCCGCTCCTCCGCCTCCCGGTGCGGAACGCAGGCGCCGCCTTCGACCCGGTGCGGGGGCCTGCGCTCGTACTTGAAGCCGGAGACGCCCGGGAACGCGTAGCTCAGCAGATAGTCGATCACCCGGACGATCCGCTCGCGGTCGAAGCCCAGGAGCCGGCTGTCGGCGCGGATCGAGACCTCGGTCCCCCGCTCGGTCACCGCCACGGCGATCGCGATCGACGTGGCCTCGATGCGCAGCAGCTCGTTGGCGATCTCGGCGATCACGTCGCGATGGTCCTCGCGCACGTAGCCCACCGGCGCCACGCGCACCGAGCCGGTCGCCTCCATGTGCTGGAAGGCCGCGGCGCGATAGCCCTGCCACTCGGGCGGCACGCGGTAGTCGCGGAGCTCGTCGAGGATGTCCTGGGTCTCCTCGTCCCGCGTCAGCTTCTCGAACATCCGGAAGTCGAGGGGCGTCGAGCCGTGGAGCAACGCGCTCGTGTCGGTGTAGATGCCGAGGGCCGCGGCGGCGCGCCCGGGCGGGCCCAGCTTGTCCCACACGTGGAAGGCCATGCCGAGGGCCGCCATGAACGCCGAGGTCGAGCCGACCGGCAGCCCGACGAAAGCGAGCTTCACGCGCTTGACGCCCTGGGCCTTGCAGTCGGCCTCGACGTCGGCCGGGTCGGCGTGGTGATCGGCCACGAAGAAGTACTCGCTCACCGGCAGCACGCGCGTCGTGTTCGCCGTGCCCAGGGGCGGGCTCGCGTCCACCATGCAGTGCAGGCCGCGCGGCAGGCGCTCGGCGTTGGGATCGTGGAGCTTGATCCCGCAGCGCTCCACCAGGTTGCGGTTCTGGGGATGGCCGAGGCTCCCGGTCAGGATGCGCACTTCCTTGGCGCCCAGCTCCTGGAGGATGGCCTGCAGCAGGATCGCGCTGCCGAGCGCGTCGGGATCGCCGACCCACTGCGTGAAGATGTTGGCCCCGCGGCCCCGGATCGCGGTGGCCGAGCGCTTGAGCGCCGCGTAGGCCGTGTGGACCTGGGCCAGCAGCGCGAGGTTGTTGCGGGTGAAGCGGCGGCCGAGGGCGGGACCGAAGCGCGTCAGGACCGAGGCGAGACCCGGAAGCTTCGCCGGGCGCTGCAGGATCGTCCCGTTCTTCTTCAAGGAGTGGAGTCGCTCAAGGCCGTGCTCAGGAATTGTAGAACGGCTTGCCCGACTTCGCGTGGTCCACGAGCAGCGGAGCCGGCCGGAAGCGCGGGCCGTGGCGGGCCGCGAGGAACTCGAGCCGCTCGACGGTGAAGCGCGCCCCGAGCTGGTCGAGGTAGCGGAACGGCCCGCCGAGGAACGGCGGGAAGCCGAGACCGAAGATCGCTCCCACGTCGCCGTCGCGCGGCGAGCGCAGGATGCCGCCCTCGAGGCACAGCACGGCCTCGTTGAGGAACGCGAACACCAGGCGGTCCTGGATCTCGCGGATCTCGAAGGGCCGGGCCGCAGCGCTGCCCCGGACGAGCGGGTACACGGTCTCGTCCACGGTCTTGCGATCCTCGCCGTACCGGTAGAAGCCGCGGCCGTTCTTGCGGCCGAGTCGGCCGTCGTCGAGGACGCGGCGCATCGATTCCGGCGGCGCCATCCGGTCGCCGAACGCGTGGTGCAGGATCTTCGAGACCTTGCCGCCCACGTCGATGCCCACCTCGTCGATCAGGACCACCGGCCCCACGGGGAAGCCGAAGCCGGTCATGGCGCGGTCGACGTCGTCGATGGCCGCGCCCTCCTCGACGAGGCGCGCGGCCTCGTTGAGATAGGGGGTCAGCGCGCGCGTGGTGTAGAAGCCGGCGCCGTCCCGCACCACGATCACGTGCTTGCCGAGCCGGCGTCCGAAGGCGACCGCCGTGGCCGTCGCCCAGGCGTCCGTCTCCTTCGTCACGATCACCTCGAGCAGCGGCATCTTGTGGACGGACGAGAAGAAGTGCATGCCCAGCACGCGCTCCGGCCGGGCCGCCTGCCGCGCGATCTCCCGGATCGGCAGCGACGACGTGTTGCTCGCGAACACGCAGTCCTCGCCGCAGACGGCCTCGACCTCGGCCAGGAGCGCCCGCTTGAGGTCGAGGTCCTCGAACGCCGCCTCGATCACGAGCTCCGCGCGCCGGAAGCCCGTGAGCTCGGTGGTGAAGGAGAGCCGATCGAGGCGCCGCCCGACCTCCCGGGCGTCGAGGCTGCCGCGCCGGCGCCGCTCCTCGAGGAGCGCCTGCACGCCGCGCAGGCCGCGGGCCAGGGACTCGGCGGCCGTGTCCTTGATCCGCACCGGGATCGCCTGCTCGGCGGCGGCGCCCGCGATGCCCGAGCCCATCAGGCCCGCGCCGAGCACCCCCAGCTTCGTCACCGGCCGGGCCTGCGTGCCCTCGGGCACGCCGGTATCCTTCTTGACGTCCTGGGTCGCGAAGAAGATCGAGACGAGGGCGCGCGACGCCGGCGTCACCGACAGCTCTCCGAACAGGCGCGCCTCGAGGGCCAGACCCTCGGGCAGCGGCTTCCGAGTGCCGCTCATGACCGCCTCGAGGGCCAGGAGCGGCGCCGGGTAGTGGCCGCCACTCTTCGCGAGCACGGAAGCGCGCGCCTTGCGCGCGATCACGGGCCGCAGCACCGTCTCCAGGAGCGAGATTCCCGGCCGCTTCGGCGTGAGCGAGCCGTCCGCGAGGGCGAGAGCGGCACGACTCGCGGCCGTGAGCAGCGCGGACGCGGGCACCACCTCGTCGACAAGGCCGATCTTCCGCGCCTTCGCGGCGCGCAGCGTGCGCCCGGTGAGGATCATGTCGAGGGCCGCGCGCAGCCCCACGAGACGGGGCAGACGCTGGGTGCCGCCGGCGCCCGGCAGGAGACCCAGCATCACCTCCGGCAAGCCGATGGCCGTCTTCGGGTCGTCGCTCGCGATCCGATACGTGCAGGCGAGCGCGGTCTCTGTGCCGCCGCCCAGACACACGCCGTGGATCGCCACGACCGTCGGGATCGGCAGGGCCGCGAGACGGCCCAGCAGCCGGTGCCCCTCCCGCGACAGGGTCTCGCCTTCGAGGGCACTGCGGATCTTCACGAACTCGTGGATGTCGGCGCCGGCCACGAAGCCGTCCGGCTTGCCGCTGCGCAGCACCAGCGCGCGCGGGGCGATCGAGAGCGCCTCGATCTGCGCCATCAGCGCGTCGAACTCCGCCGTCAGCTGCTTGTCGAGGATGTTGAGCTTCTCCCCGGGCGAGTCCAGGGTCACGAGCAGCACGCCGTCGTCGCGCAGCTCGTGGTGGACGGCCTTCTCGAGGCTCACCGCTCGAGCACCATGGCGAAGCCCAGCCCGCCCTGGGCGCAGACCGAGACGAGGCCGTAGCGCGCGCCGCGCCGCCGCATCTCGTTGGCGAGCGTCGTCGTGAGGCGCGCCCCGGTGGCGCCGAACGGGTGGCCGAGGGCGATCGAGCCGCCGCTCACGTTCACCCGCTCGCGCTCGACGGGCCCCAGGGTCCGCTCGAACGCCTGCAGGTTCGACGCGACCTGCGAGGCGAACGCCTCGTGGATCTCGAACAACTCGATGTCGCCGATCTTCAACCCGGCGCGCTCGAGGGCCTTCGGCACCGCGAGGGCCGGTCCCATCAGGAGCTGGCCGCCGGGATCCACGGCCGCGACGGCCCACGCGCGCACGAAGGCGAGCGGCGCGTGGCCGAGGGCGGCCGCGCGCTCCTCCTTCATGAGGAGCACGGCCGCGGCGCCGTCGGTGAGGGGCGACGCGTTGCCGGCCGTGACGGTGCCGTAGGTGCGGTCGAAGACCGGCTTCAGCAGCGCGAGGCTCTCGAGGGACGTGTCACGCCTCACGAGGGTGTCCGCCTCCACGATCGTCTCGTAGCGGGGCGGGACGATCACGCGGCACAGCTCGGGCGGAAGGCGGCCGTCGTCGATCGCGGCGGCCGCGTTGCGGTGGCTCGCGAGAGCGATGCGGTCCTGCTCCTCGCGGGAGATCCCGTTCTCCTTCGCCATCTTCTCGGCCGACTGCCCCATCGTGAGGCCGGTCGAGGGCTCGGCCAGGGCCGGGGTGTCGGGAATGAAGTCGCGTGGCCGCAGCTTCGCGAAGGGCCGCAGCCGCGCCCCGAGGCTCCGGGCGCGCGACGCCTCGACGAGCATCTGCGCCATGCGCCGGCTGTGGAGGATCGGCACGTCGGAGAGCGACTCGGCGCCGCCGGCGATGCCGACCTCGGCGTGGCCGAGGAGGATGGCCGACGCGACGTCGGCGATCGCCTGGCTCGCGGAGGCGCAGGCGCGGTTCACGGTGTGGGCCGGGACCGACGGTGGGAGGCCCGCGCCGAGCACGACCTCGCGCGCGAGGTTCGGCGCCTTCGCGCTCGGAACGACCTGGCCCATCACGACGGTGTCGACGAGCGCCGGGTCGATCTCGCTGCGCTCGAGGAGCTCGCGAACGGCGGCTTTCGCCAGATCCAGGGCCGTGAGGTCGCGGAACACGGTGCCCGAGCGCGCGAACGGGGTCCGGCAGCCGTGGACGATCGCGACGCGGCCGGGCATGGAGCGAGCATACAATGGCGCGCTTGTCCTTTCTGGCGCTGGCCCTGCTCCTCGAGACGACGCCGGCGGCGAGTGCGCCCCTGGAGAGCCTGCCGCGCATCGAGGCCGCCGTGGCCGAGATCCGCGGCCTGCCGTTCCGGCGCCCCGTGGCCGTCAAAGTGGTGACGAGCGCCGAAGCGCGCGCCCATTTCGCCGAGCGCGCCGAGAGGCTCTGGCCCCCGGAGCGCGTTGCCGTCGACCAGGCCGTCTACTCCAACCTGGGGCTGGTGCCGGCCGGCTTCGACCTGCTGGGCTCGTTCCTCGACGTGCTCGAGGAACAGGCCCTCGGCTACTACGAGCCCGAGGAGGGCACGTTCTTCCTGGTGGACACGGCCTCGGCCCAGGAGACGACGCCGATGCTGATCGCCCACGAGCTCACCCACGCCCTGGACGACCAGCACTTCGGCCTCGACACGTTCCTGGCCGGCGGAATCGAAGGCGACGACGATCGCGGCGCCGCGCGCTCGGCGGTGGTCGAGGGCTCGGGCACCGCCGTCATGACCGTGTTCCTCGGCCGCGAGATCCAGGCCGGCCGCATCTCGCTGGGCGCGATCCAGGCCATGCAGAAGGTGGAGATGGCGCGGGCCGATCGCCTCAAGGCGACGCCGTCGGTCGTGCAGCGCAGCCTCGTCGGCTCGTACGTCCTCGGGCTGTCGTTCCTGCTGCGGGGCGACGCGACCCGGCTCCGGAACGGGATCAACCCCGCCGACCTCACGGCCGCCTTCAAGGATCCGCCCCAGTCCACCGAGCAGATCCTGCATCCCGAGAAGTACTGGAACGCGAGCGCGCGCGACCTGCCACGCTCCGTGAAGCTCACGGATCTGTCGAAGCGTCTCGGGGCGGGCTGGTCCCTCGCGTCGCGCGGCTCGATGGGCGAGCTCGGCCTCGCGTCGCTCACCGGGGCCGGCCGCCTCGAGCTGGCCTCGCCCGACGCGCTCCGGCCCGAAGCCTGGACCAACCGGGGCGCGGCGGGTATCGGCGGCGACGCCTATCAGCACTACGCGAACGGCACGCGCTCGATCACGCTCCTCGCGACCCTCTGGGACACGGAGCGCGACGCGGTCGAGTTCCAGGAGTCCCTCGTGACCGTCCCCCGCAAGCGCTCCTACCGGTACGGCGACGCCGTGATCCTGTTCACCGGCGAGGACCTGGGCCCGCTCGCGGAGGGTCTCGCGGCGGAAGTTCTCTCGGGCCTCCGCTAACGGACCTCGTGACGCCGCCCGGTGGGGTACGGTGCCTCATGGCCCAATGGATCACCTGCCCGCTCTGCCTCTCCGAACACGCCGATCCGTGGCCCGGCTCTCTCGACGGCCTCGATTGCCCGCGCTGCGCCGGCATCGAGCTCGGCCAGCCCCTCGACGACCTGCGTCGCGCGCTGTCGCGGCTGACCTTGAGCGAGCGGAAGAAGGCCTCGGTCGGATCGCGGATCCTCGCCGTCCGCGGCGAGACCGTCGCGTTCCAGAAGGGCAAGGAGCTCGCGTACGCCCAGGCCCTCATGGACGTCGCCGCGCAGGTCTAGTGAGGGTCTTCCTCGACACCGACGCGGCCAGCCGGATGGGTCGGATGGAGGAGGAGGAGAAACGCAAGCTCCGCCGCTACGTCCAAGCGCGCTTCTCCTGGTGCGTCTCTCCACTCACGTTCGCCGAGCTGTCCCTGGGACGCAGCCGCGGCCACGACTGGGACCGCAGCTCGCAAGGGCTTCACGAGCTGCAACCCCCGGGGGATCCTGCGGACTGCCTTCCGTTCCCGTCCCGGGCGGTGCAGCTCACGGTCACCGGTCGCGCCCGGGCTCACGCCGGCTGGGAGCCGAAAGACCTGCAGCGCTCCCTGACGATCGCCACGACCGCGTCGTCACCCGCCGATCTGAAGGGCCACGATCTCGACACGCGGTTCCTGACGATCCTCGAAGCCGGCGAGCAGCTGCACCGCGAACGCCTGAAGGAAGCGCGCGCGAGCAAGGTCGACGCCGGCCCTTTCGTGGCCGCGGCCGAGCGCTACGCGGGACGGGTGGCGACGGCCTGCGACATCGACCCGACGCCCGAGCACCTCGCCGCCATCGTGACGGCGACCGACGCGGCGCTGCGCCACGACTCGGCCCTGTGGAGCGAGGCGCGCGCGCGCAAGCGCGCCACGTTCCAGGAGAACGTCGACGACTGGGTCGACGGCCAGCAGCTCCTGCTCCTCGCGCTCCCGGACGTCCACTTTTTGACGGCCGACGAGCGCCTGCGCAAGCGGCTCGTGGCCTCGAGCCAGTACCACCGCGTGCTGTCGTTCGAGAAGGTGAGCGCGGCCGCGAGCCGCCAGCCGTGACATCCCCAACGCTTGCCGCTATCCTTCGTTCCGGATGCGCCCGTAGCTCACCTGGATAGAGCGACTGGCTTCGAACCAGTAGGTAGGGAGTTCGATTCTCTCCGGGCGCACCAACCGCCTCCCGCCCGTCATGGAATTTTCACGGGCCCGGTCGTAGACTCCGCCGAGCTTCTCGCAAAAGGGAAACCGGTGGTCGATCGCACCTACAGCACGCCCCGCACCTTCGACCGTGCCATGGCTCCGCGCTGCCCGTCCTGCCACCGCGAGTTGGCCCGAGTCGTCGCTCGACCCGCCGAGCCAGAAGCCATCGTCAACATCGTGTGTCCTGCCTGCGGGTTCACGATCGCCTACGAGGGCCCCGGAGTGTTGGTCGATCGCCGAAAGAAACCCAGCGACCAGTAGAAATCGTCACACACTCGTCACAGGCTTCGGCAAGGCTCCGCGCGAAGAGGAGGCTGCCATGTCCGCCATTCGGTTCGTCCCCGTAGCCCAGGCACTCCCGTACCTGCAGGACATCGAAGCCGGCATCGAGCTCGGGCTCGAGGCTCACCCGGACGCCGAGGCCCTGGTCGCCTCCGTGATGCTCTCGGCGCGAAGCACCGGCTTCGAGGTTCGGCTGCGCCAGGGCGACAGGATCGTGAGGGGCAAGATCGCGTTCGCCCGCACGACCCTCGACCACGCCACTACCCAGGAGGACGCGTCGCGTCGGGTGCGCGCGACCGAGTGCGCCGTCAGGCGGCTCGCACGGTTCGCGCCCGCGTAGCTCTGACCCGCCCCCAGGGCCCGACCCCTCCTGGTTGATGGTGACGGTGGACACCATCTCCGGCTCTCACCCGCGCGACAATGAGAGGTCGGACTGTCCCTTCAACCGGAGGTCGTGATGAGGATCTGGAACGCCGCCCCGCTGGCTCTCGCCGCCGTCGTGGCGACTTACACCCCTGAGATCGGCGCCCAGACCTGCCCGAAACTGGAGCTCGAGGGACGTGTCACGAGCGGGCTCAGCAGCCCCCTGTTCGTCACGAACGCCGGCGACGGCAGCAATCGGCTGTTCATCGTCGAGCGGGCTGGCACGATCAGGGTGGTCCAGCCGTTGGCGGCCACCGGCACGGTCTTCCTCACGATCCCGAGCGCCAAGATCCTCTCCGGGGACGAGCGCGGCCTTCTGGGCCTCGCCTTCTCCCCCAACTTCGCGACGAACCGCCGCTTCTTCGTCACGTACACGCGCAAGGACGATGGTGCCATCGTGCTCGCCGAGTACAAGGCGAACGCCGCGAACCCGAACATCGCCGATCCCACGGCGACGACCGCGACCGAGATCAGCCATCTGGTGATCCCCCACGGCGACAACGCCAACCACAACGGCGGCATGATCGCCTTCGGGCCCGGCGGCTACCTCTTCATGTCCGTCGGCGACGGCGGCTCCGGCGACGATCCGCCCAACAACGGGCAGAACATCAACCAGCTGCTCGGGAAGTTCCTGCGCCTCGACGTGGACACGCCCAACGGTCCGATTCCGTACTCGTCGCCGTCCGACAACCCGTACTTCGGCGCGACGCCGGGACGCGACGAGATCTTCGCGATCGGCGTGCGCAACCCCTGGCGCTTCTCGTTCGACCGCGAGACCCACAAGCTGATCGCGGGAGACGTCGGCCAGGACCAGCGCGAAGAGGTGGACTTCATCGACCGCGGCAAGAACTACGGCTGGCGCGTCATGGAGGGCACGTTCTGCAACTTCAGCACCGACGCGATCCCCTGCAACTCTCCGCTGTTCACGCCGCCGCTGCTCGAGTACACGCACTCGGCGGGGCGCTGCTCGATCACGGGCGGCTACGTGTACCGCGGCACGAACGAGACGCTCGCGGACGGAACGTACATCTACGGCGACTTCTGCACGGGTGAGGTCTTCGGCGTCGACGTGGCGACGCTGCCGCTGCCGGCCGGTCCGACGACGCCGTCGCTCTTCCTCGACGCGCCCTTCAACATCGCCTCGTTCGGCGAGGACGAGGCCGGGGAACTCTACACCGTGTCCCTCGGCGGCCAGGTGAACAAGCTGCTGGCGGCCACGCGGCTCGTGACCACGAGCGCCGCCTTCGGCGACGCCGGGGGCAACGGCAGCGTCGACGTGAAGGCGCCGAGCCTGGCGTCCTGCTCCGTGTGGACCGCCGCCAGCAACGTGGACTGGATCGACATCACGTCGGGCGGCGGCATCAAGGGCAACGGCACCGTGAACTACAGCGTGGACCCGAATCCCAACGCCACTCCGCGCTCGGGCACCCTGACGATCGCCGGCCACACCTTCACGGTGACCCAGAACGCGTCGGCGATCGTGAACATCACCATCGACGACCTCTCGATCGACGAAGGCCACTCGGGCACCCATCCGGCCACGTTCTTCGTGACGCTCTCGGGGGCGAGCGCGGTCGACGTCACCGTCCAGTACGAGAGCGCGCCGGGAACGGCGACGGCCGGCACCGACTACACGACGAAGGCCCTGACGACGCTCAACTTCGCCCCGGGAGAGACGAGCAAGCCGGTGTCGATCCTGGTCAAGGGCGACACCCGCGACGAGCTCGACGAGACGTTCTTCGTCGAGCTGTCGAACGCCACGAGCGCCGTGATCACGGACGGCCATGCCGTCGGCACGATCCTGGACGACGACCCCGCCCCCTCGATCTCGATCGCGGACGTGAGCCTCGCGGAGGGCTCGGGCACCAAGACCGTGAACCTCGCGGTCGCCCTGAGCGCCGCGAGCGACAAGACGATCACCGTCAACTATGCGACCGGCCCGGGCAGCGCCACGGTGGGGACGGAGTACACCGCGGAGAACGGCACGCTGACGTTCGCGCCCGGCCAGAAGAACAAGACGATCTCGATCCTCACCAAGGGCGACGTCGCGGACGAGCCGAACGAGACCTTCGTCGTGAACCTGAGCAGCCCCGCGAACGCCACGATCGCGGACGCCCAGGCCGTCGTCACGATCCTCGACGACGACGACGCGACCCCCGGGATCCAGGCGTCGATCTCCAACGCGACGGTGACCGAAGGCAACGCGGGGACCCAGAACGTCCTCCTGACCGTGACCCTCTCGGGTCTGCCGACCCAGACCGTGAAGGTCGGCTTCGCCACGGCGCCCAACACCGCCTCGGCGGGCTCGGACTACACCACCAAGACGGGAATGCTGACCTTCAGCGCCGGCCAGGACAGCAAGACCCTGACGGTCGCGGTCAAGGGCGACCTCTCGGACGAGAACACGGAGACGTTCTTCGTGAACCTGCTGAACCCCCAGGGCGTCGGCCTCGCCGACGGTCAGGGCCTGGTCACGATCAACGACAACGACGGCCCGCCTTCCGTCTCGCTCAACGACGTGGCCGTCACCGAGGGCAACGCGGGCAGCAAGCTCGTCACGTTCACGGCCACCGTGTCGGTGCCGAGCGCCAACACGGTGACGGTGAACTACGCCACGACGAACGGCAGCGCCACGGCGCCCGACGACTACACCGCGACGAACGGGACCTTGACCTTCGCGCCGGGCCAGGCGACGCGCACGTTCACGGTGGCCGTGAAGGGCGACACGCTCGCGGAGCCGACCGAGGCGTTCTCGGCGGTGCTCTCGGCCCCGAGCAACGCGACCCTGGGCGACGCGACCGGAACCGCGACGATCACCGACAACGACGGGGTGTAGACTCCGGTTCCGTGATCCCCCGCCGTCTCGCCTTCGGCGCCGTCTGCGTCTTGATGGCGCTCTGCGCGCAGGCCGATACCGGCATCCTCGACGTGCCCGGCGGCCGCATCGCGTGGGAGCGCTCCGGCCGCGGCGCGCCCCTCGTCCTCGTCCACGACGGCCTGCTTCCGGGCGCCAGCTGGGACGAGGTGTGGCCGGACCTCGCCCGGCGCTTCGACGTACTCCGCTACGACCGTCGCGGCTACGGCGCCTCGACCACCGCAACAGCCGACTTCGACAACGTGGCGGACCTCCTCGCGCTCCTCGATGCCCAGAGGCTCGACAGGGTGGCCCTCGTGGGCGCGTCGGCCGGCGGCGGGCTCGCAGTCAACTTCACGCTCGAGCATCCGGAGCGCGTGAGCCGGCTCGTGCTCGAAGGGCCGGTCCTGCCGGGCTTCTCGTACAGCGGCCACTACATGGAGCGCGGCATCCGCAACACCGGGACCGCGGCGCGGCCGGGAGACGCGGAGGCGGCGCTCGGCAAGTGGTCCTTGGACGCGTACCTCACCGACGCGCGCAACGCCGACGGCCGGGCCCGGCTGCGGGCGCTGATCGAGCGCTTCCCACTCGCGGCCCAGGGCCGGCTGAAGGGCAGCCAGCGGCCGGATCCCGACGCCCGCAGCCGTCTTGCCGGCCTCAAGCTGCCGGTGCGCCTCCTGGTCGGCGAGTCGGACATCCCCGACGTACAGGCCCACGTGGGTGCCCTCGAGCTCGGCGTCACCGGCGCCGAGCGGCTGGTCGTGAGCCACGCGGGCCACCTCATCCACCTCGAGCGCCCCGACACGTTCGTGCGGCTCGTGGCGGAGTTCGTCGATCCCGACGGCACGGCCAAGCGCCTGCTCGCCGACGGCCTGGGCTCCCCGGCCACCCCGGCGACGCGGGCGCTCTTCGCGTACGACGCCCGGATGCCCCTCGACGTGCGGGAGAAGGGTGTCGAGCGGCGGGGTCGGGCGCTCGTGCACGACGTGCACTTCGCGAGCCCTCACGGCGATCGCGCGCCGGCCTACGTGGTCGAGCCCGCGGCTCCGGGAGCGCGGCGCTCGCGCGCGGGCCTCGTCTTTCTCCACCACGGCCAGGGCGACCGGGGGACGTTCGTGGACGAGGCGGTGGCCCTCGCCGAGCGCGGCGTCGTCTCGGTGCTGCTCGAGGCTCCGGAGAACCGCCCCGAGGCGGCGCCCGTGGCGGTGTTCGACAGCGCGGTGGACGAGGACGAGATCCGCCACACGGTCGTCGACCTGCGGCGCTGCTTCGACGTTCTCGTCGGCCGCAGGGACGTGGACCCGGCGCGCCTCGCCTACGTCGGGTGGAGCCTCGGCGCCACGATGGGCGGCCGACTCGCGGGCCTCGAGCCCCGGGCCCGGGGCTTCGTGATGCTGGCCGGCTGGGCGTCCCTCACGGACGCCGCCGCCAACGGCCACGGCCGCTTCGCGGCCTCGTTCGCCGCCTACCTGGACGAGGCCGCGCGCACGCGCTGGCTCGAGCGGATCCACCCTCTCGACGGCACGCACCTCATGGACGGCACCGCGCCGATGCTCCTGCAGTTCGCGACGCGCGACCCGTTCATCGCGCGCTTCGACGCCGCGCTCTACCGCGCCGCGGCCGGCGCGCGGGCCGAGTCGCGCGACTACGAGATCGGCCACTTCGGCCTCGACAGGACGGACGCGCGCCGCGACCGCGAGGAGTGGCTGGCCCGGCTCCTGTCGCTGCCCCCGCGCTGAGGGACTAGCCTCCGGACAGCCGGGCCACCAGGTGGATGAGGTCGCCCAGGTCGAAGGGCTTGGCGAGGAACGCGTCGGCGCCGATGCGCGCCGCGGCGATCACGGGATCGCGCACCGCGCTCACCACCGCCACCGCCGCGCGCGGCGGCTTCGTCTTGCGGTAGGCCTTGATGAAGGAGGGGCCGTCCTGCAGCGGCATGCGCAGGTCGAGGAGGATGAGGTGGGGCCGGAAGCGCGACGCCACCTCGAGGGCCGCGAGACCGTTCGGGGCGGTGTCGACCGCGTAGCCCTCGTCGCCCAGCGTCGCCTCGACGAGCTCGCGGAACGTGTCGTCGTCGTCCACGACGAGGATGCGGCGGGGCTCCTTCACGCGCGGCCCGGACGCGCCGGGGCCCCGACCGGCACGGTCAGCACCATGCGCGTGCCGCCGGCCCGGGGGAACTCGGCGACCAGCGTTCCCGCATGGAGCTCGGCGATCTGGCGGCTGATGTACAGGCCCAGGCCCATGCCGCCGAGGCGGTGCTCCGCGTGGGCCTGATGGAAGCGCTCGAAGATGTGGGGGCGCGCCTTGCGCGGCACGCCCAGGCCGCGGTCCGTCACCACCACGCGCACGCCGCTCCCCGGGTCCTTCGAGACCTCGAGCTCGATCGGGCCGCCGTCGGGGCTGTACTTGATCGCGTTGTCGACCAGGTTGCGCAGCACCTGCTCCAGGCGCAGCGGGTCGACCAGGGCCAGGGCGGCGGAGGGCGCCCGCACCATGAAGTCGTGGCGGAACGTGTTGACGCGGGCGTCGGTCACGACGTCCTCGACGAGGCCGACCACGTCGGCGACCTTGCGCTCGAGCACGAGCTGGCCCGCGTCGATGCGCGAGACGTCGAGGAGCTGGCCCACGAGGCGCGCGAGCTTCGCCGACTGCTGGTCGATGGCCGACAGCGCCTGGCGCATGCGCACGGGATCCGGCGCCACGTCGCGGTCGAGCTGACGCAGCAGCAGCTGGGCGAAACCGCGCAGGCTGGTGAGGGGGGTCTTGAGCTCGTGGGCCGCGACGGACAGGAACTCGTCGCGCAGCGCCTCGGCCCGCTTGCGCTCGGCGATCTCGGCGCGCAGGCGGGCGTTCGCGATCGCCAGGTTGGAGCGCTTCACCGGGGGCAACTTAACCCAGGACGAGGCCGATTGACGAGCCTCCGTCCCGGGCTTAACGTGGCGGCACCCAGATGACAGCCGAAACGATCGTCCTGACGGGCGTCGGCGCCTACCTGCTCCTGATGATCGTCATCGGGGCCATGGCGGGCAAGCAGGTCTCGAGCACCAAGGACTTCATCATCGCCGGCGGGAAGCTGTCGCTCTCCTTCGCGACCTTCGCGCTGCTGGCCGCCTGGTACGGGGCCGCGACCGTGATGGGCGCGGCCGGCGCCGCCTACACGAAGGGCTTCCTCGGAGTCATCGCCGATCCCTTCGGCAGCTCGATGACCCTCGTGCTGGCCGGTCTCCTGTACGTGCGCCTGCTGCGCCGGGCCGGCTACCAGACCTCGGTCGACTACTACGAGGCGCGCTACGGGCGAGGCACCGGCATCCTCGCGGCGCTCGCCATGGTGGTCGTGTACGTCGGCTGGTGCGGCAGCCAGGTGGTCGCCCTGGGCTTCATCCTCAACTTCCTCACCGGCGTCGACAAGACCCAGGCCACGGTGCTGGGCGCGATCGTGGTCCTCGTGTACACGTCGATGGGCGGAATGGTGTCGGCGGCCTGGAACGACTTCCTGCACATGGTCGTGCTGCTCGGTGGCCTGATCGTGTGCGGCGCCGTCTTCGCGTTCAGCACCGACTTCTTCTCGGCGCTGTCGGCGGTCCCGGCCTCCCACTTCCACGTCTGGCCCCGCGACGCCGGGCTCAAGGAATGGGTCTGGTACGTCGAGTCCTGGTGCGCCCTGGGCCTCGGCAACATGCCCGGCCAGGATCTCCTCCAGCGCTCCTTCTCGGCCAAGGACGAGCGCGTGGCCCAGAACTCGGCCTACCTGGCCGGCCTGCTCTACTTCACGTTCTCGATGATCCCCGTGCTCATCGGCATCGCCGGCTCGGTGATGCTGCCGGGGCTCGCGGAGCCGGAGATCGTGGTCCTCGAGCTGATGAAGCGCTCGCTCTCGCCGGCGCTGCTGGCGCTGCTCGTGGGCGCCCTCGTCAGCGGCATCACCAGCGCCGCCAGCAGTGCCGTGCTCGCCGGCTCGTCCCTGGCCGGCAAGAACCTGGTGCGCGCCTTCAAGCCCGACGCGAGCGACGCCGTGGTGCTGCGGGCCAACCGGATCGCGGTGCCGGTGGTGGGGATCATCGCCCTGCTCGCCGCGCTGCGCTTCCAGACCATCTACCAGCTCATGATCGGCTCGTTCTCGGTGATGCTCGCGCTGCTGTTCGCGTCGTTCCACGCCGGGCTCTACTGGCCGCGCGCCAACCGCACGGGCGCCATCGGCAGCATCGTGGCCGGCGCCCTCGTCTACGGCATCGGCCCGCAGCTCGCGGATCAGCCCTGGGACCTGTGGGCCTGCGCGATCGGCGGCGTCGTGCTGGTCGTGCTGAGCCTGCTCACGGGGAAGAGCGATCCGCCGCGGCCGCTGCGCGACGCGGAGGGCCGCGTCCTCGAATATCGCGATCGGCTCGGCGTGCTAGGATCCGGGGCGTGACGGGGCGGGTTCCGTACAACGTCGCATGCGCTTCGTGCCGGAGCGAGTTCGACGCTCTCGAGGCGACCTGGTGCTCCTGCCTCGGTCTCGAGCGTTCTCTCGTCTGCCCCAACTGCTTCAAGTGCTTCTGCAAGGTGCCGGCAGCCTACAAGGGCCGCTTCTGGCGCGAGGCGCCCAAGGAGCTGTGGGCGAAGAAGTTCGCCGAGCAGGCGGCGGAGTTCGAGCCGCCGGCGAACCCGGCGCCCGGCGAGCTCACGCGTCCGCTCGTGCTGGTCGTGGACGACGAGAAGGACATCCAGAAGGTGGCGATGCGGGTCATCGCCGGGCTCGGCTACAGCGTGATCCTCGGCCGCAACGGCGAGGAGGGGCTCGAGCTCGCCCGCCGCTACAAGCCCGACCTCGTGCTGACCGACGCGCTGATGCCGCGCATGGACGGCCGCGAGATGTGCAAGCAGCTCAAGTCGGATCCCGAGACCGCCGGCATCAAGGTCGCCGTCATGACCTCGCTCTACACGAACCCCAGGTACCAGACCGAAGGCCTGCGGGTCTACAAGGTCGACGACTACCTCTCGAAGCCCCTCGAGTTCTCGACCCTCACCGCCCTCCTCTCCAAGCACCTGGGCTAGCCCGCCATGAGGCTCCCTCCGGACGAAGCGGAGCGCCTCGAGGCCCTTCACAGCTACAGGATCCTCGACACGCCGCCGGAGGAGGCCTTCGACGACCTCGTGCGGCTGGCGTCGCGCATCTGCGGCACCCCGATGGCGCTCGTGAGCCTGGTCGACGCGGAGCGGCAATGGTTCAAGGCGCGGGTCGGCCTCGACGTCCCCCAGACCTCGCGCGAGGTCGCCTTCTGCGCCCACGCCCTCGAGTCGCCCCGGCCGCTGATCGTGAACGACGCCCTCGCCGACGAGCGCTTCGCCCGCAACCCGCTGGTCCTCGAGGACCCCCACATCCGGTTCTACGCCGGGGCGCCGCTCCTCACGCCCCGGGGACACTCCGTCGGGACCCTGTGCGTGATGGACCACGTGCCCCGCGAGCTCTCGGTGGACCAGATCGAGGCCCTCGAGGTGCTCTCGCGCGAGGTGCTGAGCCGCCTCGAGCTGCGCCGCCACGTGATGGAGCTGAGCCGCGCCGTCGAGAGCTACGAGCGCGGCGCCGTGGAGCGCCAGCGCGTCGAGCGCCACCAGGCCGCCCAGCAGGGCGCGACCGAGGCGCTGGCCGAGGGCCTGAGCGTCGAGGACGCGATCCCGCGCGTCCTCAAGGCCATCGCCGAGGCCCAGTCCTGGGCCTACGGCGCGCTCTGGCGCCGCGACTCCACCGCCGAGGTGCTGCGTCTCGCGGCCACCTGGAGCGCCGATCCCGAGGCGACGAGGACCTTCATCGAGAGCTCGCGCGCCGTCGCGTGCACGCCGGGCGTGGGCCTGCCGGGGCTGGTCTGGGAGGCCGGCGACATGGTCTTCCTCCCCGACCTCCAGAAGGATCCCCACTTCCTGCGGGCGCCGGCGGCCCTGCGTTCGGGCCTCAACCAGGGACTGGGAGCTCCCGTGAACCTCGGAGGCGAGGTGCTCGGCGTCCTCGAGTTCTTCAGCCACGACATGGAGCCGCTCGACGACGAGCTGCGCCGCGTGCTCCAGAGCCTCGGCACCCAGGTCGCGCAGTTCCTCGAGCGCGACGCCGCCGACCTGGAGCTGCGCTCGAACGACGCCCGCATGCGCTCGGTCATCGAGAACATGCTCGAGGGCCTCGTGGTGGTGAACGGCAGGGGCCGCATCGAGTCGGTGAACCCGGCGGCCGAGCAGATCTTCGGCTACCCGGCCTGGGAGATCGTGGGCCAGCCCCTGAAGCTGCTGCTGCCCCACTCGGTGGCGGATCACGCCGAGGCGTTCCTGGCCGATGCCTACGGCCGGGCCATCGGCCGCGTCACGGAGTGGGAGGGCCGGCGCAAGAACGGCGAGGTGTTCCGCTTCGAGCTCTCGCTCTACGAGTTCCTGAGTCCCGACGGCCGGCTGCTCGCCGGCCACGTGCGGGACATCTCGGACCGGCAGCGGCTCGAACGGATGAAGAAGGAGTTCGTGGCCACGGTGAGCCACGAGCTGCGCACGCCCCTCACCTCCATCCGCGGCTCCCTGAGCCTGCTCGGCTCCGGCGTCCTGGGCGAGATCCCGCCCGAGGCCCGCGAGGCCGTGGAGATCGCCGAGCGCAACACGGTGCGGCTGATCGGCCTGATCAACGACATCCTGGACCTCGAGCGCATCGAGGCCGGCAAGGTGGAGATCCACGTCGAGCCACTCGAGCTGGCCACGGTCTTCGAACGCTCGATCGAGGCGGTGCGGGGCATGGCGGACACGATGCACGTCCGCCTCGAGGTGGAGCCGGCCACGGCGCGCGTGGACGGGGACGCCGAGCGCCTCGTCCAGGTCCTCGTGAACCTGCTCTCGAACGCGATCAAGTTCTCGCCCCGCAACGAGGTGGTGCGGGTCACGAGCCGCTCCGAGCCGGGCTTCGTGGAGGTCAGGGTCGCCGACCACGGCCGCGGCATCCCCGACTCCTTCAAGGAGGCGATCTTCCAGCGCTTCCAGCAGGTGGAGTCCTCCGACTCGCGGCAGAAGGGAGGCTCCGGACTGGGCCTCGCCATCTGCAAGGCGATCGTGGAGCAGCACGGCGGCACGATCGGCGTCGAGAGCGAGCGCGGCAAGGGCAGCTTCCATTTCCGCATCCCCGCCCCGGGGACTAGACTTCCGGCCACGCCTTGAAGGTCCTGCTGATCGAGGACGAGGACGACATCCGCCGCGTGGCGCGCCTCAGCCTGTCGCGCGTCGGCGGCATGGAGGTCGTGGACGCCGCGAGCGGCGTCGAGGGCGTGCACCGCGCCGAGGAGGAGAGCCCCGACGCGATCCTTCTCGACGTGATGATGCCCGGCCTCGACGGGCCGTCGACGCTCGCCGCCCTGCGCAGCAACCCCAGGACGGCTTCGATCCCCGTCGTCTTCCTCACGGCGAAGGCGATGCCCGAGGAGAAGACCCGCCTGATGGACCTCGGCGCGCGGGGCGTGCTCACGAAGCCCTTCGATCCCGTGACGCTGCCCGCGCAACTGAGGGCGGCGCTCGAGGGGCGCTGAGGCGCCATGGACGCTTGGAGCGAGGCGCTGCGCGAGCTGCGCGGCGAGTACGTCGCCAGTGCCAAGCCCAAGCTCCAGGAGGCGACCCAGCTCCTGGGGCACCTCTCGACCGATCCGGCCGACCGCCAGGCCCTGGGCGACCTGCTGCGAAGGTTCCACGGCTTCGCCGGCTCGGGCACGACCTACGGCTTCCCCGTCGTGAGCGAGAACGGCATCGAGGCGGAACGGGAGTGCCAGAAGGCCCTCGACGCCGGCGCGGGCCTGACGCCGTCCCAGCTCGAGCACCTGCGCGGGCTGCTCTCCGGAATCCGCAACCAGTTCGAGACCGGGGCGCCGTCGCCGGCCGCCGCCGAGGCGCGCCGGCAGCATCCCCAGGGCGGCCGCGACATCCTCGTCATCGACGACGATCCCGACGTCCTTACGATGCTGCGCTCGCTCCTCGAGCGCGAGGGCTTCTCGGGGCGCGTGGCCCGCACCCGCGTCGAGGCGCGCAACGCCATCGCGGAGCGCATGCCGGACGGCATGATCGTCGACATCCTGCTCCCCGACGGCTCGGGCTACGACCTCGTCTCCGAGACGCGCGGCCGCCCCCACGGCGAGGAGATCGCGATCGTCATCCTCAGCATGAAGACGGGCTTCCTCGACAAGGTCGAGGCCATCCACTGCGGCGCCGACGGCTACTTCGAGAAGCCCCTCGACTGGGAGAAGCTGATCCGGCGGCTGCAGCACATGCTCGAGAAGAACCGCGCCGAGCCCGCCCGCATCCTGTCGGTCGAGGACGACCCCAGCCAGGCGGCATTCCTCCAGGCCGTCCTCGTCTCGGCCGGCTACGAGGTTCTGGGCTGCCCCGACCCACGCCGCTTCGAGTCGGACCTCTCGGCGTTCCGGCCCGATCTCGTGCTGATGGACCTCCTGCTGCCGGGCGTGTCGGGCCACGACCTCGTGCGCTATCTCCGCCAGGACGAGCGCTACGCGACGCTGCCGGTGCTGTTCCTCACCACCGAGAGCCAGGTCGAGGCCCAGATGAAGACCCTGCGGGCCGGCGCCGACGATCACCTGATCAAGCCGATCCTGCCCGGGCTGCTGCTGTCGGCCGTGGCGGGACGCCTCGAGCGCGCCCGCTTCCTGCGCACGCTCGTGAGCCACGACGGCCAGACGCGCCTGCTCACCCACACGGCCTTCCTGGAGCGCGCCCGGGAGCGAGTGGCCCGCCGCCGCCGCGACCCGAACCGCGCCATGGCCTGGGCGATGCTGGACCTCGACCACTTCAAGGCGGTCAACGATCGCCACGGGCATCCGGTGGGCGACGGCGTGCTCATGACGCTCGCGGCTCTGCTGCGCCGGCGGCTCCGGCAGACGGACACGATCGGCCGCTACGGCGGCGAGGAGTTCGCGATCCTGCTCGACGAGCTCGAGCCCGTCGAGGCCGAGCGCCTGCTGAGCCGGCTGCTCGAGGAGTTCCGCGAGATCGACTTCAAGTCCGGCGACGGCTCGACGTTCCGCCAGACCTTCAGCGCCGGGATCGCGATGCTCGAGGAGGGCATGAGCCTCGAGACCTGGCGCGAGAACGCCGACACCGCGCTCTACGTCGCGAAGAGCGGCGGGCGGAACAGGGTCCTGCTGGCCCGCTGAGCCGCCCGTCAGGCGGGGAGGGTGGGCGCCGGCGCCTCGCGGATCGTCAGGAAGTCGGTGCGCACCTTGTCCCACTCCTGGATCTGCAGGCCGTGGCGCTCGAACAGCGCCCGGATCCGCAGCGGGTCGCGCCAGCCCACGATGTCCTCGAGGATCGGCACCAGCACGCTGAGGGAGTCCTCGCTCAGGATCGTGCGGCGCGCGATCGGGGCCAGGTACTTGTTCTCGGAGACGGCGATCGTGTAGCCGTCGAGGCGGTTCACGTGGAGCATGACGTGGACGTCGGAGCTGCCGTCGCCCACGTAGACCACGTGGTCGGGGCTGACGTGGAGGCGGGTGTGCAGCTCCGAGAGCACCGCCACCTTGCCGTAGCCCGCCGCGACGCGCGCGATCGACTCGATCTCGCCCTTCGCGTCGTAGTGGAAGCGCGTGCCGAAGATGTGGTCCGGCGGAATGATGCCTTCGAGGGCCGACTGGACGATCTCCTCGGGCGCCGCCGACACGACGTAGAAGCCGAACTGGAAGCCGTCGATGCCGTCCTCCAGGATCTCGACGAGGCGCGGCAGGTTGTGGCGCAGGCGGATCCGCTTGCCGGCCGCGACGAGATGCTCGCGGCGCACCTGGCGGTACTCCGGGTCGTGGAGGAGCAGGTAGGCGAGCTCGCCGCCCTGCTGGACGAGGTTGATGCGCGCGAGGCCCGCGACCTTGCTCTCGAAGCCGGCCGTGCCGAGCAGCTCGCTCAGCACGAGGCCGGAGTCGTTGAAGCTCAGGGTCTGGTCGAAGTCGCTCACCAGCAGGTAGGACTTGTGCGGGGCGGTAGCGTTCATGACCAACAATACGGAACCGGTCTCTCATCGGTCCAGTTCATTCTAATCATGCCAGCCATGAGCCTGGCACATGCCTCCCCTCAGGAGGCGGGCGGCAGGCCCCGGATGCGCGCGAGGGCCGTGGCCGCCTCGCGCCGCACGCCGTCGTCGGGATCCCGGGTGGCCGCGGTCAGGGCCGGCACGGCTGCGGCCGCGTCGACGCCGATGCGGCCCAGGGCTTGCGCCGCATGGACCCGCACGTGGTTGTTCGCGTCGGCCAGCACGGCGATGAGCGCCGGCACCGCCCCGCGGGCCTCGGGCCCGATCCGACCCAGGGCACGCGCGGTCGCCCAGCGCCGGTGATTGCGAGGGTTGCGGAGCCCCGCGATCAGCGCCGGCACCGCCTCCTTCGCGATCGGCCCGAGCTGGCCGAGGGCCCCGACGGCCGTGCCCCGGCCCTCGGCCTCTTCCTTCTCGTAGGCCTCGATCAAGGCCGGCACGGCAGACCGGGCCGCCTCGCCGCTGCCCCCGAGGGCGTAGGCCGCGAAGGCACGCACGTAGGCGTCGTCGTTCACGAGAGCCGCCTCGAGCATCGGTTCGTCCGCGGCCGAGACGCCGATCGCGTCCAGGGCCTGAGCCGCGGCCCAGCGCACCGCCTCGCGCTCGTCGCCGAGGGCGGTGAAGAGCGCGGACAACGCCGGGCGCGCCGCGGATCCCTTCCCCATCAGCGCCCGCGCCGCCGCCGCGCGCCGGGCCGCCCCAGGATCGCCGAGGCTCGCGACCAGGGACTCGACCGCGTCGGTGGCCTTCGGCAGCGTCGCTTCGAACGGGTGCGGGCCGATCAACCCGCTCGCCAGGATCGCGTCGGCCGCGATCCCGGCGCCGGACGGGCTCAGGTGGTCGTAGTCCACGAAGGCGCTCTTCCCCGCGGCCGCGAGCGCCGGCAGGAGGTCGTGACAGCGCAGGCGCTCGGCCGCGCAGAACGCGTCGATCCTTCGCTGAGCGAGGGGCTCGGGCGACTTCGCCTCGACCTGGAAGCGGAACGGGAACACGAGCACCGCGAGGCTCGCGCCGTCCTTCTCGACCTCGGCCCGCAGCGTGCGCAGCTCCTCGAAGAAGCGCTCGTAGCCCTGGCGCACGCGCGGGGCGTCGGGCGCCGTGAACAGCTCCTCGACGCTCGCGATCTCGCGGCCCTGGGCGTTCACGAGGCGCCGCACGAGGGCCGAGCGCGCGTGGAGCGCGGCGAGCCACGGCGCGGGTCGCGTGAGGTTGTTCTGCAGCTCCGCGATGTCGTTGAGACACACGGCGAGGATCACCTGGTTCGGGCGGTAGGCCCGCACGATCCGCTCGTAGGCCAGCCGCTCCTGGCGGGTCGACCATCCCCAGAGCGCGACGTTCAGCACCTCGACGGCCTGTCCCGCCGCGTCGAGGCGGGCCTGCAGCACCTGCGGGTAGGCCTCGGAGGCCTTGATGCCGGCGCCCAGGGTGACGCTGTCGCCGAGGATCGCGACGCGCCAGGTGCCCTCGACCGCGTCGTGGGAGTGTGCGCGGTCGCGCAGCCCGTCGGCGTTCCACTCCTGGGAGCGCGGCCAGCCCGCGGAGTTCGAGCCCACGGTGTAGAACTCGCCGTCCCAGCGCTCCTCCCAGTCCCAGAGGTAGTCGGCGCGCTTGCTGGCCGGCGGCTCGCCCTCGAGCCAGCGCGCGCCGCCCTCGAACGCCGCGGCGACCAGCAGGGTCACCCCGAAGCCGAGCGCGACGTTGAGCAGCGAAGAGACGGCGCGCGAGCGCGGGGTCACGCGCCCATTCGACTACAATTCGACGGTCGCCGGAAACCACGAGACCCTTGAGATACCGACTGATCCACGTCACCGGCACGCTCGCGGGCCGCATTCGCGAGCTCGAGGGCGCCGAGGTGATCCTGGGCCGCGACCCCGCCGTGGCGCAGGTCGTGTTCGGGGCCGAGGAGCGCGCGGTGAGCCGTCGTCACGCGGCGCTGCGCGTCGACGGCGAGACGCTGCTGCTCCGGGATCTCGACAGCCGGAGCGGGACGTTCCTGACCGGCCACGACATCGAGGAAGCCGAGCTCCACGACGGCGACGAGTTCCAGCTCGGCGTCGACGGGCCCTGGCTGCGCGTCGAGTTCGGCGAGGCGACGGGCACGATCGTCGTGGCGCCGCCGGTCGCCGCGGCGACGACGGCGCCGCCGCGTCCCGAGGCGGCCGCGGGACGAGTACTCGCCGCCGCGGAGCCGGGCACGCGCCTGCGCTTCACGTTCGTCTCGGGCGCACGCTCCGGGGCCGTCGTCGAGGCCGCGGGCGCGGTCGTGCGCCTGGGGCGCGCGGCCGGCAGCACGGTGTGGACGCCGGACGATCGCATCGTCTCCGACCAGCACGCGAAGGTGGTGCGGCTCTCGGGCTCGTTCGTGCTCATGGACCTCGAGAGCACGAACGGCACGTACCTGAACGGGCATCGGGTCGAGCGCGCGGCCCTCGCGGACGGCGACCGGATCGGCCTCGGACCGGGAGGACCGGAGCTCCTCCTCGGGGTCCTCGCCGCGGACACGGCGGAGCGCTCGACGCAGGCCACGGTGGTGATCCCGGCCTTCGCCGAGCTCGCGAAGCGCACCCGCGCGGGCTCCCTCGTGAGCGAGTGGCCCCTTCCCGAGGCGCCGCTCTCGATCGGCCGGGGCGTCGACGCCGGCCTGCGCCTCGACTCCCCCATCGTGAGCCGCGCCCACGCGCGCCTCTCGCGCCACGAAGGCGCGCTGCGCATCGAGGACCTGGGCAGCGCCAACGGGACGTATCTCAACGGCGAGCGCCTCTCGAGCGCGGCGCTCGAGAGCGGCGACCGCGTGGTGATCGGGCCCTTCGCACTGGAGATCGGGAGAGACGGCTTCCGCCTCGTGGACACCCGCAACCGCGCGCGACTCGACGCCCGCGCGCTGTGCGTGACCGCGGGCTCCCGCGCGATCCTCGACGACGTGTCGCTCAGCCTGCCCCCGGGCTCCTTCACGGCCTCGATCGGCCCCTCGGGCGCCGGCAAGTCGACGCTCCTGAAGGCGTTGTCCGGGGCGCGGCCCGCCGACGCCGGCAGCGTCTCGCTGAACGGCACCGACCTCTACGACGCCTTCGAGCTGCTGAAGTCCTCCCTCGGCCACGTGCCCCAGGAAGACATCGTCCACGCCGAGCTCACCGTGGCCCAGAGCCTCGACTACACCGCGCGCCTGCGGCTGCCTCCGGACACGACGCCGGCCGAGCGCAAGAAGCGGATCGCCGACGTCCTCGCGACCCTCGAGCTCACCGAGCGCGCGGACACGCCGATCCACCGGCTCTCGGGCGGCCAGCGCAAGCGCGTGTCGATCGCCGCCGAGCTCCTGACCGAGCCGGCGCTCCTGTTCCTCGACGAGCCCACGAGCGGCCTCGACCCGGGGCTCGAGGAAGCGCTGATGCTGCTGCTCCGCGAGCTGTCCTACAAGGGCAAGACGGTCGTGCTCGTGACCCACACCCTCGACAACATCCACCTGTGCGACGGCATCGTGCTGCTGGTCGACGGCAAGCTGGTCTTCCACGGCTCGGCCGCCGAGGCTCGCGGCCACTTCAGCATCGACCACATGGTGAACCTCTACGCGCGGCTCAAGGAACAGACCGCGGCGGAGTGGCAGCAGGCGTTCCGCGCGAGCCCGCAGCACGCGGAGCGCGTGGCGTCGCCCCTCGCGAAGGCGCACCCGGGCGAGACGCGCCGCGACGCGCCCTCGAGCGCCACGGGGGCGGGTCCGCTGCGCCAGCTCGCGATCCTCACGGCGCGCTACTTCACCACCCTGACGCGGGACGCGCGCAACGCGCTGCTCCTGGTCGGCCAGGCGCCGCTGATCGCGGCGCTCATCGGCCTGTCGCTGCTCTACGGCCGGAGCGACGTCGCGTTCACCAAGCCGAAGAACACGATCCTGTTCCTGCTGGCCCTCACGGCGGTCTGGTTCGGCTGCTCGAACGCCGCCCGCGAGATCGTCAAGGAGCGCGGCATCTACCTGCGCGAGCGGCTCGTGAACCTGCGCATCCTTCCCTACGTGCTCAGCAAGGTCGTGGTCCAGCTCGGCCTCGCGGCCGTGCAGTGCGTGCTCTTCCTCGTGATCCTCGACCGCTGGTTCGGGATCCCGGGCTCGGGGCCGTTGCTCTTCGCGGGGATGCTCGCGGCCTCCCTCGTCGGCATCCTCCTCGGCCTGGCGCTCTCGGCCGTCGTGGCGACGCCCGACCGTGCCATGACGCTGCTGCCGATCCTCCTGATCCCCCAGGTGCTGTTCACGATCCCGGCGGTGCAGATGGACATGAAGGGCCCGGCCGGGATCATCGCGCGCGCGATGCCCACCTGGTGGAGCTACGACCTCTTGCGACGCGTGGCCCTCGCGCCCGACGAAGCCATGGACGACGACGCGATGGCCGCGAAGCTCGACGGCGGCGCGCCGGCCCTCATGCGCCGCAGCCGCTTCGAGGGCATGCTCCAGGACGGCTACTCGATGTTCAACTACCGCAGCGTCGTGGAGATGACGTGGACCAGCTCGTGGCCCGAGGAGCTGGCCGCCCGGGCCGGCTGGAAGCACGCCGCGAGCGTCGACGCCGCGGCGCTGGCGGGATTCGGGATCCTGCTGCTGGCGGCGACCACGCGCTCGCTGCGCCGCCTCGACCGGCGCGAGGGCTAGCGGACCATCCCGGCGAAGTAGGGGTTCTTCTCGAGCTTGCGATAGTCGGTCGGCGGGATGTTGAAGTCGACCACGTCGAGCTTCGGCTCCTGGCTCACGGCGGTCACGAGGTAGTGGAACGAGCCGGGCTGGATCGCGTCGGACTTCTTGGCGCCCGCCTGGGTGATCACGAAGCGCACCTCCATCGGGAAGCCGAGCTCCTCGCCCACCACCTTGCTGACCGTGCCCGTCTTGTCCTGCTGGAAGCGGAAGAAGAGGTGGTCCATCGCCGCCCGCGACGGCAGGAACGAGGTGTGCCAGATCTCGATCTGGTTCTGCTGCTGCACCAGGATCCGGTCGTTCTCGAAGGGAATGGCGCTCGCGTAGGTCACCGTCAGGATGCTCTTCCGGCAGGGGTAGCCCGCGATGTCGCGGCGCTCGCTCGTGTGGTCGACCTTCGCCTGGTACTGCGTGTTCACGATCCCGGCCCCGCCCTCGAGGGCCGTGAACAGCTCCGACGCGTCCATCACAACGTAGCTCTTCTGCTTCGCGTTGGCGATGACGTAGAAGCGGTCGCCGGCCTTGTGGATGACCAGCGTGCCCGCGGGCAGGATGAAGTCGGTGCTGAGGATCTCCTGGCGCGAGATGTCCTGGGCCAGGGTGAAGCGGCTCGACAGCTTCGACGTGTTGTGGAGCGCGCCGACCAGCGCCTGGGCTTCAGGGGCGGCCTTTCCCGGGGCCTTCATCGCGGGCGCCAGGGCTTCGATGTCGGCCGTGACGGCCCAGCCCTTCACGTACACCGGCTTGGCCGGTTGGGCCGCGGCCAGGGGTGCGAAGGCGACCAGGAAGAGAGCGGCGGCGCTTGGCTTCATGGCGCGGATTGTACACCCCGCGCCGCGCCGGCTAGCGCGCCTTCGCGTCGGTCGCGGCCTGTTCCAGGAAGCCGTCCAGGGTCTCGCGGTCGAAGAGCCGGCCGGCCGAGACCACGGCCCGGATGCGGCGCGTGTTGCGGATGTCCTCGAGCGGGTTGGCCTCGAGCAGCACCAGGTCCGCGCGCTTCCCCGCCGCCACGCTGCCGGCCGTCGCCTCCTCTTTCAAGTAGCGCGCCGGGCCCAAGGTCGCAGCCGCCAGCGCCTCCCCGGGCGTGAGGCCGGCGACTACCAGCCACTCGAGCTCGTCGTGCACGGAGAGCCCGGCGATCGGCACGTCGCAGGTCCCGAACTCGTCGACGGCCTCCTGGTTCGGCGCCGAGGTATCGGTTCCGGTCAGCAAGCCGACTCCGGCGCGCTGCAGGTCGGCCACGATGCCCAGTTGGCGGCGGAACAGGGCCTCGGCCGTGGACGGCACGACCGGCGGCGGCGTCTTCGCGCAGGAGGCCTGGGCCGAGGCGAAGACGAAGCGCTTCTCCGCGTCGCTCCGAGGACGCACCGTGGGGCTCATCACCGTGAGCGTCGGACAGTGCCACGTCCCGTGCTTCTTGAGGATCGCCATCAACCTCGCCGCCTTCGCGGGATCCGACGACTCGAGCAGGGCCCGGGAGTGAGCCGGGCTCTGCACCCACTGCCAGAACGCCTTCTCGCTGCCGGCCGCGCGCGCCAGGGCCATGTGCTGCAGCACTTCGCGCCGCAGCGCCTTCTCGCGGCGGGAGACGTCGAGCAGGAAGCCGCCGGTCCCGCTGCCGAGGTGCTCGATCGAGCGCTGCCCCGCCTCGGCCGCGTCGCGGGCCGGGATCGCCGCGGGCGTGTGCCCCGCGACCGGCATGCCCTTCGCGCGCGCCGCCTCGATCACGGCCTCGTAGGCCTCGGGCCCGATCCAGTCGTGGACCTTCACGAAGTCGGCGCCGCGCTCCTTGACCGTGTCCACGGCCTGCCGGCCGTCGGCCGCCGTCGTCACGAACAGCCGCGTGTCCTTGACGTACCCGCGGGGCCCGTCCACGGTCGGCCCCGCGATCACGAGCCGCGGCCCCACGCGCTTGTGCGCCGCGATCTCGCCGCGCCACTGCACGAGCTCCTGCGTCTCCTGCGGGCTCGCGTTGCCCATGTCGCGCACGCCCGTGACCCCGTAGGCAACGAACAGCGGCAGCGAGCCCGGGTACGACGCGAGGTGGCCGTGCATCTCCCACAGGCCGGCGATCACGAAGGCGCCCTGGCCGTCGAAGACGCGCGCGGTGTCCGGCGGCGGCGTGCCCGGCGCGGGACCGACGGTCAGGATGCGGTCCCCCGCGATCACGATCGACTGCCCCGGCACGACGCCGGCAGGCCCGACGACGGTGACGTTCGTGATGACGGTCGCCTGCTCCGGCAGCGTCTCGGCAAGCGACACGGCGGCGGCGAGGAGGACGAGGGCGGGGACCAGGCTCATGGCCCGGGACCCTAACACGGCCAGGTCAGCGCGCGCGCAGCCGTCCGACGTCGAGCAGCAGGGCGAGGAGCGTGATCCCGCCGAGCGTGATGGCGAGGCCCGTCCCTCCCGCGCCGAAGGCGATTCCCAGCAGCGGCATGCGCGCGAGGACGATGAGGACGAGCGCGAGGATGGCGAGGAACAGCGTCCACCACGCGCGCGTCTCGCCGCGGCGATAGGGGCCGAGCGCCGTGCTGAGGAAGAGCACCGCGAATGCGGCGCCGAAGGCCGCGGACGTCCCGCGGATTCCGCGGAGCGCGGTCAGGATCGCCTCGCGGCCCGCCGCCACCTCGGCGATCGGCACGCCCCCGATCGGGTAGTCGCCCCGGTAGCCGAGGCTTGCGGAGATGAAGCTGACCAGCAGGGCCAGTCCACCGACGATCGTGAGCAGGACCCAACTCGCCGTGTGCAGTTTGGAAGCCATGGTGGGCGATCTTATCGCACGCAGCGGCGCATCCTGGGTCGTCAGCCCGGTAGATGGCAGGCGAGCGACCCGAAGACGCCGGGAGCGCCGCGTCCGCCGCCCTCTCCCACCAGGAAGACGGCGCCCCTGGCGCCGAGGGCGACGCCTTCGCCCTGCAGCTGGCCGAGGCCCGTGAGCGCGAAGATGGAGGGCGAGCTGAAGTCGCCCTTCACGAGCCGCGCGGCGTCGTAGAAGGCGACGCTGCCGTGGGTTCGAAGAACGACCCAGCGACCGTCCGGGGAGGCGCTGGCGCCCGTCACCCACTGCCGCCTGTCGATCTTGCCTCGCTGCAGGACGCCGATCTTCCGCAGCGTCGCGACCCGCGGCCCGGACGTCGCGGCCACGGGAAAGGCGTAGAGCGCCACGGGACCCGTGTCGCCCTTGGTGACGACGAACATCTCTCCACCGCCCAGGACGAAGAAGGCCTCGGCGTCCTGAGGCCCGTCGGGGAACTGGCCGCGGAACGCCTCGGCTGGCCCGGTCGTACGATCCGTCGGCAGGGGCTCGGGGAACCGGTAGATCGTGATGCCCTTGCGCCTCCCGTTGTTGTCGCCGATGTCGGCGGCGTAGACGCAGCTCGACGATTCGCAGGACCCCACCGCCACGTCTTCCCAGTCGACGGGTGTCGCCCCGCGCAGCGCCACCCTTCCCTTCACGGTCCCGTGGGCGTCGAGGGCGACGAGCACCGGCGCGTTGCCCGAGTCCGCGTGAGACCACAGCAGGCCCGGGCTGCGCCGGCTGGCTGCGAGGCCGCTGGCTTCGGCCAGCTCCGGGATGGAGACGGAGGGCACGTCGACATGACAGTCGGCGGCTGCCGCGAGAGCGCGCGAGGGCTGGACGAACATCAAGGCCACGGCGAGTACGAGGCGATCTGGTCGCATCGGTACCTCCAGGAGGGAACGTCGTTTCTAGACTCGGCGGCGCCGGTTCTACGAAAGCCATGGGTGGCGCCCTGGATCCGAGCCTCCCCGACAGGACTAGGAAGAACCGTGCCAGCGCGCGTGGCGCAGCGGCCGGAATCCCGTGCGCAGTTCGTCGACGAACAATCGCGGCTGTTCCCAGGCCGCGAAGTGGCCACCCGCAGAGACCTTGTTGTAGTGGATGAGCCGGGGATACGCGCGCTCCACCCAGCTCTGCGGGGCCTGGTAGAGCTCGTCCGGGAAGACGCTCACCAGCTCCCGCTCGACGACCGCGAGCATCAGGCCGCTGCCCTGCAGGCCGGACGCGATCGACTCGTCGGACACGGTCGCACCTCCGTGAGGATGAGGCTGCATTGAAGCACCGGGCCGGACCCGAAGCTATAGGACGAAGGTATCGGCGCCGCGCCGCCCCTGGCGTAGTAAGGTGGGCCATCCCAGGGAGGTTCGGTGATCGAGGTCCACGGCCTCACGCGGCGCTACGCGGAGCGGCTCGCCGTGGCCGACGTCTCGTTCCAGGTCGGCGCCGGAGAGCTGCTCGCCCTCGTGGGCGACTCGGGCTCGGGCAAGACCACGACGCTCAAGATGATCAACCGGCTCGTGGAGCCCGACGCGGGCCGCGTCACGATCGAGGGCCGCGACGTCGCGAGCCTCGATCCCCACGTGCTGCGGCGCTCGATCGGCTACGTCTTCCAGGCGATCGGCCTGTTCCCGCACATGACCGTCGCGCAGAACCTGGCCGTGCCCCTGGGCCTCCTCGGCTGGAGCCGCGAGCGCATCGACGCGCGCGTCACGGAGCTGCTGGCGCTGGTCGAGCTCGCGCCGGGCTTGGCCACGCGCTTCCCCGCCGGGCTCTCGGGCGGCGAGCAGCAGCGCGTCGGGGTCGCCCGGGCCCTCGCGGCCTCGCCCCACGTGATGCTGCTCGACGAGCCCTTCGGCGCCCTCGACCCGCTGACCCGCGACCGCGTGCAGCGCTCGTTCGACGGCCTGCGGCGGCGGCTCGGGCTGGCGGCGGTCTTCGTCACCCACGACATGGCCGAGGCGGTGATGCTGGCCGATCGCATCGGCGTGATGCGGGCGGGCCGGCTGGTGCAGATCGGCACCCCGGCCGAGCTCGCCCGCGCGCCGGTCGACGACGACGTGGCGCGCCTGCTCGACACCCCGCGGCGTCAGGCGCGGCTCGTGGCGGAGCGCCTGGGGGGTGGCACGTGAGCGGTCCGCTGTCCGAGCAGCTCGCGCTGCTGCCCGAGTACCTCTCGGCCCACGTCCGCCTGACCCTCGCGGCGCTGGCCGCGGGCACGCTCGTCGCCGTCCCGGCCGGCATCCTCGCGCACCGCGTGCGCCGGCTCGAGGGGCCGGTCCTGGGCGTCGCCGGGATCGTGCAGACGGTGCCGGCGTTGGCGCTGCTGGCCGTGATGGTGCCGCTGCTCTCGGGGCTGGGCCTGCCCGGCATCGGCACGCTCCCGGCCCTCCTGGCGCTCGTGCTCTACAGCCTGCTGCCGATCCTGCGCAACACGGTGACGGGCCTCCACGGCCTCGACCCCGCGGTGCTCGAGGCGGCGCGGGGCGTCGGCATGACCCCGAGCCAGCGCCTGCGCCTGGTGGAGCTGCCGCTGGCCCTGCCCGTGATCGTGGCCGGCATCCGCACCGCGACGGCCTGGACCGTCGGCATGGCGACGCTGTCGACGCCGGTGGGCGCGCCGAGCCTCGGCAACTTCATCTTCAGCGGCCTGCAGACCCGCAACAGCGCCGCGATCCTGACGGGCTGCGTCGCCGCCGCGGGCCTGGCGCTCGTCCTCGACCTGCTGGTGCGCACGATCGCGCGCGGCTGCGCCCTGCAGCGCCGGCGCCCCATCGTGCTCGCGCTGCTCGGCCTCGCGGCGCTCGCGGCATGGGCCTTCGCACCCGCGCCGCGGGTCGCACGGGGGGCGGTCGGCCGCACCCTCGTCGTGGGGGCCAAGACGTTCACCGAGCAGTACGTGCTCGCCGAGATCCTGGCCGGCACCGTGCACGAGAGGGCCCACCACGGGGCCCGGACGCTGAGCTCCCTCGGCTCCACGGTCGCCTTCGACGCCCTGCGGCGCGACGAGATCGACCTCTACGTCGACTACACCGGCACGCTCTGGGCGAGCGTCATGGGTCGCACGGACGCGGGGCCCGGGCGTCAGGAGATGGAGGACGCGCTCCGGCGCTGGCTTCAAGACGAGGCCGGCGTCACGCTCGTGGCGCGCCTCGGCTTCGAGAACGCCTACTGCTTCGCCGTGCGCCGCGAGACCGCGGAGCGCCTGGAGCTCCGGACGCTCTCCGACGCGGCGCGGCACGCGGGCGAGCTGTCGCTCGCGAGCGACTACGAGTTCTTCGCGCGCCAGGAGTGGCGCTCGGTCGAGGCACGCTACGGCCTCGCCTTCCGCGACAAGCGCACGATGGACCCGTCGCTGCTCTACCAGGCGATCGCCAGCGGCCAGGTGGACGCGATCACGGCCTATTCCTCGGACAGCCGGATCCGGACCCTCGACCTCGTCGTGCTCGAGGACGAGAAGGGCGCCATCCCGCCGTACGACGCTGTCGTGCTGGCGAGCCCGCGCCTCGCCCGCGAGTCGCCCGAGGTGCTCGCGGCCCTGCGGACGCTGGACGGCGCGATCGGCATCGACACCATGCGCGCCCTCAACGGGCGCGTCGACGAGGGCCGCGAAACGCCCGCCGCCGCGGCCGAGAGCTTTCTCGCAGTCCGGAGGAAACAGAGATGAACCGACGCCGCTTTCTCGGATCGGCCGCCGCGACGGGACTGACGGTCGGACTCGGCGACGGCATCGCGCGCGCGCAGGTCCCCGAGCACACGTGGGACAACTACGACTGGGGCTCGGGGCCGCCCGTTCCCGACCGGCTGTACCAGGGGCCGTTCCCGCAGTACGGGCCGGCCGCCATCGTTCCCGAGAGCGACGTCGTGATGGTGACGACGCCGTCGAAGGAGATCGTCGGCAACTTCGGCATGGGCCTCACGGTCTACGCCTCCGACGACACCGGCGAGCTGAAGGTGCCCGGCCAGTCGATGGAGCGCACGCTCGAGGACCTCATCAAGCTCCCGATGGCCCGGAAGGTCTACGTCCGCCCCAACTGGCGCGACGTCCAGAAGCGGCCCGGCCGGCTCGACTTCCCCGAGTGGTGGACGGTCGTGTTCGACCTGGCCCGCCGCTACGACAAGCGCATCGGCTTCCGCGTCATGCTCGAGAACCCCGACTTTCCCGATCCCGGCGTTCCCGAGTTCCTCGTCGACAAGGTTCCCTACGTCCGCCTTCCGGGCGAGTGGAAGGGCAACCCGAAGCAGATGCGGTACCGCAAGGACAACCGCGTGCCGCGCTACGACCACCCGGCGTACCAGGCGGCGTTCCGCGAGCTGAACGCGCTGCTCGCCGCCGAGCTCGACGGCCATCCGCAGGTCGAGTTCATGGACACGATGATGTACGGCTTCTGGGGCGAGGGGCACACCTGGCCGTACGAGGGCAACCCCTTCCCGAGCCCGCGGGTCGCGGAGCAGACGTGCCTGGCGATGCTGGAGCAGCAGCTCGAGGCCTGGAAGAAGGTGCCGCTCGCCACGAACACCCAGCCCGACTTCAGCCACGTCGGGAACGCGAGCCTGCTGGATCGCACGATCCGCAGCGGCAACTGGCTGCGCACGGACACGATCTTCATCGAGAACACGCAGATCGAGGCGCTCAGCTACCGCCCGGCCTGGACCGCGGCCGTGTGCGAGGTGGGCTTCACCACCGGCGACCCGGGCGAGCTGCGCACCGACGAGGACGGCCTCACCTACAACGAGCAGATCATCGCCCACGCCGCCGACGTCGGCGTGAACTACCTCTCGCTGTGGAGCTGGCACAACCAGTCGGCCGCCAGCATCCTGAGCTACTACGACAAGTTCCCGCAGCCCATCGACGAGATCGCGCGGCAGCTCGGCTATCGCATCCGTCCATCGTTCGTGTGGAGCTTCACGCGCGACGGGGCTCCCGGCCTCGTGGTCGGCCTCGCGAACGACGGCATCGCCCCCGTTCCCGGCGTGCTGCGGCTGACGGTGGCGAGCGAGGACCGGAAGGTCCAGGCCTCGGGCTGCGTCGACGCCGGCTACCCGAAGCCGAGCGGCGTGCATCAAGCCATGCTGCAGCTGCCCGCGGGCGCACGCTGGGAAGGACTCCGGCTCTCGGCGGAGCTCGAGGTGAAGGGCGTGCGCTACCCCGTCCGCTGGGCCTGCCGGCAGAAGGTCAACGCCGACGGCTCGCTGACCCTGCGCCACAACTACAACCCGCAGGAGCCGCCGATCTAGGGCGCGCCGGCCGGCGGCAGCGGTTCCGGGATCCGGTTGCGCACCGGCGGCACCGTCCGCAGGTAGGCGTACATCGCGGCGAGGTCGTCGTCGCTCAGGTTGCGGAAGGCGCCCCATGGCATCGGCGGCAGGATCGGCCGCGACGCGCCCATGTGCCGGCCGGTGCGCAGCGCGCGCACGAAGGTCTCCTCGGACCAGCTGCCGAGGCCCGTGTTCTCGTCGGGCGTGAGGTTCGCCGCGTAGCTGACGCCCCAGGGTCCCGCGAAGGCCGTGGAGTCCCAGGAGCTCACGACCGTCCACGTTCCCTGCGGCAGCACGGGCGCCGAGTCGAGCGCGGAGCCTTCGGGATGCCCGGCGAGGAACCGCGCCGGATCGGACTTCGGCCCGGTGGCGCCCAGGGTCTTCGGCGTGTGGCAGCCGCCGCAGCCCATGGCCGCGACGAGGTAGCGGCCGCGCTCGACCCGTGCGCTGCTCGTCGCGAACGGCGTCGCCCGCCCCACCCCGAACGCCGCCCCCGTCAGCCCCAGCACCAGGGCCAGTCCCGCCCTCCGACCTCTCATCGCACCCGCTCCCACGCCCCCATGCTCGACAAGCTAGGCGCGGGCGCGGCACGCGGCCTTGATCCAGATCAAGAACTCGCGAGCTTCTTGCGGATCCGGCTGAGGGTCTCGGGCGTCATGCCGAGGTACGAGGCCAGCATCCGCTGCGGGACGCGCTGGAGCAGCGTGGGATGGCGCGTGCCGAAGTCGCGATAGCGCTCTTCGGCCGAGCCGGTCAGCGAGCTGATGATCCGCTTGTCGCGGGCGGCGGCGAGGCGCTGCACCCCGACCCGATACGCGGCGCCGAGGGCGGGGATGTCGTCGAGCATGCGCTGGTGGCCGGCCTGGTCGGCGACCAGGACGTCGGAGGCCTCGATCGCGTCGATGAACAGCGTGGTCGGCTCGCCGCTCAGGAAGTGGGCGGTGTCGGCCAGCCACCAGTTCTCCGGCGCGAACGACACTATGTGCACGTTGCCGCGAGGATCGATCACGTAGCTGCGCAGGCAGCCACGCGCCACGAACACCTGGTACCGGGGGACCTCGCCCGCCTGCTGGACGACCTCCCCCTTCTTCAGGCGGCGCGGCGCGAACAAGCGGCGGACGTACTCGAGGTCGGCGGCGGTCAACGCCGCGCGCGTCGTCATGTAGACGCGCAGGACCTCGAAGGAGTCGAACGGGGGCTCCGGCACAGCGCGAGAAGCTTAGCACCGCATTTTCTTGTTGCTTTTCTATACGCTCCGCGCCTACCGTCCCTGCACGTGAGATCCGTCCACGCAACCCTCGTGATCCTGGCGTTGCTCACCGCGGGCTGCGGCCGCGCCTTCAGCGCCGTCGATTTCACCGACGCTCGGCAGCCCCGCTGGGTCGGGCAGGCCCAGGGCCCGGGTCCGGCGACGGGGTCCTTCCGCGTCGTGAGCTTCAACATCAAGTTCTCCCGTAACGTGCGGGGCGCCATCGGCGTGCTCACGAGCCAGAGCGAGCTCCGCGGCGCCGACGCGCTGCTGCTCCAGGAGATGGACCACAAGGGCGTGAAGCAGATCGCCGACGCCCTGGGTCTCAACTACGTCTACTACCCCGCCGCGCGCCATCCCCAGAAGATGAAGCAGGACCGCTCCGCGGGAACCTCGCGCGCCGATCCGGAGTTTGGCTACTTCGGCGCGGCGATCCTCTCGCCATGGCCGCTCGAGGACGACCAGAAGATCCTGCTCGGCCGGGGCGGGGACGTCGCGCTCAAGGTCGCCGTCGCCGCGACCGTCGTGCGGAGCGACGGCCGCAAGGTCCGGGTCGTCAGCGTGCACCTGCCGACACGGCTCGGCATCCAGTTCCAGCCGGAGCTGTCGGGGCTCGTGACCTGCGTCCTCGACGGGGACTGCGAGGCGCCGACGGTCGCCGTGCCGCCGAGCCGGTGGTCTACGGGCAACGGCAACTTCGTCGTCGCGGGCGACTTCAACAGCTCCAACGGGGAGCATCTCGAGGCCATCGGCCGCGTCTTCGGCACGCGAGGCCGGGAGGTGCCCGGCATCCGCTCGACCTACAACACCTTCCGCTTCAAGGTCCTTCCGCGCATCCTCAGCTTCGACCACATCGTCGCGGGCACGGCTCTCAACGTGCAGGCCTCGGGCGTCACGTCCATTCCGATGTCGGTCAGCGACCACCGGCCGGTCTGGGCCGTCCTCGACTGGGCACGTCAGTAAAGAGGGGTCGGCCGGGCGCGGCCGGAGGCATACTAGGGCGATGGACCCGGCGCCCCGCCAGCGAATCCGCTACGTGCTCACCCCGGACGGCGTCAAGGTCGCCTGGGCCGAGGTCGGCAAGGGTCCGCTGCTGGTCAAGGCCGCCAACTGGCTGACCCACCTCGAGTACGACTGGGAGAGCCCCGTCTGGCGCCACTGGACGCGCTTCATGGCCGGCAACTTCCGCGCGGTGCGCTACGACGAGCGCGGCTGCGGGATGACGGACTGGGACGTGGCCGACCTGTCCTCCGAGCGCTGGGTCGACGACCTCGAGGCCGTGGCTGACAGCATCGAGCCCCGCGAGCCGATGATCCTGCTCGGCATCTCCCAGGGCGCCGCGGCCTGCATCGCCTACGCCGTCCGCCACCCCGAGCGCGTCTCGCACCTCGTCCTCTATGGAGGCTACTCGCGCGGCATCCTGAGGCGCGGCGACCAGCGGGCCGAACGCGCGTACGCCGCGATCGTCGAGCTCGCGCAGCTCGGCTGGGGCTCGTCGAACCCGGCCTTCCGCCAGGTCTTCACGTCGCGCTTCGTCCCGGACGCGAGCGAGGAGCAGATCGGCTGGTTCAACGAGCTGTGCCGCAAGACCACGTCGCCGGAGATCGCCGCGCGCCTGCTCAACACGCGCGCGCAGGTGGACATCGTGGACCTGCTGCCGCAGGTGCGCACGCCGACGCTGGTCCTCCACGCCCGCCACGACGTCGTCACGCCGTTCGACGAGGGCCGCCGCCTGGCCGCGGGCATCCCGGGCGCGCAGTTCGTGTCCCTCGAGTCCGGCAATCACGTGCTGCTCGAGACCGAGCCGGCCTGGGAGCGCTTCCAGGAGGCCATGCTCGAGTTCGTGGGCCTGTCGCGCCCGGTCGGCGAGGACGCCGCCTTCGCCGCGCTGTCGCCGCGCGAGCGCGAGATCCTGGCCCTGCTGACCGAGGGCCTGGGCAACGCGGAGATCGCCGCGCGCCTGTCGCTCAGCGAAAAGACCGTGCGCAATCACGTCTCGAAGCTGTTCGACAAGCTCGGCGTGTGGACGCGCGCGCAGGCGATCGTGCTCGCGCGGGACCGCGGTTTCAGGGCCCTGGCGTGAGCCGGAGCGCTGAGAGCGCTGTGCTATAGTCCTTTGCCGTTCCGCTGCGCCCGTAGCTCAATTGGATAGAGCGTCGGCCTCCGAAGCCGAAGGTTACAAGTTCGATTCTTGTCGGGCGCACCACCACCCCAA
>CADEEV010000009.1:77185-126069 GCA_902826455.1 uncultured Acidobacteriota bacterium | reverse complement strand
AGCATGGAGAAGAACGCGCCCGCCCGGACCTCGAGCGACGCGCCGTCCACCGCCACGACATCGCCGAAGCGGCGCACGACGCCGCGCAGCCGGACGGCCGCGGGGCTATCGCCCACCGATCACGGCGATGTAGCTCGAGACCCACTCGTTGTACGGCACGCACTCGCGGCCGACGCCGCAGGCCGCCACCGGCGTGCGCCAGAAGCGGATGCTCTCGAAGTTGCCGAGGCCGTTCGTCTCGCAGCCCTTCTCGCCCAGCAGCGCGTTGTCCTTGCAGGCGGCGAGCACCACCGGCACCGAGCCGAACCAGGCGGCGAGGTCGCCCTGGGGCTTCTTCTGGATCGAGTGGTCGAGCCACGCGTACGCGCAGTTGGGGTGCGGCGCGTCCACGTGCATCATCGTCGTGTCGGCCCAGCCCGTGGCGCCTTCCTTCGGGATGACGCTCGCGATGGGCGCCTTCTTGCTCTTCAGCAGGTTCACCTGGAACGGCCACGAGCTCGAGGCCGCGACGCCCTCGTTCACGAAGTCGTCGACCTGCGCCGCCGCGTCGTGCCAGTAGCGCCCCACCAGCTTGCGCTGTCCCTGCAGCAGCGCGATCGCGGCGTCGAACTGCTTGCGGTCGAGGGCGTAGGGATCGGTGATGCCCAGCTCCGGCTTGTGGGCCATGAGGTACAGCGCGGCATCGGCCACGTAGATCGGCCCGTCGAAGGCCTGCACGCGGCCCTTGTTCGACTTGCCGTCGGGCAGCTTCGTCTCCTCGAACACGACGCTCCACGAGTCCGGCGGCGTCTTGCCGAACACCTTCGTGTTGTAGGCGAGCAGGTTCGAGCCCCACTGGTACGGCACGCCGTAGTGCCTGCCGCCCACCGTGTGCCACGGCGCGTTCTGCAGTCGCGGGTCGAGCGTCGACCAGCTCGGCACGAGGGAGGTGTTGATCTCCTGGACGCGGCCGCCCGACACGAGGCGCAGGCTGGCGTCGCCCGAGGCCGTGGCGAGGTCGAAGCCGCCCTGGTTCATGAGCGCGACCATCTCGTCGGACGTGGCCGCGGTCTTCACCGAGACCTTGCAGCCCGAGTCCTTCTCGAAGCCCGTCACCCAGTCGTAGGCCTTGTCGGTCTCGCCGCGCTCGACGTAGCCGGCCCAGGCGATGATCGAGAGGGCGCCCTCCCGGGCGCCGAGCTCCTTGAGCGCCGCGCCTTTCGGGGCGGGCGTCGCGGCGGGCTTCTCGGGCTCCTTGCCGCACGCGACGAGGGCCAGGACGGCGAGGCTCGCGAGGATCGGGGTGCGCATGGCTTCCCTCCGCAGTTTCCGTGAGATTTCGGCGAAGGATATAGACTTGGCCCTCGATGGACAAGATCCGCGTGGTGGGCGGCCGTCCCCTCGAGGGCACGGTGCGCATCTCCGGCGCCAAGAACGCCTCGCTCCCCGACCTCTGCGCGGCCCTCCTCACCGACGAGCCGGTGCGGCTCAGCAACGTGCCCGAGGTCCGCGACATCCGGACCATGGGCCGGGTGCTCGCGGCCATGGGCGCCGAGGTGGACTTCCGGGTGGGCGGCGTCGTCGACGTGAAGGCCGGCAGTCTCACCTCGGTCGAGGCGCCCTACGACCTGGTCAAGACCATGCGCGCCTCGGTGCTGGTGCTCGGCCCGCTCCTCGCCCGCGAGGGCAAGGCGCGCGTGTCGCTGCCCGGCGGCTGCGCGATCGGCGCGCGGCCCATCAACCTCCACCTCATGGCCCTCGAGAAGATGGGCGCCACGATCGCGGTCGAGCACGGCTACGTCGAGGCCCGGGCGGATCGCCTGCACGGCGCCGAGATCTACTTCGACACCGTGACCGTGACCGGCACCGAGAACGTGATGATGGCCGCGTCCCGGGCCGAGGGCGTGACGCTGATCCAGAACTCGGCCTGCGAGCCCGAGATCGAGGACCTGGCGCAGATGCTGAACGCCATGGGCGCCAAGGTCAGCGGCGCCGGCACCTCCGAGATCCGGGTCGAGGGCGTCGAGCGCCTGCATGGCGCCAGCCACTCCGTGATCCCCGACCGCATCGAGACGGGCACGTTCGTCGCGGCCTGCGCGATCGCCGGCGGCGAGATCGAGATCCGCGCCTGCCGGCCTCAGCACCTCCGGGCGGTGCTCGACAAGTTCCGCGAGATCGGCGTGCGCGTCGAGGAGGGCCCCGACAACCTGCGCATACGGGCTCCCCGGGTCATCCGGCCCGCGAACGTCACGACCCAGCCCCATCCCGGCTTCCCCACCGACATGCAGGCGCAGTTCATGACCCTGATGACCCAGGCCACCGGGACCAGCACGATCACGGAGTCGATCTTCGAGAACCGCTTCATGCACGTGGCCGAGCTGAGCCGCATGGGCGCGAGCATCGCGGAGAACGGCCGCGTCGCGATCGTGAGCGGACCGACGGCCTTGTCGGGCGCCCAGGTCATGGCCACCGACCTGCGGGCCTCGGCCTCCCTCGTCCTCGCCGGCCTCGCGGCCGGCGGCGAGACGATCATCGACCGGGTCTACCACCTCGACCGCGGCTACTACCGCATCGACGAGAAGCTGCGCGGCCTCGGCGCCGACATCGAACGGCTGACCTGAGGCCGAGCGTGTTCGACGGGACGCCGCTCCTCGAGTGGTACCGCCGGAACAAGCGCGACCTCGCCTGGCGCAGCACCCGCGACCCGTACGCGATCTGGATCTCCGAGGTCATGCTGCAGCAGACCACGGTCAAGACCGCGACGCCGTACTACGAGGCTTTCCTGCAGCGCTTCCCGGCGGTCGAGCGCCTCGCTTCCGCCAAGGAGGAGGAAGTCCTCGCGGCCTGGTCGGGCCTCGGCTACTACCATCGCGCCCGCAACCTGCGGCGCGGGGCCCAGCACGTGGTGAGCCATCACGGCGGCCGCTTCCCGAAGACCCTCGAGGCGGCGCTCTCCGTCCCCGGCGTCGGGCTCTACACGGCGAGCGCCATCCTCTCGATCGCCTACGACGTCGCGCTGCCGGTCGTCGACGGCAACGTGCGCCGTGTGCTCGCCCGGCTGTTCGCGTTGCGCGGCCCGAAGTGGAAGAGCGACGGGCCGTTCTACGACAAGGCCGAGGAGCTCCTCGACCGGGGCCACCCCGGCGACTGGAACCAGGCCGTGATGGAGCTGGGCGCCACGATCTGCACGCCGCGCAACCCCGCGTGCCCGGCCTGCCCGCTGCGCACGGTCTGCGTCGCGCGGGCCAAGGGCCTGACGGAGGAGCTGCCCGAGAGCAAGGCGCGCCGGGCCAGCGTCGACGTGACCGTGGCCGCGGCCCTCATCGAGCGCAAGGGCCGCGTGCTCCTGGTGCGTCGGGCCGAAGGGCGTCTGATGGGCCGGATGTGGGAAATCCCACAGACGTCCCTCGAGTCGAAAGGCCATGCTGACCTGGTGCGCGAGGTGCGGGAACGCCATGGCCTCGAGATCGAGCCCGGGCCGCTGGTGGCCCGTGCCCGCCACGCGATCACGTTCCGGCGGATCCGCGTCGAGGCCTACAAGAGCCGCCTCAGCCGCGTCCCCGCCGAAGACCCCGAGCGGCTGCGCTGGGCGGCGCCCGCGGAGCTCGGCACGTTCCCCACCTCCTCGCTCACCCGCAAGGTGCTGAAGGCCGCCGCGGCGGCGCAGCTGTCTCTAACCCTGGAGCCCACCTCATGAAGACCCTCGTCAAGCAGCTCCTCGCCCTCGGCCTGATCGCCTACGCCTTCTACCTGTTCACGGCCTATCCCCGGCTGCGCGAGGTCGAGACCGGCAAGACCCCCGAGTACCCCGAGCTGGTACCTCACGACTACGGGTACCCCGTCGACACGGTGGCGAAGGGCGTCAAGAAGGTGATGGGCGACCTCGGCCGCTGGGAGATCGTGGGCGAGGGCAAGGGACCCGAGGGCGCCCGCATCCAGGCCGTCCACAAGCACGCGCTGCTGCCGCTGCGCGACGACGTGGTCGTGAGCATCCGGCGCGAGAAGGGCCGCAGCGTCGTGAGCGTCCACTCCAAGGCCCGCCTCGACGCCCCGGACCTGGGCCGCCAGGCCCGCGCCATCGGCGACCTGCTCTACGCCCTCGACCGGGAAGTGTTCTAGCTCCGGGGACGGTGTAGACTCCCGTTTTCGCATGGCTTGTCTCTTCTGCGAGATCGTGGCGGGCCGCATCCCGTCCAAGAAGGCCTACGAGGACGAGAGCGTGCTCGCCTTCCTCGACGTGTCTCCGCAGGCTCCCCACCACGTCCTCGTGATCCCCAAGCGCCACATCGCGAGCCTCGAGGACCTGACTCCGGACGACGACGCGCTGGTCGGCTCCCTCGTGCGCCGGGCCAAGGAGATCGCGAAGGAGCTGGGCCTCGTGCCGCGCGGTTTCCGCCTCGCCCTGAACTACGGCGAGGACGCGGGCTACAGCGTCCACCACGTGCACCTCCACCTTCTGGGCGGCCGGCGTCTCGGCTGGCCCCCGGGCTAAGGCATGGGCCAGTCGAAACCGAACGCCGAGCCCTCCGAGATCGCGGGCCGCTACCAGGTCGTCCAGCGCCTCGGCGCCGGCGCTTTCGGCACCGTCTACAAGGCCAAGGACAAGATCCTGGGCCGCATGGTGGCGATCAAGACCATCCGTCTCGAGGGCCTCGCCGCCCAGGGCGCCTCCCTCGAGGAGCTGGTCGACCGCTTCGAGCGCGAGGCCCAGGTCTCGGCCCAGCTCCGGCATCCGAACATCGTGACGATCTACGACATCGGCGAGGCCGACGGCATGTCGTACCTCGCGATGGAGTTCATCGACGGCGTCGGGCTCGAGAAGATCATTGCGAGCACGGGCCGCCTGCCCCTGGAGCGCGCGGCGTCGATCGCCGCCCAGGTCGCGGACGCCCTCGACTTCGCCCACAAGAACAGCGTCGTGCACCGCGACATCAAGCCCGCGAACATCATGATCGAGCCCGGCGACCGCGTGAAGGTCACGGACTTCGGCATCGCGAAGGTCACGAACTCGGTCGACCACCTCACGGCCACCGGCAGCCTGCTCGGCACGCCCTCGTACATGAGCCCGGAACAGGCTCGCGGCAGCGCCCTCGACGGCCGCAGCGACCTGTTCGCGGTGGGCGCCGTCTTCTACGAGATGCTGGCCGGGACCAAGGCCTTCCGCGGCGAGTCGATCACGGGCCTGATCTTCAAGATCATCGCGGAGGAGCCGACGCCGATCCGCGAGGTCGACGCGAACCTCCCGGACGAGGTCAGCCGGATCCTCTCGAAAGCGCTGTCCAAGGCGCCCGAGACCCGGTACCAGAACGGCCGCGAGCTGGCCGACGACCTGCTCACGCTGACCCGCGCCGGCTCGACGCCCACCGTGCGTCAGGCCGAGGTGGCCACCTCGCCCGGCAGCAAGCATCCCGCCGGGCCCCCGACGCTCAACACGCCGATGACCCTCGCGACGCCAGTGACGATCCAGAGCGCGGCCGAGGCCACGCGCGTCTCGACGTCGCCGGGCACGCAGAAGCGCACGCCGCCGCCGCCGGTCGGGGCTCCCCCGCCGGTTCCGGCGCCACGCCCCGTCGTCACGCGCAAGGGGAGCATGGGGCCGCTGATCGCCTTCGGCGCGATCTTCCTGTTCCTCGCGATCGGCACGGTGGTCGCCGGCTGGTACCTGTTCCTGCGCAAGCCGGCGGTGCAGACGGCCGTCGTGACGCCATCCGACGACCCGCGCACGGCGATCACGCCCCCGCCGGTCGCGCCGGCCACGACCCAGCCGGCGTACCAGCAGCAGACGCCTCCCGAGACGGCGCCGCCGGTGACGGCCCCGCCCGTGACCGCTCCGCCCCCGACCCAGGCCGCGCCGCCGCCGACACAGGCCGTACGCACCGCGCCGCCACGCCAGCAGGCGCCGCCGCCGCAGGAGGACCAGGGCGGCTCGTTCCTGGACGAAGAGCCCGTCGAGGAGCAGGCCGACGGCCGCGAGGCCGGCCAGCGCCTGGCCGACGGCTATCGCAGCTCGAACGGCTCCTCGCGCAGCGGCACCTTCGGCGCGACCGGCCGCTTCCAGGCCCGCGCCCGCACGCCGCGGCCCATGGCCGCGATCGAGCGTCCCGCTCTCGGCACGACCCGCCACGTCATCGACGCCGAAGAACAGTTCCACGCGAAGAACGGCCGCTACGGCACGCTCACCGAGATGGCGAAGGCCGGCACGCTGTTCCTCGACGTCTCGGTGCAGCCCAGCGGCTTCGTGCGCCGCGGCTATCGCTTCGAGCTGCAGCAGTCGGGCGACAGCTTCCGCATCAGCGCCGTGCCCATCGCCCCCGGCGGCCGTCCGTTCGTCGGCGACGACTCCGGCATCATCCGCGCCGGCACCGAGTAGATCTAGAACTTCTCCGGGCGGGCGGCGAGCAGGTAGGGTGCCACGGCCTCGAACAGGTCCTCGGCCTTGCGCACGTCCGCGGGCGAGAAGTCGGGCCCGGCGGCCGCGGCGTTCTCGCCCTTGCGGCTGATCTGGGCGACCCCGACGACGTCCCCGCGCCGCAGGATCGGCACCGTGACCATCTTCTGGATCGGCGCCGGCTTGTCCCGCAGCTTGACGCTCTCGAAGAACGACACGTGCTTCACCATCGGCACGTTGTTCATCACCTCGGACGCCTTCTTGTTGAAGACGCCCACGGCGATCGACTCGCGCTTGGAGATCGGGATCGTGCCGAGCTCCATCAGCTTCCGCGGCGCCGCGAAGCGCAGGTGCTTGGCGTCGGCGGTGAGCAGCAGGATGGCCACCTCGTCGCTCTTGCACGCGAACGTGGCGCTCGCGACCTTGACGACGCGGTCGCACATGTCGAGGAACAGCCCGAGGGGGTCCTTCGTCTCGGCCTTGCTGGCCGCCATCGCGGCGAGGATCTCGACGACTTCCATGAGGACCGCGAGTATAACCCGCGGTCCTAGGGGCAGGCGCGGTAGAGGTGGAGCTCCGGCAGGGACCACGGCGGCCACGCCGCGTCTCCCTCGCGGCCGCCGATCGCGAGGCGCAGGCCGTTCGCCACGCGCGGCTGGAAGCGCAGCACGAGGCTCGCTTCGCGCGGGCGCTCGAGGAGGGCCTGCAGCGTCGCCCAGCGCTCGGCGGGGCCGTCGGCGTAGTCGACACGCTCCCAGCGCTCGCCGTCGCGCGCGAACAGCTTGAGGTTCCGCGGGAACTCGCCGTAGGGATAGTAGAGGTCGAGGGCCACGGCCGACAGCGTCTCGCTGCGCGGGAGCGCCACGTCGAAGGCGTCGGTCGGGCGCTGCGGCGGTCCGATGCGCCACGCGGTGCGCCGGTCCCCGTCGCGCGCGAGCTCGGGATCCCCCGTGCCGGTCGCCGAGACGCGCCAGCCCGTGCGCGGCACCTCGTCCCGAGGCACGCAGGGCGTCGCGAGCGCCGCCTCGCCGACGATCCGGTAGACGCTCTCGCGGCCCAGGTTGAGGGCGTCGTAGCGCGCCGCCGGAACGTCGGTGAACTCCTTCAGGAGCGCGAGTCGCGGCTCGGAGGCGAGCGCCGCCAGGCGTTGCGTCCGCTCCGCCTCGTCCTCCCAGGCCCGCGGGTGAACGACGATCTCGCGCACTCCGAGGCGCTCGAGCAGCGTGAGCGACGTGTCGTCCGGGAAGTCTCGCAGGTACCACGCGAGCAGGTCGTGGATCGGCGGGTAGAACGAGGTCCGTCCGATCGGGATCGGACGGAAGTGGTGGGTCGAGAGGTTGAGATAGACGGCGTAGAACTTGCGGGCCACGTCGGGATAGAGCGGCAGGTCGACGATCGGCGCGCGCGACTCGGCCGCGGCCCACGCGTACACCGCCGGGACGGCGGCGCCGGTCGGGACGTACGACGCCTCGCGCGGCGCGCGCCAGTGCTCGAGCGGGAGCAGGACGGCGAGCGCCACGAAGAGAGCGGCGCGGCCCGCTCCCTCCAGGCGCGCCAGGAGCGCCGCGGCCCCGAGCCCGATCAGGATCGCGAGTCCCAGCGGGACGAGCACGCCGAGACGCTCGGGGCCGGCCATGCCCCGGGCCGGCGGGAAGCCCCAGTAGAGAAGCCGGTACGGTCCGGCCACCAGGTCGGCCCCGCCCCACTTCACGGTCCACCCCAGGGACAGCACGAGCCCGAGCCCGGCCGTGGCGATCGCGACGCGGCGGGCCCACACGGGCGCGGTGCGCGGCGCGAGCACGGCGCCGAGCACGGCGGTCGCCAGGGTGACGTAGCCGATGAAGTGGCTGCCGGTGCCCGGGATGCCCTTCGGGCTCAGGCCGCCCCACAGCGTGAGCGCCGACAACGGCGCGAGGTACGAGAGCAGATCGACACCGGGCTCGAGGCCTTTCTCGAACGCCATCGATCGCATCTGCGCCAGGTACGGCGCCATCACGACGAGCAGCGGCACGCAGGCGATCGCGCCGGCGATGCCGAGCGCGCGCCACTCGGCCGCGCGCGGCCAGCGCCCGGCGCTGCCGTACACGATCGCGAACCACACGGGCGCGAGGAGCGCCGTGTACACGAGGTAGTACGTGCCGGACAGGCCCTGGACGAGCAGGAGCAGCGCGAGCCAGCTGGCGTCGCGCCGCCGTCCGTCGCGCACGTAGCGATCCAGGAAAAGGAGCGCGAGGGGCCACCACTGGACGTTGAGGACGTGGACCCGCGGCAGCTCGTGGCGCGTGAAGCTGTTGAAGGCGTACGCGAGGCCGGCCAGGAACGCCGCGGCCGACGAGCCGGTCACGCGCCGCACCAGCAGGAACATCGTGAACGCGGACAGCGTGAGGGCGAGCAGCACGCCCACGTTCGAGGCCAGCACGGCGTTGCCCGTGGCCCAGTTGATCGGCGCCACCAGGATCGCCTCGGGCAGCAGGTGGTCGCCGAACGTCAGGCTCCTCGGGTAGGGGTGGAAGCTGTTGGAGTCGAACAGGGCCCAGGGCGCCCGCACGAGCTGGTGCGCGTCCCACGCCATGACGTACGAGAGGTGCACGGGGTCGCCGAGGTCGGGCACGGCGTCGGTCGGCGAGAGGGACGACGGCGCGGCCCACAGGACGGCGATGGCGAGATAGGCGAGCGCAGCAGCCGCGGCGGCCCGAAGCCGCTTCTCTCGCTCCATTCCCGGCGGATTATAGGCCTGCACGGTGTGCTAGAGTCCGCGACCATGGCTCCCCCCTCGCAGGCCACGTCCGCGTGTCTGCGGTGACCCTCGCGAGCTCGGTCGGAGCCACGACGCTCGCGGCGCTCCTGCTGTTCTGGAGCTCGCTGCCGCCGCGCTGGCGCCGTGCCGCCGCCCTGCTCGCGAGCGTCGCGGGCCTGGCGAGCCTGATGATCGCTCTCAACAGCGAAGGCCTGCGGGAGACGCCGTCGACGGCCGTGTTCCTGCTCGGCACGCCGTACGTCACGAGCCAGGCGGAGGCCTCCGCGGGACTTCCCTACTACGTCCTCACCGGCCTCTTCCTGATGCTCGGGACCCTGGGCCTCGCCCTGGGCGATCGTGGCGCCGAGGTGCTGGCCGGCCGGCCTATGACTGCGGCCGTCGGCGTGAGCCTGCTGGTGCTGTTCGTGCGCTTCCTGCTCGAGAAGGCCGCGGCGCCGGAGCCCCTCGCCCACCTGTTCGGTGTCGTCTGGCTGACGCCGATGGTCGGCGCCTTCTTCTGGTTCCGCCAGCCCCGGCCGCGTCGCGTCGGCTACGTCGCCGGCCGGCTTCTGCTGTACGGCCTGATGGTCCGCGGCGCGGCCACTGCCATCTACCTGGTGGCGACGCTGCTGCACCTCGGCTCGCACTACGACATCAGCTCGCTGACGAACGTGCGCACGCCCTGGGGTGCCAGCTATCACTTCGTCTCGGGCAGCCTCTCGCAGATCACGACCCTGGTGCTCGTCCCCCAGCTCGTGATCTGGCCGGTGTACACGGTGGTGTCGGGCCTGATCGGCGTGGCGGTGGCCGCCGTCATCGGCACCTCTTGGGAACGAGCCACGTCGACGTCGTAGCGGAGCGAGCTGGGGCAGCACGGACATGCGCGAGTACGAGAGTGTCGTGGCAGCACTGCGCTCGGGCTCGGTCGAGCGCCTGAACGAGCTGTCCCATCGCATCCCCGGCTTCCCCACCGGAGCGGACCCTCTCCTGGACCAGCCCTGGATCCTGGCCGCTGTCGAGAGTGGAAATGCGGCGTCCGTGGAGTGGATGCTCGCTCATCCCATGGACCTCGCCTACAGGGGTGAGGATGGCTACACGGCGGTGCATCTCACGCTCGAGAGCAAGGGCCCCGATCGCCTTCGTATCCTCGAGCTCCTGCTGGACCACGGAGCGCCGGTGAACCTGAAGGGCATCAACGACTGGACGCCGACCCACATGGCCGCAGCCTACGACGATGTGGACGCGCTCACCCTGCTGGTGCGCCACGGTGCGGACTTGTCCATCCGGACCGAGATCGACGACTACGCCACACCGCTCGAGGAGGCCCGGAACCTGGGCAAACTCAAGGCAGTGGCGTATCTTGAAAGCCTCGGCTAGAGGCCGTTCATGGCGAGGACTCCTATGAACCTCGGCACGCATCACACACTGCGAGCACTGGCCTGTGCCGTGCTACTCGGCACGGCGTGCGGCAGCGAGTCCAGTATGCCGCCGCCCTCGCGCCAGCCCAGCGACTACACCAAAGAGATCCTCGACATCATGCAGGGCAACTCGATCAATCGCAGCCGCATCAACTGGACGGACGTCAGGGCCCAGGTCAACCAGGCGGCGCAGGGCGCGACCACGATTCCCGATCTCTATCCCGCGATCGCGCTGGCGCTCCGGCTGCTGGACGACCATCACAGCTTCTACCTGTCGGCCTCGGGCACCTTCGTCAACAACCCGACGCTTCCGCAGTGCAGCGCGGCACCGGTGCCCAACGCCGCGACTCCGTCCGACATCGGCTACGTCCGCGTCGCCGGGTTCAGCAACAGCGCTCTTGGCGCCGACGTGGCCTTCGCGGACGAGATCCAGCAGCAGATCCGATCACGGGACAGGCCCGGGCTCGCCGGCTGGATCGTGGACGTCAGGGGAAACACCGGCGGCAACATGTGGCCGATGATCGCGGGCGTCGGGCCCGTCCTTGGCGAGGGTGTGGCCGGGTACTTCGTCCCCGTCAGCGGACCATCGACGCCGTGGGGCTACCGCAACGGAGAATCCTTCTCCGGGCCGAGCCAGGTCGTCCGAGCGTCGCAGCCGTACACGCTCATCGGCGGCACCGCGAAGGTCGCGGTGCTCACGGACATCGCCGTCGCCAGCTCCGGTGAAGCAGTCGTCGTGGCGTTTCGCGCGCGGCCGAACACACGCAGCTTCGGAACCGCCACCTGTGGCCTCTCGACGGCCAATCAGAGCTTCGGCCTGAGCGACGGCGCCACGTTGTATCTCACCGTCTCGGTGATGGCCGATCGCAGCCTCGCGCCGTACGGCGTTCCTCTCGTGCCGGACGAGTCCGTGGCGGGGGATGCGCAGGTGGTCAGCAGGGCGATCGCGTGGCTGCGCGGGAGCGGAGGCTAGATGACCGTGGCCATGCTCGCGCTCGGCATCCTCGTGGGGCTCAGCTCCGGGCTGCTCTCTGAGCGCCTTGCGTTGACCGCGATGTCTCAGAGCCTGGCGTCGGCCATGGTCGCGGCCCTCCTCAGCACGGTCGCGGTGAGCGTGGCCTGGCTTCGAGGAACCGCCGACCAGCTGGGATCCGCGGCGCTGACCTTCGATGTCCCCAGGGCGGTGCTCGCGCTGGTGCTCGTCTTGGCCCTTGCCGCAGCGTTGCATGTGGGCCTCGGCTGGCTCGGGACGACAGTGCATCCGCTTCTGGGCAGCCACCGCCCCGTCACCCTTGGTCTTTTCGTCGGGCTCCTGTCCGCGGCCGCGCTCCTCGCCGCCTTCCGCAGCCCACAGTGAGCCGATGGCGCTAGTCCTTGAGACGGAGCGCTCCGCGCCGTGCTGATCGCGAGCGTCCTGCTTCTCGCAGTGGTCGACAGCATCAACCCGTCGGCGATCGTCGTGACGCTGTACCTGCTCTCGACGTCGGGGGCGCGAGCCGTCGTGCAGGTCGGCACGTACGTTGCCGCGATCTTCGTCACGTATCTGCTGCTCGGCGTCGCGATGATCCTGGGACTCGAATCGCTGCTGCCGTCTCTCGGCCGACTCCTCGACGGCACGACGGGACTGATCCTCCAGAGCCTGGCCGGGCTGCTCCTTCTCGCCTACAGCCTGACCGCCTCCGATGGAAGCCCTTCGGCGCCGGTCGCGCGCCCTTCGGTGACCACGACCGCGGCGCTGCTGGCTCTGGGCGTCACCGTCACGGCCATGGAGCTGCCCACGGCCGTTCCGTACCTCGCGGCGGTCGCGCTCATCACGGAGGCCGGGCTGCCGATGCGGGCCTGGGCGCCGCTGCTCGCGGTCTACGACGTGATCTTCGTGCTCCCGCCGATCGCCCTGCTGCTCGGGCACCTCGTCTTGCGGCAGCGGTTGGCGCAGTCCTATGCTGCCCTCGGTCGAAAACTGGAGAGCGGCGCCCGCGAAACGATGCTCTGGGTCGCGGGCCTCGTGGGTGGAGGGCTGCTGGTGACGGGCGTCATCGACCTGGCGGCACGGCTGCGCTGAACGAGGCCGTCGATCTCGCGCGCCGGCGTCCCGTCCGGGAGGCGCTCTCGGAGCTCTTCCTCGACACGGAGCTGCGCGAGCCCGACCTGCGGCGGATCGCACGGGTCGCCGCCGCATCGGGCTACTCGGCGTCGGAGCTCGAGGCGATCCTCTACGACGAGCTCTACCCGATCCTGATCTGGAACCTGCGAACGGTCGCCGGCGCTTGGGCCGGCTTCGATTCCGCCTGGCTCGAGGAGCGGATCCTCGCGCGCAAGCGGCGCCGCTTCCGGTGCCCGCGCTGGCTCTACGTGGGGCGCGGGATGGTCAGTGCCGAGTGGGCACGGATCCTTCGAATGGTCGAGACCCTGAGGTAGGCTGGATCCGATGACCGAGTGGATCCGCTACCGGCCCGATGTCCGATCGGGCCCGGGCTTCAGCCTCGAGCATCCGGCCGACTGGCGCGTCGGGCCGGTCGAGGGCGCTTCCGCAATCCAGTTCGTGAGCCCCGACGAGACCGAGTTCCTCTACATGACCGCGTTCGCGAAGCCGGGAGGCACGCTCGAGGACTTCGCGGCTTTCCGGTTCGCCGTGCAGGCCGAGACGTTCGCGCCCGCGGGCCCGGCCGTCGAGCTGCGCGGCGCCGGATGGCGCGGCCTGATCCAGGAGGCCGAGGACAAGGAGAAAGCCCGGCGCATCCTGCTCTGCGCCAACAGCGGCGAGGTCTTCGTCACGCTGTCCCTCTACACGACCTCGGCCGACTACTTCGCGCGCCGACCGCACTACGGGCGCTTCTTCACGTCGCTCACGTTCGAAGGAGAGACGGCCGCGAGCCAGGACGTGTCGGATCTCGCGACGCTCTTGGCGGGCTTCGCGCTGGGCCACGCGGCCTGGAGCGCGTCCGAGCTCCGGAAGGGCGAGACCCTCGCTCCGATCGCTCTCGTCCTGCGCGGCGACGAGCGCGAGCTGAAGCGGTTCGAGGCCGACTCGGAGGAGGAAGGCATCGCCGAGGCGCGGGCGGCCATGGCCGAAGCCATGGAGGCCGGGGACGCCTGGGCCCTCGCCCACGCCGGGCACGTCACGGTGCAGGCCTCGAAGGTGGACGCGCTGGTCGTCACGTGCTGGTCCAAGGGCATGCCGGCGGGAGCCGTCGCCCTCGTGCAACAGATCGAGCCGTTCGCGACGCGGGGGCGCTTCCGCGTCGTCGGCGATCCGCACCTGTTCGTGCGTGGGCGGGTGCAATCGCCGGAGGCCGCCGAGGCCACGATCCGAAAGCTGCGGGAGGGCGTCCGTTCCCACCCTAAGGCAGGGCCCCTCTGGAGCTCCTGGAGCCAGGAATGAGTCCTTCGCAGCTCCTGAAGTGGCAGTGGGAGGGCTACCCGCGCTATCACCGCTCGCGCGCGAACCTGCTCATGCACATCGTGCTCGTGCCGGCGTTCCTGGTCGGCAACGTCACGCTCCTCGCGGGTGTGGCTCGCGGCTCGCTCCCCGCGTCCGGGATCGGCCTGGGCGTCATGGTCGCCTCGATGGCCTTGCAGGGCCGCGGCCACAAGGGCGAGGAGAACCCTCCGGTGCCGTTCACGAGCCCCGCCAACGCGCTCGCCCGGACCTTCCTGGAGCAGTGGGTGACGTTCCCGCGCTTCGTGCTGACCGGCGGCTGGTGGCGGGCATTGGAGGGCCGTTGATGGACCCCGTGGTGTCGGAAGCGATCGCCGTCCTGGAGCGCACGCCGTCGCTGCTCCGCGGCCTTCTGCACGGACTCCCGGCCGAGTGGCTGCAGAAGTTCGAAGGCGAGGACACCTTCGGGCCGCGCGAGGTGGTGGGCCACCTGATCCACGGCGAGAAGACCGACTGGGTGCCGCGGATGAAGCGGATCCTCGAGCACGGCGACAGCCGGCCCTTCGAACCGTTCGACCGGCGCGGCTTCGACGAGCCCGACAGCGTGACGCTCGCCGACATGCTCGACGAGTTCCAGGCGCTGCGCGCCGCGAACCTGGTCTTCCTCGATGGGCTCCAGCTGACCGAAACCCAGTTGGCGTTGCCGGGCCGGCATCCCGAGCTCGGGCCGGTGACGCTCGGCCAGCTCCTCGCGACGTGGGTCGTCCACGACCTCAACCACGTCGGCCAGATCGTGCGGGTGATGAGCGCGCGGTACGACGCGGCGGTCGGACCGTGGAAGGCGTACCTGGGGATACTCAATCGATGACGGACCTGAAAGCGGCCTATCTGTTCGTCTTCGAGGGCTTCGCCGACTGGGAGCCGTCGTTCGCCGTCGCCGAGCTGCGCCGCAGCGGCGGCCGGCGCATCGAGGCCGTCGGGCTCACGCGCGATCCGGTCGAGTCCATGGGCGGGCTCCGCGTGGTGCCGACGCGCGCGCTCGAAGAGGTCGCGATCGACGACGTGGCGATCTTCATCCTTCCGGGCGGCGATCGGTGGGAGCAGGGCCCGATGGAAACGGAGCTCGAGGCGCTCTTGAAGCGGCTCGACGCCGCCGGCGTCCCGATCGCGGCGATCTGCGCCGCGTCCGCGGCCATCGCCGGCATCGGCCTGCTGCGCGGCCGGCGCCACACGAGCAACGGCCTCGACTACCTGCGGCACCAGGTGCCGGCCTACGCCGAGGCGGCCGGCTACGTCGACGCCCCCGCCGTAAGGGATCGCGGGCTCATCACGGCCAGCGGCCTGGGCGCGGTGGAGTTCGCGCGGGAGATCTTCGAGGAGCTCGACGTCCTGAGCGCCGAGGATCGCGCGGTCTGGGCTGCGATGTTCCGCAGCGGCCGCATGCCGTGATCCGCCCCGCGACGTCCGCCGACGCGGCGTTCGTCTTCGAAGCCGCGCGGCGCCTCGCCAGCTTCGGCCCGCCCCCGTGGCGCAGGGCCGAGGACATCGTGAGCGCGGAGGTCCGCGCGCTGCGGGCGTACTTCGAGGCGCCTCCCGCGGGCGCGCGCCTGCTCGTCGCGGACTCGGACGCGGGCTCCCTGGGCTTCGTGTACCTGGAGCGGCAGCAGGACTACTTCACGCAGGCGGTCCACGCCCACATCGGGATGCTGGTCGTGACCGAGGCGGCAGCCGGCCACGGCGTCGGCAGCGCGCTGGTGAAGGCGGCCGAGGATTGGGCCCGCGAGCAGGGCCACCGTACGCTCACCTTGAACGTGTTCGAGGGCAACCATGCCGCTCGCGCGGTCTACGCGCACCTGGGCTATGCGCCGGAGACCCTTCGCTATGTCAAGACACTCTGACCATGGCCTTTGACCAAGGGCTGGCCGAGCGCATTCGCGGTGTCTTGAGCGACCGCCACGACGTGGTGGAGAAGCGCATGTTCGGCGGCGTGGTGTTCATGGTGCACGGGCACATGGCCGTGGGCATCATCAAGGACTCGCTCATGGTGCGAGTCAGCCCCGACGCCCATGCCGACCTCGTCCGGAAGCCGCACGCGCGCGTCATGGACATGACCGGGCGGCCGATGAAGGGCCTGCTTCTCGTGGGGCCGACGGGCGTCGACGCCGACGCCGACCTCGAGCGCTGGATCGGCCATGGTGTCGAGCACGCCCTCTCGCTGCCGGCGAAGCGAAGGAAGTTCCTGGCCTCGCTCGTGCTCCTGGCGCTGACGCTTCCCAGCCTCGCCGCCGACACGCCGCGTCATCTTCTCTACCTGCACGGCCGCATCGTCCAGGAGCAGCAGAGCGCTCGGCCGCAGCAGCCGCGTTTCGGCTTCTACGAGCTCGAGCAGATCCTCACGACGTTCCGGGACAAGGGCTTCGTCGTCACCGGCGGCATCCGGCCGAAGGCGGCGAGCGTCAGCCAATCGGCCGACGTCGTGGTCGGCCAGGTGCGTGCCCTGCTTAGGAAGGGCGTGGCGCCCGATCACGTCACGGTCGTGGGAGCCTCGATGGGCGGCGGCACCGCGCTCGTCGCCTCGGCGCGCCTGCAGGAGCCCGGCGTGCGCTTCGCCGTCATGGGCGTGTGCCTGAGCCAGAACGTCCAGGCGCTGATCAAGGACGAGGGCAAGGCTCCGAGCGGCCATGTGCTGGCGATCCGGGAGACCACGGACGAGCTGACCGCCGACTGCCCAGCCTGGACTCCGGAGGCGAAGGCCACGGGCCTGGTCGTCCGCGAAATGGTGCTCGATACGGGGCTCAGCCACGGCTTCCTGTATCGGCCGATTCCCGAATGGGTCAAGCCGGTTGTCGAGTGGGTCCAGTCGCGGTGACTCTGACGTTCCGGGCTGCATCTCGCAAGGACCTCGAGTGCATCGTGCGCATGCTCGCGGACGATCCGCTCGGCGCCACGCGCGAGCGGTACTCCGTGCCCTTGCTTCGCAGCTACGTACGGGCGTTCGACGCGGTCCGCAAGGACCGCAACAACGCGCTGATCGTCGCGTGCCACGGCCGCGACGTCGTCGGCGTGCTGCAGCTCACGGTCATTCCCTCTCTCACCTACAAAGGCGCGTCGCGCGCATTGATCGAGGGCGTGCGGGTGGATGCCGCAGTCCGGCGCGAGGGGGTCGGCAGGGCCCTGCTCGAGCACGCGATCGAACGAGCCCGGAAGCGAGGATGCCTGATGGTTCAGCTCACCACCGACAAGGCGCGGCCGGCGGCCAAGAAGTTCTACGAAAGCCTCGGCTTCGTGGCCAGCCACGAAGGCATGAAGCTGCGCCTGGATCGAGCATGATCGGCGCCTGCGTCTGTGCCGTCGCGCTGGCGGCGATGAGCCCGGAGCCTTACCCTCATGCCGTGGAGCCGATCGGCACCGTTCGCCAGGTCTACGACGGCGCGCTCACGCCGGAGCTGGCGGTCAACACGTTCCGGAACATCGACCGGCTCTTCCCCACGCGCACGGTGCCCCGGTCGAACAAGCCCCTGGCCCTGCCCATACCGGTCGACGCCGATCCGCTGCGCGATGTGCGCTTCAAGGACGGTGGCAAGACGTACGACCTCGAGAGCTACCTGGAGCTCAACCGGGTCACGGGTCTGCTCGTCCTGAAGGACGGCCGCGTGAAGCTCGAGCGCTACCGTCTCGGCAACACCGAGCGCACGCGCTGGATGTCCATGTCCGTCGCGAAGTCGATCACCTCGACGTTGATCGGCGCCGCCGTCAAGCAGGGCGCGATCGCGAGCCTCGCCGATCCCGTGACGAAGTACGTGCCGGTCCTCAAGGGCAGCAGCTACGAGGGCGTCTCCGTCCGGGACGTGTTGATGATGTCGTCGGGCGTGCGCTGGAACGAGGCCTACACCGATCCGGCGTCGGACCGGCGGCGGCTGCTCGAGGCCCAGATCTCCCAGGTGCCCGGCTCCGCCCTGAAGGTCATGACGTCGCTGCCCCGAGCCGGCGAGCCCGGCACCGTCAACAACTACAGCACCGGCGAGACGCAGATCGCGGGCGAGATCCTGCGCGCGGCGGTCCGGCAGCCGCTCGCGGACTACCTGCACGAGCGAATCTGGAACCGCGTCGGCATGGAAGACGACGCCAACTGGTGGCTGGACTCGCCTGGCGGCGTCGAGATCGGCGGCAGCGGCTTCAGCGCGACCCTGCGCGACTATGGCCGCTTCGGTCAGTTCCTGCTGAACGACGGCGTTGCGGGCGGCGAGCGCATCCTGCCCGAAGGCTGGCTGCGCGAGGCCACGACCCCAAAGACGCTGCGTGGCGGGACCCTTCTCGACTACGGCTATCTCTGGTGGACGCCGCCGATCGACGCGGCCCTCGCCCGAGGCGCGTACTCGGCGATCGGCATCTACGGCCAGAGGCTTTTCGTGGACCCGACCGCGCGCGTCGTGATCGTCGTGTGGAGCGCGCGGGCAAAGCCGACGGGCAGCGAGGTGATCGACGACTGGGCCTTCGCCGAGGGCGTCGTGGAGGCGCTGCAGTAGCGTGCGTCTCGCACGACGCTGGCCGGTCGCGTTCTTCCTCGTCGCCGCCGTGCTCATCACCTACGCCGTCGGGGCGCTGGCGTTCCTCGCGCTCCGCACCGAGCTGGTCCTCAAGTTCGGCCCGAGCCTCGCGGCCCTGCTCACGGTGGGACTGATCTCGGGACAGGACGGCGTTCGCGACCTGCTCCGACGCGTCGGGCGCGTCCGCTTCCCCGTCGGCCTCTACGCGTTCGCGCTGCTCGCTCCGGCCCTCGTCCTGACCGGCGTGCTGTTGACCCACGGGTATGGAGGAGAGCTGTCGCTCCTGTCGCCCGGAACGGTGCTGCAGGTCTTCGGCGTGCAGCTCGTCCTGAACGCGCTCCTGGGTGGCGGGCTCGGCGAAGAACTGGGCTGGCGCGGCTTCCTCCAACCGCAGCTCGAGAAGACACGGAGCCCGCTGGCCGCGAGCCTGCTCGTCGCCGTCGCCTGGTTCGCCTGGCATCTGCCGGCCTACGCGCTCTTTGGCAAGGGCGACGACGATCCTCTCCTGCCCTTCGCCTTGATCATGGCGCCCTGGTCCGTCGCGCTCTCCTGGATCACCCTGCGCTCGGGCGGCAGCCTGCTGGCGCCGATACTCCTGCACGCCTCGATGAACGCCGCCTCCTACACGCTGGTCGAGCTGCTGCCGGCCGCCACGCGCCGCGGGTTCCAGCCCGCCTTCGACTGGATCACGGCCCTCGCGTGGTGCGTGGTGAGCGGCACGATCGTGGCGTCGAGCGGGCGCGCGCTCGGGAAGAGGCCGTCCTCGGCGTAGAGTAAAGCGAGACGATGAGAAACCTGCGCGAGAAGCACAGCGACCTGCCAAAGAAGCTCACGCCCAAGGCCCGGCGCGAGGCCGAGACGAAGCTCCGGACCGACGGACGCCACTGCCCCACCTGCCTGCAGCGGCTCGCGAGCCTCTCGGGCAAGAGCCAGACGGCCAATCGTTGCGCCGCGTGTGGCGCGCACCGCGCCGCCGGCAAGCGCTGCGCGACCTGTCACGAGGAATCCGTCTGGGAGGGCAAGACCAGCGCGGCGTGCCAGTCCTGCGGCGCTCACGGCAGCAAGCTGCGCGTCGTGGCCGGCGCGCTGGAGCGCTAGCGTGGGCCCGCCACCCGTCCTGGGCGCGGCCCGGGTGCTGGCGTTCGCGAGCGACGCGCGGCATCTCGCCATCGGCGAGACCGTGGAGACCCACGAGATCCAGCTGCTCCACTGCGACGCCGACTGGGGCGTCGTGTCGTCGACGACCCACGCCTCCGTCGAGGATGCGCGGGCCGAGGCGGAGAAGGCGTGGCCCGGCGTGGGCGAGCTCTGGATCGACGCCGGCGTCTCGCGCGAGGACGCGATCGCCTGGCTCGAGGAGGACGCGACGGAGTTCAAGTGCTCGTTCTGCGGCCGCCGTCCCGACCAGGTGAAGAACCTGCTCGCCCAGGGCGACGCCCGTATCTGCAACTTCTGCATCGTCGACTTCGCGAAGGAGCTCGCCGCGGAGCGCGAGAGTTGAGCTCATGAGGAGGAGGGTCGATGTGGACTGACTTCGTGGACCTCATCTACGTGGCGCTGTTCACGGCGTCGACGGCGCTGGGCGGATCCATGGGCTGGGCCATCGCCGTCGTCTCGCTGGCGGCGCGGCTCCTGTTGTTCCCCTTGACGCTGCGCCTCGCCTACCGCGGCCTCGAGACCCAGCGCGCGCTCCGGCGTCTCGCGCCCCAGCTCGAAGCGCTGCGCGCAAGACACAAGAAGGATCCGCGGCGACTCCTGGAGGAGACGAGCGCGCTCTACGAGCGCCATGGCGTTCGGATCGCCGACGGCGGCGCGCTCGCCGGCATGGCCGTCCAGGCGCCGATCTTCCTGGGCCTGTTCGGCGCGATCCAGCGCGGCGTCGCGAACGGGGGCCGATTCCTCTGGGTCAAGGACCTGGCGGCGCCCGACGCCCTCCTGGCCGGGCTGTGCGCCATCGTCGCCGCCTGGGCTGCGGCCCTCGCGCCCAACGTCGCGGCGGCTCAACGCGTGCCCATGATCGCCATCCCGGCGCTGCTGACCTTCGTGTTCCTGGCGCGCGTCGCGGCCGGCATCAGCGTCTATTCGCTGGCCTCGGGGCTGGTCGGCGTGGCCCAGGCGACTCTCGTCCGCCGGCGCGCGCTGCAGTTCGAAGGCTGAGCGGAGGACGCATGCGCGACATCGTCGGGTCGATCGAAGGCGAGTACCGCAGGGGCCGGACGACGGCCACGAAGGCGATCGAGCAGGTGCCCGAAGCGGAGCTCTCCCGCCCCTTCGGCGGCAACTCCATCGCGACGCTCGCCTGGCACATCTCGGGAAACCTCGCGTCGCGCTTCACCGACTTCCTGACCTCGGACGGCGAGAAGCCCTGGCGCGACCGCGACTCCGAGTTCCTGGCCCGCGCCGCAACCCATGCGGAGATCCAGGCCAGGCTCGACGCCGGCTACGCGGTGCTGTTCGCGACGTTGGCCGCGCTCGGAGACGACGACCTCCACAAGAACGTCGCGATCCGCGGCGTCACCCTCACGGTCCACGACGCGCTGCATCGCTCCCTGGCCCACACCGCCCATCACGTCGGCCAGATCGTGGTGATCGCCAAGGCCCTGCTCGGGGACGAGTGGAGGTACCTGACGATTCCACCCGGCGGGTCGGCGGCGTACAACGCCAACCCGACCGGCGAGAAGCCGCGATAGCGATCGAGGCCGCATGAGCGAGGGCATCCCCGACGAGATCGTCCGGGCCCTGAACGCCGTGGGCTTCGTGCTCTTCGCGGAGACCATCGCGGGCGAGTTCTCGTTCGAGCGCTACAGCCCCGTGCGGGAGTCGGAGCTGCTGCTGGTGCGGTACGACGCGCATACCTGGAGGATCAAGGTCACGGCCCGGGGCAAGGATCAGGACTGGGAGCCCGTGCCGCTCCCTTTTCTCGCGCCCTTGGACGGCGGGTGGGCCGCGATCCTTGCGAGCAGGCTGGTCCGCGATTTCCTCCAGCAATTCCTGGTCCCCGCGATCGAGGGCGCGCCGCAGGCCTAGACTCGTCCTTGGGGCAACGGGAGGCCGAGGTGAAGTTCATACGGATGAAGTACGTCGTGACGGTGTTCGCGTTCGGTCTCTCGGGACAGGCGAGCGCCGACTCGATTGAGCTCGTGGGCGGCTGGGCGTCGACGCGGCTGCATCGCACCGACGGCAAGGAGGAGCCGTCCATCCCGTTCGTCTCGCGCCACGCGGCCACGTTCGGCGTCCGCGGCGATCTCGACTGGGGCTCGCATGGGGGCTCGCAGGGCATGTTCGAGCTCGAGGCGCGCTGGGTGCCGCGAGGTGGCGGCGTGTCGTTCCGCCAGACGTACGGCTACTTCGGCGACTACCTCGAGTTCTCCGTCCGGCCCGCCTGGCGCTCGGGCGGTCGACTCGCGTTCACCATTGGTGCGGGCCCTGCGGTGTCGGTCCGGCTGCGGAACCGCACCGGAGCGTCGCTCTTCAGCGGACCCGACGGGGAGGATCCGGACTTCGGCGCGCTCAAGGCCGTGGACCTGGGCCTGCTCGGCGCCGCGGGCCTGCGCTTGCGGACGGCCGGTTCCTTCGTCGCGAGCGTGCAGGCCCAGTACACTTACGGCCTCACGAGCCTCCATGAGCTGGGCTCGGCCGGCACGCCCCACGACCCCCACGTGTTCGACTTCCCTGGGCGCGGGCGCACCTTCAGCATCGTCGCGGGCATCGGTGTGAGCCGTTGAGCCGCTACCTGTTCCTCCTGGGCGCCTTGCCGTACCTGGTGCTCGGCGCCGCCCATGCCCTCGCGACCCCGCTGCGGCAGGGGGATCGCCGCGGGCTCTCGCCGCGTGACCCCGAGCTCGCGGGCCGCATGGCGGAGTCCCCCGTTCGGATGACGAATCGCACCAACGTGTGGCTCGCGTGGGTCGGGTTCAACCTGAGCCACAGCCTCGGCGCCCTCCTGTTCGGCCTGTTCGTCGTGGTGATCGGCCGCAGCGACGCGAGCTTCGCGAGCCAGGCCGCGCTGTGCGTGCCCCTGGCCACGGCCGTCTCGGCCGCGTACCTGTATCTCGCGACGCAGTACTGGTTCCGGACGCCGATCCTCGGCTGCGGCTTCGCGTTCGTGTCGTTCGCGAGTGCCTGGGCCCTTCTCTCGTCGGGAGCGCGCTGATGATGATCCTCGTGGCAGGTCCCTACCGGTCGGGCACGGGCGACGACCCGGCGAAGATGGCGGCCAACGTCCACGCCATGGAGGCCTACGCGCTGCCGCTGTTCCGCGGCGGCCACGTGCCGGTCGTGGGCGAGTGGCTGGCGCTGCCGCTCGTGGCGCTGGCCGGCTCGAAGACGGTGGGCGACGCCGCGTTCGACGAGATCTTCCATCCCATCGCGGAGCGCCTGCTCGAGCACTGCGACGCCGTCCTGCGCGTGGGCGGCGCGTCGCAGGGCGCCGACCTGATGACGAAGGTGGCGCGCCAGCACGGCCTCGCCGTCTACGCGGCCCTGCGCGAGGTGCCGGGCTGCGAGTCGATGGAGGAGCCGTCCAGGTAAGGGGCCGCCCGAGGGCGACGGCCGGGCGTAAGATGGCGCACAAATGACCGAGATCGAGTACCGGTTCGGGAACGCCCTCGACGTGGACGCCGTGATCGAGCTGCTGCGGGCCTCGACGCTCGGAGAGCGCCGGCCCATCGACGACCGGGCCATCGTCGAGAGGATGATCGAGCACGGCAACCTGACCGTGACCGCCTGGGATGGCCCGCAGATGGTCGGCTTCTGCAGGACCCTGACGGACTTCCTGTACGTCGGCTATCTCTCCGACCTTGCGGTGCGCGACAGCCACCAGCGCCGCGGGATCGGCACCGAGATGATCGCGCGCACCCGCGAGGCGATGGGGCCGCGCTCGAGCCTCGTGCTGCTCTCGGCGCCGAAGGCCGTCGACTACTACCCCCGGATCGGCTTCACGAAGCACAACAGCGCGTGGCTGCTGAGCGCCACCGACGTGTTTCCGCCACGGCCGGAGCGGGCGTCGTGAGCCTGCCCAAGGCCGACGTCGTCCGCCAGCTCCTGGTCGTGCTGCGCGAGGCCGTGGACGGTCCGTCGGGGCCTTGGACGCATTTCATCGACAACAAGCCGGGCGCGGGCCTGATGGGCGCCCTCGAGGGCCTCCCGCCCGAGCTGGCGTCGCGCCTGATCGGCGGCTCGAGCATCGCGGCCCACGTCCACCATCTCGCCTTCGCCATGGACGTGTCGGCCGCCTCGCTGGCCGGCGACAACGAGCCGCGCGACTGGAGCCGCAGCTGGACCGTCTCGAAGGTCAACGACGCCACGTGGAACGCCCTGCTGGGGCGGCTCCGCCACGAGTACGCCAACCTCATCACGGCGATCGAGGCGCACGCGGGAACGAACGAGGACGCTCTGGGCGCCGCGATCGGCGCGATCGCCCACGTCGCCTACCACCTCGGGGCCGTGCGGCAGAAGCTCGCGACGGCGCAGCAGCCTTGAAGCGCGTCGCGTGAGCGACGCTTCCGCGGTCGTCGCTCGCGACCTGGCCGCCCACTACCGGCGCGCGCAGCGTCGCGTGCACGATCTCGTGGCCCCGCTCGACGACGCGCAGCTCTGGACGAAGCCGTTTCCGTACGGCAACAGCATCGGCCACCTCGTGCTGCACCTGACCGGCAACATGCAGTTCTACATGGGCACGCGGATGCTCGACACCGGCTATGTCCGCGACCGGCCCCTCGAGTTCAGCGACGCGAGTCGCCGGCCGAAGGCCGACGTGCTGCGGGCCTTCGACGACGCCGTCGACGTCGTGGTGCGCGCGCTCGAGGCGCAGGGCGAGGCCGACTGGGGCCGGCCCTACAAGGCCGAGGGCGTCACGGTCGAGGAGGTGCCGACGCGCTTCGCGATGTTCCTGCGGTCGGCGGCCCACGCCGACCTGCACCTGGGCCAGATGACGTACGTCCGCAAGGAGCTCGACCGCCGAGGCTCGTCCTGACCTCCCTACTGCTGGCCCTGCTCCTGACGCCGGACGCGTCGCCTTCGCGTATCGACGCGCTCGTCGCTGCGGCCGTCGCGCAGACCCGAACCCACGTCGTCTATGACGGGAGCTACCGCCGGATCCCGTACCCGAACGGCGACGTGCCCGCAGGCATCGGCGTCTGCACCGACGTCGTGATCCGCGCCTATCGCGCGATCGGCATCGACCTCCAGCAGCGTGTCCACGAGGACATGGCGCGCGCCTTCTCGAGCTACCCGAAGGCCTGGGGGCTCGCCCGGCCCGACCCGAACATCGACCACCGGCGGGTGCCGAACCTCCAGGCCTACCTGCGGCGGCAGAACGCGCAGCTTGCCGTCAGCCGCAACGCCGCCGACTACCAGGCCGGCGACCTCGTGACCTGGATGCTGCCGGGCGCCCTGCCCCACATCGGCCTCGTGACGGATCGCCGCACGGCCGACGGGGCGCGCCCGCTGATCGTCCACAACATCGGCCGAGGCCCCGAGCTCGAGGACATGCTGCTCGGGTTCGAGATCACCGGCCACTATCGCTACCTCGGAGAGTGAGGTCCGCATGAAGCCCAGCGGCATCAAGCCCACGGCGGAGTCGAAGAAGCGCCTGACGAAGCTCCTGGCGATCGTCCGCACGCTGCCCGAGACCGAGGTGCTCGTGCAGGGCCTGCGCGAGGAGCACCGGGCGTTCCGCGTGCGCAAGAAGAACTACGCGTACTACTGCTTCGACCATCACGGCGACGGCATGGTCACGCTGTGGCTCAAGTCCACGCCGGGCGAGCAGGCGCGGCTGGTCGGCGACGACCCCGACCGTTTCTTCGTGCCTCCCTACCTGGGGCCGCGAGGCTGGACCGCGATGCGCCTCGACCGCAAGACCGTGGCCTGGGCCGAGGTCGCCTACCTGCTGACGGCCGCATATCGCATGACGGCCCCGCGAGCGCTCGTGGCCCGACTGGAGTAGTCTCCTGCCCATGCTCACGAGCCTCGTGCTGGCCGCCCTGGCCGCGGCGGCGCCCCCGCAGGACGACACGGTGGCGAGGCTCGTCGGCAGCGCCATGACGAGCGGCGGCGCGTCCGCGTTCCTCGAGACCCTGACCGACACGATCGGCGGCCGCATGACCGGCAGCCCCCAGAGCGAGGCCACGGCCGCGTTCCTCGTGAAGGCCCTGAAGGATCGCGGCTACGCGAACGCCCGCGTCGAGGAGTACCCGCTCGGCGCGCGCTGGACCCGTGGCCACGCCGAGGTGCGCGTGGCGAGCCCGATCGACCGACCGCTCCACGTGCTGTCGTTCGCGTGGGTGCCGGGGACGAAGGGGGCGATCACCGCTCCGCTCGTCGACCTCGGCGCGCCGAAGACGAGCCTGCCGGCGGTGCCCGATGCGCAGCTCAAGGGCGCGGTGGTGCTGGTCGAGCCCCAGGCCCTGGACGGTGCGCCGTCCCAGGTGATGCGCTTCGCGTACGTCGGCGCCCTCGCGCGGGCCGGCGCCGCCGCGATGCTGATCCCCTCGGACAAGGCCGGCCGCATGCTGTTCACCTCGGCGTTCGGCCTGTATCCCGATGGGCCGCTCCCGATGCTCTCGATCGCGAAGGAGGACACGCTGCTCCTGCGCCGGCTCCTCGCCAAGGGCCCCGTGAGCCTCGGCCTCGACGTCGCCAACGGCCTCGACCGCGGCCCGCACAAGGAGCGCAACGTGATCGCGGACCTGCCGGGCTCGGAGCCCGGCGAGGTGGTGCTGATCGGCGGCCACTTCGACTCGTGGGACCAGGCCGAGGGCGCCGACGACGACGGCTCCGGCATCGCGGCGGTGGTCGAGGCCGCGCGCCTCCTCAAGGCCTCGGGCCTGACGCCGAAGCGCACGATCCGCTTCGCGTTCTTCTCGGGAGAGGAGCAGGCGCTGCTCGGCTCCCGCGCCTACGTCGAGAGTCACGCAGCCGAGCTGGACAAGCACCGCGCGGTGCTCGTCATGGACTCCGGCGCCGAGACGCCCCGCGGCCTGAAGGTCCACGGCCGGGCCGATCTCGAGGCGGCAGCGCGGGCGGTGCTGGCGCCCCTGGCGCCGCTCGGCGCGACGCAGGTGAGCCTCGACGCCAGCTTCGACATGGACCACGGCCCGTTCCTCGCGGCCGGCGTCCCCGCGTTCTCCTTGTGGGTCGAGGAGGGTGCCTACGACAGCCACCACCACGCGATCACGGACACCTTCGACAAGGTGGACCCGCTCAAGCTGAGCCTCGACACGGCGGTGATGACCGCCGCGGCCTGGGCTCTCGCGAACGGGCCGGCGCCGGGCCGCCGCCTGACGCCGTCGGAGGCGACGGAGATCCTCACCCGCACCAGGCTCGAGCCCCTGCGGGCGATCCTCTACCGGCCCGGGGCGCGATGATCCGCTGGTTCCTGATCGGCACCGGAGCGCTCGCGTGGCTCTGGGTCGGCTTCGCGATCTTCGTCTCGCTCTTCAAGCGCAATCGCATCCAGCGCCAGCTGCAGACGCCGGCCCTGTTCCCCTACACGTCCCTCGTCGAGTACCGGCTGAAGGGCGCGATGCTGTCGCTCGTGCGCGGCCTGGGACTCGTGCCGCGCCACAAGCTGCCGGCCGAGCTGCTGAGCGCCTACAACTCGGCGTCCCTGTCGGACATCGTTCCGCTGCGCGACGTGCTGCTCGAGATGGACCGGCTGCCCACGATCCGCAAGGGCCTCGATGCGCTCAAGATCCCGTCGCTGTTCGAGGTGCCGACCCGCGCGGTGCCGAAGATCCCGTCGCCCTACACGCACCCTCAGCAGCGCCCCGCGTACTACATCCCGGGGTTGCCGGCCCGGACCTTCTACGACCCGGCCGAGTTCGAGTGGGCGCAGCCCCTCGCGGACGCGTATCCCGTGATCAAGTCCGAGCTCATGGCGCTCATCGAGCAGGAGGGCGCCGGCTTCAAGGCCTACCTGACCGAGAACAACCTGCGCATCGGCGGCTGGAACACCTTCAACTTCTTCTTCTACGGGAAGAAGTTCGAGGAGAACTGCGCGCGCTGTCCGAAGACGACGGCGCTGCTCGAGTCGCTGCCGCGCTTCGAGCGCGACCACGTGATGTTCTCGGCCCTGAACGCCCACGCCCACATCCCGCCCCACACCGGCCCCATGAACGGCATCATCCGCGCGCACCTGCCGCTCGTGGTGCCGAACGGCTGCTGGATCCGGGTGGGTCCCGACCAGCGGACCTGGGAAGAGGGCAAGCTCCTCGTGTTCGACGACTCCTACGAGCACGAGGTCTGGAACCACTCCTCCGAGACGCGCATCGTGCTGTTCATCAACTTCTGGCACCCGGCGTTCTCGCCGCAGGAGATCGAGGTGCTCTCGCGCTTCCGGACGGCCTACGAGCGCAGCCCGCAGGGCCGCGTCCACGAGGACAACCAGGCCGCGGCCCGGGCCCACGACCTCGAGATGAAGAAGCTGAAGAAGGCGCCCGCCGCGGTCTAAGGGAGAACGCTCCCCTACCGAGAGCGCGTCGCGCAGCCCGTCGAGCCGGTGCCCGAGGCGCAGCGGCGCCCGCCGTCGTCGAAGTTCGAGCACACGAAGCCGGGCTTGCAGTCGGAATCGCCGGAACAAGCCTCGCACTCGTCCTTCTGGGTGCACGACGCGAGGGAGAGCGCGAGAAGGATCGTGGCGAACGCGGCGCGCATGCCGGGCATGATAGTCGAACTCCCCGCCAAGGCGTTCTTTTGACGGGCTTTAGCCCCGAATGCTACGCTTACGTTTTGGCATGAGCGAGACACTCGACCTCAAGGGCACCCTCAACCTTCCCCAGACCACGTTCCCGATGAAGGCGAACCTCCCGCAGACGGAGCCGAAGCGGGTGGAAGGCTGGCAGACGGACGGCCTGTACGAGAAGGTGCGTGCGTCCCGGAAGGGCGCCCCGAAGTTCATCCTCCACGACGGGCCGCCGTACGCGAACGGCCACATCCACCTGGGCACGTCGCTCAACAAGATCCTGAAGGACCTGGTGGTGCGCAGCCGCACGATGGCGGGCTTCGACTCGCCCTACGTGCCGGGCTGGGACTGCCACGGCCTCCCCATCGAGCTCAAGGTCGACAAGGACCTCGGGTCCAAGAAGCGCGAGATGTCGCCGGTGGCCTTCCGCAAGGCCTGCCGCGCGTACGCCGAGAAGTTCCTCGAGATCCAGAGGGCCGAGTTCGTGCGGCTGGGCGTGCTCGGGGAGTGGGGCGACCCGTACAAGACCATGGCGCCGTCGTACCAGGCCGCGATCGTCCGCGAGCTCGCGACCTTCGTCGAGAAGGACCTCGTCTACAAGGCCAAGAAGTCCGTGCACTGGTGCATCTCCGACCGCACCGCGCTGGCCGAGGCCGAGGTCGAATACGACGAAGACCACGTGAGCCCGCAGATCGACGTGCGCTTCCCGCTGAAGGACAGCGAGAAGGCCCGGCTCGAGGACCTGTTCCCGGCCCTGAAGGGCCGCAACGTCTTCACGGTCATCTGGACCACGACGCCGTGGACGATGCCGGCCAACCTGGCGGTGGCGCTGCACCCCGACCTCGACTACGGCTTCTACCCGGTCGAGGGCACCTCCGACGTGCTGCTCGTCGCGCAGGGCCTGAAGGACGCGAGCGCCGCGCGCTGGGGGCTGACGCTCGGCGGGCCCGTCGCGGAGACGAAGGGCGCGCCCCTCGAGCACGTGCGGTTCCGCCATCCCTGGCTCGACCGCGACTCGCCGGTCGTGCTGGGGGACTACGTGACCCTCGAGGCCGGCACCGGGGTCGTGCACACGGCGCCGGGCCACGGCTGGGACGACTACCTCACCGGCGTCAAGTACGGCCTCGACATCTACTGCCCCGTGGACGAGGCGGGCCGCTACCTGCCCGAGATCGAGCCCTGGGCCGGCAAGAAGGTGTTCGACGCGAACCCCGAGATCGTGGCGTTCCTGAAGGAGCGCGGGGTGCTGCTCGCCTCCGGCAAGAACAAGCACTCGTACCCGATCTGCTGGCGCTGCAAGAACCCGATCATCTTCCGCGCCACCGAGCAGTGGTTCATCGCCCTCGACAAGGACGGCTTCCGCGAGCGCACCCTGAAGGCGATCGAGGCAGTGAAGTGGTTCCCCGCCTGGGGCGAGGAGCGCATCCACAACATGATCGCGACCCGGCCCGACTGGTGCATCTCGCGCCAGCGCCTGTGGGGCGTGCCGATCCCGGCGTTCTACTGCAAGGCCTGCGGCGCCGTGCACCTCACGCCCGAGCTCGCGCGGCGCGTGGCCGACGTCTTCGAGAAGGAGACGGCCGACGCCTGGTACGACCACGAGGCGAAGGACCTGCTGCCGCCCGGGTTCGCCTGCACGAAGTGCGGAAAGACCGACTTCGACAAGGAGAAGGACATCCTCGACGTCTGGTTCGACTCGGGCTCGTCCCACGCGGCGGTCCTCGGGAAGCGGCCGTATCTCCAGTGGCCTGCCGACGTGTATCTCGAGGGCAGCGACCAGCACCGCGGCTGGTTCCACTCGTCGCTGCTGATCGGCGTGGGCACCCGGGGCACGGCGCCCTACAAGCAGGTCGTCACCCACGGCTTCACCGTTGACAAGGACGGCCGCAAGATCTCCAAGAGCCTCGGCAACGACGTCGACACGCAGAAGCTGATCCAGACCCACGGGGTCGAGATCCTGCGGCTGTGGACGATCATGGTCGACTACCGCGAGGACATGCGCTTCAGCGACGAGATGCTGAAGCGGGTCTCCGAGGCCTACCGCAAGGTGCGCAACACGCTGCGCTACCTGCTCTCGAACCTCAACGACTTCGCGCCGGCCCAGCACGCCGTGGACGAGGCCGAGCTCGACGAGCTCGACCGCTACGCGCTGCACCGTCACCGCCAGTTCGTGGCCCGCGTCGTGAAGGCGTACGACGACTACGAGTTCCACGTCGTGTACCACCAGCTCGTCCAGTACTGCTCGGTGGATCTCTCCGCCTTCTATCTCGACATCCTCAAGGACCGCCTCTACTGCGACGCGCCCGCGGCCAGGCGGCGCCGCTCGGCCCAGACCGTCATGCTGCGCATCCTGAGCGACGTCACCCGGCTGATGGCTCCGGCGCTGCCCTTCACGTCCGACGAGGTCTGGCCGCTCGTGCCGGGCCACGACGGCGCGCCGGTCGCGACGACCCACTTCCCGAAGGCCGAGGCCGTGGACGAGTCGGTCCTCCAGCACTGGGCCGCGCTCCTCGAGGCCCGCGCGGCGGTCACCGCCGCCCTCGAGCCGCTGCGCGCGGACAAGACCCTCGCCGGCAGCCTCGAGGCCGTGGTCGAGATCCGGGCCACCAAGGAAGCCCTGGCGCCGCTGCGGGCCCACGACGCCGCGAGCTCCGTCTTCCCCGGCAACCTCGCGAACCTGTTCATCGTCAGCGGCGTGCGGCTGACCGAAGGCGATCCCGGCGAGGCCGGGCCCTACGCGGTCACGGCGACGCGCGCCGAGGGCGGCAAGTGCGAGCGCTGCTGGACGTACTCGGCGAACGTCGGCAAGCTCAGGGTCCATGCGGGCGTGTGCGAGCGCTGCGCCACGGTGCTCGAGGCGCGATGACGCGCAAGGCCGAGCTCGCGATCATTCCCGCCGTCATCGTGGCCGACCAGGTCACGAAGGAGATCCTGAAGCGGTCCCTGGAGCTCCACGAGTACCGCCCGCTGGTCGACGGCATGCTGTCGCTCTCCCACGTGCGCAACCGCGGCGCCGCCTTCGGGATCCTCGCCGAGGCGGGCCTGCCCTACCAGGGCGTGCTGCTCTCGGTCGTGAGCCTGTTCGCCCTGGGCGCGATCGCGGTCTACTGGCTGCGCCTGCCGAAGGAGGCCCGGCTGCCGCGCCTCGCCCTGGTGCTCGTCCTCGGCGGCGCCCTCGGCAACCTGATCGACCGCGTGCGCTTCGGATACGTCGTGGACTTCATCCACGTGTACTGGCGCCAGTACGTGTGGCCCGACTTCAACCTGGCCGACTCCGCCATCAGCACCGGCGTCGTGCTCTTGTTCCTCGACATGCTGCGGTCGCCGAAGCGCGACGCCGCGGCCGAACCCAGCCCCGTACCGCCGGCCCTCGGCAGGAGCGAATAGATGTATCCCCGCCTCTTCACCACACCCGACTTCGACCTGCTCTGGCACCACGGCCCGCTGACGCTGCACACCTACGGCGTGCTGCTCGCGATCGCCTTCCTGGCCGGCCTCTGGATCGCCGGGCGCCAGGCGCGCCGCGAGGGCCTCGACGCGACGCGCGTCACCGACCTCGGCGTCTACGTGCTGATCGCCGGCCTCGTGGGCGCCAAGCTCATGCTCGTGCTCGTGGAGTGGCCCATGTACCGGGCCAACCCCTCGGAGTTCCTGTCGATCTTCCAGAGCGGCGGCGTGTTCTACGGCGGCCTGCTCGGCGCGCTGCCGGTCGCCTGGTGGTACGTGAAGCGCCACAAGCTCGAGGGCTGGCGCACGGCGGACGTGCTGGCCCCGGGCGTCGCGATCGGCCAGGCCATCGGCCGCCTCGGCTGCTTCGCCGCCGGCTGCTGCCACGGCCGTCCCGCCGACGTGCCCTGGGCCGTGCGCTACACCGACCTGTACGCGGCCCGCACGGTCGGCACGCCGATGGACACGCCGGTCCATCCCACGCAGCTCTACGAGTCGATCCTCACGACGCTGATCCTGCTGTTCCTGCTGTGGCTCGCGCCGCGCAAGCGCTTCCCGGGCCAGGTGGCCCTGAGCTACTTCGGGCTCTACGCCGTGGCGCGCTTCGGCCTCGAGTTCTACCGCGGCGACCTGGCGCGGGGCTTCTTCTTCGGCGGGCTGCTCTCGACCTCCCAGGTGATCGCGATCGCGATGCTGCTCGGCGTCGCGGCCATCTGGCCGTACCTGGTGAAGAAACACGTCCTCGCGACATCGCCTTCGAGTCGATGAGGCCGCGGACGGCCAGCGCCTCGACCGCTTCCTCGCGGCGGCGTTGCCGGCCGAGAGCCGTGCCCGTTTCCAGTCGCTGATCGAGGCCGGCCAGGTCCGCCTCGAGGGCAAGCCGAGCCGGGCCTCGGTCCGCCTCAAGGCCGGCCAGGACGTCGAGGTCGAGATCCCCGACCCCGAGCCCGCCGCGCCCGCGGCCGAGGCGATCCCCCTGAGCGTCGTCTTCGAGGACCCGCGCCTCATCGTGCTCGACAAGCCGGCCGGCCTGGTCGTGCACCCCGGTGCCGGCACGCGCTCGGGTACCCTGGTGAACGCCCTGCTCCATCACGTCCAGGACCTCTCGGGGATCGGCGGCGTGCTGCGCCCCGGCATCGTCCATCGCCTCGACCGCGGGACCTCCGGGCTGCTGGTGGTGGCGAAGGACGACGAGGCGCATCGGGCCCTCTCCCGGCAGTTCGCGGGCCGCAGCGTCGAGAAGGAGTACCTGGCGCTGGTCGTGGGGGTCCCGGCCCGGCGCGAGGGCACGATCGACGCGCCGATCGCCCGGCATCCCGTGCAGCGCCAGCGCATGACCGTGCGCGAGGGCGGGCGCGCCGCGCGCTCGGACTACCGCGTGGTCGAGGCGCTGCGCGGGGCCGCCCTGGTGCGGGTCCGCATCCACACCGGCCGGACCCACCAGATCCGCGTGCACCTGCGCTCGATCGGCCACCCGGTCGCGGCCGACCCCACCTACGGGGGCAAGGCCCTGGGCGGGCTCGACAGGCCGGCCCTCCACGCGGCCCGGCTCGCCTTCACCCACCCGGCGACGGGCGAGCGCCTCGTCTTCGAGAGCCCGCTGCCCGCCGACATGCGCGCGGCGGTCGAGAGCCTCCGGGACACCGGCGGCGCAAAGACTTAGAATCCAGCCAAAGCGAACAAGCGAGGGAAACCGATGCGGATGAAGGGGCTCGTCGTGGCCTTGGTTCTACTGGGGCTCGGCTCGATGGCCGAGGCCAAGTTCGGCATGAGCAAGACGCGCGTGATGCTGCCGCGCGTGCGGCCCCCCGTGAACGCGCTGCTGGCCGAGACCGTCTTCCTCGACGTGCGCTCGGAGTCCCCCGAGGTCACGGGCTCCCACGTCTCCCTCGTGAAGGGCCGCGTCGAGGACGCCTTGCGCGGCAGCGACATGTACCGCCTCGTCGACCGCGAGCGCGGCGCCGACGCGACGCTCCGCGTCTCGCTCTCCGCCCTGCGCGCCGAGGTGCGCGACGAGGTCCGCATGGAGACGAAGTACGTGAAGATCGGCGAGCGCCAGGAGTGGAACGACAAGAAGAAGAAGATGGAGACGAAGGACGTCTACGGCAACCGCTCCGAGCCCGAGAACTGGCGCATCGCGGACGGCAGCCTGTCGGCCACGGTCGTCGTGCAGGGCGGCGGCGGCGACCGCACCACCGACGTCGGCGGCTCGTACCACAAGCAGTTCAAGATGGAGGGCGGCCTGCCTCCCGAGGCGTCCACGGAGGAGTCGCTGAAGCGCTTCCTGGTCTCGGCCACCGCGGACAACGTCATCGGCCAGATCACCTTCGCTCCGGACCCGGTCGAAGCCCTGCTCGCCGTGAACGACGAGCTCAAGGCGGGCAACAAGCTGGCCGAGGCCGGTTTGTTCCAGGAGGCCCTCGAGGAGTGGAACCGCCGCACGTTCAAGGGCGACACGGAGGCCGCGCGGCTGCACAACGTCGGCGTCGCCCACGAGGCCCTGGCCTACAAGATGCCGCCCTTCACGCCCGAGCATCGCGGCCACCTCACCGAGGCGAAGGAGCTCTACCTCAAGGCGCTGCAGCTCGACTCCGGCGAGAAGTACTTCCGCGAGCCCCCGCCCCGCGTCGACCAGAGCCTGGCCTACGCCGCCACCGCGACGCTGTTCATGCAGGAGCTCGCCGACTTCCGCGACGAGAAGCACCCGCAGCCGGCCCAGCGCGCGGTGTCGAAGCCGGCAAGCCCCTCGAAGCCCGCAGCGGTGGCGCCTTCCGCGCCCGTGAAGCTGGCCGTGAGCGGCACCCCGCTGCGCAACGGCTCCTTCGAGTCGAGCCTCGCGCCCTGGACCGTCACCGGCAAGGGCCGCGTGGCCCAGGAGAGCGGCCGCGGCAGCGTGCTCGAGGCCGCGGCGAGCGGCGCGCCGGTCTCGACCTCGCAGAGCGTCGACGTGGGCGTCGGCTCCGGAGCCGTGCCCCTGAGCCTCGACTACAAGGTGATCTCGGGCGAGGCCGTGATCCGCGTCCAGGTGAGCTACGCCGACGCCTCCGGCAAGACGCGGACCTCGAACCTCGAGGTCACGGGCGGCGAGGGACCGGGGGCCTGGTCGCCCTGGACCCAGGACCTGGCCGCGCTGCGGCCCAAGCCCGCGAAGATCACCGAGATTCGCGTCAACGCCGAAGGCGGCGTCGTGCGCTTCGACAACGTCGCGATCAGCCCGCGCTAGGCCCGAATGTCCGGGGGACGCCGGCTCTCGACGACGCGGCTCTACGACGGCAAGGTGCTGTCGCTCGACGTGGACGAGGTCGAGGAGCCGGGGGGCGTCCGGGCGACCCGCGAGGTCGTCCGGCACCGGGGCTCGGTCGCGGCGCTGGCCGTCCACGAGGACGGGCGGGTGGTGCTGATCCGGCAGTACCGCTACCCCGTCGACGACGGGGTCTGGGAGCTGCCGGCCGGGAGGCTGGATCCCGGCGAAACGGCCCTGGAAGGCGCCCGCCGCGAGCTCGAGGAAGAGACCGGTCTCCGGGCGAGAAACATCGAGCCCATGGGCGTTTTCTACACAACGCCGGGATTCTGCGACGAGGTCATGCACCTGTTCCGGGCGACCGGCCTCAGCCAGGGACCTCCGAGGCCCGAGGCGGACGAGCGGATCGAGGTGCGCGCGCTGCCCCTCGACGAAGCCCGGGCAATGATCGGATCTGGCGCGATTCGTGAAGGCAAGACGCTCGTGGCCCTCCTGTTGGAGCGTGAGCGTCGGCAAGGCAGCGGGCCCCCCTCCGCGTGACGTGGAAGCGCGCCGGGCTGGCGCTCGGCCTGCTGGCCGTCGTCCTGGCTCTCGTGGCCTTCGGGCTGTTCCCTCAGGACCCCCTGCGGAGGTTCCTGGAATCGCGCGCCTCGACCGCCCTGGGCGGCACCGTGACGCTGGGCCGGGTCCACGTGGTGCCAGCCCGCCTGACGGCGGAGATCGAGGGCCTGTCGGTCGACGCGCCGGCCTTCCGCCTGGAGGCCCCGCGCGTCCGGCTGGCGTCGCGTTGGGCCACGGTCACGGGCACGCTCATCGACTTGAAGTCGCTGCAGGTCGAGTCGCCCCGGATCACCGTGAAGCCGGCCACCGACACCTCCAAGAGTCCCTCCGGGCTGTTGCGGCTGCGCATCGACCAGCTCGACCTCACCGACGGCAGCGTCGAGGCGGCCGCGGGGTCCCTCGCGGGTTTCGAGGCGCATGGCTCGGTGGGCGACGGAACCCTGACCCTCGACGCGCCCCGCATCGCGTGGAAGGAGCCGCGGCCCGGGAGCGGAGCGGCCAAGGCGAGCGTGCGCATCGCGACGAACCTCGAGGCCACGATCGAGTCCTCGACCTTCGACACGACCGGGCTCCATGCGGAGATCACGGGCACCGTCGGCGACCTGATGGCGCCGAAGCCCGACCTGAAGGTCGCGGCCCAGGCGACGCTGCCGGAAGTGCTGGCCCTCGTCCCCGACGCGACGGTCGACGCCCGCGGCCAGGTCGGCGTCGAGGCCCGCATCCAGGGCACCCTCGAGGCTCCCGTGGCCGATGCCACGCTCGTCACGCGAGGCCTCGTCGTCTCGGGCCATGCGCTCGAGTCCACGACCGCGACCGCTTCGTACCGGGCCGACGTCGCGACGCTCGACGCGACCGTCCGCGTCCTGGGCGGCAGCGTCGTGGCGCGGGCCGAGAAGCGCGGGCCGAACCTGGACGCTCGCGTCACCGCGCAGAACCTGAGCCTGCCCGACGTGGGCCGCCTGTCGGCGCTCGTCCAGGCCCGGGGGCCGTTCGAGAGCCGGCTCGCCGTCGACGGCTCGGCCACGGTCGACGGGGCGAAGGGAGGGACGCGGTACACGCTCAAGTCCACGGCCAAGGGCAGCGTGGCGATGGCCGGCCGCAGCCTGGACCTCCGTTGGACCGCCGACGCGAACGCCACGGCGCCGCAGGTCGAGAACCTCACGGCCCACGGCGCCGGAACGGCGCGCGGCGCCTGGCCGCCGGCCATCGACGGCGAGCTCTCCGGAACGGCGCGTGTCGCGCGCCCCCAGGGCAGCCTCGACGTGCCGCTCACGGGCTCGGTCCACGCGAAGAACGGGGCCGGCCGCGTCGAGCTGCTGGCTCAGCCCGGGACGGGCCGCCTGGACCTGGCCCTCGATCTGGCCGGCACCGAGCCACGACGCCTCACCGCGTCGGGCTCGGCCCTGGACCTGTCGCTCCTCGATCCCCGCGCGGGAGGCAGCCTCACCCTCGAGTTCGACCTGACCGACCCGCTCGGCCTGGCGGCCGGCCAGGGCCGGCTCGACGTCGACGCGGTCGCGTGGAACGGCACGGCCCTGGGTCCGGCCAACGCGACCCTCGAGGCGCAGCGCGGCGCGCTCTCCGCTCGCTTCGAGGCGCCGGCCCTGAAGCTCTCCGGCGACGCCCGGCGCGCGAGCGCCGGAGCGAAGTCGATCACGGGCCACGTGACGCTGAGCGAGACTCCCGTCGAGGTGCTGGCCCGGGCGGCGGGCCAGCCGGGCGTCACCGGCAGCGTTTCTGCGACCGGAACCTTCAGCGTGCCGGTGGCGACGCCCTCGGCCGCGGAACTGCGCGGGAGCGTCGACGCCGTCACGCTCGCCCGGGGCGACTACAACGCCCGGACCGAGGCTCCCTTCCTCGTCGAGGCGAAGGCGGGCTCGGTGCGCGTCGAGGGCCTGCGCGCGACCGGCAACGGCGCGACGCTGTTCCTCGACGGCAGCGTGGGCACCGACAGCGCGGCGCGCGTCGACCTGCGCGCGCGCTTCTCGGCGGACCTCGGGGCGCTGCCGCTGCCCGAGGGCACGACGGCGAAGGGCCTGCTGGCCGGGGAGCTCGCGCTCTCGGGCACGGCCCGGAGGCCGGCCGCCCGCGGCGACCTGACCCTGGCCGACGTCGTCGTCGCCGGGGCGAGGCTGCCGACGGTCGGCATCCCGCTGGCCACGGCCAAGGTCGACGGCGAGACGCTCGTGCTGCCGCCGACGAGGGTCGAGGTCGCGACCGGCGAGGTCGTCGTCGAGGGGCGGGTGCCGCTGGCCGCGGCCTGGCCCGCGGCGCGCGCGCGGCGCGACGCCGTCGCGCCCGCGGAGGAGGCGCACCTCGACCTCGCCTGGAAGGGCGTCGACGTGCCCGCGCTGCTGCGCGAGGCGGCCCCCCAGGTCGCGCAGTCGCTCGTGGCGTCCTCGTCCGGAGAGGCCAGGGCCGAAGGCGGCCTGGCGGCGCCGGCCGAGCTGCGTGGCACCGCGCGCCTCGCGCTCGAGAACGTCCGGATGAACGACCTCGCGGTGGAGGTGACGCCGATCGAGCTGACGCTCGCGCAGCAGAAGGCCACGGCGAAGGACGTCACGGTCACGGCCGCGAACGCCTCGGTGACGCTCGGCGGCGGCGTCGATTTCGCGAGCCGGCAGATCCAGGGCTCCGGCAAGGGGCGCATCGACCTGCGCGCGCTCTCGCCGTTCCTCACCGCCACGTCCGTCGCGGGCACCGCCGATCTCGACCTCGAGCTGTCGGGCACCCTCGACGCGCCCCAGCCCCTCGGCCGCCTCGACGTGGCCGACGCCAGCGTGCGGGCGCGGATCTTCCCCCACGCCTTGACCTCGCTCAAGGGCAGCGTGGTGTTCGATCCCCAGGGGCTCCACCTCGAGGGCCTCACGGGGGATCTCGCCGGCGGCACGGTGACGGCGAGCGGCGGCGGCGTGCTGGGGGCCCGCGGCCTCAAGGACGTGAACGTGAAGCTCGAGGGCCGCGACCTCAACCTCCGCTATCCCGAGGGGCTGCGCTCGCGGGCCACCGTGGACCTCACCCTGACGGGGCGCACGGGCGCGTTCCTGCTCGCGGGCGACGTGCACGCCGACCGCGGTCGCTACGACATCGACACGGTCCTGCAGCAGAGCCTCAAGGGCACGACCGTCGACACGTCGCCGGAGCCCTCCCCGCTCCTGCGCAGCCTTGCCCTCGACATCCGCGTCATCACGGACACCCCCGTGGTGGTGCGCCACGACCTCATCAACGTGGAGGCGAGCGGCAGCCTGACCGCGCGCGGCGACCTCGAGACCCCGGCGCCCTTCGGCCGCTTCGACATCGCGGAGGGCGGGACCGTGGAGATCCAGGGCCACGAGTTCACGGTCGAGTCGGGCGCGCTCACCTACGCCGGCACGTGGAACCCGGACGTGTCCATGCGCCTCACCGCCACGATCCACAGCATCGACGAGCAGCAGGACTACGCCGTGGCCGTCACGGCCTCGGGGAGCCTCGACAACCCGACGCTGTCGTTCTCGTCGGAGCCCTCGACCCACAGCGAGGCGGAGGTCCTGAGCCTCATCAGCACCGGCCGCCTGGACACGGGCGCCACCCAGAGCGTCGGGTATCTCGCCGGCAACCAGCTGGCGATCCTGATGACGGGCCGGCTGACGGGCGGCCTGGCCCGGGGCCTGGGCCTGGACCGGGTGAGCCTGCAGCCCGAGCTGCTCTCGCGCGAGAAGGAGCCCGGGGCGCGCTTCACGTTCGAGAAGCAGCTCGCCCGGCGCCTGCGGCTGATCCAGTCCTACTCGCTGAACGACGCCGAGGCGCGCTTCACCCAGCTCGAGGCCGACCTGCCCAAGGAAGTGAAGGTGCTCGGCCAGCGCGACGACGACGGCGTGCTCACGGGCGGCGTCGGTCAGAAGCGGCGCTTCGGCGGCCCGAAGAAGCCCAAGGCGCCGGCGCGCGAGCGCTCTCCGGAGCTCAGGAGCGTCGTCATCGACGGCGCGCCCCAGGGCACGGAAGAGGCGCTGCGCGGCCGTCTCAAGGTGAAGGAGGGCAAGCGTGCCGGCTCCGGCCGGCTGCAGGACGACGCCGAGGCGCTGCGCCTCGAGCTCGTGAAGCGCGGCTACATCGAGGCGGAGGCGAGTGCTCGCGTCAAGGACGGCGTCGCCACGTTCACGCTGCGGCCGGGCCCCCACTTCTCCACGCGGGTCGAGGGCGCCCCCGTGCCTGCGAAGCTCGAAAAGGAGCTCCTCGACTCGCTCTACGAGGACGAGGCCGCCGAGCGCGGCAAGGCCCTGGTCCTGGCCGAGCTGCGCGACGCGGGCCACTTGCGGGCGAAGGTCGAGACGTCCACCGAGGCGAACGCCGGCGAGCGCGTCCTCGTGTTCCGCGCGACGCCGGGGACGGCCTACACCTCGGTCGCCCTGACGTTCCCCGGCGCGACACAGCTCTCGACCACCGCGCTGTCGCGCGCGGGCGGCGGGCCCGGCGCGTTCGTCGTCGAGCCCGAGGCCGCCCTGGGCCGCGTGCGCCAGGCCTATGGCGAGGAGCTCTACCTCGCCGCCCAGGCGGGCCCGGTGTCGATCCAGGAGAACGGCGCCGCGATCGCGATCACGGTGCCGGTCGTGGAAGGACCCGAAGCCACGATCAAGGCCCTGCACGTCGAGGGCAGCTCGCGGCCCCTCGAGGAGATCGAGTCGTCCGCGCAGCTCGAGATCGGCGAGCCCTACGTCGAGGACCAGGTCATCGCCGCCGTGGCGCGGCTGCGCGACCACTACCTCGCCCTCGGCTTCCCCGCGGTGCGCGTCGCGACCGAGATCAAGACCGCGCCGCCCGACCTCGAGCTCACGCTGCGCATCGACGAAGGCGAGCGCCTCACGGTGGGCAGCATCGAGGTCAAGGGCATCGACCGCACCCGCGAGAGCCTGGTCCTCCACAGCCTCAAGCTGAAGGAGGGCGATCCCCTCGACATCCGCGAGCTGACCCGCGCCGAGCGGCGGCTCCTCGAGCTCGGCATCTTCACGCGCGCCTCGATCACCTACGCGCGCTCGAACCCGTCGACGATCACGGTCGACCTTCAGGAGCAGGGCCCGGTCTATCTCGGCTACCAGGCGCGGTACAACGAGGAGGACCGCCTGTCGGGCCAGATCGACGCGGAGCGCGGCAACCTCTTCGGGCGTGGCATCGCCCTGGGCGGCCGCCTGAGACTGGGCGGGAACATCGAGGAGGAGCGCGTCTCGCTGCGCATCCCGACGCTGTTCCGCGGCGACCTCGTGGGATCGCTGTTCCGCATCAGCGAGGACCTGCCGATCAACGAGCTCGACCCCGACTCCGAGAAGAACAACTCTCTCGAGCGCGGCTTCGACCTGCAGCAGAAGATCCCCCTGGGCGACCTGACGAACCTGCTGTTCGGCTACCGCTTCAAGCGCAGCACGCTCACCTCGCCGATCCTGATCGAGCCCATCACCGTGAGCGTCGCCACGGTCAACGCGTCCTTCGTGCGCGACAGCCGCGACTTCGCCCTGGACGCGACGCGCGGCCAGTTCCTGAGCCTCAACGTCGAGTACTCGCCCGAGGCCCTGGGCTCCGATCTCCGCTTCTTCAAGACCTTCGCCCAGGGCTTCGTGTACCGCCAGCTCACGCCGACCCTGGTGTGGGGACAGGCGTACCGCGCCGGCCTCGCCTGGACCTTCGCGGGCCAGGACCTCATCCCCGACGAGCGCTTCCGGGCCGGCGGCGCCACGAGCGTGCGCGGCTACGCCACCGACAGCCTCGGGCCCCGCGACTTCCTGGGCGACCCCGCCGGCGGCAACGCGACCGTCGTCATGAACCAGGAGCTGCGCTACCGCCACGCCTCCGGCTGGGGAGGCGTCGTGTTCTGGGACGCGGGCAACGTGTTCTCGGCGGTCGGCGACATCGGCTTCGACCTGAAGCACAGCCTCGGCGTCGGGCTGCGCTGGGCGTCGCCGGTCGGCCTCCTGCGCTTCGACCTCGGCCACGCTCTCCAGCCCGAGCCCGGCACCAGGTCCTGGCGGTACTACTTCAGCTTCGGCCAGAGCTTCTGAGCGACGAGCTCGAGGTGGTGGCTAGCTTCGCGACGCCCACCGAGGCGAACGCGTGCCGCTCGGCCCTGGAGTCGGCTGGGTTCGAGGCGGCGCTCCTCGACGCCAACCTGATCGGCGTCGATCCCGCGCTGTGGCCGATGATCGGCGGCGTCAAGGTCGCCGTGCCGAAGGCCGACGCCGACGAGGCCCGGGCCCTCCTGGGAGCGATCGACTCCGGCATCCTCCTCACGTCGCGTGGCGTCGCGCTCCAGTGCGCCGCCTGCGGCTCGGAGAGCGTGCGCTTCGTGGGCGGAACGGGCGCCACCACGTACGTCTGCGAGCGCTGCGGAGGCGCGGTCGAGTAGACTGCGCGACGCATGACGGCTCTCCTCCTGGGCCTCGCCCTCGCCGCCACGGCCGGGCCGGTGCGCGCGGACAGCCTGGTCCCGAGCGATCCTGGCATCCGGCTCTTCGTCCGCGAGGTGCGCCCCGAGAAGGCCACGGGGGTACCGGTCCTGCTGCTCCATGGCGCGCGGGTTCCGGGGCTGGCGTCCTTCGACCTCGCCGTCGCCGGGGGCTCTCTCGCCGCCGACCTGGCAGCCGCCGGCCACCCGGTCTACGTGATGGACGCGCGCGGCTACGGCGGCTCGACACGACCGGCCGCGATGGACGAGCCGCCTTCGGCCCACCCACCGCTCGTGCGGTCTCCCGAGGTGGTCCGCGACATCGGCGCGATCGTCGAGTGGATCTGCGGACGCGCCGGCGTCGAGCGCGTCGCGCTGTTCGGCTGGGCCACGGGCGGCCACTGGGCCGGCTTCTTCGCGACCCTGCATCCCGAGCGCGTCAGCCACCTCGTGATGTTCAACACGCTCTACGGCGCGACCTCGGGACACCCGATGCTCGGTCCCGGCTCCGACCTCGAGAATCCGGCACGACCCGGCCGGTTCGATCCGGCCTTCGGCGCGTACCGGCTCGGCACCGAGGCCTCGCTGTTCGGAGCCTGGGATCGCAGCATCCCGGTGGAGGACAAGGCCTCGTGGCGCGATCCCGCGGTCGCGAAAGCCTACGGCGAGGCGGCACTCGCGAGCGATCCGACGTCGTCCGCTCGCACTCCAGCGACGTTCCGCTCCCCTGCCGGCGCCATGGAGGACTCGTTCCTGCTCGCGAGCGGGCATCGACTCTGGGACGCCTCCTTGATCCATGCACCGACTCTCGTGATCGCCTCCGAGCTCGACTTCTGGTCGCGACCGGGGGATCGCGAGGCGCTGCGCGACGAGCTCGTGCACGCCTCGAGCGTCAGGGTCGTGGTGCTACCCCAGGCGACCCACCTCGCCCATCTCGATCGACCCGAGCACGGACGCACCCGCCTGATCCAGGAGGTCGTCGGGTTCCTGAACGGAGGAGCGCGCTGATGGCCGTCCATGTCGTCCGTCTCGGAAGCCCGCGCCGGAAGCACGAAGGCGTGCGCCTCGGGACGGTGCGCCGGCCGCCCCGGGGCGTGCCGAAAGCCGAGTTCGCGCGGCGCGACTTCTATGACGCCTGGCTCCCGGAGCTCGCTCCGTCCGAAGCCCTGGTGAAGAAGGCACTCGCCGCCGAGACCGCCTCGGCATGGCGGGCCTTCGAGAAGCGCTACCGCGTGGAGATGAGGCGGCCGGAAGCGGACCGGCTGCTGACCGCCCTCGCGCTGCTGTCGCAGTCGGCCGACTTCTCGGTCGGCTGCTATTGCGAGGACGAGGGCCGGTGCCATCGCTCGGTCCTCCGGGAGCTCCTGCGCGAGCACGGGGCGCGCCTGGCCTAGACGTCGGGCACGGCCTATGCAGTCCGGGTCGAGCGATCCAAAGGAGGATCCTTGACACCTGCTCGCGTGCTGGCCATCGGGTTCATCTACTGTTGTGCGGCCGTAGCGTGGTTTACGTTGGGCGCGTCCGTGGTCGAGCGCACCGGCGAGAAGGACGCGCAGCTCGCCACCGAGGTCGCTCAACTGTGGGGCGGCCGACACAATCAAGTGGCGCCGGACACATGGTACGAGCAGCCGCGGGCGGTCACCGAGAAGGTCCAGGAGACCACCGCCGACGGGAAGACGGTCCTGCGCGACGTGACGCGCATGGTCAGCGACAAGGTGCCGCTGCCCCTCGCCGCGAGCCGGGTCGAGGTCGCCCTCGACCTCGACCAGCGCAAGAAGGGCCTGCTCTGGTACGACACCTACGGCGTGACCTTCTCCGGGGAGTACCGGGTCCACAACGACAGCCTCGTCGCGCGCGACGCCAAGGTGCACTTCGCGTTCCCGTCCACGGAGGCGATCTACGACGGCTTCCAGCTCAGCGTCGACGGCAAGGACGCTCCGCCCGTGACCGATCTCTCCCAGGGCCTCGTGATGGACGCGACGATCCCACCGGGGGGTGTCGCGGTCGTGAAGGTCGCGTACCGCTCCCGCGGGCTCGGCGAGTGGACGTATGCCTTCACGCCGAGCGGCGTCGCCCAGGTGCGCGACTTCCACCTCGGCCTGCGGACGAACTTCGGCGGCATCGACTTCCCCGCCGGGACGCTGTCGCCGACGAAGCGCACGCCCGAGGGCTCGGGTTACCGCTTGAGCTGGGATTTCGAGAGCCTCGTGACCGGCCAGCGCGTCGGGATGGACCCGCCCAACCGCTTGAACCCGGGCCCGCTCGCGGCGCGCATCACGTTCTTCGCGCCCGTCTCGCTGCTGTTCTTCTTCACCGTCATGGTGATCCTCGGGGTGCTGCGCGGGCACAGCCTGCACCCGATGAACTACTTCTTCCTGTCGGCGGCGTTCTTCGCGTTCCACCTGCTGATCGCCTACCTCGTGGACCACGTGAGCCTGCACGTCGCGTTCGCGCTGGCCTCCGCCGTCAGCGTGTTCCTCGTGGTGAGCTACCTGCGCGTCGTGGCCGGCATGCGCAGCGCGCTCCTCGAGGCCGGGCTCGCCCAGCTCGTGTACCTGGTGCTCTTCAGCTACGCGTTCTTCTTCGAGGGCTACACGGGCCTCGCGGTCACCCTCGGGTCGGTGGCGACGCTGTTCGTGCTGATGCAGGCCACAGCGCGCGTCGACTGGGGCGTCGTGCTCGCGAAGAGGATCGCGGGCTAAGGGCCCCGGCTACTTCACGCGCAGCGCCGTCGCCGGGTCGACCCGCGCGGCCCGCAGCGCCGGGACCGCCACCGAGAGCGCGGCCGCCGCCGCCAGCACGGCGGTCACGCCGGCGAACGTGGCGAGGTCGAGCGGCCGCACGCCGAAGAGGAAGGCCGCGATCAGGCGGCCGAGCAGCGTCGCGAGCCCGAGCCCGACGAGCATGCCGATGCCGACGGGGCGCGCGGCGCTCGCCACGACGAGCCGGACCACGTCCTGCGTGCTCGCCCCCAGCGCCCGGCGCACGCCCAGGTCGCGCAGGCGCTGCTGGACGGAGTAGGCCAGGATGCCGAAGATCCCGGCCATCGCCAACACCAGGGCGAGCGCCGCGAACGCCGCGACCATCAGCGCCCGGAAGCGGTGCCGGCCGGTGGCCGCCCGGTCGATCTCCGCCAGCGTGATCACGTCCCGGACGCCGACGAGCCGCTCCTTGTCGACGCGCGCAATGGCGGCGCGCACCGAGCCCGCGAGTGCCGCGGCCGCGCCCGGGCCGGGCCGCGCCACGAGGTAGAGGTCGTCGGTCAGGTCCTGCACGACCGGCGCATAGACCTGGACCAGGTCGCTGGCCTCGTCCGGACGTCCCTTGACCTGGCGCGCCACGCCGACGACCTCGCGCTCCTCGGGGGGAGCGTCGGGTGTCGACGCGGCCCGGAGCGCCAGCCGCAGGCCGACGGGAGACCGCCCGAGGGATCGCGCGAACGCTTCGTTGACGATCGCGACCGGCACGGCGTCGCGCACGTCGCGCCGGTCGAAGACCCGGCCGGCGACGATCGGCAGGTCGAGCGTCGAGAAGTAGCTCGCGCTCACGACCTGGTACTGCGCGCTCGGCCGGCGGCTCGCCTCGAGGGGCGCGGCGCCGACGATCTCGTACGTCACGCCCGGATCCTCGAGGGCCTCGAGAGGCAGGGCGCTCGTCCACGCCATGTCGGCGACGCCCGGGGCTCCGCGGACCTCGCGCTCCACCTCGTCGTAGAACTGCTGCAACGCCTCGGGCGTCGGGTACTTCGAGCCCAACGGGTCGACGACCATCGACACGACGCCCTCCGCCCGGTAGCCGCGATCGAACGACCCGACGGCGGCCAGCGTGCGGAGCAGCAGGCCCGCGCCGAAGAGCAGGAGCACGGCGGCGGAGACCTCGCCCGCAACCAGGAAGGCGCGCACGCGGCCGCCCGCGCCCGTGGTCGCGCGCGACTCGGAGCGCAACGCCTCGGAGGGCGGCCCGCTCGTCGCCTGCCAGGCCGGTATCAGCCCGAACAGCACCCCGATCAGCAGCGTCGTGCCCGCGCAGGCCGCGACGACGCGCAGGTCGAAGGCGAGCCGGACGATCGGAGGCAGCAGTCCCTCGGGCAACAAGGAGGGCGCGCCGGCGACGATGGCGGCGCCCAGCGCGACGCCCAGGCCGCCGCCCAGGACGGAGAGGACGACGCTCTCCGTCAGGAGCTGGCGCACGATGCGCCCGCGGCCGGCCCCCAGGGCCGTGCGCACGGCGAGCTCGCCGCTGCGCGCGCTCGCGCGGGCGAGCAGCAGGCTCGCGATGTTGACGCAGCAGGCGAGCAGGACCAGGCCGACGACGCCCAGGAACATCAGGGACGTCAGGCGCACGTCGAGGCCCACGTACGCATCGCGCAGCGACTCGAGCTCGATGCCGCGGCCGGTGTTCGTGGCCGGGTAGTCGTGCGCTAGCCCCGCGGCCACTCCCTGGAGCTCGGCCTGCGCCGCCTCGGGCCCGACGCCCGGCTTCAGCCGCCCGACGGCCGAGAGGCCGTAGAAGCCGCGCATGCGATCCGGCGCGCCCACGAACGAGCGCAGGGCCCAGATGTCGCTCCGGCCCACCAGGCGGAAGGCCTCGGGCACGACGCCGACGACGGTGAACGGCATGCCGTCGAGCCGGAGCTCGCGCCCGACCACGCGCGGGTCGGCGGCGAAGCGCGTGCGCCAGTACGGCTCGCTCATCACGACGACCCTCGCGCGCTGCTCGTCGTCGGCCGGCAGGAACGTGCGCCCGACGATCGGCTCGACGCCCAGCACGTCGAAGAGGGCCGAGGTGACCCACTGGCGCGACACGTTCTCGGCGCTGCCGTCCTCGCCCGCCATCACCATCGCGCCGACGCCCGGCGTGAAGGCGGCGACACCGTCGAGGCTGCGGCTGCGCGCGGCCCAGTCCTGCAGGTTGAGCGGGGAGACGTAGCTGCGGCCCCCGGCCACGGTCTCGTGGAGCGCCACCAGGCGATCGGGCTCGGCGAACGGCAGCGGGCGCAGCAGCGTGGCATCCACGAGGGCGAAGATCGCGCTGTTGGCGCCGATGCCGAGCGCCAGCGTCGCGACGGCGACCGCGGTGAAGGCGGGCGTCCTGCGCAGCTGCCGCAGCGCGAAGCCCACGTCGTGGCGCAGCTCCTCGAGCCCGGTGGCGATTCCCATCCCGGAGAGACGGCGCCGGCGGCCGAACGGTTAGCTACCCCGCGAACAATTCCCTAGCGGCCGCGCAGACCCCAGATCGGCGTGGGGTCGACGGGCGTCTGCGAGCCCACGACGATGCGCCGGATCTGGGCCGCGGCCCCGGATCCGTCGGGGCGGGCCGTGCCCGTGTCGAACTCCAGGCAGAGCCGGTTGGGCCCCGGTAGCGCGGCCTCGGCCGGGAACCGCACGCTCACGTCGGTCCAATCGGGCGTCAGGCTCTGCAGGTCGGAGACGCTCTCGTTGAGGCTCACGCGCAGGGGCTGGCTCGCGAGCCGGCCCGGCGCGCGGCCGGTCACCGTCACCTCCAGGGGTGCTGCGACCATGAGCGCGAAGCGCACGCAGGCCCGCGGGTAGCCCGCGGCGCGGAAGCGCGGCGGCCCGTCGTCGTTCACGGCGTCCGACCAGCCGCCGGCCAGGTAGCCGGCCCCGGGATCCCCGAGACGGAACACGGCGTCGGGATCGCTCGCGTCGAACAAGGAATCGCCCGCGAGCGCCTCGTGGGCCAGGGCGCGCCCACGCGGTCCGAAGGCGTCGCCCAGGACGCCCTCGGCGCCGAGGCGCAGCTGCCGGGCCTGCAGCCGCGCGACGTCCTCGCTCGCGGCCTCGGCGGTCACCAGCCGAAGGCGCGTCAAGCGGATGAGACCGGCGTTCCACGCGACCACCCCCGCGAGCAGGAGCACGGGCGCCGCGAGCGGCCGCCTTCTCGCGGCCTGCAGCAGCACGGCGAGGCCCAGGGCCGCGAAGGGCACCACCACGTCGAAGCGGCGCGCGCCATAGCTGTCGCCGGCCTTGAGCGTCGAGAGCGCGCCGTTGAACCAGAACGTCAGCGCCACGGCGAGAACGCCGCCCAGGGCCAGGCGGCCGAAGCGGCGCACCGCGAAGGGAAGCGCCAGGAGGGCCGGCAGGAGCAGCGGTGTCCAGACGAACAGGCCGCGGTCGGCGCCGAACAGCGTGAGGGCGAGGTGCGGCGATGCGGGATCGAACCAGGTCGAATAGCGGCCGAACCCGGGCCGGGCCGCCGCGAGCTGCGCCTGGGCGGCCGCCGCGGCGCCGCCGAACGGAAGCCATTGGCCGTAGATCGAGCGCCAGGCGAGGAGCTGCGGGACGAAAACCACGGCGGCGGTGGCCATCGCCGCGAGCCAGCTGCGCGGGGGCGCCGTGCGGCGATGGCGCCACGCCAGCGGCAAGAGGAATACGCAGGCGAGCGCCGCCTGGGGCCGCACGAGCACCAGCGTCCCCGCCAGCAGCCCGACGAGCGCGAAGGCGCGCGGCGTCGGCGCGGCGTCGGCGTCGTCGGCGGCGAGCAGCAGCAGGCCGAGAAGGCCGAACACGAGGCCGTGGGACATCCCCGGCTGCACGAAGAGATAGAAGAGGATCGAGGACCCGCCGACGGCGCCGGCCACCGCCACGGCAGCCACGGTCGCGTCCGTGCGCCGCGCGATCACACGGCCCAGGGCGAACGCGCCGAGGAGGCTCCAGAACAGCGTGCCGGCGAGGGCCGAGCGGAAGTACGGCGCCGAGAAGCCGTCGAGCCCGAAGCGCGCGACACCCAGGGCGTTCGCGCCGGCGGCGTACGCATGAGCGACGACGAAGAACGGGCTCCACAGGAGCGCCGCGCCGCAGGTCGCGTCGGAGGGCCGGCGTCCGACCGGCGTCTCGGGCAGCGGCCGGCTGTTCCACTGCTCCGCCTCGTCGCGGAAGTCGAGGTCGTGGTCGAAGGCCGCCGACTGCAGGTACTGGAAGTAGGTGCGGAAGTCGGCGCGGCGATAGTCGGGCTGCGCCGCGGCGCCGATCACGAGCAGGAGCGCGTAGCACGCCAGGAAGGTACGACGCGTGGAGTGCCGGCACGCGACGAGCGACGCGAGCGCCATGAAGACCGCGGCGACGCCCACGCCAGG
>CADEEV010000009.1:0-77175 GCA_902826455.1 uncultured Acidobacteriota bacterium | reverse complement strand
GGCCGCTCCGGGTCGAGGGCCGCGACGAGGCCCAGCGCGACCGCCAGGCCCGTCAGCAGCGGGCCGAGGCGCCGCACGCTAGAACGGCCGCTGGACGGAGAGCCAGACGAGCAGGGGCACCCCGACGCCCAGGAGAGGAATCGCGAGGGTTCGCAGCATCTCCTCGACGCCGATGCCCCGCTCGAGCTCGCGGGCGAGGGCCGGCGCCTGGCTGCGGCGCAGCCCGGTCGCGATCCAGCCGTGGCAGATGAACGCGTGCATCGCCTCGAAGGGCACCACGAGGAACACGACGAGGCCCAGCTTGAAGGTGAGCCAGCGCGCCCGCGTGATCGACCAGCCGTGGGCCTGCATCAGGAGCGCCCCCGTCACGAGCAGCGCCACGAACGCCACGTGCTCGGCCACGAGGCGCGGCTGCAGCCTCCGCCGCACGGCGAGCTCGAGGGACGGGTCGTGGGCGGCGCGGGCACGGAACGCCGCCCACTGTCCGCTCACGAGGAGGCCCAGCCAGACGAGGAGGGCCAGGACGTGAGCGGCGGCCAGCAGGCTACCTGAGGGTCGCGAGGAGCTGCTTGACCGTGTTCGCTTCGGGAGCGGTGGGCGCGAGCTTCAGGAACGTCGTGAAGTCCGCGACCATCTTGTCCTTCTGCTTGAGGCCGTAGTACGACTGGCCGCGCCAGAAGTACGCGTAGGCCAGGTCGGGCTTCGCGGCGATCGCGGCGGACAGCGCGACGATCGCGTCGTTGTACTTCTTCTGGCCCGCCAGGGACTCGCCGAGGGCGGCGACGCCCACCGGCTGGGTGGCGCAGGTCGCGACGACCGCGCGCGCGGCGGGCTCGGCCTGGGCGTACTGCTTGGCCTTGGCGAGGGACTGGGCGCTCGCGGCCCGCGAGACGAGGGCCGGGTCGACGCAGGGATCGGCGGCGAAGGCGGGCACGGCGGCGAGGGACGACAGGATGAAAGCGGCGGCGATGGTCTTCATCAGATCTTTTCCTCCAGGAGAAGCACGTGGTTGACGTTGACCCAGGGCACGAGCACCTGGCTCACCACTGTCTCGATGGTACCGCCTTCCGCCACGGTGCGCTGCACCTCGAACACGATGCCGATCGCGTCCGAGTGGAGCACGGTGCAGTCCTGGTACACGAGGCCCCGTGTCGAGACCTCCTTCAGCTTGACGCCGACGCCCAGGCCCTGCTGCATGACCCTGCCTCCTTAGTCGTAGTACTCCAGGCCGAGGTGCGTGATGAGGTCCTCGCCCTTCAAGTGACGCAGCGTGTTCTTCAGCTTCATGAGCTGGATGAACAGGTCGTGCTCGGGGTACAGCCCCGGCGCCGTCTGCGGGCTCTTGAAGTAGAACGAGAGCCATTCCTGGATGCCGCTCATGCCGGCGCGCGACGCCAGGTCCGAGAAGAGCGCCAGGTCGAGGACCAGGGGCGCCGCGAGGATCGAGTCGCGGCACAGGAAGTCGACCTTGATCTGCATCGGGTAGCCCATCCACCCGAAGATGTCGATGTTGTCCCAGCCCTCTTTGTTGTCGCCGCGGGGCGGGTAGTAGTTGATGCGCACCACGTGGTGGATCTTGCCGTAGAGGTCGGGGTAGAGCTGGGGCTGGAGGATGTGCTCGAGCACGCCGAGCTTCGAGACCTCCTTCGTCTTGAAGGACTCGGGATCGTCGAGCACCTCGCCGTCGCGGTTGCCGAGGATGTTCGTCGAGTACCAGCCGTTCATGCCGAGCAGGCGCGCCTTGAAGCCGGGCGCGAGGAGCGTCTTCATGAAGGTCTGGCCGGTCTTGAAGTCCTTGCCCATGATGGGCGTGCCGGTCTTCTTGGCGAGCTCGATCATGGCCGGGAAGTCGCACGAGAGGTTCGGCGCGCCGTTGCAGTACGGGATGCCGGCCTTGATCGCGCAGTAGGCGTAGATCATCGACGGCAGGATGTCGGGGTGGCTCTCCTCGAGGCCCTTCTCGAACTTCGCGACGCTCGAGTGGACGTCGCCGGCCTCGCGGTAGACCTCGGTCGAGCCGCACCACACCATGACGAGGCGCGAGAGGTTGTTGTCCTTCTTGAACTTCTCGATGTCGGCGGTGACCTGGTCGGCGAGGTCGCGCTTGTTCTTGCCCTTCTTGACGTTCTCCCCGTGGAGCTTCTTGACGTACTGCGAGTCGAAGACGGCGGGCCAGGGCTTCACGGTCTCGAGGAAGGGCTTGAGCGCCGCCAGGTCCTTGTCGTCGAGGACGCCCGCCTTGCGCGCGGCCTCGTAGGCGCTGTCGGTGTAGATGTCCCAGCCCCCGAAGACGACGTCCTTCAGGTCCGCGAGCGGCACGAAGTCCTTGATCAGCGGCGAGCGGTTCTCGGTGCGCTTGCCGAGCCTTATCGTGCCCATCTGGGTGAGGCTGCCGATCGGCTTCGAGTATCCCGTGCGGATCGCCTCGACGCCGGCCACGAACGTCGTGGCGACGGCGCCCATGCCCGGCAGAAGGATGCCCAGTTTTCCCTGCGCCGGCGCAATGGGCCGGCCCTTGCCTGTCGTCATTGAGCTATGACCTCGTCCACTGGCGGCCGCATCCACGCGGGCCGCAAAGGCGAAATGCTACCACGATTCGCGACGCGTCCCGGACGCGTCGCGCGGCCTACGGCTGGGCCGGAACGATGCGCCCGCTGGATTGAAGGAACTCCATCGCGGCGGCCGTCAGCTCGCCGTCGTGGCGCGGCCCCACGAAGCGCTTCTCTTCGAGGTGGTAGTGGAGGATTCCGGAGCGCGGCAGGTTCGTCTCGGTCTCGAAGGAGTAGAACATCAGGATCCGACTCTGCGGAGACATCCCGCTGCCGTCGAAGAAGCCGAATCTCAAGTTGTGCATCGGCAAAGACGATCCCTGGTGAAAAACGTCGCGACGTCTCGCCGCGAGGTTGTCGGATGAACCGGAACGCAATCTAGTGACCGCGTGCTCTCGTTGTCAAGAACCAATATCACCTGTGCCCTCGCGGCGCGCACGCGATCACACGGCTCCCACCCGCGCCAGGAGCGGATGCACGCGGGCCATATAAACATGTGCCAAAGGCAACAATGTTCAGACCTAGCACGGAAGCCGACGGATGTGACGTATCATCTCGCCTTCCAAGAGCTGAGGACTGTGAACGAACTCACGCGCGCGGCGAACCTCGCGTGGAAGATCGGAGCGGCGGAAGCTGCGGGCGCGCGGCGCCCGCTGATCGACAACGCGCAGCTCCTGCTCGGCCTGCTGAGCCTCGGCAAGGCCCTGGCCGCGGCGGAGGACCTCGACGACGCCGAGCGGCGCGAGCTCGCCGACGAGTGCGTCACGATCGAGGGCGTCTTCACACAGCTCGGCCTCCAGGCGGTGAGCGTGCGGCGCGGCCTGCGTCAGCGCGTCGGCGTCGGCTCGCATCGCACGGCGCCCGGCGCGTCGATCAGCCGCACCGACGCGTGCAAGGCCGCCTTCGCGCGCGCGGCCGCGCTCTCCGGCGGCGCGCCGACGTCCTGCCTGCACCTGCTCGTCGCCCTGTTCGAACGGCCCGACCCCCACCTCGACCTGATGCTGCGCGACGCCGCCATCCGGCCCGACGATGTCGCCCGCGAGGCGCTCCTGCGCCTGCTGCTGCGTGGCGCCGTCCGCACGGCGCGCGCGCGCGACGCCGTCGAGCTCACGATCGACGCGGGCGCGGAGTCCGTCCTGAGGGGCCGCGCGGCCGAGAGCCGCGACCTCGAGCCGGCGTTGCGCCAGGCCGTGTCGCAGCTCGTCGAGCAGCCCCTCGCGGAGCTCTCGCGCACCGGCAAGATCGGAAAGCATCGCCGCTGGCGCGTCGCCGAGGACCAGGGCGGCGTGTACGTCATCCCCGCGGACTGATGCCCCCCGCAGCGCTGCCCTTCGCGATCGCGCCGCGCCGCACCGTGCTCGAGGAGCCCGCCGACGAGGCCATCACGGCATTCCGCGAGGCCGCGGAGGCCCATCCCCACGAGCCCGACTACCGCTTCATGCTCGGCGAGGCGCTGCTGCGCGCCGGGCGCCTCGACGCGGCCGCGGTCGAGATGCGCGCCACGTGCGCCGAGGGTCCGCCCAACGCCGAGTACCTCGCGAGCATCGGCGCCGTGCTCCTCGAGAGCCACAAGCACGAGCTCGAGCGAGGCCGCCCGCCATCGCGGCATCGCGCTGTGGCTGCTGGGCGACGACGCTCCGGCCCTCGTCGCGCTGCGCAACGCCGTGCGGCTCGAGCCCGACGCGCCGGAGCCGATCCACGATCTCGGCCTCGCGCTCCAGGCCAGCGGACGACTGGAGGAGGCCCTCGCCTGCTTCGAGAAGGTCCTCGACGTCGATCCCGCGTTCCTCAGCGTTCGCCCGCAGTCGCGGGAGATCGTGGACCGCTGCCGGCTCGCGAGCATCCGCTCGGAGGTGGCCCCGGCACGCGGGGCTCTCGAGCGCGGCTCCGGCGTCGCATGGGCGGCGCTCGACGCCCTCGGGGATGCCGCCCGGCGCGGGCCGCGCGTCGCGCGCCGCGTGCGCTCGCCCGCCTGGCTGTTCGTGGCGTTCGCGATCGGCTACCTGGCCTTCAGGGTCGCGCCTCCGTACGCGACCCACTTCCGCTTCCAGGACCGGATCCGCGAGATCGCGCGGGTGCCGATCCGCAACGACCTGGAGATCCACGCCCGCCTGATGCGCGAGATCGAGGAGCTCGGCCTCGCGCCCTTCGTCCCGCCCGAAGCCTGCGAGATCTCGACCGGAACGTCGTTCCGCACGGTGGTCTGCCGCTACCGGCGGCCGATCCGCCTGCTGCCGGGGCTCGCGCCGGAAGTGACGTGGCGGGCGCGGGTCGAGGTGCCCGTGCTGTTCGGGCCCGACCCGGTCTTCTATTGACGGGTGTTCAGTAACACTTTACGGAGGCGCCGGAAGCCTCTAGACTAGGTCAATCGATTGGGTCGTGCGGAGGCTCCGCCCCTGCTAATGGTGGCAGGCCCAGCCGCACCGAGGTGCCTTTGGCGATCGCTTCCGTCAGCCCCGTGGCCATGGCCGAACCCTCCGGATCGAAGTCTCCGATGCGTCAGAACCTGCTGCTCGCGGTGGCCTCGGTCGTCTTCCTGCTCGTGCTCCTGGCCGGGATCGAGGTGGCGCTGCGCGTGCTGGGGGTAGGCGCCCCGGACCAGGCGCTGACGGGCCTCCACGCGTACTCCGAGGTCTACGGATGGGCGCCCCGCCCGGGGATGCGCCTCGAGAGCGAGGGCATCGTCACCACGATCAACGACCACGGCTATCGCGGCGAGGCGCTGCCCGACGCGAAGACGGCCCGGCACCGGATCGTCGTGCTCGGAGATTCGATCGCGTTCGGCCTGTACGTGCAGGACGCCCAGACCTTCTCCGCCCTGCTGCAATCGCAGCGCCGCGACGTCGAGGTCGGCAACCTCTCGGTCCAGGGCTACGGGCCCGGCCAGGAGCTTGCCAAGCTCGAGAGAGAGGCGCTGCCGCTGCATCCCGACGTGATCGTGGTCGCGATGTGCCTCAGCAACGACCTCGCCGACGCCGTGCTGCCGGTCTTCCTGTACGACGGCGTGCATCCCAAGCCCTACCATCGCGTCGAGGACGGCCGGCTCGTGCTCTACGACGGCCACCTTCGACTGCCGGCGCGCGATCGCCTCGGCCTGTTCCTGCGTCAGCACTCGCGCATCGTCGGGCTCTTCAATCCCCCGTCGAGCGCCGTGCTGGAGGACGGCGACGAGGACGGCCGCGGCTGGGGCGGCCGCAAGCGGGCGGCCTTGAAGGATCGGGCCGGCGCCATCGACGTGACGTCCCGAGTCCTGGCCGAGATGGCGGCCCGCGCCCGTGCGGGGGGCGCCGACCTCGTCGTGCTCGCCTTCCCCGACCGCGACGAGTGGGACGGAGTCTCCCACTGGCGGAACGCCCTGGCGCGCACCCCGCCTCTGAAGGACGTCCAGGTGGTCGCCATGGCCGAACGTTTTCGTCATCTGGGGCTCGGCTTCGACGATTTCGCCCTGGACGGGATCGGCCACCTGACCCCCGCCGGCCACCAGGCGACGGCCCGGATCCTGGCCAACGTATTGAGGCTGCCGGACCCGCCGCGATAGCCGTCGTTTCGAGCAAACTCGGCACGCGTATTGCTACACTCAGGGAACGTTTGCGACGGAGCAGCCCCTGAGACTGGCGAAGCTGGGAACCCTCATCATCACCGCGCTGTCGGCCGTCCCCCTGCCCGGGTGCGCGGGCGGTGGCGGCTCGGACGGCCCCCCGGCCACCCCCGAGCCGGCCGCCTTCTGCGGCGACGGACGCGTCCAATCGGGCGAAGAGTGCGACGACGCCAACACCAACGACGCCGACGCCTGCCTGCGCACGTGCCTGGCGCCGGTGAGCTGGGCCTCGGGCGATCCCCACATCCACAGCAACGGCTGCATCGCCGACCCGATCAGCCCCGAGCAGCTGCTCGACGTCTCGGCGGCTCGCAACATGCAGATCACGTCGGGTCTCGTCTGGGGCGACGGCTTCGACACCGACCGCCGCTACTTCACGGGCAGCGACGATCGCGCCTCGCGGCCGGGCGCCATCCTCCACTACGACCTCGAGATCTCGCACTTCCCCGCCGCGGTCCCGGGGCATCTCGTGCTCCTGGGCCTCAACTCCCTCAACTTCTCGAGCGACCCGTTCCACCGCCCGGGCTCGGGGATCCCGGTAGCCGACTGGGCGCTGGGCCAGGGCGCCGTCGTGGGCATGGCCCACGGCCAGTTCTGGCCCGGCGACGGCAGCCTGCCCGGCGACCTCGAGAGCTGCTGCATGCCGTGGGACTTCCCCGTCCAGGCGATCCGCGGCAAGGTCAGCTTCCTCGAGACCGAGCAGAGGGAAGGCGGGCCCGCTCTCGATCCCGGCACGGGCCTGCTCTGGATGAAGACGCTCAACGCCGGGGCGCGCGTGGCGATCGCCGGCGCCAGCGACTTCCCGTGCATCCACCACTTCATCGGAGGGCTCACCCCGCGCACCGACTTCATCGTCGAGGGCGAGGTCACGTTCGAGAAATGGCTCGAGGCCCTGCGCGAGGGGCGGACGACCCTCGGCACCGGGCCGCCGTCGCGCCATCTCAACCTGCGCGTGAACGGACAACCCATGGGCAGCGAGCTCCGGGTGCGCGCGGGGACGAAGCTGCGGCTCTCCCTCGAGAGCGACTCGCCGAGCCCGGTCACGATCCGCACGATCGTGAACGGCGCCGTGGTCGACTCCGTGAACGTGGCGGCGGGCGTGCAGGCGGCCCCTCTCGAGCTCGAGGTCCAGAAGAGCTCGTGGATCGCCGCGTCGACGGGCCTGCTCCAGACGAGCCCGGTCTACGTGCTCGTGGACGACGCCCCGATCCGGGCGAGCGCCGCCGACACCTGCTACCTCATCCGCTACGTGGATCGCCTGATCGACTACGTCAACCGCGGCAAGCTCGGGCTCGGCGGCGAGAAGAGCAGCGCGCTCGGCGTCTACGCCGAGGCGAAGGCCGAGCTGCAGCGCCGCTTCGCCGAGGCCGGCGGGGCTACCTGCCCGTAGCCGGGGCGAGCTCGGGCTCGGGGACGTCCGCCGGCTCGTAGTCGAGGTACGGCGCGAGCCAGCGCTCCACCTGGCGCAGGTCGAGACCCTTGCGGCGCTGGTAGTCCTTCACCTGGTCGGCTCCGAGGCGTCCCACCTGGAAATAGCGCGCCTCGGGGTGAGCGAAGTAGAAGCCCGAGACCGCGGCGGCCGGCCACATCGCGTAGCTCTCCGTGAGCTTCACGCCCGCGCGGGACTCGGCCTGGATCAGGTCGAAGAGCAGCCCCTTCTCGGTGTGGTCGGGGCTCGCGGGATAACCGGGCGCCGGCCGGATGCCGCGGTACTTCTCGCGGATCAGGTCCTCGGTGCCGAGGGCCTCGTCCTTGCCGTAGCCCCACTCGGCCCGCACCTTCCGGTGCAGCCACTCGGCGAAGGCCTCGGCCAGGCGATCGGCGAGGGCCTTGGCCAGGATCGCGCCGTAGTCGTCGTGGTCCCGCTCGAACTGCGCGACCAGCGCGTCGAGGCCGTGGCCCGTGGTGACGGCGAAGGCGCCGATCCAGTCGAGCCGCCCGCTCTCGAGGGGCGCCACGAAGTCGGCCAGGGCCAGGTTCGGCTCGCGCTCGCCCTTGTCGGACTGCTGACGCAGCGTGTGCAGGGTCGTGGCGAGGCCGTGACGCGTCTCGTCGGTGTAGACCTCGATGTCGTCGCCGACGGCGTTGGCCGGGAAGAACCCGTAGGCCGCCTTCGCCGTGAGCAGGCCGCCGTCCACGATCCGCTTCAGCAGGACCTGGGCGTCGTCGAAGAGCTCGCGGGCCCGGGCGCCCCACTCGGGGTTCTCGAAGATGCGGGGGTACGTGCCCTGCAGCTCCCAGGTGTGGAAGAACGGCGACCAGTCGATGAGCGGCACCAGCTCCTGGAGCGGCACGCCGTCCAGGGTGCGAGCGCCGGAAAACTCGGGACGCGGGATCGCGTAGGCGTCCCAGTCGAGCTTCGGCGCGCGGCGCCGCGCGGCGTCGAGGCTGAGGAGCGGCGAGGCCTCGCGCTTCTTGGCGTGCTCCTGCCGGAGCTTCTCCTGGAGCGCGCGGTTCTCGCTCTCGTAGGCCGCGCGCTCGGCGCCCTTCAGGCGCCCGACGACCGTGACCGCCCGCGACGCGTCGAGGACGTGGACCACCGGCCCGGAGTAGCCCGTCGCGATCTTGACGGCGGTGTGGGCGCGGCTCGTGGTGGCGCCGCCGATCAGGAGCGGCACCGTGAAGCCCTGGCGCTGCATCTCGCGGGCGACGTGGGTCATCTCCTCGAGGGACGGCGTGATGAGGCCCGAGAGCCCGATCATGTCGGCGTCGGACTCGCGGGCGGCCTTCAGGATCGCGTCGGCCCCGACCATCACGCCGAGGTCGATCACCTCGTAGTTGTTGCACGCGAGCACGACGCCCACGATGTTCTTGCCGATGTCGTGGACGTCGCCCTTGACGGTCGCCATCACGATGCGGGCCTCGGCCTGGCGCCCGCCCGCGGCCTTCTCGGCCTCGAGGTAGGGCTGCAGGTAGGCGACCGCCTTCTTCATGACGCGGGCGCTCTTCACGACCTGGGGCAGGAACATGCGGCCCGACCCGAACAGGTCGCCGACCACGTTCATGCCGCCCATCAGCGGCCCCTCGATCACGAGCAGGGGCTTCCCGTACTTCTGGCGCGCCTCCTCGGTGTCGGCGTCGATGTGGTCGACGATGCCCTTGACGAGGGCGTGGGACAGGCGCTCCTCGACCGTGCCCTGGCGCCAGGCGGCTTCCTCGACCGCGGCCCGCTCGCCGCCCTTCACCGTCTCGGCGAAGGCGATGAGCCGTTCCGTCGCGTCGGGGCGGCGGTTCAGCAGCACGTCCTCGACGCGCTCGAGCAGGTCCTTCGGGATCTCCTCGTACACGGCCAGCTGGCCCGCGTTCACGATGCCCATGTCGAGGCCGGCCTTGATCGCGTGGAACAGGAAGGCCGAGTGCATCGCCTCGCGCACCGGGTTGTTGCCCCGGAACGAGAACGAGATGTTCGAGACGCCGCCCGAGACCTTGGCGCCCGGCAGCGTCGCCTTGATGCGCCGCGTCGCCTCGATGAAGCCCACGGCGTAGTCGGCGTGCTCCTCCATGCCCGTCCCGACCGTGAGGATGTTCGGGTCGAAGATGATGTCCTCGGGCGGGAAGCCGACCTCCTGGGTGAGGATGCGGTAGGCGCGCGTCGCGATCTCGATGCGGCGCTCCACGGTGTCCGCCTGGCCCTTCTCGTCGAAGGCCATGACGACGACGGCGGCGCCATAGCGCCGCACCAGTCGCGCATGCTCCCGGAAGACGTCCTCGCCTTCCTTGAGGCTGATCGAGTTGACGACGCCCTTGCCCTGGAGGCAGCGCAGGCCCGCTTCGATGACGCTCCACTTGGAGCTGTCGATCATGATCGGGATCTTCGCGATGTCGGGCTCGGCCGCGAGCAGGTTGAGGAACGTGGTCATGACCTGCTCGGAGTCGAGCATGCCCTCGTCCATGTTCACGTCGAGGAGCTGCGCGCCGTTCTCCACCTGCTGCCGCGCGACGGTGAGGGCCTGCTCGTACTCCCCCGCCAGGATCAGCTTCTGGAAGCGCGGCGATCCCGTGACGTTCGTGCGCTCGCCCACGTTCACGAAGTTCGTGTCGGGACGGATCGTGAACGGCTCCAGGCCCGAGAGCCGCGTGAGCGGCGCGACCTCGGGGACCGCCCGCGGCGCGACGTCGCGGGTGGCCGCGGCGATGGCGCGGATGTGGTCGGGTGTCGTGCCGCAGCAGCCGCCGACGAAGTTCAGGAAGCCGGCGCGCGCGAACTCGCCCAGGTCGGCGGCCATGATCTCGGGCGTCTCGTCGAAGCCGCCGAAGGCGTTGGGCAGGCCCGCGTTCGGGTAGCAGGACACGAACACCGGCGCCACCTGCGACAGCTCCTCGACGTACGGCCGCATCTGCTTCGCGCCGAGCGCGCAGTTGATGCCGATGCTCAGCATCGGGACGTGGGAGACGGAGTTCCAGAACGCCTCGGTCGTCTGGCCCGAGAGGTTGCGGCCGCTGCGGTCCGTGATCGTGACCGACACCATCACGGGCGCCGTGCGCAGCCCCTCGCCGAACAGCCGCTCGATCGCGAAGAGGGCCGCCTTGCTGTTGAGCGTGTCGAAGATCGTCTCGACCAGCAGCAGGTCCACCCCGCCGTCGATCAGCCCGCGCACCTGCTCCGCGTAGGACGCCTCGAGGTCCGCGAAGGTCGTGTCGCGGGCCCCGGGGTTGTTGACGTCCTTCGACATGGACGCGGCGCGGTTCGTCGGTCCGATCGAGCCCGCCACGAAGGCGTCGCGGCCGGGGTTGTCGGCCTTGAACGCGTCGACGGCGCGCCGCGCGACCTTCGCCGCCGCGACGTTCATCTCGTAGGCGCGGTCCTCGAGGCCGTAGTCGAGCATCGACACGGAGGTGGACGTGAAGCTGTTGGTCTCGATGATGTCGGCGCCCGCATCGAGATAGAGCCGGTGGATCTTCTCGATGATCGCCGGCTGCGTCACGGAAAGCAGGTCCGAGTAGCCCTTGAGGTCGCGCGGGTGGTCCGCGAACTCCTTGCCGCGGAAGCCCGCCTCGTCCAGCTTCTCGCGCTGGATCATGGTCCCCATGGCGCCGTCGATCACGACGATGCGGCGGGCGAGCAGGGCCTTGAGGCGGCTCTCGGCGTCGGACATGAGGACGCTAGTCTAACAGGCAGGCCGCGGCCGACGGCGTCGCTATGACGCGCTCCGTTGTACGATGCCGGCCTGGCTTGCGGGGCCGCGAGGAGACACGAGACATGGCGATCAAGGACGCGATCCTGGCCGAGTTCGTCCACGAGGCGGTCGGCACGCGCAAGACCCTGGAGCGCGTGCCCGAGGGGCGCAACGACTTCCGGCCGCACCCGAAGTCGATGACGATGGGCCGCCTCGCGGGGCATCTCGCCGAGCTGCCGAGGTGGGTGAGCGTCACGCTGGAGCTCGACCAGTACGACATCAACCCCCCGGGCCAGCCGAAGGGCCCGAGCAACGAGATGACGACATCGGCCGCGCTGCTCGCGACGTTCGACGGACATCTCGAAAAGGCCAAGGCCTTGATCGCGGCTACCGGCGACGAGGAGTTCAAGAAGCCGTGGACGTTCCTGAACGGCGGCCAGACGGTGTTCACGCTGCCGAGGATCGCGGTGCTGCGCTCGTTCGTCATGAGCCACACCATCCACCATCGGGCGCAGCTCGGCGTCTACCTGCGCATGAACGACGTGCCGGTGCCGTCGATCTACGGCCCGTCCGGCGACGAGGCGTTCTAGCCGTGCTTCGGAAGCAGTTCGGGTCTGGTGACTCGCGCGGCCTTCAAAGCCGTCCGGCCCGTGGCGAGAGCCACGGGCGGTAGGTTCGATTCCTACCCGCTTCCGCCACTCGGTGCCTGGAAGCGTACAATCCACTTCCTAGGTTGGAGGTTGGCATGGGCCATCTTGCGTCGCTATTGACCCTCTTCCTGGGCATCGGAACCCCTGGATCTCCAGAGTTGCTCGCTCCGCCAGACCAGGCCGTCATGACCGGGACTGAGGTTGCGCAGGCCGTCACGTTCACCTGGCGGCCGACCACCGGTGTCGCGAGCTATCGGCTTCGGATCGCGACGGCTCCGGACTTCAAGCAGCCGATCATCGATCGCACCACGAGCAACACCTCGGAGGTCGTGCGGGGCATGAAGGCGGGCCGATATTTCTGGAAGGTCACGGTCACGGACGGTGGTGGCACTGACGTTGCCACCTCGACGACCGGGCGAGTGATCCTTCAGTAGTCCAGAGACCCGCACGCCCCGAGACACGGGCGAGGTCGACGAGCCGTCGGCCTCGCCCGACCCAGCAACCTCTTAGCGCACGACCGTGATGGCCAGGGTGCCGGACTCGCGCGAGCGCGACAGGCCCGAGCTCCCCACGAACACGTTGTAGTTGCCAGCGGCGAGAGCGCCCATGGTCAGGCGCTCCGGCTTGGTCACGCTGATGCCGCGGCCGATGTTGCTGCAGCTGCCGCGCTGGTTGAGCAGGTCGTTGTAGTTGCTCGTCGTGCAGGACGTGCTGGTCACGAAGATGTCGATGTCGTTGCCGGGCGACGTCCAGTCGGCCACGAGCTCGAGGGAGTTGGCGCTGGGGCTCAGGGTCAGCTCGAAGCGCTGGACCTCGCCCTCGTCGAGGCCGCTGAAGGTCTGGGTCGGCAGCGTGGTGCGGGTGGGCGCCGGCGGCTGCGTGATGGTGGGCGCCACCGGGTTGCCCCCGCCTCCCCCGCCGCCGCATCCCGGCAGGCCGACCGTGAGCGCCATTGCGACCAGTGCGGCTCCGAGGTTCCTTCTGTGACTCGACATGCGTCCTCCTTGTCGCCTCTGGTCCGCAGACCAAGGCTTTGGGATGGACGCGCAGGAACGGTCGAAAAGGTGTCAGAGGCCGGAAGCGGCGGCGGACGGACGCTTCAGCCGCCGGTGCAGCCAGGCCTTCGCCATGACCCAGTCGCGGTTGGCCGTGGCTTCCGAGACGCCCAGGGCCACCGCGGCCTCGTCGATCGCGAGGCCGCCGAAGAAGCGCAGCTCCACGAGGCGCGCCGAGCGCTCGTCCAGGACCTGCAGCTCGTCGAGGGCCTGGTCGAGATCGAGCAGGTCGGGCTGGGCCGAGGCGGCCGCCATCAGGCCGTCGGCGAGGGTCACGCGCAGCCCCTTGCCGCGCTTGGCGGCGGCCCGGGCCCGGGCGTGATCCACCAGGATGCGCCGCATCAGGCGCGAGGCCACGCCGAAGAACTGCTCGCGATTCCGCCAGGCGGCGTTCTGCGACGACAGGCGCAGGTAGGTCTCGTGGACGAGGTCGCTCGGGGCGAGGGTGTGGTCGCGGCGCTCGCGGCGCAGCTGGGCGGCGGCGCGACGGCGCAGGTCCGCGTAGATCACCGGGATCAGCCGGTCCCGGGCCGCCTCGTCTCCGCCGCGCCAGGCCTCGAGCAGGCGCGTCACCTGCCCCGGCGCGGGCAGGTCCGTCGCACGCCGCGTCGCCACGGCCACGAGTCTAGCCCAACGGCGGATCAACATTGACCACTGCCGCGAGCGGCTCCTACACTGTCCCCGTCCCAAGCCATCCATGGACCCCGAACGCTGGCAGCGGGTGCAGGACGTGTTCCGGGAGGCGCTCGAGCGCCGCCCCGAGGAGCGCGCCCAGTTCGTCGCGACGGCGTGCGGCGAGGACGCCCTGCTGCGCCACGAAGTCGAGAGCCTGCTCGAGTCGCACCAGGAGGCGGGCGACTTCCTCGAAGCGCCCGCGTGGAGCGGCGGCGCGGCGCGGGTGGCGCCCGGCACGCGCCTCGGGCCCTACGAGATCGGCGCGATGCTGGGGGCCGGCGGCATGGGCGAGGTCTACCGGGCTCGCGACGAGCGCCTGGGACGGGACGTCGCCGTCAAGGTCCTTCCCGCCGACCTCGTGGCGAGCCCCGACCGGCTCCGGCGCTTCGAGCAGGAGGCGCGCGCGGCCTCGGCCCTCAACCATCCGCAGATCCTCGCGGTCTACGACGTGGGCCGCGAGGGCGACACGCCGTTCCTCGTCACCGAGCTGCTCCAGGGCACCTCCCTCGCCCAGCGCCTCCAGCAGGGGCCGGTGCCGGTGCGGCGCGCCCTCGAGTGGACGGCCCAGGCCGCGCGGGGGCTGGGCGCGGCCCACGAGCGCGGCATCGTGCACCGCGACATCAAGCCCGCGAACCTGTTCATCACCGGCGAAGGCCAGCTGAAGATCCTGGACTTCGGCCTCGCGAAGGCCACGCGCGACGCGGCCCTCGAGCCGCCGCAGGGACCTGCCGGCGCCACGGACCACGACACGTCGCCCGAGACCCCGGTGGGCACGGCGGGCTACATGTCGCCCGAGCAGGTGCGCGGCGAGCCCGTCGACGCGCGCTCGGACCAGTTCTCGCTCGGGTGCGTCGCCTACGAGCTGCTCACCGGAGCGGCTCCGTTCCGCAGGCCGACCGTGGCCCAGTCCCTGTCGGCCGTCCTCACCGACGAGCCTGCGGCCGTGAGCGAGCACCCCCGGGTGCCCCGCGACGTCGCCTGGATCGTGGAGCGCTGCCTCGCCAAGGATCCCCAGGATCGCTACGCGTCGACGCGCGACCTGGCCCGCGACCTGGAGCTCGCCCTGGGCCGCCTCTCGAGCCCGAGCGGCGTGCGGCCACGGCGGCCGCGAAACGCCTCGTGGCTCACGGCGCTCCTCGCGACGGTCGCGCTCGCGGCGCTCGGCGCTCTCGCCTGGCGGGCGCGGCCGGTCGAGGTGGCGCCGACACCGGTCACGCACTACCTCACCTACTCCGGCAGCGACGCCTCGCCCGCCGCGTCTCCGGACGGCCGCACGCTGGCCTTCAGCTCCGCCCGCGACGGCCGTCGCCGCATCTGGATGATGCAGACCGCAGCCGGCTCCGAGGTGCCCCTCACCGCGGGCGACGACGATCACCCGCGCTTCTCGCCCGACGGCACGTTCCTGCTCTTCGCGCGCCGCGCCGGCAATCGCGTGTCGCTCTACCGGGTGCCGGCGCTCGGCGGCGAGCCGCGGCTCCTGATCGACGACGCCTTCTTCGGCGACATCTCGCCCGACGGGCGCCGCATCGGCTTCGTGCGCTTCGAGATCGCCTCCGACTGGACCACGGTGCTGTCCACCGCGAGCATCGACGGGAGCGACGTGCGGGTCCTGGCACGGCTGCCGGGGCGTGCGCTGGCGCCGCCCCGCTTCGCGCCCGACGGCGCGTCGCTCGCGGTGCCGATCGCGAGCCTGCAGGGCGGGCAGGGCCGCACCCTGTTCCTGGTGGACGCCAGCAGCGGTCGCTATCAACCCATCGGCCCGCCGGGCGTGGCGACGGCCGAAGGCGTGACGTGGGCCTCGGGCTCGACGCTCGCCTTCGCGCAGCGCCAGGTCGCGGTGAGCGTCTACAACACGAGCAGCTCGACGGTGGTCCTGCAGGACGTGACGAGCCCGGCGCGCCGCACCGTGCTCTCGCTGCCCGTCGACGTGAGCCTGCTCGACGCGGCCGGGCCGGGCCGCGTCGCCCTCGAGGCGCGCTCCTTCCGGGTCGGCCTGCGCGAGCTCGCCCTCGATCCCGCGAGGCCCCACGAGCCTCGCTGGCTGACGCGCGGCACGAGCTCGGATCGCGAGCCCGTCTACGAGCCGGCCGGGGAATGGATCGTGTTCTCCTCGAACCGCGGCGGCAACCTCGACCTGTGGGCCACGTCGCGCAGGACCGGCGCGGTGCGGCGCCTCACGGAGGATGCGGCCCAGGACTGGGACCCGGCCTTCACGCGGGACGGCAAGCTGCTCTGGAGCAACGACCGCTCGGGGAACTTCGAGGTGTGGATCGCCGAGGCCGACGGCCGCGGCGCCCGCCGCGTCACCCGCGACGGCGTCGACGCCGAGAACCCGACCGAGGCGGCGGACGGCTGGATCGTCTACGCCTCGGGCAATCCCGCGGCCCTGGGCATCCACAAGATCCGCCGCGACGGCCGCGACGGGACGCGCCTCGTGGCCGGCAACCTGCAGATGCCGGAGGTCTCGCCGGACGGCAGCCTCGTCGCGTACGTCGCGGATCTCGGGAGCGACCGCGCGGTCCTGCGCGTGGCCCGGGTCGCGGATGGCCAGGTGCTGCCCTTCTCGATCCCTTTGCCGGCCTGGGTGCCCGCCGGCGACGTGGACGTCGGGCGCTGCCGTTGGCTCCCCCACGGCCGCGCGCTCGCCTTCGTGGGACGCGAGGAGGGCGGCGCCTACGCGATCTACGTCCAGGACTTCGATCCGAACGGCGCGACCGGGGGAAGGCGCCGGCTGGCCGCGCTCGAGGCGGGGCTCGCCGCGGAATCGCTCGGGATCTCGCCGGACGGCGCCCACCTGACGGTGGCGTACCTCGACCTCACGTCGAACCTGATGCTGGCCGAGAACGTTCCCGGGATCGAGGCCCGGAAGCGCTGAGCTAGCGGCCGATCTCGGCGGGCGCGCGCTCGCTGAGGCGCGAGGCGGCCAGGGAGCGCAGCACGACCCGCAGCGTCTCGAGGCTCTCCTGGGTGAGCGTGCCCATGTCGCTGCGGACGTTCGAGAGCTGCAGCCACTCCTTGGCGTTCGTGGGGGCCGCGGCGGTGCGGTAGTGGGCCGCCACCAGCCAGCGCGTGGCGGCGGGCACCGCGAAGCGCAGCACGCGCAGGCGGAAGGCCAGGCGCTCGCGGGAGGTCACGACGAAGGCGTGGAGCAGCGCGTGGACGCGGGCGAGGCCGCGCAGCTCGGCGAGCTTGAAGCGCGCGGCGCTCAGGGGATCCACGGGAGCGATGGCCGCGGCCTGCCGCGAGAGCGTCGACATCGAGCGCAGCAGCTGCGGGAGCGTATCGGCGCAGGACTCGACCACGCGCGCCCCGACCCGCAGCAGGCGCGCGGCCTCGTCCGGCTGCTGGGTGGCGCGGGCCAGGTCGGCGGCCCGATAGGACTCGTCGGCCATCTCGCGCTCCTGCATCACCTGGGCGCGCACCGCGTCGAGGGACGCGCACTCGCCCGAGAGCGCGTCCTCCCACAGGCGGCGCGTGACCGCCTCGTTCCGGCGGGCCACGAGGGCGAGGAAGATGAACGCCCCCAGGACGGCGAACAAGACGGGCAGGAACATCACGCGGCGCTGCCTTGCAGTTGATCGAGGCGCGGTGCGTCCGTCGGCTTCCTCAGGGTCCAGATGCGGAAGGCCCAGTAGAGGGTGAGCGCCACGTAGCTGACCTGGGACATGAGGCTCACGAAGGGCAGGAGAGCCCAGTCGGAGTGACGCAACAGCCGCAGGCCGAGGATGAACGGAACGCCCCACACGATGAAGCCGCCGAGGATCGACTTGTCGAGCGGATGGAGCGGCACCACGTACCAGAGCGCGACGACGCTCAACGCCAGCATGGCCCACAGCGCGCCGTTGGAGGCACGCGGGATCAGGTCCTCGAGCACGGGCCGATCGCCACCGCTGTACGGCAGGAGCGTCAGGCTCAGGAACGTCAGCACGAGCACGGCGAGCAGGAGCGCCTTCGCGGAACGCTCGGCACCGGGAAACCCCGCGAACAGGCCGCGCGCCATCTCGGCGCAGATCACGAACTTGAGCGCCGTGTAGAGCGCCTGACGAGCGACGAACCAGTTGTGGGTGAAGAACGTCTCGCGCCAGAGCAGCTGAAGGCCGTCGCCGATCATCACCGCGCCGAGATAGAGCGCGAAGCCACGGGAGCGCACGGCCAACCCGCGGGCCAGCAGCCCGGCGATCGCCAACGCGAGCCCCAGCTCACCGGCGGAGGTGATGACGAAGTTGCGGAGGCTGGTGCCCGCGACGGTCATGCGCGCGCGGGTCGGACGATCCCGTAGCGGCGCATGCGGCTGTAGATCGTCACGCGGGTGACGTGGAGCAGGCGCGCGACACGGGCGATCTTCCACTCCTCGCGCTGCAACAGCGCGGTGAGCTCGTCCCGTTCGATGTCCTTCTCGAGGCGCGCGAGCGGGGCGCCGCTGTCGCGCTGCAGCGCCTTGGCGGCGACCCGGGCGTAGCTCGCCACGGACTCGACGCTGGCGCGGCTCGGCTTGAGGCCGCTCAGGGACAGCAGGTAGCGGCGGTCGTCCGCCAGCACGGGCACCAGGATGTCCTGGTCCCCCTGCCAGGGCTTGCCGGCGTCGAGGCCCTTGCGGTGCTGCTTCCACGTGTCGTGGACGTGACTCATCGCCTCCTGGTCGAGACCGACGGAGAGCGCGAGCCGGGGCCCGGAACTCTGCATCTCCCAGAGGGCGACCGAGCGCGCCGCGTGGTGCTCGAGCAGCCAGTTCAGTGTCCGGCTGGCGGCCAATCGGCCGCCGCCAGGCGCCAGGAGCAGATCGGTGAGCGTTTCGATGTCTTTGTTCATGTACAGCCTCGCAATATCCGCAGTCCCATGACGAGAGTCAAGGCGAAAAAATAACCTTTACAGTTTCTGTCCAGCCACGGCAGTCCTCCCCTCTACACTCCGGCCGGGGCGCGTCGCCGCCCCCAAGGAGGACTTCCATGCAGGTTTTGAGCTCCCTTCTCGCCGCCATCGCCGCCCTCAGCCTCGCCGGCGTCATCAGCGTCAGCAAGCCCGGAACGGGCGTCACCCCCGTGAAGCCCGGAGGCGCCCAGACGAACGACGGCCCCGGTGACATGCCGCCGAAGCGGTAGGTCCAGGAGCACCCCAAGAGGAGTCACGATCGACGGATTGTGACTCCTCGCCTTTCCCAGCGGGCCGACGTTCGGGATCCATTTCCGACGGGCGATGGAGCTTTGCCCGGGCGGCCGGCAGCCCCCGTGCGGCGCCGCGGGATTCTCAGGAATCGTCGACTGTCATGCGCCCTCGCACCCTTCGATTGCAAGGCGCGAGCCAGGGCGTATCCTTGGCCATGCTCCCCACCCTCGCGTACCTGGCGATCGCCCTGCAGGTGTCGGCGCCCATCACTCCGAAGTTCGTGGTCCATCTCTGGAACGGAAAGGACCTGGCGGGTTGGACGGCGGACGTTCCCGACCGTGACACCGATCCCAAGGCGCCGCCCAGCTTCGTCGCGCGCAACGGGCTGCTCGTGAGCCTCGGCAAGCCCGAGGGCCACCTGCTGACCGACGCGAGCTACAAGGACTACCGCCTCGAGGTCGAGTACCGCTTCCCGCGCGGCGGCGGCAACTGCGGCGTGCTCGTCCACGCCTCGAAGCCGCGGGCGCTGTACGCGATGTTCCCGCAGTCGATCGAGGTCCAGATGCAGAGCGGCGAGGCCGGCGACTTCTGGTGCATCGAGGAGAACATCGAGGTGCCCGACATGGCCGCCCGGCGCCCCCGCGAGAACGGCGCCAAGTGGGGAGGCAGCGAAGGCGAAGCGCGCCGCATCCTGAACCTGACCGACGGCTCGGAGAAGCCCCTCGGCGACTGGAACACGATGGCCGTGGAGGCGCGAGGCCGCACGCTGAAGGTGTGGGTCAACGGCGTCGTCGTGAACGAGGGGCGCAACGCCACGACGGATCACGGCCGCATCGCGCTCCAGGCCGAAGGCACCGAGGTCGAGTTCCGGCGCGTGGACCTGGGCCCGCTTCCCTGAACATGGCCGACCGCTTGAGACTGCTGCTGGTCGACGACTCGGAAGAGGATCGGATCCTGGGCGAGTCCTACCTGCGCGGCCAGGGCCTCGACGTGGAGATGCAGCGGGTCGCCACCGAGCCGGACCTCGCTGCGGCGCTCGACGAGACCTGGGACGTCGTCCTGGCCGACTACACGCTGCCCGGCTTCAGCGGGCTGCGCGCCCTCGAGGTCGTGAAGGCGCGTCGTCCGGACCTCGCCGTCGTGATGTACTCCGGCAGCGTCGGAGAGGCTCTGCTGGTCGAGGCCATGCGCGCCGGCGCCTCCGACTACGTGCTCAAGGGCAGTCTGGCCCGCCTCGCGAGCGTCCTCGAGCGGGAGGCGCGCGAGGCCGCGGAGAAGCGGCAGTTGCGCCTCGCGGCCCAGGCCCGCAAGGAAGAGGAGGAGCGTTTCCGCTTCGTGGTCGAACGCACCGGGGAGGTGTTGTACCGCCTGCGCTTCGACAGCATGACGTACGACTACATCAGCCCCGGCATCGAGCGCCTCACGGGCTACGAGCCCGGAGTGGTGAACGAGCGCGGCTTCGCGAGCCTCGTGGTGGCGGTCCGACGCCAGGCGGGGGGTCTGCTGCCGCGCGACCTGTTGCAGGCGGCCCGCGAGCGCGGCGAGGCCAGCGAGTTCTGGGCGGACTACAGGATCCGCACGCGCTCGGGAGAGCTGCGCTGGCTCTCCGACCACTCCTACCCCTGGCACGACGAGTCCGGGCGCCTGGTGGGATCGGTGGGGGTGCTCTCGGACGTGACCGAGCGACGCGGCGCCGAGGACGTGCTGCGCGAGAGCGAGGAGCGCTACCGGGCGCTCTACGAGAAGGAGCGCGCGGGACGCGAGCAGGCCGAGCGCCTGCGCAGCGCCACCCTGGCCCTGGGCTCGACCCTGGAGCTGCGCGAGGTGCTCGCCCTCATCCTCAGGGAGCTGCAGAGCATCGTGCCCTACGACAGCGCCTCGGTGCAGGAAGCGCGGGGCGACTGCATGGAGATCATCAGCGGCCACGGCTTCAAGGACCTGGGCGAGATCCTCGGAACCCGCTTCGAGGTGAACGATGCCGAGGGCGGCAACCCGAACCGCGACGTGATGCTGAAGCGCGCCGCGGTGATCGTGGACGACGCGCCCGCCCGGTATCCCGGCTTCGCGTGGGGCGCCCACGCGAACACGCCGATCCGCTCCTGGATGGGAGTGCCGCTGCTCTTCGGCGACCGGCTCATCGGCATGCTCACCCTCGACAAGCGCGAGCCCGGCTTCTACGACGCGAGCCACGTCGCGATCGCGGAGTCCTTCGCCGCCCAGGCCGCCGTCGCCATCGAGAACGCCCGGCTCTACGCGTCCGCGCGGCAGGAGATCGAAGGCCGCAAGCGCGTCGAGGACGAGCTGCGCCAGGCGCAGAAGATGGAGGCCGTGGGCCGCCTCGCCGGAGGCATCGCCCACGACTTCAACAACCTGCTCGGCGTGATCCTCGGCTACACGGAGCTCGCCGCCATGCGCATCGACCCCGCGAGCCCCGCACACGCCAAGCTCGTGCAGGTGCGCAAGGCCGCCGAGCGCGCCGCGGCCCTGACCGGCCAACTCCTCGCGTTCAGCCGCAAGCAGGTCCTCGTTCCGGAGGTGCTGGATCTCTCGAGCGTCATCACGGAGATGACGACGATGCTGCGCCGGGTGATCGGCGAGGACATCACCCTGAACCCCATGCTCCAGGACGGCCTGGGCGCCGTCCGGGCGGATCGCGGCCAGATCAGCCAGGCGATCCTGAACCTGGCCGTCAACGCGCGCGACGCCATGCCCATGGGCGGCATCCTGGTGATCGAGGCCCGGAACGTGGACGTCGACGTCGCGTACGCGGCGAGCCATCCCGAGGTCGCGCCCGGGCCCTACGTCGTGCTCAGCGTCGGCGACACCGGGACCGGCATGGGCAGCGAGACCCTCAGCCACATCTTCGAGCCGTTCTTCACGACGAAGGAGCCCGGCAAGGGCACCGGCCTCGGCCTCGCCATGGTCTACGGGCTGCTCCAGCAGAGCGGCGGCCACGTCACGGTCGAGAGCGAGATCGGCCGCGGCTCGACGTTCCGGCTCTACCTGCCCCGGGTCGATGCGGTCGCGCCCGCGGTCCCGGCGGCGGCGACCATGCCCCCTCAGGGTGGCGCCGAGACCCTCCTGCTCGTGGAGGACGAGCCCTCGCTGCGCGAGCTCACGCGCGAGGTCCTCACGATGAACGGGTATCGCGTGCTCGAGGCCGGCGAGGCCGAAGAGGCGCTTTCGGTGGCGGAGGCCCACGGGGGCGCGATCGATCTCCTGCTGACCGACGTCGTCATGCCCGGCGCGACCGGCGGCGAGCTCGCGCAGCGCCTCAAGCGCGTGCGGCCCGAGCTGCGCATCGTCTTCATGTCCGGCTACACCGACGAGGCGCGGCGGCCCAAGGGCCTGTTCTCGGAGAATACCGCCTTCGTCCAGAAGCCCTTCACGCCCGCGGCGATCCTGGCCACGGTGCGCGAGGTCCTCGACCGCCCGCGCTAGGCAGCCGGCACGGCCCCACCTCGAACCCGAAGCGCAGGGCGAGCTCTCGTGCGGGTTCCGGCGCCGCAGCCGCCAGCTCGCGATCGAAGAGCCGGTCGAAGCGGTTCCCGGCGCGATCCTCGAGGGCGGGATGCAGGCGCAGGGCGTAGGCTCCCGGGGCCCAGGGCCGCTCCGGCGCGAACGTCCAGCGCCTCTCCTCGCGGTCGATCGTGAGGCGGCCCGGAACCGCCTCGCCGTCGGCGGCCTCGACCCACAGCAGGCGGTGCAGGAGCCCTTCGTCCAGGGCCTCGGGGAGATCCACCACGAGGGGCGCCGTCGGCGATCCAGGGGCGGCGAGCATGACGCCTTCGGGTCGCGGCGAGCTGCGGTCGGCCGCGACCGCCTCGAAGCGGTGCTCGAAGTCGAGCCCGAGGCTGCGGCCCGTCGCGTCGCGCAGGCCGGCGTCGACGCGGAGCGCGTAGCTCCGGCCGGCGCGGAGCGGCGCACCGAGGCGTTCCCCGGGGGCGATCCCGCGCTTCAGGCGCCCGGGGTGGACGATGAGCGTGAGGCGCGTGCGGGCCGCGTCCCACAGCCCGTGGGGAATCTCGACGAAGGCGAGCTCGAGCTCGCGGCCGGCGTCGTCGAGGAGATGGACGTGGCGCTCCACGTCGCGCGGCTCCATGGGCTGCGAGAAGGCGAGGTACAGGCGCAGCGTGTTCTCGGGAAGCCGGCCCCCCGAGGGGAACACGGACACGACGCGGGGCACCGGGCCGCCGGGCGGCTCCGCTTCGAACGTGAGGCGCAGCGGCGGATCGCCCGCGTAGACGGCCGTGTAGCGCAAGCCCGAGACGAACGGGAAGAGCGGCCGGAACTCGAGGCCGGTCTCGGTCGCACGCACCGCGCCGGCGACGGTGGGCTGATCGGGCCCGGGCGCGTCGCCCGTGAACACCTGCAGGCGCCGCCCGAGCGCCGGAGCGTCGAGACCCGCCCAGCCGGAGCGCACCTCGGCCGGCGCGCCGACGACCGTCACCGCGTGGGCCGCGCCCGCCGCGCTCGCGACGCGGATCTCCGCCGCGCGCGCCGGGCTCGCCAGCAACAGGCCCGCGAGCGCCGGCGCCAGGCGGACGGCCCTCAGAAGCGGCGGACCGAGTACGGCGTGAGGTCGAGCCGACCGCTCATGAGGCGCTGCAGGGCGACGACGTGGGCGTCGCCGTAGTTGTCGAGCTGCTGCACCGAGCCGCTCGAGCGCACCTCGTAGTGGACGCCGGCCGTGTACCCCGGCACCTCGCTCGTGATCTCGCCCTTGAAGGCCTCGATGTCCTTCGGGTCCACGATCATCAGGGGCAGGTTGCTGTTCGCGATCAGGATCTTCTCGCGGCCCTCGTTCTTGTAGACGATCATGTCGACCGGGTAGTTGCCGGAGCCGAACTCGGCCACCGTGCGGCCCCGCACGTGCTTCTTGTCCTGGAGCGCGCCGGCGTCGAAGGTCACGAGAGGGGTGCAGAGGTAGGCCGCGAGGATCTCGCTGCGGCCCGCGATCGGGTACTGCACGAAGGCGCGGATCGGGGCGTCGGTCTCGTACTTGCCGTGGGCGCCGTGGTAGTTCTCGAGGGTCGTGGCCGTTACCCCGGCCGCGAACGGGTACGGCACGCGCCACAGCGTCGCGGCGAACTCCTCGTTGGAGAGCCCGGACACCCACACGACGCCGTTCGCGTGGGAGAGGTGGACGATCGTGTCCACGCGCTGGGTCAGGCCCTCCTTCCAGGCGTGCTTCTTCCCCGGATCGATCGGGTTGGGCAGCGCCGCCCGGGCGAAGGGCACCGAGGCCAGGTCGACGACGGAGAAGCGCGCGTCGCCGTCGATCCGCACGAGGACGCTGGCGTCGGCGACGTCGTTGGGCAGGAGCCACTGGGAGGACATGCCGGCCCGGCCCCGCGAGACCGCGAGGTAGACGTTCTTGGAGATCGGGTTCGTGGCCATGTCGTGGACGAGCACGTCGGCGGGGGTCGCCCCGAGGAGCGCCGCCAGCTTGGCTTCCACGTCGGTGACGGGCTTCGGATCCTTGAGCTCGCGCGGCGTCGTGTCGCCCAGGTCGAGGGCGAAAACGGCGCCGGACTTGCCGTCGCCGACGAGGAGCACGCCCTCGGGCGCGAAGCCGAGAGCGCTCATCGAGAGGATCTCGGGACGGCCCGTCTTGAATCCCGGCTTCTCGGCCTGGGCGGCCCCGGCGAGGCCGGTCGCGAGGGCCAGCAGCAGCACCTTCTTCATGGTTCGTCGCTCCAAGGCCGCGCCTGGCCCCCGCCAGACCGCGGCCGACACGGGGGAATGGGCGGATTCTAGAACGCCGGCGCGCGCCGGCCGCGAAAAACCTTGTGAAACGTGGGCTACAGTCGCCCCGTGGAGATCCGCATCGGCATCTCGGCCTGCCTGCTCGGCGAGAACGTGCGCTACGACGGAGGCCACAAGCGCGACCCGTTCCTGGTCGGCAGCTTCGCCCGCTTCGTGACGTGGGTGCCGGTGTGTCCCGAGGTGGAGCTGGGTCTCGGCACACCCCGGGAGCCGATCCGCCTCGAGCGGCGGAAGGACGCCGTCCACCTGGTGGCGCCGAAGAGCGGCCGCGACCACACGCTGGCCATGCGGGCCTACGCCGCCCGCCGGGCCGAGAGCCTCGCGGCCGAAGAGCTCTCGGGCTACGTCTTCAAGAAGGACTCGCCGAGCTGCGGCATGGAGCGCGTCAAGCTCCACGCGGCGAACGGGCTGTCGTCGACGCGGACGGGCGTGGGGCTGTTCGCCGCGGCGATCCTGGAGCGCTTCCCCACCATGCCGGTGGAAGAGGAGGGCCGCCTGGGCGACCTCGCGCTGCGCGAGAACTTCGTGGAGCGCGTGTTTGCCTACCGGCGCGTGCGGGAGTTCTTCGCGGCGCGCTGGACCCTCGGCGGGCTCGTGGCGTTCCACACCTCGCTCAAGCTCCAGGTGATGTCCCACTCGCCCGAGGCCTACGTGCGCATCGGCCGCCTCGTCGCCTCGGGGAAGACGCTGGCTCGAAACGAGCTCCGCGTCCGCTACGAAGGCGAGCTGATGGCCGCCCTCGCCGCGAGGGCGACGCCACGACGCCACGCCAACGTGCTCCAGCACATGCTGGGCTACTTCAGCGACGCGCTCTCCCCCGACGAGCGCCAGGAAGTGGTGGGCCTGATCGAGGACCATCGCAAGGGCCTCGTCCCTCTGGTGGTGCCGCTCACGCTGGTGCGCCACCACGTCCGGCGCCTGGGCGTGGGCTATCTCGCCGGCCAGGCCTATCTCGAGCCCCACCCGAAGGAACTGATGCTGCGCAACCACACCTGAGTTCATCTAGCCAATATCTATTCACATCCTTGACAGAACACATTCATCCATGCGAGCGTATGGGTGTCTGCCGTCTTATCAAGGAGAAGATCCATGCTCGCGAGCCGTCTTCGTCGTCTGGCCGTGGCTGCCACCGCGGTCCTCGTTCTGCCCGCCGTCTCCGTTCGCGCCGCCGACGCCCCCAAGGACATTGTGGACACGGCCGTCGCGGCCGGGAACTTCACGACCCTCGCCAAGGCCCTCCAGGCCGCCGGCCTCGTCGAGACCCTGAAGGGGCCGGGCCCGTTCACCGTCTTCGCCCCGACGGATGCCGCCTTCGCCAAGCTGCCGGCCGGGACCGTCGAAGCCCTGCTGAAGGACAAGGCGAAGCTCACGGCGGTCCTCACGTACCACGTGGTGGCCGGCAAGGTGATGGCCGCCGACGTCGTGAAGGTCAAGGAAGCGAAGACGCTCCAGGGCCAGAGCGTCACGGTCGACGCCACGAAGGGCGTCAAGATCGACGGCGCCACCGTCGTGAAGGCCGACATCGCCTGCAGCAACGGCGTCATCCACGTGATCGACAGCGTGCTCCTCCCCAAGTCGTAGCCGTCTCGGCACCTGACCCGGCCGCGGCGCACCGCCGCGGCCGGGGAGGTGCGAGTGCACGGGGTTTGCCAACGCATTGAAGAAGTCGGGAGCGCCGACCATAATCGCCGGCCTGTGAGCGATTCCCCGGCCGCACGCGGCGCCCGACTGTCGATCGGGGCGCTCTCGCGCGCCACCGGCATTCCCGTCGAGACCTTGCGGACCTGGGAGCTGCGCTACGGCTTCCCCGTCCCCGAGCGCAAGCCGTCCGGCCACCGCGTCTACCCCGTCGCGGTCGTGGCGCGACTGCGGCGCGTGGCCCAGGCCCTGGCCCGTGGCCATCGCGCGGGAGAGGTCGTGGGCGCCTCGGAGGAGGCCCTGGCCGAGCTGTTGAAAGGCGCGAGCCACGCCGAGAACGAGCCCGTTCCCGCTCCGGTCGGACTCCTGGACCTGCCCGAGCTCATGGAGGCCGTCGAGGCCTTCGACAGCCTGCGGCTGATGCGCATCCTGCTCGCGGACTGGGCGCGCTTCTCGCCCCTCGACTTCGTGGACAAGCGCGTGGCGCCCCTCGTGGCGGAGGTCGGGCTCGCCTGGGAAGAGGGCCGCCTCGAGGTGAGCCACGAGCACTTCCTCTCGGAGCGCGTCACCGACCTGCTGCGCTCGCTGAGGCTCCCCTTCGAGGAGCGTGCCCGCGGCCCGCTCGTGATCCTCGCGACGCTGCCGGGCGAGTCCCACGGCCTGGGGGTGCAGATGGCCGCGCTGATCGTGGCGTCTTCCGGCTGTCGGGTGCTGCTGCTCGGCACGGAGATGCCCAGCGCCGAGATCGTCGCCCTGGCCCGGGATTCCGGGGCTGCCGCGGTGGCGATCAGCGTCTCCATCGCCACGCGGGGGGCACGCTCGGCGGCCCAGCTCCGCTCCCTGCGCGAGAAGCTGCCGCGTCGCGTCGAGCTGCTCGTGGGCGGCGCCGGTGCGCCCGAGGGACGGGCGGGCGTCCAGAACGTCCAGGACGTGAGAACGCTCGAGAGCTGGGCGCGAGCCCTGTCGGCGCGCTAGCTGTGGCTGCCGGCTTCGGCCGTCGCGGGCCGAGCAGGGCGCCGTTCGACCGTGAGGCGCACGAGGGTGCCGTTCCTCTCGTACTCCAGGCGGTCCACGAGCTGGCGCATCAGGAATACACCACGGCCGCCGGGCGTCAGCAGCCGCTCCGGGTCCGTGGGGTCGGAGACCCGGGCATGGTCGAACCCCGACCCGTCGTCCTGGACCTCGATCACGGCCCTGGAGCCCGGCAGCACCGCCACCCGCACCTGCACCTTGCGCTCCGGGTTCAGCTTGTTGCCGTGGATGGCCGCGTTCGAGAGCGCCTCGGCGAGGGCCACGGCGAGGTCGCTCAGGCGATCCTGCGACAGCCGCACGTGCTTGACGGCGCTCAGGATCTGCTCGATGGCCGGACCCACGGCCGGGCGCTCGCTCGCCATTTCGAACTGTAGCAGGCGCTCCTGCGCCGGGGGTTTCGACGGGCGGCTCACTCGCGGCATTCTAGCTGAGTATCGGCGAGCGAGTCAGGAACCCGACAGCGTCCACGGCCTTGAACCGTCGTCACCGCGAGGACGGTTGTGGGGGCCGCCGCCACTCGTCGATGAGCGAAGCCACGAGCCCGGTCCAGCCCGTCTGGTGCGACGCGCCGAGGCCCGCTCCCGTGTCCCCGTGGAAGTACTCGTGGAACAGGATCAGGTCCCGCCAATGGGGATCCTCCTGGAACTTGCGGATCTCGCCGTAGACCGGCCGGCGTCCGGCGGCGTCCCGCGTGAAGATCCGGATCGAGCGGTTCGCAAGGTCCTCGGCGACCTGCCACAGCGTCACCTCCGGGGCTCCCGGACCGTCGGGCGAGGGCACCGTCAGGTGGGGGCCGTAGGCCGTGCCGAGCTTGCGCAGCGCTTCGATCATGAGGAACGAGGTCGGGAACCACACCGGCCCGCGCCAGTTGGAGTTGCCGCCCTTGATCTTCGAGACCGCCTCGCCCGGCTCGTAGCTCACCTCCCGGTTCCCGAAGCGGAAAGGATGCGCCTCGTGGTGCCTCGACAGGCTGCGCAGGCCGTAGGGCGACAGGAACTCGGCGGGATCCATGATGCGCTTCACCATCTCGCGCATCTGGTTCTCGTCCACGATCGCGCACAGCAGCACGCGCTCGTCGGGGCGCTGGACGTAGTGGCACACGCCCTGGACGACGTGGCGCTTGTTGTTCAGGAACCAGTGGAGGTTCGCCTTGAACTCCGAGAACGGCTCGACCCAGTGCTCCTCGAGGCGCTCGACCGCGTAGAGCGGGATCAGCCCGACGAGGGAGCGCACGCGGAACTTCTCGAAGCTGCCGTCGGGAAAGCGCAGCACGTCGTAGAAGAAGCCGTCCTTCTCGTCCCAGAGCGAGTAGCTGCGGCCGCCCATCTTCTTCATGGCGTGGCCGACGTAGATGTAGTGCTGGAAGAACTTGGTGGCGAGGGCCTCGTAGACCTTGTTCTCCTTCGCGAGCTCGAGGGCGATACGCATGAGGTTCAGGCAGAACATGCCCATCCAGCCCGTCGCGTCCGACTGCTCGAGGACTGCGCCGCCGGCGAGGGGCTCGCTGCGGTCGAGGACCGTGATGTTGTCGAGGCCCAGGAAGCCGCCCTCGAACACGTTGTTGCCCTCGCGGTCGACCTTGTTGATCCACCACGCGAAGTTGATCAGCAGCTTGTGGAAGCAGCGCTCGAGGAAGACGCGGTCGCCCTTGCCCTGGCGCTGGCGGTCCATGTTGTAGACGCGCCAGACGGCCCAGGCGTGGACCGGCGGGTTGAGGTCCGAGAACTCCCACTCGTAGGCCGGGATCTGGCCCGAGGGATGGAGGAACTGCTCGAAGAGCAGCAGCCACAGCTGCTCCTTCGCGAACTCGGGGTCGACGAGGGCGAGCGGCGCGCAGTGGAAGGCCAGGTCCCAGGCGGCGAACCAGGGGTACTCCCACTTGTCGGGCATGGACAGGATGCGCATCGAGTTGAGATGGCGCCAGTGGATGTTGCGCGAGCGCCAGCGCGCGTCGGGCGGCGGGAACGCGGCGTTGTCGCCCTCGAGCCAGCGATTCACGTCGAAGAGGTAGATCTGCTTCGACCACAGCATCCCCGCGAAGGCCTGGCGCTGCACGCGCTTCTCGTCCTCGGTGGCGGCCGGGGGCTGGACCACGGCGTAGAACGCGTCGGCGTCGGCGCGCCGCCGGGCGATGACGTCGTCCACGTCCGCGAGGGGCGCGGTGGGCATTTCGTTCGTGAGCCGGAAGCGCAGGACCGCGCGGCCGCCGGCCGGCACCTCGAGGCGGTAGTCGAGGGCCGCCTTGGTGCCGAGGCCTTCCGGGCTCACGCAGTCCTCGCCGTTCACCAGGTGGCGGTGGAAGGCGTCCTTCACGTACGGGCGCCGGCTCTTCGCCCAGGGCCCGAACACCCGCTCGGCGTGGGTCTCGTTGAACGTGAACAACGGGCGGCCTCCCGGCGGCCCGAACAGGCGCCGCGCGCCCAGGTGGTAGGCGAACGGCAGGTTGGCGGGCGGATCCGCGGGCCGATCGTCGGCGACCAGGCACACGTGGGCGGGGTCGGAGTCGTTCTCGCGGATGATCGGCTCCGGGTGCGCGCCGCCGTCCCAGGCCCAGGTGTTCCGGAACCACAGCTGCGGGAGGAGCCGCAGGGCCGCGGCCTCGGGGCCGCGATTCTCCACCGTGACGCGGATCGCGAGGTCCTCGGGGGTCGCCTTCGCGTACTCGACGGTGACGTCGAAGTAGCGGTCGTCGTCGAAGATGCCGGTGTCGAGCAGCTCGAACTCGGGACCGCTGCCTGCGCGGCGGCGGTTCTCCTCGACGAGCCAGGCGTACGGAAACTCCCGCTGCGGGTACTTGTAGAGCCACCTCATGTACGAGTGGCTCGGGGTCGAGTCGAGGTAGAAGCAGTACTCCTTCAGGTCCTCGCCGTGGTTGGCCTCGGCGGGCACGAGGCCGTAGAGGCGCTCCTTCAGGATCGGGTCGCGCTCGTTCCAGAGGGCCAGTCCGAAGACCAGGATCTGGTAGCGGTCGCAGATCGCGGCGAGCCCGTCCTCGCCCCAGCGGTACGCCTTGCTGCGGGCCATGTCGTGGGGCAGGTAGCCCCAGGCGTCGCCCGTCTCGCTATAGTCCTCGCGCACCGTCCCCCAGGAGCGCTCGGAGACGTACGGCCCCCAGTGCCGCCAGGCCGCGACGTCCGCGGCCGCCCCGGTCAGCCGCGCGTGCTCCGGGGTGACCGCCGCCACGTCAGAGGTACGTCTCTATCCGCGCCTGGGCCCAGAGCTTCGAGACGAGGATCTGGACGCGCTCGTCCCGGCGCTGCTTCACGATCAGCTCCTTGAGGCGATCCTGGACGCCCTCGTAAGGGACCTTGTGGGCCGGGAGGATCTCCCGCACCTGGATGATGTTGAACCCGAACGGGGTCGCGACGACGGGCGAGAGCTCGTCGAGCTTGAGCGCGTAGGCGGCGCTCTCGAAGCTCGGCTCCATCTCGCCCTTGCCGAAGACGTCGAGGTCGCCGCCCTTCGCGGCGCTCGACTGGTCCTGGGAGAACTGCTTCGCGAGGCCCGCGAAGTCCTCGCCCCGCCCGAGGCGCTCGCGCAGCGCCGCGGCCTTGTTCCGGATCTGGGCCCGCTGCGGCTCGGGGGCGTCGGCGGGCACGCGCAGCAGGATGTAGCGCACGTGGCGCCGCTCGCCGGTGTCGAACATCTCGGGATGCGCGGCGTAGAAGGCGCGCGCGTCGGCGTCCGTGACCGTGTCGGGAACCTGCTCGCCTTCCTTCGCGAGCAGCACCGCGATCGTCTGCTGCGAGCGGATCTCGGCGCGGAACGTGTCGACGTCCATGTACTGCTGGGCCAGGTACTGGAGCCACTTCTCGTCGTCCTTGTGGCCGACCCGTGCCTCGTTGTACGCCTGCTCGACGCGCGCGTCGTCGGCCGAGAGCCGGCGCGCGACGGCCTCCTCGAAGAGCAGCTCGCGCACGATGAGCTGCTGCAGGGCGCGCCGGTAGGCGAACGGCCGGTCCTTCGCCTGGTTGCCGGCGGGCTCGAGCTGGCCGCGGGCGATCATGTCGACGTAGGGCAGCTTGATCGGGTGTCCGTTCACCATCGCCGCGATCTTCGGGAGCGGATCGGGCAGCGGCGTCGTGCCGTCGACCGGCGGGGGCAGCACGGGCGACGCGGAGGCGGCGGGTGACGGGCTCGCCGCGGGCTTCGGCGCCCCGCAGGCGACCAGGGACAGGAGCGCGAGGGCGTAGAGCCGCTTCAACACGCGGCCATTATAGGATCGCCGGCATGTTCTCGTCGCGCACGCGCTGGGACCGTACCCGGAACCGCCTCGCCGCGCTGGCAGCGGAGCGGCTCCGTTCCGGCGAGCCGATCTTCGACCTCACGGTCTCGAACCCGACGAGCGTCGGGCTGACGGCGCCCCTCGACCTGCTGGCGAGCCTCGGCGACCCCGCGATCGCCCGCTACGACCCGGCTCCGTGCGGCTCCCTCGCGGCGCGCGAAGCGGTGGCCCGCGACTACGCGCGCCGCGGCCTCGACGTCGGCGTGGAGCGCCTCGTGCTCACGGCCAGCACCAGCGAGGCCTACGCATGGCTGTTCAAGCTGCTCTGCGAGCCCGGCGACGCGGTGCTGGTCCCGCGGCCCAGCTACCCGCTCTTCGACTTCCTCGCGAGCCTCGAGTCCGTCGAGGTGCGGCCCTACGCCCTCGCCTTCGACGGCGCGTGGCACCTCGACCTCGCGGCCGTCGAGGCCGCGACCACGCCCCGCACGCGGGCGATCGTCGTGGTGAACCCGAACAACCCGACCGGCTCGTGCCTGTCCACGAGCGAGGCACGGGCTCTCGACGCGTTCGCGGCCGAGCGCGCCCTGGCCGTGATCTCCGACGAGGTGTTCGCGGACTTCCTGTTCGCTCCGGGCCCGGAGCGCCAGGCCAGCCTGGCCCGCGACGGAGCCGCCCTCGCCTTCGCGATGGGCGGGCTCTCGAAGTCGTGCGCGTTGCCGCAGCTCAAGCTCGGGTGGATCGCCGTCGGCGGCCCCACCGCCCTGCGCGAGGAGGCCCTGGCGCGTCTCGAGATCGTGGCCGACACGTACCTGTCGGTGTCGACGCCGGCGCAGCACGCGGCCGCGGGAATCCTCGCGGGCATCGACGCGCTCCAGGCCCCGGTGAAGGAGCGGCTGCGCGCGAACCGCGCGGCGCTCGCGAGCGCGATCGGCCGCGAGGCCCCGGTCAGCCTGCTGTCCGCCGACGGGGGCTGGACCGCCGTGCTCCGCATCCCGGCCACGCTGCCCGAGGAGGAGCGCGTCTGCGCCCTCGTGGCCGAGGACGGCGTGCTCGTCCATCCCGGGTACTTCTTCGACTTCCCCGGCCAGGGGTACCTGGTCCTGAGCCTGCTCCCGGAGCCCACGGCGTTCCGGGAGGGCGTCGCCCGCCTGCTGCGCCGGATGGTATAAGGACGCATGCGCAGAGTGCCGCCGGAGCAGGCGAAGGCCTTGATGGACGAAGGCTACGCGTACATCGACGTGCGCTCCGTGCCGGAGTTCGAGCAGGGGCACCCGCAAGGCGCCTACAACGTGCCCCTCGCCCACATGGGACCCCGTGGCATGGCGCCGAACGCCGACTTCCTCAACGTGATGCAGCGGCACTTCCCCACGGACGCGAAGCTCGTGATCGGCTGCCAGTCCGGGGGCCGCTCGCTGCAGGCGGCGTCGATCCTCGCGAGCGCCGGCTACGAGAGCGTGGTCGACCAGCGCGCCGGCTTCGGCGGAACCGCGGCCGAAGCGGGCTGGCGGGCGCTGGGCCTGCCCACGGCGACCCAGGCCGAGCCCGAGCGCAGCTACGAGGCGCTGCTCAAGCCCTAGTCGAGCGCGCGCAAGCGCGCCAGGGCGTCCGCGTGTCCCGGCTGGATCTCGAGCACGCGGCGCAGCTGCGCCGCGGCGCGAGCCCGGAAGCCTTCCTCCTCGTAGAGCGCGCTCAAGGCGAGGAACGCCTCGGGCGGCGCGCCTCTCTCGCGCGTGAGCTCGACGAGCATCTCCTCGGCGCGCTTCCGCCAGCGCGGGTTCTTGGCGGTGGCCTGGGCGAGCACGACGCGCAGCGCCTGGTTCGAGCGCGTGCCGGGGGCCAGCTCCAGGCCGCCCTCGAGGGTCTGGATCGCGTCCCAGAACTTTCCCTCGGCGAGGAGATCCCGGCCCTGCGCCGCGATCTGGAGCGCGAGGCGCGCGGCGCTCTCGGCGTCGAGGGGCGCCTTCGGCGCCGGCTCCGGTTCGGGCTCGCGCGCGGGCGGCGACCGCGGCTCGTGGCTCACCGCCGGCACCGCGGACGGCGTCCACTTCGGACGGCTCGGACCCAGCAGGCCCTCGTAGCGCGAGCGGCTGTCGGGCTTGATCAGGGTCTCGTAGGCGACGCCCACGCGCAGGTAGATCGCCTCGACCTGGGGCTTGAGGTCCGCGACGTCTGCCTCGAGCTGCACGTCCGCGTGGTACTGCCGGGCGAGGCGGAAGTAGGCGTCCTTGACCTGGGTCGCGTTCGACGCCCGCGGAATCCCGAGCACCTCGAAGTGCGTGCGCGTCCCGAGCGCCTCGAAGGCGGCGAGGATCTGGCGGCGCCGCTCGGACGGTTCGCGCTCGCGAGGCGGCGGAGCCGGGCTCGGGGGCTGGGGCGGCCGCGCGGCGCCGGCCGGCGGCGTGAGCTTCGGCTTGGAATCGCCGTCGGGAAGAAGCCTCACGGGCGTCGCGTGGTCGAGGAACTGCAGGCCGAGGCGCTGGATCCGGTCGGAGCCGACATAGACGGCGCGCACCTCGGCGCGGGTCTGGAAGTCGGTGCCGACCTCGTGCACGGAGAGGACCTCGCCGATGCCGACGTCGCGCATGGCGGACATCACCCGGGCGCCGTGGCGGCCCACGTTGTCCGCGACCGTGCGCTCCTCCTCGAGCACGACGCCGCTCGGCGACAGGCGCCGCAGCTTGACGTCGACGCTGATCGCGAGCCGAGAGTCCTTGCGGCGCTCCTCGGAGCGCGGGGCCGGAGCCGGCGGCGGGGCCGGGGCGGGCTTCGGCACGTTGAGGGGGGCGCGCGGCTGGGCGCCGTCGCTGGGCACGAGGTGATCCGGCGCGACGCGATCGAGGAACTCGAGACCCAGCTTGCGGAAGGAGTCGGTGCCCGCGTGGACGTGACGCACGGCCGAGCGGCTCTGGAAGTCGCCGTCCACCTGCCGGACGTTGACGGTGTCGCCCTTGTTGATCGAGGTCATCGTGGTGAGCACACGGACCCCGTGGCGTCCGACGTTGTCGGCGATCGTGCGCTCCTCCTGCAGGATGGCGCCGCCCGCCGACGAGCGTTGCAGGAGGATGTCGAGGCTGATCGGCAGGCGCGTGTCGCGACGCCGCTCGGTCGCGGGAGCCGGCGGCGGATCGGCGGGCGTCGCGGCGTCGACGGGGGCCGGGGTCCTGCGTGCGTCGCGCAGCGCCTCGGCCACCTCGGCGGCGGTCCCGTAGCGCTGGCCCGGGTCCTTCGCGAGCGCCTTGCGCAGGGTCGCGACGACGCCGGCCGGAAGGCGCGCCGTGAGGGCGGCGTCCAGGGGCAGCTCGTCCTGCACCTGCTTCAGGAGCGTCGCCATCAGGGTCTCGCCGCGGAACGGCACGCGGCCCGTGAAGATCTCGAAGAGCACGATGCCCAGGGAGTACACGTCGCTGCGGAAGTCGAGGGCGTCGCCGTGGCACTGCTCGGGGCTCATGTACTCGGGGGTGCCCATGACCTGGCCCGTCGCGGTGAGCTGGCCCTTGCCGGCCGAGTCCTTCGCGATGCCGAAGTCCATCAGGCGGGCGACCCCGGCCGCGTCGCAGATCACGTTGGAGCTCTTGAGGTCGCGGTGGATGATCCCGACGTCGTGGATCGCCTGCAGGCCGTCCGTCACCTGGATCGCGAGGGCGAACGCGGTGTCCAGGGGCAGGCCTTCCGGGTGGGCGCGCACCAGGCGGCTCAGGTCCGTGCCCTCGATGAGCGCCATCGAGATGTAGGTGAGCGTCCCGTCCTGGCCGTACTCGTGGATCCGGCAGACGTTGGGATGCGACACCTTCCGCGCGAGCTTGATCTCCGAGCGGAAGCGCTGGGCCACCTCGGGCGTGCCGACGAACTCGCTGCGCAGGACCTTGATGGCCACGATCTCGTCGAGGAGCTGGTCGTGGGCGCGATACACCATGCCCATGCCGCCCTTGCCGAGCAGGTCGAGGATCTCGTAGCGTCCCGAGATCAGCGCGCCCTGGGTCACGGCGGAGAGGCTCTTGCCGCAGCCGAAGCAGGTCTCGAGGCCGGCTTCGTTGTCGATTTCGCAGGAAGGACAGATCACAGTTCTTCGGGGCTGGAGGGACGGTCATGATAGCCCACAACCGGCCGCCACGGCCCGCGGTGGTATAAACGGGCCATGCACAGCGCGGCCGGCATCCTCGTCACGGGCGGCACCGGCGCCCTCGGCCGCGCGCTCGTCCTGCAGCTGCTCGCGCGAGGCGACCGGGTCGCCGTGCCGTACCGGGGCGCCGCGGGCTGGGAGGCCCTGCAGGCCGCCGCCGGGGCCCAGGCCGTGTCGCTGTGGGGCCAGCCGGCCGACGTCTCCGACCTCGACGCGATGCGGCGTTTCGTCGACGCCGCCGCGAGCTGGCTGGGAGGCCTCGACGGTGTCGCCTGCATCGCGGGCGGCTTCGCCGCCTCGGGCAACCTGGAGGTCTCGCCCGCGTCGGAGTGGGACGACATGCTGCGGATCAACCTGGAGTCCGTGTACTCCACCTGCCGCGCGGCGCTGCCCTGGCTCCTGAAGGAAGGCGGCAGCGTCGTGACCGTGGGTTCGCGCACCGCGGAGACCGCCGGCGGCGGGATGGCGGCCTACGCCGCCTCCAAGAGCGCGGTGCTGGCCCTGACGCGCGCCTTGAGCCTCGAGAACCGGGATCGTGGCGTGCGCTTCAACGCCGTCTCGCCCACCACGATCGACACCGAGGCGAACCGCCACGCGATGCCGAAGGCCGACCGCTCGCGCTGGACGTCGCCGGAGGACGTCGCCCGGGTGATCGCGTTCCTGTTGTCGCCGGCGTCGGCGGCGACGACGGGCGCCGTGATCCCCGTCTAGACGCCCGCCACCCGGCGCAGCGTCACGAGCACCGACAGCAGCAGCAGGATCGCGGCCCCGACGACGACCCACACGCGCCAGCGGGGCGGCGCCGTCTTCCTCGGGCCGCGCGGCGTGCCGCGGAACAACATCCTCTCCTGGCATCGCGCACAGGACGCCAGGTGCGCCGCGAGCTCGGCCGGCGCCTGGCCCACCGGCGCGCGGGCCACGCTGTCGAGACCCTCGTCCGTGAGGCAGCCGCGGCTGTCGAGTGAAGCCATAGCGCGCCTATGGTCGCGACGGGAGCCGGCCCTGTCAACGGTATACTCCCGCGCCATGGACTTCGAGACGAGCGCCGGACGCATCTGGAAGAAGGTGTCGCGCGAGGACAAGCGCGTCGCGGCGGCGACCTTCCTGGAAGAGCCCCCGCCCGAGCTGTACGCCCACGCCCTGTCGGCCGTGATCCGCGTGCGCAAGCTCCGGCCCCAGGTGGCCCGGGCGATGGCGCCCGACGCCCTGGCCGAGGCGCTCTCGACGGTGCTCGACCCCGGCGAGCCCCTGGTCTCGTCGCTCCTGATCTCGCTGCACCTGGGCTCGCGGCGGCCCCTGCTGGTCGCGTTCCTCGACGCCCTCGGGCTGCCCCACGAGAACGGCCTGCTGAAGGAAGAGGCCGACGCCTTCCCCGTGCCCGAAGCAGGCGCCCTCAAGAAGGCGGCCCTCGCGATCGCGCCGGCCTTCCCCCACGACCAGATCGACGTCTACTTCAACACCCTCGTCCTGCAGGACCCCGAGCGCTGGAAGGGGCTCGCGGGCTACGAGGACTGGATCAAGTAGCCGGGGCGAGGAGCGTCTCGATCTCCTTCAGGTCGGCTTCGGCCAGGGCAGGCGCGAAGTGCCTGACGCGGGGCAGCACGTCGTCGGCCTCGAAGTAGGCGCGCGCGCACGGCACGTGGACGGCGCCGGACGGCTGGAAGCGTCCGTCCTCGTAGTACACGAGGCGGATGCGCCAGGCGCCCTTCTCGATCCTGGTCTTGCAGTGACGGCAGGTCGCGCGGCCCGAGGGATCGTGCTCGGCGCCGTCGATGCGCGCGAGGCGCGGGTGGGCGACGCCGCCCTGGGCCACCGCGCTCAGGGACTCGGCGTCGGGAACGGGCTCGCTGGCGCCGGACAGGGCCTCGAGGAACGGCTCGGGCCGCTTGTGGGCGCCGCACGCGACGTGGAACCACTGGGTCGCATCGCCTTCGGCGAACGGGTTGGGGACGACCTCGCCGAAGCGCAGCGCGCCGGCGGCGATGCGTTCGCCGCAGCCCCGGCACTTCGACCGCGCGGTGGTGGCCGGCTGGATCAGGTGTGCCATGGCCCAAGCCTAACCCGTGAGCGTCGAGGTAATGTATCGGCCCGGAGGTGACCCCATGAGCACGGCACGAGCCTTCAGCCTCGAGCGACTGAAGGCCGATCGGGAGCAGTCCGGCCGCGCGTGGCTCGAGTTCCTGCGCGTTCCCAGCCTGAGCATGGGCATCTACCACCTGAAGCAGGGCGCGGCCGACCCGCAGTCGCCGCACCACCAGGACGAGGTCTACTACGTCGCGAGCGGCGCGGCCGTGCTCACGGTCGACGGCCAGGACCTGCCTGCCGAGACCGGCGCCGTGCTCTTCGTGGCCGCCGGGGCGACGCACCGCTTCCACAGCGTCCGGGAGGACCTGACGGCGCTCGTCTTCTTCGCCCCCGCCGAGACGGAGTAGCGGCTAGCGGACGCCGGACGGAGCGGGTCGGCGCACGTCGGCGACGAACAGCGCCATGTCCAGGGAGGGATTCCACGCGACGCGCTCGGACGAGAACGCGAACGACTCGTTCTGGATCGCGAGGGGGATGATCGGGCGCGCCGCGGCCACGGCCGCGAGGGCCTCGCCCAGGAGCGTCGAGCGCTCCCGGATCTGCGAGGCCCGATTGGCCGTGTCGATCAGCAGGTCGATGCGCGAGTCCGAGAAACCCTCGATGTTCGGGCCTTCCCCGGGCGGCGGCGTGCGAATCAGCTCGTCGAGGGCCTCGCCGGCCTGGATCGTCTCGCACGACCAGCCGTAGAGCAGGAGCTGGTACTGGCCGCCGTCGACGTGGGTGAAGAACGCGTCCTTGGGCCGGCCCTGGATCTCGATCCGGATCCCGACCTCCCCCAGCTGGCGTGCGACCTCGCGCATGATCTCGATCCCCGACGGATAGCGGTCGGTCGGTCCGTCGAGACGCAAGGCAAGGCCCTCCGGATGGCCCGCCGCGCGCAGCAGCTCCCGGGCCCGGGCCGGGTTCGCGGCGGTCAGCGGGATGTCCGGGTTGAAGCCCAGGACCGGCGGCGGCACGAGCTGCGCCGAGGGCACGCCGAAGCCGTTCATCGCCCGCGTCACGAGCGCGCCGCGGTCGATCGCGAGATCCAGTGCCTCGCGCACGCGGGGATCGGTGAACGGCGCCCGATCGACGCGCAGCGCGAGGAACAGGACGCGCAGGCCGGGCCGGCTCACGACCCGCAACGACGGGCTCTCGCGCAGGGCCGCGATCTCGCGGGTGGGCACGTTGTCCGCGATGTCGACGCTGCCCGCCTGCAGCGCGCGAAGGCGCTGCACCGGATCCGGCGTCACGACGAAGCGCGCCTCGTCGAAGTCGGGACGCGCCCCGCGATACTGCGGGTTTCGGGCCAGGACGAGCTCCCGGCCGGGCGTCCAGGCCACGACCTCGAACGGTCCCGTGCCCAGGGCGCGGGTGCCGTCGACGGCGGCAAGGGCCGCTTCGGGCACGACGAACGCGAACGCCAGGTGGGCGAGCAGCACGGGACAGGGGAAGCGCGTCCTGATCTTCAGCGAGTCCGGGCCGACGGGCTCGATCGATTCGATGGGGGCGAGGAGAGTCCGCGTGGTGTTCGCGCTCATGGCGTGACGCAGCGACGCGACCACGTCCGGCATGCCGACGGGCCGCCCGTCGGAGAAGCGCACGCCCGGGCGCAGGTGGAAGACCCAGGTGTGCTCGTCGGGGTTCGCCCAGGCGTCGGCCAGTGCCGGCTCCGGACCCAGGTCGTGGCCGAGGCGGGTCAGGCCCTCGAAGACGTTGGCATTGACGGCGAAGCTGTAGGACTCGTTGCGCAGCTTCGGATAGAGGCCGGTGATGTCGCCCTGCACCGCGATGCGGAGGGTGCCGGCCGGAGGCGCCGCGGGTCTCGCGCCCGAGCAGCCGAGCGCTCCGAGCGTCCCGACGAGTGCCCAGGCGGCGCCTCTCATGGCTCAGGCGGGCCGGACGAGGACCGCCCGCGCGTAGAGCAGCTCGAAGCCGAGTCGCTGGACGTTCTCCTGCGACTTGGAGCCCGGCTGGGTCGTGACCACGGCGAGGTCGCAGCCGGCGCCGGCGGCCGAGGCGAGGCGCGCCGACAGGAGCGAGGCCTGCACGCCGCGGCGGCGGAATCCCGGCAGCGTCGCGGCGCCGCAGAGCTGCGCCAGCCCCTCGCTGCGCCGCAGGCTGGCGCCGCCCGCAGGGGCGCCGTCGAGGCTCGCGAGGGAGCACACGAAGCCGCTGGCCGACGTCAGATCGCGCATGGCGCGCTCGACGGCGGAGCGGGTGAACTCCTCGTGGGACGCGACACCTTGCGTGTCGGGGGTCGCGAAGCCGTCCACGACCACGTCGAGCCAGGCCTCGAACTCCCTGGGCCCGACGTCGTGGATCGCGACGCCTTTCGCGAGGGGCGCCTCGCGACCGGCGGCGAGGCGCAGGCCCAGGACGTTCTCGAAGCCGCGGAGCACGTAGCCGCGGCGCGTCAGACGCTCGACGAGGGCGGGATCCGCGAGGGTCGAGATCTCGAACTGCACCGGCGTGTCGCGCTCGGCGAGCTCGGCCTCCACGGCGTCGAGCTCGCGATCCTCGACGCGGCCGCCGAAGCCGAGGCCGACGACCTTGTTGAGCGGCGAGCCCGTTCCGGCCCACACCGCGAGGCCGCCGCCCACCGGCAGCACGAGCACGCGCTCGTGGGCGTCGCGGCGCGCGGCGGCGAGAGCGCCCTCCTCGATCAGCGTGCGCTCGGCACGCTCGATGCGCGCCGCGAGTTCGACGTCGGCGAAGAGACCGGAGGCGTTCTGGGCCATGGGCCCGAGCCTACCGCGAAACTACGCGGACAGCGTCGCGGGTAGCTCCGAGCGGCCCTCGTCCTCGCGGGTCGGGAGCAACAGCCAATAGCGCTCGAGGTGCTCGCTGCCTCCGAGGCCGTCGGCGTAGCGCGACGCGAGGCGCAGCAGGCGGTGCGCCGACGCGGCGGGCGCCCGGCGCCGCTCGCCCTCGGCGTGGGCCATCTCCCGGATCGCGGCGAGCGAGTCGCCCTCGACGCGCTGCAGGACCGGCTGGAGACGCGGCCCGAAGGCGCGCTGCGGTTGCCAGGCGCGCGCCTCCAGCCAGGCGCGCGCGGCGAGGCGGCTGCACGCGAGGCGCTCGGCGAGGCCGCGGGGCGCGACGCGGCGCTGCGGCACCGTGTTGAAGCGGTAGAGGAAGCGCGGGAGGCTGCCCTCGCGCGCCACGTCGACGGCCACGGGCGGCAGGCGCGCGCCGAGCTCGGCGAGACGCAGCCGCACCGCCCCGGGGACGAGAGCCTCCGGACGCTCCTCGTAGAAGAAGACGTTGCGGCCCGGCTTCGGCGGCACGGCGCGCAAGCCGGCCTCGTGGGCGAGCTGGCGATCCACGTGACCGCCGACCCCCAGGGGCAGGTACAGGTCGCGGGCCTGGGTGCGGCGGAAGACCTCGTCGATCACGCGGGCCGCCTGCTCGAGGCTGGCCTCGTCGCGCCCGGCGGGCCCGAAGACGAGGGAACGGAAGGAGTCGTAGGACGCGGGATCGCGCAGCGACGCGGCGGGCAGGCCGATCGACAGGGAGCCCGGCTCCGAGAAGGGCTGCTCGTCGCCGACCCGGAACAGCGTCACGATCAGGGTCTTGCCGCCGCGGGCGCCCGCGGCGATGAGACGCGCCGCGCACGAGAGCACCGCGTCGCCTTCGTGGGTCGACACGAAGACCGACTGATAGCGCTTGAGCTTCGAGAGGTCCGGGGTCACGGGAAGGCGATGTCGCGCGTCACGGGGGTGAGGCACTTCTCCTCGTCGCAGGGCTGGTACGTCAGCGACACGGAAGGCGAGGCGCCCTCGACATGGACCTCGCCTTCGATGCGGATGCGGCCTTCGTAACGCTCGTCCTTCGGGTAACGCACCGATCGTACCTCGCTCCGGCCCGAACGCACCTCCGTCGCGACCAGGAACCGCAACAGGGGCGGGTTGGCGTTCAGGTGCCAGCCCTCGGCCACCGTCAGCTCGAGGACGAACGGCTTCCAGGCGCCGGCGACGCTGCGATCGACGCTGGCCGTCACGGTCACGATGTCCCGCGCCGTGGCCGCGAGGACCGGGGCCGCGGGCTCCGCGGCGATGGCGGCGTCGACGATCGGCCCGAAGGCCGCGACCGCGCGCACGAGCGTCGCGTGGGCCTGCGGCCAGCGCGCGATCGGCTCGGCGAGCGAGCGCAGGAGTCTCTCGGCCCGCGCCCGATCCCCCAGGGCGATCAGGTTCAGGGCGGCGATGCCCGTGGCCGACGAGACGGCGCCGTCGTGAGCCGACTTCGAGCGCACCAGCAGGCGCGGGTCGTCGCCGGCGTTCCAGTAGCCGCCGGCGGCCTCGTCCCAGAGGCGCCGGTCCTGCTCGGCCTGGAGGCGCCGCGCCTCGTCGCGCCAGCGCTCGGCGCCGCTGGCCTCGTGGAGCCGCAGCAGCCCGGCGATCAGGAACGCGTAGTCGTCGAGCAGTGCGGCGACCTTCACTGTGCCCAGGCGCCACACGTGGCGCAGCTCTCCGCTCGCGGGATCGACGAGCGAGGCGAGGGCGAACTGCGCGGCGCGCTCCGCGGCCGCCACGTAGCGCGGCTCGTTGAGGGCGCGCCCGGCCACGGCCATGGCGGCGATCATCATGCCGTTCCAGTCCGTGAGGACCTTGTCGTCGGTGAGGGGCCGCGGGCGCTGGTCGCGGACGGCGAGGAGCCGGGCCCGGCCCGGCTCGGCGGCGGCGAGCAGCGCGTCGTCCACAGCCTCCGGCAGGTGGAGCACGTAGCGGTCGCGCTCGAAGGTCGGGCTCCCGTCGAAGCCGTACAGCGTCGCGAGGCGCGCGCGCGTGGGCGCGTCGAGGGCCGCGTCGAGGTCGGCGGCGGTCCACGTGTAGTAGGCGCCCTCGTGGCCGTCGGTCTCGGCGTCGATCGCGGAGAGGAAGCCGCCCCCGGGCCCGGTCATCTCGCGCAGCACGAAGTCCAGCGTGGCGCGGCCGACGCGGGCGAAGCCCTCGGCCGGAGCGAGGGCGTCCGCCTCGACGAAGAGCTCGGCGAGAGCCGCGTTGTCGTACAGCATCTTCTCGAAGTGCGGCACCAGCCACTCGGCGTCGGTCGAGTAGCGGTGGAAGCCGCCGGCGATCTGGTCGTGGATGCCGCCGCGCGCCATGCGGTCGAGGGTCACGACCAGCATGTCGCGGGCCTCGGCGCCGCCCGCCCGGGCCCGGTCGAGGAGGAAGTAGAGGTTCGCGGGCGACGGGAACTTGGGCGCGCGGCCGAAGCCGCCGTGGCGGCGGTCGAAGCGGCGCGCGAGCTCGGCCTCGAGGGCGTCGCCCGCGCCGGGATCCGGCACGCCGGGCGCTCCCCCACCCTCGGCCTGGCGCCGGATCGCCTCGGACAACGTCTCCGCCTGCTGCGTGACCTCGGCGCGCCGCAGCGCCCAGGCCTCGCGGATCGCCGTCAGCACGCGCGGGAAGCCCGGCCGGCCGTGGCGATCGTCGGGCGGAAAATAGGTTCCGGCGAAGAACGGCTTGCCCTCGGGGGTCAGGAACACCGAGTTGGGCCAGCCTCCCGACTCGGTCAGCAGCTGGGTCGCCGCCATGTAGATCTCGTCGAGGTCCGGGCGTTCCTCGCGGTCGAGCTTGATCGCCACGAACGCGTCGTTGAGCTGCTTCGCGATGTCGGGATCGGAGAAGCTCTCGCGCTCCATGACGTGGCACCAGTAGCACGTCGAGTAGCCGACCGACAGGAAGATCGGCTTGTCCTCGGCCCGGGCGCGCTCGAAGGCCTCGTCGCCCCACGCGTACCAGTCCACGGGGTTGTGGGCGTGAAGGAGCAGGTAGGGGCTCGACTCCGCGGCCAGCCGGTTGGGCTTCGAGGACTCGGGCTTCGACACGGCCGGAGAGTCTATCCGTTTTGCATGCTAACCTCTCGGGTTCATGGCCAAGCGGATCCTCGTCGTCGACGACCACGCGGCCACACGCCAGCTGGTGCGCGCGATGCTCGAGGGCGACCGCACCGAACAGTTCGAGATCGTCGAAGGCGCGAACGGCCTCGAGTGCCTCCAGCGCTACGAGGCCGACGGTCCCTTCGACCTGATCCTGCTCGACGTGAACATGCCCGAGATGGACGGCTACGAGGCCTGCCGACTGCTCCGCGAGCAGGGCTGCCGCGTCCCGATCATCTTCGTCACCGCCAACAAGGACATGAAGGACTACACGGCCGGGCGCGGCGCCGGCGCCGACTCGTATCTCGTGAAGCCCGTGGCCCGGGCCGCCTTGCGCTCGGTCGTGGGCCTGTTCACGAGCGTCGGCCGCCGGCCGGCCGGCGGCCCCCCCGCCACGTAGCCGCCGGGCCAACCTTCTTCCCGACCTCGCGGTCCAATCCCGACGAACACCACGATTCGGGCCGCCCGCAAGGAGGCCCGGAGGAGGAGAGCACGATGAAGACCGCACTCTCGAGCCTGGCCGTCCTGGGCCTCCTGGCCGTCGGTACGGCCGAGGCCGGCCCCGTGAACCGCCGCGAGCACCGGCAGTCCGTCCGCATCCGCAACGGCGTCCAGTCGGGCGAGCTGACCCGGCGCGAGGCCGCGCGCCTGATCGGGCAGCAGGCGCACATCCGTGCCGAGGAGTACCGCTACCGTCACGACGACGGCCACCTGGGACCGCGCGAGCGCGCCGACCTGCGCCGCGACGAGAACCGCGCGAGCCGGAGCATCTACCGTCAGAAGCACGACGACCAGCAGAAGCCGTAGCGACGTCCGGGGCGAGGGCCGATCTTGACAAGGCGGGCGCGGGGCTCCTACCGTGGTCCTCCGATGCTGTCGTCCCTCGCCCTCGCCGCGGTCCTCGCGGCCCCTGCCGGCGTCCCCGAGAGCGTGGGCTGGGCCTACGCGACGCGCACCCGCGACAAGAAGACGCTGCATGCCGTGACCGGCACGCCCATTCCCGACGCGAAGTCGTTCCTGCGGACCGGCACGCTGAGCCTGCGCTGCAGCGACCGCGAGCCGCTCCTCGAGGCGTTCTACTTCAGCGGCACGCCCGGCAAGGGCGGCCCGCTCTCGATCGCGACGGACGGGGGCGAGGCCGTCCTCTACTACGCGGAGTGGGACACGAACGTGAGCGCGCGCCTGCCTGCCGCGCGCCTTCTTTCGACCCTCGGATCGGCCCGCACCCTCACCCTCGTGGCGGCGGGGAGTCCCGAGCACTACGACCTGCGCCGCCTCGCGCCCGCGCTCGACGAGCTGCGGCGTCACTGTCGCTTCCCGCCCGCGGCCGCGCCGGCCCTGGGACCCGTGGCGCCCGCCGGCAAGTGGACGGCCCGCGGCCTCGTGGATGCGAAGGGGGCCGAGGGCGTCGTGCTCTCGCTCAAGGGCGACAACGGCGTCGTGTCGCTCCGCCTGCGCTGCCGCGGCGACGACGCCGACCTCTACCTGGCGGTGGACAGCGGTGGCCTATCGTCCCAGGGCCAGCCCGTGGGCCTGCAGCTCGACGAGGGGCCGACGCTCAAGGTCGCATCGAGGCCGGGAAGCGACGGCAAGGCGATCTACCTGGCGAAGCCCCGCGAGCAGCTGAAGAGCCTGCTCGGCCACGGCCGCCTCAACGTCGCCTTCCCGGGCTCGCAAGGCGAACCCACGGTCGACAGCTTCGACCTCGCCGGCATCGACGCGATGCTCGCGCCGTGGTCGGCGGCGTGCGGCCTCACGAAGTAGGGAACGCCCCGCGCTGCGCCGCGACGACCCGGTCCAGGGCCTGGTTCGTGGCCGCGTTCGCCTGGCGCCGCGCCGGATCGGCGTCGAACCACGCGATGCTGCGGGCGATGCCCTCACGGAACGACACGGAGGCGCGGAACTCGGGAACGGCGGCCTTCAGCTTCGCGTTGTCGAAGATCGAGCTGTGGGCCTTGTCGCCGAGCAGCGTGCCGGCCTTGTCGGGCAGGAGCGCCGCGAGCAGGTCGGACGGCACGTGGACGATCTCGGGCTCGCGGCCTGCGGCGCGGCCGATCTCGCGGTAGATCGTGTCCCAGGTCAGGACCTCGTCGGTCGTGACGTGGAAGGCCTCGCCGATCGCCCGGGGATTGCCCACGAGGCCCAGGAAGCCCAGGGCGAAGTCGGTGTGGAACGTCATCATCCAGAACGACGTGCCGTCGCCGTGGGAGACGATGGGCAGGCCGCGCCGGATCCGGTCGACGAGGGTGTAGTCGTGGCCCGCCACGGCGCTCGGCACCCAGGTGGGTCCGAACGTGTAGGAGGGCCGCACGATCGTCACGGGGAACTGGCGCTCGCGGTGGGCGCGGATCAGCGCCTCCTCGCAGGCGATCTTCAGCCGGCCGTACTCCCAGTGGTCGTTCCCCAGCGGGTCGTCCTCGCGGGTGAAGGCGCGCGGCGACGGACGCCGGTACACCGTCGCCGAGCTGATGAAGACGTACTGCCCCGTGCGGGAGGCGAAGGCGGAGACCACGGCCTCGACCTGCTCGGGCTTGAAGGCCACGAAGTCGAGGACGGCGTCGAAGTTGTGGGCGGCGGCGCGGGCGAGTGCCCCGGCGTCGTTGCGATCCCCCGACAGCGCCTTCACGCCCGGCGGCAGCGGCTGTTGGCCGCGCGTCAAGAGGGTCACGTCGTGACCGCGCTCGAGGGCCAGCTCGACGCACGCGGAGCTGATGTTGCCGGTGCCTCCGATGAAGAGCAGTTTCATCCGGGCATTCTCTCATCCCGCGCGAGCAGCGCGCCCGCGAACAGGCCGAAGAAGACGTTCGAGATGCCGACCTCGACCATGTGGGCGTAGCGCACGTAGTCGGGCATGAAGGGGTTCGGCATCAAGAGCGGCGCGACGCCGCCCACCACGCTGAAGAGGCCGGCCACCCACAACGGCCCGCGCCGCTGGCCCGGCCCGAGGCGCTCGACGAGGGCCAGGGCGAGCAGCCCGAAGACGAGCCCGCGGGTGAGCGCCAGGGGCACGATCGTCGTGACGGCCGGCAGCCGGAAGGCGCCGTAGAAGCTCGCGATGTACGGGTAGATCGCCTCGCCGGCCGTGAAGTACACGCCGATGTAGACGACGGCCACGACGGCCAGGCGCCCGAGGGTCGCGGAGAGCGGCCGCGGCGCTCGCGAAGCCGCCGGCAACGGAGGCCCGGCGGCCCACGCGATCGCGAGGGCCAGCACGGCCGTGGACACGAACCCGTGGAGGTAGAAGCGCCACAGCTCGGGGCGCGGCAGGCCGATGTCGAAGATCAGCGTCTCCACCAGGTTGTTGGCCTGGAGCCCGAAGATCAGCCACAGCAGCAGCAGGGCCCGGCTCGCGACGCCTCCGGAGCTGCGGCCCGCGAGACAGAGCGCGAAGACGATCGTGAGGGCGCTCGAGAGGAGCACGGGCCCGAGCGCCGGCGAGGCCGCCGCCAGGATGGCCTTCGGCAGGAGCGGAGCCGCCGCCGCGCCGATCACCAGCGAGAGGACGAGCAGGGCCAGGCTCTTCAGGACGAAGCGCGTCATCGTGATCGTCTCCCCAGGGTGGTGAGCGCGCCCCGCGCCCAGCGCGCCCGCGCCTCGTAGAGTGCGACGCCGCCGTCGAAGGCGAGGCGCCCCGTCGGCGTCATGCCCGGCGCCATCTCCTTGCGGAAGCGCCTCAGCTCGACCAGATGGCCCTGGATCTCGCGGAGGAAGTCCTTCAGGAAACGCTTCGCCTCCGAGAGCGGCAAGGCGGGGCACAGGAACGCGAAGCGCAAGGCCAGCTCGTCCTGGCGCCAGACCACGTCCTCGCGGCTGACCGGCCGCCCGAGCCACGACAACAAGGCGGCGCGGCCCCGGGGCGTGAGCTTGAGGTCGCGCCGGCCGCGGCCTCCGGGAGCGTCGGTGACCGGGACGACCCAGCCGTTGGCCTCCAGGCGCCTCAGAGCCGGATAGACGGCTCCCGGGCTCTCGCTGAAGTGCTTGAGGGGGCTGCCGACGAGGGCCTTGCGCAGCTCGTAGCCGGCGCGCGGCCCCCCCTCGAGCAGGCCCATGAGCATGGCGTCGAGGGCGGTGGCGGGCAGGCTCGCGGCGCTCTTGGTACGCATCGTACTGTCATGGTACGCAACGTACTATCGAGGCGTCAAGCGCGGGGCGAGCCACTCGAGGAGCGCTTCCTTCGGGAGGGGCCGGCTGATGAAGTAGCCCTGGGCGAGGTCGCAGCCGAAGCCCCGCAGGAGCTCGAGGCCCTCGGCGCTCTCGACGCCCTCGGCGACCACGACGAGGCCCATGTTGTGGCCGAGCTCTATCGTCGAGCGCACGATCACGTTGTCCTCGGCGGCCGTGGCCGTCAGGTGCACGACGAAGGACTTGTCGATCTTGAGCTCGTCCACGGGGAGCCGCTTGAGGTGCGCGAGGGACGAGTGCCCCGTCCCGTAGTCGTCGATGGCCAGGGTGATGCCGCGCGTCTTCATGTCGCGGAGCGTGCGCAGCGCGTAGGCGGCGTCCTTCATCACGGCGCTCTCGGTGAGCTCGAGGACGAGCTGGCCCGCCTCGAGGCCGCTGTCGTGGAGCAGGCCGCTCACGAAGGTCAGGAGCTCGGGGTCGTGGACGTCGAGGGCCGACAGGTTCACGGCCACGGGCAGGGCGAAGCCGAGGCGCTTCCAGTCGGCGCAGTCGCCGAGGGCCCGGCGCAGCACCCAGCGCGTGATCATGCCGATGCTGCCCGATTGCTCGGCGAGCACCACGAACTCGTCGGGCAGCAGGAGCCCATGGACCGCGTGGCGCCAGCGCACCAGGGCCTCGACCCGCACCACGGCCCCCGTCGCCACGTCGATCGTGGGCTGGTAGTGCAGCTCGAGGTCGTCGCGCAGCACGGCGTTGCGCAGCTCCGAGAGGATCGCGAGGCGGCGCAGGGAGTGCTCGTCGCGGCCCGGCTCGTACATCGCGTAGGCCGCGTGGTTGCGCTTCGCCTCGTACATCGCCACGTCGGCGCGCTTCAGGAGCGTGCCGGCGTCCTCGGCGTGGAGCGGGAAGAGTGCGATGCCCATGCTGGCCCGGGCCTCGATCGACACGCCGCCGACCGTGAGCGGCGTCTCGAGGGCCGCGCCCAGGCGCCGGGCCACGTCGATGGCGCTCGCGGCGTCCAGGGTCTCGAACATCACGGCGAACTCGTCGCCGCCCAGGCGCGCGACCGTGTCGCTCTCGCGCAGGGTCTGGCGCAGGCGCCGCCCCACCTCCACCAGCACGTCGTCGCCCAGCTTGTGGCCGAGGGTGTCGTTGATCTCCTTGAACCGGTCCAGGTCCATCATGACCATGCCGATGCGGCTGCCCCGGCGCCGCGCGGCCGAGATCCAGGTGGCCAGGCGGTCGAGGAACAGCGTCCGGTTCGGCAGCTCGGTGAGGCTGTCGTGGGTGGCCTGGAAGCGGATCTGCTCCTCGCGCTGCCCGATCTCCGTGCGCATGCCGTTGAAGGCCGCCGCGAGTTGGCCGATCTCGTCGTCCTGGCTCATCTCGACCGGCGTCGAGTAGTCGCCCTGGCCGATGCGGACCGCCCCCAGGGCCAGGCTGCGCAGGGGCCGCGTCACGCTGCGGGCGAAGAAGATCGCGGCCACGATCGCCACCAGGAGCGCCGCGCTCGAGACGCCGAAGATCTGCAGCTCGAGCTCCCGCAGGGGCCGCTGCGCCTCCTCGAAGGAGCGCTGGAGCAGCATGTTGACCCGCGAGTCGTCAGCCGTGGCCAGGGGCTGCACCAGGGTCTCGTAGAGGTCGACGCCGAGCCGCATCGTCTCCGCGGCCGATGCGCTGCCGAGGTGGGGCACGAGCTCCGCCTGCCTCTCGTGAGGCAGCGTCGAGATCAGCGTGGCCGGGGCGCCCGGGTTCGGGCTCCACAGCGAGACGTCGAGGGACGTCAGGCGCCGCACTTCGTCGAGCACGCTCTCGTCGATCCGGAAGCCGATCCCGACCCAGGCGATCGCCTGGGGGGCGAGCACGGGCACCACGACGAACTGGTAGGGCCGGTGATCGAGGGTGGCGACCGCCGCCGCCTCGGCCTCGGAGTTCGCGCGCTTGACCAGGGCGGGCAGCGGGAAGGGCCGGCCGACGAAGCGGCCGTCGAGGGTGTCGGCCTCGACGGACCCGTCGAGGGAGATGAGGAACGCCGCGTCGGCCGAGATCCGCGAGCCGTGGTTCGTGAGCACCGACGTGATCGTCGGGCGGTCCCCGGAGGCCACGGCCTCGCGGAACGCGAAGTCGGCGGCGAGCACCCTCACAGTGTCCGAGAGCTGCCGGCCCCGGGCCGACAGGATGCGATCGAGGACGCGGGCGCCGACCCGCAGCTCTTCGGCCAGGGTGCGCTTCAGGTTGCGCTCCCCCGTCACGTGGAGCGCCACGAGGGTCGCGGCCTGGAGCAGCACGAGGGCGGTGACCGTGAGCGCCAGGAGCCTCGCCTGGAAGCTGCGCGGCCACATGGCGGCTACTTCCGGTCGATCCGGAACTGCACGTCGCGGGCGTCGCCGGCCCCCAGCGTGAGCTCCTGGGAAGGCGCCTCGCCGCGCAGGCCAGCGTACCAGACGCGCAGGGTGTAGCGGCCCTCGGCGAGGCCCTGGAGCGACACGCGGCCCTTCTCGGTCTCGCCGAAGTGGGGCGTGTCGACCACCACGACGTAGGCGCTCATCCGGTCGTGGATGTTGCAGCCCAGGGTGACGACGCCGGGCTTGTCGAACACCACCGGGGCCGCCGGCGTGCCCTCGTAGAGCGGCAGCTGGAAGCGCTTGGCGGGCGAGAACGAGTAGACCTGGTGGCGCACGTTGTCGCTGTTCGGGAACTTCACGGACGTCCCGGTCTGCACCGCGAGGACGTGGGGCACGAAGGCGCGGTTCTTCTGGTCGAGCACCGCGCCGCGCACGGGCGGCGCGGGCCGGCGCCCTTCCGGGATCGCGTAGACGACGGCCTGGGCGATCGGGGCGCCGCGCTCGTCGAGGACCGCGACGTTCACGCTCGCGGCGCTCGCCCCGCCCGTCGCGAGAAGCAGCGCCACGGCTGGAGGCCAACGCATCGAGGTGAGAGTACCACTGGCCCGCCGGGCCTAGCGGCGGGAGAACCCGTAGCGCAGGTCGACGAGGACGCGGGCCGTGTCGCGCGTCGCCGCGAGCTCGACTCCCGCCCGCAGCCGCGGCACGGGCGTCCAGAAGGCGGCCGCCGTGAGCGCGCGATCCCAGCGCACCTCCTCGGTGCCCCGGTACGAGCCGCGCCACGCGTCGACGCGCACGCTGGCCCGGGCGCGGGCGAAGCGCCGCGACACGAGGAGGTAGCCCGCGCGCAGCTCGTCGGTGGCGCTGCCGCCGGGGAACACGAGCGTGGTCGGCCCCCAGCCGAACTCCCCCGCCAGCGTCCAGTCGTCGCGCGAGAGCTCGGCGCCGACGAGGTCGAAGCGCGTGGTCCAGTTGTACAGGTCGCCGTACAGCAGGCCGTCGGAACGGTTGTCGATGTGGGTGAAGAGGGCCGCGAAGGCGCCCGTGCCGTAGCCGGCGCGGGCCGAGTAGCCGAGCCGGCCGTCGGTCTCGGCCGAGACCGACGTGAAGTAGTCGCCGCTCGCCACCTTCTCCCCGAGCAGCGTCCAGCGGTCGTGGAGGGCCCAGCCGCGATCGATCGGCAGCGCGCCGAACGTGTCGTTGCCGCGGAAGAGCGTCGCTCCGACCACGACGCCGTCCTGCAGCCAGGTGGCGTCGAGACCGACGGGCCGCAGCTCTTCCCCGAGCCACGTGTTGAGCGCGGACGACGACAAGGCGTAGGGGTTCTCCCACAGCGCGTCGACGTTCTCGCGGGAGGTCGGCAGGAAGAACGCCCCTCCGCGCAGCCTCAGCCTGCCGGGGCCCAGCGGCGCGTTGAGCTCCAGGTAGGCCTCGGGCGTGCCCGCGTGCCCGCGCCTCGCGTCGCCGTCGTCCGTGCGGGCGAGCAGGTGCACGTGGGCGAGGAACCTCGGAGACGCGGACCAGTCGAGCCCGAGCTGGAGCTGGGCGCCGAGCTGTTCCCCCGCGAGAGGCCCCGAGCTGTTCGAGCCGCCCCGCGCGGACGCGAAGCCGCCCCCCTGGAACGCGTCCTGGGCCTGGGCGGGCGCGACCACGGCTCCCGCCAGCAGGATGACCACGCACGCCGACTGCATCTTCATCTATGGAGTCCGCCCATCATGGCTTCCGCCCCGGAGCCTTTCAAGGCCGACACAAAAGCGTTGACAGCCCTCGGCCTTCGATCCGACAGTGCGCGCACGAGCGGAGGGATCATGTCCAGACGCGTGAACGACGTCGCGACGCTGCCCGTGCGCCTCGACCCCGTCTCGAACGGCGAGGTGCTCCCGCCCCCGAAGCCTCGGCTGGTCGAGGCCCAGCGCCTGGCCCGGGCCGAAGCCGAGCGCAACGCGCGGCGGCTGGGAACGTCGCGCCGCAGCTTCCTGCGCAGCGCGGCCGGCGTCGCGACGACGCTCCTGGCCGTGAACCGGGTCTGGGCCGGAACGCGGCCGGGCGGTTTCTTCGCCCTCGATCCTGCCATGGCGCTCGACACCCAGGCCGCGGCACAGGTGCTGGCGGGGGACGAGTTCATCTTCGACGTCCAGACCCACCACGTGAGCCCCGACCGCAGCTGGCTCCCCGAGAACCCGCACTTCGAGTTCCTGAAGCGGCTCGGGCAGGGCGGCTGCGGCGAGAGCGACCCGCTGCGCTGCTACTCGCGCCACCACTTCGCGAAGGAGGTGTTCATGGACAGCGACACCGACGTCGCGGTGCTGTCGGGCCTCCCCGCCGCGCCCCTCACGACGCCGCTCACGCAGAAGGAGATGGACGACACGCGGCGCACGATCGAGATGCTCGAGGGCTGGCCGCGCCTGCGGCTGCTGGGCCAGGTCCTGCCGAACCTGCCGCCCCTCCAGGCGCAGCTCGACGGCATGCAGCGCCTGCGCGAGGCCGAGGGCATCGTGGCCTGGAAGGTCTATACGCAGTGGGGCCCGAACGGGACGGGCTTCTGGCTCGACGACGAGGCCACGGGCATCCCGATGATCGAGCAGGCCCGCAGGCTCGGCGCGAAGGTCATCTGCATCCACAAGGGGCTGTCGCTGCTCGGCTACGACCCGACCTATGCCGGGTGCCGCGACATCGGGCCGGTGGCGAAGCGCTTCCCCGACGTGAACTTCGTGATCTACCACTCGGGCTTCGACTTCCCGTTCGAGGAAGGGGTCCACGACCCGAAGGCCGCGGGCGGCATCAGCTCCCTGCTGCGCTCTCTCGACGAGAACGGCATCAAGCCCGACAGCAACGTCTGGGCGGAGCTCGGCACGACCTGGCGCGTCGTGATGGGCGATCCCACGACGGCGGCCCATGCGCTCGGGAAGCTGCTCGCCCGCGTCGGCGAGAGCCGCGTGCTTTGGGGCACCGACAGCATCTGGTACGGCTCGCCCCAGGACCAGATCCAGGCCTTCCGCGCGTTCCAGATCGCGCCCGAGCTGCGCGAGCGCCACGGCTACCCCGAGCTGACGCCCGCGCTCAAGGCGAAGGTGTTCGGGCTGTCGGCCGCGGGCCTGTTCGGACTCGACGTCGCGGACGTGCAGCGCCGCCTGCGCGGCGATCGCGTGGCGCAGGCCCGCCTCGAGTACGCGAACGACCCGCAGCCGACCCACCTCACCTACGGCCCGCGCACGCGGGCGCAGTTCCTGCGCCACCTGTCGAAGCAGGTGGGCCCGGCCTAGCGCACGAGGGCGTCGGCCGCGGCGTCGCGGGGATAGCGCTGCAGCATCCCCTCCTCGGCCATGACCTTCTCGATCGCGTCCATCTCCATCGGCAGGTCCTTCGAGACGATCTCGATGCCCGTCGCCGTGATCACGATCAGGTCCTCGAGGCGGATGTAGAGGCGCTCCTCGGGGATGCGGAACTGCGGCTCGATCGTGAGCACCATGCCGGGCCGGAGCGGCGACGCGGGCCCGCCCACGTCGTGGGTGGCCATGCCGACCCAGTGGCCGATCATCGGGTAGTTCTCGAGGGACGTGTGGTACTCCTTCACGAAGGCCCGCGCGGCGGCCTCGTAGATCGGCTTCGAGAACTTCGTCGACGCCACGATCTGGTCCATGCCCGCCGCCGCCTCGGCCACCACCTGCTGCGGCGTCTTGCCGGGCGCGATCGCCGCCAGGATCTTCTTGTAGCAGGCGAGGTAGAAGCCGTAGAGCTCGCGCTGCCACGGGCTCCACTTGCCGTTCACGGGCCACTGCCGCGTGATGTCGCTCATGTAGTAGCCGACGTCCGGCGCGAAGTCCATGAGCAGCAGCTCGCCGTCCTTCATCCGGCGCTTGCCGGCGTTGTAGTGCGGGTACCAGGCGTTGGGCCCGCTCGCGATCAGGGAGTAGTAGGCCTCGCCCTGGGCCTCGTGCCGGTAGAAGACGAACTTGCCGACGGCGTCGAGCTCGTGCTCCCACAGGTCGGGCACGGTCGAGCGCATGCCCTCGAGGATCGCGAGCTCGGCGAGCCGCGTCGCCTTCTTGATGAGCGCGATCTCCCGGGGGCTCTTCACGAGCCGGAGGCCGTCGAGGATCGGCGTGAAGTCCCGCACCTCGAAGGCCGGGAAGCGCTCGTGGATGAGCTGGACCAGCCGCCCCTCGCGCGAGGGCGTGCCGTCCCAGGGGTCGCCGCTGCGCTCGGCGATCGAGCGCAGGGCGAGGTCGCGGCTCATCGACGCGCCCTCGGCCGGAGCCAGGGGCGTGTAGATCACGCGGTCGCCGCGCATGACGTGAACGCCCAGGCGCTCGGCCAGCAGGTCGCTGCCGTAGACGACCTCGATCCCGGACAGTTTCTTCACGAGGTCGGCGTCCTCGGACGAGAGCACCTTGCCCTCGCCTCCCTCGCGCCGGTCGTTGCGATGGGGCAGGTACAGGATGCCCTTGCGCTGGTTGCCGTCGAGGAGCAGCAGCGCGTTCGGCACCTCGACGCCGCACAGGTAGTAGAACTCGTTCGTCTGGCGGAAGCGCGTGTAGCCCGGCGGCGCCGGCGCGCCCTGCACGAGCGCGACGGTCTTGCCGATCGCCTGGTAGACCGCGGCGCGGCGCGCCGCGAACTCCTCGGGCGGGAAGTCGGTGGTGAAGAACGGCACGTCCTGGGCGGCCGAAGGGCCCGCGACGGCGAGGACGAAGGCGACGCGCGACACGAAGCGGCTCACGTTCATGGTCATCTCCTGGAATATTCCCGGCGCGCGGCCTCGCGCGCGCTCAGCACCGCCGAGTCGAGGGCCCACTGCCACGTCTCGGCCTGGCGGCCCTCGAGCCCCTTCACGAAGGCCGAGGCCCGCAGCTCCTCGTACCAACCGACCTCGACGGCGTAGGCCGCGTACTCCTCGAGCAGGCCGTCGTTGTGCGCGAGCTCGTGACGCAGGGCGCCGCACAGGCTGATCCAGGCGAAGACCTGCTGCTGCCCGAAGCTGCCCTGGACCGCGCCCTGCTCCGCGAGGTGCGCCCGCGGGTCGAGGAGCGCCGTGCGCCGGACGTAGATGCGCTTCACGAGGCCGAGGGACTCGACGAACACGGCCCAGCGCTGCGCGCCCAGGGCCGGCGCGACACGGATCCGGCCCTCGGCCGCGAGCTCCCCGAGGCGCGCGGCGAACGGGCCCTGCCCGATGCTCGCGAGGCGCGCCCGCAGGGCGTCGAAGGCCTCACGCTCCGCCGGGTGTCCGCTGACGAGGGAATAGCTGGCGGAGCCCACGGCCGCCTCGTTCTTGCTCTCGGCGATCCGCAGCAGGCTGAACCATGTCGCGCCGCCGAGCACGACGGCCACGAAGAACTGCTCGCGCAGCCGCATCCATCAGCCGTCCAGCCGCTCTTCGTCGTAGAGCCGCACGGTGATCTGCCAGGCCGAGCGCACGGTCACGAGAGCGAGGCCGGCGGCGCCGCCCCAGGCCACGAGGTCGAACAGCAGGAACGAGCGGCCGGCCAGGGCCACGACGGGTCGCGCGAGCACGAACAGGTTCACCGCGATCAGCAGGATCCGCAGCTCCGTGCCTCCCACGAGTCCGTAGGAGATCTTGAAGACGCCGATGCCGATCGTCGTGAGGTACATGTTGATCGAGAACAGGAAGTAGGCGACGAGCAGGGCGAGAGCGGCGCGCTCGCTCACGAGACCCGACGCGGCGAGGCCGACGAGCAGGAACAGCGCGCCGAACGCGTCGACCAGGTGGTCGACGTAGAAGCCGTAGCGCGGGCGCAGGCGGTTCCGGACGCGGGCCAGCGTCCCGTCGAGGCTGTCGCCGAACCAGTTCACGACGAGGCTCGCGTTCACGAAGTGGAGCCAGGCGGGATCGCGGCCGGCCAGGGCGTAGCCCGCGCCGGCGAGGGCGTTTCCAAACAGCCCGAGCGCGGTGAGGTGATCCGAGTTGACCCGGGCGGGCATGCGTCCGGCCAGCCAGATCAGCAGCCGCTTCTCGGCCGCGGCCGTGAGGCTGTTGTGCTCGCGCTTCGGCTGCGGCGCCGCCTCCGTCATCGCACCACCACGCCGTCCTTCATCACGAACGACACGCGCTCGGTGGCGGTGATGTCCTGGAGCGGGTCCTCCTGGAGACCCACGAGGTCCGCCCGGGCGCCCGGCGCGATCACGCCGAGGCTGCCTTCCTGGCCGAGCAGCGCCGCGGCCACGATGGTGCCCGAGCGCAGCGCCTCCCACGGCGTCATGCCCAGCTCCACGTAGCGGCGGAACTCCTCGGCCTGGTTCCGCTTGTCCCAGTCGAAGCCGCCCGCGTCCGTGCCGACGGCGATGGGCACGCCGGCCTTGTGGGCGCGGCGCACGGAGTCCTTCGCGGCCTCGTAGAGGTCGCTCCAGATCGGGTTCGTGGCGCTGCGCGGGCCGGCCACGAAGGCGCTGACCGTGAGGGTCGGGCACAGCACGACCTTGCGCGCGGCCATCGCCGCGATCGTGGCGTCGTCGAGGACGTTGCCGTGCTCGATCGAGTCGACGCCGGCTGCGAGGGCGATCGCGTGGCCGGTGGGCGTGATCGAGTGCGCGGCGACCTTGCGGCGCGTGCGGTGCGCCTGGTCCACGATCGCGGTCATCTCCTCGAGGGTGAAGTTCGGCAGCGAGCGGATCTGGCCGTCGGGCTGCTTGTAGTACGAGCGATCGGCGTAGACCTTGATCCAGTCGGCGCCGTGGGCGATCTGGTCGCGCACGGCCCGCCGGCAGGCGTCGGCGCCGTCGCACATCTCGACGCCCTTCGGCACGTCGAGCTCCCACGCGTAGCCGGCGAGGCCGTAGGCGCCCGTGGGAGCCAGGGCCTTCGTGGCCACGAACAGCCGCGGCCCGCTCACGACCCCCGCGGCGACCGCGCGCTTCAGATCGACGTCGACGAAGCCGCCGCCCTCGTTGCCGATGTCGCGCAAAGTCGTGAAGCCGTGGCCCAGGGCGATCGCCATGGCCCGGGTCGCGCGCAGGGCGCGGTACGGCAGCGACTCCTTCAGCAGCTGCGCGTCGTAGTCCTCGGCGGTCGCGTCTCCCTGGAGCAGGACGTGGGTGTGGGCATCGATGAAGCCCGGCAGGACGGTCTTGCCCGAGAGGTCGATCACGGCGGCGCCGGCCGGTACCGAGGCCGCGAGCTCCTTGATGCGGCCGTTCTCCACGACGATCACCACGTTCTCGCGGACCTTCTGGGCCGCGACGTCCAGCAGCCGGCCCGCCTTGACGGCGGTCACCACGGGCGACGCCTGACCCGACGCGGAGAGAGCACAGAGCGCGAACAGGAATGACAGACGTCGCATGCCGGGCCTCCGAGGATGGCGGGATTCTACGCCGGGGGTCGATTGCGCGGAGCGGCGGCGGCGCATAGCATCGCGCTTCCCCACCGAGAGCGAGGCGCCGTGATGATCGGGCAGTCGGTCGCGCACTACAGGATCACCAAGAAGATCGGCAGCGGCGGCATGGGCGTCGTCTACGAGGCCGAGGACTCGCAGCTCGGCCGTCAGGTGGCCCTCAAGTTCCTGCCGCCCGACATGGCCCAGGACGCCGCGGCCCTCGAGCGCTTCCAGCGCGAGGCGCGCGCGGCCTCGGCGCTCAACCATCCCGGCATCTGCACCGTCCATGCGATCGAGCAGTTCGAGGGCCAGCACTTCATCGTGATGGAGCTCCTCGAAGGCGAGACGCTCGCGGCGCGGCTGCAGAAGGGCGCCCTCGAGCTCGGCCTGCTCCTCGACCTCGCGATCCAGGTGGCCGACGCCCTGGAGTCGGCCCACGCCAAGGGCATCGTGCACCGCGACCTGAAGCCGGCGAACGTGTTCCTCAACACGCGCGGCCAGCTCAAGATCCTCGACTTCGGCCTCGCCAAGATCGAGCGCGGCGCGGCGAAGGGCGGCGAGGCGGGCTCGGAAGCGCCGACGGCCGCGCAGCCCGAGCACCTGACGCGCGCGGGGGCGACGCTCGGGACCGTCTCCTACATGTCGCCGGAGCAGGCTCGCGGCCAGCTCACGGACGCGCGCACCGACATCTTCTCCCTCGGCACCGTGCTGTACCAGATGGCCACGGGCACGTTGCCGTTCTCGGGCGACACGTCGGCCGTCGTCTTCGACGCGATCCTGAACCGCGAGCCGATGTCCCTGGCCCAGACGAACGCGGCGCTGCCGGCCGATCTCGACCGGATCCTGGGCAAGGCCCTCGAGAAGGACCGCAACCTGCGCTATCAGCATGCCGGCGATCTCAAGACCGACCTGATGCGTCTGAAGCGCGACGTGTCGTCGGGCGCGCGCCGCGGCGAGGGCGGCGACTCGCGGGGCGGCGCGGTCAAGGCGACCCAGAAGTCCGTCGCCGTCCTCTACTTCGAGAACCTGAGCGGCATCAAGGAAGACGAGTACCTGCGCGACGGCGTCACCGAGGACATCATCACGGAGCTGTTCAAGATCAAGGAGCTCAAGATCTTCTCGCGGCCGACCGTGCTCGCCTTCCGCGACAAGCCGATCACGGCGCTGCAGATCGGCCAGCAGCTCGGCGCCGCCTTCGTGCTTACCGGCAGCCTGCGCCGCGCCGGGAATCGGCTGCGCATCAACGCCCAGCTCGTCGACACCAAGACCGACTTCCCGCTCTGGTCCGAGCGCTACGACCGCGAGATGCAGGACGTCTTCGAGGTGCAGGACGAGATCGCCCGCAAGATCGCCGAGGCGTTGCGCATCACGCTCTCGCCCCAGGAGAAGGAGGCCCTCGCGGCGAAGCCCACCGAGAACCTCCAGGCCTACGAGCAGTACCTGCGCGGCAAGAGCTTCACGCGGCGCCTGACGCGCCAGGACCTGCAGTTCGCGCTCCAGATGTTCGAGAACGCGGTCGCCCTCGACCCGGGCTTCGCCCTCGCCTACGCCGCGATCGCCCACGTCTGCGCCCAGTACCACTTCCACTACGAAGGCATCCCCGTGTGGATCGAGCGCGCCGAGGCGGCCGCCCGGCGCGCGGCGGAGCTCGCGAAGGACGCGCCCGAGGTGCTGGTGGCCCAGGGCTGGATCCTCTACGCGAAGGGCGACCACGAGCACGCCGTGCGCCTGGCCGAGACGGCCATCGAGCGCAAGCGCGACTGCGAAGGGGCGTACTACCTGATCCTGCGCGCGATGTTCGCGGCCGGGCGCTACCACGACGTGGCGCGCATCGCCGACTCCGCCCTCGAGGCGAGCGGCGCCGACTACAACGTCTACGTGCCGATCTCCAACTCGCTGTCGGCCCTGGGCAAGAAGGAAGCTCTCGAGAACCTCCGGCAGCGCGAGATCCTCGCCTTCGAGACGCACCTCAAGAACGTGCCCGAGGACGGCAGGGCCCACACCCTGCTCGCGGCGGACTACGCGTCGATCGGCCGCAACGAGGAGGCGCGCGCCGAGGCGAACCTGGCGATCGCGCTACGGCCCAACGACGCGACGGTCCTGTACAACGCCGCCTGCACCTTCTGCTTGATGGGCTTCAAGGACGAGGCCGTCGCGACGCTCGCCAAGGCCTGGAACGTGGGCTGGCGCGACGCCAACTGGACGCGGCGCGATCCCGACCTGGCGCCGCTCCACGGAGACCCGGAGTTCGACCGGCTGTACCCGCCTATACCCTGAACTTGCTGTGCTGCTCCCGGTCGAAGTCCTCGGGCTGGGCGCCGCTCACGTAGGCCTTCGCCATCTGGAACATCGACTTGATGCCCTTGGCGCCCGACTGGTCCCAGTACTCCGCTTCCTCGGGCTCGACCGCGATCAGGCAGAGCGTGGGATCGTCCTTGCCGCCCGGGAACCAGACGCGCCAGGCCTCGGACCACAGCCGCTCGATGAGGGCGCGGTCCCGCACCACGCGGGCGCGTCCGGTGATCGAGACGAAGCGCGAGCCGGACTGGAGCGCCACGTTCACGCGCGAGTCGGACGCGAGCTCCTCGATCTTCGGCGAGTCGATGGCCGTCGAGAAGTAGATGACGCCGTCGACGCGCGCCTCCGCGATCGCCATGGGCCGCGAGCGCAGGCCGCCGTCGTCGCGGCGCGTGACGAGCATCGCGGTGGTGAACTCCTTCAGCATCTGCTTGAGGTGCGCGACCGGATCGACGTGCTTGTCGGTCATCGGGTCTCCTTCTCCGCTTCCGTCTCGTGCGGCTCCTTCTCCGGGGACGGCTCTGCATGGGTGTCGGGGAACGTGTCCCCGACGCCCGACTGCCAGCCCTGGGTGACGCCCGTGTGCTGCTCGCGCGGCGTCTTGTCCTTCGGCTCGGGAGTCGTGGGCTTCATCGCCGCGCCAGTCGATCCACGCTGAAGTCGCCCGAGCCCCGCGACGCGATGAAGAGGAACAGGAAGCAGTAGACGACCGCGAGCTCGCCCTTGTTCTCGATCGGCCAGAAGCCCTTGGGCGCGTGCACCATGAAGTAGGCGAAGGCCATCAGGCCGCTGGCCAGGAAAGCGGCCCAGCCGGCGGCGAGGCCGACCGCGATCAGCGCCCCGCCGACGAGCTCGATCGTGCCGGCGATCTGGCCCTGCAGCTCCGTGGCCCTGGTGCCGCCGAACGCTCCGAGCAGCTTCTGCGCGCCGTGGCAGGCGAAGGCGGCCCCGACCACCAGCCGCATCGCGGCGTAGATCGCACTCGAGTACCGGCCCAGCCATCGCTCCATGCACGCCTCCAACGAAGCGAAGGGAGCAATTTCGGTGCCGCAGGTTCGCCGGCAAACGCGCGCCGCACGAGCGGAGCGCGCGACCGTTTGTAGAAACGGCGGCCTCGGCGAGCAGGACCCTGGCTTCTTTGTTATCGTATTGCGACCCGCGGTCCGGGGTTCCCCCTCCAGGGAGCAGTTATGCAGGCAGGTCGGTCGCTCCGGACGCTCTTCCTGGCGGGTCTCGCCGCGTGTTTCTTCGCTGCCGCGGCCGAAGCCCAGACCTACGACGTCCTCCACCCGTTCTCGGCGGCCGAGGGATCGAACCTCCCCGTGGGCCTGGTCCAGGCGAGCGACGGGGACTTCTACGGCATGACCACGAGCGGCGGCAGCTCCGGGCTCGGCAGCATCTTCCGCATGTCGGCCGACGGCTCCGACTTCACCGTGCTCCACTCGTTCGGCGGTCTCGACGGCATGACGCCCTACGGCAACCTGATCCAGGGCCAGGACGGGGCGTTCTACGGGACCGCGTCCCAGGGCGGCGCCGGCGAGGTCGGCGTCGTGTTCCGGATGGCGGCGAACGGCTCGAGCTTCACGCTGCTCCACGAGTTCGACTACGTGACCGACGGCGGCTACCCGTACGCGGGCCTGGTGCAGGACTCCGCAGGCTTCCTGTATGGCACGACGGTCGGCGGCGGAAGCTCCGAGCAGGGGACGGTCTACAAGCTCGCGGCCGACGGCGCCACGTTCGAGGTGCTGCACGAGTTCGACGGCAGCGTCGACGCCGCGCTCCCCTACGGCGGCCTGCTCCTGGCGAGCGACGGCCTGCTCTACGGCGCGACCTACGCCGGCGGCGCCGCGACGAAGGGCACGATGTTCCGCATCGGCACCGACTGCAACGGCTTCGGCGTCCTGCACAGCTTCGACGGCGCCCAGGGCGCCTATCCGTTCCTCGGCTCGCTGGTCCAGGGCGGCGACGGAACGCTCTACGGTACGACGGTCTTCGGAGGCAGCCTCGATCTCGGGACGGTGTTCCGCCTCGCCACGAGCGGTGCCGGCTTCGCGGTGATCCACAACTTCAACTCGACGCTCGGCTCGAACCCCTACGTCGGGGTCGCCGTCGGCGAGGACGGCGCGCTCTACGGCACGGCCTACGGCGGCGGCTCGACGGGCGTGGGCGCCGCGTTCCGCGTCACGAACGACGGAGCCGGCTACGGGCTGGGACACGACTTCGCCGAGCCCACGGGCTCGTTCCCCTTCGGCGGGCTGATCTTGGGCGCCGACGGCGGCTTCTACGGCGTCACCGACTCGGGCGGCGCTCAAGGCCGCGGCGTCGCCTATCGACTCTCGTTCGACGGCGCGGTCGACACCGACGGCGACGGTTTCTTCGACGGCATCGACAACTGCCCGCTCGCCGCGAACCCGACCCAGGCCGACGAGGACCACGACGGGATCGGCGACGAGTGCGAGAGGCCGGCGCTCTACCTCACGGACGTCGCGCTCCTCGAGGGCAACGCCGGCACGCAGCTCGCGAGCCTGACGGTCTTCCTCTCGCCGCCGTCCTCGAGCACCGTGACGGTGAAGTACAAGACCGTGGCGGCCGGCAGCAGCGCGACGGCGGGCAGCGACTACGTCGCGAAGGCCCTCACGACGCTCACCTTCGCGCCGGGCGAGGACACGAAGACCGCGACCGTGATCGTGAACGGCGACGCGATCGACGAGGACGACGAGACGTTCTCGGTGGCGCTGCAGAACGTGACCAACGCCATCATCTCCCAGGCCACCGGCGTCGTGACGATCATCAACGACGACGCGGCGCCTCTCGTGACGATCGACAACGTCTCGACGGCCGAGGGCGCGTCGGGCACCCACACGGTCACGTTCACCGCGACCCTGAGCGCCGCCAGCGCGCGCACGGTCACCCTCGACTACGCGACCGCCGACGGAACGGCCAGCGTGGCGGGCAACGACTACGTGGCGAAGAGCGGCACGCTGACCTTCAACCCGGGGGTCGTGACGCGGACGTTCACCGTGACCGTGAAGGGCGATGCCGTCCACGAGACGGACGAGACGTTCTTCGTGAACCTGGTCTCGGCCACCAACGCCTACCTGGGCGTGTCCGCGGCCAGCGGAACGATCGTCGACGACGATCCGGCGGCTCCCGAGATCTTCGCCTCCATCGACGACGTCACGGTGTCCGAAGGGGACGCGGGCACCACGAGCGCCGTCTTCACGGTCACGCTGTCGCCAGCGCCCACCTCGACCGTCTCGCTCAACTACGCGACGAGCCCCGGCTCGGCCACGTCGCCGTCCGACTTCACGGCGAAGTCCGGGACGCTGACGTTCACGTCGGGCCAGACGAGCAAGACGATCACGATCGCCGTCAAGGGCGACCCGACCCTGGAGCCCAACGAGGCCTTCGTGGTCGACCTGTCGAGCCCGACGGGCCTGACGATCCTCGACAGCCGGGGCGTCGGCATCGTCAACAACGACGACGCGCCGCCGACCCTCTCGATCGGCGACAAATCGGTGACCGAGGGCAACGCCGGAACGAAGAACGTGGTCCTGAGCGTCACGCTCTCGACCGCGTCCACGGCCACGGTGACCGTCGACTACGCGACCGCGGAGCTGGGCTCCGGCCTCGGCTTCGCCGCCGCGAACGTCGACTACGTGCCGACGAGCGGCAGCTTGAGCTTCGCGCCCGGCGTCACGAACCTGAGCGTCACGGTCCAGGTGAAGGGCGACACGACGGCCTTCGAGTTCTCGGAGACCTTCGCCGTGAACCTGAGCCTGCCGACGAACGCCACGATCGCGGACGGCCAGGGCGTCGTCACGATCGTCGACAACGACCTGATCTAGCCACTGGCACCGCAGTTGCAGCGCCTCCCTCCGGGAGGCTTCGTCTGCGACTCGACCGAACGGGATGGCTCGCGCGCGTGGCCGGCTGCGCGGCGGCGATCGTCACGATCCTGCTGGTCCGGCAGTGGCTCTACGCGAGCACCTATCGCCTGTACCTGGAGGACGCCCCGGCCCAGGGCCAGACGGTCCTCAGCCGGCAGCGCTTCGAGATCGTGGGCGATCGCGTCGAGCCCCAGATCCTCAGCGCCCCGGCCGATCGCGTGGCCTTTCCCGTCGACCTGCCGGCCCCGTCCCAGCTGCGCGTGCGTGCCGTGCCGAGCGCCGACGCGACGGTGGAGATCGCCATCCTCGATGCCGGCGGCCGCCGCCTGCTCGCGCGCCGCACCCTGACGGGACCCACCGACATCGTCCTCGACGTGCCGCCGCTCTCCGGACGCCTGGAGCTCGCGAACCGCGGCGAGGTGCGCTGGCTGGACCCGCGGCTCTGGCGCGAGGCTAGCGCCGTGCCCAAGCTCGTGGCGCTGTCGCTCCTCGTGGCTGGCCTCGTCGCGGCGCGGGCATTCCGGCCGGGCGCGATCCGGCCCGTCGGCACTCGCGCTCCTCTCTTCGCGGCGCTCACGGCCGCTCTCACGGCCCTCGTGTGCTTCCTCGTCCTCGAGGCCGGCCTGCGCCTCGCCGGCACCCACCTGCCCGCTTGGATCGCCGAGGAGCGCCGCGATCTCGGCGAGCGGCAGCGCGATCCGCGCTGGCAGGACTCGCCGCGCTACGGTTCCCGTCTCGCCCCGGGCGTCCGCACGTTCTGCGAATGGCAGCACGGCGACATCGTCCGCATGGGGTTCCTGCCGCCCGGCCTGGTGCGCCACGCGCCCTACCGCTTCCCCTTCGAGACGGATCCCGACGGCTTCCGCAACCCGGCAAGCTCTGGCGGATTCGAGGACATCGCGGCCCTCGGGGACTCGTTCACCGACGCGATGACCCTGCCGGCGGAGCTCAGCTGGCCATCGCGCCTCGCCGAGAAGACCGGCGTGCGGGTGCGCAACTACGGCACCGCGGGCTTCGGACCGCAGCAGGAGTTGCTGGCCTTGCGCGACTACGCTCTCCCCCGTCGGCCTCCGCTCGTGATCGTCGCGTTCTTCGCCGGCAACGACCTGCAGGACGCCGAGCGCTTCGCGGACAACCACGGTCGCGGTGGAGCGCCCACGTCGAGCGCGGGCTGGCGCTTCAAGCAGGTCATCGCGCGCTTCGACCAGCTCTACGTCGTGAGCCTGCGGCAGGGTCTCGCGACGCGCTGGCGCGAGCACGCGCTCGAGGCCTCACGGAAGGCGCCGACCGCGGTCGCCTTCGACGGCGAGGACCCCACGGGGCGCGACGACGCGGCTCCGCTCTTCGATCGCGGCCTGTTCGCCCTCCCGGTCCGCGGTCGGACGCTGCGCTTCGCGTTCCTGCCCGCGTACCTGAACGGTCTGCGCTACTCGACCGAGGAGCTGGCCGCGTCGCGGCGCTGGCAGCTCACGCGCGGGGCGTATCGCGAGATGAAGGCGCTCGTCGCCGCGGGGGGCGGCGAGCTCGCGGTGATGTTCGTGCCCTCGAAGGCCCAGGTCTACCTGCCGCTGCTCGAAGACGCCTTCGCACCGGAGGCCCGCAGCGCGGCACTCCGCGCCGCGCTGCACGATCCCGAGGCCCCCGCGTACGAGTCGCTGATGGCCCATCGCCTGGCCCTGAACGGCCTGATGCGGGACTTCTGCTCCGAGGAAGGCATCCCGTTCCTCGACCTCACGCCGGGGCTCGAGCGCGAGGTGGCCGCCGGGACGAACCTCTACTTTCCCGACGACTCCCACTGGAACGCGGCCGGTCAGGAAGCCGCGGCGGCGGCCCTCGCGCGCTGGCTCGAGGTGCGGGGTCTCAGCCGAGGCGCTCTGACCGCAGCCGCAGCGCGTTCCCGATCACAGAGACCGAGCTGAAGGTCATGGCGAGCGCCGCGAGCATCGGCGACAGCACCAGGCCGAAGCTCGGGTAGAGAAGGCCCGCCGCGACCGGGATGCCGAGGGCGTTGTAGGCGAAGGCGAAGAAGAGGTTCTGCCGGATGTTCCGCAGGGTGGCGCGCGACAGCCGGCGCGCTGCCAGCAGGCCGCGCAGGTCGCCCTTGACGAGCGTGATGCCGGCGCTCTCCATGGCCACGTCCGTGCCCGTGCCCATGGCGACGCCCACGTCGGCCTGGGCCAGCGCCGGGGCGTCGTTGATGCCGTCGCCGGCCATCGCCACGCGCCGGCCCTCCTGCTGCAGCGCCTTCACGGCCGCGGCCTTGTCCGCGGGCCGGACGTCGGCGATCACGGTGTCGATGCCGAGGCCCCGCGCCACGACACCGGCGGTGACGCGGTGGTCGCCCGTGAGCATCACGATCTTCAGGCCCTCGCGCCTCAGCCCGGCCAGGGCCTCGCGCGTCGTGGCTTTGACGGGATCCTCGATCGCGAGCAGTCCCGCGAGCGCGCCGTCCTGGCTCAGCAGAAGCACCGTGCGGCCCTCCGCCCGCAGCGCATCGACGCGAGCGGCCAGAGGTCCGGGCGCGACGAGCGCGGCACTGCCCAGGGCCAGCTGCCGGCCGCCGGCGCGGCCGGTGACGCCGTGGCCCGTGTGCGACTCGAAGGCCGTGACGGCTTCGGGTGCCAGGCCGCGGCCGTCGGCGGCGGCGAGCACGGCGGCGGCCAGCGGATGCTCGCTCGCGCGCTCGAGGCTCGCGGCTCCGAGCAGGACGTCGTCCTCCCGGAAACCGGGGGCGGCCTCCACGGCCACGACGCGGGGACGGCCCTCGGTCAGCGTGCCGGTCTTGTCGAGGACGACGGTGTCCACGGCCTCGAGGCGCTCGAGGGCGGTCGCGTCCTTGACCAGCACGCCGAGGCCGGCGCCGCGGCCGATGCCGACCACGATCGACATCGGCGTGGCGAGGCCCAGGGCGCAGGGGCACGCGATGATGAGGACCGCGACCGCATGGACCAGCGCGTGGGCGAGCCGCGGCTCGGGTCCCAGCCAGGCCCAGGTCACGAACGTCAGGACGGCGGTCGCGAGCACGGCCGGCACGAACACGGCGGCGACGCGGTCCGCGAGTCCCTGGATGGGCGCGCGGCTGCGCTGCGCGACGCCGACCATCGCGACGATCTGCGCCAGCATCGTGCCGGAGCCGACGCGCTCCGCCCGCATCACCAGGCTGCCCGTGCCGTTGAGGGTCGCGCCCGTGAGCGCGTCGCCGGGCCCTTTCCCGACCGGGACAGGCTCGCCCGTAAGCATGGCCTCGTCCACCAGGCTGGAGCCCTCGAGGACGACGCCGTCGACAGGGACCTTCTCGCCGGGCCGCACCCGCAGCCGGTCTCCGACGACGACGGCCTCGAGCGGGACGTCCGCTTCGCCGCCGTCGCTCGAGAGGCGGCGTGCGGTCTTCGGGGAAAGGGACATCAGCGCGCGCAGGGCGCTGCCGGTGCGGCGGCGCGCGCGGAGCTCGAGCACCTGCCCCAGGAGCACGAGCACGACGATCACGGCCGCCGCCTCGAAGTAGCGCTCGACCTGCCCGTGGTGGCCGCGGAAGGAGTCGGGGAACCAGGCCGGGACCAGGGTCGCCGCGACGCTGAACGCGTAGGCCGCCCCGGTACCGAGACCGATGAGCGTGAACATGTTCGGGCTGCGGCGGGCGAGCGAGGCGGCCATGCGCTCGAAGAAGGGCCAGCCGGCCCAGAGCACGACGGGCGTCGTCAGGATCAGCTCGAGCCACGGCAGCGAAGGCGGGACGCCCGGCAGCATCGCTGCCATGCTCCAGACGAAGACCGGCAGGGTCAGGGCCAGGGCGATCCAGAAGCGCCGGCTCATGTCGCGCAGCTCGCGGTCGTCGGGTGCGTCTGCGGTCGGCGTGAGCGGCTCCAGGGCCATGCCGCACAGCGGGCAGGCTCCGGGACCCAGCTGCCGCACCTCCGGATGCATCGGGCAGGTGTAGGGGGTGGTCGTCCGCGGCGGAGGCTCGAGCAGGCTCGGGGCGGCGGCGCGCGGACGCAGGTAGCGCTCGGGGTCGGCGGCGAAGCGCTCGAGGCAGCCCTTGCCGCAGAAGTGATAGGTCGTCCCGGCATGGCGGAACGCGCCGGCGGACGCCGACGGGTCGACCGTCATGCCGCAGACCGGGTCCTTCATGGGCACTGTCGATGCTCCTGCCAGGCGTTCAGTCTAACCGGTGCTATCGTCTGGCCTGGACTCCATGGCCCACGGCCACGACCATCATCACCACGCCGACCTTCGCCACGAGAACCGTCAGCGGCTGACCTGGGTGCTCGGGCTCGCCCTCGGGCTCATGGTGTTCGAGGCCGTCGGCGGGTTCCTGACGGGAAGCCTCGCGCTGCTCGCGGACGCGGGCCACATGCTGACCGACGTCGCGGGCCTCGGCCTCGCCCTGGTCGCCATGAAGTTCGCCGAGCGCCCGGCGACGCCCGAGCGCACCTACGGCTACCACCGGGTCGAGATCCTGGCCGCGCTGGTCAACGGCATCGTGCTCGTGGGAGTGTCGTTCTTCATCCTCGCCGAGGCCGTGGAGCGGCTGCGGGAGCCGCCCGCCGTGTCCACCGGGCCGATGATCGCGATCGCCGCGGCGGCCCTGGTGCTGAACGTGGTGTGCGTGCTGCTCCTGAAGAAGGGCGCCGCCGACAGCCTGAACGTCAAGGGCGCCTACCTCGAGGTGCTCTCGGACATGGTCGCGAGCGCGGGCGTGATCCTCGCCGGCGTCGTGATGTGGAGCAGCGGCTGGTACTACGCGGACCCCCTCGTCTCCGCGGGCATCGCGCTCTTCATCCTGCCGCGCACGTGGGCCCTCTTGAAGGAAGCGGTGGGCGTCCTGCTCGAGGGCACGCCGGCCGACGTGAACCTCGAGGCGGTGCGGGCGGCGATCCGAGCGACGCCCGGGGTCGAGTCGGTCCACGACCTCCACGTGTGGACGCTCACCACGCGCATGAACGCCCTGAGCGCCCACGCGGTCATCCACCACGGCGCCCTCCACCGCGACGTGCTGCCGGCCGTGCGCGACCGCCTCGCCCACGACTTCCGCATCACCCACGTCACGCTGCAGCTCGAGGAGAGCGAGGGCTGCGGCGACCAGGGCTCGCACGTCTGATTCCCTGGCACGGGGCTTGCTGACTCTCCGCCGAGGACGGGTGCGTCTTCCCGTTCCACGGAGGTCCTCATGAATATCGACAGCCGGTCCCTCGCGGCGCGACTCCTCAAGGCGAGCCTCGTTCTCGCCCTCGCCGCCGGGCTTTCTTCCTGCGGCGACGACGCGCCGGGCTCCCCCAGCGACATCCCGAACATCTCGGGCAACTACTCGGGCTTCCTGACCTGGAACGTCGGGCCGATCAACGTCCAGACGATCGGCGTGACGATGGTCGTCGTGCAGGCGGGCTCGCAGGCCACGATCAACGGCGCGCTCACCCTGGGCGCGCGCACGGAGCCGTTCTCCGCCTTCACGGGGAACGTGAACGCCACCGGCTTCTTCACGGCCACGGGCGGCGGCGCCGGCACGAAGAACACGTTCAGTCCCACGTGCGGCGCCGTGACGTTCTCGGACGCGTCTCTCACGTTCAGCGGCAACACGGCCCGCTACGTGGAGCACGACAACACCCAGTCCTGCGGGACCTGGACGTTCAGCGGGACGTTGACGCGCTGAGCGGACCCTCGAGGGCCCGGCGCAGCTCTTCGGGCGGGGCCGGCTTCACCATGTGGCGGTCGAAGCCGGCGGCCGCCGAGCGCTCGCGGTCCTCGGGGAACCCGTAGCCCGTCAGCGCGATCAGCCGGGCCTCGCGGCCTCCGGGCTCGTTGCGGATGAGGCGCGCCAGCTCGTAACCGTCCATTCCCGGCAGGCCGATGTCGATGATCGCGAAGCCGGGCCGGAACTCCCTGAAGAGCGCCAGGGCCGCGGCGCCGTCGGGCGCCTGGACGACCACGTGGCCCGCGGCGCTCAGGATCAGCGCGCACATCTCCCGGGCGTCGGAGTGGTCGTCGACGAGCAGCACGCGGGTCGCGGGCGGCGCGGCCCCGGGCCGGTCCGCGGGCGAAGCGGCCAGCGCCGGCGCGAGAATCGCGGGCAGCCTCACCGTGAAGCTCGCGCCGTGCCCGAGCCCTCCGCTCGTGGCCTCGATGCCCCCGCCGTGCAGCTCGACGAGCTGCCGCACCAGGGTGAGACCGATGCCCAGGCCGCCGTTGGTCCGGTCGCTCGTGTCCTCGGCCTGCACGAACAGGTCGAAGATGCGCGGCAGCAGCTCGGCGCCGATCCCCGAGCCCTCGTCCGCCACGCACAGGACGGCGTCGCCGCCGTCGGCCGAGACGCTCACGCGAACGGCTTGGGGCGCGGGCGTGAACTTGAGGGCGTTCGACACCAGGTTGCCGACGATCTGCTCGAGACGCACGGCGTCGGCACGCACCCACACGGGCTGCAGGCCGAGCTCGACGCGTCCGGAGAAGCCGTGGGCGGACGACACGGCCGCGATCGCCGAGCGCACGGCATCCCCCAGCAGCACGGGCTTGCGGTCGAGCACGATCTTGCCCGTCATCACCCGGCCGACGTCCAGGAGGTCGTCGACGAGCCGGGCCATGTGCCGCGCCTGGCGCTGGATGACGTCGCGGGCATGGCGAGTCCCGGGCTCGGGCAGGCTCGCGCGCTCCAGAACCTCCACGGCCCCCGTGATCGCCCCCAGGGGATTGCGGAGCTCGTGGGCGAGCATGGCGAGGAACTCGTCCTTCGAGCGGCTCTCGCGCTGGATGCGCGTCAGGGTGCTGAGGTCGCTGACGATCAGGGTCCTGTACTCGACTCCGTCCATCGTCACGCCGCTCACGGAGATGTGCACCTCGGCCGCGGGTTGGTCGGCGGTCCTGAGGCGCGTCCGCAGTCCTCCCGTGCCCTTCGCGAGGACGTGGGCGAGGGCCGCATGCTCCTCGGGATCGATCAGGTCGCGGATCGGCGCGCCGATGGCGTTCTGGAGCGGCACGCCGAGCAGCTCGGCGAAGCGCCGGTTGCAGTAGACGACGTCGCCCGCGAGGCTCACGGTCACGGCGCCTTCCTGCATCTGCTCGACGAGGGCGCGGTACGGGGCGTCGGCGCTGCGCATGGTGTAGACGCGCTCGGTGTCGCCGTCGACGACGAGCAGCGCATCGACCTCGCCGTTGCGGATCGCCGAGAGCGTCTCCTCGGCCTCGGCGAGGCGCGCCTTGAGCTCCGCGAGCTCGGCGTCCATGCTCACGCCTGCCGGATGTCGAGCCCGATCAGCACCCGCTCGGTGCTGGACAGGTCTCCGATGATGCGGCGCAACGGCAAGGGCATCTCCTTGATGAGCGTCGGCGCCGCGATGATCTGGCGGTCGCGCGCCAGGCTCGGCTGCTGGTAGATGTCCACCACCTCGAGCTCGTAGCGCCCCGCGAGGTATTCCTCGCAGACCTTGCGGACGTTCTCGACGGCCCGGGTGGAGCGGGGGGTCATGCCGCTCACGTAGAGCCTGAGGACGTACTGGGCGTTGTCGTGGGCACGGACCGCATCGTCGAAGGAATCAGCCAAGGGGGTCCTCGCGTCTCGACCGGAGGTCGAGGCCGACGAGGACGCGCTCGGTGTTGGAGAGATCGCCGATGATCTTCTTGATGGGCTGGGGGAGCCGGCGCACGAGCGTCGGGAGGGCGAGGATCTGGTCCCCGCGGCCGAGCTGGGGATCCTCGAGCAAGTCGATCACCTCGATCCGATAGCGACCGGCGAGGTGCTCCTCGCAGATCTTGCGCAGGTTCGCGAAGGCCCGGGCGGCCTTCGGCGTCTGACCCGCCACGTACAGCCGAAGGTCGAACTCGTGGTCTGTCGCCGCCTGTGGCGTCATGCTTGGAGCCTCCGATCCGTCGCTTCGGGCGGCAGGATCTCGACACCGGCGGCGCCGATGCGGAAGTACCGCACCTCGTCGGAGTGGGCCATGCCGCGCGACTTGAGGACGTAGATCCAGCGTTCGAGGCGCCGCTGCCGCTCTTCGAGGGACAGCCGGATCCACGTGTCGACGAGAGAGGAGATGCCCGTCTGGGTGACCTCGATGTCGGCGCTAGCGCCGGTCAGGCTCGTGAAGAGCGCGGTCACGCCCTGCACCTTCAGATGGTCGATCATGCGCGTCAGCATCGATTGCACGTCGAGGCGCGTGCCGATCGCCAGCAGGTTCGTCATGGGATCCAGGACGACCGTGTCGGGGCGGAAGCGCTCGATCGCCTGGTGCATCATCAGCAGGTGGTTCTCGAGGCCGTGGCGCGCAGGCCGATCGGCGTGGAATTGCAGCAGCCCCTGCTCCAGGTAGCTCTCGAGCTCGATCCCGGCCGAGCGCATGTTGCGCATCATCTGGCGCGGCGATTCCTCGAACAGGAAGTACAGGCAGCGCTGGCCGCGCCGGCACGTGGCCTGGGCGAAGTGGGCGGCGACCGTCGTCTTGCCCGTGCCCGCAGTGCCCGAGACGAGCACCGTGCTGCCGCGATAGTAGCCTTCACCGCCGAGCATCTTGTCGAGAGAGGGCAGGCCGGTCGAGACGCGCTCCTCGAACGCCGCGTGCTCGAGGAGCAGCGACGTCACGGGCAGCACGTTGACGCCGTCGGCGCCGATCAGGAACGGGTACTCGTTCGTGCCGTGGTGGGAGCCCCGGTACTTGACGACCCGGATGCGCCGCGTCGAGATCTGCTCGTGGATGCGGTGGTCGAGCTGGATCACCGCGTCGCTGACGTACTCCTCGATGCCGTAACGCGTGAGGCTCGCCTCGCCCTTCTCCCCCGTGACGAGGACCGTGAGATTGCGGTCGCGCAACCAGCGGAACAGGCGCCGCAGCTCCGCGCGCAGGATGGCCTCGTTCTGCAGGCCGGAGAACAAGGCCTCCAGCGTGTCGAGCACAACGCGCTTCGCCCCCACCGACCGGATCGCATGCTCGAGACGCACGAACAGGCCGTCGAGGTCGTAGTCACCCGTTTCCTCGATCTCGCTGCGCTCGATCTGGACGTAGTCGATGAACAGCTTCTTCTGGCCGACGAGGGCATCGAGGTCGAAGCCGAGCGAGGCCACGTCGGCCGCCAGCTCCTCGGCGTTCTCCTCGAAGCTCATGAGCACGCCAGGCTCGCCGTGGTGCAGCGCGCCGTGCACGAGGAAGCTGATGCCGAGGAGGGTCTTGCCGGAGCCCGGTCCGCCCGCGATCAGCGTGGGCCGGCCGGCAGGCAGCCCGCCGTGCGTGATCTCGTCCAGTCCCGCAATGCCGGTCGGCGCCTTGCTCAGCGACGCACGCCCGGGGTTCGAGTCGCTCATCCCGGTGATCTCCTGAAGAATGAAAGCCCGCTCGCAACCGTGCGATCCGCGCCAGCGCCGGGCAACCCGACGGATAGCAAGGCTGGTGCCACGGCTAAACGTTGGCTACAAAGGCCTAACGACCGTGGCGCCTGCGGTCCTTGAGACGTTTCTAGAAACGAAACCGGGCGCCGATGTCGGACGAGCTCATCACACGCCTGGTCGAGTGGCAGGCACCTTGCTGTGAGGACGCCGGAGGCAATCAAGTCCATGTCCATGAGGGCCGCCGTGCTCCTGAACGGCGCGGCCGGAGGGATCGCCGGCGACCAGACGCTCACCCGCGTCCGCGAGGCCTTCGCGGCCTCGAGCGTGTCCGCCCATGTGCAGTCGGTCGACCACGCGGCCCTGCCGGCCGCCGCGCGCCAAGCCGCGGCGTCGGGGGTGGACGTCGTGGTGCTGGGCGGCGGCGACGGAACCGTGAGCGCCGGCGCGGCGGCTCTCGTGGGCGGCTCGAAGGCCCTCGGCATCCTGCCTCTCGGCACGCTCAACCACTTCGCGAAGGACGCGGGCGTCCCGCTCGAGCTCGAGGCCGCGGTGGCCGCCATCGGCGCAGGCCACGTGACGGAGGTCGACGTCGGCGAGGTGAACGGCCACGTCTTCCTCAACAACTCCTCGGTCGGCCTCTACCCCACCGCGGTCCACGACCGCGAGGAGCTGCGGCACCACGGCGGCGGCGGCAAGTGGCTCGCGATGGCGAAGGCGTCCCTGGGGGTGCTGCGGCGCTTCCCGCTGCTGCAGGTCGGGCTCGAGCTCGACGACGAGGTGGTCGGCCTCGAGACCCCCTTCATCTTCGTGGGCAACAATCGCTACGCGATGGACCTGTTCTCGCTGGGCTCGCGCGAGAGCCTGCAGGACGGATCCCTGAGCGTCTACCTGTCGCGCAACGCGGGCCGCGCCGGCCTCGTGCGCCTCGCGGGACGCGCCCTCGTCGGACGCCTCGAGCAGGACCGCGACTTCCATTCCTTTGAGGTGCGCCACGCGACGATCCGGACCGGCCGGTCCTCGCTGCAGGTGTCCCTGGACGGCGAGGTCGTGCGCCTCCGCTCGCCCCTGCACTACTCGATCCGGCCGCGGGCGCTGCGGGTGCTCGTCCCGGCCCCGAAGCCCGAACCGGCCTCGTGAGCACCCTCGCCCACATCTCCGATCTCCACTTCGGGGCCGAGAACCCGGTCCTCGTCGAGGCCCTCGTCGCCGACCTTCGGGCGCTCGGCCCGTCGCTGGTGGTGGTGAGCGGGGATCTCACGCAGCGGGCGCGGCGCCGGGAATTCGCCAAGGCGCGCGCGTTCCTCGACCGGCTTCCGTTCCCGCGCCTGGTCGTGCCCGGCAACCACGACATCCCGCTGTTCGACCTCGTGAGCCGCTTCGTGAGCCCGCTCGCCCGTTTCCGGCGTTACGTCGCGGAGGACGTCGATCCCTTCTTCGCGAGCGAGACCCTGGCCGTGCTGGGGCTCAACACCGCCCGCTCCAACAGGTGGAAGGAGGGGCGCATCTCCCCGGAGCAGATCGACCTCGTGCGGCGGCGCTTCGGGCCGCTGCCTCCCCACGTCGTGAAGGTGCTGGTGACGCACCATCCCTTCCTGCCGCCCCCCGGGGCGGAGCCCCCGCCGCTCGTCGGTCGCGCCGCCGAGGCGCTCTACGCGGCCGAGGCCTGCGGCGTCGACCTCGTGCTCTCGGGACACCTGCACCTGGGCTACACCGGCGACGTCCGCGCGCACCACGCCCACGTCGGGCGCGCCCTGCTCGTGGCCCAGGCCGGCACCGCCACGTCGCACCGCCTGCGCGACGAGGTCAACAGCTACAACGTCCTCGAGCTCTCGCCCCAGCGCCTCGCGTTCACGCGGCGGGCCTGGAACGAGAGCGCCTTCCACGAGGCCCGCCGCGTCGACTACGTCAAGAGCGGATCGGAGTGGACGCCCGCTATCCCTTGATGAAGCTCAGCAGCTCGGCGTTGACGCGGTCCTTCTCGACCGTCGCCATGCCGTGGGAGGAGCCCGGGTAGACCTTGAGCGTCGCGTTCTTCACGAGCTTCGAGGAGATGAGGGCCGAATCGGCGATCGGCACGATCTGGTCGTCGTCGCCGTGCAGCACGAGCGTCGGCACCGTGAACTTCTTCAGGTCCTCGGTGAAGTCGGTCTCCGAGAACGCCTTGATGCAGTCGAGCTCGGGCTTCAGGCCGCCCATCATTCCCTGCAGCCAGAACGACTCGCGCACACCCTCGGAGATCTTCGCTCCGGGGCGGTTGTAGCCGTAGAACGGGAGCGTCAGGTCCTTGAAGAACTGCGAGCGGTCGGCCGTGACGCCCTTCCGGATGCCGTCGAACACGTCGATCGGCAGGCCGCCGGGGTTGGCCGCAGTCTTCAGCATGAGCGGCGGCACGGCGCCCACGAGCACGGCCTTGGCCAGCCGGCCGTTGCCGTGGCGCCCGATGTAGCGCGTGATCTCGCCGCCGCCCGTGGAGTGGCCGATCAGCACCGCGTTCTTGAGGTCGAGAGCCTCGAAGAGCGTCGCGAGATCGTCGGCGTAGGTGTCCATCTCGTTGCCGTCCCAGGTCTGGGTCGAGCGGCCGTGGCCCCGGCGATCGTGGGCGATCACGCGATAGCCGCGCTGGCCCAGGAACACCATCTGGTCCTCCCACGCGTCGGCCGTGAGGGGCCAGCCGTGGGAGAAGACGACGGGCTGACCCTTGCCCCAGTCCTTGAAGTAGATCTGGGTGCCGTCCTTCGTCGTCACGGTGCTGCCGGCTGGCCGCTTCGGGGCCTCGGCCGGGGGCTCGCCCTGCGCCGCGGGGACGAGGCCGGCGATGCCGGCCAGCGCCGCGCCTCCGACGAGGATCTGGCGCCGCGCGGGGCTGGTTTCGGAAACGGCGGGAGGGTGGCTCATGGTCTTCGCTCCTTTGTGATGGCAGCGCGACGATAGCGGTCCAGGCCCCTGCTCCGCATCCCGCGATGGGGCATTTGTGGCCTACCTCCAACGGGTGACGCGGCGGGGCCCGCGCTCGGTATACTGCCCCCATGGCGGCCGCGCCCCTCCGCGTCCTGTGCGTCGACGATCACCCGCTGCTGCGCGACGGCCTCGCCGCGATGCTGGGGAGCCAGCCGGACATGCAGCTCGTGGCCTCCGCCGCGACGGGCGCCGAGGCTCTCGCGCTGTACCGGCTCCATCAGCCCGACGTGACCCTGATGGACCTGCGGCTGCCCGACATGAGCGGCATCGACGCGCTGATCGCGATCCGCGCCGAGTTCAAGGACGCGCGCATCGTGATGCTGACGACGTTCGAGGGCGACGTCTCGGTGCACCGCGCCCTCGAGGCGGGCGCCCGCGGCTACCTGCTGAAGAGCATGCCGCCGGGCGAGCTGCTCGAGGGCATCCGCGACGTCCACGCGGGCCGCAAGCGCATCCCGCGGGAGGTGATGACCCACCTCGCCGAGCACCTCGGCGACGAGCCGCTCACCTCGCGCGAGCTCGAGGTGCTCCGGCTGATCGCGAAGGGGCAGCGCAACAAGGACATCGCCGAGCATCTCTTCATCTCCGAGGAGACCGTGAAGGTCCACGTGAAGCACATCATGGAGAAGCTGGGCGCCACGGGCCGCACCCAGGCCGTCGCCATCGCCGTGCCGCGAGGCATCATCCAGCTCTAGGGCGGCCCCGCCCCACAATTCCCTTGCTAATTGGCAGTCAGGGGTAGAGACTGCTAGTCACGTAGTCGGCTTTCCTGAGCGCTGTCGCGCACTCCCGCCTTCCGACAGCTCACCAAAGCAACCTCACGCCCACCCTCTCGAGAAGGCAGGTCCGCCATGAAGGAACTCGTGTCGCTCGTGTTCGTCGCCACCGGCCTCGCCCTCCTGGCCAAGCTGTGGTGGTCGAACAAGCCGTCGCGTCCCATCGGGCAGGTGCTGGACGACGTGGAGGGCGAGCCCGCCCCCGCGCGGGCCCGGCGCTAGTCACCGCAACAGGAGACCCACATGAAAGTGCGTCCGCTCCACGACCGCATGGTCGTCCGCCGCGTCGAAGAGAAGTCCACCGCCAAGAGCGGCCTGATCATTCCCGACTCCGCCAAGGAGAAGCCGCAGCACGGCGAAGTGCTCGCGGTCGGCAACGGCAAGTTCCTCGAGAACGGAACGCGCCTGGCCCTGGACGTGAAGGTCGGGGACCGCATCCTGTTCGGCAAGTACTCGGGCTCCGAGATCAAGCTCGACGGCGAAGAGGTCCTGATCCTCCGCGAAGACGAGATCCTCGCCGTCCTGGCGTAGTCGTCCCACGAACAAGTCCAGAGGAAGCAGGCACCATGTCGAAGCAGATCACGTACGGTGACGAGTCGCGCCAACAGCTGCTGCGCGGCGTCAACCGCCTGGCCGACGCGGTCAAGGTGACCCTCGGCCCGCGCGGCC
>CADEEV010000008.1 GCA_902826455.1 uncultured Acidobacteriota bacterium | reverse complement strand
TGCGCTTCGCGATCCGCGAAGGCGGCCGCACCGTCGGCGCCGGCACCGTCTCGGAAATCATCGAGTAACCGGGACAGAGGTTCAGGGTCATGATGTTGAACGAGAAGATCCGGATCCGGCTGAAGGCGTACGACTACCGGATCCTGGACCAGTCGACCACCGAGATCGTCGATACCGCGAAGCGCACGGGCGCTCGTGTCGCGGGTCCGATCCCGCTCCCCACGATCAAGAACCGCTGGACCGTGAACCGCTCGCCCCACGTGGACAAGAAGAGCCGCGAGCAGTTCGAGATCCGCACCCACAAGCGCCTGCTCGACATCTTCGAGCCGACGCCCCAGACGGTCGACGCCCTCATGAAGCTCGACCTGCCGGCGGGCGTCGACGTCGAGATCAAGGCTTTCGGCAAGGAGCACTCGAAGTAGCCGTCTGAGGCTCGGGTCCGAGGGGCGACGCCGCGAGGCGACCCCGATCAGGACCAGGCCTCGAGGAGACAGAGAACGAACATGGCGGTCAGCGGAATCATCGCGAAGAAGGTCGGCATGACCCAGGTCTACGCCGCGGACGGGCAGGCGATCCCTGCCACGGTCCTCGAGGCGGGGCCCTGCGTCGTCGTGCAACGCAAGGTCAAGCAGAGCAACGGGAACCGGAAGGACGGCTACTCGGCCGTGCAGCTCGGTCTCGTGGAGAACCGCAAGACGAAGCGGGTCTCGAAGGCGATGCTGGGCCACTTCAAGAAGGCCGACGTTCCCCCGTGCCGCGTGCTGCGCGAGTTCCGCGTGGACGAGGGCGCCGAGGTGAAGGTCGGCGACAAGGTCTCGGTCGCGATCTTCGCCCAGGGCGACACGGTCGAGATCACCGGCACCAGCAAGGGCAAGGGCTTCCAGGGCGTCGTGAAGCGTCACCACTTCCGTGGCGGCGCAGCGACCCATGGCTCCATGTTCCACCGCGCTCCGGGATCGATCGGCGCCTCGGCGTTCCCGTCGCGGGTCGTCAAGGGCATGCGCGCCGCCGGCCACATGGGCTCGGACCGCGTCACGGTCAAGAACCTCGAAGTGGTCCGCGTCGACGCCGAGAAGAACCTCATGGTCGTTCGCGGCTCCGTTCCCGGGTCCGCCGGCGGCTACGTCGTCATCAACAAGAGGAAGTAGTCATGGCCGAAAAGAAGGTCCCCGCGGCCAAGAAGCCGGCCGCCCGCCGGAAGGCGAAGCCCGAAGGGGCGAGCGTCGAGGTGGTGAACGCGCAGAACCAGAAGGTGGCCGACCGTCTCGTGTCCCCCGACGTGTTCGGCGCGAAGATCAACACCCACCTGCTCTACGAGGCGGTCAAGCAGTACCGCGCCGGCGGACGCGCGGGCACCCACAAGACCAAGACCCGCGCCATGGTCTCCGGCACGGGCAAGAAGCCGTGGAAGCAGAAGGGCACCGGCCGCGCTCGCGTCGGCGAGGCCCGGAACCCGCTCTGGCGTCACGGCGGCACGACCTTCGGGCCGATGCCCCGGGACTACTCCTACAGCATGCCGAAGAAGGCCCGCGCCGCCGCCTTGCGCGCCGCCCTCTCGCAGTGCCTGAAGGAGGGCTCCCTCAAGGTCGTCGAGGGCTTCGGTTTCAGCGCCCCGAAGACCAAGGAGCTCGTCGCCTTCCTCGCGAAGATCGGAGTGGCCGGCAAGGCCGTCATCGTCGACAGCCAGCCGAGCGACGCGCTCGTGCTCTCCGGCCGGAACGTGCCCCACGTCAAGGTCGTGGACGAGTCGCACCTGACCGTCTACGACATCCTCGACTGCAAGACCCTGGTCGTCTCGCAAGACGCCCTGGGCCGGCTCGAAGAGAGGCTCGCGCGATGAAGAACGTCTACGAGGTGCTGCGCCGCCCGCTGATCACCGAGAAGTCCACGGCCGTGCGCGAGACGCAACGCGCGGTGTGCTTCGAGGTCCACCGCGACGCCACCAAGCCCGAGATCAAGAAGGCCGTCGAGACCCTCTTCAGCGTGAAGGTGAAGGACGTGCGTGTCGCGCGCGTCCACGGCAAGGTCAAGCGCCAGGGCCGCTACGCGGGCCAGCGCCCGGACTGGAAGAAGGCGTACGTCGTCCTCAAAGAGGGCGAAAAGATGATCGAGTTCTTCGACCAGGCCTAAGAGAAGAAACATGGCACTGAAGCAATTCAAACCGACGTCGCCGGGCCGCCGCTTCATGACGGCGCTGACCTTCGACGAGATCACCAAGTCGACTCCCGAGAAGGCGCTGACCGAGCCCAAGCGCCGCACGGGCGGCCGCAACAGCATGGGTCGGCAGACCATCTGGTTCCGCGGCGGCGGCCACAAGAAGCGCTATCGCATCGTGGACTTCCGCCGCGACAAGCCCGGCGTGCCCGCGACGGTGGCGGCGATCGAGTACGACCCCAACCGGTCGGCGCGCATCGCCCTGCTGCACTACGCCGACGGCGAGAAGCGCTACATCCTGTGGCCGGAGGGCCTGAAGGTCGGAGCCTCGGTCGCCACGGGCGAGGGCGCCGACATCCTGCCCGGGAACTGCCTGACCCTGAAGGCGATCCCCCTCGGCACGATGATCCACAACATCGAGCTGCGCAAGGGCAAGGGCGGCCAGATGGTCCGCACCGCCGGCGCCGCCGCCCAGCTCGTGGCCAAGGAGGGCGACTACGCCCAGGTCAAGCTGCCCTCGGGCGAGATCCGCAAGGTCCACGTGGACTGTCTCGCGACGATCGGCCAGCTCGGCAACCTCGAGCACAAGAACGTCTCCTACGGCAAGGCCGGCCGCAAGCGCTGGCTCGGCCGCCGGCCCCACAACCGCGGCGTCGCCATGAACCCGGTGGACCACCCGCACGGCGGCGGCGAGGGCAAGACCTCGGGCGGCCGTCACCCGGTGACGCCGTGGGGCAAGCCCACCAAGGGCGCGAAGACGCGCAACAACAAGCGGACGCAGTCGCTCATCGTCAAGAGGCGGAAGTAAGCCATGGCACGCTCGCTCAAGAAGGGCCCGTTCGTCGACGACCACCTGATGAAGAAGATCGAGGCGATGAACGCCGCGAACGACCGCAAGGTGGTGAAGACGTGGTCGCGCCGCTCCACGATCACGCCCGAGATGGTCGGCCACACGCTCGCCGTCTACAACGGCCGGAAGTTCGTGCCGGTGTACGTGACCGAGAACATGGTCGGCCACAAGCTCGGCGAGTTCTCGCCGACGCGTCAGTTCAAGGGCCACTCCTCGAAGGTCGAGAAGGTGGCGAAGGTCGCCGGCGCGCCGCCGGCAGCCGCCGGCGCGGGCGCCGGGGCCAAGGGGTAAGCCATGCTCGAAGTTCGCGCCCAGAGCAAGTACATCCGCACGTCGCAGCAGAAGGCGGGGCTCGTCCTCGACCTGATCCGCGGCAAGAAGGCGAGCGAAGCCCTCGCCATCCTGCGCTTCACGAAGAAGTCCGTGGCGCGGGACATCGAAAAGGCCCTCCGCTCGGCGATCGCCAACGCCGTGCAGGTGGCAGACAAGAACCAGAAGCGGCGCCTCGACGAGGAAGACCTCTACGTCAAGGCCTGCTATGCCGACAAGGGCCCCTCGATGAAGCGGGTCCGGCCGGCGCCCATGGGCCGGGCCTACCAGGTCATCAAGCGCTCCGCCCATCTCACGGTCGAGCTCGCCGAAAGGGAGAAGTAAAGGAATGGGTCAGAAAGTCCATCCCATCGGGTTCCGTCTCGGGTACATCAAGACCTGGCGGAGCCGCTGGTACTCCGAGAAGGAGTACGCGAACCTCCTCCACGAGGACGTCGCCCTCAAGAAGGATCTCAAGAAGCGCTTCGCCCACGCCGGCGTCTCGAAGGTCGAGATCGAGCGGGCCGCGAACAAGCTCAAGATCAGCATCTACACCTCGCGCCCCGGCATCATCATCGGCCGCAAGGGCCAGGAAGTGGACAAGCTGAAGCTCGAGATCCAGAAGAAGACCGGCAAGGAGGTCTTCATCAACATCCAGGAGATCCTCAAGCCGGAGCTCGACGCCCAGCTCGTGGCCGAGTCCGTGGCTCTCCAGCTCGAGAAGCGCATCGCCTTCCGCCGCGCCATGCGCAAGGCGGTCGACGCCGCGCTGCGCTTCGGCGCCCGCGGCATCAAGGTCCGCGTCTCGGGCCGCCTGAACGGCGCCGAGATCGCGCGCTCGGAGTGGTACCTCCACGGCCAGCTCCCGCTCCACACGCTGCGCGCGGACATCGACTACGGCTTCCACGAAGCCGGCACGACGTTCGGCCGTATCGGCGTCAAGTGCTGGATCTACAAGGGCGAAGCTGAAGCCTTCAAGCCGGGCAAGGGCCTCAACTAGGAGTTATCGCAATGCTGATGCCCAAGAAGGTCAAGTACCGCAAGATGCAGAAGGGCCGGATGAAGGGCAAGGCCTGGACCGGCAGCAGTGTCGCGTTCGGGGACTTCGGCCTGAAGGCCCTCGAGTGCGGGCACCTCACGGACCGCCAGATCGAGGCCGGCCGCATCGCGATCACGCGCTTCATCAAGCGCAACGGCCGCATCTGGATCCGCGTGTTCCCGGACAAGCCCATCACCCGCAAGCCCCAGGAAACCCGAATGGGAAAGGGCAAGGGCGCCCTCGACCACTGGGTCATGGTGATCAAGCCCGGCCGCATCCTCTACGAGATGGAGGGCGTGCCCGAGACCGAAGCCCGCGAGGCGCTGCGTCTCGCGTCCCACAAGCTCGGGATCAAGACCAAGTTCGTGAAGCGCTTCGAGGCGGAGGTGGCGCAGTGAAGGCCGAGAAGATCCGTGAGATGAGCGAGGGCGAGCTCGCCGGCGAGGAGAAGAAGCTGCAGGAGCAGCTCTTCAAGCTCCGCCTGCAGAAGTCCCTCGGGCAGATCGACAACGCCTTGAAGATCCGCGAGACGCGCCGCGACATCGCCCGCGTCAAGACGATCCTCGGCCAGAAGAGCCGTTCCAGCCAGGCGCAGTCCTAAGAAGGTGGCGGAGATGGAGAAGAAGGAAACCGCGGCCCGTCGCAGCGAGAAGATCGGTGTGGTGGTGTCCGCCAAGATGACGAAGACCGTGGTCGTCGCCGTCGAGCGCCTGGTGCGCCACGACGTCTACCGCAAGACCATCAAGCGGACCTCGAGCTTCATGGCCCACGACGAGAAGGGCGCCAAGAAGGGCGATCGCGTCCGCATCGTCGAGAGCCGTCCGCTCTCGAAGCGCAAGCGCTGGGTGGTCGAAGAGATCGTGGCTAAGGCCCTGGTGCGCGAAGACGACGCGCTGCCCGCGGCCCAGGCGTAACCAGAGCGACCAGGGAGAACTGCCATGATCCAGATGCGCACCATGCTCGAGGTGGCCGACAACTCCGGCGCCCGGAGGATTTCGTGCATCCTCCCGCTCGGAGGCTCGACCGGCCGCTACGCCAGCCTCGGCGACATCATCACAGCGAACGTGAAGGAATCGGCCCCCGACGCCCCCGAGAACGTCAAGAAGGGGAAGGTCGTGAAGGCCGTGATCGTCCGCTGCCGCAAGGAGCAGCGCCGCAAGGACGGCTCCTACATCCGCTTCGACCAGAACGCGGCCGTCCTGATCAAGGACGACGGCGAGCCCGTCGGGACCCGCGTCTTCGGTCCCGTGGCCCGCGAGCTGCGCGACAAGAAGTTCATGAAGATCGTGTCCCTGGCGCCGGAGGTGCTGTAGTCATGGCCGCTCCCGAAAAGAAGCGCAATCGCATCCGCCTCCGCACGAACGACACCGTCGTCGTGATCTCGGGCAAGGACGCGGGCAAGCGCGGGAAGGTCCTGAGCGTGCTGCGCGACAAGAACCGCGTGGTGGTCCAGGGCGTCAACTTCATCAAGCGCCACACCCGCCCCAACCCGCAGCGCAACATCAAGGGCGGGATCGCCGAGCGGGAAGCGGCGATCCACGTGTCGAACGTGATGCTCGTCGATCCCGAGTCCGACAAGCGGACGCGGATCGGCAGCAAGGTCCTGGAAGACGGCAAGCGGGTCCGTGTCGCCAAGAGCGGCACGGTGCTCGATAAGTAAGGCGGGATAGTCAAGATGGCTGCTCGTATCAAGGAGACGTACTACAAGACGGTGGTGCCGCGCCTCATGAAGGAGCGGCAGTACTCGAGCGTGATGGCCGTTCCCCGCCTGACCAAGGTGGTGGTGAACATGGGCGTCGGCGAGGCCACCCAGAACATCAAGATCCTCGACGCGGCCGTCGAGGAGCTCGGCAAGATCACCGGCCAGAAGCCGGCCATGCGTCGCTCGAAGAAGTCCATCGCGGCCTTCAAGCTGCGCCAGGGCATGCCGATCGCGGCCACGGTGACGCTGCGCGGCGACCGCATGTACGAGTTCTGCGACCGGCTCTTCAACGTGGCGCTGCCCCGCGTGCGCGACTTCCGCGGCGTGCCGGGCAACGCCTTCGACGGACGGGGCAACTACACCCTGGGACTCAAGGACCAGATCCTGTTCCCGGAGATCGACTACTCCAAGGTCGAGAAGCTCCGTGGAATGAACGTGACCTTCGTGACGACGGCCAGGACCGACGAGGAGTCGAAGCTCTTGCTCCAGTCCCTCGGCATGCCGTTCCGGAATCAGTAGAGGAGGGGGAGGAAGTGGCGAAGACGTCTCTCATTGCCAAGTCCCAGCGGAAGCCGAAGTTCGCCGTCCGCAAGTACACGAGATGCCGCCGTTGTGGCCGGCCCCGCGCGTACCTCCGGAAATTCGAGATGTGCCGCATCTGCTTCCGCCAGCTGGCCCTCGCCGGGGACATCCCTGGTGTCATCAAGGCGAGCTGGTAGGGAAGGGCCAAGAGGAAACCGAACATGAACATGACCGATCCCATCGCGGACATGATCACCCGCATCCGGAACGGGGTCCGAGCGAAGCTTCAGAAGGTCGACGTGCCTTCGTCGAAGCTGAAGTCGGAGATCGCCCGTATCCTCAAGGACGAGGGTTACATCTCCAATTTCAAGGTCACCCAGGACGACAAGCAGGGAGTCCTCAGGGTGTACCTCAAGTACGGCCCCGGTATGGAGCGGGTCATCACCGACCTGCAGCGCGTCAGCCGACCCGGCTGCCGCATCTACTGCGGCAAGGGCGAGATTCCCCGCGTGTACGGCGGACTGGGCATCAACGTCCTCTCCACCTCCCGCGGGCTCATGACCGGGAAGAGCGCGGCCCGCGAAGGCGTGGGCGGCGAGATTCTCTTCAACGTCTGGTAAGGAGCTTCACCCATGTCTCGCGTCGGTAGAAAGCCCATTCCAATCCCGAAGGACGTGAAGGTGTCGGTCTCCGCCACCTCCATCTCCGTCCAGGGACCCAAGGGCAAGCTCGAGTCGCCGGTGCCCACGGGCATCAGCTTCTCGGTCAACGGCACCGAGCTCGTCTGCGCCCGCAAGAACGACGAGCGCCAGCAGCGCGCGTTCCACGGTCTCGCGCGGGCCCTCGCCCAGAACGCCATCAAGGGCGTCACCGAGGGCTTCAGCAAGGAGCTCGACATCGTGGGTGTCGGGTACAGGGCGAACCTCGAGGGCTCGAAGGTCGTCTTCGCCCTCGGCTACTCCCATCCGATCGAGTTCAAGATCCCCGAGGGGATCAAGATCGCGGTGGACAAGCAGACCCACATCGTCGTCTCGGGCATCGACCGGCAGAAGGTCGGCCAGGTCGCCGCCGAGATCCGCGGCCTGCGCAAGCCCGATCCCTACAAGCAGAAGGGCATCCGCTACGTGGGCGAGGTCCTGAAGAAGAAGGCCGGCAAGGCTGGCGCGACCGGCTCCGGGGCGAAGTAAGAAATGAAGATCAAGACGAAGGAAGACATCCGCACCCGGATCCGCAACCGCATCCGGAAGAAGCTCTCGGGCACGACCGCGCGGCCCCGCCTCGCGGTGTTCCGGAGCCAGACCCACATCTACGCCCAGGTCATCGACGACGAGGTGGGCAAGACGCTGTGTTCCGCCTCGTCCCTCGACAAGGACCTGAAGACGCAGATGAAGCGCGGCGGGAACGTGGCCGCGGCCAAGGCCGTCGGCAACCTGATCGCGACGCGCGCGAAGGAAAAGGGCGTCGAGGCCGTCGTGTTCGACCGCGGCGGCTTCCAGTACCACGGCCGCGTCAAGGCCCTCGCTGACGCCGCCCGCGAGGGCGGTCTCAAGTTCTAGAGAAGGAACCGATGAAGCATGTGAGCGAGAAGATCGACATCGCCAGCCTGGAGCTCAAGGACCAGGTCGTCGCGATCAACCGCGTGACCAAGGTCGTCAAGGGCGGCAAGAACCTCTCCTTCAGCGCCCTGGTGGTGATCGGCGACGGTCACGGCCACGTCGGCTACGGCATGGGCAAGGCCCGCGAGGTGTCCTCCGCGATCAAGAAGGGCGTCGAAGCGGCCAAGAAGAACGTCTTGCGCGTGCCGATCACCGAGAAGGGCGCCACCATCCCCCACACGGTGACGGGGTACTACGGCTCGGGCAGCGTGCTGCTCAAGCCCGCCTCCGAAGGCACCGGCGTCATCGCCGGCGGCGCCGTCCGCGCCGTGATCACGGCCGCCGGCATCCAGAACATCCTCACCAAGAGCCTCGGGTCGACGACCGCCCACAACGTGGTCAAGGCCACGGTCGACGCCCTGACCCGCCTCAAGCAGCCCGAGCGCGTGGCACGCCTGCGCGGCAAGACCGTCGCCGAGATCCTGGGCCTCGACGAGAAGAAGGCGCCCGCGGCCCCGGTCCAGGCGTAGGAGAGTCATGGCCACCAAGGTGAAGAAGGCCGCGAAGGCGGCCGGCAAGATCAAGGTCAAGATGATCGGCAGTGTCATCGGCTGCCCCGAGAAGCAGCGCGCCACCGTGCGCGGCCTGGGCCTGCGCAAGATGCACCAGGTCGTGGAGCGCATGGACACGCCCGAGATCCGCGGGATGGTGAAGAAGGTGCCTCACCTCGTCGCGATCGTGGAGTAGGGAGAGAACGTGAAACTCGACAACCTCAAGCCCGCGAAGGGCGCGACCGGCAGCCGCAAGCGCGTGGGCCGCGGCCCCGGCAGCGGCATGGGCAAGACCTCGACGCGCGGCGAGAAGGGCCACAAGAGCCGCAGCGGCTACCGCCACCGGATCGGGTTCGAAGGCGGCCAGATGCCGCTCCACCGGCGCATTCCCAAGCGCGGCTTCACGAACGCGCGCTTCAAGAAGGAATTCGCCTACGTCAATCTCGGCACCCTCGAGGCCTTCGAGGCCGGCACCATCGTCACACCCGAGGTGCTGCTGCAGAAGGGCATGATCAAGAAGCTGATGGACGGCGTGAAGGTGTTGGCCAAGGGCAACCTGACCAAGGCTCTCACCGTGCAGGCCCACAGGTTCAGCGCGCAGGCGCAGGAGAAGATCGCCTCCCTCGGCGGCAAGGCCGAGGTGCTCGCGAAGTAGGCAAAGAAGATGCTTCAGAGCCTCAAGAACATCTGGGAAATCCCCGACCTGAGGAAGAGGGTGCTGTTCACCCTCGGCCTGCTGGGCGTGTACCGCCTGGGAGCCCACGTCCCGACGCCCGGCATCAACTCGAAGGCGCTCATCGACTTCTTCGAGCAGAACCGCGGCAACTGGATGGGCCTCGTCGACATGTTCTCGGGAGGCAACCTCGGCAAGGTCACCGTGTTCGCCCTCGGGATCATGCCGTACATCTCCGCGTCGATCATCCTGCAGCTGCTCACGGTGGTCTGGCCCTACCTCGAGAAGCTCTCGAAGGAAGGCGAGCTCGGGCGCCGGAAGATCACCCAGTACACCCGCTACGGCACCGTCGTGCTCTCGATCATCCAGTCCCTGGGCATCGCGGCCTACCTCGAGCGCATGACGCTCCAGGACAAGTTCCACATCGTCGACCACCCCGGCATCGGCTTCAAGCTGATGTGCGTGCTCACCCTCACGACGGGCACGGCCTTCATCATGTGGCTCGGCGAGCAGATCACCGATCGCGGCATCGGCAACGGGATGAGCCTGATCATCTTCGCCGGCATCGTCGTCGGCTTCCCGCGCGGCCTGATCGACACGGCCCAGAAGGTCATGCGCCAGGAGCTGTCCCTGATCGCGGCCCTCGTCCTCGTGGCGATGATGGTGTTCGTCATCGGGATCATCGTGTTCGTGGAGCGTGGCCAGAGGCGCATCACGGTGCAGTACGCGAAGCGGGTCGTGGGGCGCCGCATGTACGGCGGTCAGTCCACCCACCTGCCGCTGCGCGTCAACACGAGCGGCGTCATCCCCGTGATCTTCGCGTCCTCGATCATCGCCTTCCCGCAGACGATCGCGTCCTTCTTCCAGGCCAACAACCCCTGGATGCAGGCCGTCTCGGACCAGCTGCGCTGGTCGATGCCGCTCTACAACCTGCTCTACATCGCCTTCATCATCTTCTTCTGCTACTTCTACACGGCGATCGTCTTCAATCCCGACGACGTCGCGGAGAACATGCGGAAGTACGGCGGCTTCATCCCGGGGATCCGTCCGGGCAAGAAGACGGCGGAGCACCTCGATCACATCCTCGGGCGCATCACGTTCGGCGGGGCGGTCTACCTCGCGATCGTTGCGCTCCTGCCCGAGTTCCTGATCGCGGGCTTCCGCGTCGATCCGATCCCGGTCATCGGGATCCCCCTGGACAACTTCCTCACCCAGAACAACCTCGACTGGATCACGCGGGGCCTGGGGCTCAACTTCTACTTCGGCGGAACGTCGCTCCTGATCGTCGTCGGCGTTGCCATGGACACGGTGGCCCAGGTCGAGGCCCAGCTGGTCATGCGGCACTACGAAGGCTTCGGGGGCAAGGGCGGCCGGAGGATTCGTGGTCGGAGGTAGTGCTTTTGCGGCAGGCGGTCCGACGCGGATCATCTTCCTCGGCTCTCCAGGAGCCGGGAAGGGGACCCAGGCGGGACGTCTGTCCGCGGAGCGCAAGCTCGTGCGCATCTCGACGGGCGACATGCTGAGGCAGGCCATCGCCGAGGGCACGCCCCTGGGCCAGCAGGCGGCGCCCATCATGGATCGCGGGAAGCTCGTTCCAGACGACCTGCTGATCGCGATGATCCGCGAGCGCGTCTCCCGCGAGGACTGCCAGAACGGCTACATCCTCGACGGCTTCCCGCGCACGCTGCCCCAGGCCCACGGCCTCGAGAACATCGCCGGCCGCGAGGCCGACGATCGCTTCTTCGTGTTCAACGTCGAGGTGCCCCACGCCGAGCTCATGCGCCGGCTGTCGGGACGGCGCTGGTGCCCGAAGTGCCAGTCGACGTACCACGTGGACTCGAACCCTCCGGCGAAGGCCGGCGTGTGCGATCGCTGCAGCACGAAGCTGGTGCAGCGCGAGGACGACAAGGAATCGGTAGTGGCGAAGCGGCTCCAGGAGTACGAGGAGCGCACGAAGCCGCTGATCCAGTACTACATGCACCACGCGCGCTTCCACTCGATCGACGGCTTCCGGCCCGCCGACGTCGTGTTCCGCGAGCTCGTCGGCTACCTCGAGGGCCAGCGATGAGCGTGCAGAAGTCCTGGGCCGAGCTCCAGAAGATGCACCGCGCGTGCACCATCGTCGTCGACACCCTGGGCGTGCTCGCCGCCGCGGCGCAGCCGGGCGTCACGACGAAGGAGCTCGACAAGATTGCTCTCGACGAGATCCGCAAGGCCGGCGCCAAGCCCGCGTTCCTCGGCTACCGGGGCTATCCGGCGACGCTGTGCATCTCGGTCAACGAGGAGGTCGTCCACGGCATCCCCGGCTCGCGCAAGCTGAAGCAGGGCGACATCGTGGGCCTCGACCTAGGCTGCATCGTGGACGGGTTCTACGGTGACGCCGCCCGGACCGTGGCGGTGGGCGAGGCGAGCCCCGAGGCCCGGCGCCTGCTGCAGGTCACCGAGGATTCCCTGAAGGCGGGGATCGCCCAGTGCTGGCCCGGCAAGCGCGTCGGCGACATCGGCCACGCGGTCCAGAACCTGGCCGAGGCCGGCGGCTACTCGGTCGTGCGCGAGTTCGTCGGCCACGGCATCGGGACGAGCCTCCACGAGGAGCCCCAGGTCCCGAACTACGGCCCGCCCGGGCGCCGCGAGCGCCTCGTGGCCGGCATGTGCCTGGCCATCGAGCCCATGGTCAACGTCGGCGGGCCCGAGGTGCGGGTCCTCGACGACGACTGGACGGCCGTGACCGCCGACGGAAGCCTGTCGGCCCACTTCGAGCTGTCGATCGCGGTGACGGAGCACGGGCCCTGGATCCTGTCGGAGCCGTACCCCTTCGCCCAGGGCCGCGAGAGCCATGCCTGATGCAGGCAAGGGCCTCGAGGTGAACGGCCGGGTGACGGAGTCGTTGCCGAACGCGCTCTACCGCGTGGAGCTCGAGAACGAGAGCCGCGCGGTGGTGACCGCCCATCTCTCCGGGGGCGCCGCGGCCGTGACGCGGGTGCGCACGGGAGACGGAGTGGTCGTGGAACTGATGCCGTACGACATGACGCGCGGGCGCATCGTCCGCCGTAGGTCCTGAGGTAAGGAACGTGAAAGTTAGGTCTTCGGTCAAAAAGATCTGCGTGAAGTGCAAAGTGGTCCGGCGCCAGGGAGTGGTGCGGATCATCTGCGCGAACCAGAAGCACAAGCAGAGGCAGGGGTAGAGCATGGCACGCATCGCAGGCATCGACCTTCCGCGTCAGAAGCGGATCGGGATCGCCCTCACGTACATCTACGGGATCGGGGTCGCCCGCAGCAACTCCATCCTCAAGAAGTCCGGCATCGACGTCGCCGTGCGCGTCAAGGACCTCTCCGAGGAGGAGGTGTCCAAGATCGCGAAGGCCATCGAGGCCGAAGGCAGCATCGAAGGCGATCTCCGCAAGGAGATCGCCATGAACATCAAGCGGCTCATGGAGGTCGGCTCCTACCGGGGCATGCGCCACCGCCGCAGCCTGCCGGTGCGGGGCCAGCGCACCCATACGAACGCCCGCACGCGCAAGGGGCCCCGTCGCAGCCTGATCCGCCCCAAGGCCGCCGCCCCGAAGGCGTAGGAGACAAACCATGAGCACGACCCCGACGACCGGCAAGGTCGCGACGCCGAAGAAGAGCAAGAAGGAGAAGAAGCACGTCGTGCACGGCATCGTGCACATCCATGCCTCCTTCAACAACACCCACGTGACGATCACTGACCTCGAGGGGAACGTGGTCTCGTGGTCCTCCTCGGGCACACTGGGCTTCAAGGGCTCCCGCAAGGGCACGCCCTTCGCCGCCCAGCAGGCGGCCACCACCTGCGCGACCGCGGCCAAGGATTCCGGCCTGCGCTCCGTGGACATCCGCGTGAAGGGCCCGGGCAGCGGACGCGAATCGGCGATCCGCGCCCTGCAGGCGGCCGGGATCGAGATCAAGTCGATCCGCGACGTCACCCCGATTCCGCACAACGGTTGCCGGCCGCCCAAGCGGCGCCGGGTGTAAGGGAGCAAGATAGTGGCGAGATACATCGGACCCACCGGAAAGCTGAGCCGCCGCGAGGGCGTCAACCTCTTCCTGAAGGGACGTCGCGACACCAGCGGCAAGGCGGCCATCGAGCGGCGCAACTACCCGCCCGGTCAGCACGGCAAGGGCGCCCGCGTCAAGACGAAGGTCCAGGGCTACGGCCTGCAGCTTCGCGAGAAGCAGAAGGTGAAGCGCATCTACGGGCTGCTCGAGAAGCAGTTCCGCCTGACCTTCGAGCGCGCCTCCAAGGAGAAGGGCGTCGTCGGCGAGACGCTGCTCAGCATGCTCGAGCGGCGCCTCGACAACACCGTCTACCGCCTCGGTTTCGCGACCACGCGCGCCGCCGCGCGCCAGCTCGTGAACCACGGCCACGTGAAGGTCAACGACAAGAAGGTCAACATCGCGTCGTACCAGGTGAGCGTCGGCGACCAGGTCGCCCTGGGCGCGCGCGCCGCCAAGAACGTTTTCGTCGCGGAGTCCCTCGAGGACGTGAAGTCCCGCGGCATCCCGAAGTGGCTGGAGCTGGACGCCGATGGCGCCAAGGGAAAGGTCCTGTCGCTGCCCGCGCGCGACGACGTGAACTTCCCGATCCAGGAGCAGCTGATCGTCGAGCTGTACTCGAAGTAAGAGAGAAGAGAGGACTCTAAACAAGATGCTTTGGAAAGGTTTCCAGAAGCCGAAGCGCCTCGAGGTCGATCGGGAGAGCCTGACCGACCACTACGGCCGCTTCCACGCACAGCCCTTCGAGCGGGGGTTCGCCACGACCGTGGGGAACTCGCTGCGCCGGGTGCTGCTGTCCTCGATCGAAGGCGCGGCCATCACCGCGGTTCGCGTCGAGGGCGTCCTCCACGAGTTCTCCCCGATTCCCGGGGCGATGGAGGACACGACGGACCTGATCCTCAACCTGAAGCGCATCCCGCTCAAGATGCACGTCGACCATCCCAAGACCCTCACCCTGAAGACGTCCCAGGCGGGCGAGGTGCGCGCGAAGGACATCACGTCCGATCCCGACATCGAGATCCTGGACCCGGAGGCCTACGTCGCGACCCTCGGCCAGAACTCGACCCTGACGATCGAGATGCGCGTGAAGCCCGGGCGCGGCTACGTCTCGGCCGACAAGAACTTCGACGAGGACCTGTCGATCGGCTGGATCCCGGTGGACTCCGTCCACTCGCCGATCAAGAAGGTCAACTACTTCGTCGAGAACGCCCGCGTCGGCCAGGCCACCGACTACGAGAAGCTGACGATCGAGGTCTGGTCGAACGGCGCCGTCACGCCGCGTGACGCCGTCGGTCTCGCGTCGAAGCTCATGAAGGACCACCTCACGATCTTCATCAACATCGAAGAGGACGAGGCTTCCGAGGAGCAGGCGGTCGAGGTGAACCCGGCGGATCGCGAGATCTGGTGGGAGAAGCTCGGCAAGAGCGTCGACGAGATGGAGCTCTCGGTGCGCTCCTACAACTGCCTCAAGAACGCGAACATCCGGACGATCGGCGAGCTCGTGCAGAAGACCGAAGCCGAGATGCTCAAGACCAAGAACTTCGGGCGGAAGTCGCTCAACGAGATCAAGGAGATCCTCACCAGCATGGGTCTCTCCCTCGGCATGAAGCTCGACAACTACCCGCAGGCTCAGAACCAGTAAGAAGGCCATGCGACACAGAGTCGGTTACCGCAAGCTGGGGCGCGTGACGCCCCATCGGATCGCCCTTCTCCGGAATCTCGCCACCGCTCTGTTCGAGCGCGAGCGGATCCAGACGACCCTCGCCAAGGCGAAGGAGCTGCGTCCCTTCGCCGAGAAGATCATCACCCTGGCCAAGCGCGAGGACGGTCGGCTCCACGCGCGGCGCCTGGTCCTGCGCGACATCAAGGACCAGACGATCGTCAAGAAGCTCTTCGACAGCCTCGGCGCGCGCTTCGCGGCGCGTCCGGGCGGCTACACGCGCATCCTCCGCCTCGGCCCGCGCCGCGGTGACGGCGCCGAGATGGCCATCGTCGAGCTCCTGGGCTCCGAGTACAAGGTCGAGACCAAGGAGCAGAAGGCGACCGTGAAGGAGAAGGCGCCCGCGAAGGAAAAGGCGGCCAAGAAGGACGCCGACGCCGCCGCGCCCAAGAAAGCCAAGCCGGCGAAGAAGGCCAAGGCCGAGAAGGCCGCCGAGTAGTTCTCTTCGTCGTCTCGAACCGAACGGGCAGGCCAGGACGGCCTGCCCGTTCGCATTTTCAGGGCCCGACGGCTAGGGCCGCGGGGCCGGCGGCTGCGGCGTCGGAGACGGCGTCGGCACCGGCGTCGCGAGCGGAGCCGGAGCGGGCGTCGCCACGACCGGCGGCGGCGGTGTCGGTGCCAGGGGCAAGGGCGTCGCGGTCGGAAGGGACGGGGCCGGAGCGGCCGGTGGCGCGACCGGCGGGGCTACCGGCACCACGAGAGGCGTCGGAGCCGGCTTGGGAGCGGGCTGCAACTCGATCGGCGTCGGCGTCACGACCGCCTGGGCGCCCTCGGCGCGATACGTCACGGCGGCCGTGAGGTAGAGGCGCTCCGCGGACGTGCGGCGGAAGCCCCAGGAGTTCACGGTCACTTCGGCCGCGGGCTTGAGCAGCGCCGGGCCGTCCGTGGAAAGCACCGAGGCCGCGCCCGCGGCGTTCACCGCGAACATCACGTTCACCGCCCCGTACTCCCCGGCGAGGCGCGCGAAGGGCGGAGCCGAAGGTCGGCGCCCGGTCGTGAGATCGGGCACGCCCAGGGCCAGGGCGACTCCCTCCACCGCGGACACGCCCGGCTGGAGCGGCGGCGGGGGCGGCGTCGACGCCGCGACCGGCTGGGGCGGCAGCGGCACGCTCAGCACCTCGGTCGCCGGTTGGGCGGCCTTCGTCGCCGGCTTCGCCGGAGCGGGCGCCACGGCCACGGGCTTCGCCGGTTCGGGGGCGCTGGCCGCCGTCGCCGGCGGCGTCACGGGCGCCGGAGCGGGGGTGCTCGCGACGGCCGTCGGAGCGGCCGCCGGCGCGGCCTCGGCGACGGGCGCCGGTGAAGGCGTCGGGGCGGGTGTCGCGGCGCTCGCGGTCTTGCGCAGGCCGGAGAGGCGCATCGCGACCTTCTGCGGCTTGTCGCCCTTCGCCGGCTGGAACTCCGCCTCGAGGCGGAACGCGTAGGTCGCCGGCTCTTCGACGGCCGCAAAGCGCCAGGTACGCAGCGCCTGCAGGATCGCGTCGGCCCACGGGCTGTCCCCCTCGGTCACCAGGGCGTCCGCGATGCGCCCGTCGGGATCGAGGGTGATATCGGCCGTGACCTTGGCGCCGCCCTTGGCGTTGGGGAACACGGGCGTCGCGCCCTGCCGGAGCTCCGGGATGCCGTCCTGTCGCGACACGTCGGGCAGCTTCAGCGCGAAGGTGATCGGGACCGTCAGGACCACCCGGACCGGCTTGCCGTCCAGCTTCGTGACCTCGTACTCCCACTTCTTCACGGCGGCCAGGGCCGCGTCGTCGAAGGGCGGAATGCTGCGCACCACCTTGGCCTCGCTGACGACCCCGTCGGTGCCGATGACCAGCTCCAGGATCACGATCCCGTGCAGACCCTGGGCCTGCGCTTCGGCCGGGAACTCGGGAAGCACGGTGCGCACGCGCTTGGGCGGAGGCACGTCCTGGCCCGCCACCCTGGGAGCGGCGTCGTCGGCTCCACGCGCGGCGCCGGCGACGAGGAGCGCGAGGCTCAGGACGAGGGAAGACGCGAGCGCGGACCTTCCGAGACGGGGCTGACGGGACAAGGCATCCATGTCCAGCATTCTCACTCTTTTTTCCGCCGCCTGTCTCGTGCTGGGAGGGGCTACTCTTCGGCCCGCGGGTGGTCCCCGTGCTCGGCACGGGCGGCGGCCACGACCTTGTCCTGCAGGTGGCCGGGCACCTCGTCGTAGTGCGACATCTCCATGTGGTAGGAGCCGCGCGCCCCCGTCATCGACGTGAGCTCGGCGTCGTAGGAGAGCATCTCGGACAGGGGCACTTCGGCCTTGATCACCTGCAGGGAGCCGCGGGGCTCCATGCCCTGGGGGCGGCCGCGACGGCTCGAGAGATCGCCCATCACCGCCCCGGCGTACTCCTCCGGGACCGCGATCTCGACGCTCATCACGGGCTCGAGCAGCGTCGGCCGGCTCTTGGCCACGGCGTCCTTGTAGGCGAGGGAGCCCGCGATCTTGAAGGCCATCTCCGACGAGTCCACGTCGTGGTACTGGCCGTCGTAGAGCTCGACCTGGAAGTCGACCATCGGGAACCCCGCGACGAGCCCGCGCAGGCGCGCCTCCTGGATTCCCTTCTCCACGGCAGGGATGTAGTTCTTGGGGATCGAGCCCCCGAAGATGTCGTCGACGAACTGGAAGTCCGAGCCGCGAGGCAGGGGCTTCACCCGGATCTTGCAGTCCGCGAACTGCCCGTGGCCGCCGGTCTGCTTCTTGTGGCGCCCGTGGCCCTCGGAGGCCGTCTTGATGGTCTCCCGATACGGGATCTTCGGCTTCTTGAGGTTGACCTCGACCTTGAAGCGCTTGCGCAGCTTCGCCACCACCACCTCGATGTGGAGCTGGCCGACCCCCGACAGGAGCATCTCGTGGGTCTGGGCGTCCCGGGACAGGCGCAGCACCGGGTCCTCTTCCATGACGCGGTGCAGCGCGACCGAGATCTTGTCGTCGTCGCCGCGCGTCCTGGGCTCGATCGCGAACGTGGTGGCCGGCTCGGGGAACACGATGGGCGGGTAGGCGATCGGGTGGGCCTTGTCGCACAGCGTGTCGTTCGTCTGGGTCTCCTTGAGCTTCGCGACGGCCCCGATGTCCCCCGCCTGGATCTCGGTGGTGGTCACCGGGGTCTTGCCCTGGAGGAACTCCAGGTGGCCGGCGCGCTCGGGCAGGTCCCGCGAGGCGTTGTGAACGGTCGAGTCCGACTTGAACGTGCCGGAGTAGACGCGAAACAGGCTCAGGCGCCCGGCGTGGGGATCGGCCAGCGTCTTGAAGACGAAGGCCGAGAACGGCTCGGCTGCGACGGGCTTGCGCGCGGCCTCCGTCTTGCGGGTGGGATCGAGTCCGACACTGGCCCCGCGATCCGCCGGCGAGGGCAGCAGGTCCACGACGTCGTCGAGGAGCGGCTGCACGCCGATGTTCCGCAGGGACGACACGGGGAACACCGGAAAGAGCTTGCCGGCCGCGACGGCCGCCCTCAGCCCCTTCACCAGGTCGTCGTGACCGAGCGTCCCGCTCTCGAAGAACTCCTCCAGCAGCACCTCGTTCGTCTCCGCGACCATCTCCACGAGGCGGCCCAGGGCATCGGTCGCCGCGGCCTTGATGCCGTCGGGCACGTCGACCTGCTCGAACCGGCCGCTCTGGTCGTCGTGGTACACGTCGGCGCGATTGGCCAGCAGGTCCGCGATGCCCACGAAGCCCTTCTCCTCGCCGAGGGGGATCGCGACGGGAACGACACCGCGGCCGAAGCTGCGCTCGAGGGACTCTAGGGTGCGGGCGAAGGAGGCGCGCTCGCGGTCCATGCGGTTCACGACCACGACGCGCGGCAGCCCGAACTCCTCCGCGTAGCGCCAGACCTTCTCGGTCTGCACCTCGACGCCGGCGACGGCGTCGACCACCACCAGCGCCGCGTCGGCGACGCGCAGGGCGGCGCGCGCTTCCGAGAGGAAGTTCGCGTAGCCCGGGGTGTCGAGGAGGTTGATCTTGGTCTTGCGCCACTCGCCGTGGGCCAGGGCGGTCTGCAGGCTGATGCGACGCTCGATCTCGTCGGGGTCGAAGTCCGTCACGGTCGAGCCGTCGTCGACGCGGCCCAGCCGGTTCACGGCGCCCATGCCGTAGAGCAGGGCGGAGACGAGGGAGGTCTTTCCCGAGCCGCCGTGGCCGACCACGGCGACGTTGCGGATGCCCGGCGCTTCGAAGGTCTTCATGCAACCCCCCGAGCTCACATGCGGCAGTGTCGCGGATCATAGATCGCGGGCCCGACGAGCGGCAAGCGGGTTCCGAAGGGGCGAGGTCTATAATCGAAAAATGCCGTGGGCCCGCGCGAGACCCCTCGTGGCGTTCGATGCCGCGTCCCTGTCCGGCGGCAGCCTCACCCGCGGACTGGGAGGGGCTCGGCTCGCGAGCGCGGCGCGACTCGAGCTCGCGCGCGGCGCCCTGGTGCCGTCGCCGACGGACGTCAACGTCCTGGATCCCGAGGCGGTCCGGGCCACGCTCAACCGGCTGCTCGACAGCATCGGTGGGTCGCGCACGGGCGCGACGCTCGTCCTCCCGGACGGCACCGGCCGCGGCGTGGTCTTCGAGGCCACGAGCGGGATCGCCCCGGTGGAGCAGGCCCGGTTCCGCCTGTCGACGAGCCTCCCGTACCCCGCCGCGGACGCTCTCGTCGACGTGCGCAGCCTCGGGCACGGGCGCTTTCTCGGCATCGCGATCCGGCGCCGGGTGGTCGAGGGCTACGAGAGCGTCGCCGAGGCCGCCGGCTTGACCGTGGAGCGCGTCGATCTCGCCTCCATGGCGGCCCTCGAGGGCCTGCTGCGCCTTCCCGGACGCGCCGACTCGACCGTCGACGTCATCCTCGGCGACACCGCCCTGAGCCTCGCGGCCCACATCGGCGGCTCGCTGCGCGTGTTCCGCAGCCGGCTTCGCGTGGCGGGCCTGGACGAGACCGAGCGCGTCGCGGCCGAGGTGTTGCGGACCGCGACGCTGGCCGGCGATGGAGCCTCGCCCCACGTCCGCGTGGTCGGGCCCGGGGCGTCGGCGATGGCGCGGCCTCTGTCGGGGGGGGGGGCGCGCGCGGTGCGGGGAGGGGGGGCGGCCGGCGTGGGGCTGCCCGTGGAGGCGGCCGGGATCCCGGGGGTCGGTCTGGCCCTGCCATGATGGATTTCTCGAGCCGACCGCGAGCACGGCAGGCGAAGGGCGATATCGCAGTCCTGGCCATCGCGGGGCTCGTCCTGGCCGCGGCCACCTGGGACGCCGTGTCGGCGCGGCGCGAGCGCGAGGTCGTGCGAGCCGCGCTCGCCCAGGTCCAGACCGAGGTGGCCTCGGCACAGGCGCGCCTGCGCAGTCTCGGGACGCGCCGTGGCGGCGACAGCGAACGCCTCGCGTCGCGCCAGGAGCTGACGACCGACGCCCCTCCGCCGCGGCTCCTCGCCGAGATCACCGCCCTCCTGCCCGAGGGCGTGCGGCTGCGCTCGGCCAGCTTCGTGTACGGCGACGCGGTCGAGGTCGCTCTCGACGTCGAGGCCCGTTCGCCCGCCTCCTGGGACGACTTCCTCGAGCGGCTCTCCCGGTCCCGGAGCTTCACGTCGGTCCGGCCGGCACAGGAGCAGCGGGACGGCGCGGTGCGCTCCGGCGTTCGCATGACCTGGAGCGGCACGCGCTCGTGAGACTGCGCCTCGTCGCCGGCCTGATGTTCCTGGCGGCCCTCGCGCTCCGCCTGCTCGTCGCCGCCCCGGCCCAGGCCGACGTCGCGGCGGCCGGCGATGCGTTTCGTCGCGTCCGTGACGAGCGGCGCTCCGTGGGCCAGGCCCTGGGTCTCGCCGAGCGCCGCGAAGCGCGCCGCGAGCGCGCGCGGACGCTGATGGACGGCGTTCGCTCCGAGCCTGGAGATCCCGTCCTTCGCCTGCGCCGGGACGTCGTGGCCGCGGTGGGCGCCGTCGGGGTCTCGCGCGTCCGCCTCGCCGTGCTTCCGTCCCGTCCGCCGGTGGCGGCGACGCTGCGCCTCTCGGCCCGCGGAAGCCTGCTCGAAGCGAACCGCCTCTCGTCCGAGCTGACGAACCGCTGGGGGCTCGTGCTCGACCGCGTGCGGTTCGCGCCCGAGGACGGCGCCGTGGCGATCTCCATCGACGGTCTCAGGCTCCTGGGGGGCTCGTGAGGCGCCGGGCCGCGGTGGGTGCGCTCCTCGGCGTGGGGCTCGCGGCGATCGCCTTCGCCCTGGGCCGGACGCCACAACCGGAGCGGGCTCTCGTTGCCGCACCGGCCGCCCACGAGCCGCGGTCGGTTCCGGAATCCCCGGCCACGGCGCCGGAGCCGGCGCTGGCCCGGAACCCGTTCGACTATGCCGACGTGCCGCCCCCGAGCCGTGCCGCGGACTCGCCCCGGGTTTCGGCCCTGGCGCCGGCTCCGACGCTCATGCCTGAGCCGCCCGTAAGGCTGACGGGCTTCGTGCGGAAGGGCGGAAAGGTCCGAGCCGCCCTGTTCGTGAGAGGGGAGATGGTGCTCCTGGGGATCGGAGAGGCGTCGAACGGCTTCACCCTGCTGGCCGCCGACGAAGACAGCGGCGTGCGGCTACGCGATCCGCAGGGGGCGGAGCTCGTCCTGGCGGTCGAGCCCTAGCGTTTTCCGAACGTGAGCGCGAGGATGGCCTCGAGCACTCCTCGTGCGACCAGGAGTCCTACGCCGATGCCGGCCGCCGCAGCCACCGTTTCGAAAATCACGACTGCACCTCCGCAGGCGCTCTAAGCGAGCGCCGTGCCAAGTCGCATGTCGAGCAAGATCAACGCTTTGACGCGTTCCGGCCGCGGCCGTGGTTGGACGAACGCGTTGCCTGGGACACGCCCTCGCTACGGGAGGGAGCTGTCGGCGATCCCGCGGCCCCGGGTGGCAGCGCCGTACCAGGGGCCGAACCGGGCCCGGATGCGGGACAGGGCGGCCACGCGCGGCGCGCTCGCGGGCGCCTCGGAATCCGCGACCAGCACGAACGCCTGCCGCAAGCGGTGCGGCGCCTGCGCGGCGTCGGGGACCCGCGGACCCTCCACCGCGATCACGTCCTCGATCGTGACGTCGCGCCGCAGGCCCGTGAAGCGGACCCCGACCTCCGGTCCCGAAGACGCGGAGAACGTGCGTCTCGGGTAGAAGTCGCCCGCTTCGGCCACGTAGAAGAACGGCGGCACCTCGGCCGCCGACACGAGGCCCATGGCGTAGAGGTCGAGGGCGCCGTAGCCCGTGACGATCGCCGTCGTCTCGAACGCGCCGGGCCCATGCTCTGTGAGGGCGTTGCCCTCGAGCACCGAGGCCGCCGTGTCCAGGAAGAAGCTCCAGTGCGTGCCTCCCCGCCCGAGCAGGGCGCTGCTCGCGGAGCCGCCCGCGTCGCGGAAGCGCAGGCGCGCGAGCCAGCGGTGACCGACCTCGTGGCCGAGCAGCTCGAAGCCGTCGACCTCCGCGTAGCTGTCGATCGTGTCCATGTAGACGACGCTCGCGAGTACCCCCGCGCTGCCCCAGGCCCCGGAGTCGTCGCGCAGGTCGAGGCCGATGCCGCGCACGTCGTTGCTCACGTTCACCTGGAAGGCGAGGCTCTCCGGTTGCGGGTTGAGGGGGCGCGTCGTGTAGACGACGAGCTGGTCGAAGACATCGCCGTGGCCGCGCAGGAAACGCGCCGTGGCGGCCACGAGGTCGAGATGGTCCCGGGCCGAGAAGCGCTCGGCCAGGGCGCCGCCGGCGCCCCGCGGCTCGCCCTTCGAGAGGTCGGCGGCGGTGAACGCGGCCGCGCCCCCCGGGACGACGCCGACCACCGCGTCCGGTGTCTCCAGCCGCCCGTACACGAGGTCGATCGTGCCCGCGGCGTGAAGGGTGATCGAGAACGAGTTCCGCCGGTCGCTGCCGGCCTCCGGCACGTCGCTCCAGCTGACCACCGCCCGCTCGGGCATCACCGAGACGGCGATGCGTCCGCCGGCTGCGGGAGCGAGGTCGGCGAACAGCGCCGCGACCCGGGGCGGACCCACGAGGAGGCTGCCGAGGCCGCGCCCTCCCGGCCGCACGTCGGGCGCGCCGAAGCTCACGGTCCCGTCGGAATGGACGAACGCTCGCCCGTAGCGGGCCCCGAAGAACGGGAACGGGAACGGGAGGTCGACGCCGACCGCGTCGTCGTCGCCGACGGTGAGGGTGACGGTGCCGGCCTCGAGGCCGAGGCCGAGCGGCGTCGGGTCGAATCCCGAGGCGCCGTTCGGCGTCAGGCGCACCGCCGTGTCCGCGAGGTCGAGCGGGTTCCTCCGCACCACGAGGTCGCCGCGGTCCTCGAGCACCGCGATGCCGTCGACGTCGCGATCGGCGTCGGCTTCGGCCGCCGCGGCCCGCAGTTCGCGGGAGCCGGAGCGATGCAGCGCGAGAAGGTCCCGCGACAGGTCCGCATGCGTCCCGCAACGGCGCTCGGCCGCCGTCGCCGATGTGGCCAGGGCGAGGGCGCCACCGCAGGCGAAGGCGAGCTCCAGGGGGCGCACACCGGGATTCTAGCGGCCGGCGCGGCCGGTTTTGTTGACGGGTCCGGAGGCCGATGCTACATTCCCCGGCAAACTCAGTCGAGAGCGAGGGATAGCCGTCCATGGCCAAGCGGGAAAAATTCGGCAAGTTCGTCTTGCTGGACGAGGTCGAGAGCTCGGGGCTCGGCGTCGAGTACCGTGCAGCGAAGCTGAGCGCGACCGGTCTCGAGAAGATCGTCGCGCTCCTGAAGCTCGGTCCGGATCTCTCGAAGAACGCCGACTTCGCGAAGAACCTGATGGACCAGGCGAAGCTCGCCGCCCAGCTGCAGAACGCGAACATCGCGAAGATCTACGGCATCGGCAAGGTCGAGTCCTCGTACTACATCTCGTACGAGTTCGTCGAAGGCAAGAGCCTCAAGGGCATCTTCTCACGCTGCCGCCGCGACGGCTTCCCGTTCTCGGTCGACCACACGCTGCTGATCGCGAGCAAGATCTGCTCGGCCCTCGAGTACGCCCATGGCCGCAAGACCGACGCGGGCGTCCGCTACTTCCACGGGCTCGTCAATCCCTCGAGCGTCTTCGTCTCCTACGAGGGCGAGGTGCGGGTGCGCGGGTTCGGCTACTGGCCGAGCAAGGTGCGCGAGGCCGGCGCCGTGCGCGAGGACGAGATGCTCTATCTCGCGCCCGAGCAGGCGGCGGGCGGCGCCGGCGACACGCGGTCGGACACGTTCGCGGTCGGCGCCATCCTCTACGAGACCCTCACGGGCCAGCCGCTCTTCCAGGGCGGACGCGCCGCCGACATCCCGGCGCGTCTGGCCGCGGCGAAGCTCCAGAGCCCTGCCGGAGACGACGACCAGATCCCGAAGGCGATCGCCGACATCCTCGCGAAGGCGCTGGCCCAGGAACCCGCCGGTCGCTACGCCGAGATCGCGGAGATGCGAAAGGCGATCGACACGCTGCTCTTCTCGGGCGACTTCACCCCGACCACGTTCAACCTCGCGTTCTTCATGCACTCGCTCTTCCGCGAGGACATCGACAAGGAATCGAAGCAGCTGAAGGACGAGAAGGAAGCGAGCTACGTCGAGTTCCTCACGGACGACAAGGCGGCGCCGAAGGCGTCGCCGTCGATCCCGTCCCTGACGCCGGTCCCGGTGTCGGCTCCGGTCGCCGCCCATGCGGCGCACGCGCCGATCGCCCACACCCCGGTGCCCGTACCCGCGTCGTCGCATGCGCCGGCGAGCCACGAGCCGCCCCCGGCGCCGGCGGCCTCGGCGAAGGAAGCGGCCGCCGGCTTCACGTTCCACAAGGAAGAGCCGAAGAAGAGCAGCACCCCCCTCGTGGCCGGCGGCGCCCTGGTCGTGGCCCTGCTGGCGGCCGGCGGCTGGTACCTGTTCGGGCGCGGCCCGAGCGCCCCGGTCAACACCGCGCCGCCCACGACGACGCTGTCGCCCGAGGCGATCGCCGCGCAGGCCCACGTGAAGGAGCTCGAGGAGAAGCTGAAGGCCTTCGAGGCCGAGAAGGCCGAGGCCGAAGCCAAGGCCGCCGAGGAAGCGAAGAAGAAGCTCGAAGCCCAGGCGAAGGCGCTCGGCACCACGGCCGATCCCGCGGCGATCGCGAAAGCCCAGGAAGAGGCCGCGAAGAAGGCCCGCCTCGAGCAGGAAAAGAAGCAGCAGGAGGAGAAGAAGAAGCTCGAGGAGGCGAAGGCGGCCGAGGAGGCGCGCGTCGCCGAGGAGCGCCGCAAGGCCGAGGAAGCGCGTCTCGCCGCGGCGGCCGCCGCCACGACCACGCTGCCGCCCACGACGACGGTGCCTCCCACGACGCAGCCGGCCCTCAGGCCGGGCACGCTCGTGAATCTTTCCGACACGGGCGTGACGCCGCCCGTTCCCGACAAGACCCCGCCCCTCGTCTACCCGCCCATCGCGTTGCGGCAGCGCATCGAGGGTACGGTCGAGCTCTCGATCCTCGTCGACGAGCGCGGCGTCGTCACCGACACGCAAGTGGTGACGAGCGCGGGAGGCCGCGCGGGCCTCGACGAGGCGGCGATCGAGAACGCGAAGCGGCGCAAGTACCGCCCGGCCACGAAGGAAGGCATCCCCGTGAAGGTCTGGATGCCCCTGCGCGTGCAGTTCAAGCTTCCCAACTAGAGCCGCTCGCCGTCCAAAAAAGAACGGGGGCCGCGAGGCCCCCGTTCGTGCGACTGACGACGACTGCTCGATGCGGCTTAGTACATCCCGCCGCCCGGCATGCCGCCGCCGTGACCGCCGGCCGCCGGCTCCGGCTTCTCCTCGGGGATCTCGGAGATGAGAGCCTCGGTGGTGAGCAGGAGCGAAGCGATCGACGAGGCGTTCTGCAGCGCGGAGCGAACCACCTTGGTCGGGTCGATGACGCCGGCCTCGACCAGGTTCTCGTACTCCTCGGTCAAGGCGTTGAAGCCCTCCTCGGCCTTCATGTCCCGGACCTTGGCCACGACCACGGCGCCCTCGAGGCCGGCGTTGGCCGCGATCTGGCGCAGGGGCTCCTCGAGGCAACGGCGGACCAGGGTGACGCCGACCTTCACGTCGCCGTCGGCCTTGATCGCGTCGACAGCCTTCACGCAGCGCAGCAGCGCCACGCCGCCGCCGGGGACGATGCCCTCTTCCACGGCAGCCTTCGTGGCGTGCATCGCGTCCTCGACGCGGGCCTTCTTCTCCTTCATCTCGGTCTCGGTCGCAGCGCCGACCTTGATCACGGCGACGCCGCCGACCAGCTTCGCGAGGCGCTCCTGGAGCTTCTCGCGGTCGTAGTCGGACGTCGTCTCCTCGACCTGGGTGCGGATCTGCTTGACGCGGCCCTCGATGTCCTTGGACTTGCCGGCGCCCTCGACGATCGTGGTGTTGTCCTTGTCGATCGTGATCTTCTTGGCCTTGCCGAGGTCGTCGAGCTTGATGTTCTCGAGCTTGATGCCGAGGTCCTCGGTGATCGCCTTGCCGCCCGTCAGGATCGCGATGTCCTCGAGCATGGCCTTGCGGCGGTCGCCGTAGCCCGGGGCCTTGACGGCCGCGACCTGGAGCGTGCCGCGCAGCTTGTTCACCACCAGGGTCGCGAGGGCCTCGCCCTCGAGGTCCTCCGCCACGATCAGCAGGGGCTGGCCGAGCTTCGCGACCTGCTCGAGCACCGGCAGCAGGTCCTTCATGTTCGAGATCTTCTTCTCGTGGATCAGCACGAGGGCGTCCTCGAGCACGACTTCCATGCGCTCCGGGTCCGTCACGAAGTAGGGCGAGAGGTAGCCACGGTCGAACTGCATGCCCTCGACCACTTCGAGGGAGGTCTCCATCGACTTGGCTTCCTCGACGGTGATGACGCCGTCCTTGCCGACCTTCTCCATCGCTTCCGCGATGATCGAGCCGATCGTCTGGTCGTTGTTCGCCGAGATCGTGCCGACCTGGGCGATCATCTTGCCCTTGACGGGCTTGCTGAGCTTCTTGAGTTCCTCGGTCACGGCGCCCACGGCCTTCTCGATGCCGCGCTTCAGGTCCATGGGGTTGGCGCCCGCGGTGACGTTCTTGCTGCCCTCGCGATAGATCGCCTGGGCGAGCACCGTCGCCGTCGTGGTGCCGTCACCGGCGACGTCGGACGTCTTCGAGGCCACTTCGCGCACCATCTGCGCGCCCATGTTCTCGAGGGGGTCCTTGAGATCGATCTCCTTCGCCACCGTGACGCCGTCCTTGGTGATGAGGGGCGATCCGAACTTCTTGTCGAGGACGACGTTGCGGCCCTTGGGGCCCAGCGTGACCTTCACCGCGTCGGCCAGGCGGTTGACGCCGCGCAGGATCGCCTGCCGCGACTCGTCGCCGTACGTGATCTGCTTCGCCATGCTTTTTTGTGATCTCCCTTTCTTGCTTCGGGCCTTAGCCGATCACCGCGAGGACTTCGTCCTCGCGCAGGATCAGGTATTCCTCGCCGTCGACCTTGATCTCGCTGCCGGAGTACTTGCCGAACAGGATCTTGTCTCCGGCCTTGACGTCGAGCGCGACCTTGGTGCCGTTCTCGAGGACCTTGCCGTTGCCGGTGGCGACGACCTTGCCCTCCTGCGGCTTTTCCTTGGCGGAGTCAGGGATGATGATGCCTCCCTTGACTTGTTCCTTTTCCTCGAGGCGCTGGACCAGAAGCCGGTCGTGAAGCGGACGAATCTTCATGCGTGTTTCGTCTCCTAATAAGAGATGGTCGGGGCGAGCCTTAGCACTCGCCCCTGTCAACTGCCAATCTAGTGGGTGGTTAGCACTCTGTCAAGCCGAGTGCTAGAGCTTGTACTCTTCGACCTTCTTGCCGAGCGTGTTGCGGTGGATCTTGAGGTCCTTGGCGGCCCGGGACATGTTGCCGCGATGACGCTGCAACATACGGAAGATGAAGCGCTTCTCGAACTCGCGGCGGGCGTCGGAGAAGAGGATGCCGCGCTCGATCATCTCGGTGACGAGGGCTTCGAGCTCCTGCTTCACGCCGCGCCCCCGTCGAGGTCCCGGCCGGTCAGGAGCGCGTAGGCCTCCCGGTACTTCGCCCGGGTCCGGGTGACGACGTCGTCCGGAAGGGCCGGACCCGGAGGCGTCTTGTCCCAGTCCAGGGTCTCGAGATAGTCGCGGACGTACTGCTTGTCGAAGCTGGGCTGCCCCTTGCCGGCCTCGTATCCGGCCTGGGGCCAGAAGCGCGACGAGTCCGGCGTCAGCGCCTCGTCGATCCAGATCAGACGCCCGTCCTGCACGCCGAACTCGAACTTGGTGTCGGCGAGGAGGATGCCGCGCTTCGCGGCGTGGTCGCGGGCCTTCGTGTAGATCGCGAGGGTCACGTCGCGGACCTCGGCGGCGCGCTCGGGCCCGATCAGCTTCGCGACCTCCTCGAAGGAGATGTTCTCGTCGTGTCCGGTCTCGGCCTTTGTCGACGGCGTGAAGAGCGGGGGATCGAGGCGCTCGGACTCGCGCAGGCCCGCTGGCAGCGGGATGCCGCACACCGAGCCCGTCTTCTTGTAGTCCTTCCAGCCCGAGCCCGTGATGTAGCCGCGGACCACGCACTCGACCGGCAGCGGGTCGGTCTTCCGCACGAGCATCGAGCGCCCTTCGAGCTGGTCACGGTACGCGTGGAGCTCCGCCGGGTACTCGCTCACCTCGCTCGCCAGGATGTGGTTGGGGATCACGTCGGAGAGCAGCCGGAACCAGAACAGCGACAGCTGCGTCAGCACCCGGCCCTTGTCGGGGATCGGCGTCGGCAGCACGACGTCGAACGCCGACAGGCGGTCGGTGGTCACGATGAGAAGCCGGTCGCCGAGATCGTAGACGTCCCGCACCTTGCCGCGGCGCCACAGCGGGAATGCGGGGATGTTCGACTCGAGGATCGGCGGATGGGGGAAGGCAGCAGTCATCTTGAGGCGCTCTCTTTTTTCGCGAAGCCGTTTCGGAGGGAGGGGAGTCTACAGGAAACGGATTTCCCGGCGCAAGACGAAGAGGCGACGAAGAGGCGGCTACTTTTCGTTCACGCGAACGGAGCCGTGGCTCGCCTCGAGCTCGAGGAGCACGCCGCCGTCGCCGCGACGGCCCACGACGCGCTTGTCGTCCTTCTCGGAGGCCGCGAACCCTGCCACGTCGATCTCGATGTCCGCCGAGTCGCTCGCGGCGCGGAGCTCGAAAGCGCTGCCCGCCGGGACGTCGAGATCGACGTTGCCGTAGCTGGACTTCGCCTTGACGTTGCCCGTGAAGGGCCCGTCGGGCGTGAGCCGCACGTTGCCTCGCTGCGCCTCCGCCTCGACGCCGCCCTTGAAGCCCTCGACGACGACGTCGTCGCCCTGGGCCTTCACGCGCGCACCGGCCGCGATGCGGCTCGCGTGGACCGCTCCGTGCTCCACGTTGACGGTCACCGCCCCGCCGATGTCCTCGAGGATCGCGTCGTCGTAGCTGGTCTCGACCTCGGCGGCGCCGCGTACGCCCGCGAGGCGTACCTCGCCGTGCTCCACCTTCACGCGGGCCGTCCCGGACACCGTGCCCAGGTCCACGTCGTCGTAGGAGCTCTCGACGTCGGCCTTGCCCTGGATGCCCCGGGCCTTGACGGCGGAGTGCGCGCCCCGGACCTCGAGATCGCCGCCGACCTCGTCGGCCTCGAGGTCCCCGTACTGCGTCTCGAGGGTGAGGGCGCCCGTACGCACGGTCTTCACGTCGCCGTGGGCCTGGACGAGACGCACCGCCCCCGCGATCTCGGCCAGCTCGACGTCGCCGTAGCTCGCGTCGAGCTCGAGATCTCCGCCGACGTGGCTCAACTTCGCGTTGCCATGGCGGAGCGTGACCTTCGCGTCCCGGGAGACGTGGTGGAGCTCGAGATCGCCGTAGGCGGAATCGATCGTGGCGCGCGCGGCCTCGGCCACGTCGATGTCTCCGTGCTCGTCCTCCACCTCGACCTCGGTGCCGGGCGGCACGCGCACCACGAGGTGGGTCTCGAAGGCGATCGAGTCGACGCGGAAGGGACCGACGGACTCCACCTCGCGCTCCAGGTCGGCGCGGTTGGTGGTCACGTGCAGCGCGCCGTCCACGATCTCGGCCTTCACCACCAGGCGATCGGCGAAGGCGCGGGCCTTGGCGTCGTCGTGCAGGTAGACGACCTTCCGCAGCTTCACGTCGACGACGCCGGGGCTACCGGCGCGCACCTGCACGTCGCCGAAGGAGTTCGCGATGGAGGTCCGCGTCCCCTCGGTCACTGGCGTCTGGCTCTCGGTCTCGTAGGTGAACGAGGGCCCGCGGTGCCGTCCGCCGAACGTCGCCCAGCTGAAAGGCCCGGCGCCGAGCCGCTCCCGCACCTGGTACGCCGTTTCGATCGCGCTCCCGCCCAGCAGCACGCCCACGAGGAGCGCGACCTTGCCCGGCCTCATCGGGCGCTGCCGGCGGTGAAGGTGTTGTAGAGCTCCGCGGCTCCCCAGATCACGAGCACCAGCGGCCAGGTCAGGCGGATGCTCCGCAGCAGGTCCACGTAGCCCAGGTTCGCGAGGGTCGCGAGGACGCCCAGTCCGAGCAGGCCGATCCCGAAGGCGACGCCTTCGGGCCTAAAGCGCCGGGCCGCCATTGGAGTCCTTCTGGCCCTTGGCGAGCGAGTTCCGCAGCATGGCGCCGCCGGCGACGATCAGGAGCAGCGGCCAGAAGCGCGCGGCCGAGGCGAGATTCAGCCAGCCGAGGTTGTGGAGCAGCAGCAGGAGCCCGAGACCCATGAGCGCGATGCCCCATCCGGGCCCTTCGATCGCGTCTTCCTCGTCGAGGACGCCCTGGTTGCGCGCCTCGGCGGCCGCCGCCGAACGGAACGCGTCGACGATGCCGTAGAAGAACGAGAGCGGCAGCAGGAAGACCCAGGGCAGCGGGTTCTCGCTGTTGACGATCACCGTGATCGATCCGAAGAACACCGTGAAGATGACGAGCGCTTTCGAGATCTGGCCGTTCGCGATCTGCCCCAGGCCGGGGAACAGGAAGCCCAGGGCGGCCGCCACCCAGGGGTTGCGTCCCAGGCCGCGCCGGGGCGCCGGGGGAAGGGGGGGGAGTGAGGATGTCGTCGGCTCGTTCTCGGGACCGGGGACTGGGCTGCTCATGACCTTAGGCTCCTTGCCTTCCTGACGCCTGTGGGCGCCGTTCCTGGCGCTCGTCCGATGGAACGAGACCGCTCCGGGACGAGTTCGATTTTGTGGTCGCGTCGTTTCCGCCTTCAGGCGCCGGGGGGGCCGGGCTGGGCTGGCCCTGGCGCCGCTTTTCCAGCAGCCTGCGGTATTCCTCGACCCGCTCCTGCACCCGGTCCAGACGGCCTTCGAAGGCCGAGCCGACGACGATGCGGAGCAGTCGCCAGTCCTCGACCAGCCGGTCCTTGCGCTCCGCCAGGTAGGCCCCGGTCGTCAGGGTGCGGGCCCGCAGCCGGCCCAGTCGTCCCTCGCTGCCGAAGCTCCCCGTGGCGCTCAGGATTCCGAGGGTCACGAGCACCGCGAGGACGCCCGCCCCGACGAGCAGGGGAAGGGGCAGCTCGCGCGCGCGCCGCGCGACGGGCGCGGCCGGCGTCGCGACGCGAGGCGCCGACACGGCCGCCGCGGCCGCGCGCGCGGCCAGCCCCGGTGGCGCCGCGAAGGAATGGTCCCGCACGCGATGCAGGGCGTCCACCACCTCACCGAACACTTCCCTGAGGGCACGGCACGTCGGGCACGAGGCGAGGTGCGCGTCGAGCTCGAGGCGCAGTTCCGGCGCCAGGGTCCGGTCGTAGTGATCGGAGAACAGCTCCTCGGCGCGCGCGTGGTCCATGAGGGTCATGCCCGCGCCTCGGCGTTGCGCCGCGCCAGCAGACGCTTCGCGAGCTCGAGACGCGCGCGATTGATGCGGCTCTTCACGGTTCCCAACGGGATGCTCAGGGTCTGCGCCACTTCTTCATAGGGTAGTCCCTGCAGGTCGCACAGGATCAAGGGCTCGCGCAGGTCGAGCGGCAGGGCCCGGATGCCCTTCTGGACCATCTCGACGCGTTCGGCGCGCTCGAGGGAGAGCACCGGGCTCTCTTCGCCGGAGCTCACGCGCTCGAGGAGCTCCGGGTCGTCGGTGCGCCGCAGCCGCTCCTCGCGGCGCCTCCGGTAGTGGTCGATCGCATGGTTGCGGGCCACCGTCATGAGCCACGTCCCGAAAGCGCCTTCGTTCGAGCGGTAGCGGTCGAGGCTCTGGTAGACGCGCACGAAGACTTCCTGGGTCAGGTCTTCGGCCTCGTCCGCGCGCCCCGCGAACCGGTAGGCGAGCCCGAACACCCGGCGTGTGTAGCGACCCACGAGCTCGTTCCACGCCGCGTCGTCGCCACGGCGGCACCGGTCGAGGAGATCGTCGTCGCCTTCGCTCAACGGTCGGGATCGCTCCTCTGACGGCGGGTTCAGACCGCTTGAACGGGGAGGCCCCCCGCGTGGTTCAAGTTTCTGGCTCCGTCGGCACGCTGTTTGACGCTGGAGCGGGCATTGTAGTAAAGTCGTCTCTAGCTATCAAGTATATGAAGAGAAAGACTTTGCGCGAAGAGCGACGCGTCGCGTGAAGGGTCTCGCCGGGCGTTCGTGGGTGGGCGGGCTGCTGGCCCTCGTGCTCCTCGGCCTCTTCTTCCGCGGGCTCGACTGGGGCGCGCTCGCCGAGGCGATCCGAACGGCGCGTCCGGGCTACCTCGCGGGCGTCCTGGCCGTCACGATCCTGACGTACGTGGCGCGGGCCTGGCGCTGGGGCGAGCTGCTCAGTCCGCTCGCGAAGGTTCCGTTCTCCCGGCTCTTCCCGGTCACCGTCGTGGGCTTCATGACGGGCCTCGTGATTCCCCGCGCCGGCGAGGTGGTGCGGCCGTACCTGATCGCGCGGCGCTACGGCCTCAGCACGTCGTCGGCGTTCGCCTCGATCATCCTGGAGCGCCTCGTCGACCTCATCACCGTCCTGATCCTCTTCGGCATGTACCTCTACGTGCTTCCGCTGCCCGAGGCCCAGACGCGCGGACCGTTGCTCGGCGTCCTGAAGGCGGCCGGGGCCCTCGCGGCTCTCGCGGCCTTCGGGGTGCTGGCGCTGCTCGTGGCGTTCCACCTGCAGGCCGGGCGCGCCCTCGCCCTCGTCGACCGGGTGCTCGCGTGGCTTCCCGAGCGCGTGGCACGGCCCATCTCGGCCGCGGTGCGCTCCTTCGTGGCGGGCCTCGCGGTGCTCGAGGCGCCGCCGGCGCGACTCCTCAAGATCCTGGGGCAGTCGGTGCTGGTATGGCTGTCGATCGGCCTCGGGATCTGGCTCAACAACGAGGCCTTCGGCGTCCACCTGCCGTTCCACAGCGTGTTCCTGATCGTGGGCTTCCTGACGGTCGGCGTCGCCGTGCCGACCCCCGGCATGGTCGGAGGCTTCCACGAGTCGTATCGCCTCGCCCTCACCCAGGCCTACGGCGTCGAGACTCACACGGCCGCGGCGGCGGGGCTCGTGCTCCACGCGCTGTCCAACCTGCCGGTGCTCGTCCTCGGCCTGTCCTGGCTGGGCGGCGAGGGGCTCACGTTCGGAAAGGTGTCGGAGATGACGGACAATCGCGAACCGGAGGCCCGAGCATGAAGTGCCCGTTCTGCCAGCACCTCGACGACAAGGTCGTGGATTCCCGGGAGAGCAAGGAAGGCGACGTCATCCGTCGGCGGCGCGAGTGCCTCTCGTGCACGAAGCGCTTCACGTCCTACGAGCGCATCGACCAGATCCCGCACCTCGTCGTGAAGAAGGACGGCCGCCGCGAGCGCTTCGACCGCGAGAAGGTAATGGCCGGGCTGCTGCGGGCCTGCGAGAAGCGCCCGGTGCCCGTCAAGAATCTCGAGCTCATCACGGACCGCGTCGAGGCCATGGTGCAGGAGACCCCCGACCACGAGGTGCCCAGCCAGCAGATCGGCGAGTACCTGATGGAGCGGCTGCGCGAGGTCGACAAGGTGGCCTTCGTGCGCTTCGCGTCGGTCTATCGCGAGTTCAAGGACGTCGACCAGTTCATGGCGACGCTCAAGGGCCTGCTCGCCTAGGCTCAGGCCGGCGTCTGCTCCCGCTTGAAGAGGAGCGGGGTCTCTCCGATCCGGATCACGTCGCCGGTGCTGAGACGATGCCGGCTCACCTTCTGGTCGTTCACGTAGGTGCCGTTCGTGCTCTGCAGGTCGTGGAGGACGAAGCCGCCGTCCTCGTGACGGATGCGGCAGTGCTGGCTCGACACCGCCACGTCGTCGAGCACGATGTCGTTCGCGCGCGCGCGGCCGACCGCCGTCGTGGTCTCGCGCTTCAACACGAAGGCGCGGCCGGCGAGGGGCCCGCCCTGGACCACCAGCACGGGCTTGTCGGCGAGCATGAGCGTCTTGTCGAGGCCGTCCTCGTCGCTCGCGAAGGGCTTCATCAGCGTGGGTGACGGCCCGTCGTCCTCCGCGACGAGGGCGGCCCTGCGCACGATGCGCCCCGTGGTCCCGCCTTCGTCGCCCTGCGCCGGCGGCGGAAGCGCGGCCCGACCGCGACGCGAGGCCAGCACGACGAGGGCCAGGAAGGCCGCGAGCACGACGGACCCGATCAGCACCAGGCCCAGCGCCACGCGGCCGCGCGCCGGCTCGGGGGCGGGCGGCGTCGACTCCGCGGGCGTCGCGCGCGGGGCCGGCGTCGGCTCCGGGGGCGCCTCCGGCATCTCGATCGCGGCGATGCGCCCCGCGATGGCGGCCGGCTCGACGTCGGCGATCGGCGCGTAGTCGCCGCCCGTCAGCTTCGCGATGCGCCGCAGGACGCGTTCTTCCGACGTGCCGATGCCGACGGTGAAGATCGGGATGCCGCTGTCGCGTGCGTCGCCCAGTCCATCGTCGAGGTTGAGCGCGCTGTTCTCGTCGCGGCCGTCGGTGACGAGGACCACCGCACGGCGCGCGGGCGGCGCGTTGCGCAGGTAGCGGCTCGCCTCGTAGAGGGCGTCGTAGAGCGCGGTGTAGCGGCCCGAGATGCGGATCGTCGCGAGGCCCGCCTTGAGGGCGGCGGCGCTCGCGGTGCGCGGCACCACGATGCGCGACTGGTCGTCGAACGTGAGGAGCGCCACCTCGCTTCCCGGGGGAAGGGCGGTCAGCAGGGCGTCGGCCAGGGCCCGCGTCCTTTGCGCATCCGCAGGCGAGATGCTTCCCGAAGTGTCGAGCGCCAGCACGACGACGGCGGGCGGGGACGCCGCGCCGACGCCGGCGGCCCACGTCAGTAGCGCTCCAACGCACAGAAGGAATCGCCGCATCTCGTTGCAGATTAAGGAACTACTGTCTCACGCGCAGCGCGGCCCGGTCAATGCCGCTCCTTGGGTGGGGTGTGGTTGCCACGCTACAATGCCCGTCGTCGCCCCCAATGTCTTCCCGCACCCCCTTCAGGAACAACGCGCGCCTGGTCCTGGCCTCGGCCGCCGCCGTCGTCGGCATGCTCGTGCTCGTCGAGGTTCTGCTCCGCAAGAGCCGCGACTTCTCGCCCGACTTCCTGGCCTCGGTGCTGCTCTACGGGCTGACCGTCCTCAACCTCACCCTGCTCCTGATCCTGCTGTTCGTGCTCGGGCGCAACCTCGTGCGCGTCGTCCTCGAGCAGCGCCGCGGCGTGCTCGGCGCGCGCTTCAGGCTCAGGCTCGTGCTGGTCTTCCTGCTGATGGCGATCGCGCCCTCGCTGCTGCTGATCGTCGTGGGCACCGACCTCATCCAGCAGACCGTCGATCGCTGGTTCAGCGTCGACGCCGAGCGCATCCTCTCGTCGTCGCAGGCTCTCGGCACCGCGTTGCGCGAGACGGTCAAGGACGGGGCGCGCGTCCACGCCCGGGCCCTCGCTCGCGAGCTCGAGGCCCGCCGGCTCCTCGAGCCCGAGGGACAGGGCCGGCTGCGTCGCACCGTCGAAGTGCGGGCGCGCGAGCTGCACATGGACATGGTGGGCGTCTTCACCCGGGCCGGCGAGGTCTTGACGGTGGCGGATCCCAGCCTGCCCCAGGCCCACTACGACAGCGCCTCGGGGGAGGCCCTCGCGGACGCCTCCTTCCAGGGCCGCGAGGTGGACGCGACGGTCCCCTACGGCACGGCGGAGCTGGTCCGGGTCGCGGTGCCCGTGCGCGACGGCGACGCCAACGTCGTCGGCGTGGTCGTGGTCTCGAGCCTGGTGCCCGCGGAGGTGGCCGGGGAGGCGAGCGAGGTCCAGGAGCGCTACCTCAAGTTCCGGAAGACCCAGACGTATCGCGATCCGATCATCGCCTTCTACCTCTCGATCTACCTCTTCGCGGCGCTCTTCATCCTGTTCGGGGCCGTCTGGCTGTCGCTCTACCTGGCCCGTCGCATCACGGCGCCGCTGCGCCTCGTCGCCGAGGGCGCCGAGCGGATCGCGGCGGGGGAGCGCGGCGTGCGCGTCGACTTCTCGTCCGGCAACGACGAGTTCACGGCCCTGATCGCGTCGTTCAACCGCATGTCCGAGCGCGTCGCGCGCAGCGAGGAGGAGGTGGAGTTCTCGCGCACGGGGCTGTCGCGCAAGAACCAGGAGCTCGAGGAGCGGCGCCGGCTGATGGAGACGGTTCTCGAGACCGTCGGCACCGGCGTCGTCGTGGTCGACGCGGAGGGCACCTTGACCGCGCAGAACGCCGCGGCGTGCCGCCTGCTGGACATCGAGCCGTCGCAGGTGGGGCGGCGCGTCGACGAGGTGCTGACCGGAACCGGCCGCGAGGACGTGCTCGGTCTCGTCCAGCGTCTCCTGTCGGGCCGCGTGGGCCGTCAGGAGCGCGAGGTCCAGATCCCGGCCACGGGCCGGGACCGCCATCTGGCCGTCACGGTGGTGCCGCTGTCCGGCCTGGCCGGGGCGCCGCCGGGCGTCGTGCTCGTCGTGGACGACCTGACGCCGCTCATGCGCGCCCAGAAGGTCGCGGCCTGGGGCGAGGTGGCCCGCAAGCTCGCCCACGAGATCAAGAACCCGCTCACGCCGATCCAGCTCTCCGCCCAGCGCATCCGCAAGGCGCACCTGAAGGCCGCGCCCGACTTCGAGAAGGTGCTGCTCGAGTGCACGGGCGCCATCGTGCAAGAGGTGGAGGCGCTCAAGAACCTCGTGGACGAGTTCGCCCAGTTCGCGCGCCTGCCGGCCGTGAGCCTGAAGCCCGCCTCGCTGATCGAGGTCGTGGAGCAGGCCCTGTCGCTCTACGAGGGCCTGTTCGGCTCCGTGACGATCGAGCGGCGCCTCGCGCCCGACCTTCCCGTGCTGCGCCTCGACACCGACCAGATGAAGCGCGTGCTCATCAACCTCATCGACAACGCGATCGAGGCGACCGGCCGCGCCGGCACCGTGACGGTCTCGGCGGAATACGACGCCGCCCAGGGCCGCGTGCGCCTCGGCGTCGCCGACGACGGTCCCGGAATCCCCCTCGAGGACAAGGACAAGCTCTTCGTGCCCCACTTCTCCACGAAGAAGCGGGGCAGCGGCCTGGGCCTCGCGATCGTGAGCCGCATCGTGCAGGAGCACCAGGGCACGATCCGGGTCGAGGACCGCGAGCCCCACGGGGCGCGCTTCGTCGTGGACCTGCCGTGCTGACGCCTGACGCCGTGCTGAGGACCGAGGAAGACTAGATGCGCGAATCGATACTGGTCGTCGACGACGAAGCCGGGGTGCGCTCCTCCCTCGCGGGCATCCTCGGCGACGAAGGCTACGTGGTCGAGACCGTGGAGAGCGGCGAGGCCTGCCTCCAGGCCCTCGAGGGCCGCCGCTACGACCTGATCCTGCTCGACGTCTGGCTGCCGAAGATGGACGGGCTCGAGACGCTGTCGCGGCTGCGCGCCATCGACGCGGAGGTGCCGGTCATCGTGATCTCGGGCCACGGCAGCATCGAGACGGCCGTGAAGGCCGTGCGCATCGGCGCCCAGGACTTCGTCGAGAAGCCGCTCTCCCTCGACAAGACGCTGCTCGTCGTGCGCAACGCGCTGCGCCAGCGCCGCCTCGAGAAGGAGAACCGGGCCCTCAAGGAGCAGGTCGAGCACCGCTTCACGATGGTGGGGGAGAGCGCTGCGATCGCCGCGCTGCGAGCCGAGATCGCCCAGGCGGCGCCGAGCAACGGCCGGGTGCTGATCTTCGGCGAGAACGGCACGGGCAAGGAGCTGGTGGCCCGCAACATCCACCTGCAGAGCCTGCGGGCCCAGGGCCCGTTCGTCGAGGTCAACTGCGCGGCGATCCCCGAGGAGCTCATCGAAAGCGAGCTGTTCGGTCACGCGAAGGGCGCCTTCACGGGCGCCCTCGCCGCGCGCAAGGGCAAGTTCGAGCTCGCCGACGGCGGCACGCTGTTCCTCGACGAGGTCGGGGACATGAGCCTCAAGACCCAGGCCAAGGTGCTGCGTGCGCTCCAGGAGCAGCGCATCGAACCCGTGGGCGGCGCCGCCTCCGTGCAGGTCGACGTGCGCGTGATCGCCGCGACCAACAAGCGCCTCGAGGACGAGATCCGCCGCGGCCACTTCCGGGAGGACCTCTACTTCCGTCTCAACGTGATCCCGTTCCACGCGCCGCCGCTGCGCGAGCGGCGCGAGGACATCCCGCTCCTGGTGCGGCATTTCGTGGCCGAGCTGTCGAAGGAATACGGGCGGCGTCCGAAGGAGATCACGGCCGACGCCATGACGGCCCTCGCGGGCCTGCCCTGGCCCGGCAACGTCCGCGAGCTGCGCAACATCGTGGAGCGCGTCGTGATCATGACGCCCGGCGAGCGCATCGAGGCGCGCCACATCCCGGTGCCGCTCCTGGGCATCGCGGCCGCGTCCGCGGAGACGAGCGCGGCGGGGCCGGTGGACGACTTCCCGTCCCTGGCCGACGCGCGCGAGGACTTCGAGAAGCGCTACATCTGGAAGAAGTACCAGGAGTGCGGCGGGAACATGAGCCGCACGGCCGAGGCGCTCTCGGTCGAGCGCTCGAACCTCTACCGGAAGATGAAGGGCTACGGGCTGATCCCGACGCGCCGGGGCGAGGCCCAGGAGGCGTGAGCTCGGACTCGCGGGAGCGCTTCACCGGAGCCGCGGCTCTCTACGAGAAGCACCGGCCGTCCTACCCCGCAGCGCTCGTCGACTGGATCCTCGAGACCGCGGCGTTCCCGGCCGGCGGCGCACTCGCGGACGTCGGCTGCGGCACCGGCATCTCGACGCGCCTGTTCGCCGAGCGGGGCCTGGACGTGGTCGGCGTCGATCCCAACGAAGCGATGCTCGAGCGGGCCCGCGCCGCGGGCGGAAGCGCGCGCTATCAGCGCGGCGAAGCCGCCGCGACCGGGCTCGCGGCGGCGAGCCTCGACCTCGTGACCGTGGCGCAGGCCTTCCACTGGTTCGACGTCGAGACGACGCTCGCCGAGTTCCGCCGCATCCTGCGGCCTGCGGGCGCGTGCGCCGTCTTCTGGAACGTTCGGGACCTGGCCCCGGGCTTCATGCGCGACTACGACCAGGCACTGATCGACTTCAGCAGCGAGTACCACGTGGTGGAGTCCCATGCCCGGACGGCCGAGCGCCTCGAGCGGACGCCCGGTCTCGTGGACGTGCGCACGGCGCGCTTCGAGCACGCCCAGGCCCTCGACCACGCGAGCCTCGTGGGCCTCGCCTACTCGAGCTCCTACGTCCTGCACGGCGTGGCCGACCGGGCCGGCTTCGATCGGGCCATGGATGCGGCGTTCGATCGCCATTCACGAGGGGGTCGCGTCTCGTTCCTCTACAGAACCATTGCCTTGAGCTTCCGGCTGGCGCGATAATGGCGAGGTCATCCGGAGGCGATTGAAGCCACTCTCGGCAGGGCCCGAAGACGACCGCATCCGCACCCTCGTCGCGCAAGCGGAGGCGTCTTTCGCCAGTGGAGATCCCGGAGAGGCCGCCCTGGTCTTCGGCCGCGTGCTGGCCCACGACCCGGCCCACGCCGTGGCCCGCGAAGGCGTCGAGCGGGCCAAGAACGCCGTGTCCGAGGCGGAGCGACGCGCCGAAGCCCAGGTCGCCGAGGCCCGCACCGCGCTGGCTCGCGGCGACGCAGCCCGAGCCCGTGAGTTGCTCGAGGCCGCGATCGACGCCGTCGGTCACAACGACGCGGCCGCGGCACTGCTCGACCGCCTCGACGAGCGACGTGGCCTGCTGCTGACGTCGTCGGCTCCTCCGGCCAACGGCCGGCCGAGCGCGGGAGTCCACGCGGAAGCGGGCTCGAGCGGCATGCGACGGGCCTTCGTCGGCGTGTGGACCGTCGCTATCGTGCTGTTCGCCGGCAGCCTCGCCTTCAGCTGGGAGCGCCTGCTCGGCCGCCTGGTGCAGCCGCCGCTCCCGTCGGCCGAAGGCATCGCGCCCGCCGCCCGGCTGCCGCAGCCGACGCTCGCCGACGCGTCCTTGAGCGAGGCCAAGCAACGACTCGAGGCCGGCGATCCCGCCACGGCGCTCCTGGCGCTCCGCCGCATCGAGCCTGGCGACGCCGCCTGGCCCTTCGCACAGCAGCTCCGGGCCCAGGCCCTCAGCCGTCTGACCACGAGCACGAAGGAGGATCGGCGATGAACTGCCCCAGCTGTCAGGGCCCTCTCGCCGCCGCCGGCGATCGCTGTCTCGCGTGCGGCGCGGGCGTGCCGGCCGTCGTGATGGGCGCTGCCGCTCCGGATCCGTCGCGTCTCACGCCGCCCTCGCGCGGGCCGGCGCCCTTGCGCGACGTGCCGGGGCTGCGCAAGCGCGAGAAGGCGCAGCCCGCCTGGAAGGACGAGGTTCGCGAACGGATGCGGCAGCGGAAGCGCAAGACCGGCGCTGCCGATTCGGAGCTGCCGTTGTTCCGCGAGGAGGCGTCGGTCGAGGCGCCGGCGGCCGAGGCGTCTGCGCCGGCGATTCCCGAGAGCGAGCTCCCGGCCGCGCCGCTCGCGGACGCGGCCTCCGAGTTCCAGCCCGACTCGCCCCAGTCGATCTTCGAGGAGCCCGAGCCCGAGGTCCCCGCGCCGGTCGCCGAGCTGCGCTTCGATCTCCCGCGTCCGCGCCTCCCCGAGTTCTCCTTGAAGCCCCTCGACCTCCCGCAGTCCCTCGAGGCGCGCGGCGACGACGAGGCGGAGTGGGCCGAGGAAGAGCCGGAGCCGGCGCCGGGAACCTTCGAGAGCGTCGAGCGGCCGGCCCACTTCGCCGAGCGCCTGCAGGCGGGGGCGGTGGACGCCGCGATCCTCGCGGGCCTCTATGCCGTCGTCCTCTACTTCGCGAGCCGCGCCGCGCACACGAGCGTTTCGGGGCTCGCCGCGGCCTGGCCGTGGCTCGCCGGGTACCTGGCGTTCCTGGGTCTCGTGTACGCGGCCTGGTTCACCGGCATGCGCGGCCAGACGCCTGGAAAGATGATGTTCGGGCTGCTGGTGCTGACCCAGGCCGGCGAACGGCCGGGCTGGCTGCCGGCCGTCGCCCGCGCCGCCGCCGGCGCGGCCGGCATCGCCCTGGCGGGGCTCGGCATGCTTCCCTTGTTCTTCGATCCCGCGCGGCGCGCCTTCCACGACCGGTTGCTGCGGGCCCGCGTCGTGAAGGTCTAGCGCCGCTCCCTCGCGTCGCGGAGGATCGTGGACGCCGCGGTTCTCGACGCCTGGCTCGCCGAGCTGTCGAAGGCGCTCGTCGGGCGTGTCCTGGGCAAGGCACGTTCCGTGGCGCCGCATGCCGTCGCCTTCGAGCTCGCCCACGAGCGCTCCCGCCGCTTGTGGCTCGACGCCTCGCGCCGAGCGGCAGGCCTCTATCTCGTGGAGCGCGCGGAAACGGCGGCGCTCGAGGACGAGAGCGAAGTGCCGGGGCGCGATCGCCACGCGCTGCTGTTGTTGCGCAAGCACGCGGTCGGCCGTCGCGTCGTGGCGCTGCGCCGGGTTGCCGGAAGCTCCAGCGTCCTCGTCGACGCCGGCACGCTGCAGCTCGCGCTACGGCTCTCGGGCACGCCCGCGCTCACGGTCGTCCTGGACGGCGCGGCGGTCGCGACGATCGGCGAAGGAGCCCCGGCATGGCCCCTTCCCGCGGACGCGGCCGAGGCCCCTCCCGGGAGCGCCACGCCTGCCGTGCAGCTTCCCGGTGCGTGGGAGGACTGCCGGGATCGTGACCTCGCCGCCATCGACGCCGTGCGTTTGGGCGGCGCGAGCACCGGTCTGCGCCCCGCGACGTGGCGCGACGCCACTGCCGTGTACCTCGTGGCGCGACGCCGCGGCGCCCGTTTCGAGGCCGCGCAGAAGGCCACCCTCGTCGAGGCGCGCCGGGAGATCCGGCGCCTGGAACGCCTCGAGGCCAACCTGACCCAGGACGAGGCCGGCCTTCCCGACGCGGAGAGTCTGAGACGCAAGGGCGAGGCGCTGCTCGCGTCTCCCCGCGGAGCGCCGGGCGGCGCCTCCGAGGCCCGGGTGCCGGACCCCTACGACGCGGCGCGCGAGCTCACGATCGCTCTCGATCCCCGGCTCTCCCTGGCCGGCAACGCCGACAAGCTGTTCGCCAAGGCGCGGCGCCTCGACCGCGCCCGCAGCCACGTGGCCGTGAGGCTCGCGGAGACCCGGCGCGCCCTCGAGGAATCGCGCGCGCGCGAGTCGCGCGCCGAGAGCGCCAGCGACGTCGCCGACCTCGAGGTACGGGTGGCCCCCGAGGCCGCCGGCGGCGCGTCGGGAACGCGCCACTACCTGACGGGCGCCGGCCTGTCCATGCTGGTGGGACGCGGCGCTCGCGAGAACCATCACCTCACCTTCAGCGTCGCGAGGCCCGAGGATCTCTGGCTCCACGCGCGCGACGTTCCGGGAGCCCACGTCGTCGTCCGCGACAACGAGGGCCGCGCCGGCGCCGACGACATCCGGGAGGCGGCCGAGGTGGCCGCGTTCTTCAGCGACGCGCGGCAGGAAGCGCGCGTCGACGTCCACGTCACGCGGCGCAAGCACGTGCGCGCCGCGAAGGGCGGCCCGGGACGCGTCCACGTCTTCCACTCCGACACGATCCGCGTCGCGCCTCGCGATCCCGAGGGGCGATTGCGCCGCCGCTAGTCGGCTATGATCTCGACCTCCATGGCCGAAGACTCACGCGCCAGCGCGGCTCCGGCGTCGCTCCTCGCGCGCCTCGTGGCCACAGGCCTCGGCTCCGGCTACTCGCCGGTGGCGCCCGGCACGGCGGGCTCCCTCGTGGGCCTGGCGCTGTACTGGCCGCTGGCGCGGCTCGCGCCCGCCTGGGTGGTGCTCGCCATCGTCGTCCTCTTCTTCGTCGGCGTCGCCGCCGCCTCCTCCGTGGCCCGGCACGCGGGCCTCCACGATCCCGGGATCGTCGTGGTCGACGAGGTCATCGGGATGTGGATCACCCTCGTGTTCCTGCCCTTCACGCCGTTCACGGCCATCCTGGGCTTCCTGCTGTTCCGGGTGATGGACATCGTGAAGCCGCCGCCGGCCCGCGGCTTCGAGCGCTTCCCGGGCGGCTGGGGAATCATGGCGGACGACGTGATGGCCGGGATCTACGCTAACCTGGTGCTGCGCCTCGCGGTCTGGGCGATGCCGTCGTGAGGGCCGAGGTGATCGCGATCGGCAGCGAGCTGCTCGTGCCGCCGCGGGGCGAGACGAACGGCGCCTACGTCACGGCCCGGCTGCGCGAGGTGGGCGTGCCGGTCGCCGCCCGCATCACCGTGGCCGACGATCTCCCGCTCCTCACGGCCGCGTTCCGCGACGCGCTGTCGCGCTCGGAAGTGGTCGTGGCCACGGGCGGGCTCGGGCCCACCGAAGACGACCTCACGCGCGAGGCGGCGGCCGCCGCCCTCGGCCGGGAGCTGGTCCGCGACGCGGGGATCCTCGAGAAGCTGCGCGAGCGCTTCGCTCGCTACAACCGGGTGATGGCGCCGGTGAACGAGAAGCAGGCGGACGTCATCCGGGGCGGCGTGGTGTTGCCCAACCCGCGCGGAACGGCGCCGGGCCAGTACGTCGAGGCCGACGGCCGCATCGTCGTCCTGCTGCCGGGCCCGCCGTCCGAGATGCAGCCCATGTTCGACGAGCAGGTCCTGCCGGTGCTGCGCACCCGCTCCGCCGGTGCGGTGCTCCGGCGCCTCTCGCTGCGCATGGCCTCCGTCTCGGAGAGCGACATCGAGCAGGCGGTGGCGCCGCTCTACAAGACGTACCAGAACCCGGTCACGACGATCCTGAGCGCTCCGGGCCAGGTCGAGCTCCACCTGAACGCCGAGGGCGCCACGGCCGCCGAGGCCGACGCCCGCAACGAGGCGCTCGCGGCGGGAATCCGGGCGCTCCTGCCGGGCAAGATCTACAGCGAGGACGGCCGCGAGCTCCACGAGGTCGTGGCGGAGCTGCTGATCGAGCGAGGTCTCACCCTGGCCCTCGCGGAATCCTGCACGGGGGGCCTCGTGAGCGTGCGGCTGACGGAGGTCCCCGGCTCGAGCCGGTTCCTCGACCGCTCGTTCGTCACCTACAGCAACGCCTCGAAGGTCGAGCTCCTCGGCGTCGATCCGGCGCTGCTCGCGTCGGTGGGAGCCGTCTCGGAGGAGGTGGCGCGCGCCATGGCGCGCGGCGCGCGCGAGCGCTCGAAGACGGACCTCGGTCTGGGGATCACGGGCATCGCGGGTCCGGACGGTGGGTCGCCGGAGAAGCCCGTCGGCACCGTGTTCATAGCGCTCGCGGGGATCGCGTCGGATCCCGTGAAGCGCGTCACCTTCATCGGCGACCGCGGCCGCGTCCGCTTCCAGGCCGGCCAGCTGGCTCTCGAGATGCTGCGCCGAAGCCTGCTCGGCCTCCCGGTCTGACGTGGCGGCGCTGCTGCTCGCCGCGGCGTACCTGCTCGGCTCGATCCCGTTCAGCTATCTCGTGGCCCGGCAGTTCGGCGTGGCGGACGTGCGCAGCGTCGGCAGCGGCAACGTCGGTGCGACGAACGTGATGCGCTCGGCGGGCAAGACCGCGGGCATCCTGGCATTCCTGCTCGACGCGTCCAAGGGCGCCGTGGCCGCCCTGCTCGTGCAGCGCTTCTCGACGGGCTCGACGCTGCCGGCCCTGGCCGCGGCCACCGCGGTGGTCGGCCACATGTATCCCGTGTGGCTCGGCTTCCGCGGCGGCAAGGGCGTCGCGACCGGCTGCGGGGCGTTCCTGCCTCTCGTGCCGCTCGCCTCGGCCGTCGCCTTCGCGGTGTTCGCGGTCGTGGCCGCCGTGTCCCGCTACGTCTCGCTCGGCTCGGTGGCGGGCACCGTCGCGCTCGCCGTCACGGCGTTCGCCTTGGGGCCGCCGGCCGTGGCCTGGTCGGCGACGGCGATCGGGGCGCTCGTGATCGTGAAGCACCGCGCGAACCTCGAGCGCCTCGTACGCGGCACCGAGAGCCGGGTGGGGCGGCGGGCATGAACGTGGCGGTCGTCGGGAGCGGGTCCTGGGGCACGGCCCTCGCGGCGCATCTCGCCGCGGCAGGCCAGCCCAGCCGGCTCTTCGCCCGCGACCCGGAGCTCGCGCGCCGCATCTCCGGCTCCCGCGAGAACCCGCGCTACCTGCCGGGGGTCACGCTGCCGGCCTCGCTCCGGGTCACGGCCGACCTCGCGGAGGCGTGCGCGGGCGCCGACGCGGTGTTCGTCGTGGCGCCCTCGCAGTTCTGCCGCGAGGTCTACTTGCGCCTGCGCGACGTCGCCCCTCCCGGAGCGTGGCTCGTGTCGGCCACGAAGGGCCTCGAGACCGACACGCTGAGGCGCATGTCGGAGGTCGCGGCCGAGGCCGCGCCCGGCCATCCTCTCGCCGTGCTGTCCGGACCGTCCTTCGCTCTCGAGGTGGCCCAGGGCCAGCCCACGGCCGTCGTCGTCGCCTCTGCGGACGCCACGGTCGCCCAGGGCCTGCAGCGCGCCGTCTCGACCTCGCGCTTCCGCGCCTACACGAGCGACGACGTGGTCGGCATCGAGCTCGCCGGCGCCTTGAAGAACGTGATCGCGATCGCCGCCGGCATCGCCGACGGTCTCGGCTACGGCGCCAACACGGCCGCGGCGCTCATCACCCGGGGTCTCGCCGAGGTCACCCGGCTGTCCGTGGCGCGCGGCGGACGCGCCGACAGCCTCGCCGGTCTCGCGGGCCTCGGGGACCTCGTGCTCACCTGCACCGGCGCGCTCTCGCGCAACCGCCGCCTGGGCCAGGCGATGGGTCGCGGCGCGACCGTGGCCGAGGCCACCGCGGCGGCCTCGGGGATGGTGGCCGAGGGCGTGAGAACGACGCTCGCCGCGTGCGCGCTCGCCGCGGACTCGCAGGTCGAGATGCCGATCGCCCGGGCCATGAAAGCCGTGCTCTACGACGCGAAGCCGGCGCGCGAGGCGGTCGACGAGCTGATGTCCCGGAGCCTCAAAAGAGAGTAGATTAGGGATCCATGTACCGCCTGACCTACCAGGACGGCGACAGCCCTCAGAACTACAGCTTCGCGACCGGCGAGGTCCTCATGGGACGCTCGCCCGAGTGCCAGGTCGTCCTGAAGGACTTCGGCATCTCCAGGAACCACGCGAAGATCGTCGTGGACGAAGAGGGCAACGTCCGGATCATCGACCTCAAGTCGAAGAACGGCACCACGGTCAACGGCGTGCCCGTCGTCGAGGCGCTGCTGAAAGACGGCGACAAGATCCTGCTCGGCAAGCTGCCCCTGAGCTTCGGCAAGACCCTCGAGGGCAAGGTCGTCCTCGACGACGACAAGCCGCTCTCCGAGGAGGCCGGCACCATCATCCGCAGCGTCGGCGAGCTCTCGAAGCTGCTCTCGGGGGAGATGCCCGTCCCCGGGATGGCGGCGCCCGGCAGCTCCGCGGCCAAGAAGGCGCCCGCCTCGGCCGAGGTCCAGGAGATCGAGAAGTCGAACCGCATCCTCAAGGTGCTGACCAAGGTCGCCGAGACCCTGATCGCCGTGAGGCCGGTGGAGGAGGTGCTCCACCAGGTCATGGACATCGTCTTCGACCACATCCCGGCGGACCGCGGCTTCCTGATGCTCCACGAGGACGGCCCCGAGAAGAAGCTGATGCCCATGGTGATCAAGCACCGCAAGGCCGAGGGCGCCGACTCCCAGAAGATCGCGATCTCCAAGACGATCGCCGACCGCGTCGTGAAGGACCGCGTCTCGATCCTCACTTCGGACGCCATGGTCGACCCGCGCTTCAGCGCCGGCGATTCGATCCGCTTCCAGGGCATCCGGAGCGCCATGTGCGCGCCGGTCTGGAACAAGGAGCAGGTCATCGGGATCATCTTCGTGGACTCGATGATGCTCACGAACTGCTTCACGCTGAACGACCTCGACCTCCTGACCGCCCTCGCCAACTACGCCGCCGTGGCCGTGGAGCGCGCGCGCCTCAATCAGAAGATCGTGGCCGAGGAGAAGAAGAGGGAGCGCCTCGGGCGCTTCCTCTCGCCCCAGGTGACGAGCCGGATCCTCGCGACCTCCGAGTCCCAGAGCGCCGCCCTCGGCGTGCCCGAGGAGAAGGAGCTGTCGGTCCTGTTCGCCGACATCGTCGGCTTCACGAGCATGTCGGAGAAGATGAGCCCGGCCGCCGTGGCATTGCTGCTGAACGACTACCTGTCGCGGATGACGGACATCATCTTCAAGTACGACGGCACCCTCGACAAGTACATCGGCGACGCGATCATGGCGGTCTTCGGCGCGCCTCTCGAGATGACCGACCACGCCTCGCGCGCGATCAAGTCCGGCCTCGAGATGCAGGCGCGCCTGGCGGAGTTCAACGCCGAGCGCAAGGAGGGTCCGCACCTGCGGATCCGCATCGGCATCAACAGCGGACGGGCGGTGGCGGGCGAGATCGGCTCGATCAACAAGAAGGAATACACGGTGCTCGGCGACGTCGTGAACACCGCGAGCCGGCTCGAGAGCTCCGTCGCCAAGCCCGGGATGGTCGTGATCGGCGAGAACACCTGGGAGATGGTGAAGGGCCAGTTCAACGTCAACGTGCTGCCGAAGGCGACCCTCAAGGGCAAGGAGAAGGAAGTCGCCGTCTTCGAGGTGCTGAGCGTCGCCGTGCCCGACGCCGCGACCCCGGTCCAGCGAGAGGCCTGACCTGAAGCCGAAGCCCACCCGGGCGCCACTGCGCCGGCGCGGCACCATCCTCGTCTCCCTGCTCCTGCTGCTCTTCGTCGTCGGCGTCGTGCCCCTGCTCTGGACCTCGTTCACGCTGGTCGCCCGCAGCCGCGAGATCCTCGAGCTCGACCAGAAGGCGATGCAGCTCGACAAGGCGCGCAGCCTGTCGCAGCAGGTCGCCGTCTACGTCGAGAGCCTGCGCTCCCACGTCACGGCCGTGGCCCGCACCCTGGAGGTCGAGGCGACACAATCGTCGTTCAGCGACCGCGTCGCGCGCATCTCCGACGCGAAGGCCCTCGAGCGCTACGTGGGCGGCGACAGCCGCTTCTACTCCTTCAGCATCGGCGACGCCACGGGCAAGGCTGCGCGCTCGGGCGCCCAGCTCCCCGAGCCGGCCATCGAGCAGATGCTGCAGGAGGGCTACCTGCGCGGCCTCGAAGGCAAGGCGATGGTCGGCCCGCCGGTCTTCTCCGCGTCGCTCCAGGAGCCGGTGATCGTGATCTCGGAGCCGGTCAAGCCCGGCGCCGTCCAGGGCGTCGTGCTGGCGGTCGCGAGCCTGGGGCCGCTGTGGGAGATGACGAAGCAGTCCGGCGAAGAGGGCCTGGTCGACGTCTACATCGTCGACAGCCGCGGGCGCCTCGTCGCCCACTCGGATCCCGAGCGCCTGAAGGGCGATCCCGACATGTCGGGCGTCGAGATCGTGCGCGAGTTCCTGAAGTCCCGCGGCGCCCTGGCCGCCACCGTCCCCTTCGAGATGCCGGGCGAGAAGTCCGTCGTCACGATGCTCGGGACCTACACGCGCGTCCCCGACGGCTCGGGCTGGGGCGTCATCGTCCAGGTCGACGAGGCGAAGGCGTACTACAGCGCCCTGCGCATGCGGAACCAGTCGATCGTCCTGGTCACGATCGTCACCCTGATGGCCGTAGTGCTCGGCACGCTCTTCGCGGGCCAGATCAGCCGTCCGATCCAGGACCTGGCCCAGGGCGCTCGCAAGCTCGCCGGCGGCGACTACGGCACGCGCGTCGACGTCCGCAGCCGCAACGAGGTGGGCGTGCTGGCCGAAGCCTTCAACCAGATGGGCGAGGAGATCCAGAAGGCGATCGACGAGGTGCGCCGGACGGCGGCCGTGAACAAGGAGCTGTTCATGGGCTCGATCCGGATGCTCGCGAACGCGATCGACGAGAAGGATCCCTACACCCGGGGCCACTCCGAGCGCGTCGCCTACTACTCGGCGGTGATCGCGAAGCACCTCGGGATGTCGCCCGAGGAAGTGGAGAAGGTCCACCTCTCCGGGATCATCCACGACGTCGGCAAGATCGGCATCGAGGACAAGATCCTGCGCAAGCCCGCGGCCCTCACCGACGACGAGTACGAGATCATGAAGCAGCACCCGACGAAGGGGCTCAAGATCCTCGACGCGGTACCGCTCCTGAAGCAGCTCGCTGGGGCGGGCCTCATGCACCACGAGAACGTCGACGGCAGCGGCTATCCCGAGGGTCTCAAGGGCGACGCGATCCCGCTGCTCGGAAGGATCGTGAGCGTCGCGGACGCCTTCGACGCCATGACGACCGACCGTCCGTACTCGAAGGCCATGACCTTCGAGGCGTCGCTGGCCCGGCTGCGCATGCTGGCCGGCAAGAAGTTCGACGCTCCCTGCGTGACGGCCATGGAGAAGGCCCACGCCGCGGGAGATCTGACCATGGCGAAGGCGCGCAAGGCCTCGATCGGCTCGCGTCAGGCGCCGGCGGTGACCCACTAGGCTCGAGGAGGTGACGTGAGAAAGCTGATGCTGGTCCTGACGATCCTGGCGGCGCCGCCGCTCTTCGCCCAGGCGAAGGTCGACGGCGAGACGCGGTTCAGCAACGGCCTCACGCACCTGCGCGAGGGCCGGCTGGAGATGGCCATCGAGGAGTTCAAGGGCGCGATCAAGGAAGACCCCAAGAACGCCTACTTCTACAAGGGCCTGGGCATCGCGTACCAGCAGCTCGCCGACCGCTGCGTCGACGGCGCCTGTCGCCAGGCTCCGTTGCGCGACGCGATCGCCGCGTCCCGCAAGGCCCTCGAGCTCAACCCGTACTACGTCGACGCCCGCAACGACCTCGGCGCGGCGCTGCTGCGCGCGGGCGAGCGCGACGCGGGCAAGAAGGAGCTCCTCGCGGCCTTCAACGACCCGACCAACCCCTCGCCGGAGCTGACCGCCCGCAACCTCGGCTCCGCGTACCTCGAGGACAAGAACTACTCCGAGGCTCTCAACTGGTTCCAGTCGAGCCTCAACCGGAACAAGAGCTATCCCGACGCCTGGCTGGGGCTGGCCGACGTGCTCGTGGCTCAGGGCCGCCTCGACGAGGCGATCCTGCAGCTCGACAAGGCGCTCAAGGAGCTGCCCCAGGACATGACCGTGCTGCTGGCATTGGGCGAGACGTACTACCGCGCCGGCCGCTTCTCGGAGGCGCGGCCGCGTCTCGAGACCGTGGCGGGCAAGGACCCGACGGGCCCCGCCGGCCGCCGCGCCGCCGAGCTGCTGAAGAACTTCCCCGGCTAGGTCCGAGGCGATGCCCTACCAGTCGCTGCTCCAGAGCCTCGTCGGCTCCGTCGATGGCGCTCTTGGCGCGCTCTTGATGGACGCCTCGGGCGAGGTCGTCGTGGAGGCCGGCACCGGCGAGGAGCGCCACCGGCTCATCGGCGCCTATCAGGGCATCGCCCTCATGCGGCTGCGCACGGCCGAGGAGCGCTGCGAGACCGGGACCGTGGAGCACGTCCATTGCCGCTACGAAGGCGGCCACGTCATCCTGAGGCCGCTGAAGGACGGCTACTACATGGTCCTCTCCCTCGCCAGCTCGGCCAACGTGGGCCAGGCGCTCCATCGCTCGGCCGACACGCAGGCCCGCATGAACGCCGCGCTCTAGCCGATCCCGTGGCCTCCTTCCTCGACCGCCTCACGAAGGGCCTCTCCAAGACCCGCGCCGTCCTCAACATGGACGTCGGGGATCTCGTGAGGGGCCGCCGTCCGCTCGAGGCCTCGGACCTCGAGTCGGTGGAGGAGGCGCTGCTGGCGGCCGACCTCGGAGTGCCGGCCGTCCAGGAGGCGATCGAGGTCCTGAAGATCCGCAGCGGCGAGATCAAGGACGGCGGCGCTCCCGCCATGCGCGCGATCCTGCGTGGCGAGATCCAGAAGGCCCTCGCGCGGCCGTCGGTCACGCCGTTCACCGCGACGCCCTGGGTCGTGTTCGTGGTGGGCGTCAACGGCGCCGGCAAGACGACCACGATCGGCAAGCTCGCGCAGAACTGGCAGGCCGAGGGCCGCAAGGTGCTCGTGGTGGCCGCGGACACGTTCCGGGCGGCGGCGGCCGAACAGCTCCAGGTGTGGGCCGAGCGCACGGGCGCGCCGTTCCATCGGGGCGCGGAGGGGGCGGACCCGTCCTCGGTGGTCACGGACGGCCTGCGCCTCGCGCGCGCCCGCGGCCTCGACGCGGTCCTCGTCGACACCGCGGGTCGCCTCCACACGAAGGACAACCTGATGGCCGAGCTCGCCAAGATGTCGCGTGTCGCCGGGCGCGAGGTGCCGGGGGCTCCTCATGAGACCCTGCTGGTCCTCGACGCGACCGTGGGCTCGAACGGCCTCGCCCAGGGCCGCGAGTTCGCGAAGGCCGGCGGCGTCACGGGGCTCGTGCTCACCAAGCTCGACGGCACCGCCAAGGGCGGCGTGGCGGTGGCGGTGGTGCGCGAGCTGGGCGTCCCGATCCGCTACGTGGGCGTGGGCGAGACGGCCGAGGACCTGCTGCCCTTCGACGCCGCTGCCTTCGCCGAGGGCCTCGTCGGGTGACGGACGACGAGCGCTACCTGCGGCGCGCGCTGAGCCTGGCCGCGCGCGGGCGCGGCGAGACCAACCCGAACCCGATGGTGGGCTGTGTCGTCGTCAACAAGGGACGCGTCGTCGGCGAGGGCTACCACGCCCGCGCCGGCGGGCCCCACGCGGAGATCGTCGCGCTGCGGCAGGCGGGGGAGCGCGCCCGCGGCGCGACGCTCTACGTGAACCTCGAGCCCTGCGCGCATCACGGTCGCACCGGCCCGTGCGCCGACGCCGTCGTGGCCGCCGGCATCGCCCGCGTCGTCGCGGCCATGGGCGACCCGAACCGAGCGGTGAACGGGCGCGGCTTCGCGCGCCTGCGACGCGGAGGCGTCGGCGTCGACCGCGGCCGCCTGGAAGCCGAGGCGCGCGCCCTCAACGTCCGCTTCGAGATCGCCGCGGGCCAGCGGCGGCCCTTCGTGCTGCTCAAGGTCGCGATGACCCTCGACGGTCGGATCGCGACGGCCTCGGGAGACTCGCGCTGGATCACGAGCGCCGCGCAGCGCCGCGAGGCGCGTGCCCTGCGCCGTCTCCACGACGCGGTCGTCGTAGGCATCGAGACCGTGCTCGCCGACGATCCGCGGCTCCTGCCGCAGCCCCGCACGCGCCGGCCCTTCACGCGCGTCGTGCTCGACACGCGGCTGCGCCTGCCGCCACGAGGCCGGCTGGCCGCGAGCGCGCGCCGGAACCCCGTCGTCGTGGTCACGTCGAGCCGCAGCGCGGCGCGCCGTCGGGCCCTCGAGGCTCGAGGCGTCCGCGTGATCGTCGTCGCGAGCCGCGGCGACCGCGTGTCCCTGACCGCCACTCTCGCCGCGCTCTATCGCCTCGGCCTGTGGAGCCTGATGGTCGAGGGCGGCGGGGAAGTCCTGGGCGCGTTCGTACGCGAGCGCCGCTTCGATCAGCTGGCCCTTTTCCGGGGCCCGCTGCTGCTCGGTGGCCGGGGGAGCCGGGCCGCGTTCGGCGGCGACGACCCGCGCCGCATGGCGGACGCGCTGCGGCTCGTGCCGGGCCTGCCGCCGCGGGGCGCCTCGTACGAGCTCTGGTACCCTGAGCGGTAGCTCATGTTCACGGGAATCGTCGAAGAGGTCGGCGTCGTGCGCGTCGCGGAGCGCCGCTCCGACGTCCTGAGGGTCACGATCGACGCGCCGCGGCTCGCCCAGGGCCTGCCCCTCGGCGGCTCGATCGCGGTCAACGGCTGCTGCCTCACCGCGGTCGACGTGGCGGCAGGCGCCTTCGCCTGCGAGCTCACGGAGGAGACGCTGCGGCGCACGGCCTTCGAAGGCCGCCTGGCACCGGCCGCGCGCGTCAACCTGGAACGCCCGATGCGCGCCGACGGCCGCTTCGACGGCCACATCGTCCAGGGCCACGTCGACGGCGTCGGCCGCGTGCGCGCCTTGCGGCGGCTGGGCGCGTCGGCCGAGCTCGAGGTGGAGCCGCCCGGAGCGCTCCTGCGCTACCTCGTGAGCAAGGGCTCGATCACGGTCGACGGCATCTCGCTCACCGTGGCGGGACTGGCCGCCGATGCCTTCACCGTGGCGGTGATCCCGTATACTCTGGAGCAGACGAACCTGCGAGACGCCCGGGCCGGCGACCCCGTGAACCTGGAAGCGGACGTCATCGCCAAGTACGTCGAGCGGCTGCTCCCGCGCTGACCCGAAATGCCCTTCAGCTCCATTCCCGAGGCCATCGAAGACATCCGCGCCGGACGGATGGTCGTCGTGTGCGACGACGAGGACCGCGAGAACGAGGGCGACCTCACCCTCGCGGCCGAGAAGATCACCCCCGACATCATCAATTTCATGGCGCGCTTCGGCCGCGGCCTGATCTGCCTGCCCATGACCGCGGAGCGCCTCGACTTCCTGCGCATCCCGCTCATGGTCCAGGACGGCGAGAACTCCGCGAAGTTCGGGACCGCGTTCTGCGTCCCGATCGAGGCCAAGCTGGGCACCACCACCGGCATCTCCGCTGCCGACCGGGCCCGGACGATCCTCGCCGCCGTGGATCCGAGGACGCAGCCGGGGGACCTGGCGCGGCCCGGCCACATGTTCCCGCTGCGCGCGGTGCCGGGCGGCGTCCTGCAGCGCACCGGCCAGACCGAGGCGGCCGTGGATCTCGCGCGTCTCGCGGGCCTGCAGCCCGCGGGTGTGATCTGCGAGATCATGAACGAGGACGGCACCATGGCCCGGGTGCCGCAGCTCGAGGCGTTCTGCCGCGAGCACGCGCTGAAGATGATCACGGTCAAGGACCTCGTGCAGCACCGCATGCGCCACGAGCGCCAGGTGCGCAAGATGGCCGACGCGAAGCTGCCCACGAGCTACGGGGCGTTCCGCATCCACGCCTACGAGAGCCTGATCGACGGAGAGCACCACGTGGCCCTCACCCTCGGCGAGATCGGGCCCGACGAGCCGACGCTCGTGCGCGTCCACAGCCAGTGCCTGACCGGCGACATCTTCGGCTCCTCGCGCTGCGACTGCGGCGACCAGCTCCACACCGCCCTCGAGCTCATCGGTCGCGAGGGCAGGGGCGTGCTGCTCTACCTGCGCCAGGAGGGCCGGGGCATCGGCCTCGTCCACAAGATCATGGCGTACAAGCTCCAGGACGAGCAGGACAAGGACACGGTGGAGGCCAACGAGGCGCTGGGCTTCAAGGCCGATCAGCGCGACTACGGCATCGGCGCCCAGATCCTCCACGAGCTGGGCGTCCACAAGATGCGCCTGCTCACGAACAACCCGCGGAAGTTCGTGGGCCTCGAGGGCTACGGCCTCGAGATCGTCGAGCGCCTGCCGATCGAGATCCCCGCCTCCGACGCGAACCGCCGCTACCTGAAGACCAAGCGCGAGAAGCTCGGGCACATTCTGCGCAGCGTGTAGGCCTTGATCCAGCACTACCTCAGACAGAACCCCCTCTTCGCCGAGCTCGACGACGACGACCTCGCCGCGCTGCTGATGGTCGGCCGCGTGCGGCGCTTCCCGGGCGACGCGACGATCCTCACCGAGGGCGCTCCCGGCGGCGCTCTCCACGTCATCCAGACGGGCCGCGTGCGCATCAGCAAGGTCGTGCCGGGCGTCGGCGAGGAGGCTCTCGCGATCCTCGAGGCCGGCGAGCTGTTCGGCGAGGTGGAGTTCTTCGACGGGGGAGCGCCCTCCGCCCACGTCCTGGCCCACGGGGAGTGCGAGATTTTCTCCATACCCCATGCAGAGATGCGCGAGCTGATCGCCGCGCGGCCCGACCTCGCGGGGCGTTTCCTCTGGGCGTTCGGCCGCACCCTCGCGCGCCGGCTCCGCGAGACGAACCTCAAGATGGCGTCGCTGTTCGCGCTCTCGCATCGCTCCTGAAATCACCCGTAACCTGCGGAAGCGGCGAGGCTTATTTGACAGGTCGGAGACCCCTGGCCTAAGATCTCACGTTCGGTCGGGCGAGCGCCCGACGTGTGGGCGGGAGGCCCATCCTCAACCGTGTTCGAGTCGCTCAGCGATAGGCTCCAAGGCATCTTCCGGACCTTGCGTGGCCAGGGGACCCTGTCCGAGGCCCACGTCGAGGCCGCGCTGCGCGAGATCCGCATGGCCCTGCTCGAAGCGGACGTCCACTTCAAGGTCGTCAAGACGTTCCTCGACCGCGTCCGGCCCAAGGCCACGGGCCAGGAAGTCCTCGCCAGCCTCACTCCCGATCAGGCCGTGCTGCGCATCGTGCGCGACGAGATGGTCGAGCTGCTCGGCGGCGAGACCCCGCCGCGCCTGACGATGGCGTCGCGACCGCCGACCGTCGTGCTCATGACCGGCCTGCAGGGCTCGGGCAAGACCACGAGCACGGCCAAGCTGGGCCGCTGGCTCGTCAAGGGCGGCCACCATCCCCTCCTCGTCTCGACCGACATCTACCGGCCCGCGGCCCGCGAGCAGCTGAAGACCCTCGGCGAGCGCCATCAGCTGAAGGTCCATCACCCCGAGGGCAACGATCCCCGCGCCTTCGTGACGTCCGCTCTCGCCGAGGCCCGCGCGATCGGCCACGACGTGGTGCTCGTCGACACCGCCGGCCGCCTGCACATCGACGACGAGCTGATGACGGAGCTGGCCGACCTCAAGGCCCTCGCGTCGCCCACCGAGATCCTCTACGTCGCCGACGCCATGACCGGCCAGGATGCGGTCAAGAGCGCCGAGGAGTTCCACCGTCGCATCGGGACGACGGGCCTGGTCCTGACGAAGCTCGACGGCGACGCCCGCGGCGGCGCCGCGCTCTCGGCGGCTTCGGTCACCGGCAGTCCCATCAAGTTCGCCGGCATCGGCGAGCGCGTCGACGAGTTCGAGCCCTTCCAGCCGGCGCGCATGGTGGGCCGCATCCTCGGCATGGGCGACGTGCTGGGCCTGATCGAGAAGGCCGAGGCCATCTTCGACCAGAAGCAGGCCGAGGACCTGGCCGGCAAGCTGCGGCGCAACGAGTTCACCCTCGAGGATTTCCGCGAGCAGATGCGGCAGTTGCGCAAGATGGGACCCCTCGACCAGGTGATCGCCATGCTGCCGGGCATGGGCCAGGTGAAGGGTGTCGACGTGGACCGCGGCGAGCGCGAGATGAAGCGCTCGGCGGCCATCATCGACTCCATGACGCCGCGCGAGCGCCAGGAGCCCTCGGTGATCAACGGCAGCCGCCGCAAGCGCATCGCGAAGGGCAGCGGCACCTCCGTCGAGGACGTGAACCGTTTGCTGAAGCAGTTCGCACAGACCCGCAAGATGATGAAGGCCTTCGGGGGCGGTGGCGGCAAGGCGATGAAGCGTCTCGCCGCGCGCATGCCCCAGTTCCGTTAGTGCGTTTGAAAGGAAAGAAGTAAGAGCATGCTGGCTATCAGACTGAGAAGGGTGGGCTCGACGAAGCGCCCCTACTATCGTGTCGTCGTGGCGGATTCGAAGGCGTGGCGCGACGGGCGCTTCGTCGAGACCCTGGGCCACTACGATCCCCGCAGCAACCCGGCCGTCGTCCAGATCGACGGCGAGCGGGCCAAGTACTGGATCTCCAAGGGCGCGCAGCCCTCGGACACGGTGCGCAGCCTGCTGAAGAAGAACCCGCCGGCTCCCGCGGCGGCCACGGAAGCGAAGTGAAACCACTTCTCGAGGCCTTTGCGCGGGCCCTCGTGACCGATCCGAGCCGGGTCGTCGTCACCCAGAGCATCGACGAGGAGGGAGTCCTCCTCGAGCTCGAAGTGGCGCCGGCCGACCTCGGTCGCGTCATCGGACGGCGCGGCCGCACGGCCGAGTCGCTGCGCATCGTCCTCGACGCGGTCGCCGAGAAGCACGGCACCAACTGCGACGTGGAGATCCTGGATTGAAGCCCTGGTCCGAGTTCGTGACGATCGGCCGCATGGTGAAGCCGCAGGGCCGAAAGGGGGAGATCGCCGTCCTGCCCCTGAGCGACCGTGAGGACCGCTTCACCACGCTGCGCCGCGCCTTCGTCGCGTCCTCGGACGGCCGCCCCCGCGAGGTGGCGGTCGACGCCTGCTGGCCCCACAAGGGCCGCTTCGTCCTGAAGCTCCACGGCGTCGACTCCATCGACGCCGCGGAAGCCTTCCGCGACACCGACCTGCGCATCGCTCCCGACGACCTTCCCGCGCTGCCCAAGGGCTCGTACTACCATCACGAGCTCCTCGGCATGCGGGCCCTGGACGTGGCCGGCACCGAGCTCGGCGTCGTCGAGGACCTCTGGGACACGGGCGGCGGTGCCACCGTCCTCGTCATCCGGGGAGCCTCGGGGGAGACCCTCGTACCCCTCGCCGAGCCGTTCTTGCGCGAGGTGGACGTCGCCGCGCGCCGTCTCGTGGTCTCGATCCCGGAGAGCGTCGACGTTGCGCATTGAAGTCCTGACGATCTTCCCCGACCTCGTGAGGGCGCCGCTCTCCGAGGGCATCGTGGCCCGCGCCCTCGAGAAGGGCGTCGCGAGCCTGCGGGTCCACGACCTGCGCGCGTGGAGCGACGACAAGCACCGCACGGTCGACGACGCGCCCTTCGGCGGCGGACCCGGCATGGTGATGAAGGCCGAGCCGTTCTACCGCGCCGTCGAGGAGCTGCTGCCCGGCGGCACGGGGCCCCGCGACGCGGTCGTGCTGCTCTCGCCGCGCGGTCGCCGCTTCGACCAGGCCAGCGCCGAGCGCTACGCCGGGCTCGACCGGCTGGTGCTGCTGTGCGGCCGCTACGAAGGCGTCGACGAGCGCGTCCGGGAGGGCCTCGCCACCGAGGAGCTGAGCCTCGGGGACTTCGTGCTGACCGGCGGCGAGATCGCGGCCGTGGCCGTGGTCGAGGCGAGCGTGCGCCTGCTGCCCGGCGCCCTCGGCGACGCGGAGTCGGCCGTGTACGACTCCTTCGCCGACGGCCTGCTCGACTGGCCCCACTACACCCGGCCCGCGCTCCACCGCGGCCGCGCCGTACCCGAGGCGCTGCTCTCGGGCGATCACGAGAAGATCAAGCAGTTCCGCCGCCGGGAGGCCCTGCGGGCCACCCGGGAGCGGCGTCCCGACCTGCTCGCGAAGGCGCGCCTGTCCGCGAAGGACCAGGCGCTGCTGCGCGAGCTCGAGGACGGATCGCACCACGAAGAGAACGAACCCGTACTGAGCAAGAGATAGGAAGAAGAGCATGAACCCCATCGACACCATCGAAGCCGGCGACCTGAAGCAGGGCCTGCCGCGCCTCGACCCCGGCGACACCGTGCGCGTGCACGTCAAAGTGAAAGAGACGAGCGTCAAGGAGGAAAAGGGAGGCAAGGCCAAGGAGACCGAGCGCGAGCGCGTGCAGGTCTTCGAGGGCATCATCATCGGCCTGCGGGGCTCGGGCGCCCGGGCCACGATGACGGTGCGCAAGGTCTCCTTCGGCCAGGGCGTCGAGCGCATCTTCCCCCTGCACTCGAAGACGATCGAGAAGATCGAGGTCATGAAGCGCGCCAAGGTGCGCCGGGCCAAGCTCTACTACCTGCGCGACAGGAAGGGCAAGGCGAGCCGCATGAAGGAAAAGCGCGACAACGCCTGAGGCCGTCGCACCCGCTAGTCGTCTTGTTCTTCTAGCCAGGAGGAGGATGGCGACGGACGCTCGCAAGGCCGGCCGGGGCCGCAAGCCGCTCGTGCACGACGGCGTCGAGCTGCGCTGCACGCGCCAGTTCGAGGACGCCGCCCGCGGGGAAGGCTACGTGCGCGTGGCCGGCCTCGACGAGGTCGGGCGCGGCGCCCTGTGCGGCCCCGTGGTGGCCGCCGCCGTCATCCTGGGCGACGACTTCGACACCGAGGGCCTCGACGACTCGAAGCGCCTGACGCGGCTGCAGCGCGAGCGCCTCGCGGAGCGCGTCGAGAGCCGCGCCGTCGCCTTCGCCGTCGGCTGGGTGCAGCCCGAGGAGATCGACCGCATCAACATCCTGCGCGCGACCTACCTCGCCATGCGGCGCGCTCTCGAGCTCCTGAGCCTCGCCCCCGACCTGCTCCTCCTCGATGCCGTGACGCTGCCCGACGTCCGCGTCCCCCAGCGCGGGATCGTCAAGGGCGACGCGTTGTCCGTCTCGATCGCCGCAGCCTCGATCATCGCGAAGGTCGCCCGGGACGCGGTCATGCGCGAGTGCGAGGAGAAGTACCCCGGGTACGGCCTTGGGCACAACATGGGCTACGCGAGCGAGGATCATCGCGACGCCCTGAGACGGCTGGGACCCTCGCAGATCCACAGGCGCTCTTTCCAGGGAACGCAGCCGTGGTTATTCTAGGGGCTCACAACAGGAAACCCAGGGGATAGAGTGGCCAAGATCAACCCCGTCAAGGTCAAGCAGGACGCCGACAAGCTCGAGAAGGCCGGCAAGTTCGACCAGGCGATCTCCCTCTACCGCCAGCTCGTCGACGACAACCCGCGCGACTGGAACACGATCAAGAAGATCGGGGACCTCTACGCCCGCCTCAACAAGAACCGCGAGGCGACCGAGGAGTACGCGAAGGTCGCGGACTTCTACGCGAAGGACGGCTTCCTCCTAAAGTCGATCGCGATCTGGAAGCAGATCAACAAGCTCGATCCCGCGGCCCTCGATCCGTACCTGAACCTCGCCGACCTGTACTCGAAGCAGGGCCTCATGATGGAGGCCAAGAGCCAGTACCAGATCGTCGTCGACGAGTACATCAAGCGCGGCAAGGCCCGCGAGGCCGGCGACGTCCTCAAGAAGATGGCCGACATCGACCCGGCCGACCTCAAGGTGCGCAGCAAGCTCGCCGACCTGTACATGCGCGACGGCTCGACCGCGAAGGCCGTCGACGAGCACGTCGCGATCGCCGACGAGCTCACGAAGAAGGGCCACCTGGTCGAGGCGCTGCAGGTCCTCGAGAAGGGCCTCAAGCTCGACTCGAAGAACCAGAAGCTGCGGGGCGAGCTCTCGCGCATCTACGTCGTCCAGAAGAACTACGACAAGGCCATCCAGTACCTAGAGGAGATCGCGAAGGAGTCGCCGAACGACTCCGCGATGCTGTTCCGCCTGGGCGAGGCCTACGTGGGCGCCAAGCGCTTCGCGGAGGCGGAGGCGCTGTTCAGGCGCCTGCTCGACCAGGACCCGAACGACACCGAGACCCACGTCCAGATGGGTCGCGTCCACCTGCTCCAGGGCAACGCCGACGGGGCCTTCGACGAGTTCCTGCCCGTCGTCGACCGCATGCTCGGGCGGAAGGAGGGCGACAAGGCCGCGAACCTCCTCCAGCAGATCGTCCAGAAGACGCCGACCCACGTGAAGACCTTGTCGAAGATGGCCGAGGTCTACCGGATGTTGAAGAAGGACATCCTGGTGGTCCAGACCTACTCGAACCTGACCGAGGCGTACATCAACGCCGGGCAGCTCGAGCAGGCGGCGGGCATCCTCGAGATCCTGGTCGGCATGGAGCCTCAGAACCAGCAGTACAAGTCCAAGCTCGAGTTCGTGCGCCAGAAGCAGAGCAGCGGCGGCGGCGCCGCAGCGTCCGCGCCCGCCGCTCCGCCGCCCGCCCCTCAGCCGGCCGCCGCCGAGGCGGACATGGAGGAGATCGACTTCGAGAGCGAGCCGGCCGGCTCCAGCGAGCCGTCGTTCCCCGCGTTCCAGCAGGCCGACATCGCCGCCGCGGCGCCGGCGCCCGCCGCGTCGGCGCCCGCCTCCCCGGCCCTGGAGCGTCCGAGCGTCGAGTCGAGCGGGATCCTGACCGACGAGGACCGCGAGTTCATCGACGAGCACCTCGCCGAGGGCAAGGTGTTCCGCAAGTACGGCCTCGTGGACAAGGCCGGCGACCAGTTCGAGGCGATCATCGCGCGCTTTCCCGATCACGTCGAGGCGCGCACCGAGCTGCGCGAGGTGTATCGCGAGAAGGGCCTCAACCTCAAGGCCGCGGAGCAGTGCCTGGCCCTCGCCGAGATCCACCGCCTCGCGGGCGACGCGGCGGCCGCCGAGGTCTTCGAGGACGAGGCGCGAGCCCTGGCGCCCCAGTCCGTCCCCGCACGCGCCGCGGCTCCGGCCGCCGCCGAGGCGGTCGTCGAAGCGCCGGCCGCCGCCCCGGAACCGGAGCCCGAGCCGGAGCTCGCCGACGAGGCCGAAGTGACGCCGCCCGTCGAGCTCGACGAGCCCGAGGAGGAGATCTCCGTCTCCGAGGACGTGGACGAGGCCGGGATCGAGCCTCCGGCCGCCGAGGTGGAGGAGCTCCCGAACCTCGACCTGGGCGTCGACGAGGCGTCCGAGGAGGGCCTGCCGGACCGCTTCCTCGACGAAGCCGAGCCTGCCGAGGAGGAAGCTCCGGCGCCGGAGCCGCCGCCCGTCGTGGACATCGCCGCCGAGGATGCCGAGTTCTCGCTGAACGTCGGCGAGGAGGAAGAGGTCTCCGTTCCGGAGCCGCCTCCGCCTCCGGCGCCCCTCACCGTCGCGCCGCCCAAGGCCGCGCCGCCCCCGGTCTCGGGAGTGCCTGCGGACCTTCAGAAGGTCCTGGACGAGGTCGAATCCTACGTGTCGCTGGGCTTCGTCGACGACGCGCGCGAGGCGCTGGGCGAGATCGCGGCGAAGTACCCGGGCCACGAGGCGATCGCCGCGAAGATCGCAGCGCTCGGTATCGTGCTCGACGAGCCCGCCGCGACCCTCGAGGACGAGGAGCCGATCGCTCCCCCTGCCGTCGAAGAGGAAGAGGAGCCGCCGCCGCCCGCTCCGGAGCCGGAGCCCGAGCCGGAACCCGAGCCGGAACCGGAACCTGCGCCCTCGCAGGCCGACGCTTCCGACGAGCTCGACTTCGACATCCCGTCGCCGGAGCCCGAGGCCGCCGAGCCGTTCGCGGAGCTCGGTCTTTCCGAGCCCGCACCCGAGCCGGAGCCGGAACCGGAACCGGAACCCGAGCCGCCGCCCCAGCCCGAGCCCGAACCGATGGTCGCCACGGTGGCCTCGCCGCCCGAGGTCCCTTCGGGCGGGATCGACCTGGGCGCGGAGCTCCAGGACCTGTTCGGCACCCAGTCCGCCGTCGAGGAGCCGCCGATTCCGGACGCGAGCACCGAGCTCGGCGACAGCGGCCTCGAGGAGATCTTCAAGGAGTTCAAGAAGGGCGTCGACAAGCAGCTCGGCAAGGAAGACTACGACACCCGCTACAACCTGGGCATCGCGTACAAGGAAATGGGACTCGTCGACGAGGCCATCGCCGAGTTCCAGCTCGCCGCGAAGGACGAGAACCGCGTCCTCGAGTGCGCCAGCATGCTGGGCATCTGCTTCATGGACAAGGGCATGCCCAAGCTGGCCGTGAAGTGGTTCGAGAAGGGCCTCGCGGCTCCCGGGCGCAAGGAAGAGGAGTACATCGCCCTGCGCTACGACCTCGCGATGGCCCACGAGGCCGACGGCGACGTGCGCCACGCGCTCTCGATCTACTCCGACCTGTACGGCCTGGACGCGAACTTCCGCGACGTGGCGAGCAAGGTGCGTGAGCTGAAGGCGGCTCTGGGCTAAGGCCGCCGCCTTCTCCCCGTGACGACCTTCCTGTCGGTGCTCAGCTCGCTGCTCGTGGGCCTCGTCCTCATCGTGGCCCCTTGGACGGTCTTCTGGGACGGCAACTACCTGCTGCAGCCCGTGCCGCTGCTGCGCGCCCTGCTCCTGAGCCCGCTGGTGCGGGGCGCCGTCAGCGGCCTCGGCGTCGTCAACATCCTGATCGCGATCGACGAGGCGCGCGGCAGGCCCGACGGGGAAGCCTAGCGGAAGAACTCGCCGCGGTCGGCGGCGGTGATCGAGACGCTGTGGATGGCCTGGTCCCGCAGCACCTGCACGCTCACCGACTCTCCGGGGGCGCGCCGCCAGAGCTCGCGGTAGAGCTCGCGCAGCGACTCCACGACGCGGCCCTCGAAGGACAGCAGCAGGTCGCCGCGCGCGACGCCCGCGCGCTCGGCGGGGCCGCCCGGAACGACCCCCGAGATCAGGATCGAGTCCTCGAAGAGCTGAGGGAAGAAGCCGACCCAGGCCCGGGGCCGGCGCCGCGGCATGCCGGACTCCAGGGCCTCGCGCGTCTCGAGGAAGAGATCGATCGGGATGGCCAGGCTGTAGCGGCCCACGTTCGCGAGGCCGAGGGACACGATGCCCACGAGGCGCGCGGCGGCGTCGAACAGCGGCGCCCCGGCCAGGCCGGGGTTCACCACCGTCGTGAGGATCGCGTGCTCGAGCATGTATTCCCAGAACGTCTCGAAGGGCGCGACGCTCGCGACGTGGCCCGAGGCGCCGCGGCGCCCGCCCTCGGCGTCGCGGGTGAGCAGGAAGATGGGTTCTCCCGGCACGACCGTAGACGAGCGCCCCAGCGGCGCCGGCGCCAGAGCCTCCCCGGCGAGCGTCAGGAGCGCCAGGCCCGTCTCGTGATCGACCGAGACGTGGGCGACGCCGCGCTCGCGCCCGTCGGGTCCCGTGAGCGTCACGTGCTCCGCGCCCATCACCAGGTAGTGCGCGGTCAGCACGCGATCGGGAGCGATCGCGACGCCGACGCCCGTCCGCTCGCGTCCGAGCATGGGCGCCGAGGGATGCTGCGGGGGAATGCGGCTCTCGAAGTGGACCAGGCTCGCCGCCGCGCCCCGCGGGATGAAGGCAGGACCGTCCACGAACGGATTATAGGACGGCCGGCAGCTCCGAGAGATGGACGATGCGCCGGCGAGGCGCGCGGCTTCCGGCGGGGAGGCCCGCGCGATCCATCCAGACGAAGCCCATGCCGGCCCGGCGCGCGGCGAGACCGTCGACGCGCACGTCGTCGCCCACGTACACGGCCTCGCGCGGAGCGACGTCCAGGGCTTCGAGAGCAACGCCCAGGATGCGCGGGTCGGGCTTCGCGAAGCCGCAGCCCTCCGACGTCACGATCGTCCCGAAGAAACCGTCGAGACGGCTCACCCGCAGGCGCGAGCGCTGGACCCGGTCGATACCGTTCGTGACGATCGCGAGCTGGAAGCGGGGCGCGAGCGCGCGCAGGAGGGCACGGCAGCCCGGGAAGAGATCGCCGCGCAGCGACAGCTCGCTGATGAACGAGGCCGCGAGCCGGCGAGGTTCTGCCCGGGCCACCGACAGGCTCAGGAGCAGCTGCCGGAAGCGCTCGACGGCGAGCTCGTCCTGGGCGATCTCCTTGCGGCGGTAGCGCTCCCAGAGCGCCTCGTTGATCGCGCGGAAGTCGACGAGGGCGCGGCGCGACCAGGGCAGGCCTGCGGCCAGGAGCGTCGCCCGCAGCGCGGCTCGCTGGGCCCGGTCGAAGTCGAGAAGCGTCTGGTCGGCGTCGAAGAGGACGGCGCGAAGCCGAGGCAGGGAGGAACTACTTGGCGCGGTAGGTGATGAGGCCGCGCTTCAGGTCGTAGGGCGAAACGCCCACCGTGACGCGGTCGCCGCCGATCACGCGAATCCGGTACTGACGCATCTTTCCGTTCAAGCGGGCCAGGACCTCGTGGTTCTCTCCGCACTTCACCTTGTAGTTCCCGCCCGCCAGCACTTCCGTCACGACACCCTGCAGTTCGATCAGGTCTTCCTTGCTCATTCACGCTCCAGTTAAACGGCTGATTATCCGCCGTCAGCCCCGGGCGTGTCCAGAAGGCCCATCTCCCGGAGGGCGTCCCGGACGGCCGTGACCTCGACGATCGCCGGCTCCACCGGCCAGAAGCCGAACCGGCGGGTCGCCCGCAGGCGGCGGATCTCGGCGGGGGGGTACACGATGTGGCGCTCGTAGTAGTCCCGCAGGCGCGCCTCCGTCCAGGCCGGATCCTGCGCCATCCGCCGCCACACGATCTTGTGGGCCTCCACGGGGGCGCCGCTCGCGTAGCGATCGAACGAAGGCAGGGCCCGATGCTTCCGGACGAAGTCGGAGACGCCGTTCGAGTAGTAGTGGAGCAGCGCGCCGCGCCGCGCCACCGCGAGGGCGCGACCCCCCGCGCCGCGGAAGGCATGGACCGACGCCGGATAGGCGGCGGCGGGGACGCGCACCGCCCACTTTCCGGCCGTGTGGCCGAAGAAATCGGCGATGGGCAGGAGCGCGCCGCTGTAGGGATCGGGCACGCGGCGCCGGAGTCGAGGGGATCGGCGCTTGAACAGCGTGAGCTCCCCGAATGCGTTACGGGGCTCCGCATGCGTTTGCACGACCTCGAGCGGTCGGAAGGCCACGGCCTCGGCCTCCTTCACGTCGCCCAGCAGCGCCTCGAGACTGCCCGCGGCGCCGCTCGAGCCCTCGGCGACCAGGAGCTCGTCGGCGTCGATGTGGAGGAGCCAGTCGCAGCCTTGCTCGCGGGCGAGGTCCAGGGCGCGCTGCGCGTTCAGGATCTGGCGCGAGGCGTAGTCGTGAGCGCAGCGCTCGGCGGCGGCGGCCAGGCCCGGCCGCCCGCCGAACTCCGAGCCCCGGGCCGGCCCCAGCACCTCCACGAAGGCGAGGTCCGCGAGAGTCTCCGCGGTGCCATCCGTCGAGCCGTCGTCGAAGACGAAGGCCCGGGTGACGCCCAGCCGCCGATGGTAGAGAAGGTTCGTGCGCAGCGAGGCGCGCTCGTTGCGCACCGTGGTCACGAGGGCGATCGTCATGCGGAGGCCGGAGGCGGCGCGTCGAGCGTGGCGAGGAGGTCGCCGAGGCCGCGGACCTCGAGGATCCCGTGGCCGACGCGTCGGATTTCGTCCTCGCCCATGGCGAGCCAGCGGTCGAAGTAGGAGCGCAGGCGGTCGACGTCGTAGTCGGGGTGGGTCACGAGATCGCGCCAGACGCGCTTGTGGCGCTCGAGCAGGTCTCCGGAGACGTAGTGATCCGGCCGGCCGAGCAGTTGGCGGTACTTCGCGACCCAGTCCTCGAAGGAGTGGGCGTGGAAGTGGAGCAGGCGGCCCACGGTCCGCGTCCGGAGCGCTCGCCCCGTGGCGCTCTTGAACTCGTGGGGCGACACAGGGCGCGCATCGCCCGACAGGCGCACCAGCGCCTTGCCGAGGTGGTGGGCGTAGAAGCCCTGGAGCTCCCAGGTCAGGCCCCGGAGCGGGTCGTACATCGGCCGGCGCAGCACCGAGCGATCGATCTTGAACGCGGTCTCCCGGCCGAACCCCCGGCTCTGGCCGGAGGGCCGCTGCACGACCTCCGCCGTCTCGAGGTGCGCCACCTCGACCTCGGGCGGCAGCTCTTCGACGGCTCGGGCCAGGCTCCCCGCCCGCGCCTCGTTCGCGTCGAGGGCGACGAACTCGTCCGGGTCGAGGTGCAGCAGCCACGCGAAGCCGTCGGCCCGGGCGCTCGCCATGGCCGCGTGGGCGTTGAGGCTCTGGCGCGCCGTGTGCTGCCGCGCGACGTGGGCCGCCCAGGCGGGCGCCGCGCTGGGCGGAAAGGCGATGGGCGCCTCCATGGGCCGGACCCGGACGAACGGGAGATCGGCCACCGACTCGACGGTGCCGTCGCTCGAGCCGTCGTCGAACACGTAGGCGCGCTCGACACCCAGGAACCGGTGGTACAGCAGATTCGGACGGAGCGCGAGGCGTTCGTTGCGCACCGTCGTGACCAGGGCGAGGCTCATGGGGAAGACAAAAAGGTTAGCATTGCCGGCGGATGCTCGCTGGCGGTCTCCGGCTGTCCGTCGTGACCGCGACGCTCAACCGCCGCGGGTGGCTTGCGCGCTGCGTCGAGAGTGTCGCGGCCCAGGACCATCCGGACAAGGAGCACATCGTCGTCGACGGCGCCTCGACCGACGGGACCCTCGAGTACCTGCAAGACGCGGCGCGCCGCCACCCGCATCTTCGCTTCGTGTCCGGCCCCGACGACGGGCCGTCACAGGCCATGAACAAGGGCCTGGCCCTGGCCAGCGGCGCCGTCCTCGGCGTGCTGGGCGACGACGACGCGTACCTTCCCGGGGCCCTGACCACGGTGGCTCGCGCCTTTGCCGAGGCGCCGGGCGCCGGTCTCGTCTCGGGAGGCTGCGACTTCGTCGACAACCAGGGCGCCCTCCGCTTCACGCAGACGGCGAGCTTCACGAGCCGCCGCGATCTCATCGAGTGCTGGCGTTACTGGGGAACGCGCATCTGCCTGCCTGCCGCGGCGACCTTCTTCTCGCGCGAGGCGCTCCAGTCGGCGGGGCCTTTCGACGAGCGGCATCGCTACGCCATGGACTACGACCACTGGATCCGCCTCACCGAGCGCTTTCCGGTCCGCACCCTGGGACACACCCTGGCGCGCTTCCGGTACGACCAGGGATCCTTGTCTCACGCTCCGACCCCGCACCAGTGGCGCGAGACCCTGGCGATCAGCCGGGCCCACTGGGGACCGGCGTGGACGCCCGGCCATTGGGCGTTCCTGGCGTCCTACCTCTGGTTCTACCGCCGGCCGCACTTCTTCCTCTGGCTGCGCGGCCGTTGACGACGCCCCAGGTCAGCGTCGTGATGCCCTGCCGGGACCACGGCCGCTTCCTCGACGAGGCCGTGGATTCCGTGCTCGCGCAGACCGTGAGGGACGTGGAGATCCTCGTGGTCGACGACGGCTCCACCGACCCGTTCACGACGGAGCTCCTGGCCCGCTACGACCGGCCCCGGACCCGGGTCTTGAGGACCCCGCCCCGCGGGCCATCGGCCGCGAGGAACGCGGCCGTCGCGGAGTCCCGCGGCGTCTTCATCCTTCCTCTCGACGCCGACGATCGCCTGCGCCCGGCATTCCTCGAGAGGACCCTCGCGCGCTTCGCGGAGGGCTCGCCCGTGGGGATCGTCGATACCGAGGCCGAGCGTTTCGGCGAGAACGCGGGACCCTGGGTGCGGCCCGTCTTCCGCATGCCTCACTTCCTGCTCGGCAACACGATCGCGCCGGCGGCGCTCTACAAGCGCGCGGACTTCGATCGCACGGGCGGCTACAACGCGAACATGACGCGGGGCTGGGAGGACTTCGACTTCTGGTTGTCCCTCGTCTCGCTCGGGCGCGTCGCCGAGCGCGTCCCGGAGGTCCTCTTCGAGTATCGCGTGCGCCGGGGCTCGCGCAGCGACCTCCTCACCCCGGCCGACTGGCGCCGCTGCTACGTCCAGCTCGTGCGCAACCATCCCGGCCTGTACGCGGCGCATCCGCAGATCCTGCCGCGGCTCGCGCTGCGCACGGCCCTGGGACGGGCGGTCTAGTCGCGGGGCGGCTCGACCCCGCGGATCCAGGCGAGGCCGCCCAGGACCGCGCCGCGCAGGCCGCGCCGCGACCAGGCCCTCCCGAAGCGCTCGAGGCTCGCCCCGATCCGGCTGCCCTTCCGCGTGGCGAGCACCTCGTCGAGAGAGAACGTGCCGGCGAGGCGCCAGGCCGCGGGCCGCGAGGCCGCGAGGAGCGCATCGACCTCGCGGGCGGGGTACCCCAGGCTGTCGAGCCGCGGACCCAGGAGCGCCGCGTAGTCGCGCGCGAGGCGCCAGAACTGCGGCTCGGCCAGCGCGGCCTTCCAGCGCTCGACGCTCGTCGTGACCGGGGCCGTCCGGTCGTAGACCTTCCGGTCGCCGAGCTCCCAGACGGGAAGCCCCGACTCGGCGTATCGCAGCATGGGCGGGTGGAACGCGACGCCGAGGTGCCCGCAGAGCCGGCGCGTCTCCGCTTCGGGATCCGCCACGAAGCTCTCGTAGCGCACGACGTGCGCCGCAGGACCCGGCTCGGCGATGCCTTCGAGCAGCAGGGCCGGCGCATCGACGATGTCGCGAGCGAAGGCGCTCGCCGCGAGCCAGTCGGGCCGCACCCAGGTGTCGAGGATCGAGTGCAGCACCGCGAGGGGATGGCGCACGAGGATCACGAAGCGGGCGGCCGGGTACGTCGCGCGCAGCTCGGGCAGCACGAGGTAGTAGCGCGGCGTCTTGTCGAGGAAGAGGCGCTTGCCGGCCGCGCGCGCGGCCTGCGCGTACAGGTCTCCGGCGTGGCGCCCCAGGGACGAGCGATAGGAGGCCGGCCCGTCCTCGAGCGTGGCGAGGAACGCGCCGATCGCGCGACGGGCGAGGGCCGTGTCGTAGGATTCGCCGCGGTCCTGCTCGCGCAGGGCATAGAGCCCCGGCAGCATCAGCCAGGTCTCGCCGGCGGCGTGGATCTCGGGGTGCCCGGCCAGGACCCGCTCGACCAGCGTCGATCCCGCGCGGGGCTGCGAGACGAGAAAGACGAGCCGCGTTCCCGCCCCGTCGTCACTCACGGCGGGATGCTAGCACTAGGCGTCCCGGGCGTTCCCGCCGGGGAGCAGGCCGAGGCCGCGCAGGGCCGCCGCGATGGCCGTGACCTCCTGGATGGGCGAGACGACGGGCAGCACGCCGAAGCGGCGCGTCCGGCGCAGGCGCTTCACCTCGTCGTCCCCGAAACGGATCCAGCGCTCGTAGTAGCGCGCCAGCTCCTCCCGCGACCAGCGCGGGTCGTGGGCCATCGAGTGCCAGACCCGGACCCGGCGCTGCACGGGATGGCCCAGCGGATAGCGGTCGCCCTCCAGGGCGAGGGCCCGGAACTTGTCCCAGAAGTCCTCGGCGTTGTAGCCGTAGTAGTGCGCCACGAAGCCGGCCCAGGCCTCGCGAAGCGCGCTGCCGTCGCGGCGCTCGAAGCGGTGCGGCGTGTACGGATGCGCATCGGCGCCGACGCGCACCGCCGCCTTGCCTTGTGCGTGGCCGTAGAGCGCGACGTTCCAGGTCTCGCCCGTGCCCGGGTCGAGGGCCGGGCGCTCGAGGAGCGTGCCCGGGCGCCGGAACAACGTGGCCCCGAAGGCCGAGGCGTCGTCGCGGCCTTGCTGGATCGCCTCCACGACCGTGAAGACGACCATCTCGATCGGCGCCTCCACACCGGCGAGGAGACGCGCGAGGCCGCCCGGCTCCACGCGCTCGAGGTCCGGGCAAAGCAGCTCGTCGGCGTCCACGTGGACGAGCCAGTCGAGGCCCGCGGCACGGGCCAGATCCAGGGCGAGGGCGCAGTTGAGGCCCTGGCGCCGGGCCTGGGACGGGTGGGGTCGGAGCTGGGCTTCGAGATCGGGCCGGCCCGCGAAGCGGCTCTCGTCGGTGGTGGGCCGCACCTCTACGAAGTCCAGGTCGGCCACGGACGCGGCGGACCCGTCGCTCGAGCCGTCGTCGAACAGGTAGCAGCGGTCGACGCCGAGGAAGCGATGGTAGAGAAGGTTGCGACGGAGCAGCGCCACCTCGTCGCGCACCGTCATGACGAGGGCGATCCCCAAGTCAGGCTCCGCCGGCGGGCTGCATCGCCGCGATGCTAGCATCCAAGCCTCCGATGGAGGCCCCCCGGTGATCGTCGTGGCGGCCGGCATGCCCAAGAGCGGCACCGGATGGTGGTTCAACGTCCAGAACGATCTGCTCGTGCGCGCGGGGCGCTCGGACGTGCGCGACGTGCGCGAGCGCTTCGGACTGCAGGCCGTGCTGCGGCACCACAACTGCCTGCTGGGCGACACCCGCCTGCGAAGCCTCGTGCCGCTGCTCAGGCCGGCCCTGGCGGGCGAGAGCTTCGTGTTCAAGACCCACGCGCCGCCGTCGCCGTGGCTCCGGGGCCTCGTGGCGAGCGGCGCCTGGAGGGCCACGTTCCTGTACCGGGATCCGCGCGACGCGGCGCTCTCGGCCTTCGAGCACGGCGAGCGCGCCCGGCGCGAGGGCAGCCCCAGCTCCTTCGCCGCGCTCGTGTCGCTCGAGGCCGCCATCGAGCTGATGGCGCGCGAGGTCCAGGCGGCCGAAGCCTGGATGGCGTGTTCCAGGGCGTTCGTCCAGCGCTACGAGGATCTCCTGGCGTCGCCACGTCGTGAGGCCGAACGGCTCTGCGCGTTCCTCGACATCCGCCTGGCGCCCGAGGCCATAGACGGGGTCCTCGAGGCGCGACGGCGCGAATCCGAGGACAGGGTCGAGGGCTGGGAGCATCTTCACTTCAACGTGGGAGAGGCCGGCCGGCATCGCGCCGCGTTCTCGCCCCACGAGCGCGCCGTGGCCGAGGCCCGCCTGGGGGGCTTCCTGCGCCGCGCAGGCTACGAGCCGTGAGCGCCGAGCGCGTCAGCATCGTCGTCACGTCCTTCAACCAGAAGGCGTACCTGGCCGAGGCCGTCGACAGCGTCCTGGCCCAGACACGGGCCGTGGACGAGATCGTCGTCGTGGACGACGCCTCGTCCGATGGCTCCCAGGAGCTCATCCGCGGCTGGGAGGCGCGTCATCCCGGCCGGGTGATCGGAGTGCTGCAGGAGCTGAACGGCGGGATCCCGAGGACGCGCACGGCGGGCCTGAAGCGCGCGACGGGCGCGCTGGTCGGCGTCCTCGACGGCGACGATCGGCTCCTGCCGGGCTGCATCGAGGCGCTCGTCGCGGCTCTCGCGCAGGATCCCGACGCCGGATGCGCCTACAGCAACGTGGCCTTCATCGACGCCGCGGGCCGTCGCCTGGGGAATCGCGACACGGCACCTCAGCCCGCGGGAGACGTTCTGGCTCACGTCGCCGGGGGCGCCATGGGACTGATGAGGTCGCTGCTCGCGCGCCGCGACCTCGTGACCGCGGCGGGCTTCCTGGACGAGGCTTTTCCCAAGTACGACGGGTACGTGCTGACGCTGCGACTGGCGAGCCGCACCCGTTTCGCGTACGTCTTCGAGCCCCAGGCCGAGTACCGGGTCCATCCCGGTGGCGACTCCCACACGTTCGGCCCACGGGCCCACCTTCGGTATCTCGAGGACGTGGAGCGCGAGGTCGAGCGCTTCGTCGCTCCGCTGCCCCCGGCGGACCTGGCAGCCGTCCGCAAGGCGTGGCGTTGGCGATTGCTCGCCCACGCGGTCGAGGCTGAGATCCACGAAGGCGGGCCTCTGCGGCCGCTGCCGCGGCTGGCGGCTGCGGCGCTGCGCGAGCCCGCGTCGCTGCCGGCGCTGCTGCGCCTGTGGCGCGCCCGACTCGCGTCGCGCTAGCGACCGAGCAGCGCTCGACGCGCGAGGCGGGCCGCGATCCGCGCGCCGAGCGGGCTCAGGCCCGCCATCGCGAGGGCGCGCCGCAGGAACGTGCGCTCGGCCCGCGTGTCTCCGGCCGTCGCGCAGACGCCGGCGGCGTGCAGCATGGCCTGGGCCGTCCGGCGCCGGGCGGCGCGCAGGGGTCCCGACGCGCGGCTCTCCGGGAACGGCTCGCCCCGCATCACGGCGTCGGAGCCGGTGGCGCGCCGCTCTTCGGCGAGGCGGCGCGGCACGGCATCGACCACCGCGCGCCGCCCCGAGTACACGAGGCTGTCGGGGTTGAGCCTCCGGCCATAGAGAGGCTCCAGCCATGCGGCGCCGCCGCCGCCGGCCTCCAGAAGCCGCAGCCACAGGTCGAGGTCTTGGACGCTGCGCTGGTAGGTGCGATAGCCCCCGGCGGCCCGCACGGCCTCGATCCGCGCGACTACAGAGGGGTCGTTGAAGCGCCGCGTGCCTGTCGCGAGCGAGTCCCAGCTCTCCGGCCGCCAGGCGGGCGCGCCGGGCGCCGGCGCCGCGAGCCTCTCGTGGACGTGGCCGTGAGGCGTGACCAGGTACCACTCGGTGCCCACGAACGCGAGGCGCGGATCGTCCTCGAGGAGCGCGACCTCGCGCTCGAGGCGCGCCGGCCGGCACACGTCGTCGGCGTCCATGCGCGCGAGATAGCGTCCCCGGGCCATCGCGATGCCGTGATTCATGGCCACGGGGTACCCGCCGTTCGTCGCGAGCGCCGAGACCCGCACCCGCGGGTCCGCGAACCCGCGGGCGATCCGGAGCGACCCGTCCGTGGAGGCGTCGTCGACGACGATCAGCTCCAGGTCGCCGAGCGTCTGGGCCAGGATGCTCGACATCGCGTCGCCCAGGTAGGCCGCGGCGTTCCAGCAAGGCAGCACGACGCTGACGAGGGGCATGGCAGGAGGCGAAAGGGTAGCATGCGCCATTCCCATGCCCGGCCCGAGACTGGTCTTCATCGTGGGCTGCCCGCGCAGCGGCACCACCTGGCTGCGCGAGATGCTGGCGCGCCATCCCCAGGTCGCCGCGGCGGCCACCGAGACCGCGGTCTTCACGCTCTACCTCAGCCGTCTCGACGCGGCCTGGAACGCGGAGACGCGCCGCCCGCCACCGGACAAGGGCTTCGGCATCCACTCGGTTCTCGGGAAGGAGGCCTTCGACGACCTGTTGCGCACCTTCTCGGACCGGGTGCTCGACACCGCGATCCCGGAGCGCCCCGGCTGCCGCGTGCGGCTCGAGAAGACGCCGGCCCACGCCAAGCAGGCGCCGCTCATCCTGCGCCTCTACCCCGACGCCGCTTTCCTCCACGTGATCCGGGATCCGCGCGAGGTCTTCTGCTCGTTCCGTGGCACGCGCGCGTGGACCCAGGCGTTCCCGGACAACCCGATCGAGGCCGGTCGCGCGTGGACCCAGATCGTCTCCCGCGCCCTCGAGATCCCGCAGCTCACGCCGCGCTACAGCGAGGTCCGCTACGAGCGCCTGCTGACCCACGCCGAGGAGGAGCTGGCGCGGCTGTTCCGGTGGATGGAGCTCGACACGCCCCCCGGGCTCCCGGCCGAGATCCGCGCCGCCTGCCAGTTCGACCGCATGCGGGCCGCGCACCCGAACCAGGCGTTCTTCCGGCGCGGCGCCGCCGACGGCTGGAGGCAGGAACTGTCGGCCGGGGAGCTGCGGCGCCTCGAGCACGTGGCCGGCCCGGTGATGGAGAGCCTGGGCTATGCGCGGGCGACGGCGCCGGGGCGGCTGGGGCCGCTACGCTTCGCGCTGCGGCGCGGCATGGAGCGCGTGCATGCGGCCCTCGAGCCGCGCGTCCGGGGGCTCATTCACCGCTTGTGAGGCGGCGACGCCAGCCTCGCAGCAGACGCGAGAAAGCGCCTCCTCCGGGCGCCACCTTGCGATCGCGCAGCATCTCGCGCCGGAAGAACACGCCCTCCTCGGAGTCGTCGACGACGAGGCCCAGCTCCTCGCCCGGGGCCGTCGCCGGCCGGGACGCGGGCGGAAGGGACTCGTGCCACTCGATCCACGCACGGCGCGTGTCGGCGGGATCCCGGGCCGGACGAGGCCGAGCCTGCGGTCCCCGAAGCACCTCCGCGAGCCGGGCGGCGAGTGCCTCCGGCGTCGGCCTGACGCACGCGGCGCTCCGATCCTCGACGCGGACCAACTCGGGAATCCCACCGACGTCCGTCGTGACGAACGGGAGCCCCGCGTCGAGACACTCCAGCACGGTGTAGGGCGAGTTCTCCGTGACCGGTGACGGCATGACGGCCAGCCGGCCCGGGCCCCGCAGGTAGGCGAGAGCGCCGGCGCGATCCAGATCCGTGAGGAAGAGCGGCGTCGCCGGCCATCCGGCCGTGCGCTTCGCCAGCCACTCGGTCGGAGGCAGGCCGTCGATCGCGTCCTTCGCATTCCAGCCCAGGAACGTCACGCGCGGCCGCTCGGGGCCCCCGGCGAGGACGCGCTCGATCGCCTCGCAGAACAGCGCCAGGCCCTTCCGCGTCTCGAGGCGCCCGAAGAACACGATCTCCTCGATCCTCAACGACGCGGTCGGCGGGGTAGGCGAGGAGCTCGAGGGTCGCAGCACGTTCTGGAGCACGTGACGCGGCTCGGCGAGCGTCCAGCCGCTCTCCTCCATCCAGCGGTACAGGTAGGCGCTCGGGCTGATCAGGACGTCGGCCATCTCCACGCAGCGGCGCTCGAGGACGTCCTGAACGGCCGCGACCCGGGGCTTCTGGAACGAGGCGTTCGCGTTCGCCTCGCGCACCCATCGACTCGGCCCGTGCGTGCCGACGGCCAGCACCGTGTTGCGGAACGCCAGGCCCTGGCGCGCCGCGAGGAGCGAATAGAAGCCCACTCCCAGCGCTTCCGGGAAGTGGACGATCTCGAAGTCGCGCTCGCGCAGGTGGCGGTAGGCGCGGTAGGAGAGCGGCAGCGGCCACGGCGTCTGGGGATCGACCGCCTCCGCCAGTGGCGGCAGGCCCTCGAACGTCACCCCGCGCCGCGCATAGTGAGCGCGCCAGTGCTCGGGTCCTCCGGTCTCGTAGCGATCGCCCGCGAAGACCAGGGTCACGTCGTGGCCGGCCGCGGCGAGCACCTTGGCGAGGGACGCGTAGGCCGTGCCGATGCCGCCGCGCTTCGGGCCGTCGATCTCGAAGCTGCAGATGCCGACCTTCCTGCGCAACGGCTACTTGCCGGTCTTCCGGAAGTCGACGAACCCGGGACGGGTCTCGGGCTGGCAGTGGGGACAGTAGTAGGCGTCCATGCCCTTGACGCCCGCGGTGCGCAGCTTCGCCCCGCAGCGCGGGCAATCGTCCTTGAGCCGCACCTTCAGGAAATCCCGGACCTTCACCTCGATGGCCTCGCCGCGCTGGGCGACCTCGGCCACCGCCGCCTGCATCACGCTCACGATCGCGTCGTGGAGCCGCAGGGCCTCGTCGTGGGAGAGCGAGCGGCACCAGGTCTTCGGGTGGATGCGGGCCTCGAACAGGATCTCGTCGGCGTAGGCGTTGCCGATCGAGTCGAGGGCCTTCTTGTCGAGGAGGAACACGCGCACCTGGTCGCGGCGGTGACGCAGAAGGCTCGCGAAGCGCTCGCGCGTGAACTCGGTCGACAGGATGTCGACGCCTCCCGTCTGCAGGCCGGGGATCGCGTTCCAGTCGTCGGTACCGATGAGGTACGCCTTGCCCATCGCCTTGTCGTCGAGATAGCGCAGCTCGAGGTCGGCGCCGAAGGCCAGGGCGAAGGCGAGCGAGCGCTCGTCCATCTCGCCCGGCGTCGCGAAGCGGAAGCGCCCGGCCAGCATGGGGTTCACGGCGAGGTCCAGGCCCTCGAAGCGGAACACGAGGAAGTGGGACTTCCGGAAGACGTCGCCGAGGGCCCGGCCCTGGAGCAGCGACAGGTTGCCACGGACCGCGAAGCGCAGAACGACGGGCTCCCGCACGCGCTCGCCCGTGACGCTGCGGCCCAGCAGCCGCTCCCGCAGGCGATCGCGCACGTGGAGCAGGTCGGGCAGCTCGGGCATGGGCTACTTCGCGGCCGCGGGCTCCGGGCGCACGTAGTTGGCGAAGACGAGGGCCGGCAGGGACCCGGCCTTCGCCTCGACCGCCGTGATCGAGCCGTTGCGGACGCTCGGAGGGTAGCGCTTCGCCGGCGGCGTCCCCTGGAGCAGCCCGACGAACGCGCCGATCACCTCGCTGTGGGCCACGATCACGACGCTGCGGCCCTTGTGGGTCGCCGCGAGGTCGGCGACGACGGCACGGACGCGATCGCCCATCTGGGCCATGGACTCGCCGCCGGGCGGCACGGGGTCGCGGCCCGCCTCCCATTCGGCGATGCGGTAGTCCCAGTCGTCGTCCTCGCCCTTCGGGTTCTTGCCGACCTTCAGCGAGCCCACACGCGGCTCCACCGGAGTCGCCGCGAGGCCCAGGGCCTTCGCGAGCTCGGCCGCGGTCTCCCGCGCGCGCCCGGCGGGCGAGGTGTAGATGGCCGCGATCGCGCGACCCTGGAGCGCCGCGGCGGCGCCGCGCGACTGCGCGTGGCCGAGATCGGTCAGGCGATCCAGCTGGTCCGCGGGCAGGTCCGGCTCGGGGTCGAGGTTCGAGAACGCCTGCCCGTGGCGGACCAGGTACACGCGGACGGCGTCGGCCGGAACGGGGCCGAGGTCGGCGGGGGAGTGCAGGGTCGCGGCGGCCAGCAGCAGTGCCTGGAGCATGGCGAATGTTATCCCCTTCCGAGGGCCGCCTGCGCCGCCTGCCAGCCGCACATGCCGTGGCCGCCGGCTCCCGGCGGCGTCGAGGAGGAGCACAGGAACATCCCCGGGATCGGCGTCGCGTACGGGCTCCACGAGAGTCGCGGGCGCGCCACGATCTGCGCGAGGTCCGAGACGCCGCCGCCGATCGCGCCGCCCACGTAGTTCGGGTTGTGCGCCTCGAGGTCGGCGGGCGACAGCACGGCCCGCGCGAGCACGAGGTCGCAAAAGCCCGGAGCGTGCCGCTCCAGCTCCCGTTCCATGGCCTCGGTGCGGTCGGCGGTCGACGCCGCGGGCACGTGGCAGTAGACCCAGGCCGTGTGCCTGCCCGCCGGGGCCCGCGTCGCGTCGAACAGGCTCTGCTGCGCGACGATCATGTACGGCCGGGCGGGCAGGACGCCGCGCCACACGTCGGCCTCGCTCTGCGCGATCGCGTCGAGCGTGCCGCCGACGTGCACGGTGCCGGCGCGACGGCAGGCCTCGGCGCGCCAGGGAATCGGGCCCGAGAGCGCGTAGTCGATCTTGAAGGCCGCGGGGCCGTAGCGGAAGCGCGCGAGGGTGCGCCGGTACGAGGCCGGCAGGCGCTCGCCCCCGAGCGCGAGGAGCTGCCTCGGCGTGACGTCGAGGAGCACGTCGCGCGCCGGCGGCAGCTCGGCCAGGGATGCGACGCGAGCGCCCGTCAGGATCTCCGCGCCGAGGCTCGACAGGCGGGCGAGCAGGGCGTCGGCGATGCGTTGGGAGCCACCGCGCGCCAGGGGCCAGCCCGTGACATGGCCGAGCGCCCCCAGCACCAGGCCGGCCGCGGCGCTCGCCGCCCCGTCGAGGGGCAGCACCGCGTGGGCCGCGATGCCCGCGAACAACGCGCGCGCCGGTTCGCCCCGGAACCACGACTCCGCCAGGGCCCGGGCCGGCCGGAGGGCGCGCAGGCCGAAGCGCGCCATGGCGAGCGAGGGGACGCGCAGCGGGCCGAGAAGCTCCGGCGCCAGCGTCGGCCAGTCGCGCGCGAGCGCTCCGACGAGCCGGGTCCAGGCGCGGCCGTCCGCGCCGAGGCCTTCGGCCGTGGCCTCCACCGACGCCGCGAGCGCGACGGCCGAGCCGTCGTCGAGAGGATGGGCGAGAGCGAGCGGCGGGTGTATCCACTCGAGGCCCGGCAGGTCGCGGCCCACGAAGAACGGCGAGCCGGCGGCCATCGGGTGGATCGCGGAGCACACGTCGTGGACGAAGCCCGGCAGGGTGCGCTCTTCCGAGCGCAGCCCGCCCCCGGCAGTCTTCGCCGCCTCGAGCACCAGCACGGCCCGTCCCGCCTCGGCCAGCGTCAGCGCCGCGGCGAGGCCGTTCGGGCCCGAGCCCACGACGATCGCGTCGTAGCGCTGCGCCGCGAGCCGCTCCCGCCAGCCGCTCACTGAGCCGGCGGCGCCGGCCGCGCCTCGTACTGCTCGGCGAGGTGCAGGTCGAAGGGGTTGTGCTTCGGGTTGCGGCGGAAGCCGCGGAAGTGGGCGTGGCAGCGATAGCAGACGGTGATCTCGGGCAGCAGCGCGTAGAGGGCCGCGTCGATCGCGGCCGCGACGAACAGGCTCGAGTAGAACGGCGTGAAGGGCGCGAGGGCGCCGCCCAGGATCACGATGGCGAGGCCGGCCTTCTGGTTGAAGTCGCGCTGGACGTAGAGCTGCACGCCGTCGCAGGCGGGGCAGCGGTCCACGATGCGCTCCTCGCGCAGCGACGCCGACAGCGGCAGCTCCTGCAGCGCGCCGCACCGGCCGCAGCGGCCCTGGCCGTCGAGCCCGCTCGTCGCTTCCGTGCCGCAGCTCCGGCAATGGAAGGCGATCTCGGGGGCCTTCACAACGGCAGCCCCGCGGCGATGCGCAGGTACTTCGCCAGGAGCTCGCCCGACATCACCAGGAACAGCTGCACGTAGAGGATGCCGGTCGCGGATTGCGTCGAGCGGATCTCCACCGTCTTCCAGATGAACCAGATCAGCGAGAACGGGCCGGCGATCCCGAACAGCACGCGCATCCAGACGAAGACGCCGTCGGGGCTCCACAGGCCCACGGCCACCGCGCGCGCGTCGTCGAAGCCGGCATGCACCGGCCCGGCCAGGGCGAAGCCCACCACGAGAGCCCGCAGCACGAGCGCCACGATCAGCAGGACCGTCAGGCGCCGCAGCGCCAGGATCGGCAGGTCGAGCACCACCAGATACCAGTGGCCGAGGATCATCGCGGCCGCCGCGGCGCCGAGCAGGAGCACGGACGTGAGGTCGGTGACCGAGACCAGCAGGCGCTGGGATTCGGGGGCGCCGATCACGAGGCCGGCCAGGCCCGTCAGCAACGAGAGCGCCAGGAAGGCCTTCTGGAGCGACGCCCAGCCGAAGTGGCGCGCACGGTTGTAGAGCACGCAGAAGCCGAGAGCCGCCGCCGTGCAGGCGAGCACGGCCACGTAGTTCGGCCCGCCCGGCGCGCCGCTCCCGCCCGCGGTGCCGTAGCGCCGGTACGCCAGCCACACGCCGCAGGCCACCATGAACGTCGCGGCCGCCGAGCAGAACTTGAAGTACTTCGTGCCGGCGCGCTCGGGCACCAGCGGCAACGTGACGAGCAGGCCGAGCGCCGAGTGCACGAGGAACAGGAAGAAGACCGTGGTCACGCGGGCAGCTCGATGGCGGCACGCTCGGGGGAGCCCGGCGCGAAGGGATCGACGGGCGCGGCCGGCCGCGGGCAGCCTCGGCCCCCGAGATGGGCCTGCACGTCCTCGGAGCAGCGCCGCAGCAGCCCGGTGACCGACGCCGCGGCCGTGCGCGAATGCGCACAGTAGCCATGGTCCGACATGAAGCCTGCGGCCTCGGCGAGATGGCCCAGGTCGGCGGCGCGCGCCGTGCCGGCCTCCACCGCCTGCAGGATCCGCGACAGGTTCGCCGTGCCCATGGTGCACGGCGGGCACTGGCCGCAGGCCTCGCGCTCGAAGAACGCGGCGAGGGACGCGGCGAGGCTCAACGGACAAGCGCTCGCGCCGACCACCAGCAGCGAGGCCGTGCCGAGGGCCGATCCCGCCGCCCGCAGCGCGTCGGGGTCGAGAGGCGTGTCGGCGTCCGCGCCACGCAGGGGGGCGGCCGAGGGACCGGCGGGGAAGAGCCAGCCGAGGCCGTCGGTCGCGCCCCCGGCGCAGTCGTCGACGATCCCCCGCAGCGGGGTGCCCAGCGTCACCTCGTGGACTCCGGGCCGCCGCACGTGACCCCAGACCGTGACGAGCGTCGTTTCGGCGGCCTTGTAGCGCTCGGGCTCGGCGACGGCCGCCGGAACCCGCGCCAGCGTCTCGACGTTCTGCACGAGCGTCGGCCGGCCCTCGAGGCCCGACGCGTAGGGGAGCGGCGGCTTGGGGCGGGGCCACGCGCGCCGGCCCTCGAGGACCTCGAGGATCGCGGTCTCTTCCCCTGCCACGTACGAGTTTTCGCCCCGCCGGATCGTGAGCGAGAGACCGTCGAGGGGCGCCTGGCGTCGTGCGGCCTCGAGGGCCGCGGCCTCGCGCTCGAAGGAGCCCTTCAAGAAGACGATCGCCTCGGTGGCGCCCACCGCCCGCGCCGCGAGCGCGAGACCCGCGAGCACGTCGGCCGGCCGATGCCGCATCAGGTGCTGGTCCTTGACCGAGCCGGGCTCGCTTTCCGCCCCGTTGGCCACCACGACCGGGGGCAGGCGCGAGGCGCGGTACGGGTCGGCGGCCTCGGCTCGGACGGCCTGCCATTTACGCGCGACCGGGAACCACCCGCCGCCGCGGCCGCGCAGGCCCGCATCCGCCACGCGCCGAACGAGATAGGCTCCGTCGAGGTCTGTTCCGCTCAAAGCCCTCGCATTATAGTGACGCTTCCCAACCCCGGGGCGATGGGCTACGATGCTCGAGCGGGTGTTCCCGGTCCCGCGACGAGGAGACAAAGAGTCGATGATCAGCCTCACGACGAAGGCGGCGGACAAGGTCAAGGGCATCCTGGACCAGGAAAAGGAAAGCCTGCCCCAGGGCGGCCTCCGGATCTACGTGCAGGGCGGCGGTTGCTCGGGCTTCCAGTACGGCATGGTGCTGGACGAAGCGGCCGAAGGCGACGAGATCCTCGAGCTCCAGGGCATCAAGGTGATCGTGGACCCGATGAGCCTGCGCTACCTCGACGGCGCCGAGGTCGACTACAAGGACGACCTGCTCGGCGGCGGCTTCGCGATCAAGAACCCGAACGCGGTCTCGACCTGCGGCTGCGGCCACTCGTTCCAGGCCAAGGGCGAAGGCGAAGCGGCGGGTGACGGCGCGGGCCACGGCCACGCCCATGGCCACGGCCACCAGCACTAAGCTTCCCGACCGCATCCCGCTCTTCCCGCTGCCGAACGTCGTCCTGTTCCCCGGGATGCCCCTGCCGCTCCACATCTTCGAGCTGCGCTACCGGGAGATGGTCGAGGCCGCGATGGCGGCCGAGAAGACCATCGGCATGGTCCTCCTGAAGCCCGGCTTCGAGGCGGACTACGAGGGCCGCCCGCCGATCTTCGAGACGGGCTGCGCCGGCGTCATCGAGCGCTGCGATCGCCTGGACGACGGCCGCTACAACATCCTCCTGCGCGGCACCTCGCGCTTCCGGGTCGAAAACGAGTACCCGGGCGCGTCCTATCGGATCGCCTCCGTCGCGACGCTGTCCGAGCCCAAGGGCGACGCCGCCGATCTCCTGGCCCTGCATCCCCAGCTCCTCGCGTCGATCGGCACCGCGAGCGACGGACCGGCTGTCCTCGTCCTCCAGTCGGAGCTCGCCCCCGACGTGTTCGTGAACGCGCTGTGCCAGACGCTCGCCCTCACGCCGATCGAGCGCCAGTCCCTGCTCGACTGCCCGACGACCCTGGAGCGCGCCCGACGCCTGCTCGAGATCCTGCAGTGGAAGGCGCTCGACCAGGTCATGGGCAAGAGCTCGAAGGACACCGTCCACTAGGGCTCCGCCGACTTTTCGGCGTTCCGACGCGTCAATAGTCGATAGAACGAGGCGCCGTCGACGCTGCATGGACAAGGGATTGAACGGAGGAGTCATGTCACACGTGAAGGGGTGGGCGCTGGGCGGGGCCGTCATGCTGGCCGCCGGCGCCGTCGCCGCGGCGGGTTCCGGTGACGGCGAGGCCGAGACGAAGGTGGACCGCCGGGTCAAGATCGTCCGCCACGCCGGCGCGGGCTCGTACCTGGGCGTGAGCCTGAACGACATGGCGGGCGGCGCGCGCGGCGCGCTCGTCGGCGAGGTGACGGCCGACACGCCCGCGTCGCGCGCGGGCTTCAAGTCCGGAGACCAGATCGTCAAGTTCGACGGCGAGGACGTGCGCAGCGCCGCCCATCTCGCGCGGCTCGTGAGCGAGACGCCGGCCGGCCGGGTGGTGAGCGTCGACGTGCGTCGCGACGGAGCCTCCGTCAAGCTCGACGTCACGCTGGCCGCGCGCGAGGGCTGGACTCCGGGCACCCGCGTCGACGAGCTCTCCTGGGCCATGCCGCCCGAGCCCCCCGAGCCACCGGACGCCCTCGACGCTCCCAATCCTCCCGATGCGCCGCGGGCTCCACGGGCGCCCCGCGCGCCGCGGGCTCCGCGCGCGCCGATGGCGCCGCTGCCGGGGATGTTCCGCTGGCACAACGAGGGCGACGCCGAGGGCTTCGACTTCCTGCTCGACCGCGGCCCCCGCAAGCTCGGGATCCGCTACCAGGAGATCTCGGGTCAGCTCGCCAAGTACTTCCGCCTGGCCGGGGACGAGGGCGTGCTGGTCGCCGACGTGGACGCCGACGGTCCCGCCGGCAAGTCGGGCCTGCGCGCCGGCGACGTGATCCTGAGCTTCAACGGCAAGGCCGTGAAGGACGGCGACGACCTGCGGCGCGCGGTGGCCGACGCGGAGGCGGGCAGCGTCGCCACCCTGTCGGTCTGGCGCGAGGGCAAGCCCCTCGAGCTGAAGGTCACTCTGGCAGGGGAGACGAAACGGACGCGCGGGGAATCGACCTAGCGGGAGAGAGCTCCAGCACCAGGAGCGTCGCACCGATCACCAGGGCCGGGGCGAGCAGCAGGTTCGCGCAGGGCACCACGAGCACCAGCAGGGCGATCAGGCCGAAGCCGAGGCTCTCGGCCCAGAAGCCGCGATGCCAGACGCGGCGCGCCGGAAAATCCAGGCCGTGGCGGGCGAGGGCCGGGTCGGTGAGCTGGAACGACAGCGCCCGGCCCGCCCACAGCGCGGCGAGGGGCGGGCCCACCAGCGGGATGAGGCCCAGCAGGAAGACGCCCGGAGCCGCGGCCAGGAAGTAGACCGCGCTGCGCAGGGCCTGCTTCACCTCCCACACGGCACCGGGCGACGTGCTGGTCGCCTCGCCGCGCGCCAGGCGCTCGGTCTCCTGGGAGAGCTTGTCGAGCACGGGCGCCGCGAGCAGCAGCGCGCACGCGAAGCCCAGGGCCAGGGCGGCGGTGATCGTCGCCATCCACACGGTGACCGCCAGGATCGCCGCGAACCAGTCGGGGAGCCGGCCGGGCGCGGGCGTCAGCATCGTCTCGATGTTCGGGGCCGCGTAGAGCCCCAGCACGAAACCGCCGGAGACGAGCGCGGCCGCGAGCAGCGCCGGGAGCACCGCGAGCGGCCACAGCCGCGGCCGCTTGACGAGGAACACGAAGCCCGCCGGGACGTGCCAGGCGCCCGCCGCGAGCCGTCGCGCGAGGGAGATGGGAGCGGCGTCGAGGAGGGACGGCATCGGGCCGGCAGCTTATCAGGGTTAGAATTCCGCGGCCATGAAGGATGTGATCGCCGTCATCCTGGGCGGGGGACGCGGCTCGCGGCTGTTCCCGTTGACGCTGCACCGCTCGAAGCCGGCGGTTCCGATCGGCGGCAAGTACCGGCTCATCGACATCCCCATCAGCAACTGCCTGAACGCGAACCTGCGCCGCATCTTCGTCCTGACCCAGTACAACTCCGAGAGCCTCAACAAGCATCTCAACCAGACCTACAAGTTCGACGTGTTCTCCTCGGGCTTCGTGTCGCTGCTCGCGGCCGAGCAGACCGACGAGAACTCCAACTGGTTCCAGGGCACCGCCGACGCCGTGCGCCAGAGCCTGCGCCACATGCGCGAGCACCGCTCCCGCGAGGTGCTGATCCTGTCGGGCGACCAGCTCTACCAGATGGACTACCGGAAGATGCTCGACACCCACCGCCGCCACGTCGCCGACGTGACGGTGGCGGTGCTGCCGGTGCCGGCCGAGCAGACGGCCGGCTTCGGGATCCTCAAGGTGAACCGCCAGGGGCGCATCACGCACTTCGAGGAGAAGCCGAAGCCGGACCGCCTGCCCGATCTGGTCTCGGACATCCCGGGCCAGGGCCCCGCCTATCTCGCCTCCATGGGCATCTACATCTTCGGCCGCGAGGCCCTCGAGGCGTCCCTGGCCGATCCCGCCCTCGTGGACTTCGGCAAGAACGTGATCCCCGAGGCGGTGCCGAAGCTGCGCGTCCACGCCCACGTGCAGCGCGGCTACTGGGAGGACGTCGGCACCATCCGCTCGTACTACGAGGCCAACCTGGCGCTGGCCCAGCCCGTGCCGCCCTTCGACTTCTACGACGCCTCGCGGCCCGTGTTCACCCATCCCCGGCTGCTGCCGGCGACCAAGGTCGAGGCCTGCACCGTCACGAACGCGCTGCTCTCCGAGGGCTGCATCCTGGTGGGCGCGCAGATCGAGCGCTCGGTGATCGGCATCCGCAGCCGCATCGGGAAGGGCACCACGATCCGCGACAGCCTGATCCTGGGCGCCGACTACTACGAGACCCTCGAGGAGATCTCCAGGGACAGCTCCCGCGGCATCCCGCCCATGGGTATCGGCGCCGACTCCGTGATCGAGCGCGCGATCGTCGACAAGAACGCCCGCATCGGCTCGGGCGTCCGGATCGTGAACGAGGCCGGCGTCTCGGAGAAGGACGGCGACGGCTACTTCATCCGCGAGGGCATCGTGATCGTCCCGAAGAACGGCGTCGTGCCCGACGGCCGCGTGATCTAGTCCGTCCAGGAGGCGCCGAGGCCGAGATGGACCCGAAGCGCAACAAGCAGGCCGTGACGATCTACGACATCGCGCTGAAGGCGGGCGTGTCCCCGGCGACGGTGTCGCGCGTGCTTGGCGGCGGCGCGCGCGTGGCCCCGGCGCGCCGCGCGGCCGTGGTCGAGGCCGCGCGCCTCCTGCGCTATCGCCCGAACCTCATGGCCCAGGATCTCGCGAGCGGCCGCTCGCGCACCGTCGGGCTGGTGCTGCCCGACACCGTGAGCTCGTTCTGGGGCGCCCTCGTCGGGGGCATCGAGACGGAGCTGCGGACGCGCGGCTACCACCTCCTGATGGCGAGCGCCAAGGGCTCGGCCGGCGAGCAGCGGGCCCTCGACCTGCTCCTGCGCCACCAGGTGGAGGGCCTGGTGCTCGCGAGCGGCGCGCTCTCCGATCCCGAGCTCGAGCAGATCGTCGGCGGCGTGCCGTTCGTGACCGTGTGCCGCGGGGCCACGGGCGACGACAGCCGCCGGATCCGCGTCCAGAACCGCGAGGGCGGCCGGGCGGCCACGCGGCACCTCGTGGAGCTCGGCCACGAGCGCATCGCCCACGTCGGCGGGCCGCTCGCCCACAGCGACGCGGCGGAGCGCCGCGTCGGCTATCGCGAGGCCCTGCTCGATGCGGGCCTGCGCTTCGACGGCCGCCTCGTGGTCGAGTGCGGCTTCGACATGGCCGCCGGCCTCGCGGCCATGGAGGAGCTGCTGGCCTCGCGCGTCGCGCTCACGGCCGTGTTCGCCGGCAGCGATCAGATCGCCCTCGGCGTGATGCTCGCCCTCGATCGCCACGGCTTGCGCATCCCCCAGGACGTGTCGGTCGTGGGCTTCGACGACGAGGGCTTCGCGTCCTTCTGTCGTCCGCCCCTCACGACCGTGCACCAGCCCAAGTTCGAGATGGGCCAGGCGGCGGTGCGCAGCCTCCTCGCGCGGGCCGAGGGCGCGCGCGCGACGCCGCTGCCGACGTTCCTCGCCCCGCTCGTCGTGCGCGCTTCCACGGCTCCGCGCAAGGCGCCGGCCCCGAAGAAGAAGAAACAGCGGCGCTGAAAGCGCTTTCGCTCCCCGCGACCTTGAAACGCGCGCGGGCGAAGCGCCATGATCCCTCGTCTCTTCCGAGGTGACCATGAGCGACGCGTACCAGCCGCGCAAAGAAGACAAGTTCACGTTCGGGCTGTGGACCGTGGGGAACCCGGGCCGCGACCCGTTCGGCGACGCGGTGCGCGCCGTGATGTCCCCGGCCCACATCGTGAAGAAGCTGTCGGAGCTCGGCGCCTGGGGCGTCAACCTCCACGACAACGACCTCGTGCCCTTCGGGGCGAGCGCCGCCGAGCGCGACCGGATCGTGAAGGAGTTCAAGAAGGTCCTGGCGGACAGCGGCATGGTCGTGCCCATGGCGACGACCAACCTGTTCGGCCATCCGGTCTTCAAGGACGGCGCCTTCACCGCGAACGACCCGAAGGTCCGCGCCTTCGCGATCCAGAAGACGATGCGCTCGATCGACCTCGGCGTCGAGCTCGGGGCGAAGATCTACGTCTGCTGGGGAGGCCGCGAGGGTACCGAGGCCGACGCCTGCCGCGACGCGCGCGAGGGCTTCAAGCGCTACCGCGAGGCCCTCAACTACCTGGCCGAGTACGTGCTCGACCAGAAGTACGACATCCGGTTCGCTCTCGAGGCGAAGCCCAACGAGCCCCGCAGCGACATCTACCTCGCCTCGACCGGCCACATGCTCGCGTTCATCGAGACCCTCGACCATCCGGAGATGGTGGGCGTCAACCCCGAGGTCGCCCACGAGCACATGAGCGGCCTCAACTTCTACCACGGCATCGCCCAGGCCATCGACGCCGGCAAGCTGTTCCACATCGACCTCAACGACCAGAAGCCCGGCCGCTACGACCAGGACCTGCGCTTCGGCAGCGAGAGCCTCAAGGGCATGTTCTTCCTGGTGAAGCTGCTCGAGGAGTCGGGCTACTCCGGAGCCCGCCACTTCGACTCTCACGCCTACCGCACCGAGGACGAGGCGGGGGTCTGGGAGTTCGCGAAGGGCTCGATGCGCACGTACCTGTTGCTCAAGGAGAAGGCGCGCCGCTTCGCCGAGGACGAGGAGATCCAGGCCATCCTCGCGGAGATCGGAGCGAAGGTCACGAAGGACGACCACGGTCTCGGCCAGTACACGAAGGACGGCGCCGCGAAGCTCAAGGCCGCCACGTTCGACGTGGACGCCCTCGCGACGAAGGGCCTCGGCTACGAGCGCCTCGACCAGCTCGTGATCGACCTGCTGCTCGGCGTGCGCTAGCGCCGCGACCGTGGGCCAACTCCTCGGCATCGACATCGGGACGACGGGGGCGCGTGCCCTCGTCGTCGACGCCGCCGACGGCCGGGTCGTGGCCGAGGGGACCAGCGAGTACCCGCTCCACACGCCGAGGCCCTTGTGGGCCGAGCAGGACGCCGACGACTGGTGGCGCGGCGCCGTCACGGCCGTGAAGGCGGCGCTCGCCAAAGCCGGAACGAAGGACATCGTCGCGGTCGGCCTGTCGGGCCAGATGCACGGCGTCGTGCTCGTGGACGGCGCGGGACGGCCCATCGGGCGATCGCTGCTCTGGTGCGACGGCCGCACCGAGGAGGAATGCGCCGAGATCACGTCGCGGGTCGGAGCCGACCGGCTGCTCGAGCTCACCGCGAACCCCGCGCTCACGGGATTCAGCGCGCCCAAGCTGCTGTGGGTGCGGCGTCATGCGCCAGCCGAGTTCGAGCGCGCGAAGAAGTTCCTGCTGCCGAAGGACTACGTGCGCCTCCGGCTCACCGGCGAGTACGCGAGCGAGGTCTCCGACGCGAGCGGTACGCTGCTGTTCGACGTCGTGAATCGTCGGTGGTCCGACGCGATGACGAGCGCGCTCGACCTCGATCGGTCCCTGCTGCCGGAGGTCCACGAGTCGCCGGTCGTGAGCGGACGCGTGACGAAGGCCGTGGCCGCGGAGCTCGGCATTGCCGCGGGCATCCCGGTCGTCGGGGGCGGGGGCGACCAGGCCGCCGGCGCCGTCGGCACCGGCCTCGTGCGCGCCGGCGTCGTCTCCTCCGTGATCGGCAGCAGCGGCGTCGTCTTCGCCCATGCCGAGACGCCGGCCCGCGACCCGAAGGGCCGCGTCCACACCTTCTGCCACGCCGTTCCCGGCGCCTGGCACGTCATGGGCGTCACCCAGGGCGCGGGCCTGTCGCTGCGCTGGTTCCGCGACCAGTTCGCTCCCGGCGAGTCCTACGAGGCGCTCACCGCCCTGGCGGCCACGGCGCCGGCCGGCTGCGCCGGCCTGACCTTCCTTCCCTATCTGATGGGGGAGCGCACGCCGCACCTCGACCCGAAGGCCCGCGGCGTGTGGTTCGGCCTCACGGCCGCCCACACGCGGGCGCATCTCGTGCGCTCGGTGCTCGAGGGCGTCACCTACAGCCTCCGGGACTGCCTCGACATCCTCACCGCGATGGGCGTCCCCGTGAGCGAGGTCCGCGCGAGCGGCGGCGGCGGGAAGAGCCCCTTCTGGCGCCAGATGCAGGCCGACGTCTTCGGCCGCGACGTGGCCACGATCGGCGTCGCCGAGGGTCCGGCGTATGGCGCGGCGCTCCTGGCCGGCGTCGGGGCCGGCGCCTGGTCGAGCGTGCCGGAGGCCTGCGACGCCGTGATCCACGTGGCCGACCGTCTCGCCCCGGATCCTACGCCGCGGGCCGCCTACGTCCGCGGCCGCGCGCTCTACAGGAAGCTCTACGAGCGTCTCGCTCCGCTCTACAAGGAGGTCGTCTGATGCCGCGCTACGGCTTGTCGCTCGTGACCGCTGGCCTCGCCGCCGCCCTCGTCGGCGCCGCGCCGGAGCCGGCGCCGCTCTACAAGGACGCCCAGGCGCCCGTGGACGCGCGCGTCGCGGACCTGCTCGCGCGCATGACCCTCGACGAGAAGGTGGCGCAGCTCCAGGCCGTGTGGCTGAAGAAGCCGACCATCCAGGACGACCAGCACCGCTTCTCGGCCGAGAAGGCGAAGACGGCCTTGCCGAACGGCCTCGGCTGGATCGCGCGGCCGAGCGAGGTCGGCCCGTCGACGCCGGGCGCGCCGCCGGCCTCACGCGGCCCGAAGAAGCACGCCGAGTACGTGAACGCGGTGCAGAAGTGGGCGGTCGCCGACACGCGCCTCGGGATCCCGGTGATGTTCCACGAGGAGGCGCTCCACGGCCTCGCCGATCCCAAGGCCACCCACTTCCCGGTGCCGCTCGGCCTCGCGAGCACGTGGAATCCCGACCTCCTCGAGAAGGTCATGAGCGTCGCGGCTCGCGAGGCCCGCGCCCGCGGCTGCCAGGAAGTGCTCTCGCCGGTCGTCGACCTCGCCCGCGACCCGCGCTGGGGCCGCACCGAGGAGACGTACGGCGAGGACGCGTTCTTGGTCTCCCGGCTCGGCGTCGCCGCCGTGCGCGGCTACCAGGGCACGAGCCTGCCCCTCGCGAAGGACAAGGTCTTCGCGACGCTCAAGCACTTCGCGGCCCACGGCCCGAACGAAGGCGGCATCAACACCGCGCCCTCGAGCTTCGGCGAGCGCTACCTGCGCGAGGAGCTGCTGTTCCCGTTCGAGTACGCGATCGCGAACGCCAGGCCCTTCGCGGTGATGCCGTCCTACAACGAAGTCGACGGCGTGCCGTCCCACAAGAACCGCTGGCTGCTCGACCAGGTGCTGCGGCGCGAGTGGCACTTCGACGGCCTCGTGGTCTCGGACTACTTCGCGATCGCCCAGCTCAAGGACCGCCACCTCGTCGCGAAGGACCTGGCCGAGGCCGGCCGTGTCGCGCTCGAAGCCGGCGTCGACATCGAGCTGCCCGACGTCGAGGCCTACGGCACGCTGGCCGAGCAGGTGAAGGACGGCCGGATCTCCCAGGCGACGCTCGATACGGCCGTGGCACGCGTCCTCACGGCCAAGTTCCAAGCGGGGCTTTTCGAGAACCCGTACGTGGATCCGGCGCAGGCCGAGGCCGTCTCCAACACGCCCGAGCACCAGGCGGTCGCCCTCGAGGCCGCCCGGCAGTCGATCGTGCTGCTGAAGAACGACAAGGGCCTGCTGCCCCTCGACCGCAAGAGGCTCAAGACCCTCGCGGTGATCGGTCCGAACGCCAAGGGAGTGCACCTGGGCGGCTACAGCAGCGACCCGGGCCGGGGTGTCGACGTCCTCTCGGGGGTGAAGGCCGCGTCCGGCGCCGGCGTCACCGTGACCTACGCCGAGGGCACGCGCATCACCGAGGACGAGCCGATCTGGTGGCGCGACGCCGTGACCTTCGGGGATCCCGCGAAGAACCGCGAGCGGATCAAGGCCGCTACGGCTGTGGCCGCGAAGGCCGACGCGGTGCTGCTCGTGATCGGCACCAACGAGTCGACGTCGCGCGAGGCCTGGGCGGACGAGCACCTGGGCGACGCCCTGAGCCTCGACCTCACGGGCCAGCAGGACGAGCTGGTGGCGGCCGTGGTCGCGACGGGCAAGCCGGTCGTCGCGCTGCTGATCAACGGACGGCCGCTCTCGATCCACCGCGTCGCGCAGACCGTGCCGGCCGTCCTCGAAGGCTGGTACCTCGGCCAGGAGGGCGGCACGGCCGTGGGCGAGATCCTGTTCGGCGACGTGAGCCCCTCCGGCAAGCTGCCGATCACGATCCCGCGCAGCGTCGGGCAGCTTCCGGTCCACTACAGCCGCAAGCCGACGTCCTTCCGCTCCTACGTCGACGGAACGCGGGCGCCGCTCTACGCCTTCGGGCACGGCCTCAGCTACGCGACGTTCGCCTACGGCGACGTCAAGGTGAGCCCGGCCACGATCGGTCCGGGCGGCAGCGCCATCGTATCGGTCGCGGTCACCAACAAGGGCAAGGTGAAGGCCGACGAGGTGGTGCAGCTCTACGTGCGCGACGTGGTCGCGAGCGTGACGCGACCGGTGAAGGAGCTGCGGGGCTTCAAGCGCGTGAGCCTCGCTCCGGGCGAGACCAAGACGGTGGAGCTGCCGCTCTCGCCGGCCGAGCTCTCGTTCCTGGACGAGTCGATGCAGCGCGTCGTGGAGCCCGGCACGTTCGAGGTGATGGTGGGCGGCAACTCCACGGAACTGGTCAAAGCCACGCTGGATGTGGTCGCCCGCTAAGCCGACGCAGGCGTCCCGCGCGCCCTTCGGCCTCACGCCCGAGGGTCGTGCCGTGGACGTGTTCACCCTGACGAACGACGCCGGCTTCGAGCTCAAGGCCCTCGGGTGGGGCGGCGCCATCACGTGGATCGACGCGCCGGACCGCGACGAGCGCGTGAACGGGAACGTCGTGCTGGCCTATCCCGATCTCGACGGCTACGTGAGCGACCGCTACTACGTGGGGACGCTGATCGGGCGCTACTCGAACCGCATCGCCGGGGGCCGCTTCTCTCTCGGTGGCCGGACCCACGCGCTGCCCGTCAACGACGGCCCGAACCACCTACACGGCGGACCGCGCGGCTTCCACAAGCAGGTGTGGGACGCCGAGGCGTTCACGGACGGCGGCGCCGCAGGCCTGGCGCTGCGCCGCACGAGCCCCGCGGGTGAGGAGGGCTATCCCGGCACGCTCGCGGTCGAGGTCACCTACCGGTGGGAGAGCCCGGCGACGCTCGACATCGCCTACCGGGCCAGCTGCGACGAGCCCACGCCCGTCAGCCTCACACACCACGGCTACTACAACCTCGCCGGCCGCGGCACGATCCTCGACCACGTCCTGCAGATCGACGCGGACCGCTTCACGCCGGCGGACGACGGGCTGGTGCCGACGGGCGAGCGGACGCCCGTCGCCGGCACGCCGTTCGACTTCCGCGAGCCCCGGCCCATCGACGGCCCCTACGACCTCAACTTCGTGCTGCGGCCGGAGCGCGGCCTGCGCCGCGCGGCCCACGTGTTCGAGCCGCTGTCGGGCCGCACGCTCACGGTCTTCACCACGGAGCCGGCGCTGCAGCTTTACACCGGCAACGCGCTGGGAGCCTTCGGGACCCACGCCGGGTTCTGCCTCGAGCCGCAACAGTTCCCGGACGCTCCCAACCGGGCCGAGTTCCCCTCGCCGATCCTGGCCCCCGGCCGGGAGTATCGTTCCCGCACGCGCCTCGTCTTCGGCGCCGAGAAGGGCCGATGAGCGGTCTCGAGTTCCGCGACGTCGCGAAGTCGTTCGGAGCCGTGAAGGCGCTGCGGGGCGTGAGCTTCGACGTCCAGGCCGGCGAGGCCCATGCCCTGGTCGGCGAGAACGGCGCGGGGAAGTCGACCTTGATGAAGATCCTCGCGGGCATCACGCGGCCCGACGCGGGCGCCGTGCTGTGGGACGGCGTCACCCTCGACCTGCCGACGCCGCGCCACGCGCTCGACCGCGGCATCGGCATGGTCTACCAGGAGACGGTGCTCTTCCCGAACCTCACGGTGACCGGCAACATCTTCGCGGGCCGCGAGCACGTGGGGGCCCTGGGCCGGCTGCGGAAGCCCGAGATGCGCGCGCGCACGCAGTCGCTCCTCGCGGAGCTCGGACTGTCCCTCTCGCCCGACGTCGAGGTCGAGTCCCTGAACGCCGCCGAGCGCCAGCTCCTGCAGATCGCCCGTGCCCTCGCCTTCGAGTGCCGGCTCCTGATCCTCGACGAGCCCACGACCTGCCTCACGGACGCCGAGAGCGCCGAGCTGTTCACGATCCTCGACCGGCTGAAGGCCGGCGGCCTCACGCTCGTCTACGTGTCCCACAAGCTGCACGAGGTCTTCCGGCTCTGCGACCGCATCACCGTGCTGCGCGACGGCCAGCACGTGACGACGCGCCCGAAGGCGGAGCTGACGCCGCGCGACGTGGTGCGCTCCATGGTCGGCCGCGACCTCGAGACCCGGACGCGCTCGGCGCAGGCCCTGGCGGCCCTCGAGTCCGAGACGCCGCTGCTCGCCGTCGACGGCCTCACGCGACGGCCGTTCTTCGAGGACGTGAGCCTGACGGTGCGGCCCGGCGAGATCGTCGGGCTGTTCGGCCTCGTGGGCTCGGGCCGCAGCGAGCTGGCCGAGACGCTCTTCGGCCTCCACGCGGCGGACGCGGGCCGCGTGACGCTGGGCGGCGTCCCCTTCCAGGCGGCCAGTGCCCTCGAGGCGGTGCGCGCGGGGCTGGCGCTCGTCCCCGAGGACCGGCAGCGGCAAGGCCTCTTCTTCAACCTCGACGTGGGGCAGAATCTCGCCATGACCCGCGAGCTCGCCGCACGGCGGAGCCGCATCGACGGCCGTGGCGAGGCGGCCTCGGGCCAATCGCTGGTGGCCGACTTCCGCATCAAGGCCGCGGGCCTCGAGGCGCCGCCCGACAGCCTGAGCGGCGGCAACCAGCAGAAGGTCCTGATCGCGCGCTGGCTCTCGACGGCGCCCAAGCTGCTGATCCTCGACGAGCCCACGAAGGGCGTCGACGTCGGAGCGAAGTACGAGATCCACGAGCGTGTTCGCCAGGAGGCGGCGCAGAAGCGCGCCTGCCTGCTGATCTCGAGCGACCTGCCCGAGGTCCTGGCCCTGGCCGACCGCATCGTCGTGATGCGCGAGGGCCGGGTGCGCGGCGTGCTGGGCGGCGACGAGGCCAACGAGGAGTCCGTGATGCGCCTCGCGACGGCGGTGGCGCATTGATGCGCCTCAAGGAGCTCCTGAAGCACCGCGAGGTCAGCACGCTGCTGATCCTGGTGGCCGAGATCGCGTTCTTCGGCTGGTACCTCTGGCCCGAGGCCGGGCGCGTGCATCCGTTCCTCAACGCCGAGAACGGCCTGCTGATCCTCAAGTACTCCTCGACCTACGGCATCGCGGCCGTGGGCGCCGCGATGGTGATCATCGCGGGCGGCGTCGACCTCTCGCCCGGGGCCGTGATCGCCCTGGCCGGCGTCGTGTGCAGCCGCTGCTACGTGATCTCGGGCTGGGACCTGCTGCCGAGCGTCGTGTGCGGCCTGCTGGTCGGCCTCCTCGCCGGAGCCCTGAACGCGCTGCTGGTCGCGCTCGTGAAGCTGCCGCCGTTCATCGCGACCCTGGGCGTCATGGGCATCACGCGCGGCCTCGCGTTCATCATCACGGAAGGCCGCTTCTTCGACGTCTCGAGCCGGCTTCCGAGCGGCTCGACGGCGTCCCTCGGCTGGCTGGCGCCCCTCACCATGGTCGCGCTCGCCGTGCTCTTCCAGTTCTTCATGAAGAGCTTCCAGATGGGCCGCGCCGTGTTCGCCCTGGGCGGCAACGAGACGGCGGCGCTCTTCTCCGGCATTCCGGTCAAGCGCGTGCAGTTCCTCGTCTACGGGATCGCCGGCCTGCTCGCCTCGCTCTCGGGCGTGATCCTCACGGTCACCCAGGGCCAGGGCAAGGCCGACCTCGCGAACGGCTACGAGCTCGACATCATCGCGTCCGCCGTCGTCGGCGGCGCGAGCCTCTCGGGCGGCCGCGGCTCGGTGATCGGCGCGGTCCTGGGCACGCTGATCTTCGGCGTGCTCCGCAACGCCCTGCCCCAGATCCCCGGCGCGACGTTCTACGATCGTCTGATCCTCGGCGTCGTCGTCCTCGTCATCGTCGTGATCGACCGCCTGCTGTCAAGGAAAGGAAACTGACCATGAAGCGACCGCTCGCCGCCCTCGGCCTCCTGGCCCTCGCCGCCGTCACCTGGAGCTGCGGCTCGAAGGAGCCGGCCCCAGCCCCCGAGGCCGCGGCCCCGAAGAAGCTGCGCTTCGCGGTGCTGCCCAAATCCCTCGACATCCCGGTCTTCAACTACGCGAAGATCGGCGCCGAGCGCCAGGCGAAGGCTCTCGGCAACGTCGAGGTGATCTGGCGCGCGGCCGAGACCGCCGACCAGCTCAAGCAAAAGGAGATCCTGGAGTCCTTCATCTCCCAACGCGTGGACGGCATCGCGATCTCGACCACGAACGGGGACTTCCTGACGGAGACGATCGATCGCGCGGTGGCCGCGGGCATCCCCGTCGTCACGTGGGACTCGGACGCCCCGAAGTCGAAGCGCGCCGCTTACTACGGCGTCGACGACTTCGCCGCCGGCCAGGTTCTCGGCGAAGAGACCGTGAAGATGCTCGGCCCGAAGAAGACCGTCGCGATCATCACGAGCCTCGGCGCCTACAACCTCCAGCGCCGTCTCGAGGGCGTCCAGGACAGCCTGAAGAAGCACCCCGAAGTGAAGGTGGTCGAGGTCTTCGACATCAAGGAAGATTCGGTGCGCTGCGTCGAGGTGATCGCGACGGCCACGAACAAGTATCCCGACCTCGGCGCCTGGATCTCGGTCGGCGGCTGGCCCGTCTTCACCCGCAATGCCCTCGACCCCGTGGACCCGAAGAAGACGAAGTTCGCGAGCTTCGACACGATCCCGCCGGCCCCGGACGTGATGCGCTCCGGCAAGGTGCAGCTCCTGATCGGCCAGAAGTACTTCGGCTGGGGCAGCGAGTCGGTGAAGCTGCTGGCCGATATCAAGGCCGGCAAGATGCCCGAGAAGACGATCATCGACTCCGGCGTCGACATCGTGACGCCCGCGAGCCTGGATCAGTACGTTGCCGACTGGGCCAAGCTGGAGAAGGAGTAGACCGCCTAGGCCAAGCCTTCGAAGAATGCTGTCAGATCGCCGGCGACCGCAGCGGGCTCCTCGACCGAAGCGAAATGCCCACCGCGCGGAAAGACGGCCCAGCGCTGGATGTTGTAGAGCCGTTCCATGAACGAACGCGGCGGCTCACCCTCGGGGATCGTCTCGTTCGCGAACACGCCGAAGGCCGTGGGTGTCTTGACGTAGCTCGGAATCAGCGGAAAGCGGCGGTTGTCCCAGTAGTCGCGCATCGACGACGTGATCGTCTGCGTCACCCAGTAGAGCGTCAGTGTCGCGCAGAGATGGTCGTCGGACGGCGTGACGTCGCTCCACGAATGCCACTTCTCGCCCACATAGGCCGCGAGGCCGACGGGTGAGTCGTTGAGGCCGTAGCCGACGGTCTGCGGCTTGGTCCCCTGGATCAGGCTGTAGCCGCGTTCGGCTAGATCCCAGCCGCTCCGCACCTCGAGATAGGCGCGCTCCGCATCGGACAGAGCCGCCTCGTCGACATCGGGCGTGAGCTCCGGCGTCGTCAGGTGAAGGCCGATGACGGCGTCCGGATGATCCAGCGCCAGGAACGTCGAGACGCCCGCGCCGAAGTCCCCGCCGCCGGCGCCGTAGCGCCCATGGCCGAGCGCCGTCATCAACTGGTGCCAGCGCTCCGCCACGTAGCGGTAGTTGACGCCGACCTCGCGCGGCCGCGGCGAGAAGCCGTAGCCGGGCAGGGAGGGCACGACGACGTCGAACTCCGTGAGGAGCGGCAGCGTGTCGACGTAGTCGAGGAACGACCCCGGCCAGCCGTGCGTGAGGAGAAGAGGCATGCCGTGTCCTGACGCGGCGCGTTGCCGGACGAAGTGGATGCCGTTCCAACGGAACTGCTCGAGGGCGTTGAGCCGTCGCTCCCAGGCGCGCCAGTCGAAGCCTTCCGCCCAGTAGGTCGTGAGCCGTTTCAGCCAAGCGAGGTCCGTGCCCTGTTCCCAACCGATGCCGGGGATCTCATCCGGCCAGCGTGCATTGCGAAGCCTGGACCGGAGGTCCTCCAGCACGGCATCCGGAACGTCGATCCGGAACGGCTCCATCGAGGCCTCCAAACGAGCGCGAATGTAGGCGACGATATCCCAGCCGATGCCGACCCGCCTCTTCACCCTTCTGACAGGCACGCACCGCTACGAGAAGGTCGTGTCCACGCGCAATCGGGGACACGGCCAGTACATCGACGCGCCGATCCTCGCCTACCTGATCGAGACGCCGAACGGCCGGATCCTCTACGACGTGGGCTGCGACTATCGCAAGGTCGCGACGCCGGAGCTGCGGGCCCGCTTCTTCGATCCCATGCGGCCTCTGTTCGAGCCGCCGCAGATGACCGAAGACCAGCGCATCCCGCGCTACCTCGCCCGCCTCGGCCTCGGCGCTAGGGACATCGACGTCGTGTTCCTCGGCCACCTGCACTTCGACCATGCGGGCGGCCTCGGCGATCTGCCGGGCTGCGAGGTCCACATCCAGAAGGACGAGCTCGCGGCTGGCCGCACCGGGCTCGACGACGGTGTCTTCGAGGACGAGATCGCGGGTGCTGAGAGCTGGCGGATCCACGAGGGCGAGTACGCCGTGGCTCCTGGCGTCCACGCCGTCGCGACGCCGGGGCACACCGCTGGCCACATGTCGATGCTCGTGGAGCTGTCCGAAGGGCCGCCGGTGCTGCTGTGCGGCGACGCCGCGGACCTCACCGAGAACCTGGTCGACGAAGTAGCGCCGGGCTACTGCTGGAAGGACGAGGAGGCGTTGGCTCTCGAGAGCATTCGCAAGCTGAAGGCGCTGGCGCGCTCGACCGGCGCCGAGCTCTGGCCCAACCACGACTTTCCCTTCTTCCGCAGCCTCCCGCAGTTCCCGGCCTGGCGCGCGTGATCCGGCTCGCCCGACCCGACGAGGTGGCGACGATCCAGCGCATCGAGGCCGAGGCCGCGAAGCGGTTCTGGGGCCTGGGGCTCATCGACCATGCCCTGGGCGACGTGACACCCGCCGAGGACCTTCTTGCTGCGATAGCAGACGACCGCGTCTGGGTGCTGACCGTGGACGACGTTCCTGTCGGCTACGCGGCGGCCACGGCCGAGGACGGCTTCGGCTACCTCCAGGAGATGGACGTGCTCCCCGAGTTCGGGCGGCGGGGATTCGGCCGGCAGCTCGTCGAGCACGTCTGCCGGTGGGCCCGCGGCATCGGCTACGACAGCCTGCTGCTGACGACGTTCCGGAACGTGCCGTGGAACGGCCCGTTCTACGAGAGGCTCGGCTTCGAGCCCGTGGAGCGCTCCGAGTGGACGCCGGCGATGGCCCACATCTGCCGTCATGAGAAAGACGAGATGCGGCTGCCCTGGGACGCCCGCGCCTTCTACCGCAAGCGCCTGGACGTCAGCAGCTCGTGATCGACTTCCAGCGCTGGAGGCGTTCCGCGATCAGCGCCGCGCGGGCGCGGTCGTCCTGGCCGTCCAGGACCGCGAGGTCGGCGGCCTCGGCCCGGATGTAGACGCCGGACGTCTTGGCGTTGATGCTCGGATCGGAGAACGAGCGCGTCGTGAAGTACCCGGCGGCCCGGTCGTCGGTCTCGAGGCGGATCTCGCCCGTGCCGTCGAGGGCCGGAGCGTTCGGATCGCGGGGCCTCTCGCCCTTCCAGCAATAAAAGAGGCCGGACGGGTCCCTCTTCTCCTTCGCGGCCTCGCTCCAGTAGCGCGCCGACAACGTGCCGTCCTCCTGCCAGGAACGGCCGTTGACCTCGAGGGCGCCGTCGCGGTCGCGGGAGATGCGCAGCAGGCTCACCGCCGAGGGTTCGCGCTCGTTGCGCGCCGTCAGCGAGAACTGCCACCAGAGCCCTTCGATGCGGCCGATCCGGCCCTGGGCCTCGATGGCCCTGCGCAGCTTCTGGTTGATCGCGCGCATCTCGGCGGCCTCGCTCGCGTCGCCATAGCGGACGCACGTGAGGCCGAGCAGGTCCGTCGGAAGCTTGGCGCCCTCCGCGTGAAGGATGAACGTGCGGCGCATCCCGAGCACGCCGCCGAACAGCCCGGCCTCGAAAACCACGTTGTCGCGCGGCGATGCCTGGCTCGAGCCCGTGTCCTCCTTCGAGGTCCAGTCGTCCTGGGCGAACACGAACGCGGCGAAATCCACCTCTCGGGTGAGCTCGACGAGCCGGTCGAGGGTCGTGGTGCCGGGGTCGAAGGATGCGGTCCAAGGCACCACGTGCGCCACGTCCTCGAGGCCGCGCGTGAGCGACTGCAGCAGCTTCACCTGCTTGCCCGACGATCCCAGGAAGATGCTCGGCTTGGCCACGACCGCCCTCCGGATGGTGCCGCTAGCTTACAGGAGCTTCGAAGTCTCTCTTGTGCGACGATTCAACCACAGCCACCAGGAGGTCCATGCACGCGCTATTGATTGCCTTGATGGCGGGCGTGAAGCGCACTGCCCTGACCGCGTTCGTGCTCGGCAGCCTGCTGGCTACAGGCGCCTGCTACGACTTCGACGCGCCCATCGACCCGGCTCCGACCCAGGCGCTGGATCCGGCGCTGATGGGGAAATGGCGCTGTCTCGAGGCCGAGCCCAACGCCGACGCCCATCCGGCCAACTTCGTGTTCGGGACCGCTCGCGATCGGATCTACTCCATCCGCTTCGACGTGGACGACGAAGAGCCGTCGTTCTTCGAGGCCTACGCGTCCGAGGTCAAAGGACACACGGTTCTCAACGTGCGCGACCTTGCGCCGAAGAAGGGTCCGGAGAAGGCCTGGAACCTCGCGCGCTACACGTTCCTTCGACCCAATGTCCTGCAGATCCAGCTCGTCGACGACGACGTGCTGACTGGGGTGGGCCAGGGACCGGGCGCGATGCGCGCGGCTCTCGAGCAGGTCGATGGCACGCCGGGTCTGTACGCGGACTTCGTCGTCTGCGCTCGGGTGAGTGACAACGGGACGAAGGCACCGTAGGCCGGCTCGATGCGGAACGCTCTCTTCGACACCGAGCCGGGCCGGCCGCCCACGCCCCAAGAGACGGCGGTCTTGCACGACATTCGCGACCGACAACTCAGGAACCTGGTGTTGATCCCTCTGACCCTTCTCGCCGCCGCTGGAGTCAGCCTTCTCCTGCCTGAGTACGTCAGTCGGGCCGTGATGGGAATAGCGATCGTCGCAATCATCTGCCTGCGCGCGATCGCCTCCCGCGCGCAGTGCCCGCGGTGCGGACAACGGTTTCACGCAGGTTGGGGTTTCATCGAGCAGGCGTGCGGCCATTGCGGCCTGTCGCTTCCTCACTAAGGTGAACCGATGAGTGTCTCTGCCAAAGTGCCAAACCTCCTGGTGCTGAGCGTTGTGTTGATGGTCGGGCCGGCGGCGTTCGCAGCGGACAAAGCCGACGCGACCGACAAGGAGCTGTTCAAGACGATCGAGGCCCTGGACAAGGCCGTCTTCGATGCCGTCAACTCCTGCGATCTCGAGAAGGTCGGCAGCTACTTCACGGAAGACCTGGAGTTCTACCACGACCTCGGAGGGCTGAGCCGGGGGCGCCAGACCCTGGTCGACGCGACGAAGAACAACCTCTGCGGCAAGGTCCGGCGCGAGCTCGTGGCCGGATCGCTCGAGGTCTACCCGATGAAGGGCTACGGTGCCGTCGAGATCGGCGTGCACCGCTTCCATCACCCCGGCCGTGAGAAGGAGGATGGCGTCGGCGAGGCGAAGTTCATGCATCTGTGGCAGAACAAGGACGGCGTCTGGCAGATCTCGCGGGTGATCAGCTTCGACCACCACGCGCTCGAAGAGGCTCGGGTCCAATGACACTGCCCCAAAGCGTCGTGGCTTGCGCGATGCTGGTCGCGATCGCGTCGTGCTCCGGCGACAGCGTGACGGATCCGACGATGCCGCTGGCCGCCTGCACGAGCAACGTCTCGATCAGCGTCGGCACTGGAACGACACCCACCTTCACGTGGTCGCCGGCCTGCACGGTGCTCGCGCTGATCGTCGAGGGCTCCGACGGCGGCGATGCCTGGTTCATCTGGGGCAACAGCCAGGGCATTGCTCCCGGCGTTCGCTATGCCAGCGTGCCCTCGGGGGCGGTCCAGGATGACTCTCCGGAGACTCTGCAGGCCGGCAGGCTGTACGACGTCTCGGTATTCCGCGGCACGGCCGGCGAGAACATCCTCGGGTGGAGCGACGCGGAGGCCGCGCAGCGGCTGATCGGCAACCAGGCGTTCCGGCCGTAGCCCCCGTCCGTCACCCCGCCGTCCGCGTTCGCCCCGGCCCGGCTCGCCTCGCCTCATAAGGCTTCCAGGCGCCCTGCCAGGGGCCCAGGCTCTCCTCAAACGGGGCAATCCCAAGGAGAGTCCAATGTTCGGAGCCATTCGTCCGCGAGTCCTCCCTCTGGCCTGGGCGCTCGTCGCGATGCCGGCGCTCGCCGCCGACACCGGCAAGGTGCCGATCACGACCACGTCCGACGAGGCCCGCAAGCTGTACCTGCAGGGCCGCGACCTCACGGAGAAGCTCCGCGCCACGGACGGCCGCAAGTTCTTCGAGCAGGCGCTCGCGAAGGATTCCAACTTCGCCCTCGCCTACCTGGGCCTCGCGAACACCTCGGGCACGGCGAAGGAGTTCTTCGACGCGGCCTCGAAGGGCGCGGCTCTCGCCGGCAAGGTGTCGGCCGGCGAGCGCGACATGCTGCTCGCCAACCAGGCCGGGGGCAGCGGCGATGTCGCGGCGCAGGAACGGCACCTGACGGCGCTCGTGAAGGCGTTCCCGAACGACGAGCGGGCGCAGACGCTGCTCGGCACCTACTACTTCGGCCGCCAGAACTACGCGAAGGCGATCGAGCACTATACGAAGGCGACCCAGATCGACCCGAGCTTCACGCAGCCCTACAACCAGCTCGGCTATTCGCACCGCTTCGTCGGCAACATCCCCGAAGCCGAGCGTGCCTTCAAGAAGTACATCGAGGTCCTGCCGGGCGACCCCAACCCGTACGACTCGTATGCCGAGCTCCTGATGAAGACGGGCCGCTTCGACGAGTCGATCCAGAACTACGAGAAGGCCCTCAAGATCGACGGCCACTTCGTCGCGTCGCTGATCGGCATCGCCAACGACCAGACGTTCCAGGGCAAGACCGACGCCGCCCGGGCCACGCTGCAGCGTCTCGACGCGGTCGCCCGCAACTCCGGCGAGAAGCGCACGGCGCGCCTGTGGACCGCGAGCGCCTACGTCCACGACCAGGCCTGGGACGAGGCGATCGCCGAGGTGCAGAAGATGAGCGCCCTGGCGGTGGCGGAGAACGACCACGCGGCCGTGTCGGGCGACCAGGTGATCGTCGGCGACATCCTGCGCGCGGCGGGCCGCCTCGACGAGGCCTCGAAGGCCTACGCCGCGAGCGCCACGGCCATGGACCGGGCCGACGTGCCGGCCGAGGTGAAGGCGGCCACACGGCGCAACGTGATCTTCGAGGAGGGCCGCTTGGCCCTGGCCCGCAAAGACGTAGCCGCGGCCAAGGCGAAGTCGGCCGAGTACGCGAAGCAGGTGGCGGTGAAGGCAAACCCCTTCGAGCAGTTCCAGGTGCACCAGCTCGCCGGCCTCGTGGCGCTGGCGGAGAACAACGGCGCGCTCGCCGTGGCCGAGCTCAAGAAGGCCAACGGCGTCGACCCGCAGGTGACCTACGAGCTCGCGCTGGCCACGAAGGCGGCCGGGGACGCGGCGGGAGCCAAGGCCCTGGCGCTGCGCGCGGCCGACTTCAACGCGCTCAACTTCAACTACGGCTACGTGCGGGCGAAGGCGAAGGAGCTCGCCGCCAGCTAGGGCTTCGACGGGCCTTCCCACTTCAGGCGGATGCGGGCGAGCGCGCCCGAGTCCTGGAGCGCGTGGATCGCCGCGTTCACGCGCTTCAGCAGGGCCGGGTCGGCGCTCCGCACGCCCACGTGATAGCCGAGCCGGTTGAGCGGCTCGCCGACGATGCGGAACTGCGGGTCGTGGCGCGCGCGCCAACGCACGTACATCGAGTCGAAGAGCATGGCGTCGAGGCTGCCATCGGCCACCTGGTCGAACAGCGCGTCGCCGTCCTTGATCTCGACGAACTGCGCCTTGAGGCTGACGAGCATCGCGCTCAGCGGCGCCTCGACCGAGGGGTCGGGAATGTGGCCCACGCGCAGTCCCTCGAGATCGGCCAGCGTGCGCACCGGGCTGTTCGCGCGCACCGCCGTCATCAGGCCCCAGTCGTAGTAGGGAATCGACGCGACGATCGTCTCCGGCGTCCGGGGGTTTGGCGTCCAGGAGCCGAGGATCAGGTCGCAGCGCCCGTCCGCCAGCTTCTCCTCGAGGTGGAACCAGGACGTCGGCACGATCTCGGGCTTGACGCCCATCTGCGCGGCGATCGCCTCGAGGATGTCCACCTCGAGCCCCTGCAGCTTCTGGAGCTGCTCGCGAGTGACCTGCGGGTCGCGGAACGAGTCCTCGCGGCGGTTCTCGAGGCCCGGCACCCACGACCCGGGCACGCCGCGCGTGTCCATGCCGAACCGCAGCACGTCCGGCGCAGAAGTGCCGGCCGCGAGCAGCAGCGCGAGCGCCATCCCGGCGAGCATGGGGTTGCCGAACGTTAGCACGCCCACGCCGGTACGCGAGCGGCCGAGCTAGGCCTTGAGGACTTCCTGCACCGCCCGATAGGCCTGGTCGATGGCCGCGTCCGTGTACGAGTAGGCCGCGGCGTCGGCGTTCGCGATGGAGATCTTGCCGAACGGCTTGCGGGCCGTGAGGCACGGGGACTGGTCGAGCTTGCCGTCGCGCCAGAACTCGTCGAAGAGCGAGTTGTACTGGTAGGCGTAGCCGTGGGCCCAGCGGTTCACGGTGATGGCGAGGATGTCGCGCGCCGGGTCGAGGCCGCCCGGGCCCAGGGTGCGGGCGACCTGGTCGCGGACCTTGCGCTCGAGCTCCTCCCAGGGCGTCGTGAACAGCTCGAGGCGCCCGGCCTTGTGCTGGTCGCGGATCGGCAGGCCCGGGCTGCACGGCGTCTTCGACATCGTGACCACCACCGGCTCGTCCGCCGTGCGGGCGCTGTGGTAGCTCCCGATGTTGAGCGGCATGTCGAGGCCCAGGTTCGTGTGATAGCTGCCGGGGGCCTCGATCGAGGCGAAGCCGAGCTTCTGGAAGGGGCTCCAGTTGCGGAGCAGCACGTTCGTGTAGAGCAGCGGCACCTTGGTCGCGAAGTGCAGCGCTTCCTTCTGGGCCTCGGGGAGCTCGGGACAGAGATGGGGGATCACCGAGTTCCAGCAGGCCAGGATGCAGCGCTTCGCGCGCACGACCGTGAGCTTGCCGTCTCGGCTGTAGGTGACCTCGACGAGCTTGCCGGCGCCGTCGCCCAAGTGGCGCACGCGCACGGCCGTGCTGTTGAGGCGGATGCGCACGGGGGAGCCCGCCTCGTCGAGACGCGCGTAGTCGCAGCGCGCCGTGACGAGATCGTCGAGGGCCGTGCTCGGGATGGCCTTGGGGATCAGGCCGCGGACCAGCAGACGGGCGACCGTCGCGTTGCCGTCGGGGAAGTGGAGGAAGTACTCCTCGGCCTCGTGGCTGCGGATCGCGTCGAGGCCCTGGCCGACGCCGGGCGCCTCGTCGAGGCCCATGCCCTGGAAGCCGGGGAAGCCGAGGCCGAAGGCGTCCTGGGCGGAGACGGCGTCGATGCCGGCGCCGTAGAGGCCGTGGGGCCGCGCCTGGAAGTAGGGCAGCACGCCGGGGTCCATCTTCGCGATCTCGGTGAGGAAGTTCGCGTAGCTGATGCGGACGAGCTTGGCCTTCTTCTCGGCCGAGGACAGGCCCGGCATGTAGTCGGTCTTGTCTTCGTGGATGCGCTTCACGTCGCGCTTCGCGGCCGCGGACATGGGCGCGTCGTTCATGAACGGTGCCCACGGATCGCCTGTCACCTCGCCGACGCCGCGGCGGCGGCGCACCGGCGCGGGGATCAGCTTGTCGGCGCCGAAGGTCTCCTTGTCGAAGAAGATCCCGGAGCCGAGGTTCATGCCGCCGTAGAGCTTCCAGTCCATGATCGAGCGGCGGCCCAGCACGTCGATGCCCAGGTCCTTGATGAGGGCCTTGGCGTTGGCGCTGTACGGCGCGGGGCTGTCGATCGACCACGTGCCGCCGTAGCCGAGGATCGTGCGGTTGCCGACCTTGAACTCGTTGCGCTTCGCGTGGCCGCCGAAGTCGTCGTGGTTGTCGAGGACCAGCACGCTCGCGGCCGGGCCCGCGTCCTTGCGGAAGTAGTGCGCCGCCGAGAGGCCGCTGATGCCGCCGCCCACCACGACCAGGTCGAACGTCTCGCCGCTGTCGCGCGGGGCTCCGGCCTTGGCCCAGAAGTCGCCGTCGCGCAGCGCGTGGGCCGCCGTGTAGGAGCCCTCGTAGCTGCCGCGCAGGCCGGTGAGGGCGGGCGGGTAGTAGTCCGGCCGCTGCTCCGCTTCCAGGGCGCCGACGGCGAGGGCCTCGAGGCTGCCGGGTCCTGCCAGCAGCCCGGCGGTTCCGACCGCGACACCGTTCACGAAATCCCGGCGCGAGATGCGCCGGCCCATCCCCAGCTCGCGGTCGCTGCGCTCGCTCATCGGTTCCGGGCCTCCTCGATCTTCTTGTCGCGCTCGTGGCCGACGCGCTCGCGGTCCTTGCGGTACTCCTCCTCCAGGACGGCCAGGGAGTCGGCGTCGTGGGCCTTGCGCACCGCGGCCTGGTACAGGATCTCGCGCTCCGCCAGGCGCGCCTCGTAGACGCGGCGGATCTCGGCGATCTCTTCCTTCTGCTGGCCGGTCACCGCGCGCTCCTCGATGCCCGCGTCCTTGTCCTTCTTGCGCCGGCGTTCCATCGCGAGCTCGTACGAGGATTTCGGGGCTTCGTCGGGCATGGGCGGAGCTTAGATCAAAGGCGCCTGCGGAAGAAGCCGTCGAGAGCCGCGAGGAGTGGCTCGGGGTCATCCACGAGCATCGTCTCCGCGTGCAGGCCGCCCGGGATCACCACCAGTTCCTTGGGCTCGCTGGCGCGCCGGAACAGCTCGCGGCCGTGCTTCTCGGGGATCAGCCAGTCGTCGGATCCCTGCACGACGAGCAGCGGCACCGGGGCGATGCGCTCGACGAGCTCCGAGGGCACCCGCCGCGTCAGGGGCCACGCCGCCGTCATGCGCGTGAGGCGCCGCTCGCGCTTCGCCATGGCCGGAAGGCTGCGGGCGAGGCCGGTCGTGAGGAAGTTGTGGTCCAGGATGAACAGCCGGTGCGGCGTGCCGACCAGGGCCACGGCGTCGTAGACCCGGTGCTCGGCCGCCGCGATGCAGGTGCTGTAGCCGCCGAAGGAGAAGCCGAGGCCGCCGACGTGGGCATAGTCCCGCCGGAGGGATCGTGCCAGGTCCGCGAGGTCCTCGGGCTCCACCTGCCCGAACGTGAAGGCGCCTTCCGAATCCCCGTGGCCGCGGACGTCGAGGGTCACGACGTCGGCGAGCTCCGAGAGCCGCTCGGCGAGCAGCCGATGCTCCGACTGGCGGCGGTGCATCAGCACGCCCGGCGCCACCAGGATGGCGCCCGGGAGCCCGCGCGAGACCCGGGTGTAGTGGAGCACGGTGCCGTCCGAGGCGCGGAACGTCTCTTCGGTGCGCTTCATGCCGGCTTCGCCCCAAGGAAGTGCGCGATCGAGTTGGCGTAGTAGCGCAGCAGCAGGTCCTGGCCGCGGTCGACCCGGTAGCCCTCCTCCGTCTCCTCGACCACGTGGCGCAGCGTCAACATCACGAGTGCCCGGTCGAGCACCGCGCCGATCGCCCGCTCCTCGCCGATCACGTGGGCATCCGCGTCCTTCATGGCGTCGCGCAGGGCCTGCATGCCGGCTTCCCAGGCGGCGCGCGTCACGGTGTCGCCGGGCTGCCGGAGCAGTGCCGCCGACGCGAGCGCCACCCCGGTCACGGGCATCACCGCGGCGATCCGCGCCATCACCTCGTCGGCCAGGCCCTTGAGGTGGGGGAGCCGCTCGTGGCGCGGCAACAGCAGGATCCCCGGGTTCTTCGCGAGCCAGTCGTCGACCCGCATGGGGGCCCCGAAGTTCACGCACACGCGGCCGTAGCGGCGGGCGCGCCGCAGCAGGAAGCGGGCCGAGACCTTGAGCAGGTACGCCGCCACCTCGCGGAACTGGGCGACGCGTCCCAGGCGCTCCTCGGGCGCCTGGGACTCGCGCAGCAGCGAGCGGTCCTCGAGGACGCGGTCGTAGTTGATGGCGACGGGGATGATCGTGAGCGGCATGTCGAAGCCCGGCTCGGCCTTGACCCGCACGATCGAGTCGAGGATGCCGAGCTTGGGCTCGCGGAACAGCCCGTCGCGCGAGAGGCCGCCCTCGAGGAAGATGCCCTGGGGCACGCCGTTGCGCGTGATGAGCTGGATGTAGCGCTCCAGGACCTTGTGGTAGAGCGGCTCGCGGAAGCCGCGGCGGACGAAGTACGACCCGAAGCGCTTGAACAAGGTCTCGAGGGGCCAGACGCGCGCCCATTCCCCGACCGCGTACGAGATCGCGACCTCGCCCGTGAGCACGTAGGCGACCGCCACGTAGTCGGCGTTCGAGCGGTGGTTCATGAGGTAGACCACGGCGCTCGAGCGCGGGATCGCGTTCAGCTCCTCGCGGGCCTCGTAGCCGACGCTGACCTTGTAGAGCGCCTGGATCAGCAGCCTGGCGATTCCGTAGCCGAGGCGGTAGTACGCGAGCAGGCTGAACGAGGGCACGATCTCGTCCACGTACTCGCGCACCTTGTCCCAGGCTCGCGCCTCGCTGTCGCTCGTGGAGGCCGCGTGGGCCGCGACCGCCGCGGCGACCTCCGGGTCCGTCAGGAGATCGCGGCGCACCGTGTCGCGGTGGGTGAACTTGAAGGGGTGGATGGTGTCGCCAAACTGGCGCTTCACCGACCAGGCCGCGCGTCGCAGGCGGCCCTTCGCCCAGGCGCGCGCCGCGAGGGTCGCCGCGACGACGGCGGCCGCGCCGGCCGCCAGCGCCGCAGGCGTCACGCCGAGAGCTGCTTCCTCGCCTCTCGGGCCGCGCGCTGGGCCGCGAGCCAGGCCCCGTCGAAGCTCGACACGCCGGCCAGGCTGTCGGTGTTGGCGAAGAGGACGGGGCCGAACGCGCGCGACGCCGTCGCGACGAGGGCCATGCGGCCCGGAGCGGAGACGTACATGGGATGGCCGCGGCGGAACACGCGGATCTCCGCGATCTTCTCGAGCGTGCCGGGGAAGTGACGCTCGAGGGCCTCCGCGACGCCGTCGGCCATGTCGAGCACCATGGGATCCACCAGCAGCTCCTTGCGGCGCTCGACCGGCAGCGGGTGGTAGACGGTGAGCACCGTCTTGCGCTCCTTCGCCCCCTTGCCGGCGTACAGGATCCAGTCGGCGGGGATGAAGTCTGTGAAGGGCGCGTCCAGGAACCAGTTGTCGTAGGCCGGCTCGGGGCCCGGCCGGTTCAGGCACACGTTGAAGACCGGGAACGGCGCGTAGCGGTACGCCTTCATGGCTGCGAGCTGGGCCGCGGGCAGCCCGGCCACGACGTGGCCCGCGTAGAATTTCGGCGTCGCGACGATCACGACCCGCGCGCGCACCGCGTGGGGCGCCCCGTCCTTCATGTAGCGGACGATCGCGCCGCGCGCCTTCGGCTCGCGCTCGATCGCATAGACCGCCGAGCCGCCCTGCAGGCGCTCCCCGAGCTTCGGCTTCAGCCAGTCGGCGAGGGCCTGGGCGCCGCCGGCCATGCCGCCGGGGAACGTCCAGCGGGCGTCGTCCATGCCGCCGGCCCACAGGTAGGCTTCGGCGCCGATGTAGGCCGACGTCTCGGCGGTCGTGCCGCCCCAGTTCGAGGGCCCGAACCTGTCCCAGAACTGCGTGAGCAGAGGGTCGTAAGGCTTCAGGATCTCGGCGAACGTGAGCCGGTCGAGGGCCGTGCCTTCCTTTCTGTAGCGCTGCAGGATCTCGTCCTTCGAGCGCCGGAAGTCGTCGCGAGCCTTCTGCGGGAACGGCAGGCGGTTCGCGCCGTCGGCGAAGAACTGCGTCGTGGGCTCGCCGTCCACGACGAGCGAGTCGCCGCCCACGACGGGTCGCCCCTGGGCCCCGATCTCGGCGAACAGCGCCACCAGCTCCTGCTCGCTCTCCGTGTAGAACGCCCCGCCCGTCGACATGCGGACGCCCTCCCACTCGTCGAGGATGCAGTTGCCGCCGAAGACGTCTTCCTTCTCGAGCAGCAGCAGGTCCCGGTCGCGTAGCGCGTAGGCCGAGGAGAGACCGCTGGGGCCGCCGCCCACGATGACCACGTCGTGGCTCGCCGTCACGCCGGCCACGGGCAGCGCCTGGCCGTCGCGGACCGCGTGGCAGGTCTCGAAGTGATCGCCCCGCAGCTGCCTGGCCAGCGTGCGCGGCGTCGCGGCGACCGCGGGTGTCGGCAGCGGGCGGTCCGGCTCGCTGCATCCCGGCATTCCCGAGGCCGTCGCGCCCAGCACCACGGTCTTGAGGAAGTAGCGCCGGGTATGCATGGCCTCAGATCCTACATTAGACTCCCGCCGCATGATGCTGCGGGGCCGTCTCCGGTGCAGGGGCCTCGCGGCCGCTCTGGGCGCGGGTCTCGCGGCTCTCGGCTGCCGCGCGCCGGAGCCCCGGCCCGCCGCTCCCGTGGTCCGCGAGTGGGTCCTCGCGCGTGAGCTGGCCGGCGCCGAGATCCGCAGCGACGGGCTGGATCTCGGGTTCCTCGTCGAGCGCCGGCGGCTCGTCTGGCCGGGCTGGCAGAACCCGCGGCGCGAGGGGGGCGGGCTCGAGATCGCCGCTCAGCGCAAGCAGGCGGAGATCCGGCTCCCGTTCTTCTCGCGCGGCCCGAAGACGCTGAAGGTGCGGGCGCGCTGTCAGGCCCCGCCCGAACGCCTCGCCGTCGAGGTGCGGCTGAACGGCACGGCGGTCGGTCGTCTCCAGGTCCGGGTCGCCGATGGCGACTTCACGCTCGATCTGCCGGAGGCTGCCCAGGTCGACGGCGACAACGCCCTCGTCTTCCACCTCGATCGGCCGTCCGGCCTGCTCCTCTCGCGCCTCGAGGTGGGCGAGGCGACGACGCCCACCGTCGATGGCGGAGCGCTGCTGCTCCCGCCGCGCTCGAGCGCCGGCTTCGCGTTCCCCGCACGCGCAGGGCTGAGCGTCGCGGGCCGGGCCGCCGCGGGCCGCGCCGGGGCCCGGCTCACGGTCCGCTACGAGACCGGCAGCGGGAGCGTCACGGTGCTGGAGGCGGCGCCGTCCGCCCAGGCCCAGGCCGTTCGCGCCGCCCTGCCGGCGCCCGCCGCCGGCGTGCGCTACGCACGCCTGACGTTCGCCAACACGGGCAGCGCGCCGCTGCGCATCGAGGCCCCGGCGATCGCCGGCCTGCCTGGCGCCGCGGCCGCGCCGCTCCCGGCGGCGGCGCTCGGCGGCCGTCCCTCGGTCGTGATCTTCCTGACCGACACGCTGCGCGCCGATCGCCTCGGCGCCTACGGGTACCCGGGCCCGACCTCGCCGGCCTTCGACGCGTTCGCGCGCGAGTCCATCGTGTTCGAGGACGCCTGGGCCCATGCGCCCTGGACGCGTCCCACCGTGGCCTCGATCTTCACCGGCCTGCACCCGGGAACGCATGGGGCCGGGGGCTTCGATCGCGCGCTGGGCGGCGGCTTCACGACGCTGGCCGAGCAGTTCCGCAAGGCCGGCTACCGGACCGGCGCCGTGGTCTCGAACCACGTCGTGAGCCAGCGCTTCGGCTTCGCCCAGGGCTTCGACGTGTGGAACGACGGCGAGAAGCGCCGCTACGGCTTCAGCGCGAAGGAGGCGGTCGAGCGTGCGCTGCGCTTCGTGGACGCGGGGCCGCAGCCTTTCTTCCTCTACGTCCATACCATGGAGCCCCACGTTCCGTACGAGCCCTCGGACGAGGACTGGGCGCCGTTCCACGCGCCGGGCGTCGCGCGCCGGCCGAGCCTTCCGATCCTGATGGCGCCCAAGGGACCCGGGGAGATCGCCTACCTCGAGACGCTCTACCTGGGCGAGATCCTGGGCAACGACCATGCCTTCGGCGCGCTGGTCGAGGCGCTGCGGTCGCGCGGCCGTCTCGACGACACGCTCGTCGCGTTCGTCGCCGACCACGGCGAGGAGTTCGGCGATCACGGCGGCCACGGCCATGGCCACACGCTGTACCGCGAGCTGACCCGCATCCCCCTGGCCGTGCGGCTGCCGAAGGCGGCAAGGGCGGGCGTCCGCGAGCGCCAACCCGTGGCCCAGGTCGACCTGCTCCCGACCCTGCTGTCGCTCGCCTCCCTGCCGCCCCCGGAGCTGCGCGAGGGCCGCGACCTCTCGAGCCTCTTCCTGGGCCGCGGCGCGCCGGCCGAGCCGCCCGATCTCGTCAGCGAGACGCGCTTCGGCAAGGCGGACAAGTCGGCGTTGCGCATCGGGCCGCTCAAGCTGATCGTCAATGACGATCCCCGTATCTACGGCGAGCTCGAAGGGCCGCTCGAACTCTACGACCTCGACGCCGATCCCGGGGAGCACGCGAACCTCGCGTCGCGGCAGCCGATCGCCGTGCAGTACCTGCGGAACCGCCTCGAGGTCCTGCGCGCGTCGCAGAAGCGCGCCGCCGAGGTGCTCCGAGGCGGCGCCAAGGTCGAGCTCTCCGACGAGGATCGCGACGAGCTGCGCGCCCTCGGCTACGTGCAGTAGGCCTAGAAAGCGAGCAGCGCGCGCAGGGCGGGCAGCAGGCGGGCCCGGGGCATGAAGATCTCCTCCAGGGCCTTGCTGAACGGCACCGGGGTGTCGAGGCCCCCCAGGCGCTCGACCGGCGCATCGAGCCACTGGAACGCCTCGCGGCCGATCGAGGCCGCGAGCTCCGCGCCGAAGCCCCCGGTGAGCGGCGCCTCGTGGAGCACGAGGGCGCGGCCCGTGCGGCGCACCGACGCCATCACCGCGTCGCGATCCCACGGCTGCAGGGTGCGCAGGTCGAGCACTTCGATCTCGTGTCCCTCGGCGGCGAGGACCGCCGCGGCCTCGAGCGCCCACGACACGCCGACGCCGTAGGTCACGAGCGTCGCGTCGCTGCCGGCGCGGGCCAGGCGCGCCTGGCCGATGGGGACGCCGTAGCGGCCCTCGGGCACCGGCCCGCGCGCCGAGCGATAGAGCAGCTTGTGCTCGAGGTAGAGCACGGGGTTGCCGTCGGCGAACGCCGACAGCAGCAGCCCCTTCGCGTCGGCCGGCGTGGCCGGCGCCACGACCTTGAGGCCCGCCACGTGGCCGAACCAGGCCTCGACGTTCTGGGAGTGGAACGGGCCTGCGCCGCCGCCGCCGCCCACGGGGACGCGCAGCACGACGGGCACCCCGGCGCCCCAGCGGTAGTGCGTCTTCGCCAGGTTGTTCACGACCTGGTTGAAGCCGCACGTGATGAAGTCGCCGAACTGCATCTCGAGCATGGGCCGGAAGCCGTCGAGGGCGAGGCCGAGGGCCGCGCCGACCGCGCCCGACTCGATGAGGGGCGTGTTGCGCACGCGCTCCTTGCCGAATTCCGCGGCGAGCCCTTCCGTGGCCTTGAAAACGCCGCCGTACTCGGCGATGTCCTGGCCCAGGAGCAGCACCCCGGGGTCCGTGCGCAGCGCCTCGCGCAGGCCGTCGCGGATCGCGTCGAGGTAGCGCAGCTCCGGGGCGTCCGGAGTGCGCTCGGGCCCCGGCAGGACGGCGAGCGCCGGCGCGTACACGTCCGCGAGCTCGCTCTCGGCGCTCGAGTCCGGTTCCGGGGCGGCGAGGGCGTCGTCGACCCACGCGTCGATCTGCCGCCGCAGCTCGCCCCGGACCTCGGCCGCGGCGTCGGGCGTGAGCAGGCCTCGCTTCTCGAGATGGGCCTCGAAGCGTGCCACGGGATCCTTCTTCGCCCATTCGGCGACCAAATCCTTCGGCACGTACGCGGTGCCCGAGGCCTCCTCGTGGCCGCGCATGCGGAAGGTCTTGAACTCGAGCAGGGTCGGCCCGTCGCCGCGCCGCGCGCGCTCGACGGCTGAGGCGACCGCCGTGTGGACCGCGAGCACGTCGTTGCCGTCCACGATCCAGCCCGGGATGCCGTAGCCGGGCCCCCGGTCCGCGAGGTCGCGGCACGCGTACTGCTCGGCCACCGGTGTCGACAGGCCGTACTGGTTGTTCTCCACCACGAAGAGCACGGGCAGCTTCCACACCGCGGCCAGGTTCACGGCCTCGTGGAAGTCGCCCTCGCTCGTGGCGCCGTCGCCCGTGAACGCCACCGCGACGCGTTTTTCGCCCCGCAGCCGCGCCGCGAGCGCCAGGCCGTCGGCGACGGGGAGCATCGCGCCCAGGTGGCTGATCATCCCCACCACGCGGCTCTCGAGGTGGCCGAAGTGGAAGGTGCGGTCGCGGCCCTTGGTGAAGCCGCCGTCGCGTCCCAGGAGCTGCCGGAATAGCCGGGGCACGTCGAGGCCGCGGGTCGTGAAGACCCCGAGGTTGCGGTGCATCGGCAGGATCCAGTCGTCGGGCTCGAGGGCCGACGTGACGCCCACGGCGATGGCTTCCTGGCCGATGCCGGAGAACCACTTCGTGAGCTTGCCCTGCCGGAGCAGGAGCAGCATCTTCTCCTCGATGAGCCGAGGCAGCAGCAGCGAGCGGTGGAGCGGAAGCAGCTCGTCCGGAGGCAGGCTCACGGACGGATTATGGCCGAGCCGGCGCCCCGGCGGCGGCCCGGGCTAGTAGCGGCTGGCGCGCGCGGTGGGAATGCCCAGCCGCGACATCTTCTCGTGCAGCGTGGTGGGCAGGATGCCGAGCGCGGCCGCGGCGGCGCGCTGGTGCCCGCCGGCCCGCTCGAGAGCCGAGACGATGAGCTGCCGCTCGTAGGACTCGAGCATGCCCTTCAGGTTGGCCGGTGCGTCGGTGGCGATTGCGTTCATGGCCATGGCTTGGACTCCGCTCCCCAGGGAACAACGTCGAGTCTGAGGTTAGGGCGAGCCGCGCGCCCTGGGAACGCCTTTGTGGTGAGTGGCTCGTCCTAGCGGATGAACGGCTCGCGACGGGGGTCCGGCGCGAGGGGCGAAGCACCCTCGAGGCGCTCGAGGAGGCGCTCCGGAGTCGTCTCGAGGATCAGCAGGTCGCGCTGGCGCGGGCTCACGAAGGTCTCGGCCAGGGCGCGCTCGGTGAAGGCGGCCAGCGGCTCGAAGAAGCCCTGGACGTCGAGCAGGCCGATCGGCTTCGCGTGGATGCCGAGCTGGGCCCACGTCACGACCTCGAACAGCTCCTCGAGGGTGCCGTAGCCGCCGGGAAGCGCCACGAAGGCGTCGCTCAGGTCGGCCATCAGGGCCTTGCGGGCGTGCATGGTCGGGACGACCCTCAGCTCCGAGAGGCCCGTGTGGGCGACCTCGCGGGCCATGAGCACCTCGGGGATCACGCCGATCACTTGGGCCCCGCCGGCCAGCGCCGCATCGGCCAGGACGCCCATGAGGCCCACGCGACCGCCGCCGTAGACGAGCGTGCGGCCCTCGGCCGCGATCCGCGCGCCCATCGCCCGGGCCGCCTCGGCGAAGGCCGGGTCGCGCCCGGCGCTCGAGCCGCAGAACACGCAGACGCTGCGCAGCCTCAGGCTCACCGCCCCTGGGGGAACAGCGCGAGGAGCAGGCCCGCCCCGGCGGCCATCGCCATCACGTACTGGCCGATCTCGAAGCGGCCCGCGGCGTAGCGCAGGCCCTCCTCGACCGTGAGGCCCGCCGGCACCGGCTCGGCGGCGGCGCGCTGCTGGCCGCAGACGTAGTACCCGCACGCGCCCACGAGGAACAACGCGAGGCCGAAGCGTCTCATTCGCCGGTGAACCGCGGCTTCCGCTTCTCGAGGAACGCCGCGGTTCCCTCCATCTTGTCCGTCGACTCGAACGTGATCGCCTGCAGGCCCGATTCGTAGGCGAGGCCTGCCGCGAGTGGCATCTGCATCGACGCGTTGATCGCCTGCTTCGAGAGCCGCACGGCCAGGGGACCGAGGGCGAGCACGCGCTCGGCCCAGGCGCGCGCCGCCGCCTGCAGGCCCGCGGCCGGCACGACCTCGCTCACCAGGCCATAGGCGAGGGCCTGGGAGGCGCTCCAGCGCGCCCCGGCCAGGATCATCTCCTTGGCGCGGCCGACGCCCACGATGCGCGGCAGCCGCTGCGTCGCGCCGGCGCCGGGAATGATGCCGATCGCGGGCTCGGGCTGGCCGAAGACGGCGCTCTCCGAGGCGATGCGGATGTCGCAGGCGAGGGCGAGCTCGCAGCCGCCGCCCAGCGCGAAGCCGTTGATCGCGGCGATCGTGACGGCGTCGGCGGACTCGACGGCCGCCATCAGGCGCGAGTTGATCCCGGCGAAGGCGTCGTCGCGGCGGCGCGCCCGGATCGCGTTGATGTCGGCGCCGGAGACGAAGGCCTTGTCGCCCGCGCCGGTCACGATCAGGACCGTGACCCGCGCCTTGCGGACCTCGTCGAGGGCGGCGTGGAACTCGGCGACCGTGTCGCCGTCGAGGGCGTTGCGCACCTCGGGCCGGTTCACGACGAGCGTCGCGACCCTGCCGTCGGCCTCGAGGATGAGGTTGCGGTAGGACACGAGGGGCCTAGCGGGGTTCGTCCGGGTATTCGTAGACGCCGCGGCCGGCCTTGCGGCCCAGCCGCCCGGCCTTCACGTACTGCACGAGCAGGGTCGCGGGCTTGTACTTCTCGCCCATGCTCTTGTGCAGGAACTCGAGGACCGAGAGGCGCGTGTCGAGACCCACCAGGTCCACGAGCTCGAAGGGCCCCATGGGATGGTTGAGGCCGAGCTTCAGGGCCTTGTCGATGTCCCGGGCGCTCGCGACGCCTTCCTGGAGCATGAGGAACGCCTCGTTGCCGATGAGGGCGTTGACGCGCGACGTGATGAAGCCCGGCGACTCCTTCACCGTCACGGTCTCCTTGTTCATGCGCGCGGCGACCTCGGCCACCGCCGCCACCGTGGCGTCGCTCGTCTCGAGGCCGCGCACGATCTCGACCAGCTTCATCTTCGGGACCGGGTTGAAGAAGTGCATGCCGGCGACCCGGCCCGGGCGCTTCGTCACCGCCGCAATCTCCGTGATCGACAGGCCCGAGGTGTTCGTCGCCAGCACGACGTCCTCGCGGCAGACGCGATCGAGGCGCGCGAAGATCCTCAGCTTGAGGGAGATGTCCTCGGGAATCGCCTCGATCACGAAGTCCGCGTCGGAGTCGAGCTCCTGGTCGGGCTGGAGCCGGGCGAGGGCCGCCTTCACGTCCTCGGCCGGCATCTTGCCGCGCGCCACGGCCTCTTCCATGTCCTTGCGGATCTGGATGAGGGCGCGGTTCAGGGCCTCCCCGGAGACGTCGTGGAGGGACACGTCGAAGCCGCCCGCGGCCGCGGCGTAAGCGATGCCACGGCCCATCAGGCCCGTGCCGATCACCGCCACTTTCTGGATGCTCAAGGCGCCCGGATGTTAGCACAGGGCCTGCGGCCGCTTGCGCTTCGAGGCGTCCTTCAGCATCATTCGGCCGCTCATGCGAATGCCCGGCCGGTGACGGTCCCCGAACGCATCGCGGCCGTGCTGGCGCCGCACCTCGGAGAACACTCGGCGGACGCGGTCGCGCGCCACCTGTGCGCGAAGTTCGACGTGCAGCCGGGCATCGACAACGCCAAGGCCGGGGAGCTTCGCGAGTTCCTGCGCCGCGGCCTCGTGGCCTTCGTGGGAGCCGAGCGCGCCACGAGCCTCGCCGCCGAGTGCATCGGCGCGGTGCGCACCGCCCGCGTCTAGGCGGGGAACAGCGCCAGGGCGTTCGTCTCGAGGATCTTCGTCTCGACGTCGGCCGGCAGGCCCAGGCCGCGGAAGTCGGCGAGGTTCCTCGCGAGGCTCGCGACGCCCGGCGAGGGCCAGTCGCTGCCGTAGAGCACCTTGTCGGCGATCTCGGCGAGGCGCGGGAAGTAGCGCAGCAGCGCCTTCGGCGGAATGCCCGAGACGTCCATGTGGACCTTCGGGAAGCGCCGGACCAGGAAGAACGCCTGCTCCATCCAGAGCGGCCGGCCGCCGTGGGCGATCACGAGCGTGAGGTCGGGGAAGTCCACCGCGACGTCGTCGATCGGCATCGGCTCGCCAACGCGGCTGCGGGCCCCGGGGAAGATCGACGTCCCGGTATGGATCATCACCGGCAGCTTCAGGCGCTGCGCCTCGGCGTAGAGGTCGCGCAGGGCGTCGAGGCCGTGGAGATAGGCGTTCGACTCGAAGCCCATGTGCGGGGGATGGATCTTGAGGGCGCGCACGCCGGCGTCCGCCGCGCGCCGCACCTCGGCCGCGGCGTCGTCCGTGAAGCGCGGGTGCACGCCGCCCATGGGGATCAGGCGGTCCGGGGCCGCGGCGCAGTACTGGGCGACGTAGTCGTTCACGCGGTGGCTGAAGCCCATGAGATCGGGGCTCGGGTAGTTCACGAGCACCGCGCGGTCGACGCCGTCGGCGTCGAGGCGCCGCAGCAGGTGCTCCGGCGACCGCATGATCTTCTGCAGCGCGTCCACGTCGTCGCGTCCCTTCAGGAACACGTCGAGGGCCGCGGCCTTCATCTCCCAGATCGGCTGCACGTGGACGTGGACGTCCGTGACCATCGGCGCCGACCATAGCACGCGAGGCGGCGTGCTAGGCTTCGAAGCGATGTGGGTCCTGTTGGTGTCCCTGCTCGCCACCCCTGCCGAAGGGCGTCCGCTCTTCTACTGGGGCGCGCGGCCGCCGGTGATCGTGGTCGACGACGCGGCGGCAGTCGGCGCGAGAGACGAGGCCCGGGTCGTCGAGGTCCACGCCGCGCGGGACAAGGACGACCTGGTCGTCCGCTTCGCCTTCGACCGGCCCGTGCGACCAGCCCTGAGCCGCGTGAAGGCCGTCCTCTATCTCGACGTCGACGACGACGCGAAGAGCGGGCTCGGCCAGGGTGGCGCCGACCTCAGGACCGGCTGCGAGCGCCGGCTCGAGATCGGCGCCATCGCCATGGGCGCCGACGACGAAGAGAAGCGTCCCGCGAGCACGCTGGTGGCGGCGACGCTCCATGCTGTCACGGGCGAAGGCCGGCGGCGCACCCTCTGGCGCGCCGACGACGAGGCGGCCCCCGATCGGCTCTCGGTCCACGGCGAGTGGATCGAGGTGCGCGTGCCGGCGGCCCCGCTGGGGCTCGGGGCCTCGGTCCGTTTCGTCCTGGCTGCGGGCGACGCGCTGATGGTCGGACGCCTCGGCGGCAGTCGCGAGGCGACGGCGGGGACGGCCTTCGAGATGAAGGTCGGCGAGAGCACGCGCCTGCCCGGGAGCGAGCTCGAGGTCGGCTTCGAGGCGGTCCTCACCGACTCGCGCTGTCCGAAGGGCCAGGTCTGCGTCTGGGCCGGGGACGCCACCGTGCGCCTCTCCGTGGGCCCGGCCAGTGCCCGCAAGACGATCGACGTCGCGCTCTCCGCCAGGACCGCGACCGGGATCGGAGACGGCGACCTCGCCGTGCGCCTCGTCGCCCTGTCTCCCGTGCCCGTGGCGGGAAAGGCCATCGCGCCGGGCGAGTACTGGGCGCGCCTCGAGCTGCGTCACGGCACGGACCTGCCGTCCGACGTCCAGTAGAAAGGAAAAGGGACGGGCCGGCGTCGGCCCCTCCCGGAACGCAACGGTACGACCCTCAGGCCATCAGTGGTGGTGGCGCGAGTCGTCGTTCAGGATGGTCCCCTTCCCCTTGCCGTCTCCGATCGTGGCGCGGCTCGGGTCGAACAGGTACACGGAGAAGCTCTCGTCGTTCTCGAACAGGCGTTCGCCGCGCACCTTGATCGTGATGTTGCCCTCGAGCTGGAGCGGTGCGAACTCGACCTTGCTGATCTCGGGGAGATAGTCGAGGAGCGGCAGAGCCGAGCCGAACAGCGTCGTGTACCAGGCGCTCACCGGCCGCGCCGAGGCGTGGGACAGCGACACCTTGAAGTTGGCCGTGGTGAAGCCCGAGTTGCCTTCGATCACCTGGACGTCGGCGATCGAGAGCGCCGGGCGCGTGGAGGGCACGCAGGCGTAGAGTGTGGGATCGTCCACGTACCAGCCGACGATGCCCGTGCAGCCGTCGTTGCCGATGTCGTAGCGCAGCCGGACGCTGTCGCCCGCGGAGGCGTAGTTCGTCAGGTCGACGTGGGAGCGTCCCCAGGATCCGCCGACCGAGCCTCCGTCGGTGCCGGTGAACGACGGTTCTCCGGCCATCGGGTTCGTGTTGCCGTCGGCCGCCGTGAACAGCGCCGCGTTGTAGCCGTTGAAGGTGTAGTCACCGGGGGCCACCACCTGCCAGGCCCCGCCGTTCACGCTGACCTTCAGGTTGCCGCCGTCCCAGCCGCCCTCGGTCGCCACCCAGTGGTCGAACGTGAGGCGCGGGCTGCTGGCGCCCTGGGGCAAGACGATGCTGTTGCTGTCGAGATGGAGCACCGCCGACTCGTCGCCGCCGGGCGCGCACGTGCCGCCGGGGAAGTCGATGCCGAACATGGCGGAGCCAGCGCGGCCGTCGGGCAGGGCGCTCGACCACTCCCAGTTGCGTGGCGTGAAGTCCGGACCGCCCTCGCTCGAGACGCTCCAGCGGCTGGCCGGGTTCGTCTCGAACGTGTCGCTGAAGATCGTCGCCTGGGTCGTGCCCGCCTCGCAGCGATCGGGCGGGTTCTGTTCCAGGATCGCCTCGAAGTGGCACTGCGTGGGGGGCGTGCGCAGCTCGACCGCCGTGGCCGCGGCGGCGACCTGGGCGCAGTCGAACGCCGAGATCACCTGGCCCGAGGGAGCACCCGTCGAGAGATCGGGCACGTTCGTGCCGACGAGGTCGGCGCACGACTGCTCGATCGCGTCCGCGTGGTCCGCGAAGTCGCTCGCGGGGCCCTGGTAGACGGTCATCGCGCGGTAGTAGATGTGGGCGGCCTTCGTCAGGCCGATGCCCACGACGCTCTCGCCATTGTAGTTGCCGCCGTCGACCAGCAACGAGTAGCCGTGGTTGGGGATGCCGGAGTTGCCGTGCACGCCGCCGTTGTCCGCCGTCGAGCAGACGTACTCGAACGTGTCGGACACCTTGCCCGGGTTGCCGAAGCAGCGCGGGTTCCACATGTCGCGCAGGGCGCCGGTGAGGCCCACGGCCGTATCGTCCTCTCCCAGCAGCCAGCGGACCGAGTTGTCGGTGCCGACGTTCATGGCGATCGTGGCGCTCGCCGGCAGGCCCGCCTTGATGAGGGCGCCGTCGGCGTTCGTGACCTCGACGCTCGCGATCAGGGTGCTGGCACCGAGGTTGAGCAGGCCGGACGCGGGCGCCACGAAGATGACGGCCGTGGCGCCGGCGTTGAACGCGTTGACGGCGCGGGCCCCGGAGCCGCACTCGTTGGTCACGCCGTCGGCCAGGAACGTCCAGTCGACGATCGCGATCTTGCCGGCGACGCCGCTCACCGCGCTGCAGGCGCCCGCGGGCACGGCCTGCGCCATCGCGGTCGGCCCGACCGTCAGGGGCAGCGGCGGCTCGTTCACGGAGGCGCGCGCGAAGTAGCTCCCGGCCGCGCTGCCGCCCGCGATCGTGAGCGAAGGCGGCGGCACGCCGCCGTCGAAGACCGAGCAGCTGTCGGCGGCGCGCGGGTTGTCGGGCGTGTCGCCGCCGCGGTTGTTGATGCGGTCGACGGTCTCTCCGAAGATGTCGGAGTAGGCCTCGTTCAGCGCGCCGGGCTGCCACTGGTAGATGAGGCCGTGGGTGTACTCGGTGTAGGCGTGGGTCCACTCGTGGGCCGTCACGTCGTCGGTGGTCAGGCCCGGGCAGAACGAGATGAAGGTGCTGTTCCAGGACGCGTTCGGGCAGTTGTAGCCGCGGTTGAAGATCGAGTCCATGATCTTGCCGGCGCCGTCGAAGGAGTCGCGGCCGAAGGCGTTCTTGTAGAAGTCGTAGGTCTCCTTCGAGGCGAGCAGCATGTTGTCGGCCTCGGTGTTGCCGGTGGGGAAGGGCTGGCCCTCGGACCAGAACGGCGTGCCGGGATACTCCGGCGGCGGGGCGGGCAGGTTCTGCCCGTCGTACGCGCGGCGGAACATCCCGTCCTGCACGCCCGTGATCTGGTCGAGGAACTTGCCCGTGTGGGCGTCGACGAAGACGAGCTCGCGGACGCCTGCGCCGTCGCCCACCTCGACCTGCCAGGCCAGGCGGTTGGGGCCGGGGACGCCCTTCGCGAGGCCCTCGCGGAAGACGAGGAGGGTCGTGGCGCGGGCCGTCAGGCCGGTCGTGCCCTTCTGGCGCTCGACGCGCGTGACGGCCGTGCGTGCCGCCTCGGCGGCGCTGCGGCCGGGCCGCGGGTCGACGGCGATCTCGGGCACGAACGTGCCGCTGACCGCCACCAGGTCGCCCGAGGCGTCCAGGTGGGACTTGAGCTCGCCGCCGAAGACGGGAAGGCCCTTGTAGACCTGGCGGTGGGTGATGTGGGTGAAGCCCTGACGGTCGGCGCCGACGCGTTCCGTGCGCAGCTCGGCGGCCGCATCCCGGAGCCCGAAGATGCTCCCGTAGGCGCGGAAGAAGTCCGCGGCGGCGGCTTCCGGCGCACGCTTGGCGGCCGCGAGGCCGCTCTTGCGCGGTCCGGGGGCGATCCTCACGAAGCGCGCGGCGCCGGTGGCGCCGTTGATGCTGACGCGGGCGCCGGTCTCGGCGCCGAGCCGGGCCACGCCCGCGGCGTCGAGCGGCTCACGGCGTTCCTGGGTTTCCCGGGCCTGGACCGGTACGGACAGTCCCGCCCATACGACCACCAGCGAGGTCAGAAGAGGGATTCGGTTCATTTGTCCTCCGTTGCGGCGCGACCGGCGCCCCGAGAAAACGGCCTTCGTTCGGAAAGTTCACACGATTGAAGTGGTCGGAGGCTAGTGGAGGGCAGGAACGCGAGTCAAGGATTATTTGACTCGCGGGCTCGGCCGGCGGCATTGCACCGCCGGAGGCGCGCGCGGCCGCGCGCCGGGAGCCGGGAACGGCGACAGGGGGCTAGCGGGCTTCCTGCTGGACCGTCTCGGCGAAGCCGGCCATCGCGGAGACCTCGCGGCGCATCAGGCCGAGGCGCTTCATCTTCTCGTGAAGAGTGGTGGGCAGCACGCCCAGGGCGTACGCGGCCCGCCGCTGGTTGCCGTGGGCCGCCGACAGCGCCGACTCGATCAGTTGTCGTTCGTAGTCCGCCACCAGGCTCTTCAGGTTCGCCATGCGAGAGAACTCCTGTTCGTCCCCGCGGAAGGCCGGCTCGTCCTGACGCGCGCAGCCGCCTCTCGGCCGGGAAGCTCGTAGTCAGCGAATTAGACGCTTCCGGCCGGGGAAAGGTTCTGAAAAGAAACGTTTACGGGGCGGGCCGGGCGGCCACGTGGACCGCGTCGGGCGGGGTCTTCTCGCCCGCCTCGATGCGGACCGGCAGGCGGTTCTGCTTCGGGGGCAGGGGGCAGGTCGCGTAGTTCGTGAACGCGCAGGGCGGGCTGTAGGCCTTGTTGAAGTCCAGGACCACCCGGCCGTTGGCGGGCATGGCGCTGTAGAAGAACCGGCCGCCCCCGTAGGTGTCCTTCGGGGCCGTCTCGTCGCGGAAGATGAAGAACAGCTCGTCGGCGTCGGCGCCCTCGAGTACGGGGTCGAGGCGCAGCTCCCGGCCATTCAGCGTGAACGTCGCGTAGCCCGGGCTCGGCATCGACTCGACCCGCCCGAGGACGTTGGGGATCGGAAGGTTGACCGGCTTCGGGTAGGCGACCCACTGGGCGGTCACCCGGTAGGCCTCCGAGGTCGGGTACCAGGACAGGCCCTTGAAGCCCTTGCGGCGCGGGCTGTCGTTGTCCTTGAGCCGGATCGCGACCTGGCCGCTGCGCTCGATCACGTGCATCGTGAGGCGGCCCAGGGCGAGCACGTTCGGCTGGCCCGCGGTGTCGGGGCGCATCGCGCCGCCGGTCGTCGGCTGGCCGTCCAGGGTGGCGGAGACGCCCGGGTCCAGCCGGAAGCGCGTGGCCCCGTCCCTCAGCTCGAAGGCGCCGGCGCTGGCGGGCGCCGAGGCCGGCAGGACGATGGCGTTTCCGGGGCCGCTGCCGAAGCGGTTCTCGCCGTCCTTCAGCCAGAACAAGCCCGCGACCGAGAGCCAGCCGCCTTCGGCCTTGAGCTTCGCCTCGCGCTCGACGCGCCAGGTCTTGATCTCGGCGGCGTAGTCGGCGGCGGACGCCGGCAGCGCGCAGAGGAGCAGGAAGGCGAGGCTCCTCATTCGCGTCCCAGCTCGCTCGTGAGGTCCGTGTGGAGCAGGCGGTGGAACAGGTGCTCGCCCGCCTCGCGCCGCACCGAGAGGCGCCCGGCGCCGTAGGCCCGGGAGCCGAGGCCCTTCTGGACGCCCTCGCAGATCGCCACGTCCTCGCCCTGCACCGTGTCGGCGACCTCAACGCTCGCCGCGTTCGCCGCGCGGCGCGCCTCCGAGACGTCTTCGAAGTAGAAGTCGAACGTGACGTGGCAGCGGTCGATGCCGAGGGGCCGCACGAGGTTCGTATCCATCGTGCCCTCGTAGCAGTTGATCATGAAGTTGGGGTGCAGCCAGAGGTAGTAGGCGCGGTCGCCCTTGCGCACGCTCGCCACCTCGGCCTCGGCGCTCTTCTGGGTCATCGGGCTCGACTGGACGCAGTAGCGCGTGCCGTTCTCGATCGTGTAGTCGGCGTACTCGAGGACGCTGCTGAGGCCCTTGTGCATGTGGGGCACGTGGTAGCCGCCGTCTAGGTAGTTGTCGACGTAGACCTTCCAGTTGCACGCGAGCACGTACTCGCGGCGCTCGAAGAAGCGCAGGCGCGAGACGTTCAGGGGTGCGAGGAGCGTCGCGAGCCCGCCCACCGCGTCGAGGAGGGACGGCGCCGCCTTGTCGAGGTTCACGAAGACGAAGTTCTCCCAGGTCTCGACGCGCACCGGCACGAGGCCGAAGCGCGCGCGGTCGAAGTCCGAGACGCCCTCCCAGTCCGTCATGCCTCGCAGCTCGCCCTGGAGGTTGTACGTCCAGCCGTGGTAGCCGCAGCGCAGCTTGTCCGCCTCGCCGCACGGCTCGGTCATGACCGGCGTCGCGTGGTGGCGGCACACGTTGAAGAACGCCCGCAGCACGCCGTCGCTGCCGCGCACGGCCACCAGGGGCTCGCCCGCGATCTCGGCGCTCACGAACTGGCCGGGCCTCTCGAGCTGGTCGGCGCGGGCCAGCACCTGCCAGGTGCGGCCGAAGACCGCGCGCCGTTCGAGCTCGGCGACGCGGCCGTCCGTGTACCAGGGGCCCGGGATCGTGAAGGCCTCGTCGAGAGGCGCCGTGGCATCGTAGCTGTCGAGGACCTGCGCGAGCGAGGCGTTCATAGCAGCGGCAAGGATAGCAATTTCCGCGCTCTCGCTGGCGCGAGGACGCGTGCTAAGGTGCTGCGCTTACGATGACTGGCAGTCAGCCCGCGACGGGCGCGCCCGAGGCCATGGTCGTGCTCCCGACCTACAACGAGGCCGAGAACCTCGAGGACGTGGTGGACCGCATCCTGGCCGCGGCGCCCCACGTCGCGGTGGTGGTGGTGGACGACGCGTCGCCCGACGGCACCGGTGCCATCGCGGACCGGCTGGCCGCCGCGGACCCGCGCGTCGTCGTGCTGCACCGGGAAGGAGCGCGCGGCCTCGGCATGGCGATCGCCGCCGGGATGCGCGAGGTCCTGCGGCGCGGCTCCGCCTGGGCGATCACGATGGACTGCGATCTCTCCCACGACCCCGCCGAGATCCCGCGCCTGCTCGCCGCGGGCGGCGACGTCGCGATCGGCTCGCGCTACGTGGCCGGCGGCCGGCTGCCCGACTGGTCGCCGCACCGCAAGGTGCTGAGCGCCGCCGCGAACCTGTTCGTCCGCGTCCTGTTCCGCCTGCCGGCGCGGGACTGCACGAGCGGCTACCGGGCGTATCGCGCCGACACCCTGGCCCGCGTGCCGTTCGATCGGCTGCACTCCGCCGGCTACTCCTTCGAGGTCGAGATCCTGTTCTGGGTCGCGCGGCTCGGCAGCCGCGGCTTGCGGGAGATCCCGATTACGTTCCTCGACCGCTCCCGGGGCAGCAGCAAGATGGGCGCCCGCGAAGCCGTCGCCGGCATGTTCAACCTGCTGCGGCTTCGACTGTCGCTCCTGCGCTGAGGGCCGGCGCCGCGGCGAGGCTCTGCCAGGCCGCGAGCCCGCCCTCGAGGGGCCGCACTCTCACGATGCCCCGGCGGCGCAGGAGCAGCGCGACCCTGGCGCTCGTCTCCTCGTTGGGACAGGTGCAGTAGAGCACCACGTCGCGGTCCCGGGGGATCTCGCCATGGCGCTCGGGGAGATCCCTGATGCGCAGGTGGCGCGAGCCCGGGATGCCACGGGGTCGGCGAGGTACTCGCGCTCGGAGCGCAGGTCGAGGAGCGTGAGCGGCTCGCCGTTCGCGATGCGGGCGCGCAGCTCGGCCGCGCTGATGCGGGCCATGCGCAAGGCGTGCAGGAAGCGGCGCCGCTTGACGAACTTCACCGCGACGTAGGCCACCAGCACGCTCACGACGAACAGCGTGACGCCGTGGGCCACGTCGGCGAGACGCGCGACGATCCACTCGAGGCTGTCGCTGAACACGTAGCCGAGGCCGACGTACGTGCCGATCCAGAGCAGCGCGCCGCCCATGTCGAGGAGCAGGAACCGGCGGCGCGAGACGCCCGTGACGCCGGCCAGGGGCGTCGCGAGGGCCGAGAGCCCGGGCAGGAACTTCGCGATCAGCAGCGTGCGCTCGCCGTGGCGCAGGAAGACGTCCTCCGTGCGTCGCACGCACGACTCGGGCTCGAGGGAGAGCCGGCACAGGAACCCGAGGACCGCGGCGCCACGACGCCGACCGGCCTCGTACCAGGAGAAGTCGGCGAGCAGGCACGCCGCGACGGCGAGGACCAGCGCCGTGGTCAGGTCGAGCTTGCCGGCTCCCACCAGGGCGCCCGCGCCGAGCAGCAGCGGCGCCGCCGGCAGCGGCAGCCCGAGCTGCTCCGCGAGCACGACTCCGAACAGGACCGAGTACGGATGTTGCAGCAGGAAGGAGACGGGATTCACTCTGCTAGTATCGGCGAGAATGGTCACCTACGCCGACGTCGAAGCCGCCGCCGGGCGCATCGAAGGCGTCGCCCACAAGACCCCGGTCGCGACGTCGCGCAGCCTCGACGAGCGCCTGGGCGGCCGCGTGTTCCTGAAGTGCGAGAACCTGCAGCGCATGGGCGCCTTCAAGTTCCGGGGCGCCTGGAACGCGCTGTCGAAGCGCGCCGACGAGGCCCGCGAGCGCGGCGTCATCGCCTACTCGTCGGGCAACCACGCCCAGGCCGTGGCCCTCGTCAGCCAGCTGCTCGGCGCCCAGGCCACGATCGTGATGCCGAACGACGCGCCAGCGGCCAAGCGCGCCGCGACCGAGGGCTACGGCGCCCGCGTCGTCACCTACGATCCCGCCAGCGAGAACCGCGAGGAGATCGCCCGGGGCCTGGCGCAGGGCCGCGGCCCGCTGCTGATCCCGCCCTTCGACCACGAGGACGTCGTTGCCGGAGCCGGCACGGCGGCCCGCGAGCTGCTCCTCGAGACCGGTCCCCTCGACCTGCTGCTGGTGTGCGTCGGCGGCGGCGGCCTGCTCGCGGGCTCGGCGCTCTCGGCGCGCGCCCTGGCGCCAGGCTGCCGCGTGATCGGCGTCGAGCCGGAGGCCGGCGACGACGGCACGCGCTCCTTCAAGACCGGAACGCTGCAGACGGTGAAGAACCCGCGGACGATCGCCGACGGCGCCCGCACGCCGAGCCTCGGCCAGATCACGTTCCCGCTGATCCGCGCCAACGTCGACGACATGCTGACCGTGACGGACGCGGAGCTCGTCGAGACCATGCGCTTCGTCTGGGAGCGCATGAAGCTCGTGGTCGAGCCGACCGGCGTCCTCGGGCTGGCTGCGGCGTTCTGCCGCCACGTGGACGTGACCGGCAAACGGGTGGGCGTGGTCGTCAGCGGCGGCAACGTCGACCTCGCCGCCGCCGCGCGCTGGTTCGCGAGCTAGCGCGTCTTCAGCGTGAAGGCGCCGGCCTTCGAAGCCCCCTCGAGAGCCTCGAGCACCGCCTCCGGGGTGACCGTCCCGTAGTACCACTCGCGGGCCGACAGCGCCTCGGCCGCCACGGCCTGGTACACCTCGAAGGCCGTGCGCTTGCCGTCGGCGAAGTTGAAGACCTCCCACAGCAGGATCGAGTGGAGTCCGGCCACGGGCTTCGTCTCGTCCATCGCGTCGTAGTACGCGCCGAGATCGGCGACGGGCGCGTACACGCGCGTCATCATGTCGCGCTCGACCTTGCCCGGCTCGACGTTCGGCGGGTTCTTCCCGGCGATGGCGACGTAGGCCTTCTCCAGCGTGTCGAGGTCGCGGGCCTCGCCTTCCTGGAGCCGCGCGACGCCGCGGGCGATGCCGTCCAGGGCACGGCCCTTGCCGGCGATGCCGCGCACCGAGGCGATCGCGGCCGACTCCTTGAGATAGGACTGGTGGACGAGGTTGCGCCCGGCGCGGAAGGCCGCGTCCTTGTCCCGGCTCTCGACGAGATCCGTCACCGCCTTCGAGACCTCGTCGGCGAGCCGCACGCGGGCCCGCGCGGCCACGTACGGGACGAGGGCCGCG
>CADEEV010000007.1:119150-134700 GCA_902826455.1 uncultured Acidobacteriota bacterium | reverse complement strand
CAGCACGCTGCCGACGCTGGCCGGGCCCAGCAGCAGGGCGCCGAGGAGCGCGGGACGCTCGCGAGCGCTCGCCAGGCGCGCCGCGAACGTCGCGGAGACGGCGAGCGCCAGCGCCATCAGCACGCGGGGGTCGAGCCGGGACGCGCGCAGCAGGCGGCCGAGCGTGAACGCGCCGGGCGTCGCCTCGGTGACCGGCAGCGGCCGCGGCGGGTCCTTGCGCCAGCTCGTGGGCCAGGCCTCGACGACCGGCGTGCGCACGACCCCCGGCCGCCGCGCCCAGTCGCCGGGACCCGGCGTGTCGCGAGCGCCCAGCGCCTCGACGATGAAGCCGTCCTGGGCCCGCACGACGCCGGTCGCGCGGCTGCTCGCCGTGAGCGTCAGGAGCGGCAGGCCCAGGCCGAGCGCCGTGGCCAGCGCCACGAGCCCCTGGCGCAGACGCGACCCGGCGCCCGCCACGACCACGAGGAGGTAGAGCATCGCGAGCGCCGCCAGCAGGCCGCTCCACCCGATGGAGAGCGGGTCGTGCCAGCGCGGCCCCACGGGAGAGGGCTGGAGCCACGCCGGCAGGCCGAGGGCGCCGGTCTCCCACGCGCCGCGCAGCGGCTCGCGCAGCGCCGCCTCCGACGCGATCGCGAGCAGCGACAACGGGACGACCGCGAGATCCACCGGCAGCTCCGGGTCGAGCAGCAGCGCCAGCGGCAGGAACAGCGTCGCGAGGATCAAGTAGTTCGGGTTGGGGATGCGCGACAGGTACACGGACGCGAGCAGCGCGACGCTGCCGGCCACGAACGCCGCGGGCAGGCCCGGCCGCCGGAACTGGAAGCGCAGCAGCAGCAGGCCGATCGGCACGAGCAGCAGGTAGAAGCGCTGGAACGGGTAGTAGTCCGAGAGCTGCCGCACGGCGCCGGCGTAGATCAGCAGGTTCGCGATGCCGAAGCCGGGCGTGCCGCCGAAGGGGTACTGGTCCGAGCCGGGGCTCCCCGTCTGGTAGCGGAAGATGTCGGCCACGAACGCGCCCGGATCCAGGAGCGCTACGGGCAGCACGATCACGGCAGCCGTGGCGACGACGATCGCCGCGGGTCGCGCGAGCCTCCGCAGGCCATTGGCGCTCACGGTCTCGCCGAACGAGCGCAGCCCCGCGAGCTCCACGACCAGGAACGGCGCGAACGGCCACGCGAGCTGTTTCACCGAGCACGCGACGCCCAGCGCGATCGCGGCCCACGTCCCGCGCCCGCGCCGCGCGAGGAGCGCCGCGGCCAGCAGCGGCACGGCCGAGAGCACGTCGTTCGTCCCGAAGGCCTGGGCCCAGTACACGAAGGGGTTCACGAGCACGAGGGCCGCGGCCGAGAGACGCCCTTCCGCCGTCGACGGAAGGCGCGCCGCCAGGAGGGCCGCCAGCACGAAGGCGAGGCTCGTGACCACGCGCGGGTCGAAGCTCGCGCCGAGCGCGCGCGCCGCGAGGAAGAACGGCGCCATCACGAGGTGCATCCCCGGGAGGTACCAGTGATGACGCACGATCGGGTTGCCGCCGAGCGGCTGCCAGAACGTCGACGCCGCCGACTGCTCGCCGAGCACGCTCTGCGAGTAGTCGGCTCCGTACGGGCTCTCGCCCGCCAGCACCTTCTCGAGGGCCAGCGGCAGCTGGACGACACCGCCGTCGTGGCCGTAGGGCTTGCCGGTCGCGAGCTCGAGGCCGAGCACCCACGCCGTGGGCAGCAGGACGAGAACGAGCGCCGCGGCGCCCAGCAGCGTCGCGCGCGCCCGGGGTCGAGCGTCGAACACGGCGGCGAGGGCATAAGCCGCGGCGAGGCCCGTGGCCGCGGCAGCGAGGATCAGGCCCACCGGGTCATGGAACAGCGTCGCTTCGGGCCGCGGCAGGAGCGGCGCGAGCCACCACGGCGGCGTCGTGGTGAAGAGCTCGTGGAAGAGCGGCCAGGCGAGCTCGCGGGGCGGATCGAAGAGCGCCAGGTCCCGGGCGATCAGCAACAGCAGCGACGGCACCACGATCCCGTCGATGGGGAGACGGCGCCTCATGCGACCAGGCGCTCCACGGCGGCCGCGATGGCCGGCGACGCCGTGAGGCCCGGAGAGTCGATGCCCAGCAGGTTCACGAGGCCCGGAAAGCCGCGCGCCGACTCCTCCGCGATCACGAAGTCGCGGAAGCCGTCGCGGGGACCCTGGAGCCGCGGCCGGATGCCGCTGGTGTCGGGAGCGAGGTCGGCGTCGGCGATGCCCGGGAGCATGCGCCTCACGGCTGCACCGAAGCCCGCGCGCCGCGCGTCGCCGACCGTGTAGTCGGCCACGCGCTCCGGCAGGTACTCGACGTCCGGCCCGAAGCGCAGCCGGCCGGAGACGTCGAGGATCGCGTGGATGCCGAGGCTGTGGGCGCCGGGCACCGGGTAGACGAGCCGCGACACGACGCCGCGCTTCGCCGTCGCGAAGTAGCTGCCCTTGCACCAGTGCTGGCGGTAGCCGGCCGCCTCGACGTCGATCCCGGCGAGGGCCGCGACCGCGTCGGCCTCGAGGCCCGCCGCGTTCACCACCCGCTCGCTCGTGAAGCTCTCGGGACCGGCGGGCGTCTCGACCTCGACGCGCCAGTCCGCGGTGCGGCGCTCCAGGGACACGAGCCGTGCCCGTGTCTTGAGGATCGCGCCGGCGTCGAGGGCGAGATGCAGGAACACGTCCATCAGGCCGTGAGCGCTCACGACGCCCGTCGTGGGCGAGTTGAGGCCCCCGACCGAGGCGACCTGGGGCTCGAGGGACTGGATCTCGCGGGCCGTGAGGCGTCGGAGCGGCACGTCGTTGGCCGCGGCGCGCTCGAAGAGGTCGTCGAGGCCCGGCAGCTCGGCCTCGGTCGTGGCGACGACGAGCTTGCCGCAACGGAGCTGCGGGATCCCGTGGCGGACGGCGGCCTCGCGGACCAGGCGGCTGCCTTCGACGCACAGCCGCGCCTTCCAGGAGCCCGGCGGGTAGTAGATCCCGGCATGCACGACCTCGCTGTTGCGGCTCGAGGTCTCCTGCCCGTGGCGTGGGTTCCGCTCGAGCAGCACGAGCCCGCGGTGGCGGGCGGCGAGGCGGGCGGCGATGGCCAGGCCGACGACCCCTGCGCCCACGATGGTCAGGCTCGTATCCGCCATGGCTCAGCGCGGGGCATTATGCACGCTATACTCGATGCCGGTGGACGTCCTCCCGAGACTCCGGCGCCTTCGCCCCCTCGCCCTGTGCGGCCTGGCGCTGTACGTGTTCGTGCTGCTGGTCAGCCCGGTCCTCCACCACGACCTCGCCTGCCACGTGAAGACGCCGGGCCACTGCGACGCCTGCGCCGCGAGCCCGGTGGCCTCGCGAGCCGAGGCCGCGACCGCGTTCACGGCGCCGGCCCTCGATCCCGGCCTCACTCTCGACGCCGCCGAAACCCAGCTGCCGCGCGCGACCCACCGGGCCAGCGTCGACGGCCGCGGGCCTCCCGCCGCCCTCTAGCCTCGATCGCGGGCCTGCCTCGGGCCCGAGTCCATTCCTTTCGATCGCCGTGTGCTGGAGGTCCAATGCGTGCTACCGCACCCGTACTCCGTTTCGTCCTGACAGGTCTCGTTACGCTCGCCCTTCCGCGATTCGCTGCCGCCCAGGATGCGGCTCCCCGCGACGACGTGGCCCAGCTGCGCAGCGAGATCGAGGCGCTCAAGGCGTCGCTCGCCGCGGTCGAGGCCCGGCTCGCGGCGCTCGCCGCGCCCCCGCCCGCTCCCGAGCCGCTGACCTCGTCGGCGATTCCCACGGGCTCGTCGAAGGTCTTCAACCCGGACGTCGCCGTCGTCGGCAACTTCCTGGGCGCGGCGGGCCAGAACCCGTCGCCCGGCGCGCCGCCGTCCCTGCAGCTCTCCGAGGCCGAGGCCTCGTTCCAGGCCGTGGTCGACCCGTACGCGCGCGCCGACTTCTACCTGACCTTCGGCCCCGACGAGGTCGGCGTCGAGGAGGGCTTCATCACGTTCCCCACCGTGCCCGGGGGGCTGCTGCTGAAGGTCGGCAAGATGCGCGACGCCTTCGGCAAGGTCGACTCCATGCACTCCCACGTGCTGCCGTGGACCGACCGGCCGCTCGTGACCCAGAACCTCACCGGCGGCGAGGACGGCCTCGCCGACGCCGGCATCTCGGTCTCGAAGCTGATCCCCAACAAGCTCGTCTTCCTCGAGGCGACGGCCCAGGCCTATCGCGGCGAGTCGGAAATCTTCAAGGCGCCGCGCCGCGAGGACCTCGCGTACGTCGGCCGGCTGCGCGCCTACCGCGACCTGGGCGAGTCCGTGAACCTCGACCTCGGCGGCTCCTTCGCCCGCGGCAACAACGACGTGGGGCCCGGCTTCAAGACGCGTCTCTTCGGCGTCGACGCCACGTTCCGCTACCGGCCCTTGCGCCGCGCCATCTATCGCCGGCTGATCGCGCGCAGCGAGCTCGTGTGGAGCCGCCGCGAGGAAGCGACGGCGGACGCGAAGGCCTTCGGCTTCTACGCCTCCGGCGAGTACCAGTTCGCGCGGCGCTGGTACGCGGGCGTGCGCTACGACCGCTCGGATCGCGCCGACGCGCCCGATCTCACGGACAAGGGCGCGTCCTTCCTGCTCACCTGGTGGCCGAGCGAGTTCAGCCAGATCCGCGGCCAGTACCGCCACACCCGCTTCGGCGAGGGCACCAAGGCCGACGAGTTCCTGTTCCAGTTCCTGTTCTCCATCGGCGCCCACGGCGCCCACGCCTTCTAGGAGGCTCGCCATGAAGAGACACGCCGCCGCCCTCGCCCTCGCCCTGCTCGGGACGAGCCTGCCGGCCCACGCCGTGAACGTCGTCGCCACCACCGAGGACCTGGCGGCCCTCGCGCGCGAGGTGGGCGGCGACAAGGTCAAGGTCGACGCGATCGGCAAGGGCTACCAGGACCCGCACTTCGTCGAGGCCAAGCCCAGCTTCATCTTCCTGATGAACAAGGCCGACCTCCTGATCGTCGTGGGCCGCGAGCTCGAGATCGGCTGGCTGCCGCCCCTCGTCCTGCAGAGCCGCAACGCGAAGATCCAGCCCGGCGCCAACGGCTATCTCGACGCGTCGCTCAGCGCGAAGATCCTCGACATCCCGACCGGCCAGATCACCCGCGCCATGGGCGACGTGCATCCCCAGGGCAACCCCCACTTCTGGCTCGACCCCGGCAACGGCCGGCGCGTGGCCCAGGCGATCCAGACGAAGCTGTCCGCGATGGATGCCGCGAACGCCGCGTACTTCGCCCAGCGCTACGCCGACTTCGACAAGCGCCTGGCCGAGGGCGAGAAGCGCTGGGACGCGGCCATGGCTCCCTACAAGGGCCTGAAGATCGTCACCTACCACCGCTCCTGGCCCAACTTCGCCGACCGCTTCGGCCTCGACGTGATGGGCTACGTCGAGCCCAAGCCCGGCATCCCGCCGTCGCCCGCCCACACCCTCGACCTGATCGGGGCCATGAAGCAGGGCGGCGTCAAGATCCTGCTCGTCGAGCCGTACTTCGACCTCAAGACGCCCAACTCCATCGCCCGCGAGACCGGCGCCAAGGTGCTCGTGATGCCGCCCTCGGTCGGCGGCGACAAGGCGATCACCGACTACGTCAAGCTCTTCGACTACGACGTGAACCTGCTCGTGGCCGCCATCAAGGAAACGGGAGCGAAGTAGTGGATCTCTCGATACTCCAGTTCCTCGCGGCGCCCTTCGCCGCGAGCCTCATCCTCACCGGCATCCACGCCTATCTCGGCGTCCACGTGGTCGAGCGCGGGGTCATCTTCGTGGACCTGTCCCTGGCCCAGATCGCGGCCCTGGGTGCCACCATCGCGCTGCTCCTGCCGTTCACGGGCCAGGACCCCCACGGCCCCTGGGTCTACTGGATCAGCCTCACGTTCACGTTCATCGGCGCCGCGATCTTCTCGACGATCCGCAGCCGGCGTGCCCGCATCCCGCAGGAGGCGATCATCGGGATCTCGTACGCCGTGGCCTCGGCCGCGGCGATCCTCGCGATGAGCAAGGCGACGTCGGAGAGCGAGCACCTGAAGGACATGCTGGTCGGCAACATCCTCGCGGTGTCGTGGCCCGAGGTGGGACACACGGCTCTGCTCTACGCCCTCGTGGGCCTGTTCCACTACACGTTCCGCCGCCAGTTCCTCGCCATCTCCATCAGCCACGAGAAGGCGGAGGCCGCGGGCCTGAACGTGAAGCTCTGGGACTTCCTGTTCTACGCGTCCTTCGGCTTCGTGGTGACGTCGTCGGTCTCGATCGCCGGCGTCCTGCTCGTCTTCTGCTACCTGATCGTGCCGTCGGTGGCGGCGATGCTCTACTCCGAGCACATCGGCCGGCGCCTCGCGATCGGCTGGAGCATGGGGACGATCGTGTCGGCCCTGGGCATCTACCTGTCCGTGCACCTCGACCTGCCCACGGGCGCCACGATGGTCTGCACCTTCGGCCTGGTGCTGATCCTCATGGCGCTCGCCCGGCCGTTGTTCCCCCAGCGCGCCTGAAGCCCGGCCGCGCGACGGTGGTAGCATCGCGCGGTCCATGGACATCGCGATCACGAGGGACGTATCGCGCTCGATCGAGCGCTGCGAGCTGACCCACCTCGCCCGCGAGCCGATCGACTTCGAGCGCGCGGCGGCGCAGCACGAGGCGTACTGCGCGGGCCTCGCCGCCGCGGGCCTCGAGGTCGTACGGCTGCCGGCCGACGAGGCCTATCCCGACGGCTGTTTCGTCGAGGACGTGGCCGTCGTGCTCGACGAGGTCGCGATCGTGACGCGGCCCGGGGCCGCGTCGCGGCGCGGCGAGACCGCGGCGGTGGCCGAGGCGCTGCGGCGCTACCGCTCGAACGTCGTCACCATGCGGGGCACCGCGACCCTCGACGGCGGCGACGTCCTCGTCTGTGGCCGGCAGATCTACGTCGGCCAGACGCCCCGTACGAACGCCGAAGGGACCGAGGCGCTCCGAAGGGCGGTCGCTCCCTTCGACTACGAGGTGACGCCCGTGGCGGTCACGGGCTGCCTGCACCTCAAGAGCGCCGTGACCGCCGTCGACGACGCCACGCTCCTCGCGAACCGGCTCTGGTTCGACGCCTCCGAGTTCCACCTGCCGGGCTTCATCGACGTGCCGGCCGACGAGCCGGGCGCCGCGAACGTGCTGCAGGTGCGCGGGCAGGTCTGGGCGCATCCCGGCTTCCCGAAGACGTTCGAGCGGCTCGTGAAGTGCGGCTACACGCCGGTGCCCATGGACATCTCGGAGTTCGTGAAGGCCGAAGCCGCGCTCACCTGCAAGAGCCTGCTGTTCCGGAGGACCTGATGGCGCAGATGTGGATCGACAACGAGTGGCGCGATGCCGCCGACGGCCGCGTCTTCGAGGTGAGGAACCCCGCGACCGAAGCGGTGCTCGACACGGCGCCGCGGGCGGCCGTGGCCGACGTGAACCGCGCCGTGGCGGCCGCGAAGCGCGCGTTCCCCGAGTGGCGACGCACGCCCGGCCTCGAGAAGGCCGAGAAGCTGCACCATGCCGCGCGCCGCATGCGCGAGGACAGCGAGGGCCTCGCGATCCTGCTCACGAAGGAGGGCGGCAAGCCGCTGCCCGAGAATCGCGACGAGATCGAGTGGATCGCGGCCTGCTTCGACTACTACGCCGAGATCGGCCGCGACGTCGTGGGCCGCGTGATCAGCCCCGTGGCCCGCAACCAGTTCAACTTCGTCATCAAGGAGCCCTACGGCGTCGCGGGCCTGATCGTGCCCTGGAACTACCCGCTGCTGCTCCTGTCCTGGAAGCTCGCGGGCGCCCTGGCCGCCGGCAACACCGTGGTCGCGAAGCCGTCCGAGTGGACGCCGCTCTCGACCCTGCGCCTGATGCGCTGCTTCGAGGACTTCCCGGCCGGCGTCGTGAACGTCGTCACCGGCTACGGTCCCGACTGCGGCATGCCGCTCGTCGCCCACCGCGACGTCGAGATCGTGGCATTCACCGGCAGCCAGGCCACGGGCCGGAAGATCGCGGTCGCCTGCGCCGAGCAGCTCAAGAAGTGCCACCTCGAGCTCGGCGGCAACGATCCATTCATCGTCGACGACGGCGTCGACCTCGAGGTCGCGGCCAAGGGCGCCGCCTGGGCGAGCTTCCTCAACATGGGCCAGGTCTGTACCTCGGCCGAGCGCTTCTTCATCGTGGGCAAGGGCTACGACGAGTTCGTGGACCGCTTCGTGGCCTACACGAGGACGCTGCGCATCGGCGATCCGCTCGGCCCCGACGTGGACCTGGGGCCGATGATCAACGCCGCCCAGCGCGAGAAGGTGGAGCGCAAGATCGCCGAGGCGGTGAGCGCGGGCGCCTCGATCGTCGTCGGCGGCAAGCGGCCGGAGCGCTTCGCGAAGGGCTACTTCTACGAGCCGACGGCGCTCGTGAACGTGACGCCCGAGATGGAGCTGATGCGCGAGGAGACGTTCGGGCCCGTGGCGCCCATCGTGCGCTGCAAGGACATCGACGAGGCGATCGCCCTGGCCGACGCCAGCGAGTTCGGCCTCGGCGCCAACATCTACACGAACAGCCTCGAGCACGCGATGAAGGCGGCCGAGACCATCCACGCCGGGACGTTCTGGATCAACGACCCCCTGACCGACAACGACGCGGGGCCGTTCGGCGGCATGCGCCGCAGCGGCGTGGGACGCGAGCTCGGCAGCGAGGGCATCGAGGACTTCCGCGACTCCAAGCACGTCCACATGGACTACGTGATCGGCGCCAAGTCCTACTGGTATCCCTACCGGTACGACCGTCCGAAGGAGTAGCCGCCGCTACTGCAGGTCTTCGTAGAGGCTGTCCGAGAGCACCTTGCGGACCTTCGTGAGCGATTCGAACCAGGCCTTCAGCTCCGGGTCCTTCTTCATGGTCGCGTCGGACTGGGCGAGCTCCGCGAGGCTCGCGTACTCGACGAGGACCACGAGGCGGCCGGCCTTGTCGCCCGCGAAGCGCGCTCGCACCGTGCGCAGGTGCATCGGGAGGCCCTTCGCCTTCATGAGGACGTTCCCGTCCTCGATGACCTTGAGGTAGGCGCGCAGGTCGTCGGTCTGCACTTCGACCATGCGCAGGACGCCGGCCTGCGCCGGCAGGGCTGCGACGAGAAGGGCGGCGGCAACGAGCAGGCTCCGGATCATGCGGGTGCTCCTCAGTTGGCGGGCGGCGGGGCGATGATCGCCTCCGGCACGCGGTTCTTGATCGGCGGCAGCGACCGCAGGTAGGCGTACACGGCCTTGAGGTCGCCGTCGGTGAACGCCCTCAGCGAGTCGAGGGGCATCGGCGGCAGGATCGGCCGCGACACGCCCATGTGCCGCCCCGTCCGCATCGCCTTCACGAACATCTCCTCGGTCCAGATGCCGAGGCCCGTGTTCTCGTCGGGCGTGAGGTTCACCGCGTAGGTGACGCCCCAGGGACCGCTCCAGGCCGTGAGGTCCCAGGTGCCCACGGCGTTCCACGGGCCCGGTGGCAGGGACGGCGGCGGTGGAAGGCTGGATCCCTCGGGATGTCCCGAGAGGAGCCGTGTCGCATCGAGCTCGGGGCCCATCGCGCCCATCTTCTTGGGCGAGTGGCAGTCGTTGCAGCCGCTGATCTGCACGAGGTAGAGCCCGCGCCCGAGCACGTCGGCCGCGGCCTTCGGCGTGTCGGCGGCGCTCGCCAGCGGCGCCATCGGCAGGGTCAGGAACAGCAGGTCACGCAGCTTCATGGTTCCCCCGGAGTCCGGCGGATTGTACGCGCTTCACGCGACGCGCTCGGCGTCGGGCATGAGGAAGACGCGGCGCGCGAGGTCCGAGGCGAGCGTCTCGTGGCGGTAGTAGCGGTCGAGGATCGAGGGCTTCCAGGTGAGAAGGTCGGGGTTCGCGGCGGCGAAGGCCTCGAAGTCCGGCGCGGCCTGCCGCGCGCGCCGCTCCTGGATCAGCAGCAGGAACGCCCACGTGATCGTCTCGTGGTAGAGCTCGGGCTTGCCCCGGCTCGCGGCGAAGGCCTGGAGCGCAGCGGCGAAGCGGTCGAGGGCGCGCGCCGGCGACTCCTGCTCCAGATAGGCCCACGCGAGCCGCACGTGATCGCGATGGTGGAAGGACTCGACCCGGCCCGCCTCGAAGTCGCGCACGAAGGCGGCGTCAGCGGGCGTCATCGTCTTCCACCAGGCGATGGCTGGCCGAGGCGTCGAGCTCGAGCCCGAACACGCGCTTGAGGTCGGCGATGCGCTTGCGCGAGGCCTCGCCGAAGGGCGGGCGGCCTTCGAAGGCGTGGAGCATGACGCCCTCGATCAGGTCGCCCAGCGTCATGTCGTGGGAATCGGCCAGGGCCTTCAGCACCTTGAGCAGGCGCTTCTCGAGGCGCACGCCGGTCTGCACCCGCTCCACGCGGATCGGGCCGGGTTTCTTCGGTGGGTTCCGCTTCATGGGTACGATGGTACATATGTACCATCATACCGTCAAGGCCTCAGGGCTCGGCGCTGGGTGTCGCGAGCTGAGGCGGCACGGGCTCGCCACGGCCGCGCAGCCGCTCGGGCCGGTCGAAGAGCCGGTCGAGGCGGGGGAGCATCACCGCCGACGGCAGGACGAGCAGCAGCAGCAGAGGATAGAAGACGGCCTCGGGCAGGCGCGCGTGGAGCGGCAGCGTGATGAGGGGATTGAGGGCGAAGCCGAGGCTCCAGGTGGCGCCGTAGAAGCCGAGGTAGCGGCCCCGGGTCTCGGGCGGCGCCCAGTCGGCGATGAACGACATCTGCTGCGGCACCGTGAGCACCTCGCCCGCGCTCCACAGCAGCACCGTCAGCAGGTACCAGGCCCAGTGCGGGACGAAGCCCACGAGGCCGAAGCCGACGCCGGCCAGGAGCATCCCGGCGGAGGCCACGCGCAGACGGCGGAAGCGCGCGAGATAGGCCACGGCCGGCACCTCGAAGAGCGCGATGACCACGCCGTTGACCGCCACGAGCGCGCCGTAGACCCAGGCCGGGTAGTGGCCGGTGTGGGTGATCGTGAGCGGCAGCACCGTGATGAACGTGAAGATCACGATCGAGAAGCCCATCGAGGCCAGGATCAGCTGCAGGAAGACGGCGTCGCGCAGCACGCTCATCGTCCCGCCGCCGCCACCCTCCGCCGAGGCGAGGGGCCGCGTCTCCGCGATCTTCGCGAACACGATCGCGCCGAAGGCGGCGGTCGTCAGGCCGTCCGCCACGAACAGCACGCGCCAGCTCCAGCCCACGAGCAGCCCGCCGAGCGCCATGCCGATCGCGAAGCCGAGGTTCACGGCGACGCGCAGCGCCGCGAAGCCCATGGCGCGCTGGGCCGAAGGCAGGAGGTCGCTGATGATCGCGGACGAGGCCGGCCGGTAGAGATCGGCCAGGAAGCCGAAGGCCAGCAGCAGCGGCACGAAGACCCGCGCCGAGGGCGACAGGCCCATCGCCACGGCGAGCGAGCCGCTCCCGAACAAGCTGAGCATCAGCGTCTTGCGCCGGCCCAGGCGATCGGTGAGGACGCCGCCCACGAGGATCGAGATCAGGGAGCCGACGCCGTACGCCATCACCAGGCCGGCGGTCTGGCTCTCCGACATGTGGAAGTCCTCGGAGAGCACGAGGGTCAGGAACGGCAGGATGAAGCTGCCGGCCTTGTTCACGAGCGTGCCCATCACGAGCAGCTGCACAGTGCTCGGGAGCCGGCGCAGCAGGCGGATCGGGCTCTCGAGCATGGCCGCGCATTGTCCCACGGCGGGCCGATGCACGGGCCGCAGGGGGCCGTTGGTAGACTAGCGGCACGTGACGAAGCTCCTGTCGGGCTGGGGCCGCATCGGCGTGCCCGGCCGCGAGATCCTCTCGGAAGACCTCGAACGCATCACGAAGGGCGCGGTGCTGAGCCGCGGGCTCGGCCGCTCGTACGGGGACTCGTCCCTGCCGCCGCCCGGCACCCTCGACGTGGTCGCGACGCCGCTCGCGGACCGCATCCTCGCCTTCGATCCCGCCTCGGGACGGATCCGGGCCGAGGCGGGGCTCTCGCTGCGCGAGCTGCACCGCGTCTTCATGCCTCAGGGCTTCTTCACGCCGGTTTCCCCCGGGACGAAGTTCGTGACACTGGGCGGCATGGTGGCGGCCGACGTCCACGGCAAGAGCCATCACTCGACGGGCTGCTTCGGCGGCCACGTCCATCGCCTGAAGATGCGCGTCGCCGACGGCCGCATCGTCGAATGCGGACCCGATCTCGAGACCGATCTCTTCCGCGCCACCGTGGGCGGCATGGGGCTGACCGGCCACGTCCTCGAGGTCGACTTCACGCTCGCGCGCATCCCGAGCCCGTGGATCCTGGGCGAAGGCGAGCGCATCCACGACATCGACGCCTTCATCCTGGCCCTCAAGGAGGCGGGGAAGACCTGGCCGTTCACGGTCGGCTGGATCGACTGCCTCTCGTCGGGCAGTGCCATGGGCCGGGGCATCCTGACGCGCGGCCGTTGGGCCACGGCGGACGAGGCGCCGGACGCCTTCCCGCGCGAGCCGCGGCCGCTCACGGTGCCGTTCGTGTTCCCCGAGGCGGCGCTCTCGCGCGCCTCGGTGCGGGCGTTCAACGCGCTCTACTACCGGCAGCCGTTGGGACGGCGCGGCATCCGCCACCCGGACCAGTTCTGGTACCCGCTGGACCAGATCCTCCACTGGAACCGCATCTACGGCCGCCGCGGCTTCACGCAGTACCAGTGCGTGCTGCCGGAGTCCGCGGGGATTGACGCCGCCCGTCGCTTCCTGGAGCTGCTGACGTCGAAGGGCGGCGCCTCGTTCCTGTGCGTGATCAAGGACTGCGGGCCCGAAGGCCAGGGCCTGCTGTCCTTCCCGAAGCGCGGCATCTCGATCGCCCTCGACATGGCCGTGCGCGACGACACCCAGGCGATCGTGGATGCGCTCAACGAGCGGGTGATCGCCGAGGGCGGCCGCGTCTATCTCGCGAAGGACACGTTCACGCGGCCCGAGCACTTCCGCGCGATGGAGCCGCGGCTGCCCGAGTTCCAGCGCATCCGCCGCTTGTGGGATCCTGAGGGCCGCTTGAAGAGCGCGCAGTCCGTGCGCCTGTTCGGAGACAAGCCATGAAGGTCGCCGTCCTCGGAGCCACGAAGGGCATGGGCCGCGCCCTCGCGCGGGCGATGGCCGCGCGCGGCGACGCGTTGTTCCTGCTCGGCCGCGACCCGGCGGAGCTCGCGAAGAGCGGCCAGGACCTCGCGGCGCGCGGGGCGAAGGGCGTCGGCCACGCGCCCTGCGATCTCGAGACGCCGGAGACCTTCGCGCCCGGCCTCGCCGCCGCGGAGACGGCCCTGGGCGGCCTCGACGCGGTGGTGGTGACGGCGGGCCTGTTCGCGACCCAGGACGCCCTGGAGGCCGATCCCCGCCTCCTCGGCCGCGTCCTCGACGCCGATTTCACCGGCACGATCCTCTTCTGCGAGGAGGCGCGCAAGCGCCTGCTCGCCCGCGGTGGCGGGACCCTGTGCGTGTTCAGCTCGGTCGCCGGCGAGCGCGGCCGCAAGCCCGTGGCGCTCTACGGCGCGGCGAAGGCCGGCCTCAGCACCTATCTCGAGGCCCTCGACCACCGCTACCGCGAGGCCGGCCTCAAGACCGTCTGCGTGAAGCCCGGCTTCGTGCGTACGAGCATGACCGCGGGGCTGCCCGAGCCGCCGTTCGCGGGGGATCCGGAAGGCGTCGCCGCCACGGTCCTGCGCGCGATCGACCGCGGCACGCCGGTCGTCTACGCGCCGCCGATCTGGGCCCTCGTGATGCTGGTGATCCGGCTGCTCCCGCGCTTCGTGATGCGGAAGGTGAAGTTCTAGCCCAGGAACTCGCCGCGGGCGACGGTCACGGCGTTTCCCGACAGCGTCACCCGGTCCCCGCGCAGCGCGCAGCCCACGACGCCGCCCCGGGCCGAGATCTGGTGGCCGACGAGCTCGTTCTTCTTCAGGCGGTCGGCCCAGTACGGCGCGAGGCTGCAGTGGGCCGAGCCCGTCACCGGATCCTCGTCGATGCCCTGGCCCGCGGCGAAGTAGCGCGAGACGAAGTCGTACGGTCCCGGGTCGGCCTTCGCGGTCACGATGAAGCCCCAGAAGATCTTGCGCAGGGCGGCGAAGTCGGGGCGCACGTCGCGCACGGCCTGCTCCGACTCGAGCTCGATCAGGAAGTTCATCTCCCTCGCCTCGGGCGTGCGCGCGGCGATGTAGGGCGTGACGCCCAGCGCCTTCTGCGCGTCTCCGAACAGGGGCGACTGCTCGACCGGGAGCGACGGGAAGTCCATCTCGATCCCGGGGCCGGCGAGGCGCGCGGTCAGGAGGCCGCTCTTGGTGTGGAAGCGGGCCGCCTGGTCGCGCCGCAGCCGCCCGCCCTCCCACAGCACGTGAGCGGTGGCGAGGGTCGCGTGGCCGCACAGCGGCACCTCGACGCCGGGCGTGAACCAGCGCAAGGAGTAGTCCTCGCCCTGGGGCAGCACGAACGCCGTCTCCGACAGGTTCATCTCGATCGCGACCTTCTGCATCCACGCGTCGGGCCGGGGCGCGTCGAGGAAGCAGACGGCCGCCGGGTTGCCGCGGAAGACCTCGGTCGTGAAGGCGTCGACGATGCAGAGGGGCAGGCTCACGGGCGCTCCTTAGTTGCGGGTGAAGAGGGCGTGCAGGCGCGCATCGCCGGCGATCTCGGGATGGAACGTCGCCGCCAGCACGCCGCCCTGGCGCACGAGCACCGGCTCGTCTCCCAGGCGCGCCAGGACCTCGACGCCGGGGCCGAGGGCCCGGAAGCGCGGCGCCCGGATGAACACCGCCTCGAGCCTGCCGCCGAGCGCCGGCACGTCGAGGGCCGTCTCGAAGGAATCGGCCTGGCGGCCGAAGCCGTTGCGCTCGACCGTCGCGTCGAGCAGCCCGAGGCTCTCCTGGGCCGGCGACACGACCTCGCGGGCCAGCAGGATGGCTCCCGCGCACGTGCCGAGGATGCGCCCGCCCCGCGCGTGGAAGGCGCGCAGCCCGTCGAACCAGGGCTCGGCCTGCATCAGGTGCAGCAGCGTCGAGCTCTCGCCGCCGGGGATCGCGAGGCCGTCGAGCCCGGAGAGCTGGGCGACGTGCCGGACCTCGCGCACCCCGACACCCGCCGCCCGCAGGGCCTCCGCGTGGGAGGCGAAGTCGCCCTGCAGGGCGAGCACCCCGTAGGCGCTCACCAGCCGCGCGCAGCCAGGCGGTCGGCCTCGGGGATCGCGCCCATCTCGAGGCCGCGCATCGGCTCGCCCAGGCCCCGGGACGCCTCGGCCACGATCTTCGGTTCCTGCCAGTGGGTGGTGGCGCGCACCACGGCGCGCGCGCGCGTCGCGGGGTCGCTCGACTTGAAGATGCCCGAGCCCACGAACACCGCTTCCGCTCCGAGGGCCATCATGAGAGCCGCGTCGGCCGGGGTCGCGATGCCGCCCGCCGCGAAGTTCGGGACCGGCAGCTTGCCCTGGCTCGCCACGAGCCGCACCAGCTCGTACGGGGCGCCGAGGTTCTTCGCCTCGGTCATGAGCTCCTCGCTGCCCAGCACCGTGAGGCG
>CADEEV010000007.1:0-119140 GCA_902826455.1 uncultured Acidobacteriota bacterium | reverse complement strand
TGCTCGTGGACGTAGCGGACGAGGTCGTAGGGCGCGCCCATGTCCCGCGCCGTCGACATCAGCTCCTCGGCCGGCAGCGCCTGGATCGCGCGGATCTCGCCGATCACGCTGCGCAGATGGCGCACCGCCTCGACGATGTTGCCGGTGCCGGCCTCGCCCTTGGTGCGCAGCATCGCGGCGCCCTCGCCGATGCGCCGCAGCGCCTCGCCCAGGTCGCGGCAGCCGCACACGAAGGGGATCGCGAAGGCGTGCTTGTCCACGTGGAACTGCTCGTCGGCCGGCGTCAGGACCTCGCTCTCGTCGATGAAGTCGACGCCCAGGGCCTCGAGGACACGGGCCTCCGCGAAGTGGCCGATGCGGCACTTGGCCATCACCGGGATCGACACCGTCGCCTGGATCGCCTCGATCATCGCGGGATCCGACATGCGCGCGACGCCGCCGTCGCGCCGGATGTCGGCCGGCACGCGCTCCAGGGCCATCACGGCCGTGGCCCCCGCGTCCTCGGCGATGCGCGCCTGGGTCGCGTCGGTCACGTCCATGATCACGCCGCCCTTCAGCATCTCGGCGAGGCCGGTCTTGAGCCTCAGGGTTCCCGTCCGCATGTCGCTCATGACGCCCGCTCCTTCTCCAGATACAGGCCCGGATGCGCGATCTCCATGAAGCGCTCCGGGGCCGACAAGGTCTGGAATCCGAACTGACGGTAGAGGCCGTGGGCGTCCTTGGTCGCGAGGGTGAAGCGCCGCAGGCCCTGGAGATCGGGGTGGTTCATGACCGCTTCCATCAGCAGCTTCGAGAGGCCGTGGCCGCGGTGGCTCTCGAGCACGAACACGTCGGCCAGGTACGCGTAGGTCGCGCGATCGGTGACGACGCGGGCGAAGCCGACCTGCCGCGCGTCCTCGTACAGCCCGAAGTTGAGCGAGTGGCGCAGCGAGCGTGCCACGAGCTCGCGCGGGATGCCCTCCGCCCAGTACGAGGAGCGGGAGAGGTAGCCGTGGATCACGTCGAGGTCGAGGCGGGCGTCGTCCGTGCTGATCACCGCGCTCATCGGCCCGCGGCCTCGCTGCGGAACGCCGCCAGGATCGCTTCTGCAGAGCGGTCGATGTCGGCCTCCGTCGTGGACCAGTTCGAGACCGAGATGCGCAGGCACTCCTGGCCGTGCCACGACGTCCCGCTGGCCCAGGTGACGCCGCCCTGCTGCACGCGGGCCACGACGGCCTTCGTGAAGGCCGCGGCCTCGACGCCCGCGGGGGGCTCGAAGCGCACGAGCACCTGGTTGATCACGACGTCGTTGAGCACCACGACGCCGCCTGCGCGCAGCCGCTCGGCGAAGCGCGTCGCGAGGCTGCAGCAGCGCTCGACCAGGGCCCCGACGCCCTCGCGGCCGAGGCTGCGCAAGGTAGCCCACAGCACGAAGGCGCGGGCCCGCTGCGAGGACTCCGGCGTGTAGTCGTGGTTGTCGCGGGCCGTCTCGGTGCGGATCAGGTACGCGCCGCTCTTCGTGAGGGCGGCCTTCAGGTTCTCGGGCTCGCGCACGATCACGAGGCCGGAGTCGTAGGGCACGTTCAGCCACTTGTGGCCGTCCGTGGCCCACGAGTCGGCGAGAGCCAGGCCGCGCGTGAGGTGCCGGCGCTTGGGCGCCGCGGCGGCCCAGAGCCCGAAGGCGCCGTCCACGTGGAGCCAGCCGTTCTTCGCGTGCACGATCGGCGCGATCTCGTCGATCGCATCGAAAGCGCCGGTGCTCACGTTGCCCGCCTGGGCCGCGACGAGGATCGGCCCGGACAGCGGCGCCAGCGTCTTCTCGAGGGCGTCGGGGCGCATCCGGCCCTGGCCGTCGACGGCCACGCGGTGGGCGCGGCCCTCGCCGAGGCCGAGCATGCGCAGCGCCGACACGATCGTGGCGTGGGCCTCCTCGCCGATCGCCACGTGCACCTCGGGCGCGCCCTGCAGGCCCTTCTTCTCGACGTCCCAGCCCGCGCGGGCGAGGACCGCGTGGCGTCCGGCCGCGAGCCCGGAGAAGTTCGCCATCTGGCACCCGGAGACGAAACCGACGGCGCCGTCCTTCGGAAGGCCCAGGAGCTCCTTCACCCAGCCTGCGACCACCGAGGAGGCCGCCGCTGCCGCCGGCGACGTGGCCGTGAGGCCCGAGTTCTGGTCCCAGGCGGAGGTCAGCCAGTCGGCGGCGACGGCTGCCGGCAGGCTGCCGCCGATCACGAAGCCGAAGTAGCGCGGCCCTGCCGAGGCCACGAGCCCGGGTTCGACGGCGCGCGCGAGCGCGGAGACCGCCTCCTCGGGCTCGATGCCCTTGTCGGCGAGCGGGGCCCCGAGGGCGGCGACCATCGCGTCGAACCCCTGTCGCGCACCCACGGAGCGCTCGGGCAGGCCGGCCAGGAACTCACGGGCGAGCTCCCGCACACGATCGAGGGCGGCGGCGCGGGCGACGTCGGCTTCGTTCATTGTCTCCATACAAGAATCTCCTGATGTCGAGCTGTACGATACGATTGACACAATTGATCCGCAAGACCTATATTGTCACCGTGACAATGTGGGTACCGGAGATCGACCGTCGCACGGGGCCGAAGTACCTCGCCATCGCGGACGCGCTGGGCGAGGACACGGCCCGAGGCGAGCTGAAGGCCGGCACGCGGCTGCCGACGCACCGCGAGCTGGCCGACAAGCTCGGCGTGACGGTCGGCACCGTGACGCGGGCCTATGCGGAGGCCGCGCGCCGCGGCCTGGTGTCCGGCGAGGTGGGCCGCGGCACCTATGCCCGCGGCGGCGCGCCCGACATGCAGCCGCTGCCGGCCCTGGCGCCGTCCGATCGCGGCGCGATCGACCTCTCCCGCAACCACCCCTCGCCCCTGCCCGACGCGAAGGCGCTGCTCACGAAGACGCTGCAGTCCCTGACGCGGCGCGACGATCTCGGCGAGCTCCTCGACTACGCCCCCGACGTCGGGTCCCACGAGCACCGCGAGGCCGGCGTCGCGTGGCTGGCCCTCGGCGGCATCGACGCCCGCGCCGACGACGTCGTCGTCACGAACGGCTCCCAGCACGGCATGACCGCGATCTTCGCGGCCGTGTGCCGGCCGGGAGACCTGGTGCTGACCGAGTCGCTCACCTATCCGGGCATGAAGGCCGTGGCGAGCCTGCTGCACCTGCGGCTGCAAGGGCTGCCCATGGACCAGAGCGGGCTGCTGCCCGACGCCTTCGAGGCGGCCTGCCGCGCCGGCGCGCCGCGCGCGCTCTACACGATCCCCACGATCCAGAACCCCACCACGTCGCTGCTGCCCGAGAGCCGGCGCAAGGAGATCGCGCGCATCGCCCGCGAGTACGGCGTCGTGATCGTGGAGGACGACGTGCACGGGCCGCTGCTCGAGAACGGGCCGGCGTCCTTCGCGGAGGTGGCGCCCGACGTGACGTGCTACCTGAGCGGCACCGCGAAGGCCCTGGCTCCCGGCCTGCGCATCGGCTACCTGCTGGCGCCGGCGTCGCTCACCGTGCGCATCGGCGCGGGCATCCGGGCCACCACCTGGATGGCCACTCCTCTCATGGCCGCGATCGCCGCCCAGTGGATCGCCGACGGCACGGCGCAGCAGCTCGTGAAGCGGCGGCGCGACGAGGCCCGCGCCCGCCAGAAGCTCGCGGCCACGTACCTCAAGGGCTACGAGCGCGACACGCATCCGGCCGGCAACCACATCTGGCTCCATCTGCCCGATCCCTGGCGCAGCGAGACCCTGGCCGAGGCCGCGCGCCGCCGGGGCGTCATCGTCACCCCCGCCCAGGCCTTCGTGGTCGGCCGCGCCACGGCGCCCCACGCCGTGCGCGTGTGCGTCGCGGCCGCCCGCACCCGCGCCGACCTCGACGAGGGCCTCGCGCGCCTCGTCCAGGTGCTCGACGGGCCCGCCGAGGCCAGCCTGATGGTGATGTAGCGGCCGCGCGGTATATCCTCGAAAGGTGAAGCTCCTCTATTCGTACCTGCGCGGCTACTGGGGCCTCGTGGTCCTGGCGCTGCTGCTCGCGGCGATCAACCAGGTCTTCTCGCTGCTCGACCCGCTGATCCTGCGTCACGTCATCGACGAGTACGCGCTGCGCTCCGCGGACTACACGAAGGGCCAGTTCTTCCGTGGCGTCTCCTGGCTGCTCCTCGGGGCCGTGGGCGTCGCGTTCGTCTCGCGGGTCGCGAAGAACTTCCAGGACTACTTCATCAACGTCATCACGCAGCGCCTCGGCGCCCAGATCTACTCCGACGGCATCCGGCACTCCCTCGACCTGCCGTACCAGGTCTTCGAGGACCAGCGCAGCGGCGAGACCCTCGGCAAGCTGCAGAAGGTCCGCACGGACGTCGAGCGGCTGATCCAGCAGGCGATCAACGTGCTGTTCCAGTCGATCGTGGGCATCGCGTTCGTGATGGTCTACGCGTTCTCGGTGAACTGGATGATCGCGCCCGTCTACTTCCTGACCGTGCCGATCCTCGCGGTGCTCTCCTCGGTGCTCTCGAAGCGCATCAAGGAGGTCCAGAAGGTCATCGTCAAGGAGACGACGGCCCTCGCGGGCTCCACGACCGAGTCCCTGCGCAACATCGAGCTCGTGAAGAGCCTGGGCCTCGCCGACCAGGAGGTGGGCCGCCTGAACGCCACCACCTCGCGCATCCTGGCCCTCGAGCTCAAGAAGGTCCGCTACCTGCGCAGCCTGAGCTTCATCCAGGGCACCGCCGTGAACGCCCTGCGCACCGGCATCCTCTTCTTCATGCTGTACCTCATCTACGCCCAGGAGATCACGGTCGGCCAGTTCTTCTCGCTGTGGATCTACTCGTTCTTCATCTTCGGACCGCTCCAGGAGATCGGGAACGTGATCAACGTCTACCGCGAGGCCGAGGTCTCCCTCGAGAACTTCGACAAGATCCTGAAGACGCCCCGCGAGCCGCGCCCGCCGAGCCCCGTGGTGCTCACGGACCTGGCGAGCCTCGCTTTCGAGAACGTCGGCTTCACGCACCTGACCGCGACGCAGCCGGCCCTCGTCGACGTGGGCTTCGAAGCGAGGCGCGGCGAGACGATCGCCTTCGTCGGTCCCTCGGGCGCCGGCAAGACGACGCTCGTGAAGCTGCTCGTCGGCCTGTACCCGCCCCAGCTCGGCCGCGTGCTCTACAACGGCCACCCCTCCACGACCGTCGACCTCGCGTCGCTGCGCGAGAAGATCGGCTTCGTCACCCAGGACACGCAGCTCTTCTCCGGAACGATCCGCGAGAACCTGCTGTTCGTGCGGCCCGGCGCCACCGACGCCGAGTGCATGGAGGTGCTGCGCAAGGCCGCCTGCGACTCGCTCCTCGCCCGCGCCGACAAGGGCCTCGACACCGTGATCGGCGAAGGCGGCGTCAAGGTCTCGGGCGGCGAGAAGCAGCGCCTCTCGATCGCCCGGGCCCTGCTGCGCCGGCCGCACCTGCTGGTGTTCGACGAGGCGACCTCGTCCCTCGACTCGCTCACCGAGGAGGAGATCACCCGGACCATCCGCGACGTGGGCGACGACCGCCAGGTGCTCACGATCCTGATCGCCCACCGGCTCTCGACGATCATGCACGCCGACCGCATCTACGTCCTCGAGCGCGGCCGCATCGTCGAAGAGGGCCCGCACCAGCAGCTCCTCGACGAGAAGGGCCTGTACTACGCGCTGTGGCGCCAGCAGATCGGCGAGCGCCGCGCGACGACGCCCGCGGCCGCGCCCGCGCCCGCGCCGAAGCTCGTGCCGGCTTGACTCGGCGCGCGCGCCTCCGCTAGCCTCCGCGCACCTCCAGGAGGCCTCTCGATGCGCCCGAGTCCTGCCGTGCTCGCCGTCTGCCTGCTCGCCGTCCCCTCGATCGTCGCAGCGCAGGCGGTGGGCCCGGAGTTCCAGGTCAACACCTACACGACCGGGTACCAGAACGTCGACATCTTCGGCCGCAGCGTCGCGATCGAGCCGTCCGGCGATTTCGTCGTGACCTGGTTCAACTTCCCCGGCAACCCCTCGGTGCCCAACGGCATCTTCGCGCGCCGCTACGACGCGTCGGGCAACCCGAAGGCCGCGCCGGTCCAGGTCAACTCCTACACGAGCGGCGGCCCGCTCTATCCGTCGGTCGTGTCCGACGACACGGGGGCGTTCGTGATCGTCTGGGATCATCGCAACGGGCGCGACGGCAGCGGCGGCGGCATCTTCGCGCGGCGCTACGACCCGGCGGGCGTGGCCCAGGGACCCGAGTTCCAGGTCAACAGCTACACCACCGGCAACCAGATCTACCCGTCGGTGGCGATGAACGGCAGCGGGTCCTTCGTCATCGCCTGGGAGTCGGCCGGCCAGGACGGCAGCGCCAGCGGCATCTTCGCGCGACGCTACGACGCCGGTGGCGTGCCCCAGGGATCGGAGTTCCAGGTCAACACGTACACGACCGCGAACCAGAACACGCCCTCGGTGGCCATCGACTCCCTCGGGGACTTCGTGGTGGCCTGGGACGTCGGCGGGGCCGGGGGCGACAAGGACGGCATCGCCGGGCAGCGCTTCGGCGCGAACGGGGTGAAACAGGGGAGCGAGTTCGGCGTGAGCCAGGGGACGGGCTCGCAGAAAGCCTTCCCGGCGGCGGCCATGTCACCGGACGGCTCGTTCCTCGTTGCCTGGGACGACGGCAGCAACCGCGACGGCAGCGATCGCGGCATCTTCGCGCGGCGCTTCGACTCCGGCGGCGTCGCCCAGGGCGGCGACTTCCAGGTCAACACCTACACCACGGGGCTCCAGGGAATTCCGCGCGCCGCCGCGGACGTCGACGGGGGCTTCGTCGTGACCTGGATCGACACGGCCGGACGGGACGGCAGCGCCTACGGGGCGATCGCGCAGCGCTTCGACGCCCCGGGCGCGCCGAACGGCCCGGAGTTCGTCGTCAATTCGTACACGACGGGGCGCCAGACCTATCCCACGATCGCGGTGAACGCCGGGGGCCAGGCGGTCGCCGTCTACGCGGACATCAATGCCCACGACGGCTCGTCGTCGGGCGTGTTCGGCCAGCGCTTCCTCTTCGCGCCGGACGAGATCGCGCCAGCCGTGACCGTGACGTCGCCCAACGGTGGCGAAACCCTGCACACAGGGTCCGAGTTCCCCATCGTCTGGACGGCGTCCGATGCCGTGGGCGTCGAGCGGATCGACGTCGAGTACTCGACCGACGCGGGCAGCCACTGGACGGCGATTCCCGAGTGCACGGCGCTCGACGGCGCGGCGACGGCCTGCTTCTGGAACGCGCCGGCCCCCGCGACCACGAGAGGCCGCATCCGCGTCACCGCGAGGGACGCCGCGAACAACGTGGGCTCGGACATCTCGAACGCGAGCTACGAGGTGGCGGGAGGCGTCTCGTCGGTCACGCTCACGATCCCCGACGCGGCGGGGCTCTCGTGGCAGGCGGGCACCACGAAGATGATCAAGTGGAACCACAACCTGGGGAAGAACCAGTTCTGCACGCTCGAGCTCAACCGGGACTTCCCCGGGGGCTCGTGGGAGCTCATCACGAGCAGCGCGGTGACGAAGGCCAAGACGAACAGCACCTACAGCTGGGTCGTCCCGTCCGGCGCGACCGTGGGCGCGACGGCCCGGGTCCGTGTCAGCTGGAGCTCGGACACGTCGATCGCGGACGTGTCGGACAACGGCTTCGCGATCACGAGCCGCGTGAAGGTGGCGCAGCCGAACAGTGCGGCGAACTGGCCGTCGGGCGCGACGCGGCTCATCAAGTGGACCCACAACCTCGGGGCCGCGGCGAGCTTCAACGTCGGCATCGACCGCAACGGCGACGCGCTGTGCGAGCAGTCCCTCGCGAGCAACGTGGCGGCGAGCTCGGCGACGGCGGGGCTCTACAGCTGGCAGGTCTGTGGCACGGGCCCCGCACGGATCTGCGTCACGGCGACCGGCAATCCCCTCGATGCCGACGTGAGCGACGTCGCGTTCAACATCACGGGCGCCCCGGTCGCCTGTGGGCCCTAGCCTAGACTCCGCCAGGCCCCGAGCCTACAATCGCCGTTCGTGACTTTCGAGACGTGGTTCGAGGCTCGGCACCCGAAGATCCCCTTGCGGGGGGCTCTGGCCGTGCTCCAGTTGAAGGGCGAGGGCGCGACGCTGCCGTTCATGGCGCGCTACCGCAAGGAGCAGACGGGCAACCTCGACGAGGTGGCGATCCAGGACGTGCTCGACTCGCGCGAGCGCTGGGACCGCATCGTGGACCGCCAGAAGTTCATCGTCGACACGATCGAGAAGCAGCAGAAGCTCACGCCCGAGCTCAAGGATCGCATCCTCGCGACCTTCGACCCGCAGGCCCTCGAGGACCTGTACCTCCCGTTCAAGGTCAAGAAGAAGAGCAAGGCCGAGAAGGGCCGCGAGGCCGGTCTGCAGCCGTTCGCCGACTGGGTCTGGAACACCGGCCACGGCACCGAGCAGCCCCTCGAGGGCCAGACCCTCGAGCTGTGGGCCTTCACGTTCCGCAACGAGGAGAAGGGCGTCAAGGACGTCGAGGCGGTGCTCGAGGGCGCCCAGGACATCCTGACCGAGCGCCTGGCGGAAGACGCGAGCCTGCGCCAGCAGGTGCGCGACGCCGTCTTCAAGAAGGGCGTCCTGCACAGCGGCAAGGGCGACAAGGCGAAGCCGGCCTCCAAGTTCGAGAAGTACTTCGACCACCACGAGGCGGTCACGAGCCTGATCGACACGCGCCACTCGCACCGCTACCTGGCGCTGCGCCGCGGGGTCTCCGAGGGCGAGCTGACCCTGTCGATCGGCGGCGCCAAGGACGACCCGGAGTTCGAGGCGCGCCTGCTCGGGGCCTTCGAGGCCGCGGCCTGCAGCGTGCCCGAGGCGCCCGGCGCCGAGCTCCTGAAGCGCGCGGCCCGCACCGCCCTCAAGTCCCACGTCATGCCGGCCATCGAGACCGAGGCGCACCGGGCGCTCAAGGACGTGGCCGACGACGTGGCGACGTCGGTCTTCGCCGAGAACCTGCGCGGGCTGCTCCTGGCCTCGCCGTTCGGCCCCAAGGCCGTGGTGGGCGTCGATCCCGGCATCCGCACCGGCTGCAAGGTGGCCGTGATCGACGCGTCGGGCAAGTTCCTCGCGAGCGAGGTGCTGCAGCTCCAGACCGAGGAGGGCAAGGCCGCGGCGAAGAAGCTCGTCGCCGGCATCCTGAAGAGCGGCGACATCCAGGCGATCGCCGTGGGCAACGGCACGGCGGGCCGCGAGACCGAGACGTTCCTGCGCGAGACCGTGAAGGAAGAAGGCCTCGCGACGCCGATCGTGATGGTGAGCGAGGCCGGCGCCAGCGTCTACAGCGCGAGCCCCCTCGCGCGCGAGGAGTTCCCGGACCTCGACGTCACCGTGCGCGGCGCCATCTCCATCGCGCGCCGCCTGCAGGACCCGCTGGCGGAGCTCGTGAAGGTCGACCCCAAGAGCATCGGTGTCGGCCAGTACCAGCACGACGTGGCCCCGGCGGCCCTCAAGCGCAGCCTCGACCAGGTCGTCGACTCGTGCGTGAACCAGGTCGGCGTCAACCTCAACACGGCCTCGACCCACCTGCTCGCCCACGTGGCCGGCATCGGCCCCGCCCTCGCCAAGGCCGTCGTCGAGCATCGCGAGGAGAAAGGCCTGTTCGCGTCGCGCGCCGGCCTGCTCGCGGTGCCGCGCTTCAGCAGCAAGACCTTCGAGCAGGCGGCGGGCTTCCTGCGCGTGCCCGAGAGCGAGAACCCCCTCGACAACACGGGCGTCCATCCCGAGCGCTATGCGGTTCTCGAGTCCCTCGCGACGCGCCTCGAGAAGCGCGTGGCCGACCTCGTGGGCGAAGGCGCCGCCGCGGTGAAGGCGGACCAGGCGCTGCGCGAGCAGCTGGGCAAGTTCACGTTCGACGACGTCGTGGCCGAGCTCGAGAAGCCGGGCCGCGACCCGCGCGCCGCGTTCCAGGCCTTCGCGTTCCGCGACGACATCCACGAGCTCAAGGACCTGAAGCCCGGCATGTGGTGCCCGGGCGTCGTCACGAACGTCACGAATTTCGGCGCGTTCGTCGACATCGGCGTGCACCAGGACGGCCTCGTCCACGTCTCGCAGGTCTCGGACAAGTTCGTCAAGGACCCGCAGGAGGTCGTGCATCCCGGCCTGCGCGTGAACGTGCGCGTGCTCGCGGTCGACCTCGAGAAGGGCCAGATCTCGCTCACGATGAAGAGCGAGCCCAAGAAGCGCGAGGCGCGGCCGCGGCCCAAGGGCAAGGAGCGCGGTGGGCGTCCGGCCAAGCCCGGCGAGCGTCCGGCGCGTCCGTCCGGCCCGCGTCCCCCGCCGCGCCCGCCGATCACGCTCGCGCCAGGCGAGATCCCGCCGACCCGGCCCCTGCGTCCCGAGCGTCCGCGCGGCCCGCGTCCCGAGCGCAAGCCGGGGCCGCCGGGCGCCGCGCCGCAGCGCTCCGGCCCGCGCCCCGACAGCCGTCCGCCCTCGAACCGCCCACCCTCGAACCGCCCGAGCGGGCCGCCGCCGTCCGGCGGCTCGGGCCCGCGCGGCGATCGCCGTCCGCCCCAGGCCACCCGGCCGTCCGCTTCGACGCCGCCGGTGCGCGGCTTCAACAACCCGTTCGCGGCCCTCGCGGGCCTGAAGGAAGACATCAAAAAGAAAGGCTGAGCCATGGATGGCCTGATCCAGGAGCTGCGGCACGCCGTGCGGTCGCTCTCGCGCAGCCCCAGCTTCACGATCGCGGCGCTCCTGGCTCTCGGCCTCGGCATCGGCGCGAGCGCGACGCTGTTCAGCCTGGTGCGCGCCGTCCTCCTGAAGCCGCTGCCGTACGAGCGTCCCGAGAGCCTCGTGCTGCTCTGGGGCAACGTGAAGCGCGCCCAGGTCGAGCGCCGCGGCGCGTCGTGGGCCGACTTCCTCGACTGGCGCCGCGAGGCGGCAGAGGTCGCCGACGTCGCCGCCTACTGGAGCCAGAGTGTCACGCTCGTGGGCGAGGGCGATTCCGAGCGCCTCTCGGCCGAGTACGTGACGCCGCAGTATCTCGGACTGCTCGGCGTCCGGCCCGCGCTCGGCCGCGACTTCCGCGCCGAAGAGGAGACGGGCCTCGGCACGGCGCCCGTCGCGATCCTCGGCCACGGCCTGTGGATGCGGCGCTTCGGCGGCGACCCGGCCGTGCTCGGCCGCGTGGTGCGCTTCGACGACGACCGGGCCACGATCGTCGGTGTGCTGCCCGAGGGCTTCCGCGGCCTCACCGACGAGGCCGACGTCCTGATGCCGACCGGCGTCGTCACCGACCTCGACCCGAAGAACCGCGGCGACCGCTGGTTCCCGGCGGTCGCGCGCCTGAAGCCCGGCGTCAGCGAGGCGCAGGCCCAGGACCGGCTCACCCGGATCGCGAAGCGCCTCGAGGCCGCGTATCCCGACACGAACGAAGGCCGCGGCATCGAGGCGATCGCGTTGTCCCGCGAGGTGACGGGGGCGATGCGTGCGCCGCTCACGGCACTCTTCGCCGCCTCGGGCCTCGTGCTCCTGATCGCCTGCGCGAACGTGGCGGGCCTGCTCCTCACCCGCGCGGAGGCGAGGCAGCGCGAGGTCGCGGTGCGTCAGGCCCTGGGTGCCTCGCGCGGACGGCTCCTGAGGCAGCTCGTGGCCGAAGGTCTCGTGCTCGCCGCGGGAGGCGCCGCGCTCGGCGCGCTGTTCGCGTACTGGGGCACCGACGCCCTCGTGGCCTCGAGCCCGATCGAGCTCCCGAGCTTCGTCAACCCGCATCCGGATGCGATCGTCGTCCTCGTCACGGCCGGTGTCGCAGGCGCCATCGGTCTGCTGTTCGGGCTCGTGCCCGCGTGGCGTGGCGGTGTCGCGCCGGCCCAGGCGCTGCAGCAGTCCTCGGCGCGCCTCGAAGGCGGGGGACGGGCGCGGCTGCGCTCCGGGCTGGTGGTCGCCGAGCTCGCCCTGTCCGTGGTGCTGCTCGTGGGGGCGGGCCTGTTCCTCGCCACGCTGCAGCGTCTATTCGCCCTCGATCCCGGCTTCGTCGCCGACCACCGGCTCTCGTTCCGCGTGAGCCTCGGCCGGCCCGAGACGAAGGACGCGCCGCCCGCGACTTCCGCCGCCGTCGTGCGTGAGACCCTGGCGGCCCTTCCGGGCGTCACGGCCGTGGCGCTTGCGAGCGACGTCCCGCTCGGGGGCTCGAGCGGGGCCATCTTCTTCGGCGTCGACGGCGGCGCTCCGGCGGACGCCCAGACCCGCCCGCGCGCCTACATCCATCGCGCGGGGCCCGGCTACTTCCAGACCCTCGGCATTCGCCTCGTGCAAGGCCGCGAGTTCGCCGATGCCGACGACCCGAGCGTCGCGATCGTCTCGCGGGCGCTCGCCGAGAAGTACTGGCCGGGTGTCGACCCCCTCGACCACAAGCTCGGTCAGCCCGGCGACGAGAAGAACTGGTCGCGAGTGGTGGGCGTCGTGGACGACGTGAAGCATCGCGGGCTCCCGCAGAACCCGACCGCCGACCCCGACATCTACGTGCCGTTTCGCGCCCAGGCTCGCGGCTTCGCGGTCGTGGTCCGCACCGCGAACGACCCCGACGCGCTGCGTCCCGCGATCGTGACGGCGCTGCGCGGCCTCGACTCGGGGGCCGTGGTGTACGACGTGGCGACGCTGCCGGAGCGCGTGGCGCGTCAGACCGCCCAGGCGCGCTTCACGGCGTGGCTCGCGAGCGCCTTCTCGGCCGCCGCCGTGGCCCTCGCGGCGCTCGGCCTCTACGCCGTGGTCGCGTACCTCGTCGCCCGTCGCACCCGCGAGTTCGGCGTGCGCCTGGCCCTCGGCGCGTCGCCCGCCGACCTGCGCCGCCTCGTGATGGGGAAGGGCCTGGTCCTGGTCGGTCTCGGACTCAGCTTCGGTGTCCTGGGAGCGCTCGCCCTTGTGCGGCTCCTGGGCTCGCTGCTCTACGGGGTCAGCGCGACCGATCCCCGGACCTACGCGCTGGTCGCCGGCGGTCTCGCGGCGGTGTCGTTGCTGGCGCTGGTCGCTCCGGCGCAACGCGCCGCGCGAACGTCGCCGATCGTCGCGCTCCGGGACGAGTAGTTCCCGACCCGCGTCAAAAAGGTACTGCTTTGCGAAAGCCGTCTCATTGTCTCATTCAATGAGACGGTTTCTCGAAAAGAGACTATTTTCGTGCCCTGGCCTTGCTAGACGCCCCACTCGTAGGACATGACGCTGCCTTCCGGGGCCGAGCCGCTGTCGCGGAGCCATCCGAGATGGCGGTGGACGAGCGCCGTGACCTCGAGGGTCGTGGCGCTGCCGCCGATGTCCGGGGTGCGCGCCTCGCGCAGCGCGCTCGCCACGGCCTCCTCGACGAGCCGCGCGAGATCGGGACGCTTGAGGCCGTGCTCGAGCAGCATCGCGACCGACAGGATGGCGCCGGTCGGGTTCGCGATGCCGCGGCCCGCGAGGGTCGGGGCCGAGCCGTGGACGGGCTCGAAGAGCGGGGTGCCCTCGCCGAGCGACGCGGAGGGCAGCAGGCCGATCGAGCCGACCACCGCGGCGGCCTCGTCGGACAGGATGTCGCCGAACAGGTTCTCGGCCAGGATCACGTCGAAGCGCTGCGGGGCCTGGAGCATCTCGAAGCTCATGGCGTCGACGTAGCGGTGCTCGAGGGTGACGTCCGGGTACGACTTCGCCACCTCCTCGACCGTGGCGCGCCAGAGCTGCGAGGCCTCGAGGACGTTGGCCTTGTCCACCGAGGTCACGTGGCAGCGGCGGGTGCGGGCCTCGCGGAACGCGACGTGGGCGACGCGGGCCGTGCCCTCGGCCGTCTGGTGCATCGTGTTGATCGCGGTCTTGCCGTCGTTGCCGCGGGGCTCGCCGAAGTACAGGCCGCCCGCGAGGTCGCGCACCACCAGCAGGTTCGCTTGCCGCACGAGGCCGTCGCGCAGCGGCGTCGGCAGGCCCATGTAGCGCGCGGGCCGCAGGTTCGCGTAGACGCCCAGGCCCTGGCGCAGGCGCAGCAGGCCGGCCTCGGGCCGCACCGGTCCGTTCTCCCAGCGCGGGCCGCCGACGGCGCCCAGCAGCACCGCCTGGCTCTCGCGGCACAGGGCGAGCGTCTCGGCCGGCAGCGGGTCGCCGGCGGCCTCGATGGCGGCGCCGCCGATCAGCGCTTCCTTCACGCGCACGGGGGCGCACGCCCCCAGCACGCTCAGCGCCGCCTCGATGACCTCGGGGCCGATGCCGTCGCCGCGCAGGACCGCAACCGTGGGGACCATGGGACTAACCTCCGATTCTCCGTTCGTACGCCGTGATGGCCGCGTCCTGGGACGCGAGGAACGACAGCTCGTCCTTGCCTTCGAGCAGGCAGTAACGCGCGAAGGGCTCGATGGGGAAGGCCGCCGTCGTGCCGTCGGGCAGCGCCACCGTCTTCGCTTCGAGATCGACCACGACCCGGGCGCCGGGCTGCGCGAGCAGCCTGGCGTGGGCCGCCGCGTCGAGGACGACCGGCACCACGCCGTTCTTCTGGGCGTTGCGCCGGAAGATGTCGGCGATCTCGGTCGAGATCACGGCCCTGAAGCCGTGGTCGCGCAGCGCCCACACGGCGTGCTCGCGGGAGCTGCCGCAGCCGAAGTTGCGGCCGGCCACGAGGATCTCGCAGCCCCGGCTCTCGGGCCTGTTGAGGACGAAGTCGGCCCGGGGCGTCCCGGCCGCGTCGTAGCGCCAGTCGGCGAACAGCTTCTCGCCCAGGCCGAGCCGCGTCGTGGTGGTGAGGAAGCGCGCCGGGATGATCTGGTCGGTGTCGATGTTCGTGAACGGCAACACGACCGTGCGCGAGGTGAGGGTGCTGATCGGTTGCATGGTTACGACCTGAGGAATTCGCGCGGATCGGAAATTCGTCCGGACACAGCAGCAGCTGCAGCGGTCAGTGGGCTCGCGAGCAGCGTACGTGCGCCGGCACCCTGGCGTCCCTCGAAGTTGCGGTTGCTCGTGCTCACCGAGTACTGGCCGGGCTGCAGCTTGTCCTGGTTCATGGCGAGGCACATGGAGCAGCCGGCCTCGCGCCACTGGGCGCCGGCCTCGCGGAAGATCCGGTCGAGGCCCTCGGCCTCGGCCTGCTTCTTCACGGCCTGCGACCCGGGCACCACGAGGGCGCGCACGTTCTCGGCCACGTGACGGCCCTTGAAGACGCTGGCGGCGAGGCGCAGGTCGCTGAGGCGGGAGTTCGTGCAGCTGCCGATGAACACCACGTCGATGGGATGGCCGATGAGCGCGGTGCCGGCGCGGAGGCCCATGTAGCGCAGGGCCTTCTCGATCGACGCGTCGCCCGCGGCGTCGGGGATCGTGCCGCGCACCGGCACGCCCATGCCCGGGCTGGTGCCGTAGGTGATCATGGGCTCGAGGGTGGCCGCGTCGAAGCGCACCTCACGGTCGAAGCGCGCGCCCGGGTCCGTGCGGAACGTCCGCCAGCGCGCGACCGCCGCGTCGAACGCGGCGCCCTGGGGCGCGAAGGGCCGGCCCGCGAGGTATGCGAACGTGGTCTCGTCGGCGGCCACCATGCCGGTGCGGGCCCCGGCCTCGACGGCCATGTTGCACAAGGTCATGCGCTCTTCCATCGAGAGCGCCTCGACCGCGCCGCCCCGGAACTCGACCGCGTGTCCCGTCGCGCCGCCGGCGCCGATGCGCGCGATCAGGCCCAGGATCAGGTCCTTCGCGGTGACGCCCTTGGGCAGGCGCCCGTCGAACGTCACGGCCATGGTCCTCGGCTTCTCGAGGAGCAGGCTCTGGGTCGCGAGCACGTAGCCGACCTCGCTCGTGCCGATTCCGAAGGCCAGCGCGCCGAAGGCCCCGTGGGTGCAGGTGTGGCTGTCGCCGCAGACGATCGTCTGGCCCGGCTGCGTGAGCCCGAGCTCGGGGCCGATCACGTGGACGATGCCCTGGCGCTCGCTGTCGAGGCCGTACAGCGTGATCCCGAACTCCTTGCAGTTCTCCTCGAGGGTGCGGATCTGCGTCGCGGCCTGCGGGTCGTCGATCACGATCTTGCCGCCCACGCGCTTGAAGTCCGTCGGCGTCGCGTGGTCCATGGTGGCGATCGTGCGGTCCGGCCGCCGCACCTCGAGCCCGCGCTCGCGCAGCACGCTGAAGGCCTGCGGCGACGTGACCTCGTGGATGAGGTGCAGGTCGATGTAGACGATCGCCGGCGTGTCCTCGCTGGCCGGGCGCACCAGGTGCGCGTCCCACAGCTTGTCGAGGAGCGTGCGCGGCTGTTTCACGCGGCGACCACCTGGGCGCGGCGCGCCGCGCCGATCGCCGAGAGATAGGCCTTGAGCGAGGCCTCGATCGAGTCGGTGCTGGCGGCCATGCCGACCGTCTCCTGGTCCCCGTGGCGCACGCGCACGGTCACCTCGGCCACGGCGTCCTTGCCGGAGGCGACCGCGCGGGTGTGAAGGTCGAGCAACTCGAGGCTGATGCCGAGGGCCGCGTCGGTGGCCTTCAAGGCGGCGTCGAGCGGGCCGTTGCCGATCGCCGAGGCCGTGAGGCGCTGGTCGTCGAGCTCCACCTCGACCGTGGCCGTGGGCATCACGCCCATGCCCGAGATCACCTGGTAGCGCACGAGATGGGCGCGGCGCTCGACCTCCTGGTCGCAGAACGCGAGCAGATCGTCGTCGTACACGAACTTCTGGCGATCGGCGAGCTCCTTGACGCGCTTCGTGACCTCGTCGAGCTTCTCGTTCGCGATGTTGACGCCGAGGGCCTTGAGGCGCGACTGCACGGCGTGCTTGCCCGAGTGCTTGCCGAGCACCAGCAGCGTCTCGCCGACGCCGACGCTCGCGGGCGTCATGATCTCGTAGGTCAGCGGGTTCGCGAGGATGCCGTGCTGGTGGATGCCGGCCTCGTGGGCGAAGGCGTTGCGGCCGACGATCGCCTTGTTCGGCTGCGGCCAGACCCCCGTGACCTGGGAGAGCGCCGCCGACGACGGGGCGAGAAGCTCGGTGCGCACGTTCGTCTCGGCGCCGAGGGCCTCGCGCCGCACCTTGAGCGCCATCACGATCTCTTCGAGCGACGTGTTGCCCGCGCGCTCGCCGATGCCGTTGACCGTGCACTCGACCTGGCGCGCGCCGGCCATCACGGCGGCCACGGAGTTCGCGACGGCGAGCCCGAGGTCGTTGTGGCAGTGCACGGAGATCACGGCCGTCGGGATGTCGCGCACGAGCTTCTCGACCATGGCCCCGTACTCGGCCGGCAGCGAGTAGCCGACGGTGTCGGGCACGTTGAGGACGCGGGCGCCGGCCTCGTGGACGGCCAGCAGCACCTCGAGGAGGTACGCATAGTCCGTGCGCGAGGCGTCCTCGGCCGAGAACTCGACCTCGGGCGCCAGGGACCGCGCGAGGCGCACGCCCTCGACGGCCTGCTTCAACGCCTCGTCGCGGCCGATCTTGAGCTTGTACTTGAGGTGAAGGTCCGAGGTCGCGAGGAAGGTGTGGATCACGGCGTGGGCGGCCGGCTTCAGGGCCCGGCCCGCGCACAGGATGTCCTGCTCCTTCGCCCGCGCCAGCGCCGCGATCCGCACGCCACGCACTTCCTCGGCCACCGCCCGCACCGCCTCCGCCTCGGCGGGGGACGCGATGGGGAAGCCGGCCTCGATCACGTCGACGCCGAGCTTCTCGATCTGCCGCGCCAGGCGCAGCTTCTCGGCGGGGTTCATGCTGCAGCCCGGCGACTGCTCGCCGTCCCGCAACGTCGTGTCGAAGATCGCGACGCGGGCCGTCACTTGCTGGCTCCTACGGGTACCGGAGCCTCGGCCTTGGCCTGCGTCTGCACGTCGCCGTCCGCCGTCACGGTCACGGGATCCAGGAACGGCATCATGCCGCGCAGCTTCGCGCCCACCTGCTCGAGCTGCTGGTCGCGCTCGCGCCGGCGCTCGCGGCTGAACCAGGGGCGGCCCGTCTCGTTCTCCTTGATCCACTCGCGGGCGTACGTGCCGTCCTGGATCTCCTTCAGCATCTTGGCCATCTCGGCCTTGGTCTGCTCGGTCACGATGCGCGCGCCGCCGGTGTAGTCCCCGTGCTCGGCCGTGTCGGACACGGAGTAGCGCATGTAGTTGAGGCCGCCGCGGTACATGAGGTCCACGATCAGCTTGAGCTCGTGCATGCACTCGAAGTACGCGATCTCCGGCTGGTAGCCCGCTTTCACAAGCGTCTCGAAGCCCGCCTTCACGAGCGCCGAGGCGCCGCCGCAGAGCACCGCCTGCTCGCCGAAGAGGTCGGTCTCGGTCTCCTCCGCGAACGTGGTCTCGAGGACGCCGGCGCGGGTGCAGCCGAGGCCCTTCGCGTAGGCGAGAGCGGTGGCCTTGGCGCGGCCCGTCGCGTCCTGGTGGACGGCGACGAGGGCCGGCGTGCCCTGGCCCTCCTTGTACACCTCGCGCACGCGGTGGCCCGGCGACTTGGGCGCCACCATCGACACGTCGACGCCCTTCGGGGCCTCGATCGTGCCGAAGCGGATGTTGAAGCCGTGGGCGAACATCAGCGTGTCGCCGGCCTTCAGGTTCGGGGCGATGTCCTCGCGGAACAGCTTCGCCTGGGACGTGTCGGGGGTCAGGATCATCACGATGTCGGCGGCCTTCGCGGCCTCGGCCGGCGTGAGGACCGTGAGGCCCTCGGCCTTCGCCTTCGCCCGCGAGCGGCTGTCGGCCGGCAGGCCGACCACGACGTCGACGCCGCTGTCGCGCAGGTTCAAGGCGTGGGCGTGGCCCTGGCTGCCGTAGCCGATGATCGCGACCTTCTTGCCGCGCAGCTCCTTGATGTCGGCGTCCTTGTCGTAGTGGATCGTAGCCATCTCTTCTCCTTCGAAACGCTTATGAATCTATGAAGCCGCGGCGACCGACGCCGTGCCCCGAACCATTGCGACCTTGCCGGTACGCACCATCTCGAGAATGCCGCGGGGCCTCAGCAGGTCCACGAGGCCGTCCACCTTGCCCGAGTCCCCGGTGACCTCGACGATCACGGAGTCGACGGCGACGTCGACGATCTTGCCGCGGAAGATCTCGGCGAGCTGCGTCACCTCAGCCCGAGCCGAGGCGTCGCAGCGCACGCGGATCAGGGCCAGGTCGCGGTCGACCGTGGGCATGTCGGTGACGTCGCGGACCTCGGCGATCGGGATCAGCTTGCGCAGGTTCTCCTCGACGAGCCGCGCCGGGGTGCGGGCCGTGTCCACCACGATCGTCATGCGCGAGAAGTCCTTCGTCTCGCTGCCGCCGACCGTGAGGCTGTCGATGTTGAACGAGCGCCGGCGGAACAGGCTGGAGACCCGGTTGAGGACGCCGGGCTCGTCTTGGACGCGGGCGACCAGGGTGTGCTTCACGCCTGCACCTCTTCGGTCACGGGCCGGCGGATCATCGCGTCGAGATTCGCCCCGGCCGGGACCATGGGATAGACGGCCTCTTCCTTCACGACGCGGAAGTCGATGAGCGTCGCCGCGCCCGACGTGCGGGCGGCCTGCACGGTGGGGATGACCTCGGCGCGCTTCGTCACGCGCTTGCCGTCGATGCCGTAGGCCTCGGCCAGCTTCACGAAGTCGGGGGAGAGCATCGGCGTCGCGGCGTAGCGCTTGTCGTAGAAGAACTCCTGCCACTGCCGGACCATGCCGAGATAGCCGTTGTTGACCACGGCGATCTTGATGTCGAGCTGCTCCTGCTGGAGCGTCGCGAGCTCGCACTGCGTCATCTGGAAGCCGCCGTCGCCGGCCACCACCCAGACCTCGGCGTCGGGCCGCGCCATCTTGGCGCCGATGGCCGCGGGAAGTGCAAAGCCCATGGTGCCGAGGCCGCCGGAGGTGATGAGGCTCCGCGGGCGCTCGTGGGGGTAGTACTGCGCCTCCCACATCTGGTGCTGGCCCACGTCGGTCACGACGATCGCGTTGCCCTCGGTCGCCTGCCACAGGTCGTGGATGACGTGGGCGGCGTACAGGTTGCCGCTGTCGGGCTGGTGGATGATGTCGCGGCCGCGCGTCTCCTGCTGGCCGGCGCCGATCGTCTTGAGCCACGCGTTGTGGCGGTACTCGGGAACGATCGCGTTGAGGGCCTCGATGGTCGTGCGCAGGTCGGCCGCGATGCCGACGTCCACGGCCACGTTCTTGCCGATCTCCGAGCGATCGATCTCGACGTGCACCTTCTTCGCGTGCGGCGCGTAGGTCTTGAGGTTGCCGGTCACGCGGTCGTCGAAGCGCATGCCGAAGGCGAGCAGCAGGTCGGCCTGCTGGATGGCCTGGTTCACGTAGGCCTCGCCGTGCATGCCCATCATGCCGAGCGACAGCGGATGCGACGCGGGGAAGCCGCCGAGGCCGAGCAGCGTGAGCGCCACCGGCGTGTGGGTGCGCTCGGCGAACTGCTGCAGCGCCTGCATCGCGCCCGACTTGATGACGCCGTGGCCGGCCAGGATCAGCGGCCGCTCGGCCTGGCCGATGAGGTCGGCCGCGCGCTCGAGGTCCTTCGGCGAAGGCGCCTCGAAAGCACGAAGGCCCGGCAGCGAGACGCTGTCGGGCCACACGAACTCGGCTTTCTTCTGGAGGGCATCCTTGCAGATGTCCACGAGCACCGGCCCCGGCCGGCCCCCGCGGGCGATCGCGAACGCTTCCTTCATGGCCCGCGCCAGCTCGTCGGGCGTCCTCACGATGCAGTTGTGCTTCGTGATCGGCAGCGTGATGCCGGTGACGTCGGTCTCCTGGAACGCGTCGCTGCCGAGCAGATGCGACGGCACCTGGCCGGTGATGAAGACCGTGGGGATGGAGTCGAGCATCGCGTTCGCGATGCCGGTGGTGAGGTTGGTGGCGCCGGGCCCGGACGTGGCCACCGCGACGCCGACCTTGCCGCTCGCCCGGGCATAGCCGTCGGCCATGTGGGCCGCGCCCTGCTCGTGGCGGACGAGAACGTGCCGTACCGGGTAGTCGAGCATCGCGTCGTACGCCGGGAGAATGCAGCCCCCCGGATAACCGAAGACGAGGTCGACGCCCTCTTTCATGAGGGATTCCCAGAGTATCTGCGCGCCCGTCAGGATCACGGTCGGCTCCTTTCCCGTCTCACGACACCCCTCAAAAACGAAACCCCCGGGCTTTCGCCTCGGGGGCCTCGTGATCTCGCTCTGGCTTTCGCCTAGATCACTGGGCCCCGTGGCTAATGGGCAGCAGTACCAGCAGCAGGAGCGAGGACCGCAGTCGGCCAGCGGGGGAAACGTGTGCCCCGGAGCGGCCGGCGGGCGGGTTGAGCTTTGCGGACTTCATTGACTTGCCGGGTAGCCTACCGATCGGTCGGTCGCCTGTCAAGGGGGAGGGGCCAAGTTTTCTGAGGGGCCATAATCGCGGCAGTTCGCAGGTCGACAAGGGGTGCACATGGACACCGAATTTGGTTCGAGGACCGCGCTGGCGCTCGCAGTGTTGTGGGGATCCCTCGCGCTCCTGCTCGTCGCCGCATGGCCGAGCCTGGGTCCGAGCTTGTCCGCGCCTCTCTGGCTCGTCGGGAGCGCGCTCGTGTTCGCGATGGTGATCACCTACGGCTTCAGTCGCGCTTCCGGATCGCGAGCGGGCCGATCCGCCGCCTTCCTTCTGTATGCGGCTGCGTTCGGTGTCGGCATGTTCTACCTGGGCGCCGTGAACGAGCATCGCGGCCACGGTCCGCAGGTCGTCAACGTCTTCCAGCCGGCGCCCGACTGCACCGCCGTGAGCGATTCAGCTCTCAAGGCTCGCTAGCCGGCGCTGCAGGAACCGGCGGACGGACGGGTCGCGCTCGAGGCCGATCGCTTTCTGAAACGCCGCACGCGCGTCGTCGATGGCGCGCACTCGGGCCAGCAGCTCCGCACGCGTCGCCCAGTACGACTGGTACTGAGCCAGTGACCCGTCTGTGGCCAGCCGATCGAGGATGGCGAGAGCGGCGTCGCTGCCGTCGACTTCGGCCACGGCCAGGGCACGGTTGAGCGCGATCACGGCTGAGGGGGCGATCCTCAGCAGCGCGTCGTAGATCTGCACGATGTCGGCCCAGCTGTCTGTGCCCGTCTTGCGCCGATAGACGTGAGCTGATTGAAGGGCGGCTTCCAGCTGGAAGCGGCCAACAGAACCAAGGGACGCGGCTCGCTGGATCAAGGACTCGGCCTCGGCGATCCGTTCCCAATCCCACAGCCCAAGATCCTGCTCCGCGAACGGCACGAACTCGCCGCCGGCCGAACGTCGGGCTCGCTTCCGCGCATCCGCGTGCAGCATCAGCGCCAGCAGGCCCATGACCTCGGCCGTGTCCGGCAACAGCTCGTTGACCAGCCGCGCCAGGAACAGCGCTTCCTCCGTGAGCTCACGGCGCGCGGCATCGGTGCCGAGCGGATCGGTCCAGCCCTCGCTGAACGCGGCGTAGATCGCGTCGAGCACGGTGTCGAGCCGCGCCGGCAGCTCCTCGCGCTCGGGCACGCGCAGCGGGATGCCGGCCTGGCGGATCTTTTCCTTCGCGCGCACCAGCCGCTTGCCCATGGCCGCGGGCGACGTGAGGAACGCCGACGCGATCGCCTTGGCGTCGAGGCCCAGCACCGTCTGCAGCATCAGCGGCGCGCGGATGCCCTCCTCGATCGCGGGATGCGCGCACGCGAACATCAGCGCCAGGCGCTGGTCCGGGATCACGGCGTCTTCGGGGGCGAGTCCTTCGGCCAGGAGCTGAAGATGTGAAGACGCGGCGTCCGCCGTCTGCCGTCGCCGCGCGACGTCGATCGCCTTGCGACGGGCCACGGCCAGGAGCCAGGCCTCCGGGTTCGAGGGACAGCCGTTGCGCGGCCAGTCGACGAGCGCCGCGGCGAAGGCCTCGGACAGCGCGTCCTCGGCCGCGGCCACGTCGCGCGTGCGCGCCACGAGAAACGCCACGAGCTTGCCGTAGCTGCGACGCGCGACCGCGTCGGCCGTCCCTCGAGCCTGGTCGGTCAGGCGGGCTCGTACCAGAGCACGACGTTGCCGTTCTTGAACTGCTTCGATTTCGTCAGCTTCAGGCTGAGCCTGTCGGTCACGGTCTCGAACAGCGTGCGGCCCTTGCCGATCACGATCGGGTTCAGCGCGAGCTGGTACTCGTCGATCAGCCGCGCCTGCGAGAGCTGCGAGACGATGCTGCCGCTGCCCAGGATCACGAGGTCGGGGCCGTCGCTCGCCTTCAGCTTCTTCATCTCGCTCACCAGGTCGCCCTTCACGAGCGTCGTGTTCTGCCACGTGGCCTTGTCGAGCTTCCGCGAGAACACGTACTTCGGCATCTGGTTCATGCCCTTTGCGACCTCGGGCATCTGCTGCGCCGCCTGCGGCGTCGGCCAGAACGCGGCCATCATCTCGTACGTCACGCGGCCGAAGACCAGGGCGCCGTTGCCGCCGGCGTTGCTGCTCGCGAACGCGTTCCACTCGTCGTCGCGCTTGTGGGCCCAGCTCATGTCGCTCTTGGCGTCGGTGAAGAAGCCGTCGAGCGAGACCTGATTGAAGACGTGCAGCTTGCGCATGGGTGCCTCTCGGGTTCAGGCCGGCTTGACGAAGTCGGCGATGTCTCGCGTCAAGAAGGTACCTTCGACCACGGGGCGCACCTCGACCGTGCCGTGAAGTGCGGTGGGGGAGCGAGCGGCCCAAGCGAGCGCCGCGTCGAGGTCGTCGACCTCGATCAGGTGGAACCCGCCGAGCTGCTCCTTGGTGTCGGCGAACGGACCGTCCTGCACCTGGGTCTTGCCGTCCCGGATGCGCAGGGTCGTCGCGGTGGTCGTGGGTTGAAGGCCCTTGGAATCCTCGAGGACGCCGGCGTCGGCCATGGCCTGCATGTACGCCTTGTACGCGCCGAGCCAGCGGGTCTGGTCTTCCTTCGAGAGCTCAGGCCAGCCCTTCTCCTCGACATAGTCCATCAGCAGGTATTTCATGGCGTCTCCTCCGTCCTCATCATGATGACGCGGGACGGGGGCCCATTTGGACAGGAAAAGGGCGAGCGCGGTCGATTTCTCTACTTCTCGGGTGGCAAGCGCTCGAGCAGTGCTCCCGCCAGGGCGGTCAGTTGCTGCTGTCCTTCGGCACGCTCCGCTTCGGGTCGAGCTGGATAGCGCTGCAGGGCTTCGCCAATTCGGACGAGTTGAAGCGCCCAGGTCCCCTCACGTGGTTCGTGCGTCTGGGCCGAGATCCAGCCGAGATCCATCGTCGGGGTCGCGAACGAGTACTGGGCTCCGTCGGCGACTCCGCGGCGTTCGCGAGGGCGCGCCTGCATGATGGTCCGACGCCAGACGCGTTGGAGCAGGTCAAAGGTGTCCGGGTCGATGGGGGCGTGCGCCCTGCGAGTCTCGATCGAGACGTCGAGGAAGCGCTTCTTCTCCCTTTCGGCGGCGCCGTACAACTGTTTCGCGAGCTCGACGGATATCACCTCCGGAGCTCCCTCGTGCCCGTCGGGCGACGGGCGCACGATGTACGCGGCGCTCTCGTTCCGGAACGAGGGCAGAAACACGATCTGGCAGTGGCGGATGGGGTCGTTGGCAAGAAGCCGCCGATAGAGAGCGAGGTAATACTCGTCGTCCCGGGAGCTCGAGAGGACGCCTCTCTCAGGTTGGAGGTCGTCGGAGGGCTTCACGTCTTCGGCGTCGTTCCGCTCCAGCGTCTGTGTACTGGCGACGGCTGGCGACAGCGCCAGCGCGGCTGACAGCAGCATCGAAGGGCCACGTGCTGAGAGCTTCAATCCTGACTCGCCGTCTCGCCCATGCCTGACATGGCTCAAGTATAGGAGCCGTTCAGCGAGGTCGAGTCGACTCCAACGGAGACACGGCCTTCGGGAAGCGGGCCGTAAACTAGTGGCGCGGCACGACGATGATTCACCACGTTGAACCTGCCTGGCGCCTTCGGCTGGTGGCTGCGCTTCTGGCCCTGGGCCTCCCGGCGCTCGTGTCCGCGGCGCCCAAGGTCGAGGAGTTCTCGCTCTCGAGCACGACCTTCCGCAACACACGCACCGTGCGCGTCCTGCTTCCTCCGAAGTACCACGAGCCTGCCGCGGCCGGGACGACGTATCCGGCCTGCTACTTCCTCGACGGGCGCGCGGCGTTCGATGGCCCGGGCTGGGGGCTGGTGAAGACGGCGACGGCCCTCTGGGCCGCGCACAAGATCCCGGACGTCGTGTTCGTCGGCGTCGACAACGGAGGCTCCACCCGGGAGTCGACCGATCCCATGGTCGATCGCGCCAGCGAGTTCCTGCCGGAACCGGATCCGAGTTGGACGGAGGAGCCGAGGCCGACTCCGCGCGGCAAGGATCACCCCGACTTCCTGTTCAAGGAGGTCGTGCCCGCCGTCGCCTCGCGCTACCGGGTGAACGCGGACGCGCCGATTTGTCTCGCCGGGGATTCGTACGCGGCCGTGGCCGCTCTCTATGCGGCCGAGCAGCGGCCCGGGCGCATCCAGGCGCTCCTGCTCGAGAGCCCGCCGCTTCATTTCGGAAGCCTTCTCGCGGACGCGCAGAGTCTGACCGCGTGGCCGCGCCGCGTGTACCTGGGCTACGGGACGGCGGAAGGAGAAACGCCAGAGACGCAGCGCGAGATGGTCACGAATGCGCGCAGCTTGGGGAATGCCCTTTCGCGACAGCAGGGGACCGTTTCCAAGGTGCTCGAGGTCAAGGGAGCGGCGCACGGCTACGACGCGTGGCGGGCCCGCTTGAAGCAGGCCTTGATCTTCCTGCTGGGTTCCGACTAGAGCAGGGACGACGCTGAGCTACTGGCCTGGGCTCGCCGCCTAGTGGTTCTTTTCGAAGAGTGTCTCATTGCCTTGTACAATGAGCCACTTCTGGCAACCTGATACATCGGCTCCCGGGCTACAGGTCCGTCACCGCTCCCAGGCTGGCCGAGGACACGAGCTTCGCGTACTTGGCCAGAACGCCGTGGGTGTAGCGCGGCTTGGCCGGCTTCCAGGCCGCACGCCGGCGCGCGATCTCGGCCTCCGGCACCTCGAGCTGCAGCAGCCGCTGGGTCGCGTCGATCGTGATCGTGTCGCCCTCGTGGACCAGGCCGATGGTGCCGCCGACGGCGGCCTCCGGGGCCACGTGGCCGACGACCATGCCGTAGGTGCCGCCCGAGAAGCGGCCGTCGGTGATGAGCCCGACGCTGTCGCCCAGGCCCGCGCCGATGATCGCGGCCGTGGGCGAGAGCATCTCGCGCATGCCGGGGCCGCCCTTGGGTCCTTCGTTGCGGATCACCAGCACGTCGCCCTTGCGGATCGTGCCGGCGAGGATGGCGGCGAGCGAGGCTTCCTCCGACTCAAAGACGCGAGCCGGGCCGCTGATGCGCAGGCTCTTGAGGCCCGTGATCTTCGCGACGGCGCCTTCGGTCGCGAGGTTGCCCTTGAGGATCGCGAGGTGGCCCTCGGCGTAGATCGGCTTCGCGATCGTCCGGATCACGTCCTGACCCGCGGGCGGCGCGTCGGGGACGTTCTTCAGGGACTCCGCGACGGTCTCGCCCGTGATCGTCATGGCGTCGCCGTGGAGCAGGCCCGCGTTGAGGAGCAGCTTCATGACCTGGGGCGTACCGCCGGCCTTGTGCAGGTCCGTCGCGACGTACTTGCCCGACGGCTTGAGGTCGCAGATCACCGGGAACCTCGTGCGCAGCGTCTCGAAGTCGTCGATCGTCAGCGGCACGCCGGCCGCGTGGGCGATCGCCAGCAGGTGCAGCACCGCGTTCGTCGAGCCGCCCATCGCCATCACCACGGCGATCGCGTTCTCGAAGCTCTGGCGTGTGAGCATGCGGCGCGCCGTGAGGTTGGTCTCGATGGCCTTCGCCAGCACGCGCCCCGACTCGGCGGCGCTGTCGGCCTTCTCCTCGTCCTCGGCGGCCATCGTCGACGAGTGGGGCAGGCTCAGGCCCATCGCCTCGATCGCCGACGACATCGTGTTGGCCGTGAACATCCCGCCGCACGAGCCGGCGCCGGGACAGGCCTCGCACTCCACCGCGCGGAGCTGCTTGTCGTCGATCAGGCCCGCCGCGCGCTGGCCCACGGCCTCGAACACGCTCACGACCGTGAGGTCCTTGCCGTCGAGGTGGCCCGGCTTGATCGTGCCGCCGTAGACGAAGATCGACGGCACGTCGAGGCGGGCGAGGGCGATCATCGCCCCCGGCATGTTCTTGTCGCAGCCGCCCATGACGATCACGCCGTCCATCGACTGGCCGTTCACGACGGTCTCGATCGAGTCGGCGATCACCTCGCGCGACACCAGGGAGTACTTCATCCCCTCGGTGCCCATGGAGATGCCGTCGCTGACCGTGATCGTGCCGAAGACCTGGGGCATGGTCCCGGACTCGGAGAGCGCCTTCTGGGCCCGGGCCGCGAGCACGTCGAGGGCCGCGTTGCAGGGGGTGAGGTTCGAGTACGCGCTCGCGACGCCGACGATCGGCTTCTCGAAGTCGGCGTCCCCGAAGCCCACCGCCCGCAGCATCGCGCGGTGCGGCGCGCTCTGCATGCCCTCGGTCACCACCTTGCTGCGACGCTCGGCCATGTCCCCTCCGCGCGCCATCTTAACCGTCAGTTGACCCGCCCGCCGCCCGGGGCGTAGCCTGTCTCGTTCCGACCCAAAGGAGTCCCTCCTCCGTTGATCGGCAGACGCTTCGCCCACTACGAGATCCTCGGGCCGCTCGGATCGGGCGGGATGGGCGACGTGTATCGTGGCCGCGACCTCAGGCTCGGGCGCGAGGTCGCGATCAAGTTCCTGCCGGCGCGCTACACGCAGGACGCCATGCGGCTGGTGCGCTTCGAGCAGGAAGCCCGGGCCGCGTCGTCGCTCAACCACCCCAACATCGTGACCATCCACGAGATCGGCCAGAGCGAGGGCACGCCGTACATCGTCATGGAGCTCGTGAACGGCCGCACGCTGCGCGACCTCTTGAACGGCAAGCCGCTGCTCAACCGCCGCTCGATCGACCTCGCCGCGCAGGCCGCGAGCGGCCTCGCCAAGGCCCACTCGGTCGGCATCGTGCACCGCGACCTCAAGCCCGAGAACATCATGGTCACGAACGACGGGTTCGTGAAGATCCTCGACTTCGGCCTCGCGAAGCTCGTGGGCCCCGCGTCCGACGCCGAAGACCTGACGGGCCCCCTGGACGGCGAGGCGTCCACCGAGAGCCAGGCGCTGCCGATCCCGACGCCCGACACGAACCCGGGGGTGGTGGTCGGCACCGTCGGCTACATGTCGCCGGAGCAGGCGAAGGGCCAGATGCTGGACTTCCGCTCCGACCAGTTCGCGTGCGGCGCGATCCTGTACGAGATGGCCACGGGCCGGCGCGCGTTCCAGCGCGAGTCGCCGGTACAGACCCTGGCCGCGATCATCGACGAGGAGCCGGAGCCGATCGACACCCTGAACCCCGGCGTCCCGCAGCCATTCCGCTGGATCGTCGAGCGCTGCCTCGCGAAGTCCCCGTCCGATCGCTACGCCTCCACCGTCGATCTCGCCCGCGACCTCGAGAACGTGCGCGACCGGCTGACCGAGGGCAGCGGCACGGGCGTCTCGATGTCGCCGGTGCGGCGGCGCACGCTCCTCGGCGGCCTGGCGGCGTTCGTGGCGGCGTTGTTCGTGATCGCGGGTCCCGCGCGCGAGCCGATCATCCAGGCCCTCAAGCTGCGCGCCGTCCCGGCGCAGAAGCAGGTGGCGGTGCTGTCCTTCGCGAACCCCGGCAGCGACCCGTCGAGCGCCGCGTTCTCGGATGGCGTCGTCGAGACCCTGACCAGCCGGCTCACCCAGCTCGAGCGCTTCCAGGGCTCGCTGTGGGTGGTGCCGGCCTCGGAGGTGCGGCAGGCCGGCGTCACGAGCGCGGCCGCGGCGCGCCGGCTCTTCGGCGTCACCCTCGTCATCACCGGCAGCGTGCAGCGCACGGGCTCCCTCGTGCGGCTGACCGCGAACCTCGTGGACGCCACGAACCTGCGGCAGCTCCGCTCGATCGCGGTGGACGGCCGCGTCGAGGACGTGTCGCTGCTGCAGGACGGCATCGTGAGCCGGGTCGTGCAGATGCTCGAGGTCGAGATCTCCCCCGAGGCGAAGCGCGCGCTCAGCGCCGGCGGCACCTCGGTGGCCGACGCGTACCAGCTCTACACCGAGGGCCGCGGCTACCTCGCGCGCTACGAGCAGGCCGAGAACCTCGAGACCGCGATCGGCCTGTTCCAGCAGGCGCTGCAGCGCGATCCCGCCTACGCCCTCGCCTACGCCGGCCTGGGCGAGGCCTACTGGCGCCAGTACGAGCTGGTCCGGCGGCCCGAGGCGGCCGAGCTCGCGCAGAAGGCCTGCCGCCGCGCCCTCGAGCTCAACGATCTGCTGGCTCCGGTCCACGTGACGCTCGGCCTCGTCCACGAGGGCACGGGCAAGCCCGACGAGGCGCTCGCCGACTTCACGCGCGCCCTCGACCTCGAGCCCGGCAGCGCCGCGGCCCTGACCGGCCTCGCCCAGGCCCACGCCGCCAAGGGCCAGCTCGCGGAAGCCGAGGCGACCTACCGCAAGGCGCTCGAACGCAAGCCCGGCTACTGGGGGGGCTACAGCAAGCTGGGGACGTTCTACTACTCGACCAGCCGCTACGCCGAGGCCGAGGCGATGTTCCGCAAGGTGCTGGAGCTCACGCCCGACAACATGCGCGGCTACTTCAACCTCGGCGGCATCCAGCACCTGCTCGGCAAGGACGACGAGGCCGAGACGACGCTGCGGCGCTCGATCGAGATCAAGCCCACGGGCGAGGCCTACTCGAACCTCGGCACGATCCAGTTCTTCCGCGGCCAGTACGCCGAGGCGGCGCGCAGTTTCGAGCAGGCGATCACCCTCGGCTCGGCCGAGTACAAGATGGTCTACAACCTGGCGACGGCCTACGCGCTGGCGCCGGGCGAGCAGAAGCGGGCCGCCGAGGCGTGGCGCCGCGCGGCCACCGCGGCCGAGCGCGAGCGCTCGGTGAACCCGAACAACGGCCCGCTGGTGGCCGACCTCGCCGCGATCCGCGCGAACCTGGGGGAGAGCCAGGAGGCGCAGGCGCTCGCCGCGCAGGCCCTCGCCCTGTCGCCCGACGACGCCGGCGTGCTCTACCAGGTGGGCTCGGTCTACGAGCAGGTGGGCCAGCGGGACAAGGCCCTCACGTGGATCGGCGGCGCCCTCGCGAAGGGCTATCCGATCGACGAGATCCGGCGTTCGCCCACCCTCGCGGCGTTGCGTCAGGACCCGCGCTTCGCGAAACTCGCTGGCGCTTCACAGGCCCGTTCCTAGGAGGACCTCATGGCGGACGTCGAGATCGTGATCGTCAAGACCCCGAAGGGATTCGTCGTGCGGCCGGCCTACGTGCTCGCGAGCCGGGGCGACCGGCTGATCTGGCACAACCTGACCGGCAAGAGCCCGGGGCTCGTCGCCGACGGCGAAGGCATCGACATCCAGATCCCCTGCGGGCGCCTCGGCAGCCCCTCGGGCGTCGGCCCGATGCGCGTGGCCACCACGATCCCCATGGACGCTCCCTACGGCTTCCACGCCTACTCGGTCTATTCGCAGCGGGCCAAGGGCTACTGCAAGGGCGAGTCGACGCCGGGCGTCATCATCAAGGGCTAACCGCGGGTCACGGGCCGTTGATGTATCCTAGCGGCCTCCGGTGAACCCATGAGACGCCTGTCGCAGCACCATCCGTATCGGCCCTCGCCGCGCGACGACGTCGCGCGCTAGCCTCCATCCCCGCGTTCACCGTTCCTTTCAAGAAGCGGCCGTGTCTCGCTCCGGGCGTCGTCCGGCCACGCGAGACCTTCGAGGAGGCGTAAAAGACATGACGACCCACGCGCAGGAACTCGATCGCTACAAGTCCCAGACGAAGAAGAGCTACAAGATGTACGAGCGCGCCGACAAGGTGCTGCCCCTCGGCGTCTCGTCGAACTTCCGCACCTACGAGCCGTACCCCATCTACATCCAGCGGGCCGAGGGCTCGCACATGTGGGACGTGGACGGCAAGAAGTACACCGACTTCTCGCTCTGCTTCGGCGCGATGATGGTCGGCCACTCGAACCCGGTCATGGTGAAGGCGATCGCCGCGGCGGCGGGGGAGGGCACGCTCTACGGCATGCCCCACGACCGCGAGGTCCGGGCCGCCGAGCTGATCTGCGAGCGCTTCGGCCTCGAGCAGATGCGCTTCACGAACTCGGGCTCCGAGTCCACGATGCACGCGCTGCGCATGGCCCGCACCTACACGGGCCGCGACAAGGTCCTGAAGTTCGAGGGCGCCTACCACGGCGGCCACGACACGGCCCTCGTCTCGGTGAAGCCGCCCAAGGCCAAGCTCGGGCCGGCGAAGCATCCGAAGTCGCTGCCCGTGGGCCACGGCATCCCCCAGGGCACCGTCAACAACACGGTCGTCGCCCAGTGGAACGACATCGCCTCGGTGCGGGACGTGCTGCAGAAGCACGAGAACGAGGTCGCCGCGATCATCATCGAGCCGATCATGATGAACGTCGGGGTGATGGCGCCCCGCGACGGCTTCATCCAGGAGCTGCGGAAGATCTGCGACGAGTTCGGCGCGCTCCTGATCTTCGACGAGGTGAAGACCGGCGCGAAGCTCGCCTGGGGCGGCGCCCAGGAGTACTTCAAGGTGAAGGCCGACATCGTGTGCCTGGCGAAGGCGATCGGCGGCGGCCTGCCCCTCGGCGCCTTCGGCTCGAGCCGCGAGATCATGGGCGAGATCGGCTCGTTCCGTTCCTTTCACGCCGGCACCTACGCCTCGAACCCGCTCGCGACCACGGCCTGCATCGCCGCCCTCGACAAGGTGCTCACGAAGCCGGTCTTCCCGCGGGTCACGAAGCTCGGCGACGCGCTCGCGACCGGCCACAACAAGATCATCAAGAAGTACGGGCTCAACGCGATCGCCGTGAACTACGGCTCGAACGGCACGGTGTTCTGGCGCAAGCGGGTGCCCACGAACTACCGCGAGTGGCTGGACCAGGACTTCGACGCGTTCTGGAAGTACTGGCACATGAACCTGAACCGCGGCGTGATCCCCCAGGCCCAGTGCTACGACGAGCAGTGGACGGTCTCCGCGCTGCACTCCGAGAAGGACGTGGACCACATGCTCCGCGTCTTCGACGAGATCGCCCGGGAGATGAAGTAACGCCCGTCGCGTAGTGGCAGAATGCCGGCGTGGCTGATCTGGGCCCCGCCGGCGACGACGCACCCGGGGCGACGGACGGCGCGCTCGCCGCGCCGAAGAAGCGCCGCCGCCGTCCCCGGCTCCCCCCTTCCGAGTGGGCGACGTGGGACGACGAGCGCCTGCTCGCGCTGCGCCTGTGCGACCTGGACATCCGCATCGAGGGCAGCGAGCTCGAGCCCCGCATCGCCCAGCTCTACGCCGAGCTCGAGAGCCGCGGCCTCGACTTCCGGCCCCACTGCTGGCTCTCGGACGAGTTCTTCACCCCCGACGGCATCCCGGGCATCGCGATCCCGTTCTACCTGGCCCACCCGCGCCTCGCGCGTCTCGAGCAGAAGCAGATGCTCGAGGTGGAGGGCGGCACCCAGGAGTGGTGCCTCAAGATCCTGCGTCACGAGGCGGGCCACGCCATCGAGAACGCGTTCCGGCTCCGGGTCCGCAAGCGGCGCCGCGAGCTGTTCGGGAGCACGTCGGTGCCGTACCCGCAGTTCTACGCGCCGCGGCCGTACAGCAAGAGCTTCGTGATGCACCTCGACGCCTGGTACGCCCAGAGCCATCCCGACGAGGACTTCGCGGAAACCTTCGCGGTCTGGCTGAGCCCGGAGTCGAAGTGGCGCGAGCGCTATCACGGCTGGGTCGCCCTCAAGAAGCTCGAGTACATGGACGAGCTGATGGCGAACCTCAAGGGCCAGGCCCCGAGCGTGCCGCCGGGAGATCCCGTCGACCCGCTCCTCTCCATCAAGAAGACCCTGCGGAGGCACTATGAGGAGAAGCGCGAGCACTACGGGGTGGCGCACCCCGACTTCTACGACCGCGACCTGCGCCGGCTCTTCTCCGACGACCCGGCCTACGCGAAGGAGCCCACGGCCGCGTCGTTCCTCTCGCGCATCCGGCGCGAGACGCGCCTCATGGTCGGCCGCTGGACCAACGAGTACCAGTACACGATCGACCGGGTGTTCGACTCGATGATCGAGCGCTGCCGGCAGCTCAACCTGCGCCTCGCCGTGCCCCCGGAGCAGGCGAAGCTCGACTTCGCCGTGCTGCTCACGGTGCAGACGATGAACTACCTCCACAGCGGCCGGCACCGGGTGGCCCTGTGAAGGCCCAGCGGGTCCTGATGCTGGTCCACGAGAGCCTCGTGCCCCCGGACGACGCGAAGGCGGAGGACGCGCCGGCGGCGCCCTGGCGCACGGAGTACGACGTCGCGAAGACCCTCAAGAAGCTCGGCCACGAGATCCACGTGCTGGGCGTCGGGGGCGAGCTGAACCCGATCCGCAAGGCCGTCGAGGAGTTCAAGCCCGACGTGACGTGGAACCTGCTCGAGGGCTTCGACGACGTGGTGACGTGGGACCAGAACGTCGTCGCCTACCTCGAGCTCCTGAAGACGAAGTACACGGGCTGCAACTCCCGCGGCATGCTCCTCGGTCGCGACAAGGCCCTCACGAAGAAGCTGCTCTCGTTCCACCGCATCCGCGTCGCCGACTTCCTGATCGCGGCGCGCGGCCGGAAGTTCCGGCGCCCCAAGCGCCTCGCGTTCCCGCTCTTCGTGAAGTCCCTCACCATGGACTCGTCGATCGGGATCTCCCAGGCCTCCGTGGTGGAGAACGAGGACAAGCTCCAGGAGCGGGTCCGCTTCATCCACGAGAGCATCGGCACCGACGCCCTCGTGGAGCGCTACATCGAGGGCCGCGAGCTGTACGTGGGGATCCTGGGCAACAAGCGGCTGCGCGCGCTGCCCATCTGGGAGCTGTCCTTCGAGAAGATGCCCGAGGACGCCCGCAAGATCGCGACCGAGCGCCTCAAGTGGAGCCTCACGTACCAGAAGAAGCACGGCATCGTGAGCGGCCCGGCCAAGGACCTGCCCGAGGCGCTGGCCCGGAAGATCCAGGACGTCTGCAAGCGCGCGTACCAGGTGCTGTACCTGAACGGCTACGCGCGCCTCGACCTGCGGCTCTCCGAGGCCGGCGAGATCTACGTCATCGAGGCGAACCCGAACCCCCAGATCGCCCGGGGCGAGGACTTCGCCGACGCCGCCGACGCGGGCGGCCTCGCCTACGGGCCGCTCTTGCAGCAGATCGTGAACCTGGGCCTCGCCTGGGAACCGAGCCAGGTCGGTTAGAAGGAGACCAGCGACATGCGCGTCCTCGGCGTCGTTCTCGTCATCGCGGGCCTGCTCGGCCTCGCCGTCGGCACCCTGCAGTACACCCGCAAGAAGGACGTCATCGACATCGGCAAGCTCCACGTGCAGACCAACGAGAACAAGACCGTGGCGATCCCGCCCCTGTTCGCGGGCGCCGTGGCGGGCCTGGGCGTGATCGTCTTCATTCTCGGAAAAGGCAGCAAATAGGCTTCCGGATCCCCGGGGCCGGATGTTACGATCGTCGGATGGAGATGGGCCGGAGAGGCTTCCTGGGGGGACTGCTCGCCGCGTCGGCCGTGACGCTCGCGGCCCCCGCGCGGCTGCTCGCGGACACGCGCTCGGAGCGCGTGCTGTCCTTCCTCCACACCCACACCGGCGCCAGGCTCACGGTCCCGTATTTCGCCGACGGCACCTACCTCAAGAGCGGCCTCAGCGAGCTCAACGACTTCCTCAAGGACTTCCGCACCGGCGACGAGCACGCCATGGACCCGGGCCTGTTCGACATCCTGAACGACCTGCGGCTCGCCACGGGCACCCGCAAGCCCTTCCAGGTGATCTCGGCCTACCGCTCGCCCGAGACGAACGCGAAGCTGCATGCGAACAGCAGCGGCGTCGCGAGCGGCAGCATGCACGTCGAGGGCCGGGCCATCGACATCCGGCTGGGCGACGTGCGCACGAGCGTGCTGCGCGACGCGGCCCTCGAGCTCAAGCGCGGCGGCGTCGGCTACTACGGCGAGTCGGACTTCGTGCACGTCGACACCGGCCGCGTCCGGCGCTGGTAGGGCCCCTACTTCTTCCGGCGTCGCACCTTGGCTTCGCCGGGCCCCGGGACGTAATGGAACCGGACGAAGTACACGTTCCGCCCGCTCCCGTGCTTCGCGACCCCGAGCAGGTCGACGAGGCCCTTGAAGCCCGACTCCCGCGCCATCTCGGGCGTCACATCGCGGAGCTCGATGGGCAGGATCGCGTCGACCTCGATCTGGCCCGCCTCCATGGCGTAGCGGCCGCCGACCTTCACGTGAGGCCGGCTCCAGATGCGGATGCTGGTCGTGATCTCGCCCCGGCGCACCCCGTCGCGCAGCCGCTTCGTGAAGATCATTCGCCCTTCGCTCGCAGGAACCGCACGTAGTGGACGATCCCGGCGAGCGGCAGCGAGACCGAGATCGCGTTGAGCAGCACGAGGACCACGAGCGTGATCGTGTACTCCACGACGAAGCCCGGGAGCGCCGCGCCGTAGCCCTCGACGCTGGCCCGTCCCAGGAACGGCGGCAGGTTCCGGGCGAGCAGGATCAAGGCCGTGATGCCGGCGACGACCGCGTGGATCCTCGCCCAGAGGGCGCCGAAAGATTCCGTGGCCGGAGGTGTGGCGGTCACGACGCGAGTCTACGCTAGGGCTCGACGACGTCGCCCGTGTCGATCGAGCCCACGGGCACCGGCACGACACGGGAGCCGAGGACGCGCTTGTAGCCCGAGAAGCGCGACGGCAGGCCGTCCGTGTCGAACGCTGTGCCGCGCTGGAGCTGGTAGTGGGTATGGACGGTGAAGGCGTCGCCCGAGAAGCCCATGGCGGCGATCGCCTGGCCGCGCGTCACGCGATCGCCGGCCTTCACCTTCAAGCTGTTCTGCTTGAGGTGGAAGAGACCGCTGACGACCCCGTCGCCGTGGTCGACGAGGACGTAGTTGCCCCAGAGCAGCTTCAGCTTGCCGGGCACCTTGTCCCAGTCCAGCTTGTCCGGGCCGTGATCGGTCGCGCTGGCGAAGGCCTCGACCACGGTGCCGTCGCCGGGCGCGACGACGGTCGCGCCGAAGCCCAGCCAGTCCTCGGGCTGCTCGCCCGTGCCCTTGTACAGCGTTCCGGACGCGTCCACGACGCTCAGGTCGTAGGCGTAGCGGGAGGGGTTGTGGGCTTGCTTCATCTCGCGCAGCTTCGGGTGGCCGTAGTCCCAGCGGCGGTGATGCGCGTACAGGTCGTGGCCGTCCCAGACGAGGACACGCGCCTTCACGGGCACGCTCAGCGCGATCGGCTGGACCCAGGGCCGCGGGCGCACCTCGAGGGACGCCTTCAGCTCGAGCTTGGGGTCGGCGTCGGAGCCGAAGGTCAGCTCGTAGCGCAGGACGTCGAGGGGCAGCGCCCGGTCCCAGGAGAAGAACGGGTTGAAGACGAGCGCCCAGTCGTGGGCCGGCACGTTCCGGGTCGCGATCGTCGCGATGCTCGGGCTGGTGCCGTTGGAGCCGACCTGCCGGAACGCGACGAACGCGCCGCCGGCGTCGAAGGCCTTCACCTCGATCGCGTCGAGACGCAGCGCGGCGCCGGTGTCGTTGTGCACGACGAGGTCGAAGGCCAGGGCCTGCGCCGTGCCGGTGTCCTCCACGTAGGGGATCTCGGGGCGGACCTCGAGGCGCACGGGCTCGGCGGCCGTGGCCGAAGCGGCGAATGCAGAGACGAGCAGCAGCAGGTTCATGACGTTCACCCTCGCCTATACGCGTCCGCCGCGGGCCGCGTTCACGAATCTTCTAGCGCGCGGCGGGCTCGGGATAGGGGTAGCCGCGCTGCAGGGCCAGGTCCAGGGCCCGGTCGTGGCCGTACACGTCCGGGGCGAAGTGGAGGACGCCCTCCGAGTTGACGTGCACGGTGTCGTAGAAGAGAACGACCGTCATCGGCTGCTTCAGATTCACCTGCTGCGGCCGCGTGCCGTTCATCGCGGCCTCGATGCGCTCGCGGGTCCACTCGGGCTGGTCCTTCAGCACCCACTCGGCGAGGCCCTTCGGGTCCTCGAGGCGGATGCAGCCGTGGCTGAAGTCGCGCCGCGTGCGCGAGAACAGGGCCTGGGCGGGCGTCCCGTGCATGTAGACGCTCTCGGTGTTGGGGAAGATGAACTTCGCGAGGCCCAGGGCGTTCTTCGGGCCGGGCCGCTGGCGGATGTGAAGCCGTCCCGCGACGAGCTTCGCGAGGTTCTCGGGCGTCGGGGGCAGCGCCGTCTGGTCCTCCTCGCCACCCGCCACGATCTCGAGGTCTTCCTTCGCGAGGTAGCCGGGGTCCTTGCGCAGCTTCGGCACCAGCTCCTTGACCGTGATGCTGTAGGGCGCGTTCCAGTAGGGCCGGAACACGATGTAGCGCATCTGCTCGACGAACAGGGGCGTGCGGTGGTCGAGGGCTCCGCCCACCACGACGCGCAGCCGCAGGGGCTGCGGCGTGCGCGCCGGGTCCGTCGCCCAGAGCCGGTAGAGCGCCACGTTCACGAAGATCACGGGCTTGCCGGCCATCTCGGGCAGCCAGCGCATGCGCTCCATGGCGAGCTCGATCTGGCGCTCACGATCGCGCAACGGCACGTTGAGGGCCTCGATCGTGCTCTTGCCGATGACGCCGTCGGCGTCGAGGACGTGGCGCGACTGGAAGCGCTTCACGGCCTCGTACAGCAGGTCGTTGTACATGTCGCCCGAGCCCGACTCGCCCACGAGGTCGCCGAGCTGCGTGAGGCGCGCGCGCACGGTGGGGATGCCCGCCCAGGCCTTGCCGTGCTCCACCTTCGTCTGGCCCTTGGGGAACGCCGGCACCGGGGTCGTGTCGCCGGCCAGGGCGAGCGCGCGATAGGTGCGCAGCGCCGCCTTGGCCCGGCCGTAGTGCTGGAACGGCGGCTCGAGGGCGTCGAGGGTGGCCGCGATGCCGGCGCCGTCGCGGCCGCCGCGCAGCAGGGCCACGGAGTCGAGTCGCCGCGGCGCGATGTCGTAGTCGAAGGCGAGCGTGCGCGGGTCGATGCGGCCGTGGCGCACGGCGGCCATGGCGCGCAGGACGCTGGCGCTCACGGCGAGGTCGAAGAGCGCGCGCTGGGGGGCGCTGGGCGGCTCGCCCGCCATCGCCTTGGCCGCGGCGCCGAGGCGCGCGGCATCGTAGTCGGTGGGCTCGAGGCCCCGCTCGTCGCAGTGCGCGAGCGCCTCGAGGGCGCCGCCGAGGGCCGGCAGCGCGCGGCCGTTCTCGAACCAGAAGAGGCCGTCGGACTCGTTCGCGTAGAGCTGCCGCAGGCTCGGGACCACGTCGCGGATGTCGCCGGCGGTCAGGGACGGGTGCTGGGCCCCGTCGAGGACGTGCACGAGCGTCGCCGCCGTGTCGGCGTCCATCGGCACGAACTCCTGGGCCCCGGCCGGGCCCGCGACGAGGGCCAGGAGCGCCAGCAGGCGGGCGGTCATGCCGGGCGCGTGATTGTGCGCTTCGCGTGCATGCCGCGCTCGGCCAGGGCGGCCAGGAACGGGGCCACGGGCACGCAGCGCTCGGGGGGCAGGACGCCGCGCTCGCGGATCCTGCCGTCGAGGAGCATGCGGGCCACGATGGCCGGCGGAAACCCGGTGTCGCGAGCGACGGCCGACAGCGGCGGCGTGCGCTGCGGCGTCGCGGTCAGGTCGTAGCGGACCTCGACCGGGCCCTGGGCGTCCTCGCCGATCGCCACCAGGGCGACCGAGTCGCGGTCGTCGATGAAGTCCGGGGGCGGCGGCAGGCGCTTGAAGCAGTCGAGGAGCACGTCCCGCGGCGCGACGCCGCGGGGCCCGGCCTCGCGATCGGTGAGGCCCACGTCGATCAACAGCTTCAAGCGCTCGATCAGCACGGGATCGTAGGCGATCTTGAAGAAGCACTCGCGAATGCCCTTCCTCTTATAGGATATCGGCAGCGTCGCGACCTCGGAATGCAGGCTCCGGTGAACCTTTTGAAGCCCCAGCTCGAAGTAGAAGTCCTCGCCGCCCGACAACGGCTTTGTCGCGCGAAAGCGGCCCCGGTCGAAGATCATCGGCGGCAGCGTGAACTCGTCGAGGACGGTCGCGGGGGCGAAGCCGAAGGCCAGCGCGGCGGCGTACTTCGTGTAGTCGGCCCCGCCGTTGTAGCAGCGCAGGGCCGCGACCTTCTTGAGAGGGTCGGCGGCCGCGCGCGCCAGCACGTTGAGGATGCCGGGGGCGCTGCCCATCCCCAGGACGGCGAGGCGCTTCGCGCGCCGGAACGCCGCGTCGAGGGCGAGCTGCTTGCGCGTCGTGTGGAAGAGCCCGCCGAGGTCGATGTAGTGAGCCTTCGCGCGCAGCGCGGCGTCCATGACCGACAGGTTGAAGACGTACGGTCCGGCGTTCACCAGGACCGAAGCGCCCCCGATGCGCGCGGCGAGGGCCGCCGCGTCCCGGGCGTCGACCGTGCCGGCCTCGGTGCGGCCCGCCCCGTAGCGGCGCGCGACGCGCTCGGCCGCCGCGAGATCCGCATCGAGCAGCAGCACGTTGACGCCCGAGCGGGCGAGATCGTAGACCGTGGCGCGGCCCATCGCGCCGGCGCCACCCAGGACCACGACGAAGCGACGCCTAGCTGAGGTTTTCATGAGCGCGATCCAACTGAAGACGGAGATTCCCGGCCCCCGTTCGCGTGAGTTGTTCGCGCGTCGCGAGGCCGCCGTGCCGCGGGGACCGTACAACGCCACGCCGATCTTCGTCAAGGAAGCGAAGGGCGCCGTGCTGACGGACGTCGACGGCAACCGCCTCATCGACTTCGCCGGCGGCATCGGCTGCATGAACGTGGGCCACGCGAACGACGGCGTCGTCGCCGCCGTGTCGGCCCAGGCCGCCGCCTTCACCCACACCTGCTTCCACGTGACGCCCTACGAGAGCTACATCCGCCTCGCCGAGCGCCTGAACGCCCTCGTGCCGATCGACGGCCGGAAGAAGACGATGTTCGCGAACTCCGGGGCCGAGGCCGTGGAGAACGCCGTGAAGATCGCCCGGGCCGCCACGGGCCGGCAGGCCGTGATCGCCTTCGAGGACGGCTTCCACGGCCGCACGCTCCTCGCCATGAGCCTCACGTCGAAGGTGCACCCGTACAAGGCCGGCTTCGGGCCGTTCGCGCCCGAGATCTACCGCGTGCCGTACCCTTACGCCTACCGCTGGCCCTCGGAGCTGGGCGCGCAGTCCTGCGCGGACGCCTGCATCGCCGTGCTCGAGGACACCTTCAAGCGCTACGTGGCCTCGGAGAGCGTCGCGGCCGTGATCCTCGAGCCGGTCCTCGGGGAAGGCGGGTTCGTGGTGCCGCCGCCCGACTTCATGCCGAAGCTGCGCGAGCTCACGAAGCGGCACGGCATCCTGCTGATCGCCGACGAGGTGCAGACGGGCTTCGGCCGCACCGGCAAGCTGTTCGCGATGGAGCACGGCGGCGTCTCGGCCGACATCCTCATCGCCGCGAAGTCGCTCGCGGGCGGCCTGCCGCTGTCCTCGATCACGGGCCGGGCGGAGATCATGGACGCCGCCGGCGTCGGCGGCCTGGGCGGCACGTTCGGCGGCAACCCCGTGTCGCTGGCCGCGGCCCACGCGGTGCTCGACCAGTTCGAGTCGACCGACATCCTCGCGAAGGCCAACCGCATCGGAGCCACGGTCGCGGCCCGGGGCGAAGGCTGGAAGAAGCGCGTCCCGCTGGTCGGCGACGTGCGCGGAATCGGCGCCATGTGGGCGGTCGAGCTCGTGAAGGACCGCAAGACCAAGGCGCCGGCCAAGGAGGAGTGCAACGCGATCTCGACGAAGTGCTACGAGCGCGGCCTCGTGACGATCTCGGCCGGGACCTACGGCAACATCATCCGCACCCTGATGCCTCTCGTGATCGGGGACGCGGAGCTCGACGAAGGGCTGTCGGTCTTCGAGGCGGCCCTCGCCGAGGTCGCGGGTGCCTAGGCGGCTCGCGGCGCTCGCCGCGGCGTTCCTCGTGCTCTTCGCCGGCGCGGCCGTCGCGGGCAAGAAGGAGAAGGACCTCCCGCCGCGCGCGGACCGCATCTTCCTGAAGGGCCACGTCTGGACCGGCGATCCGTCGAGCCCCGCCGGCGCCACGGCCCTGGCCGTGCGCGGCCCGCGCATCCTCGCGATCGGCAGCGACCTCGAGATCGCCCGGTACTCCGGCGTCGGCACGATCGCGACGGACCTCAAGGGCGGCTGGGTGTACCCGGGCTTCAACGACGCGCACCTTCACTTCCTCGTCCTGGACAACCTCGACCTCGCGGGGCTCGAGACGGTCCCGGCGATCCAGCAGGCGATCGCCGCCTACGCGAAGGCCCACCCCGAGAAGGACTGGATCGAAGGCCGTGGCTGGGGCGCCGGCGCGTTCCCCGGCGGCGCGCCCGACAGGAGGTTGCTCGACGCGGTCGTCTCCGACCGGCCGGCGTTCCTGAGCGACCGCGATCACCACACGGGCTGGGCCAACTCGCGCGCCCTCGAACTCGCCGGCATCACGCGCGCGACGCTCGATCCTCCCCACGGCACGATCGTCCGCGACGCGGCCGGCGAGCCGACCGGCGTCCTGAAGGAGTCGGCCCGCGACCTGGTCGAGATCCTGATCCCGCCGCCCAACGCCGAGGAGCGCTACCAGGCCCTGAAGCGCGGCCTCGACAAGGCCGCCTCGTACGGCCTCACGTCCGTGCAGAACGCCAGCTTCGCGAGGGACGAGCTCAAGACCTACGAGCGCGTGCTCGACGAGGGTGGCCTCAAGGTGCGCTTCTCGTTCGCGATGCCGATGCAGAAGAGCCTCTCCGAGGAGGACCTCGCCCGCTACAACGCGCTGCGCGAGAAGTACACGGGGCCGCTCGTGAAGTTCGGCGCCGTGAAGGGCTTCCTGGACGGCGTCGTCGACATGAAGACGGCCGCGATGTTCGAGCCCTACGTGGGCGGCGGCCAGATCCAGCCGCGCTGGCAGCAGGACGAGCTCGACGCGACCGTCGCGTTCTACGACCGCAACGGCTTCCAGGTGCTGCTACACGCCGTGGGCGACCGGGCCATCGACCAGGCCCTCACCGCCTACGAGTTCGTGGCCCGCACGAACCCCGAGCGCGAGCGCCGCCACCGCATCGAGCACGTCGAGGTGCCGCGCCTCGCGGACCTCGCGCGCATGAAGGCCGCGGGCGTCGTGGCCTCGACCCAGGCGCTCTTCGCGAACCCTGACAAGACCACCCTCGAGAACTTCGCGGTGCTGCTCGGGCCCGAGCGCGCGGCGCGGGCCGACGCCTTCAAGCTGTTCGACGACGCCGGCGTCGTGCAGGCCTTCGGCAGCGACTATCCCGTGTTCTCCATGGAGACCCTGAAGGGCCTGTACTGCGCCGCCGCGAGGAAGACGCCCGAGGGCACGCCGGCCGCCGGCTTCTTCCCCCAGAACCGCATCTCCGTCGAGGCGGCCCTGCGCCACTTCACGGCCGACGCCGCCTACGCGAGCTTCGACGAGAAGGAGAAGGGGACGCTGACCGTGGGCAAGCTCGCCGACCTCGTGGTGCTGTCCGAGAACATCCTCGAGCCGCCGGTCGAGCGCCTGCTGGACACGAAGGTCCTGCTCACCGTCCTCGGCGGCGAGGACACGTACCGCGCCCCGCAGTTCGCCCGCGACGCGATCCGGTGACGGCCTTCGCCGGCCAGGTCGTGATCGTGACCGGCGCCTCCCAGGGCATCGGCCACGCCCTGGTGAGGGAGCTCGCGAGCCGCGGCCCGCGCCTCGTGCTCGCCGCGCGCGACGCCGCGCGCCTCGAGGAGGTGGCGGCGGAGTGCCGCGCCCTGGGCGCGCAGACCCTCGTCGTGCCGACCGACGTGACGGACCAGGCCCAGTGCAACGCGCTCGTCGACAGGACCCTCGCGCACTGGGACGCCCTCGACGTGCTGGTGAACAACGCGGGCGCCGGCATGATGGGGCGCTTCGAGGACTTCACGGATCTCTCGGGCTACGAGTCCCTGATGCGGCTCAACTACCTGAGCGCCGTGTTCCTGACCCATCGCGCGCTGCCGGCCTTGCGGCGCTCGAAGGGCCTCGTCGTCGCGGTCGCGAGCCTCACGGCGCTGACGGGCGTGCCGACCCGCACCGCCTACGCGGCGACCAAGCACGCGATGCTCGGCTTCTTCGACTCGCTGCGCGTCGAGCTCCTGGGCAGCGGCGTCGACGTGACGGTCGTCTGCCCCGACTTCGTCGTCTCGCAGATCCACCGGCGCGCGATCGGCGCGGACGGCCGCCCGCGCGGCAAGCCTCTCCAGGAAGCGAAGATCATGACCGCGGAAGAGTGCGCGCGCCTCACGGTCCGCGCGATGGAGAAGCGGCAGCGCCTCGCGGTCCTCTCGCTACGGGGGCGCCTGGGACGCTTCGTGCGGCTTCTGGCCCCGGGCCTGATCGACAGGATCGCCCTGCGCGCCACGCGCGACGTCAGCTAGCCAGGAAAACAGGCGCGTCTCGAGGGCCCTGGCCACGTTGCAGTGGCCCATGGCCGAGTAGTGGGAGACGCGGAACAGCTTGTCCGGGCTCTGCTCCTGCACGGCCTCGCGAAGCGCCGGGAAGCAGTCGAGCACGGGAATGCCGAGCGCTTCCACGGCGACCCGCAGCGGCTCGTAGATGGGCCGTCCGTTGCGCCGCTGCAGCCCGGCGGCGTCGAAGTCCTGCTGACCCGGGAAGAAGACCACCAGGGGCTCCGACCCATCCCTCCGGACCTCGGCGGCGAAGGCCTCGAGGAGCGCCCGATTGACCGCGAAGGCCTCGGCACGGACGTCGTAGAAGCCGCTCCCGTCGAGGAACAGCGCGCGGCCGGATCGGGTCTCGAAGCCGTGCCATGCCAGCCTCACGATGCGGACGGAACGGAGGAAGTCGAAGAACACAGGCTCGAAGCGGAGCTGACGCTCGAAGTCGTCCGCGCCGATGCGTCTCAGCGTCGCCGTCTCGTCCTGCAGGAAGGGGGCGTAGTCCGCACGGGTCGGGAGCGGGTTCGGGACGAGCCGCAGCGCGCCGCCGTCGAGGACGAAGCGCGGCTTGGTCATGACGACCAGGCTCCTGGGCGTATGGAAAGGCCGGAAGCGGTTGACCGCCCGGCCGAGGTCGTCCGTCATGAAGCCGATGACGACGACGCGGGGACGGTACCTCCGTCCCATGGCCTGGTACCGGAGCCAGGCCTGATCCAGCCCGTACGAGCCCACGCCGAAGTTCATCACCTCGATGCGCGGCTCGATAGCCTCGAGCTGCTGGCCCCAGGTGTCCTCGAACGGCGATTCGTCGCCGTGGACGAACGAATCCCCGAAGGCGGCCACGCGGAGCGTGCCTCTGGCGGGATCGAGCGTCGGCGCGGAGGCCGATCGCGTTCGCACGGAAGAGCTCCGTGGACGCGAGAGGCCTGGGACTCCAGCCGAGGACACCGTCGATCTGGAGATAGCGGCTCTCCCCGTCGACGATCCCCTGGATGACAGTGCGCTGGGACTCCAGCAGCTGGGCGGAGACGGGCTCGTAGGCGATGCCGCGACTCTCGAGCCAGTGCGAGGCGAGCATCGCCGCGCCCTCGACGACGCCGAGCACCAGGACGACGACGACGATCCGGAACAGCCACTGTCGTTGCACGGAGCTGTTGCAGGCTATCGCCGAACGGGGGTGGATGCGACAGTGCCGAGCCGCTCGGCGAGCGCCTCGGCGACGATCCGGTTGCCGCGTGGCGAGAAGTGGCCCTGCAGGTAGAGGCCCGACAGCTTCTCGGTCCGGGCCGCCCGGAACAGCGGTCCCAGCATGTTCTGGACCGGAATGCCGCGCGCCTTCAACGCCGCACTCAACGGTTCGCTCGGCCCGAGGCCGTGGTGGGAACGCGCGAACAGGAGGTCGATCTTCCCCGGGAACAGCACCACGAGGACCTGGGCTCCGTCGGCTTCCACGGCGCTCGTGAAGGCTTCGATCAGCGCGAGGTTGATCCGGAACGCCTCGGAGCCGGTGTTGAAGAAGCCGTCGGCGTCGAGGAGCTCCGAGTGTTCTCCCGCATCCAGCCGGCGCGACCATGCGAGCTTCGAGACGCGCACCGTCGCGAGAAAATCCCACGGGCCGACGTGATGCTGCAGCCCGTACTCGAAATCGTTGGCGCCCAGGCGATCGAGCTCGCGCTCGGGATCGGCGAGAAGCGCCTCGTAGTCCTCCACCTTCTGGTAGGGGTTTGGCAAGAGACGGAGGCGGCCCCCGTCGAGCACGAAGCGCGGCTTCGCGAACGGCACGCTCGTGTTGCTGAAGTGGAAGGGACGGAAAGTGTTCACCGCCCGGCTGAAGTCCTCGGTCATGAAGCCGATCACGACCCGCTGCGCGCCGCGGCGACCAATGGCCTTGTAACGCAGGTAAGCCTGGTCGACGCCATAGCCGGGCACCCCGAGATTGAGGACTTCGAACCGGCCCAGGGTCTCGAGCTGCTGCTCCCAGGTCGCCGGAAAGGAGACCTCGTCCCCGTGGACGAAGGAGTCGCCGAATGCCGCCACGCGCAACACCCCGGGAGCCGGCGCGTCCGTATACTCGCGATCGGCCCTCAAGCCGGCGGCGTTGGCGCGGAAGAGTCCCCCTTCTCCGTTGGCACGCGGGCGCCAGCCGAGCTCCTTGTCGTATTCGAGGTAGCCGGGGCCGCCACCCTTGAGCGTCTCGATCAGCGCCCTGTGCTTGTCGAGCAGCTCCGCCTGGACCGGGTCGTAGCGGACGCCCTTCCTTCCGAGCAGCCACAGCGCGGCCGTCGAGGACGCCTCGAACGCCGCGAGCACCACGGCGGCCGTCCCGAGCCGCAGCCACCAGGTTCGTGTCGTCGAGGCCACGCCTACTCGAAGACGACCGTCTTGTTGCCGTAGGGCAGCACGCGGTGCTGCAGGTGCAGGGTCACGGCGCGCGCCAGCACGACCTTCTCGAGATCGCGGCCCTTGCGCACGAGGTCGGCGACCGAGTCGCGGTGGCTCACGGCCGCGACGCCCTGCTCGATGATCGGGCCCTCGTCGAGATCCGACGTGACGTAGTGGCCCGTGGCGCCGATCACCTTCACGCCGCGCTCGTGGGCCTGGTGGTAGGGCTTGGCGCCGGCGAAGGCCGGCAGGAACGAGTGGTGGATGTTGATGACGCGGTTGGGGAACGCGGCCACGAAGCGGTCGGTCAGGACCTGCATGTAGCGCGCGAGCACGATCAGCTCGACGCGCTCGTCGCGCAGGCGCTCGAGCATCGCCGTCTCCGCCTTCTCCTTCGTGGCGGGCGTCACCGTGTGGACGAAGTAGTTCACGCCGAAGTTCCCGGCGAGGCCGCGCAGGTCGGGGTGGTTGCTCACGACCATGGGGATCTCGGCCCGGAGCTCGCCCGACTTCCAGCGCCACAGCAGGTCCTGGAGGCAGTGGTCGAGCTTGGAGACGAAGATCGCGACACGCGGCATCTCGTCGCTGAAGCGCACCTCGAACCACATCGAGAAGCGCTCGGCGATGGGCCGGAAGGCGTCGGCGATGGCGGTGCGCGGCAGCGTGAAGCCGTCGACGTTCCAGCTCAGGCGGGCCAGGAACAGGTTGCTCTCGACGTCGGTGTGCTGGTCGAAGTCCAGGATGTTGCCTTCGTTGCGGAACACGAAGTCGGAGATCGCCGCGACGACGCCCTTCTGGTCGGGACACGAGACGAGCAGCACGGCCGTGACGCTGGCAGACATGGCCGGGAGTATAGCTGCGGATAGAATGACCGCCGGTTCTACCCCGGAGGTCCCAGGATGAGGTCGCTTCAAGCCGCACTCGCCGCGCTCTGCCTTGCAGGAACGGTCGCCGCCGAGGCGCCCGCGGATCGCCTGCTGACGAACGGGCGCCTCTGGACCGCCGAGAGCGCGAGTCCCTGGGCCGAGGCCGTGGCGATCCGGGGCGACCGCATCGTCTACGTCGGGACGTCCGCCGGCGCCGCCGCCTTCAAGGGCCCCAAGACCGACGTGATCGACCTCAAGGGCCGGCTGGTGACGCCGGGCTTCAACGACTCCCACATCCACATCGCCGAGGGCGCCATCTCCCTCGAGCGCGTGGATCTCATCGAGGACCAGGACACGACCGCCGTGCAGGCCCGCATCCGGGCCTTCGCCGCCGCGAACCCGAAGAACCCCTGGGTGCTCGGACGCGGCTGGCTCTACGGCTCGTTCGCGGGAGGGCTGCCGACGAAGGAACAGCTCGACGCGGTCGTCTCCGACCGGCCGGCGTACATGACCTGCTACGACGGCCACTCCGGCTGGGCGAACTCGAAGGCGCTGGCCCTCGCCGGCATCACGAAGGACACGAAGGACCCGCTGAACGGCGTGATCGTGCGCGACCCGAAGACCGGCGAGCCGACGGGCGCGCTCAAGGAGTCGGCGACCGAGCTCGTGACGAAGCACATCCCCGAGCCCCAGGGCGAGGCGCGCTACGCCCTCGTGCTGAAGGCGCTGCAGCTCCTGAGCAGCCAGGGACTGACGTCGGTGCAGGACTGCGGCGGCCTGCTGGGCGGCGGCATCCTGGGCAACACCGACGCCCCGGGCGACATCGAGCTCTTCGACCGCGCGCGCAAGGACGGCAAGCTCTCGGTCCGCATCACGGGCTCCGCGGTCATGGAGCAGGGCAGCGTCGACAAGGCGATCGCCGCGGCGAGGAAGGCCCAGGCCCGCTGGAACGACGACACGCTGCGCTTCGCGGCGGTGAAGGGCTTCGTCGACGGCGTCATCGAGGCCCACACCGCGGCCATGTTCACGCCGTACGCCGACGACCCGGCCTTCGGGCTCGGGCTGCCGAACTGGGACGCCGAGAAGCTGAAGCAGGCGGTGACCGAAGTCGACAAGGCCGGGCTGCAGGTCTACCTCCACGCCATCGGCGACCGAGGAGTGCGCATGGCCCTCGACGCCCACGGTGCCGCTCTCGCCGCGAACCATCGCACCGACCGCCGCGGCCGGATCGAGCACATCGAGACGATCACGGCCGAGGACATCCCGCGCTTCAAGGAGCTCGGCGTGATCGCGTCGATGCAGCCGCTCCACGCGAACCCCGACAAGAACAACTTCGAGGTGTGGAGCCGCAACGCCGGCACCGACCGCGCCTCGCGGGCGTGGGTCTGGAAGCGCATCGAGGACGCGGGCGGCCGGCTGGCCTTCGGCAGCGACTGGCCCGTCGTGACGTCGGACGTCTTCCGCGGCCTCTACACCGCGACCACCCGCAAGACCCGCGAGGGCACGCCGGCCGGCGGCTGGCTGCCGGAGCTCGCGGTGAGCCTCGACAATGCCTTGCGCCACTACACGATCGACGGCGCCTACGCGAGCTTCGACGAGAAGGAGAAGGGGTCGCTCGCGGTGGGGAAGAAGGCCGACATCGTGGTGCTGTCCGAGGACCTGTTCAAGGCGCCGCCCGAGACGATCCTGAAGACGAAGGTGCTGCTCACGCTCATGAACGGCCAGCCCGTGTACCGGGCCGCCGGCTTCTAGTGGGTGATCTTCTTCTGAGGCGGTAGCGGCGGCGGCTCGGCCTGCGGCGCGCGCGGCACGCGCACCGGGGGCAGCGCCTCGGCCTGGACGTCGAGGTCGTCGTCGAGCCCCATGTTCGCGGGCAGCAGCATCTCGCGCTCGGCGGACAGGATGTCCTCCATGTCCTTGACGCCGCGCTCCGTCTCCTCGGCGGCCGACACCAGGCCGTCGAGCTGCTCCGTGATCGTGCGGGGGTCGCGCATCGAGAAGCTCTGGTCGCGCAGGAGCTGCAGCACTTCCTGCACGGTCTCCGTCTGGGCGTCCACGAGCTGCCGGTTCTCGAGGGCCTTCTTGTAGCGCTCGAGGCGCTTCAGCAGCACGGCCTTGGTGCGGCCCTTCACGGCCTGCACGCGCTCCGGCCCGCCCTTGCCGACCTCGCGGTCGATGGCCGCCACGCGCTCCTCGAGGCGCCGCGGGTCGGTGGTCGCGAAGTACGCGTCGTAGCGCGACAGCGAGAAGCGCATCCGCATGTAGAACGTCAGCAGGAAGTCGAGCTTGCCCGAGAGCTCCTCGAGCAGGATGCGCGAGCTCGGGTCGAGGGCCCGGTAGTTCTGGCGGATCTCGCCGGCCAGCACCTCGAGGGCGTGGTAGCGCTGGCGCTCCGAGGGATTGAGGGCCCGCAGCATCTCGGTCGACTCGAGCTCCTTGCGCTGGCGCTTCTCCTCGTCGCGATCCTTGGCCCGGCGGTAGCGCTGGTAGCGCTCCATGAACGGCAGCAGCGTCAGCTCGACGCCGGCCGCCAGGATCAGGGGCAGCAGGCTCCCCGAGAGCACGGCGAAGCCGATCGCGGTGCCGAGGCCGATCAGGTTGTACTGGTTCTTGAAGGCCTCGACGAGGGGGTTCGGCTCGGGCTTCGTCTCGTCGTCCTTCTCGAGGCTCACGTCGTGATCCGCACGCTGCCGCCCCGGGCCTCCTTGCGGATGCGGTTCAGCACGATCGTCTCGAGGTCGCGGAAGCGCGCCGACTGCTTCAGGTCCTCGGTGCGGTGGAGGGGCAGGTCCACCTCGATCTCGTCGACGATCGCGCCGGGCCCGGCCGAGAGGATGTGGATCTTGTCGGCCAGGTACACGGCCTCGGGGATGTCGTGGGTCACGAACAGGATCGTGCCCTCGATCTCCTCCCACAGCTCGTTGATCAGGTTCTGCATGCCGAGGCGCGTTTGGACGTCGAGGGCGCCGAAGGGCTCGTCCATCAGGATGATCTGGGGCTTCACGGCCAGGGTGCGGGCGATCGCGACGCGCTGGCGCATGCCGCCCGAGAGCTGCTTCGGGTACTTCTTCTCCTGGCCCTTGAGGCCGACCTTCTCGATCCAGGCGCGCGCCACGGCCTCGCGCTCGTCCCGCGCGACGCCGCGCAGCTGCATCCCGAACGCGACGTTCTCGAGGACCGTCAGCCACGGGTACGAGCTGTAGCTCTGGAACACCATGCCGCGGTCGGGTCCCGGGCACAGGATCGGCTGGCCGCGCAGCAGGGCCTCGCCCGACGTGGGCCGGAACAGCCCGGCCACGATGTTGAGGATCGTGCTCTTGCCGCACCCCGAGGGGCCCAGGAACACGCGGAACTCGCCGCGCCCCGGCAAGTCGGGCACCACGAGGTCCACGTTGCGGATCGCCTCGAACTCGCGGCCGTCGGGCAGCGTGAAGCGCTTCGTGACCTTCCTCAGCTCGAGGACGTTGCCGGCGCTCTCGGCGCTCACTCGGCCCACGCGAAGAGCTGGCGGTTCACGAGGCGGATGATCTGGTCGGTGACGACCCCGATCACCAGGATCACGATCACGAGGGCGAAGATCTGGTCCACGTGGGAGCGCTTGCCGGCCACGGTGATGAGGGCGCCGAGGCCGTAGGGCGCGTTGATCACCTCGGCCAGGATCACGTAGGTCCAGCCGATGCCGTTCATGACCCGCAGCGCCTCGCCGATCGCGGGGAGGCTGCCCGGGATGAGCACGTGGCGGACGAGCTGGCCCTTCGAGGCCCCGAGGGTCGTGGCGGTCTGGAGGTAGACCTCCTCCACGTTCTCCACGGCCTCGATCACCAGGGGCAGCATGTAGACGAAGGTGCCCACGAACAGGAACACGATCTTCTGCAGGTCGTCGATGCCGAACCACACGATGAAGAGCGGCACGAGGGCCGAGATCGGCAGGAAGCGCAGCGGGTCGAGGATGGGCGCGAAGAAGTGCTTCAGCACCGGGAACGTGCCCATGACGAGGCCCAGGGGGATCGCGACCACGGCCGAGAGCAGGAAGCCCATCGAAACCCGGTACAGGCTCGCGATCGCGCTGCGCACGAGCGCCTCCTCGAAGTGCAGCACCGGGAACGCGCCGAGCACGTCGGTGGGCGAGGGCAGGATGATGCGCGGCACGAGCCCGCCGTAGGAGAGCACGCACCACGCCACGACGAAGCTCACCAACCCCGCGAGGGCGAGGCTGCGGGCTTTCTGGTTCGTGACGGCGGCGCGGACTTCCACGGGGCGGAGCCTACCGGGGAATGATCTCGAAGTCGGTGCGCCGGTTCCGGGCGCGTCCCTCGTCCGAGTCGTTCGAGGCCACGGGCTTGTCGGGCCCGTTGCCCACCACGTCGAACTTGTTGCGGTCGAAGCCCTTCGAGATCAGGAACTGCGTCACCGCCTCGGCCCGCTGGCGCGAGAGGCGCATGTTCGTGTCGCGATTGCCGACGTTGTCGGTGTTGCCCGCGATGCGCAGGTAGGCGTTGCCGAAGGTGGCCGCGAGCTCCACCACCTGGGTGTCGAGGACCGCCTTCGCGTTCTCGTCGAGGCTCGCGGAGCCGCTCGGGAAGTAGATCGAGACCGTCTTCGTGAGGATCGGCTGGGCCGTGGTCTTGGGCAGCGTCTTGAAGTCGAACTCCGGCTTGGCCTCGGCGCCGCCGTCCTTGAAGAACTCGGCGGCGCCCTCGAGGAAGCGCGTGTCCACGGTCTGGTACGGCTCGAACACCTCGTTGACCTTGCCGATCTTGCGCCAGATGCCCTGGGCGGTCTTGTAGATGCTGCCGTAGCTCACGATCGATCCCTGGCCGCTGAAGAACGCGCGGTTCTCGGCGTAGTTCGGCAGCTTCACGTCCTGCAGCATGCCCTTCGCGTCCTCGAGGCCGATGCCCGAGAAGCTCTTCGCGAGCAGGGCCGCGGTGCGGTCGGGGTTCGCGTTCGCGGCGTCGACGCCCTTCAGCCAGCCGGCCGCGAAGCGCCGCAGGTCCTCGGGGTGCTGGTCGATGAAGTCGCCGCGCGCCACGAAGATGTCGGCGATCAGGTTCGAGGCGTCCTTCGTCGAGGCGAGGATGTGGCCGCGCTCCTTGGCCGCCATGTACACGTCGGGGGACCAGGACACCGCCGCGTCGACCTTGCCGGCCTTGAAGACGTTCGCGGCCTCGACGGCCGACGTCGTGAAGACCCACTTCACGTCGCGGTTCGTGAGGCCGCCCTGGGTGAGGACGAACAGGGCGAAGTAGTGGGACGGCGTCGCCTCGGCGCAGGCGATCGTCTTGCCGCGCAGGTCCGAGACGCTCTTGATCGAGTTGTCGACCGCGATCGCGTCGCCGCCGCGGCTCCAGTCGTACTGGAGGATCGCCCGGGGCTGCAGGCTCTGCAGGCCGCCGTACTCGAGGGCGTAGGCGTCGACCGTCGACCACATGATGTCGACGCCGCCGCGGTCGCCGCCGGCGCGGAACGCGTCGCGGGACTTCTCGAAGTCGTCGATGACCAGGAGCTCGACCTCGACGCCGTAGTCCTTGTAGAAGGAGCTGTTCTTGTTGGGCGCGAAGCCGCCGTTCGCGACGATGCCGCCGGCGTAGCCGCCCCAGGTCACGATCGCGACGCGGATCGGCCGGTTGAGGCGCGAGCCCGTGCCCACGGGCCGGGCGGGGGCCGTGGAGCCGCTCGTGGCGGTGCCGCTGGGCAGCGAGCCGAAGTCGTCCTTGGAGACGGTGCCCTCGGCCTTCTTGTCGGGGGCCACCATGTCGCCGACCTTGCCGAGCACTCCGTACTTGTGGAGGCCGTACCCGAGCAGGGCCAGGCCCGAGAGGACCACGAGGATCCGACCGAGCGGTGTGAGCTGACGCGCCATGACTTCGACTCCTTTTTGCCGGGGTGCGGCTAGGCCTTCGTCACCGGGTTGTCGCCGCCCTCGACGAAGTTCGCGACGATCGAGTGCAGGCGCGTCTCCTCGCGACGCTTGCGGGTCTGCAGCTCGAGGAACGCCTGCTCGGCGCCCGAGGAGGCCTGCTTGAGGCTCTCGATCTCGGTGTTGATCTTCTTCAGGAGCGCGTCCATCTCGGTGGTGAGGGTCGCGATGCGCGCCTCGTTGCTCGCCCGCGCGTCGTGGATCTCGCGCTGCTTGGCCGCCTCGAAGGCGTCGAGGGCCTTGTCGCGCACCACGGCGTCCTGGATCACGTCGCGGATCGCGACGCCGGCCGCCTCCAGGGCGGCCATGACGGCGGTCGCCTTCAGCTCCGGGGCGAGCGCGGCGAGGCGCTTGTTCTCGAGCATCTCGCCGACCTTGTCGATCCCGTAGCCATGGGGCGGCAGGGCGATGCCGGCTTCCTTGTACACCGCGGCGAAGTCGGCGACCGTGGCCGGGACCTCGGAACGCACGACCTTGCGAGGCGGCGGGCCTTCGAAGGCCTGGGCCGGGATCTCGCGCTCGCGGGGCCGCGGCGGAGGAGAGGCCCGCGTCGCCGGCGGCGGGTCGAGGATGAGCTCCTCGGCTTCCGGGGGCGGAGCTTCGCTGTCGCTCACGATGAGACGAACGCCCTTGCTCACGAAGTCTTTGAGCCGGCTCATCGGATCAGGGAATCTCCAGGGACTGCTACGACTTGTAGCAACCACCCCGGGGGTTGTCAAGGTAACATCGGCGCCTGGAGGCGACGATGGGCGACGCTCAGGTCACGCGCGCGGACCTCGACCCGGTGCTCGCGTCTCACCACGGCAACGACGCGCTGGCGTCTGCCTTCGAGCAGGCCGCGGACGACCCGCAGCGCCTCCTCTCCGTCCTGGGCCGCTACATCCAGTTCAACTCGGCCTTCGGGCCCGGCCTCGCGAACCTCGCGGGCGAGGTGGCGGCGCGTCAGGGTCTCTTCCGCGATCGCGAGGAGCCGGTGACGATCCTGGCCGATCGCGCCTCGGAGGTCGCGGCCGACTTCTTCCACGCCGCCGTGGACGAGTTCGACGATCGCCTGACGCCCTGGCGCGACACCCACCGCACCCTCGCCCAGGCGACGCTCAAGGGACTGGGCCGCGCCCTGGGCCACGAGCCGGCCGAGCTCAACGCGCTGATCCGCATCAACCCCGGGACGACGGCGGCCATGGCCCGCGTGTCCTCGGGGTACGGCCTCGCGGCGGACCTCGACGAAGGCCGTCTGTTCTCGGGCATGGGCTTCCACACCGGGAGCGAGGTGCTGGCCGACGAGGAGTTCACGATCATCGACCGCGTGCTGCGCGCGCGCCGGCCCGACCTCGTCGCGGCCCTCGAGGCCATGAAGGTCGAGATCCTGGGCGGTCAGCACAACGCCTACTACTGGATCCGCATCCACACGAGCGTCGAGGCGGATCACTTCGCCGCGGCGGTGCAGGGCGTCAACAAGGCGCTGCGCTTCTACGCCGGCGCGACGCCGCCCGCGGCCGTGAAGGCGTTCATCCTCGACGGCTTCCGGGAGTTCGCCGACGTGCAGGCCGCCTTCATGGGCGGCCTGGCCGACTAGCTCAGGCTTCGGCCTGTGGCCGGCTGTCCCTTCAAGAGAAACGTCTTCGGGTAGGGGCCGAAGCCACAGAGCTTGAACGATCCAAAGTCCTTGTACCAAGCGCCATCTGGTGCCTCAGGCTCGGACTCCCGCCACAGCTTCAACTGGTAGAGGTCGTCGGCCGTGATCTGACGATCCCTCAAGCGCTCGAAGAGATGGTCGCGCAACGCGACCGGGAGGCCAGTCCACTCGATCCTCGGCACTAGCCGCCGAAGGTGAGACGAGCGAGCGCTTCCTTGAGCTTGGATCGCTCCCTCGCGCTCTTGGCCGCAGAGAGACGATCGGCAAGGTCCATGAACTGCGCCTTCTCGTTCTCTCGGGCCGTCAAGCCCGATTCGATCAGGTCGACGAGGACGCGGTTTTCGCTGGCTTTCTCGGCCGTGACGATGGCCTTGACCCGTCGCGCAATCGTGGACGGAAGGCTGATGCTTCTTCGGACGCTCTTATCGGTGGCCATGGTGCAAGATACACCATTCTGCACCGGCACTCATCCGCACCCTAAGCTTCGCGCCAGGGCCGGGCCGCGCGGGCGGCCGCACGGAAGCGGTCCTCGGTATCGGCACGAACGCCGGTCACCAGGTCGGCCACGAACGTGCCGATGGCCGGGCCGAGCTTGAAGGCGTGGCCCGAGCCGCCGCCGGCCAGCACGACGTTGTCGAGATCGGGATGGCGGTCGAGCACGAGGTGCTCGTCGGCGGTGAGCTCGTACTGGCACACGCGGCTGTCCACGAGCGGCGCGTCGGCGAGAGCGGGGAAGCGCCGCGAGAGGAACTCGCGCACCACCGGCAGGTTCGCGGGATCGATGCGGCGCTCGCCGGTCGTCGGATGGAACTCGGGGCCGGGCTGGTCGACCCCGACCTTGAAGGAGCGGCCGTCCACCGCCGGGACGCCGTAGTGGGCGCCGATGTCGACCCAGGTGGGGAGGTGGCTGCTGTCGAAGCGCTGGTCTCCCGGCGCGACGCCGAAGAAGTACTCCTCGGCCCGGCGCACGCGGATCACCGAGCCCAGGAGCGCCGGGAACAGCTCGGGCAGCCAGGGCCCGCAGGCGAACACCGCGGCGCCGGTGTCGATCCGCTCGCCTCCAACCGAGACGGCGCCGAGCGTGCGGCCGGTGCTCTGGCCCAGCCCCACCTCGCCGCGCCGCAGCGTGCCGCCGCGGCTCACGAAGAGCTCCGCGAGGCGCCGCACGGCTTCGCGCGACAGCAGCGCCCCGGACTCGGGCTCGAACAGCGCGAACTTCAGGTCCGACGTCCCCACGGCCGGGTAGCGCCGCTCGACGTCGGCGTTCGTCAGGCGCTCGACGGGAACGCCGAGCTCCCGCAACACCGCCTCGCCGCGGGCCGCGTAGCCGTCGTCGTGGCGCGTGAGCCAGAGGACGCCGGTCTTGAGGAACACCGGCCGCGGCAGGGCGCGCTCCCAGCGCTGCCAGGCGGCGAGCGACGCCACGGTCCATTCGCTGTAGAGGCGGTCGCTCCCGTAGAGCACGCGGATCACGCGGGTCTCGGAGGACGACGTGCCCCGCGGATGGCCGGGCTCCCACGGATCGGCGAGCAGCACCCGCGCGCCGCGCTCCTGGAGCGTGAGCGCCGTGAAGATGCCCATGACGCCGGCGCCGGCCACCACCACGTCGGGCCGCAGCGTCAACGGTCCTCCGAGATCGCGTCGGGGAGCTCATTGGTGTCGGCCTCGCCGGGGCTCTGGGGAAAGCGCTCCGCGAGCAGGGCGCCCAGGCGCTCCACCGCAGCCACCAGGCCTTCGGTGTAGAGGCCGTCGCGGAAGCGCTCGGCCAGGAGCGCCGCGATCTCGGGCCACAAGGCGGCGCCGCCGGCCTGATGCACGCCGGTGTCGCCCACGACCGCGAAGCGCCGCGACTGAGGCGCCACGTAGAGCAGCACGCCGTTGCGCTCGCGGGTCGCCGTCATGCCCAGCCGTTCGAACTGTCGCGCGGCCTCGGCCTCGGCGTCCACGACGTCGCGATGCGTGACGTGGACGCGGATCTCGCCGCGGGTGCGGGCCTCAGCGTCGTGGATGGCCGCGACCACCCGCGGAGCGTCCACCTTGTCGAGGAAGTCCTGGAGCTGCATGGGAACCGCCGAAGCCTACCAGCTTCCGGAGGCGCCGCCTCCGCCGAAGCCGCCGCCACCGCCCGAGAACCCGCCGCCGCCGCTCGAGCCGCCCCCCCAACCGCCACCGCCACCGCCGAAGCCGCCCCCGCCCCAGCCGCCGCCTCCCCAACCCCCGCGGCGGTAGGTGCGATAGCCGCGGCCCGTGTACGTGGCGCCTGCGACCTGGTTCTGGATCCACGAGAGCACGAAGACGGCGAGGATCAGCAGGAGGAAGAGGTACACCGGCTCGATGCGGTGCGTCCGCGGCTTCTCCGCCGTGTACTCGCCGCGCGTGGCCTTGAGGATCGCGTCGATGCCGGCCTCGAGGCCGCCGGCGTTGTCGCCGGCGTGGAAGCGCGGCGTGATCTCGTCCTCGACGATGCGCTTGGCGAGAGCGTCGGGGAGCGCGCCCTCGAGACCGTAGCCCACCTCGAGGCGCACCCTGTGCTCGGCCACGAACACGAACAGCACGACGCCGTTGTCGAGCTTGGCGCGGCCCGCGCGCCAGGCCTGGGCCGTGCGCACGGTGAAGTCCTCGAGGGAGCCCGAGGGCAGCGAGGGGAAGATCGCGACCACGACCTGGTTCGAGGTCTGGGCGTCGAAGGCCTGGAGCTTCGCGTCGAGGACGCTCGCGACGGACGCCGGCACGAAGCCGGCGTCGTCGTTGAAGTAGTGGGCGGGCGCCGGCGGCAGCGGCGCCTCGGCCGCCCGTGCGGGCGAGACGAAGAACGCGGCCGCGACGGCCAGCGCCGAAAGACGCGTGATCAGTGCGCGGGCGCCGGAGTCGCGCCGAACTGGAAGTTGACGGACGGCGCCTTCTCGGAGCCCGGGGCCGACTGGAAGTAGGCCTTTTCCTTGAACCCGGTGAAGTTCGCGATGATGTTCGTCGGGAAGGTCTGGCGCTGGGTGTTGTAGGCCTGGGCGGCCTCGTTGAAGCGCATGCGCTCGACCGTGATGCGGTTCTCGGTGCCCTCGAGCTGGGCCTGCAGGTCACGGAAGTTCGCCGTGGCCTTGAGGTCGGGATAGGCCTCGGCCACGACGAGCAGCCGCGACAAGGCCCCCGAGAGCTGGCTCTGGGCCTGCTGCCACTGGGCGAAGGCGGCGGGGTTGTTGACGAGGTCGGGAACCTGCGCCTTGCCGACGCTCGCGCGGGCCTCGGTCACGGCCGTCAGCGTCGACTGCTCGAAGTTCGCGGCGCCCTGCACCGTCGCCACGAGGTTCGGGATGAGATCGGCGCGGCGCTGGTAGACGCTCTCCACCTGCGACCACTGCGCGTCGACGGCCTGGCTCAGGCCGACGAGGTTGTTGTAGCGGGACACGCCGCATGCGCCCGCGAGGAGCACGACGCCCAGAACCACGACCAGCAACACCAGCGCGACCTTGCCCATGCGCCCTCCTCGATTCCAGTCTACCCCGGCCCGAGGGTGCGCAGCGTCTGCTCCTCGCCGTTCGCGCCCGGCAGGAAACCGATCGCGCGGTTGCGGCCTTCGTGCTTCGCCTGGTAGAGCGCGCGGTCGGCGAGGCGCAGCACGGGCCGATGGTCCTCGCTCGCCGCGGACTCGGGCCGCCAGGGGAACGGCGCCCAGCCCACGGAGCAGGTGCGGCGCGTGGACTGGCCCTCGCCGAGGTCGAACTCCACCGAGCCCACGGCGTTCAGGATGCGGCGCGCGAGATGCTCGCCCAGGTCGCGCCGCGCGTCGCGCGACACGACGAGGAACTCCTCGCCGCCCCAGCGGATCAGCAGGTCGGAGTGACGCACGACGGTCATGAGGCGGCGCGCGGTCTCGATCAGCACCCGGTCGCCGGCCGGGTGGCCCCAGGTGTCGTTGACCTCCTTGAAGTGGTCGAGGTCCACGACGTACAGGATGAGGTCCGGCTTCTCCGAGGGCGCCTCGCCCGGACGCGGCGAGTGCGCGCGCCGGGCGCGGCTCTCCTCGTCGGCGATCGCGGCGTCGAAGTAGCGGCGGTTGCGCAGGCCCGTGAGCGGATCGCTGAAGGACGCCTCGCGCAGCTCCCGGTTGGCCCGCGCCAGCTCCTCGTTGCGCTCGGCCACGGCGGCCTCGAGGCGCAGGCGGTCGCGCACGATGTGGCGCACGCGCACGCGGTAGGCGGCCCAGATCACGAGCCCGCCGGCCAGCACGAGCATGGCGCGGAAGGGCCCGGTCTCGAAGTAGAGCGGGGCCGCCCGGACCGGGATCGAGAGCGTGACGGGCGCGGGCCGGCCGTAGCGGTCGCGGGCCTCGGCCTCGAGCCGGAAGTCGCCCGCGCCGAGGTTCGAGATGCGGACGCGGGGGTCGCTCGTCCACTGGGACCACGCGTCGTTCTCCCCCCGCAGGCGCCAGCGGTAGCGCACCTGGCGCGGGGCCACGGGCTCGGCGAGGGACAGCACCACGTCCACCGCGTTGGGACGGGGGCCGAGCACCGGCGCCTGGTTGGTGGACCCGGCGTCGCTGTTCTCGGTGTGCAGGCTCCACACCGTGAGCGGGTTCGGCGGCGGCGGGGCCGCGACGCGGCCGAGGCGCGCGACCGACCCGAGCGTGCCGAGCCACAGCGAGCCGCCGCGGCCGGGGCGGACCGTCAGGTACCGGAAGTCCGCGTCGTCGAGGTCGGAGGACGCGATCAGCGGCGCCACGATCTGCGGCGATTCCAGGCGGATGACCGACAGGCGGTTGCCGCCGTGAGCCGCCACGTCGCGCCCGTCGGGAAGCCGCGCGACCGAGAACACGGCGAGGCCCGCGAGATCGCCGCTCGGCGCCACGCGCGAGCGCGGACGCAGCGTCGCGGCGTCGAGCACGACGAACCCGCCGTCCTCGAACGACACGAGCATGTCCCCGGTGGGCGAAGGGGCGAGCTGCTCGACGGGCTGGCGCGTCGAGCCCAGGCCGGGCACCCGCACCGGCACGCGGCCGGGCGCCGGCAGCCGCCAGAGCCCGCCGGACTGGTCCGCGAGCCAGAGCGTGTCCGTGCGATCGAACGCCATCGCCCACACCCGGTCGCGCTGGGGGCCGGGCAGCGCCACCGGCTGTGCGAGGCGCGCGCCGGGATCGAGCCGGAACAAGCCCAGCACGCTCGCGACCCAGAGCGCGCCCGAGCGGTCACGCAGGATGCGGGGCGTGAAGCCGGCGCCGCAGGGCGCGAAGCGCGGGTCGCGCTTCAGCACCGGCGCCGGGCCCGCGCGCGACTCGCGCGGCAGCACGCCGACGCCGTTCTCCGTGCCGACGACGACGTTGCCGGCGCCGTCCTCCTCGAAGGCGAACAGCGGCCCGGGGGCGATGTCCTCCGCCGCGACGCTCACGGCCGACACGGGCTCGCCGGCCGCGTCGAGCCGGACCCGGTGCAGGCCACGATCCTCGCCGAGCCAGCAGAACGACTCGGCGTCGCAGTCGATGCCGCGCAGGTCGCGGCCGTCGATCCGGAGCACCGAGACGCCGGTGCCCGTCAGCAGCAGGTGGACGCCGCGATCGACCGTGCCGGACCACAGGTTGCCGGCGCGGTCGGCCATGAGCGCCACGACGGGCGCCCGGGCGAGGCCGCGGCTCGAGACGAGCGGCCGCACGGCGTCGGCGCCGACCATCGCGATCCCGGCGTCGGTGCCGACGTACAGGCGACCGTCGGCGCTGCGGGCCAGGGCGCGATGCCCGTCGTCGTATCCCGGGGGCAGGACGACGCGCCGCGAGCCGTCGGGGCCGAGGCGCAGCACCGCGTCGCGCGCGCTGGCCGCGACGCCGGCGCCGTCCGCCAGGACGAAGAACGCGTCGTTGCCGGGGAAGCCGGCCGCCGCCCCGAACGCCGTCTTCAAGTGCAGGGCGCCGTCGTCCTGCCCGAACCGCAGCAGGCCGCGGCCGCGCGTCGCGAGCCACACGTCGCCGCCGCCGTCGACCGCGAGGCTCAGCCCATCGACCGCGAGCTCGCGCGGCAGCGTGAGCGCCCGCCAGGCGTCGTCGTGGAGCCGGAGCACGCCGTCGCGGCCGAGCAGCGCGTAGAGATCGCCGTCGGGGCCCGTCACGAGGGAGCGCACGCGGTGCTCGGCGCCGGCCTCGCCGGCCTCGCGACGGAACGCGCGGCCGTCGAAGCGGGCGAGGCCGCCCAGGGTTCCGACGATCAGGGCGCCCGAGCGGCTCTCGGCGATCGCCGAGACGAGGTTGCGCGGCAGGCCGTCGGCGAGACCGAAGACGCGGATCTCCGGCCCGCCCAGCCGCGCGAGGCCGGCGGTGGTGCCCGCCCAGACGGCGCCCGCGCGATCCTCGTGGAGCGCCAGCACCTGGGCCGCCGGCAGGCCGTCGCTCACGCCGATCGCCCGGTCGGCGACGTCCAGGGAGAGCGACTCGGCCCTCACGCGGGCGGGCAGTACGGCGAGGGCCGCGAGCAGGACCGCGGCCTTCACGGCGTGTCGGAGGCGGCCTGTGTGTGGATCGCGGAGAACGGGACGTCGAGGATCGGATACGCCGGCCAGTCGACGTAGTTGAAGTGCCACCACTCGTTGGGCTCGACGCTGAAGTCTTCCGCCTCCATGGCGGCGCGCAGCACGTCGCGCGCGGCACGCGCCGCGGCGGGACCCCCGGCGTAGGGCGGATAGGCGCGCTCGGACATCTCGTCGTAGGCCGACGGCATCGGGACCTCGAGGCCGGTGGCGCGATCGAAGAGCGACAGGTCCACGGCGCAGCCGCGGTTGTGCTTCGAGCCCTTCGCGGGATCGGCCACGAACTCGCGTCCCCCGGGCGGCACCACGTCCCAGAACAGCTTCGTGATCGTCCAGGGGCGATAGCCGTCGAAGATCAGGAGCCCGTAGCCCTTCGCCTTCAGCGCGCGGTGGACCCGGATCAGCGCCGCGGCGGCGGGCCGCTGGAGGAACGCGCGCGCCTCGGGATAGACCGGGCGCCCGACGAAGTTGTTCGCGGTCGCGTAGCGGATGTCGAGGCGCAGCGTGGGCTCGAGGACGATCAGCTCGACGAGGTCCGGCGCCCGGAAGGTCCCCGCTTCCCGGGGCGGCGTCTGCTGGGCCTCGAGCCCGGCCGCCAGGAGCAGGAAGGCGAGGGTCGGGAGCTCAGGCCTTCGCAAGGGACTGGATGAAGTCGTCGAGGCGCCGCCGGTCGCTGCTCGAGAGCTCGACGAACTCGATCCCCAGCTGGTGGAGCCCGCTCTCGGCGCCGGGCTCCGAGCAGAACGCGACGCGGCCCAGGAAGGCCAGGGAGGCCTCGCCCTCGCGCATCGTCATCTCCATCGGGCAGCGTGCTTCGACCGCGAGGCGATAGTCGGCCTCGATGAGCATGCCGCGGATGCTGATCACCTTGACCTGATAGGGCCGAGGCACGTCGAGCAGCGCCTTGCCCGGGGCGTCGATGTAGAAGCGCAGGCCGCCCAGGCGCTTCTCCTCGATGAGCTTGTTCTCGTCGATGAAGGCCACGAGCTCCATCAGGCGCTGGGTGAGCACGTCCGTGAACTTCATGCCCGCCGAGTACACGAGGATGTCCTCGCCCTTCGGGCCCTTCTTGCGGTCGTCGAGGGCCGACCACACGATGAGCCCCTTCACGGCCAGGTGCTTCTCGTGGACCTCGAGCTTCAGGGTGTACTCGGTGCCGATGTTGAGGCGCCGGTCGAGGCGGAGTGCGACGCCGGACAGGCTCATGTTCACGATCTCCACGTCCGAGGCGAAGGTCATGCGGCCGTGGAGACCCTCCACCACGAAGCGCGGCTGCCGGCGATGGTCCTTGTCGGTCAATACCAGCCGATGGGAGTTTCGTTGAGGTTGATGTGGACCTGCTTCACCTGCATGTACTCCTCGGCGCCCCAGGGTCCGAGCTCGCGGCCGATGCCGCTCATCTTATAGCCGCCCCAGGGGGCCTCGACGTAGGTGGGCTGCATGTGGTTCACCCACACGATGCCGGCCTGCAGGCGCTTCACCATGCGCATGCACTTGAAGATGTCGCGGCTCCACACCGCCGCGGCCAGGCCGTAGGGCGTGTCGTTCGCGATGCGCAGCGCGTCCTCTTCCTTGTCGAACGGGATCACCGACATCACCGGCCCGAAGATCTCCTCCTGGGCGATGCGGGCGGAGTTCTTCACGTCGTAGAAGATCGTGGGCTGGACGTAGAAGCCCTTCTGCAGGTCCTTCTGCGTCGGCCGCCCGCCGCCCACCGCGAGCTTGGCCTCCTGCTTCCCGATCGCCTGGTACTTGAGGATGCGCTCCATCTGCTCGCGGGAGACGACCGGGCCCATCTTGGTCGCGCGGTCCATGCCGTCGCCGAGCTTGATGGTCTTCGCCTTCGCCACCATCGCGTCGAGCATCTTCTTGTAGATGGGCTTCTGGATCAGCACCCGGCTGCCCGCGGAGCAGACCTCGCCCTGGTTCACGAACACGCCGAACAGCGCGCCGTCGACGGCGGCCTCGAAGTCGGCGTCCGCGAAGAAGATGTTCGGGGACTTGCCGCCCAGCTCGAGGCCCACCTTCTTCAGGGTTTCGGCGGCGCTGCGCATGATGATGCGGCCGACCTCCATGCTGCCGGTGAACGCGATCTTGTCGACGTCCTTGTGGGCGACGATCGCGGCGCCCGTCTCGCCGAAGCCCGTGACCACGTTCACGACGCCCTTGGGCAGGCCGGCGTCCGCGAAGAACTTCGCGAACTCGAGGAGCGTCAGGGGCGTCTGCTCGGCCGGCTTGATCACCATCGTGCAGCCCGCGCAGATCGCGGGCGCCAGCTTCCAGGCGGCCATCAGGAGCGGGTAGTTCCACGGGATGATCTGGCCCGCGACGCCGAGCGGCTCGCGCATCGCCATGGAGATGGCGTTGTCGGGCACGTTCATGACCTCTCCGTGGAGCTTCGTGGCGAGGCCGCCGTAGTACTCGAAGCAGGTGGCGACGTCGGTGAGGTCGTACTCGGACTCGGTCAGGGGTTTGCCGGAGTTCTTCGTCTCGATCTCGGCGAGCCGCGGCAGCTCCTTGCGCATGCGCTCGGCGAGGCGGAGCAGGATGCGGCCGCGCTCCTGGGCCGTGACGTCGCGCCAGCCCTCGTCGAAGGCGCGCCGCGCGGCCCTGACGGCGCGATCGACGTCGTGGTCGGAGGCTTCGGGGCACTTCGCCATCACCGCGCCCGTCGCGGGGTTCAAGACGTCGAAGGTCTTCCCCGAGCCCGCCTTCACCCACTCGCCGTCGATCAGCATCTGGTAGGACTTCATCGGCCTTCCTCCTGAACCGCGTATGATCGTCTGTCACCTGGGAGGGTCTGTTGACCCGGCGGCTGCATCTTATCGCGGGAGGCCTGCTCTTCGGGCTCTTCCTGGCCTACGCGGCCCTGAACGCGGCGTTCACGTTCGACATGGTGCTGCGCTCGGGCAATCCCTCGTGGCTGCCGTCGACGCGTGGCGACGTGCTGCGCGTCGGGCCGATCCGGCCGGGGAGCCCCGCCGACGGCCCGCTCCTGCGCGGCGACGAGGTCGTGGCCTTCGAGGGCCGCGGCGTCGTGCGCGGGTTCGACCTGCGCCGGCAGTTCGCCGGCCACGCGCCGGGAGAGAGCTACCGGGTCCTGGTGCGCCGCGACGGCCGGCTCCGCGAGGTGGCGCTGCGCACCGAGTCCTACGGGTTCAGCTTCGCGACGTTCTTCATGCTGGCGTTCCCCCTCGTGGCCGCGGTGTTCCTGATGGGCGGCGTCGCCGTCTACTGGCTGAAGCCGGGGAACAAGCAGGCGGCGCTCCTCGGCGCGGCCCTGCTCCTGTTCAGCGCCGGCGGGGGAGTGCTGTATCCCGACTATCCCGTGGGCCCGTTGCCGGTGTGGATGGCCTTCGCCATGGCCGCGGCGCCGGCTCTCTCGCTGTGCTTCTGGCCGGTGTTCCTGCACCTGTGCCTGGTCTTTCCGCAGCCGTCGGCGTTCCTGCGGCGCGTGCCGAGCCTCGAGGCGGTCATCTACCTGCCCCTGGCCGGCCTGCTGCCGATGGCGCTGTGGGCCGCGACGCTCCTGGTGCGCGACCCGGCCACGGGCTCCGCGATCCTGTCGCCCTCCTCGGGCTTCGGCCTCGTCTTCAGCTCCGCGGCGATCCTCTACTCCGTCGCGGCGCTCGTCGCGCTCTACGTCAACTACGGCCAGTCCGACGAGGCCGGGCGCCGCAAGCTCACGGTGGTGGTGGCCGGCTGCACCGCCGGCTTCCTGCCGTTCGTGCTGTTCCTCGGCGTGAGCCTCTTCGCCGACCTGCGCCAGCTCCCGCTCTGGGCGAACCGCACGCTGCTCGTGTGGATGCTCCTGAGCCTGCCCCTCGTGCCGCTCGCCTTCGCGTACGCGATCGTGCGGCACCGCGTGATTCCCGTGCGGCTGATCCTGCGCCGCAGCCTGCGCTACCTGCTCGTCGCCCGCGGCGTCGTGCTCGTCGAGGCGGTCGTGCTGGCGGGCGTCCTGGTATTCGTCCTGACCGGCTCGCGTGCGGCCCTCCTCGAGAGCCTGGGGCCGCGCGCGGACATCGTGGCGACCGCGATCGTGACGACCCTCGGCATCGCGCTCCTGACGCCGCTCAACCGCGTGCTGATGCCGGCCCTCGACCGGCGCTTCTTCCGCGAGGACTACGACGCGCAGCAGGTCCTCGACGAGATCGCGGAGGCCGCGCGGTCGCTGGCCTCGATCCCCGAGCTGCTCACCCTCGCCTCGCAGCGCATCGAAGCCGCGATGCACCCGGAGAGCCTCACGGTGTTCCTGCGCGACCGCGAGAGCGGGCACTACGTGTCGGTGTTCCCCGAGACCACGAACCGCATGAGCGCCGACGCGCCGCTCCTCACGCGCCTGCGTCAGTCGCCGCGGTCCCTCGAGACCGAGCTCGGCGGCCTGTCGGTTCCCGTCGTGGCCCGCCGCGACCTCCTGGGCATCCTGTCGGTGGGCCGGCGGCGCGGGGACTTCCCGTACTCGGCCGACGACCGCCGGCTGCTCGAGTCCGTCGCGTGGCAGCTCGCGTTCGCGGCGGAGAACGCCCATCTCGTGGAGCGGCGCGTGGAGGAGAAGCGCCTGCGCCGCGAGATCGCCCTCGCGAGCGAGGTGCAGCGGCGGCTCTTCCCCGCCCAGCCTCCGGCCACGCGCCGTCTCGAGCTGGCCGGGGTCTGCCTGCCGGCCCAGGGCGTCGGCGGCGACTACTACGATTTCCTCGCGCTGCCCGACGGGCGCATCGGCCTCGCCGTGGCCGACGTGGCCGGCAAGGGGCTCTCGGCGGCGCTGCTGATGTCGATCGTCCAGGCGTCCCTGCGCAGCCAGGCCCGCAGCGACGTGCAGCCCGGGGACCTCGTGGCCTCGATGAACGAGCTGCTCTACCGCTCCACGGCCCGCAACTGCTTCGCCTCCTTCTTCTATGCGCGCTTCGACGAAGCGACCGGCCAGCTCGACTACGTGAACGCCGGCCACAACCCGCCGCTCCTGGTCCGGCCCGGAGCCGGCTACCACGGGCCGCTCGTGCGCACGCTTTCGACCGGGGGCGTCGTGCTGGGCGCGCTCCCGGACTCGACCTACGAGCACGGTTCGGTGGTCCTCGAGACGGGCGACCTGCTCGTGGCCTACACCGACGGCGTCACGGAGTCGTTCTCCCTCACGGGCGAGGAGTTCGGCGAGGACCGCCTGCGCGCTGTCGTGACCGGGCAGGCGGGCGCCTCGGCCCAGGTCCTGGCCGACGCCGTGGTGGGCGCCGCGCGCAACTGGGCTCACGGCGCGCCACAGCACGACGACCTGACGCTGATCGTCGCGCGCGTGACCTAGAGGCGCTCGAAGCGCACGCGGCCGACGCCCGGCAGGAGCTGGGCGAGCCGCGGCAGGTCGCCGCTCACGGCCGTGGCGATCTTCGCGTAGCCCCCGGTCGTCGGCCCGTCGCACAGCACGACGATGGGCCGTCCGTCCGGCGGAACCTGGATGCAGCCGGGGACCATGCCGTCGGAGACGATCTCGGCCGACGTGCGATGGCGCAGCGGCGGACCGGCCAGGCGCAGGCCGACGCGATCCGACTCCGGCGCCACGCGCCACTCCGTGCGCGTCAGGGTGTCGAGCGCTTCCGGTGCGAAGGCGTCGTCCTGCGGCCCCGGCACGAGACGCACGGTGACGGCTTCCCCGGGTCGCGGCTGTTCCAGAGCTCGCGGCGCGACCGTCGCCCCCCGGGAGAGCGACAGGCGATCGCCGCGGCGCAGCGCCCGGCCGAGATGGCCGCCGAACCCGGTCTGGAGATCCGTCGCCTGCGATCCCAGGACGACCGGAACGTCCAGACCGCCCGCGAACGCGATGTAGGCCCGGCAGCCATCGCGGCGCCCTGCGAAAGACAGCTCGTCGCCGGCGACGGCGTGCGTCGCGGCTCCGGGAGCGACGGGAGCGCCGCGCAGCGTGGCGCCGAGATCGGCGCCGGCGATCGCGAACGCCGCGTCCTCGAGAAACCGCAGGCGCGGGCCCACGATGGTGCACTCGAGGGCTGCCGCACCCTCGGGATTGCCGACGGCGGCGTTCGCGGCCGCGAGGGACGCGACGTCGGCGGCGCCGGCGCCGCTCACGCCGTAGCGCCGGGAGCCACGGCGTCCCGCATCCTGGGCCGTCGTGAGCATGCCGGGCGAGAGCACCTCGAACGCGGGCGAGTGCAGCGTCGTGCGCTCTGGCGCGCCCGCGTCGACGCTCGGCAGCTCGGAGACCGGCTGGAAGCGCACGCGATCGCCGGGCTGGATCCGGCTGGCGCGCGGGGCCTCCGGATCGAACAGGCGCACGGACGTACGGCCGATCAGGTTCCAGCCGCCGGCCGTGGCGGCAGGGTAGACGGCGGTCTGGTCGCCCGCGATGGCGACCGAGCCCGCTGGCACGCGCGTGCGCGGCGTCTCGAGACGCGGCGTCGACAAGGCCGCCGCAAGGGGACCGAGATACGCGAAGCCCGGCGCGAAGCCCAGCATGCGCGCCGTGTACTCCTGCGCGGCGTGACGCGCGACGACCTGGGCGGGCGACAGGCCGGTGTGGTCGGCGACGCGCTCGAGGTCGGGGCCGGCGTCGCCGCCGTAGAGCGTCGGCAGCACGTGGAGCGTGCCGGCGTCGTCCGGGCTCGCGTCCAGGTCCAGCACGAAGAGCGCGGTGGAGGCCGCCACGAGCGACGTGCGCAACGGGTCGTAGATCACGAGCAGCGAGCGGTGGGTCGGGACGCTCTCGAGGAAGCCGGAGAAGGGCCGCTCGCGCAGCGCCCGGTCGCAGGCCCGGACGCGGGCGTTGATCGCGTCGTCGAGGGTCTCGCCCCACTCCAGCGTGAGGGCGGCGTCGCCGACGGGACGGATCCGCGGGAAGTCGCTCACGAGGAGAGCGGCGCGACGCGGATGCCGGCGGCTTCGAGGGCGCCGCGGACGTGTCGCGCGAGGCGCGCGGCTCCGGGCCTGTCGCCGTGCAGGCACAGGGTCTCGGCGGCGACGGGAAGGCGCGTGCCGTCGGTCGCCTCCACGAAGCCGTCGCGCGCGATCGCCAGGGCCTGCGCAGCGGCAGTCCGGGCATCCTCGAGGACGGCGCCGGCGTCACCGCGCGACTGGAGGGAGCCGTTCGCGAGGTAGCGACGATCCGCGAAGGCCTCGCCGACGAAGCGCAGCCCGCAGCTCGCGGCGGCGCGACGCATGGCGCCGGAGGTGGCAAGGCCCACGAACGCGAGGGCGCCGCTGCGCGCGATGCCGCGCGCGATCGCCAGCGCGAGACCGTCGTCGCTCGCGGCCTGGTTGTAGAGCGCGCCATGGGGCTTCACGTGGGTCAGGACGGCGTCGTGATCGCGGGCGATCGAGGCCAGCGCCGCGATCTGCTCGTGGACGAGCGCCTCGACGGCCGCGGGAGCCAGGGCCTGGAGCCGGCGTCCGAAGCCCTCGCGGTCGGCGTATCCGGGGTGCGCGCCGATCGCGACGCCGCGCGCGACGCAGGCGGCCACGGTACGGGCCATGACGGCGGGATCGCCCGCATGGACGCCGCAGGCGACGTTGGCCGAGGTCACGACGTCGAGGAGCGCCTCGTCGTCGGCCGCCGGCAGGCCCTCTCCGATGTCCGCGTTGAGGTCGATGGACATGGAGACCGCATTGTACGGCGCGGGCGGCGGGTAAGATGGCGCCGTGCGGCGCAAGGCATGGATGGCGATCTCTCCCACGGATCTCTAAAAATGACGACACCCCATCTCTCGATCCATCACGTCAACGTCTACGTCCGCGACCAGGATGCGGCGATCCGCTTCCTCACGGAGAAGCTGGGCTTCAGCGTGCTGTTCGACAGCGTCACGAAGGCCAGGCACCGCTTCGTGGCGATCGCGGCGCCGGACCGGGGCTCGCTGCTGAGCCTGGTGGCCCCGGCGCCCGATACGCCGGAGCACGCCCTCGTCGGACGCTCGGGCCACGTCGTGCTCGCGACCGACGACATCGGGGCGAAGTACGCCGAGTGGACGAGGAACGGCGTCGTCTTCGACGCGCCGCCACTCGCGACCGAGTGGGCCGGCATGTACACGACCTTCAACGATCCGGACGGCAATCGCTTCGTGCTCATGAGCCAGGACGGCCTCACGCGCGCGCTCGCCGCCCAGCGCGCGGAAGTCGTGGAGCGCGAGGAGACCGAGCGCCGCGCGGCCCGCGAGATGGACATCGCGCGCCAGGTGCAGGCCCGGCTCTTCCCCCAGGTTCCACCGCCGACGCCCGGCATCGAGCTCGCCGGCCGCTGTCTCCAGGCCCGCGAGGTGGGCGGGGACTACTACGACTTCCTGCCCCTCGGCCGCCAGCGCCTCGGCCTCGTCCTGGGCGACATCTCCGGCAAGGGCATCGGGGCCGCCCTGCTGATGGCGAACCTGCAGGCGAGCATCCGCAGCCAGTCCTCGGTCGCGCTCGACGAGCCCGAGCGCTTCCTGCTGTCCGTCAACCGCCACTTCTTCGAGAACACCACGGCCGGCGCCTACGCCTCGCTGTTCTTCGGCGACTACAGCCAGGAGACGGGCCGGCTCCGTTACGTGAACTGCGGCCATCCGCCGGGGCTGCTCGTGCGCGCGAGCGGCGACGTGCAGGAACTGGCGGCGACCACCAGCGTGGTCGGGCTCTTCGAGGACTGGGAGTGCGTGACGCGCGAGACGCAGTTCGAGGCCGGTGACAGCCTGGTGCTCTACACCGACGGCGTGAGCGAGTGCTGGAACGCGGCGGGGGAGGACTTCGGCCTCGCGCGCCTGGCGACGCTGTGCCGGCGCAACCGCGGTCAGTCGGCGGCCGCGCAGCTCGAAGCGATCCTTGCGGCCCTCAAGGAGTTCGGTCCGGGGGAGCAGCGCGACGACGTCACGCTGATCGTGGCGAAACGGACCGGGCCTGCGACCCCCTTCGTCGCAGACCCGGCCGGAACGAACTAGTTGAACGTCACCTGGTGGGTGTGGCCGTCCCCCTCGGTCGATTCGACCGAGACCCGCGCGCCGTCCCGGACCTGAACGACCTGGGCTCCGCTCAGGGAGATGTTGTGGTTGTGGCCTGAACTGCCGCGGATGCTGAGACCGACGACAGCGCTGCCGGCGGTCAACACGGCGCCGGTGATCGTCGCGACGTGTCCGTGGTTGCCCGAGATCGCCCCGTTCTTGTCGGCGGCGGCGCCCGGCGTCGGGGTCGGCGTCGGAGCGGGCGTCGGGGTCGGCGTGGGGTTCGAAGGTCCGGCGGGACTGCTGCCTCCACCACCGCAGCCCGAAATGGTGATGGCGGCGCCTCCCAGCATGAGCATCGCGAGCTGGATTGCGCTGCGACGGTCGACCTTGTCCTGCATCATGAAAAGCACCTCAAACGAGAAAATGGCCCGGCAAGAAAACCCCCGTCGCGCCTGAGGGCTGCAACGGCTGTGCCGCACGAAAAAAGCGGCGCGGGGCGCGGATCGGAAGCGCGGACCGACCGATTGCTTACCGAAACCGTACGCGCCTTACGGTCTACGGAAACCGCCCGGCCTCAGTCGATGTGGTACTTGGCGAGGTAGTAGGAGAGCGCCCGCTGGCTGATGCCGAGGATCTCGGCGGCCTTCTTCTTGACGCCCTGGGCCGCCTCGAGAGAGCGCTTCACCGACTCGCGCTCGGCCCACTCGACGTTGTCGTGGAGCTTTTCCGACGGCAGGCCCGCGCCGGATTCCTGGCGCGCCCCCAGCATCGAGATGTCGGCGGCGTCCAGGCTCGTGCCGGCGGCGAGGACGACGGCGCGCTCGATCGTGTTCTCGAGCTCGCGCACGTTGCCCGGCCAGTCGTGGTCGCGCAGCGTCTCGAGCACCGCCGCGTCCACGGGATCGATGCGCTTGCCGGTGCGGTGCGCGTGCTTCTCGACGAAGTGCTCGACGAGGGCCGGGATGTCCTCGCGGCGCGCGCGCAGCGGCGGGATCTCGATCGGGATCACGCTCAGGCGGTAGTAGAGGTCCTCGAGGAACTTGCCCTCCGCGACCAGCCGGCGCAGGTCGCGGTTCGTGGCCGCGATCACGCGCACGTCGACGCTCACCGTGCGCTCGGAGCCGAGGGGCTCGAACTCGCGCTCCTGCAACACGCGCAGCAGGCGCGCCTGCAGCGACGGGCCCATCGTGCCGATCTCGTCGAGCAGGATCGAGCCGCCGTCGGCCAGGGCGAAGCGGCCCTTCTTGTTCGCGGTCGCGCCCGTGAAGGCTCCGCGGACGTGGCCGAACAGCTCGGATTCCAGCAAAGGCTCGGGGATCGCGGCGCAGTTGACCTTGATCAGCGGCATCGCGCGCTGCGCGCTGCGGTCGTGGATCGCGCGGGCCACGAGCTCCTTGCCGGTGCCGGTCTCGCCGGTCACGAGCACCGTGCTCTTCGACTGCGCGACGCGCTCGATGCGGTGCAGCACGTCCTGGATCGCGCGGCTCTTGCCGACGATCCCGTAGTGGCCGAAGTCCTCCTCGCGCTCGGACAGCAGGTAGCCGTGCTGGGTCCGCAGGCGCTGATGGTCGAGGGCGCGTCCCACGACGACCAGCAGCTCGTCCACCTCGAAGGGCTTCTGCAGGTAGTCGAAGGCGCCGAGGCGCATGGCCTCGATCGCGCTCTCGACCGTCGCGTGGGCCGTCATCATCACGACCTGCGGCCGCTCGCCGTCCGCGAGGGTCGTGGCGAGCTCGCGGATCACCTCGAGCCCGGTCTTCTCGGGCATGCGGTTGTCCACGACCAGCACGTCGAAGCTGCGCTCGGCGAGCAGGCGCTGCGCTTCGGCGACGCTGGTGGTCGCGATCACCTCGTGGTCGGCGTCGCGCAAGGCGCGGCCCAGGGCCCGGACGATCTTCTCCTCGTCGTCGAGGAGCAGGACGGAGCCGCGGGGCTCCATCTAGGCCGTCCTCGGCTTCCGCGGCAGCTCGAGGCGCACCTCGGTGCCCTCTCCCCGCCGGCTTTCGACCGTCAGCGCACCGCCCAGGGCGTCGATCACGTTGCGGGCTATGGCAAGACCCAGGCCAGTTCCCGTGCGCTTGGTCGTGAAGTAGGGATCGAACACGTGGGGCAGGTCCTCGGGGGCGATCCCCATGCCGCGATCGGCCACGACGATCGCCACGCGGTCGGGAGCGACCGAGGAGGTCCGGACCTCGACGGCGCCCTCGCCGACCGGCTCGCCGCGTCCCAGGACCGCATCCCGCGCGTTCACCAGGATGTTGACGAGAACGGTGCGCAAACGTTCACTGTCGGTCACGACGGGCGCGATGCCGGCCTCGAGGGCGAAGCGAGGGCGCGGGGAGGCGTCGCCGGTCAGGGCGGCCTGGGCCGCGTCCCGGCAGAGCTGATTCAAATCGCAGGATGCGAACTCGAGGTGCAGGGGCCGCGCGAAGTCGAGCACGTCGTCCACGATCCTGTTGAGGCGCTTCACCTCGCCGTCGATGTCGGCGGCGGCCTCCTTCACCTCGTCGGCGCCGACCCCCTCGCGCCGCAGCGTGCGGGTCGCGGCCTTCAGGATCATGAGGGGGTTGCGGATCTCGTGGGCCACCACCGTCGACAGACGCCCCAGGGCCGAGAGTCGTTCCCTGAGGGCCGCCTCGCGCTGGAACTTGCCGATCGAGTCGGTGAGCGTGTTGAACGTCGTGGCGAGAAGGCTCGCGTCGTGGTCGTGCCAGGGCCGGGGCAGCTGGATCTTGCGGGTCAGGTCGCCGGTCGCCGCCATCTCGTCCATGGCGGCGGTGATGGCGCCGAGCGGCCGCGTGACCGTGCGGGCCACCGCGTAGCTTCCCGCCACGGCCACGAGGACGGCCACCAGCGCCGCGACCCACAAGCCGGCCCGGAACGTCGTGAGGAACTGCAGGCGCTCCGTGCGGGAGCGCAGCACCAGCGCGAGCGGGCCGTCGTGGCCGAGCCCGCGGGCGAGGGCCACGTACTCGCTGCCGCCGAGCTGCACCGTGGCGATGTCGGAGCCGGTGACGGCCGTCAGCGGACCGCGATCGGCCAGCGTCGACGCGCGCACCCGGCCCCCGGCCACGAAGGCGATCTCGCTCTGGGACAGCTCGCGGAACTGACGCGCCAGGCCGTCGTCGAGAGCGAAGCCGAGAGACAGCGTGCCGAGCACGTCGGGCGGCGTGAGGCCGATCGCGATCGGCACCGTGACGATCTCGAGGAGCCGGCCGCCGTCCTCCTGGAACGTGATCGCCTCGCTGCCGGCCAGGGCCTCGGCGGTCGCGGCCGTGTCGGCGCGCGCTCCGAGCGCGGCGAGGGGCCGGGCCCCGAGGCCGGTGACGATGAGCACGTCGGATCCCACGCGATCGCGATAGTCGCGGGCGACGGGCTCCACCGTCGGCGGATCGCCCGTGGCCACGGCGGCCTTCAGCTTCGGCAGGTCGGCCACGAGGCGCGCCATCGAGCGCAGCGTCTCGAGACGCGCCTGGTGGTGGCGCTCGATCAGGTCGGCAGAGCCCACGAGACCGCGCCGCAGCTCGGCCTCGGCCTCGCGCGTGACCCGGGCCGTCACGAAGCGCGTGGCGACCGCCACGGACGCGATGGCCACGAGGGCGCTCGCGAGGAACACGCGGTGCCGCAGCGACGGGAGGATCGTCACGGGCGCGTCACTCGACGACGAAGTCCTGGGTCACGATGCCGCCGTCGTCGCCCACGCGCACGCTCTTGACGCCTCGCACCCGGCCGTCGGTCCACACCGCAAGGTTGTACGTCCCCGGCGGGACGTTGTCGATCCGGTACGCGCCGTTCTCGTCCGTCGCGGCGAAGAAGCGGTGGGCGAAGACGAGGATGAACGCGTTCATGTGGGAGTGGATGTCGCAGAACACGCGCACCACGCCGGGGCGGTCGAAGCGCACCGCCTTCGAGCGCCCGGCGGCATAGCGGCCCAGGTCGAAGCGCTGGGGCTTCGACAGCGAGAACACGTTGTGGAACGTGCGGTCGCGGTTGGGGAAGTCGACCGTCGTTCCGATCGCGATGGGCAGCACGTAGGGCACGAAGCTCTCGTTCTTCTGGTCCATCGCGGCGTGGGGCCGGTCGTGGTCCTCGAAGGCGCCCTGGGGCGCCGTCTCGAAGTACACGACGCTGCGGCGGCGATCGGGCGTGTCGTGGCGCGCGGGCGCGCCCATCTCGTTGACGCTCGGCCGGGCCGAGGCGCTCGGCAGGTCGAGGCGCACCTCGACGACGCCGCGGATCGTGGACGTGGGGCGCCCCGCGACGGGCGCCGCCTGGAGCAGCAACAGGCCGAGGAGCGGCGCGAGGCTCAGAACCACAGGAGCACCTGTCCGATCACGAAGCCCTGCCGGTGCACGAGGCCCGCGTTCCGCCAGTTGTACTGGTAGGACGCCTTCACCTGCACGTGGCGCTGCACCGCGTAGCCAACGGCCGCCTCGACGCGGGTGACGGGCGCGTCCCAGGTCTGCGTTCCCTCCGAGCCCGTGATGTGTCCGAAGTCCAGGCGATCGACGCGCGCGGCCAGGGTCAAGCCGGGCGCCGCGCGGTAGCGGCCCTCGAGGAACGCGGACCGGAAGGAGAGGGGAGCCTCGATGCGCGGCGTGCCGCCGGGCCACATCTGCCAGCGGCCGACGATCGCCTCGCTGCGCAGCAGCACGCGCGACCAGGAGTACTCCACGTCGGCTCCGAACGCCTGCTGGCGGTAGTGGCCGGGCGTCGGGAGCAGGGCTCGCACGGTGTCGTCGAGATACTCGCCGCGGGCGAACGAGCCGCCCAGCCGCAGGCCCGGCAGCGGATACCACGCGAGGCGCGTCGCGACCTGCTTCCCGCCGTTGTCGTCCCCGAGGCGCGGGTTGCCGAGGCTGCCCCGGGTCAGGGCGACGCTCCACTCGACCGGCTCCTCGCCGACGCGCAGCTCGACGCCCGTGTCCCAGCGCAGCGACTCGATCACGGGAAGCCCGGCGTCGAAGCGCTGCGAGCCGATCGAGTAGCGCGTGAGCCAGCCCCCGCCGCGCCGCGCCAGCATCTCGTCGGCGTTCGCCGGCACGGCGTCGGCGCGCACCGTCGTGAGGTACTGGTAGCCGAGGGGCGTGCCGATCAGGGGATTGTCCTGGCCGTAGCGCCGCCGCGCGAACGCGCCGAAGACCGGCGGGATCCGGCCCACCTGCAGGTCGATCGCCCTCTTGGGCAGGGGCCGCAGCCGGAGGTAGAGGCCGTAGAGCTGCGGCCGCTCGAGGTTCTCGGTCCGCAGCTCGCCGAGGAGCGCGGCGTGGGGCCCGGCCTGCAGCTCGCCCAGCAGGCTCGCCCGGAAGAGCTGCAGGGCGTTGCGGCGGTAGGCGGTGTCGTTGAAGAAGCCGCGGTCCTCGCCGGCCACGGTGCCGCTCGCCTCGCCGCCGACGCGCACGTGGAATCCCGTGGTCTTGGCGTCCTCGGCCACGGCGGACCCGCAAGCGAGGCAGGCGAGGAGAAGGAGGACGAGGCGTCGGGGGGTAGGGCGCATGGTGAGCCCCGCGGAGTGCAAGAGCCAGGCCGGATTATAGGCGGGCGCCTTTCGGGACCCGTCGTCCGCTTACCCGGCCGGTAACGCGCGCCGGTCCCACGCCGGCGCAACTGCTTGAGCGCCAACGGATGGTCCCGGGCACGCCCCTTGCGATAGGGCCGCCATCCAGGAGGAGCGTCATGAAGAAGCCCGATCTCGAGAGCCGGCGCGAGTTCAACCGGGAGGCGGTGATGGCCCTGCTCGCCGTCACGACCGTCACGATCTCCGGCTGTGGCGGCGGGGGGAGCGGCAGCCCCAACCCGACGGCCCCCAACGGGGCGCCGCCGAACATGGTCGGAGTCGTCTCCGCGAACCACAACCACAGCGCGGTGATCGCCGGCGCCGACATCGTGGCCGGCAACTCGGTGAGCCTCAACATCCAGGGGACGGCGACCCACGCCCACGTGGTGGCGCTGAGCGCGACCGAGATCACGGCGTTGCGCCGCGGCGAGGAGGTCGCGAAGCTGTCGACCGCCGGCGACACGAACCAGCACAGCCACACCGTGACGTTCCGCGCGGCCCAGAACGGCGGCGGCAACCCCTACGACGGGTACTGAAGCCGGCCCGGAATAGCCGCTACGGCGGCGCTGTAGAGCGTGCCAGGAGGCGAACATGACGAGCCTGGCACTGGCGATGGGAGTTCTGGCGGCCGCGATCACGCCGAAGGCGGCGATCGCGACGCAGGTCGAGCGTCCGCGGGTCGACGTGACGTTCGTCCTCGACACGACCGGCAGCATGGGCGGCCTGATCGAGGGGGCGAAGCGCCGCATCTGGTCGATCGCGCGGCGCATCGGCGAGGGCCAGCCCCGGCCCGAGCTGCGCATCGCCCTCGTCGCGTACCGGGACCGCGGCGACCAGTACGTGACCCGCGTCTTCGACTTCACGTCCGACATGGACGACGTCTACGCGAACCTCATGTCCTTCCAGGCCGAGGGCGGCGGCGACACCCCCGAGCACGTGTCGGCCGCGCTCTCCGACGCGGTCCACAAGGTGTCCTGGTCGCGAGGCCGCGGCATGCGCGTGATCTTCCTCGTCGGCGACGCGCCGCCCCACGTCGACTACCAGGACGGCTTCGACTACCGCCGCCACGTTCGCGAGGCCGCCCAGCGCGGCATCGGCGTCGAGCCGATCCAGTGCGGCGGCGACGCCCTCACCGCCTCGGTGTGGCACGAGGTCGCGAGCCTCGGCGGCGGCACCTACGCCCGCATCGACGCCGACGGCGGCATGCCGACGCGCGCGACGCCGGTCGACGCGGAGCTGGCGCGGCTCAACGGCGAGCTCGCCGCGACCGTCGTGGGCGGCGGCAGCGTCGCCGAGCGCGCGAAGACGTCCCGGCGCCTCGAAGCCCGCGCCGCGATGGCGGCGCCGGCCGCGGCCGAGGCGGCGTCCTACTTCGCGACCTCGGGCCGGCTCGCCGACAAGGACCTCGTGGACATGCCGGTCGAGGAGCAGAAGCGCGAGCTCGCGGCGGCGAAGAAGGACGGTGGCGCGCCGGGCCAGCTCCAGGGCAAGAGCGATCCCGAGGCGATCGCCTACCTCGCCGCGCAGAAGGCCAAGCGCGCGAAGCTCCAGTCCCGGGTGGTCGAGCTCCAGAAGGAGCGCGACGCGATCCTCGCGAAGGGCGCCGGCCCGAAGGATGCCTTCGACGAGGCGGTGGTCGAGTCCCTGCGCACGCGCGGCAAGGACGCGGGCATCCGGTACTGAGCGCCGGACGCGAGGTCTACGCCCGGAGCAGCCGCAGGCTCCGGGCGAGCGTCTTCTTGAGCTCGCGCCGGTCCACGACGATGTCGACCATGCCGTGCTCGAGCAGGAACTCCGAGCGCTGAAAGCCCTCGGGCAGCTTCTGGCGGATGGTCTGCTCGATGACCCGCGGGCCCGCGAACCCGATCAGCGCCCCGGGTTCGGCCACGTTCAGGTCGCCCAGCATCGCGTAGGACGCCGTGACGCCGCCCGTGGTGGGATCGGTCATCAGGCTGATGAAGGGCAGGCGGGCGTCGTCGAGGCGCGCCAGGGCCGCCGAGATCTTGGCCATCTGCATGAGCGAGAGCGTGCCCTCCATCATGCGCGCGCCGCCGGAGCAGGACACCACGACGATGGGCAGGGACTCGGCCAGGGCGCGCTCGATCGCCCGCGTCACCTTCTCGCCGACCACGACGCCCATCGAGCCGCCGATGAAGCCGTACTCCATCGCCGCGATGACGAGCCGCTGCCCCTCCATCGCCCCGATCGCCGACACCAGGGCGTCGTAGGACTGGGTCTTGGCCTTGCCGTCCTTGAGGCGCGCCGCGTAGGCCTTCGTGTCCCGGAAGCGCAGCGGGTCGGCGCTCACCAGGCTCTCGTCGAACTCCTCCCAGTCCCCGTCGAAGAGCATCGCGAGGCGCTCGCGGGCGGAGATGCGGAAGTGGAAGCCGCACTTGCTGCAGACGGAGAGGTTCTGGATCACCTCCTTGCGGTAGAGGATCTCCTTGCAGGCGCCGCACTTGATCCAGAGCCCCTCGGGCACCCGGCTCGCCTGCTCCCCGGACGGGAGCGAGGCGTCTTCACGACGGAACCACGCCATTACCGGCTAGTCGCCCGATCCTTCTTCTTCCTTCTCGAGGTCGTTCTCGACCCCGAGGATGCGACAGGCGCCGTCGTAGATCTGCTTCGCGGCGTTCTTGCCGTTCTGGAGCTCGGCCAGCCGCTCCTTGACCTTCGCCAGCTCCTCTTCGATCTGGGCGTTGAGGTCGGTGATCTGCTTGCGGGTCATCTCGAGCGTCTGCTGGTAGAACGCCGCCTGTTCCTTCGAGAGCGCCATGGTGGTCCTTCCTCCTGAACGATCCGTCTATTTGATGCCGAACTTCTTGAGAAGCCTGCCGAAGCCCGCCTGTTCCGGAGCCTTCGCCGGCTGGGCCTCGGGAGGCGCCGCCGCGGGCGGCGCCTCGATGTCCACGTCGTCCTCCTCGAGATCGATCTCGAGGCGGTCCTCGACCGGGACGATGGAATCCTCCGGGTCGTCCTCCTCGGGCAGGGCCGCCTCGCCCCGCTCGTCGCGCTCGAAGAGTACTTCCATGAAGCGGGACAGTTCCAGCGCCGTGGGCGGCTGCCGGTCCTGGAGCGCGCGCTCGAGATCCCGGAGCATCTCGCCCGCGTCCTGGTAGCGCTGCTCCGGATCGCGGTCGAGGGCCTTCATCACGACCTTCTCGATGCGCTCCGGGATGCGCGGGTTCAGCATGCTGGGAGGCGACACGCGGCACTCCCGCACCATGTCGAGGATGCTCTTCTCCGACGTGCCCATGAACGGCTTGCGGTCGGTGATCATCTCGTAGAAGCACACGCCCAGGGAGAACACGTCGGCGCGCTTGTCCATGAGCTTGCCCGTGGCCTGCTCGGGGCTCATGTAGAGGAGCTTCCCGCGCAGCGCGCCGCGGTCGGTGCTGGTGGCCTTCGAGGTCGCCTTCGCGATGCCGAAATCCGTGAGCTTCACCTCGCCCTCGAAGGCGATCAGGATGTTCTGCGGGCTCACGTCGCGGTGCACGATCTTGAGGGGACGGCCCGCCTCGTCCTTCTTGCGGTGGGCGTACTCGAGGGCGGCCGCCACGCGGCCGATCACGAACACGCACAGGTCGAGGGGGATGCGGATGCCCTTGTCCTTGGCGCGCCGCAGGATCGTGCGCAGGTCGTGGCCATGGACGTACTCCATGGCGATGAAGTAGGTCGCGTCGATCCGGCCGAGGTCGAAGATCTGGACGATGTTCGGGTGCGTCAGCCCCGCCACCATCTTGGCCTCGTCGATGAACATGTCGACGAATTCCTTGTTGTCGGAGAGGTGGGGCAGGATGCGCTTCAGCGCCACCACCTTCTCGAAGCCCTCGACGCCCGAGCGCTTGGCCCGGAACACCTCGGCCATGCCTCCGGCCGCGATCTTCTCGACGAGCTGGTACGGGCCGAACTCGTCGCCCGCGCCGGTGGCGTGGGCCGCCACGCTCGACTCGCGGGGCGGCGGCAGCGTGAAGGCGTCCTCGGCGAGGCCCGCGAGGTCGAGCATCATCCGCGATTCGCCGGACGGCGCGATCTTGGGCGCCGCTGCCTGGAACTTCGTGGCCGTGCGGCTCACCGGCTTCGGCACGGCCTTGAGCAGGTCGCCCAGGCCCGGAACCTCCTCGCTCGCGGCCGCGGCCGCGGGCTCGGCCTTCGCCGGCGCCGACGACGCGAAGACGCCTTCCAGGAGCTGATCGAGGTCGGTCGGGGGCAGTGCGATCTTCTCGGGCGCCGGCGGAGGCGGGGGCGGCGCGACCGGCGCCGGATCGGCGGGCGGCAGGTCGTCTTCGAAGAGCGGCGCCTTCATGCGACCCGGCGCCAGGGTCTTCGCGCTGTCGTCCTCCGCGGGTTCGTCCAGCAGGGTGTCGAGCGAGACGTCGTCGTCGAGGCTCGCGGGCGGCAGGTCGTCCTCGAACACCGGGGCCTTGAATCGTCCCGGCGCCAGGGTCTTCGATTCCTGTTCCGCTTCGTCCAGGAGCGCGGCGGCGGGTGGCGCGGCCTCCTCGATCTCCTCGGGCTCGCTCGTCGGCGCCATGCTGTCGAGAAGCCCGGAAAAATCCTGGTCGTCTCCGGCGAGCGGCGACGCCTGCTTGGTCGCGACCGGCCGCGGCACAGGCGGCGGCGCCGGCGCGGCCGGCTCCTGGACCTGTGGCGGCGGGGCGACGACCGTCGCGACAGGCGCGACCTCCAGCGGATCGGAGAACGCGTTCAGCAGTCCCGACATGTCTTCGGGGAGGAGCTGCGCCGTCTTCGGCACGAGCGGCGCCGCGTCGCCGGCCTCGTTGACCTGCACCTTGATCGGCGCGCTGCGCCCCGGCGCGACCGCCGCGGCCGGCGCGATCGGCTCGTCGATCATGTCTCCGAAGAGGTCTTCGGAGGTCAGCAGAGCTTCGTCCGGATCAGCCGAGAGGTTCTCGGGAGGCGGTGTCGGGACGTCCTTCCCAGGGCCTGTACTCACGATGGCACAATATTTTGCGAGGATAACGGCCGCCGTCCTCCAAGTCAAAGTCCGGGTGCGCGACGCCGCCTTGGCCGTCGCCACGCCGCTTCGGGATCGAGAGGGTATAATCCCGGCGCGCTTCCTGCCCCACAGGGTTGGGAGACCTCCCAAGAAGTCGCATGGATCAAATTTTTTCGCTGCTCTTCGAAAACACCCTTGTCCAGATCGGCCTGGCGCTGGTCGTCGTCTGGGTCGTCTTCAACAAGGTCGTGGCGGGTCGCACGATCCCGGGCATGCGGAAGGGGAAGGGCGAGGGCCTCACCCTCGATGCCGTCCTCGGCAAGGTCCTCGGCAAGAGCTACGAGAACCGCAAGCTCGAGCGCGCCGTCAACCAGGAGAAGAAGAACGGCAACTGGCTGTCCGCCGGTCGCTACTACGAGGAGGCCGGCCGCCTGCAGGAGGCCGTCGACGTCTACAGCGAGGGCCAGGAGTTCTTCGCGGCCGGCTCGGTGCTCGAGAAGATGGGCAAGCTCGACCGGGCGGCCGAGCTGTTCCTCCAGCACGGCGACTACAAGAAGGCCGCGGCCGTCTTCATCACGACGAACAAGCCGGCGCGGGCGGCGGCCCTGTTCCTGGAGAAGGGCAACACCCTCGAGGCCGCGCGCCTGTTCGGCGTCTCCGGAGAATGGTTGAGGGCCGCCGAGCTCTATCTCAAGAGCGGCTATCCGCTGCGGGCCGCCGAAGCCTACGAGAAGACCGGCGATTTCCTGAAGGCGGCCGAGTGCCACGAGCGCCACTTCACCGAGAACGTCTCCTACTCCACGGGCTACTCCTCGACGGCCCAGAACGCCGACCAGCGCAGCGCGCTCCTGGCCGGCCGGCTGTACGAGAAGGCCGGCGACCTCAACCGGGCCTTCCAGGCCTACAGCAGGGGCGACTACTTCAAGGAGGCCGCGAGCGCCCTCGTGAAGCTCGGCCAGCACGCCAAGGCGGCCGAGCTGTACATGCGCGCCGAGGACCCGAACGCGGCCGCCGGGGCGTACGAGCAGGCCGGGGACGCGGTGAAGGCCGCGAACCTGCGCGGCGAGGTGGCGCTCAAGCAGGAGAAGGTGCCGGAGGCCGCCCGCTACTTCCAGGAAGGCCAGGACTACCTGCGCTCCGCCGAGCTCTTCGAATCGATCGGCATGCTGGCCGAGGCCGCGGGCGCCTACGAGGCGGGCGACAGCTTCGTGGCCGCCGCCAACGTCTACGTGCGCGCGGGACTCAAGGAGCGCGCCGCCGCCAGCTACGAGCGCGGCAACGAGTACGAGAACGCCGCGAAGTTCTACGAAGAGGCCGGCAACACCCCGAAGGCCGTCGAGCTCTACGAGCGCGCCGGGCTCACGTTCAAGAGCGGCGAGGCCGCGGCGCGCGCGGGCAACCGCGACCGGGCGATCTCCCTGCTGCAGCGCGTGTCGTCGACCGACGAGAACTACCGCCCGGCGACCGTGCTCCTCGCGCAGCTCTTCGTCGAGGGCAAGATGGCCGGCCTCGCGGTCGAGCGCCTGCAGAAGATCCTCGGCCACGACCCGGTCTCGCCCGCGAACCTCGACCTCAACTACTGGCTGGCCGCCGGCCACGAGGCGTCGGGCAACCCCCGTGAGGCCCTCGCGATCTACAAGCGGATCCTCTCGGAGGACCTTCGCTTCCTCGACGTGAACGAGCGCGTGGCCCGCCTGCAGGCCGCCGGCGTGTCTCTCGCCACCCCGACGTCGCCGTACCCGGCTCCGGCCGCTCCAGCGGCGCCTGCGCCGCCGGCCGCGCCGAAGCCGCCCCGCTTCTCGCGCCAGGAGGAGATCGGCCGTGGCCCCGTCGGCGTCGTCTATCGCGCCGAAGACACGACCGACGGACGCAGTGTCGCGCTGCGCGCCTTGCCCGCGGCGCTGCTGCGCGGCGACGGGGTGGGCGCCGCCCTGGTCGCCGACCTCAAGGCCACGGCTCCCTTCTCCCATCCCAACATCGCGAAGGTGCTCGGGCTCGTGGACGCGTCCGGAGAGAAGTGCGTCGTGACGGAGCTCGTGAAGGGTCGCAACTTCGCCGACGCCCTGAAGAGCGGCCACAAGATGACGTTCCAGCAGGCCCACTCCCTGGGCCGGGTGCTGGCCCAGGCCCTGTCGGCGCTCCACGCGAAGGGCCTCGTCCACGGCTCGATCCAGCCCTCGAACATCATGGTGGCCACCGGCGTCGTGAAGATCACGGACCTCGGCCTGGGGCGCCTCGCCTTCGCGGTCGCGCCCGCCGACCACTACCGCGCCCCGGAGAACAAGCTCGACAAGGCCGGCGACCTGTACGCCCTGGCGGGCGTCCTGTACCACCTGCTGACCGGGGTCCACCCGCGCTCGCAGCCCCAGGGCTCCGGCCTGCCGCTCCCCAGCAAGCTCGCGGCGGGCGTCCCCGAGGCCTTCGACAAGCTGCTGCTGCGCGCCCTTCACCCGCGGCAGGAGCTGCGGCTGGCCGAGGCCGACGACTTCGCGCGGGAGCTGAAGGACATGGTCCGGATCGGCTGAGGTTTGACGCCGACGCCGCTTCCATGCTCCCATCCTTCCTGGTCCCGACGATGATCCGCGCCTCCCGCGCCGTCCTGCTCGCCGTGTACGCGCTCTCCCTGGGGCTGCTGTCGCTGTGCCCTTGCGGACCCGACCGCATGCCGGCGGCCGACGCCCACGACTGCTGCTCCGAAGGCCCGGCGCTGCGGGCGGTCGCGAGCGACTGCTGCGCGACCCTCGCGCCGGCCCGGACGCCGGAGGCCGTCGTCGACGCGCCCCTCGCGGTCGTCCTCGCGCCGGCCTCGCAGCTCGTCACGCTCCTGGAGCGGCCGGCTCCGCGCCGGCTCGTCGTCGCCGTGGCGCATCTCGCGCCCTCGCCGCCCTCCGTCCTCCGCGTCTGATCTCCGCCTGATCGCGGCGCGCTCGCGCCGCTTCCCGCGTCTCGTGCGTGGTCGGGTGGAGGTGTGTGATGCCGTTCCGTATGGCCGTGGCCCTGTGCATGATCCTCGGGGCGGAGCTCGCCCGCGCCCAGGACGTGTTTCCCCTGTCGGAGGATCCGGGGCTGAAGGCCCTCGTGGAAGAGGCCCTCGAGCGCAGCCCCGTCGTACGTCGCGCGCAGCTCCAGGCGGCCGCGGCTCGCGAGCGCGTGGCCCAGGCGGAAGCGCTGCCCGACCCGACCCTCAGCCTCGGCTACGAGTACGGTGGCCGCGGCCTCGAGCCCGGCGCCGACGACGACACGGGCGCGCGCGTCGCGGTGAGCCAGCCGCTGCCCGGCTCGGGCAAGCGGCGCCTGGCGGCAGCGGTGGCCGAGAAGGACGCCGCGCGCCTCGACCATGCCGTCGCCCGCGCGCGCCTCAGCCTCGTCTACGGGCTGCGTCTCGCCTACGCGCAGCTCCTGCTGGCCGGCGAGAACCTGGCGCTGCTCGACGAGCAGGAGCGCGCGGTCCGCGACATCGAGGAGCTCACGCGCACGCGCTACGGCGTCGGGCTCGCCGAGCAGGCCGACGTGCTCCGGGCCCAGGCCGAGCTCGCCCGGCTCGTCCAGATGCGGGCCCACGAGGAAGGCCTGCGCGTCTCGGCGGTGGCCACCCTCAACCGGCTCGCGGCGCGCCCGGCCGGAGCCGGCGTCACGCCCACCGTCCGCCTCCGCGATCTCGATCCGAGCGCGACGCGCGTGCCGAGCCTCGAGGACGTGGTCCGGCTCTCGAACGGGCTGAGCCCCGACGTCGAGGCCGGCCTCGCCCAGGTGGAGCGCGCCGAGGCGAGCCTCGCGGCCGCGCGCCGGGAGACGAAGCCCGACTTCGTGGCCTCGGCCAGCTATCTCAATCGCGGCTCGACGCCCGGCCGCTTCAGCCTCGACCTCGGCATCGTCCTGCCGCTCCACAAGTCGAAGCGCCAGGAGCGCAAGGTCGCGGAGGCGACGGCGCTGCTCAAGGCGGAGCAGGCGGACTGCGAGGCGATGATGCTGGAGGTGCGGGCCGTGGCGGAGCGCAGCCGCGCGGACCTCGAGGCCGCCGTGCGCGAGTCGGCCGCATACGCGGGCGGCGTGCTCGCGGCCGACGCCCTCGCCACGGAGTCGGCGCTCGCCGGTTTCCGTGCCGGCCGCCAACCCTTCGTCGCCGTGCTCGACGCGCAGCGCGCCTGGGACCAGGATCGCGCCCGTCACGCCGAGCTGCTCTATCACGTGCTCAGGCACAGCGCGCGTCTCGACGCGTGGCTGGCCGAGGAGTAGGACCATGACGCTCTCCCGCATCGCGATTCCCATGGGCCTGCTCCTCGCGGCCGGCCTCGGCTACAGGGCGGGCCGTGACGCGGCCCCGCGCGCGGCGACACCGCTCCCCGCCGCCACGCGCTACGTCTGCCCCATGCACCCGCAGGTGGTCTCGGATCGTCCCGGGGAATGCCCGATCTGCCACATGCGTCTCGTGCCTCGCGGAGGCGCCGGGGACGAAGGGCCGATCGCGTCGTCCGTGTCGGGACGCGCCGCGTTCACACTGAGCCCCGAGCGGCGCGCGGTGCTGGGCGTGCGCAGCGAGGCGATCGCGAGACGCCCGCTTCAGTACGTGATCCGCACCGTCGGCCGCGTGGCGGTCGACGAGCGGCGGCTGCAGCACGTCCACGTGAAGTACGACGGCTACGTGGAGGAGCTGTACGTCGACTTCACGGGCCAGTTCGTCCGGGCAGGGGAGCGGCTGCTCTCGATCTACAGCCCGGACCTCGTCTCGGCCCAGCAGGAGTACCTGCTCGCGCTGCGGGCCCGGGACACCCTGGCGGCCCAGGCGACGCCCGACGTCGCGGCGCGGGGCGAGTCGCTCCTGGACGCGGCCCGCGAGCGGCTGCTCTTCTGGGACATCCGGCCCGAGGAGATCGCTCGGCTGCGTCGCACCGGCCAGGTCCTGCGCGCCCTCGACGTCCACGCCGAGCACGGCGGCTTCGTGGTGGAGAAGATGGCGTTCCACGGCATGCGCGTGACGCCCGCCGACACCCTCTACGACATCGCCGACCTGTCGCGGCTCTGGGTGCTGGCCGACGTCTACGAGGCGGACCTGCCCCAGGTGCGGCTCGGCATGCCGGCCGAGGTCACGGCGGCGTTCGCGCCGGGCCGGCGCTTTCGCGGGCCCGTGTCGTACATCGCTCCGACGGTCGAGGACGCGACCCGCACCACGAAGGTCCGGATCGAGGTCGACAACGCCGAGGGGCTGCTGAAGCCCGACATGTTCGCGGACGTCACGCTCACGGCGTCGCTCGGCGAGGCCCTGGTGGTCCCGGAGAGCGCGGTGATCGAGACCGGCGCCCGCCGCCTGGTGTTCGTGGACGGCGACGGCGGACGGCTCGAGCCCCGCGAGGTCGCGCTGGGGGCGCGCGCCGACGGCGTCTACCCGGTTCTCTCCGGGCTAGCGCCGGGCGAGCGCGTGGTGACCTCCGCCAACTTCCTGCTCGACTCGGAGTCGAGCCTGCGCGCCACCCTCGAGTCGCTCGCTCCCGGCGCGCCCCCCGCGCCGCATCAGCACTGACATGCTGCGCGCGATCATCCGCTTCAGCGCCGAGAACCGCTTCCTCGTCCTGCTCGGCTTCGCCGTCGCGATCGGCTACGGGCTCTACACGGTCGACCGCATCCCCGTCGACGCGATCCCCGATCTCTCCGACACCCAGGTGATCGTCTACTCGCGCTGGGACCGCAGCCCCGACATCATCGAGGACCAGGTCACATATCCGATCGTCGCGTCGCTGCTGGGCGCGCCGAACGTGAAGGTCGTGCGCGGCCTGTCGGACTTCGGCTTCTCGTACGTCTACGTCATCTTCAAGGACGGCACGGACATCTACTGGGCCCGCAGCCGCGTCCTCGAGTACCTGTCGAAGATCCAGCCGCTGCTTCCCGCCGACGTCAAGACCGAGATCGGCCCTGACGCCACGGGCGTCGGCTGGGTCTTCCAGTACGCCCTCGTCGACGACTCGAAGTCGCACTCGCTCGCCGAGCTGCGCGCCTTCCAGGACTGGAACCTGCGCTACCGGCTGCAGTCCGTGCCGGGCGTCGCGGAGGTCGCGGCCCTGGGCGGCTTCGTGCAGCAGTACCAGATCACGGTCGAGCCGAACCGCCTGCGCGCCTTCGGCCTCGCCTTGAACGAGGTCACGGCGGCCGTGCGCGCCAGCAACGACGAGGTCGGCGGGCGGCTCCTGGAGCTCGCCGGCAAGGAGTACATGGTCCGGGGCCGCGGCTACGTGAAGGACAAGCGCGACCTCGAGCAGATCGTGCTGAAGACCGACGAGCGCGGCACGCCCGTGCTGGTGCGCGACGTCGGCAGCGTCGCCCTCGGCCCCGAGATCCGCCGCGGCGTGTCCGACCTCGACGGCGAGGGCGACGCGGTGGGCGGGATCGTCGTGATGCGCCACGGCGAGAACGCGCGCGAGGTGATCCGCCGGGTCAAGGAGCGCCTCGAGGAGGTGAAGCCGTCGCTGCCCCCGGGCGTCCGGGTCGTCACGACCTACGACCGCTCGCGCCTGATCCAGAGCGCCATCGACACGCTGAAGCACGAGCTGCTGCTGCAGATGCTCGTGGTGAGCCTCGTGATCCTGGTGTTCCTGTGGCACATCCCGTCGGCCCTCGTGCCGATCCTGACGATCCCGATCTCGGTGCTGCTGGCCTTCATCCCCATGTCGCTCCTCGGCATCTCGTCGAACCTCATGTCCCTCGCGGGCATCGCGATCTCGATCGGCGTGCTCGTGGACGGTGCCATCATCGAGGTCGAGAACGCCTACAAGAAACTCGAGCTGTGGATGGCCGGCGGCCGCAAGGGGGACTTTCACGCGGTGCGCCTCGAGGCCTTGATGGAGGTCGGCCCCTCGGTCTTCTTCTCGCTGCTGCTGATCGCCGCCGCGTTCCTGCCGATCTTCACCCTGGTCGACCAGGAGGGCCGTCTCTTCAAGCCCCTCGCCTGGACCAAGAACCTCACCATGGGCCTGGCCGCGCTGCTCGCCCTCACCCTCGATCCCGCGCTGCGCATGCTGTTCACGCGCGTCGACTTCGTGAGCTTCCGTCCGCGCTGGCTCGCGGCCCTGTTCAACCACGTGGCCGTGGGCCGCTACTACCCGGAAGAGAGGCACCCCGTGAGCCGCGCGCTGTTCGCGGTCTACGAGCCCGTGTGCCGCGCCGTGCTGCGGCGCCCGCGCACGACGCTCGTCGCGGCGGCGCTGCTCCTCGCGACCGCGGTGCCCGCCTATCTCGCCCTGGGCCACGAGTTCATGCCGCCGCTCAACGAAGGCACGATCCTCTACATGCCCACGACGCTGCCGGGCATCTCGGTGGGCGAGGCGAGCCGGCTGCTGCAGGCCCAGGACCGGCTGCTGAAGGCGTTCCCCGAGGTCGAGACCGTCCACGGCAAGGCCGGCCGCGCCGACACGTCGACCGACTCGGCGCCGTTCTCGATGATGGAGACGGTCGTGACACTGAAGCCCAGGGAGCAGTGGCGGCCCGGCGTGACCTGGGACTCGCTGGTGGGCGAGATGCACGCCGCCCTGCAGATCCCCGGCACGACCAACGCCTGGACCATGCCGATCAAGAACCGCATCGACATGCTGACGACCGGCATCCGCACGCCCGTCGGCCTCAAGATCTTCGGTCCCGACCTGGCCGAGATCGAGGCCCTGGGCCAGCGCGTCGAGCACATCCTGCGCGACGTGCCCGGCACCCGCAGCGTCTTCGCCGAGCGCGTGGCCGGCGGCTACTTCGTGGACTTCGACCTGAAGCGCGCGGAGCTCGCGCGCCACGGCCTCACCGTGGCGGCCGTGCAGGAGGTCATCCTGTCGGCGATCGGCGGGGAGAACGTGACGACGACCATCGAGGGCCGCGCGCGCTTCCCCGTGAACGTCCGCTATCCGCGCGAGCTGCGCGACGATCTCGACGCCCTGAGGCGCATCCTCGTCGCGACCCCTGCGGGCGCCTCGATCCCGCTCTCGCAGGTGGCCGAGGTCCGGACGGTCACGGGCCCGTCGATGATCCGCAACGAGAACGGTCTGCTCGTGGGCTACGTGTACGTGGACATCACCGGCCGCGACGTGGGGGGCTACGTCGACGACGCGAAGCGCGCCGTGGCGGCGCGCCTCGAGGCGCGGCCCGGCTATTCCCTGGAGTGGAGCGGGCAGTACGAGAACCTGGCCCGCGTCCGCGAGCGGCTCAAGGTCGTCGTGCCCCTGACGCTCTTCCTCATCTTCTTCCTGCTCTACATGAACACGCGCTCGCTCGCGCGCACGTCGATCGTGCTGCTGGCCGTGCCGTTCTCGGTGATCGGGGCCGTCTGGCTGCTCTGGTTCCTCGACTACAACGTGTCGATCGCGGTCTGGGTCGGCATGATCGCCCTGATGGGGCTCGACGCCGAGACCGGCGTCTTCATGCTGCTGTTCCTCGATCTCTCCTGGGACGAGGCGAAGCGCGAAGGCCGACTGAAGACCCTCGGCGACGTCCACGAGGCGATCGTCCACGGCGCCGTGAAGCGCTTGCGGCCCAAGATGATGACCGTGACCGCGGCCATCATCGGACTCTTGCCGATCCTGTGGTCGACGGGCACCGGCGCCGACCTGATGAAGCGCGTCGCGGCGCCCATGGTCGGCGGCCTGGTGTCGTCGTTCGCCCTCGAGCTGCTCGTCTACCCGGCGGTGTACCTGTTGTGGCGACGCCGGGAGGTCGCGACGCCCTAGGTCGAGGGGACGATCTTGTATAGCTCCCCGTCGGCGTAGTCGAGGATGTAGGCCTCGCCGTCGTTGTCGACGCCGAAGCCGCTGATGTTGTCGATGTTGCGGCCCAGGGTGTCGGTCCAGTCGCGCTGGTCGGTGACCTGGCCGTTCTGCACGCGGAAGGAGCGGATCAGGCCCGAGCAGAAGTCGCCGTAGAAGTAGGTGCCGGCGTATCCCGGCAGGCGGCAGCCCCGATACACGACGCCGCCCGTGATCGAGCAGCCCGCGTTGTGGTCGTACTCCACGACGGGGAACGTGATGCCCGCGGTGCCGCAGTTGAACGCCGGGTTGTAGCAGCGCGAGCCCTCGGTGATGCGCCAGCCGTAGTTCTCCCCGCCGTTGCGGGTCTGGAAGCCGATGTCGACCTCCTCGCGGTCGCCCTGGCCCACGTCGCCGATGAACAGGTCGCCGGTGGCCCGGTCGAAGGCGAAGCGCCACGGGTTGCGCAGGCCGTAGGCCCAGATCTCGCGCATCAGGCCCGGGCTGCCGACGAAGGGGTTGTCGCCGGGCACGCCGTAGGGCTGCGCGGCGTCCACGTCGATGCGCAGCATCTTGCCGAGGAGCGTCGTGAGGTTCTGGGCGTTGTTCTGGGGGTCGCCGGCCGAGCCGCCGTCGCCGAGGCCGATGTACAGCAGGCCGTCGTTGCCGAAGCTCAGGCCGCCGCCGTTGTGGTTCGAGAACGGCTGGTCGACGCGCAACAGCGTGCGCTCGGTGCTGGGATCGGCGAGATCGCCGCTCGAGCGGAACTCCGCGACGTGGGTGTCGCCGCTGCGGTCGGTGTAGTTCACGAAGAAGCGCCCGTTCTCCATGAAGCGCGGGTGGAAGGCGAGGCCGAGCAGCCCCTGCTCGCCGCCCGTGCTGATGCGATCCGAGATGTTGAGGAAGGGCGTCGTGACGATCGCGCCGTGGCTCAGGATCAGGATGCGGCCGCCCTGCTCCACGATGAAGATGCGGTTGAGGTCGCCGCGCGGGGTCTGGATGTCCACGGGCGCGTTCAGGCCCGCGACGACGCGCTGGCTCGTGAGGGGCGGCGTGCCGTCGAGGGGCGCGCCCGCCGTGCACGTCGTGCCGGGAGTCGGCGTCGGGTTGGGATCGGGGTCGCCCTCGCCCTTGTTGCAGCCCGCGAGCAGGGCGAGTCCGAGGAGCGCCGGGAGGATCCTCACGAGCGCCCCGTGGCCTTGGCCAGCACCCAGAGCGGGCCGACGAGGAGGTGAACCAGGTTGCGATAGAACGCCGGCGATTTCTTTTCGTACACGTAGTGACCCACGAACTGGATGATCCAGCCGAAGAGGAAGAGTCCGAGACCGACGAGGAAAGGCGTCTGCCGTCCGGCGGCGACGAGCAACGCCGAGAACACGAGCATGAGCGCGCCCAGCGGCGCGTCGAGCGTGAGGTAGTACAGGACGCTGCCGACCAGCACGAGCTCGGCGGCCGTGACCACGAACCCCGACACCTCGAACAGCGCCACGTGGGCGAGCATCGCGAACACCGAGAACACGATGAGCGGGATGGCGAACATGTGGCACGCCTGGTTGCCGGCCGTCGCGTGGAAGCGCGAGTAGTCCGTGAAGAGCGAACGCAGGGCCGGGCTCACCTCGCCATAGTAGCGGAGGGTCGAAGGCCGAGACAAGAACAGAGGGGTGAGCGGCCGGGCCTAGGGCGCGACCAGCGCAGGCACGCGGCCGGCCAGGAACCCCGGCAGCTCCCTCGCCGCGAACTGCAGGCCCGTGTAGAACGGGCCGAACTCCGCGTACCACGCGGAGGCCTCGTCGAAGCGCATCTCGTAGATGAGCTTCTTGAAGACGGCCGGATCGTCGGCGAACAGGTCGACGCCCCATTCCCAGTCGTCGAAGCCGATCGAGCCCGAGATGATCTGGTTCACGGCGCCCGCGTAGTGGCGGCCGATCATGCCGTGATCGCGCATCATGCGGGCGCGCTCCTCGAAGGCCACGGCGTACCAGTTCTTCGCCTCGCCGCGGCGCTTGTTCATCGGGTAGAAGCACACGTAGCGGCGCCGCGGCACTTCCTGGAACAGCCGCCCGACGACGCGCTTCCTCTGCTCCTCCATCTCGGCGTCGAAGGCGGTCTCGAACTCCGCCGAGCCGGTCTTCAGGCCCTTCTCGCCCAGGCGCCCGTGGATCTGGGCCGTCATCTCGTACATGCCGAGCTCCACGATCGACACGTAGGACGTCGTGGGCTCGAGGTAGCGGGCGAGGGCGAGCGAGGCGATCTGCAGCTGCGCCTCCTGCAGCGCGTCGAAGCTGCGCCGGAAGTGGACGAGCATGAGGTCGGCCTTGTGGCCCAGCACGGTCGTGAGCGCCGTGGTGCCGGCCTCGCCCCGGCCCATGGCGCCGAGGTGGGCCGCGGCGTCGGCCGCGATGCGGCTGCGCTCGCCCTCGGCGAGCTCCTGCCACGCGCTCCAGCGGACGCGGAACAGTTGATGGAGCAGGCTCCATCCCTCCAGCGTCTCCGGAACTCGCGGATCGTGCATGGACGCTCTCTCCCTTCGGTGTCATCATTCTACCCTCGCGATTCCAGGAGACCTTACGACGCGACATCTCCGTCTCTTCCCGCTCGTCTTGCTGGGGCTCGCCGCGTGCGGCGCGCCCCAGGCCACGTCCTCGAAGCCCGCCAAGCTGCGCCTCGTGATCGCCACCGGCGGCACCGGCGGCGTCTACTACCCCTTCGGCGGCGGCCTGGCGCGGGTGCTGTCCGCGAAGCTCCCGAACGCCGACGCGACGGCCGAGCTGACCGGCGGCTCGGTGGACAACATGAAGCTGGTGCAGGCGGGCGAGGCCGACCTCGGGCTCTCGACGCTGGATTCGGCCTTCGACGCCACCCGCGGCATCGGCTCCTACGCCGACACCGGGCCGGTGCCGGCGCGCACGCTGGCCGTCGTCTACAAGAGCTTCGTGCACGTCGTGACCCTCGAGGGCACGGGCATCCGCAAGGTCGCCGACATGCGCGGCAAGCGCATCTCGGTGGGCTCCGCGGGCAGCAGTACCGAGGCCGCCGCCGACCGGATCCTCGAGGCCGCCGGCCTCGACCCGCGCAGGGACATCCGCCGCGACAACCTGAGCGTCGCCGAGTCGGCGAGCGCCATGAAGGACGAGAAGGTGGACGCCTTCTTCTGGATCGGCGGCATGCCGACCGCGGCCGTCACCGACCTCGCGACGACGCCCGGCCGCCGCATCGCCTTCGTGCCCACGTCCGAGTTCATCGAGCCCATGCGCGCGAAGTCGGGGCCGGTGTACGACCCGGCCCTGCTGCCGAAGGGCACCTACTCCGGCCAGGACGCGGACGTGCCCGGCATCGGCGTCGACAACATCCTGTTCGTCAACGCGTCGATGGCCGATGCCCAGGTCACGGCGCTGCTCACGGCGCTCTTCGACAACCTCGAGGACGTGCGCAAGAGCCATCCCGAGGCCGCCGGCCTGACGCTGGCCGGCGCCGCGCACCGCTCGCCGGTCCCGTTCCACCCGGCCGCCGTCCGCTACTACGAGGAGAAGGGCGTCTGGCCGAAGTAGAGGACGCGCTCGACCCCGGCCGCACCCGCCAGATCCTCGAGGAGTTCGAAGTCGAAGCCGCCACCCGCCCGCTGCCCCGGGGCTGGAGCGTCCTCGCGGCCGGGCTCTCGGCCGGCCTCGCGATCTTCGCGCTGTGGTGGACCCAGTACTCCCTCGCCACCCACGCCTACCGGGCGAGCTTCCTGCTCGTGGTGCTGGTGCTCACCTTCCTGCTGTATCCCGCGCGGCGCGCCGACCGCGGCAGGGTGCCGTACTGGGACGTAGCCCTGGGCCTGCTCGCGATCGCGAGCCTCGGCGTGCTGCTCGCGCACTACGAGCAGGCGCTGCAGCGCATCACGAACCCCACGCGCGCCGAGGTGATCTGGGGCGCGCTGCTGATCCTGCTGGTGCTCGAGGCCACGCGCCGCACCACGGGCTGGGTGCTGCCGGCCGTCGCGGTGCTCTTCCTCGCCTACGCGTACCTGGGTCCGCACATGCCCGAGCCCTTCGACCACCGCGGCTACCGCGTGCCGCGCATCGTCGGGCAGAACTACCTGACGCTCGAGGGGATGTTCGGCGCGCCGCTCGACGTGGCGGCCACGTTCATCGTGCTGTTCACGATCTACGGCGCCGTGCTCGAGGCCAGCGGCGCGGGCCGCTTCTTCCTCGACTGGTCCTTCGCCGCCCTGGGCCGCTCGAAGAGCGGCGCGGGCCCGGGCCGCACCGTCACCGCCGCCGGCTTCCTGCTGGGCACGGTCTCCGGGAGCGGCGTCGCGACGACCGTGACCCTGGGCTCGCTCTCCTGGCCCATGCTGAAGCGCGCCGGCTTCGACAAGGACACGGGCGGCGCCATCCTGGCTGCCGCCGGCATCGGCGCCCTGCTCTCGCCGCCGACGCTGGGCGCCGCGGCCTTCCTGATCGCCGAGTACCTCAAGATCTCGTACCTCCAGGTGCTGGTGATGGCGTCGCTGCCGACGCTGCTCTACTACCTCTCCTGCCTGCTGATGATCGAGGCCGACTCGCGCCGGCTCGCGACGCGACCGGCGCCGCCGGCCACGGAGTCCCTGGGCGCCCTCACCCGGCGCCAGGGCTATCACTTCACCTCGCTCGTCGCCGTCGCGCTGTTCATGGCGCTCGGCATGACGCCGTTCCTCGCGGTGTTCTGGTCCCTGGTGATCGCGTTCGCGCCGAGCTTCCTCGACCGTGAGCTGCGTCACGCGACGCCGCTGGCCGGCGTCTGCGGGCTCGCGCTCGCGGGGCTCCTGCTGGCGCTCGGCCAGCGCCCGGCGCTCGCCTGCTTCTGGGGCTTGCTGCTGGCCATGGCGGTGTCGGCGCTGCGCGGCGAGGCGCGCTTCTTTGACGCGCTCGCGGCGGGCGGGCGCGGCGTGCTGTCCGTGGCCGCCACCACGGCCACGGCGGGCCTGATCGTGTCGGTGGTCACGCTCACCGGCCTCGGCCTCAAGATCTCCGGGATCATCGTGTCGCTGGCGGGCGCCAGCGTGTTCCTGACCGTGACCTACGCCGCGGTCGCGGTCTCGGTGCTGGGGCTCGCGGTCCCGGTCACCGCCTCGTACATCATCGCGGCCGTCATGATCATCCCGGCCCTCACGGCCGTGGGGGTGCCGGCGGCCGCCGCGCACATGTTCGTCTTCTACTACGCGGTGCTCTCGGACGTCTCGCCGCCCACGGCCCTCTCGCCGTTCGCGGCCGCCGCCATCACCGGCGGCAACCCCTTCCGCACCATGATGCTCACCTGGAAGTACTGCCTGCCGGCCTTCCTGGTGCCGTTCATGTTCACGCTCACGCCCGAGGGCGCCGGGCTGCTGCTGATCGGCGAGCCGGCCACGATCGCCTGGACCTTCGCGACGGCCTGCGTCGCCGTGTTCGGCTTCGCGGCGGCGTTCGGCGGCTGGCTGTTCGGGCCGGCGAGCCTGGCCGAGCGGATCCTGTGCGGCCTCGGGGCACTCGGCCTGCTGTACGCGGACGTCCGCGGCGATGCCGTGGGCGCGCTCCTTCTCGGCGCCGGCGTCGCCCTCCACCTGGCGCGCCGCGCCCGCGCGAGGCGAAACAACGTTTGACACGCGGGGCCTTTGAAAGCCCCGGCCGTTGTCGCGGACAATAGCGCTTCGTCCGAAGACCAAGAGGCTGCATGCGATCGAGCCCGACCCTCCTCCTCCCGGTCCTGATCGTCGCGGCCGCCGGCTGCGCGAAGACCGAGAGCGCGACGCCGGCGAGCAAGGGCCCGGCGCCCATCCACGTCCGCGTCGCCCCCGTGAGATCCGAGGAGCTCGTCTATCGCGTCCAGGCCCTGGGCTCCCTCGAGGCGCAGGAGATGGTGCAGGTCACGGCCCAGGTGGAGGGCGCCGTGGCCCAGGTGCTGTTCCACGAGGGCGATCGCGCCACCCCCGACACCGTGCTGCTGCGCATCGATCCCGAGCGCTACCGTCTCGAGGCCGAGCGCACCGAGGGCGCCTACAAGAAGGCGCTGGCCGACGAGCACCGGGCCGAGTCCGACCTCGCGCGCCGCGAAGAGCTCGCCCGGGAGAAGCTGGTTGCCGCGGAGGAGCTCAACCGGGCGCGCCAGGAGGCCGAGCGCCTGGCGGCCGAGACCGCGACCACCAAGGCCGCCTGGGACTGGGCCCGCCAGAACCAGTCGCGCGCCGACGTGAAGGCGCCGCTCGGCGGCATCGTGAACACTCGCACCGTCGAGACCGGCCGCTTCGTGAAGGAAGGCGACGTCCTCGCGACGATCGTCGACACGGGTCGCCTGCGCCTGCGCTTCAAGGTCTCCGAGGCCGAGTCGTTGCGGGCGCGCCAGTCCCAGACCGTCACGTTCCGGGTGGCGGCCCTGGGCGATCGCGACTTCCCGGCCTCGATCTACCACGTGAGCGAGGTTGCGGATCCCACGACGCGCCAGGTCGAGGTGATGGCCTGGGTCAAGAACCCGGGCGTGCTCAAGCCCGGCTTCTTCGCCGAGGTGACGCTCGCCACGGAATCCAAGAAGGGCGCGCTCGTCGTGCCCGAGGGCGCCATCCAGGCGAGCGAGCGCGGCTTCGTCGCCTACGTCGTGGTCTCGGGCAAGGCGAAGCTGAAGCCGGTGCAGATCGGCCTGCGCACCGGCACCGGGATCGTCGAGATCCTGTCGGGCGTCGCGGCCGGCGACAGCGTCGTGATCGAGGGCTCGGACCGCATCGCCGACGGCGTGCCGGTGCAGCCCACGACGTAAGAGGTAGGCCATGAGCGAGCACGTCCGCACGCCGGAAGAGCCCGAGGATCCGAAGAAGATCGCGACGGGCATGACCCTCGCGGACATCTCGATCCGCAACCACGTGTTCGCGTGGATGCTGATGGCGGGGCTGATCGGCTTCGGCTTCATCTGCTTCCGGGGCGTCGGCGGTGTCGTGCGCGGCCTCGGCATCAGCCAGAACCCCGACGTGGACTTCCCGGTCATCAACGTGTCCGTGACCTACGAGGGCGCTTCGCCCGAGGTCATGGAGACCGACGTCGTGGATTTCATCGAGGACGCGATCACGTCGGTGGAGGGCGTCAAGCAGATCAACTCCACGTCCCGGCAGGGCGCCGCCTCCATCACGGTGGAGTTCGAGCTCTCGCGCAACATCGACGCGGCCCTGCAGGACGTCCAGACGCGTGTCGCCCAGGCCGCGCGGCGCCTGCCCCGGGAGATGGACCCGCCGGTCATCACCAAGAACAACCCCGAGGACCAGCCGATCCTGTGGGTGACCCTGGCCGGCAACCGGCCGCCCACGTTCCTCGCCGACTACATCCGCAACGTGCTGCGGCCGCAGTTCCAGACCATCGAAGGCGTCGGGGAGGTGAACCTCGGCGGCTACCGCGAGCGCTCGATCCGCGTGTGGTACGACGCGCCGCGCCTCGAGGCCGCGAACCTCACGGTGCTCGACGTGAACGCGGCCATCGAGCGCGAGCACCTCGAGATGCCGGCGGGCCGCATCGAGACCCCCGAGCGCGAGATGAACGTGCGCGCCGAGGGGGAGGCCGTCGACGTCGAGGGCTTCCGCAACCTCGTGGTGGCCTACCGCAACGCGACGCCGGTGCGCCTCAAGGACGTGGCGGTCGTCGAGGACGGCCTCGAGGACAAGCGCCGCATGGCGCGGGCCTCGGGCATCCCGTCGATCGGCATCGGCATCAAGAAGCTGCGCGGCGCCAACGCCGTGCAGGTCGGCGCCAACGTCAAGGCGAAGCTCGTCGAGCTGCGCGAGCAGCTGCCCGAGGGCCTGGTGCTGAGCGTCAACTTCGACTCCACGACGTTCATCGAGGAGGCGATCGGCGAGATCCTGTTCACGCTGCTGCTGGCGGCGGTGCTCACGGGCGTCGTGTGCTGGCTGTTCCTGGGCTCGTGGTCCACGACCTTCAACGTCCTGCTCGCGATCCCCACCTCGATCCTGGGCACCTTCATCGTCATGTACGTGCTGGGCTTCACCCTCAACACCTTCACGGTGCTGGGCCTGACCCTCGTCGTGGGCATCGTCGTCGACGACGCGATCATGGTGCTCGAGAACATCTACCGGCACCGGGAGATGGGCGAGCGCAAGGTGAAGGCGGCCTCGATCGGCGCCCGCGAGATCACGTTCGCCGCGGCCGCCACCACCGCCGCGATCATCGCCATCTTCCTGCCCGTCGCGTTCATGAAGGGCATCATCGGCAAGTTCTTCTTCCAGTTCGGCGTGACGATCTCGGTGGCCGTGCTGATCTCGCTGCTCGAGGCGCTCACCCTCGCCCCCATGCGCTGCTCGCGCTTCCTCGAGGTGCAAGAGCGCACGAGCGGCCTGGGTGCTTCGATCGACCGGGGCTTCGCACGCCTCGCCGCGAGCTATGCCCGCACCCTCGCCTCCTCCCTCGAGCGGCGCGGCCTGGTGCTGGGCCTGGCCCTCGCGTTCTTCGTGGTCTCGGTGTTCGTCCTGAAGCCGCTGCTCAAGGAGGAGATGGTTCCCTCCCAGGACACGAGCCTGTTCCAGATGCGCTTCCAGACGCCGGTCGGCACCAGCCTCGATGCCACCGACCGCGTCTTCCAGAAGATCGAGGCGTTCATGGCGAGCCGGCCCGAGGTCGAGCGCTACTTCGGCGTCGTGGGGGGCTTCGGGGGCGGCGAAGTCAACAGCGGCTTCCTCTTCGTGACCCTGAAGGAGCCCCACGACCGGCCGCCCGACGCGAAGACCGGCAAGGCCCTCGACCAGACCCAGTTCATGGGCGTCACCCGCGCGGCGATGGCCCAGATCCCCGGCGTCCGCGCCGTGCTCCAGGACCCCTCGCAGCAGGGCTTCTCGGCGACGCGCGGCGGCGGCTTCCCCGTGGAGATGACGATCCGCGGCCGCGACTGGGACGTGCTCGCCGGCAAGAGCAAGGAGATCATCGACAAGATGGTCGCTAGCGGCCTCGTGAGCGACGTCGACAGCGACTACCAGGTCGGCATGCCCGAGGTGCAGGTGGTGCCCGATCGCAACAAGGCCGCCGACCTCGGCGTGAGCATGTCGGCGCTGGGCGAGACCGTGAACTCCGCGATCGGCGGGCTGCGCGTCGGCAAGTTCAAGGACAAGGGCCGCCGCTTCGACATCCGCGTGAGGCTGCTGGCGCAGCAGCGCGAGCGGCCCGAGGACATCACGCGGCTGCTGGTGCGCACGAGCGGCGGCGACGTCGTGCGGCTCGGCGATCTCGTCCGCATCGAGCAGCGGCCGACGCTCCAGGCGATCACGCGCCGGGATCGCGAGCGCGCCATCACGATCACGGCCAACATCACCCCGGGCTCGTCGCAGGTGGACGCGATCGCGCGCTCCATGGCCATCGCCCGGGAGTCCCTGCCCGACGGCTACCGCGCCCTTCCCGGCGGGAGCAGCCAGGCGTTCCAGGAGTCGAAGGACTCGCTGCGCTTCGCGTTCCTGATGGGGCTGATCGTCGCCTACATGGTGCTCGCGGCCCAGTTCAACTCGTTCACGCACCCGCTCACGGTGCTGCTGGCGCTGCCCTTCAGCATCAGCGGCGCGTTCGCGGCGCTGTGGCTGGCCGGCCAGAGCCTGAACGTGTACAGCGCGCTCGGGCTGATCCTGCTCATGGGTATCGCGAAGAAGAACTCGATCATGCTGGTGGACTTCACGAACCAGGTGCGCGAGCGGGGCGTCGAGCGCCACCAGGCGCTGCTCGAGGCGTGCCCGGTGCGGCTGCGGCCGATCCTCATGACGTCGATGGCGACGATCGCGGGCGCGTTGCCCCCGGCCCTCGCGATCGGTCCCGGCGCCGAGCTGCAGCGGCCCATGGCGATCGCCCTCGTGGGCGGCATGCTGGTCTCGACGGCCCTGACGCTGTTCGTGGTGCCGGCGGCCTACAGCCTGTTCGACGACGCGATCGAGTGGAACGAGCGTCGCCGGCTGCGCCTCGCCAACGGGCGCAGCGTCGCCTAGCGGCTCGCGAGGGCCTCGGCCGCCGCGTCCTGGAGCAGGGACGCCTTGGCCGCGGGCACCTCGAGGGTCGCCCCCGTGCGCAGCGTGAGCCGGCTCGGCAGGCCCGCGGGCGACGCTCCCGTGAGCCCGGCGTAGATCGTGAGGGCCGCCAGGTAGGACCCCATCTCCGAAGGATGGAACTGGTCCGGTCCGTAGAGGGGCAGCGACGACTCGCGCCGCCAGGCCGCGCGCCAGGCGTCTCCCGCAGGCAGGAAGATGCCGTTCACGTCCTGTGCGGCGAGCCGATAGGAGTCGCTCACGTCCTGGAAGAAGGCGCGCCGCGTGGCGTCGGGCCAGACCGCGTAGAGCGCGGTCGTGCCGCCCTGGGCGCGGATCACGGCGTCGAAGCGCTTCGTCCACTCGCGCAGGTTGACGCGGCTCTCGGCGAGGGACGACGGCCCCTGCTGCAGCACCACGTACTTCCAGCCGCCGGCCTGGACGCGCTGGGGAGTGCCCCTGTTCCAGTGGTCCTCGATGCTCACGCCGCCGTAGGTGACGCTGTCCACGAACAGCGGGTGGCCTCCGGCGCGCGCGAGGGCCTCGACGATCGACGGCACGTCGTTGACCTCGGTGAGGCTGTTGCCGATGAACAGCACCGAGTCCGAGCCGGGCGGCGGCGGGGTCCCGCTCGGGGCGCCGGGACTCGACGAGCCCGAGCAGGCCGGCGCCGAGAGGCAGAGGAGGACGGCGACGGAGCGGATCCAGTGTCGGGGCATGGTGTACAGGGAATGTAGGCCGAAACGCCTCCGCCCGCCGCTCCCTTCTCCCCTCAGACGCGCCGCGAACGCGTGGCAGCGCGTCGGCTTGCGTCGTGATGCGAATAATAGACGGAGCTACTCCTGCCGCAGCGCCAGGATCGGGTCGGCGCCGGCCGCGCGGCGCGCCGGCAGGTAGCTCGCGAACAGCGCGACGCTCCCCAGGAGCACCACCACGCCGGCGAGGGTCGGCGCGTCCGACGCCGGCACCGCGTAGAGCAGGCCGGCCAGGAACCGGCCGAGACCCAGGGCCGCGACGAGGCCGAGGGCGAGGCCGACCGCGACCAGCCGCAGGCCGCCGCCCAGGACCTGGCGGAGGATGTCGACGGGCCGCGCCCCGAGGGCCATCCGCACGCCGAACTCGCGCAGCCGCTCGCCCACCACGAAGTTGAGGACGCCGTAGAGGCCGATCGCCGCCAGGATCAGGGCCAGGGACCCGAACAGCGCCAGCACCGCGCCGGCGCCCCGCTCGCGCGAGGTGGTCGCGCGACGCAGCTCGTCGAGGCCCTTGATGTCGTACACCGGGGCCTGCGGGTTCACGGAGCGCACCGCCTCGCGCAGGCTGCCCGCGACCGTCGCCGGAGTGCCCGTGACGCGCACCGCGACGCTCATCGACTCCGCGGCGAAGCGCGTCTCCTGGGCGAGCGGCCGGTACATCTGGGGAGCGACGCCGGCGGCGACGCCGCGCTGCGGCACGTCGCCCACGACGCCCACCACCGTGACGAACGACTCGCCCTCGCCCTCGTCGTCCATGCCGGTCCCGATGCGGTGCCCCACGGGATCGGCATCGGGCCACAGCCGGCGCGCGAGCGTCCGGTTGATGACCGCGACCGTCGGCGCCGTGGCGCCGTCACGGGAGTCGAGGGCGCGGCCCCCCACGAGGGGCACGCCCAGGGTCGCGAAGTAGCCGGGCGTCACGACGCGCCAGGAGGTGTCGACCTCCTCGCCCGGCGCGAAGCCGCGGTTCTCGACACGGAGCCCGGCGCTGATGCCTCCGCCGGCGAACGGGAGCGTCTGGATCGCGGCCGCGTGGGCGACGCCCGGCAGCGCTTCGACCCGGTCCACGACGGCCTGGTAGAACGCCTTGCGCTGCGCGGGCTCCTGGCTGCGGGCGGCGGGCAGCGACACCCGGAACGTCACCACGGCCTCGCGGGTGAGCCCGGCGTCCGCGGTCTCGAGGCGCCACAGGCTCTTCAGGAGCAGGCCGGTGCCGGCCACGAGCACGACCGCCAGGGCGAGCTCGCTCGCCACGAGTCCGCCGTGGACGCGCTGCTGCGTGCGCGAGAGCGTGACGGTGCGGTTGCCGCGCAGCGCCTGGGCCGGCGCGACGCTGGGCGCCGCGAGCAGCGGGAGCAGGCTCAGGAGCACCGCGGAGAGCATGGAGATCCCCAGGGTGAAGGCGAGTGCAGACAGGTCGATGCGGAAGGCCGCGAAGCCGGGGAGATCGTCGGGAAGGGCCGAGCGCAGGAGCGGCACGCCCCACGCCGCGAGGCCGACGCCGAGGGTCGCGCCGGCGACCGCGAGCACCAGGCCCTCCGCGAACAGCTGCTGGGCCAGGCGGCGGCGGCCCGCGCCGAGCGCCGTGCGCACCGCGATCTCGGGGCCGCGCTTCATGGCCCGGGCCAGCAGCAGCCCGGCCACGTTCACGAGAGCGATGAGCAGCACGAACGCCACGGCCCCGGTCATGAGCGCGAGGGTCGGCCGCGTGGGGCCCACGAGGTCGTCGCGCAGCGCCACGATGCGGATGCCGGACTTCACGTTCTCTTCCGGGTAAGCCTTCTCGAGGCGCGCGGCGATCGTCGTCATCTCGGCCTGGGCCGAGCCGAGGCTCGCGCCGCCGACGAGGCGTCCCACGACGCCGAGGAAGTGGGCATCGCGCAGGCTGGCGGGGTCGGCCCCGATCGGCAGCCCGACCTCGGGGACGTCTCGGGGCGCCCGCGTCCACAGCTCGGCGTCGTCGGGGAACGCCGCCTTCGGCGCGAGGACGCCCACGACCTCGTAGCTGTTCTCGTCGATCCGCACCGTTCGTCCCACGACGCCCGGGTCGGAGCCGAAGCGCCGCACCCACAGCGCGTGGCTCAGGATCGCCTCGGGCTTGTCGCCTTCGACGCCGGGCCGGAAGCTGCGCCCGAGGGCGGTGGGCAGCCCGACGACGCCGATGAAGTTGGCGCTCACCGACGCCACGTCGATCTGTTCCGGCTCGTCGCCCGCGAGGAGGTTGCGGCGTCGCTCGACATACGCGGCGAGGCCGTCGAAGGAGCGGCTGTCCCGGCGCCAGTCGAGGAAGTTGGCGGGCGCTGCCGCGCGCTCGCCTTCGCCCGGCTGGGTCTCGTACACGCGCACCAGGCGGTCCGCGTCGGGGAACGGCAGCGGACGCAGCAGCAGGCCCTCCACCAGGCTGAACACCGCCGTGTTCACGCCGATGCCGAGCGCGAGCGTCGCGATCGCGACGAGCGCGAAGGCCGGCGCCTTGCGCAGGCTGCGGCAGGCGAGTCGCAGGTCGTCGAGGAAGGACTCCATGGAGTGCTCCCTTACCCACGACGCGTGCCAGTGGCGCGCGGTTGGGAAAGTACCGATGGATCAACCCTTTGACACGACGTCTGGCTTCGGCGCATGTTCCCGCGGCGTCCGCTTGTGGGACGCCGGCTCCCACTCTCGAACGACGGCTCTAGGGCCGCGGAAACCAGGGCACGAACGCGCTCGTGGTGCGCTGATACTCGCGATACTCGTCGCCCTTCGTGGACAGCGCTTGCGCTTCGGTCGCCGGGACGCCGGTGACGCGGAACAGGAACCACAACATCAGGAGCGGGCAGTAGACGGTCGCGAATCCCAAGGGCGAGGCCAGCGCGAAGAGGAAGAAGCCGCACCAGACGAGCCACTCGAAGAAGTAGTTGGGATGGCGCGAATACCGCCAGAGCCCGGCGCTGCAGGTGCGACCGCGATTCCCGGGCACGCCCTTGAATGCCGCGAGCTGCGCGTCGGCCGTCGCCTCGCCGGCGAGACCGACGAGGACGACCAGGACGCCGGCCCATTCGAACGGCCCCAGGCCGCGCCGCGGGTCGAGCGCGCTCGCCAGGAACGGCGTCGAGAGCGCGACGTTCAGCAGGCCCTGGGCCAGGAAGAAGACGAAGAAGCGGCGCCCGAGGGCGCCCGCCCAGCGCCGGCGCAGCGTGCGGTAACGGCCCTCCTCCTCGGGATGCAGCCGCGCGATGCGCGCGAGCAGGTGCCCCGCGAGCCGCAGGCTCCACAGCGTCGCGAGCCCCGCGATCACGGCCCGTCGTGCCCCATCGCCGCGGCCCAGCGCCGCGTAGAGGATCGCGAGGATCGTGAAGTTGGCCGACCACGCGACGTCCACGATCGAGAAGTTGTCGATGCGTCGGGCCAGGAGGAACGCGGCGCTCATCGATCCGGCGATCAGCAGCGCCCCCACCAGCAGCAGGCCCGCGGGCGTCACCGCACGAGGCCGGGAAGCCGATACAGCTCCGAGAGCCGGCGGGCGTAGTTGAACGCGAGGGAGCTGCCGTCGCGGCTCAACACCACGCGCCCGATGCCCCTGACGCCCACCGGGTCGCGCGCGCCGACGTCCTTGAACGGCCGGCGCTCGCCGGTGCGCAGGTCGAAGCGCTCGAGGCGAACGCGGCCCGGGTCGTCGTCGGCCCTCAGGTAGAGCGCCTGGCCCGACGGCTCCCAGGCCATGGGCGCGAAGCCGTCGACGCGCGGCAGGGGCTGGGGCGCGCCGCCGTCGAGCGGGTACAGGCAGAACGGCCCGGGCCGGCAGCGGGCGATCAGCCGGCGGCCGTCGGGGGAGATCGTGTCGCGGTTGACGATCAGCCCGTCGGGCGTGATCGGCCGCGGCTTTCCGCCGTCCGGGGCCCCCACCCAGACCCGCAGGTTGTGCTCCTTCTCGCGGCCGACGAAGACGACCTGGGAGCTGTCGGGGGTCAAGGCTGCCCAGTCGTACTGGTGGATGCCGTCGTAGCGCAGGCTGCGGGTCTCCCCGGGACCCGTGGGCACGAAGTCGATGCGGTCCGGATCCACGAGAGGGACGACCACGGCGAAACGGCCGTCCGGAGTGAGCGAGCTCGGCACGCCGCTGCCCAGGCGCACCGGCAGGGCGCCGTCGGTGCCGCGCAGGTAGACGCCGTAGCCCGGGCCGCCCGCCTCGCCGCTCTCGTTGAACAGCAGCGTGCGGCCGTCGCTCGACAGGCTCGCGGCCTGGGGAGCGTCGAACCACGGAAGGTCGCGCGTCACCCCGTCGCGTCCGACGAATCCGATCTCGAGACGGAGCACCGCCCGGTCGAGCAGCAGCTCGCCGGTCGGGGACACGTCGTGGAGCACGAGGCGTCCGCTCGCCGGCAGCAGGGTTCGCTCCCGGCCGCGGCGATCGAGGGCGCGCAGCGCCAGGGAGCCGCCGGAGCGCGCGGCGGTGAACCACACCTCGCGGCCGTCGGGCGACCAGGCGAGGCCCTCGGCGCTCGGGTACGTCGCCGAGTACGCGAGGCCCTTGCCCGCGGTGTCGAGGATCGCGACGTAGCCCATGTCGTCGCCCGTGCGCGGGTGCTCGATGAAGGCCACCGCCGAGCCGTCCGGGGCGATCCGCAGGTCGCTCGGCGCGTTCACGCGGGCCAGCACCTGGCCGACGGGATACTCGATGCGGAAGCCCTCGCCCGCCACGAGGTGGGCCACGGCGAACGCGGCGCCGTCCGCGCGGCCGTCGGCGGCGATCACGTTGTCGAGCAGGGCCTTGGGCGCGCCCCCCGCGAGCGGCGCGCGGGCCAGCGCCGGCAGCACGCCCGGCCGCGGGTCGAGATACGCGACCTCCCCGCGCTCCGAGACGCTGACGAGGCGCACCGGGCGATCGCTGACCTGCCGGGCGTCGGGAGTGCCCGGCCGCATGGCGTACAGCGCTCCTGGCCCGCCGTCCCAGGCCGCCGAGAACACCACCTCGCCGCCGGGAGCAAAGCGCGCCGCGGAGAGGGCGCCGCGCCGGAACGTCACGCGCTGCCAGTCGAGGGGCTCGGGGGCCCGTCGCGTGGCGAAGTACGCGGCGGCCGCGAGCGCCAGGACCGCGACGCTGACGGCGGCCACGATGGGCCAGCGTCGCGCCGCGGGCGGCGTCGATGGCGTCTGGGTCAGGCCCTCGACCGGCGCGATGAACCGGTAGCCACGGCGCGGCAGCGTCTCGACGTAGAGCGGCGTCTCGGCGGAATCGGAGAGCGCCGCCCGGATCTCCTTGATGCAGTAGTTGAGACCCTGCTCGAAGTCGACGAAGGTGTCGCCGCCCCACACCTGGGTCTGCAGCAGCTCGCGGGTGACCACCTGGCCGGGCCGCGCGGCGAGGAAGGCGAGCACCTTCGCCGGCTGCTGCCTCAGCTTGACGAGGACGCCGGCCTTGCGCAGCGCGCCGCTCCCGGGCTCCAGCTCGAACACGCCGAAGCGCAGCACCCGCGCTTCCGGAGCGCCCCCGCCGTGCGGTTCCGGAAGCGGAAGGCCCCCGCTCGCCTGTGCCATGCGGGATGGATTGTATCCGTGGCCTCCTCGGCGAGAGCCCCCAATCTGGCCTCGAACGAGCAATTCAGGGGGACGGCCAACGACGCGCGGGCCAAGGGCTTGTGACTCCATGCCGATTCCATCCCGGCGCCATGGTGGCGGGCGCTCCCGGGGCGCTAGCCTGGTGCGCGTGCCCGGAGGCACGAGGGAGGGCGGACATGACACGGCGGATCTGGAGTGCGGCGGCATTCGCCGCGGCGGTCGCGGGCTGTGGAGGGTCGAGCCCGGCGGCGCCGCCGTCGGGGATCAGCGTGGGCGGCACCTACGGGCTCACGAAGACGGTGCTCGAGGACGCCTGCGGCGGGGCGATCCGCACGTTCGCCTTCACGGCACGCGTGCGCCACGATCCGGGCTCGGCGAGCTTCGTGCTCAACGACTCGTTCAACGACCTGCCCGGCCGGGTAGAGCCGGGCGGCGCGTTCACGATCCCGGCGACACGGACGGGAACGGAAGGAGGCGCCCCGGTCGTCAGCACGTTCGACACCGGACGCTTCACGGCCACGGGCTTCGAGGTACCGGTGCGCATCGACATCGATCGCGCCCTGGGAACGCCGCCGGCTCCTGCCTGCCGCGTGCGGGAGAGCTGGGCGGGGATCAAGCAAGGCACGCCGAACGTCCTCCCGTAGCTCCATCGAGGCCGACAAGTGGAAGACCGGCAACGGCTTCCGACTCCACCTCCATTCCATGCCCGCGCCATGGCGTGGCGGGCCGCGCCGCCCCAACCTTGCGAGCATGATGATCTCCAGGTCGCTCGGGCGCTTCGCTACGCTGTCGCTGCTCGCCGGGCTCTGCGCCTGCGGCGGCGGTTCGCCGGCCGGACCCTCGACGCCGGCACCCACACCGACGCCCCCGCCGGCCCCCGACGCCACGGTGGGACCGGAAGGGGGCTCGGTGACGGCCTTCGGCGGCGCTGTGAGCCTCGTCATTCCCGCGAACGCGCTGACGGCCGCGACCGGGATCACGATCCGTGCCGCGAGCGCGCTTCCTCTCGACCCGCACTTCGTCCAGGGCTCGGGCTACGAGATCCTCCCGGCCGGCCTGGCGTTCGCGATCCCGGCCCGGCTGACGCTGCGCTTCGACGCCGGCAACGGGCCTTCCGGAGTGCCCGAGAGCGACCTGCGCCTGCACGTGCTCGGGGCCGGAGCGACCTGGGAGCCGCTGACGGACGCCACCGTTCCCGGCGGCGGAACCTACGGCGTGCGTTGGACGGGGCCGCGCAGCGCGTGCGGGTCGAGCCAGGACCGCGAGTTCGACTTCTGGCTGGGGTCCTGGAGCTACACGGAAGGCGCGGGGTCCGGCGCCACGAACGAGATCACGAAGGAAGGCCGCGGCTGTCTCGTCGAGGAGCACTATCGCGACCCCACCGGCGTCCAGGGCCGCAGCGTCAGCCTGTTCAGCCGCAGCGACGGCCGCTGGCACCAGACGTACATCGACTCCCGCGGCAGCCGCATCGTGCTCGTCGGAGGCCGCGACGGCCGGCGCATGGTGCTGGAGCGGGCCGGCGAGCGCTGGATATGGGATCCTCTCGATGCCCAGACGATCCACTTCTACGCGGAGAGCACGTCCGACGGGGGCCAGACGTGGCGCTTCATCTTCGACGGCCGCTACACGCGCCCATGAGCCGGATCGTGGCGTTGTGCCTGGCGTTGGCCGCGACCGGCTGCGGCGACCACGGCCCCGCCGGGCCCGGGGCGATCGCGACGCAAGAGGACTTCTTCGAGAGCAGCGGCGCCCGGCTGCGCTTCGTCCTCGAGTACCCCTCGGGCTCCCCGCCGTTTCCCGCCGTCGTGATCGGCCATGGCTCGGGGCGGGTGACCACGAGCGATGGCGCCGCCTACGTGCCGTTCCTGCGCGAGCGCGGCTTCGCCGTGCTGCGCTACGACAAGCGCGGAGCCGGGGCCTCGGGTGGCACCTATCGCGGCGTCTCCGCGGCCAACAGCGCCACCCAGATCCCCGAGCTGGCGGGAGACATGGCGGCGGCGCTCGGCTACCTCGCGACGCGCCCCGAAATCGACCCGACGCGCCTCGGCCTCATGGGCACGAGCCAGGCCGGCTGGGTGATGGTCGAGGCCGCCCGGCGCACGCCCCTGGCGCGCTTCGCGATCGCGGTGACCGGATCCGTGATGACGATCGGGGCCAACATCGCCTACGAGGACGCCCGCAGCCTGCCCATCGACGACGCCTACGCGCGGCTCGCCCGTTTCTCGGGCACGCCGGGCTACGACCCGGAGCCGGTCCTTCAGTCCCTGGACGTGCCGACGCTGTGGCTGCTGGGCGCCGAGGACCGGCTGGTGCCGACCCGGGTCTGCGTCGGCGTTCTCGACAGGCTGCACCAGCAGGGCGCGCGCAGCGCGTACGTCGTGTATGCCGGCGAGGGCCACGGCCTGCCCGGAGCGGACTACTGGCCCGACATCGACGCGTTCGGCCGCCGCAACCAACTGTTCTAGACCCTGTAAAGCGCTCCACGAGCGGTCGTTGTATCCTGAGGGCGTATGTCCACAGCGCCGTTCGGCTTCCTGCGCGTGGGCGCCGCCTGCCCCCGGCTCCGCGTCGCCGACCCCGAATGGAACGCGACCGAGATCCTCGAGCTCTACGAGACGGCCCGGGGCCGGGGCGTGCAGGTCCTGGTCTTCCCCGAGCTCGCCCTCACGGGCTACACCTCCGGCGACCTCTTCTTCAGCCTGACGACGCTCGTCGGGGGAGCCGAGCGCGCCCTCGAGCGCCTGATCCGGGCGACCGCGGCGTCGCGGATGGTCGTCACCGTCGGCCTGCCCGTGGCGATCGACAGCCAGTTGTTCAACGCGGCCGCGGTGTTCCAGTCGGGGACGCTGCGGGGCGTCGTGCCCAAGAGCTTCCTGCCCAGCTACAAGGAGTACTACGAGGAGCGCTGGTTCTCGACCGCGCGCCAGGCCCTGCGCTCCGAGGTCCGGCTCGCGGGCCAGGACGCGCCCTTCGGGGCCGACCTGCTGTTCCCCGTGGAAGGCGAGCCCGGCGCGGTGCTGGGCGTCGAGATCTGCGAGGACCTGTGGGTGCCGATGCCGCCCAGCGGCTCCCTGGCGATTGCCGGCGCCAGCGTGTTCCTCAACCCGTCGGCCTCGATCGACCTCGTGGGCAAGGCGGACTACCGCCGCGAGCTGGTGCGGCAGCAGTCGGGCCGGACCATCTCGGCCTACATCCTCGCGAACTCCGGCGTCCACGAGTCGACGACGGACGTCGTGTTCGGAGGCCACCTGGTCGTCGCCGAGGACGGCGTGCTGCTCGCAGAGGGTGAGCGCTTCCGCCGCGACAACCAGCTGCTCGTGAGCGACGTCGACACCGAGCGCCTGCGGGTCGAGCGCATCCGGCTCACCTCGTTCGGCGACGACGCGCAGGCCCTGCGCAAGGCCTATCGGCGCGTGCCCCTCGATCCGATTCCCGCCCCGACGCCGCATCGCCTCGAGCGCCGCGTCGACCCGCACCCGTTCGTGCCGAGCGATCCCGCGACCCTCGACGAGCGCTGCCTCGAGATCTTCCAGGTCCAGACCGCCGGCCTCGCGAAGCGCCTCGAGCACACCCGCCTCGCGCGCGTGGTGCTGGGGCTCTCCGGCGGGCTCGACTCGACCCTGGCGCTGCTCGTGGCCGTGCGGACCTTCGAGCTCCTGAAGCGCGATCTCGGCGGCATCCTGGCGGTCACCATGCCGGGTCCCGGCACCACGGAGCGGACCCTCGCGAGCGCGCGGGAGCTCGCCTTCGCGCTGGGCGTCGAGCTGCGCGAGATCGACATCAAGGCCGCCTGTGCCCAGCACATCCGCGACATCGGCCTCGATCCCGCCGACCGCTCGAGCAACACCTACCAGAACGTCCAGGCCCGGGAGCGCACCCAGATCCTCATGGATCTCGCGAACAAGGAGGGCGGTCTCGTGGTCGGCACGGGCGATCTCTCCGAGCTGGCTCTCGGCTTCTGCACCTTCGGCGGCGATCACCTCGCGATGTACAACGTGAACGGCGGCGTCCCGAAGACCCTGGTGCGGAGGCTGCTCGAGTGGGTCGAGGGGCGCACGTCGAACGCGAGCGCCCGGCAGGTGCTGCGCGCCGTGCTCGACACGCCGGTGTCGCCGGAGCTCGTGCCGCTGTCCGCGGACGGCGCCTCTCCCCAGGTGACCGAGGACCTGGTCGGACCCTACGAGCTCCACGACTTCTTCCTCTGGGCCCTGCTGCGCCTCGGCGCGTCCCCGCGCAAGATCCTGTTCCTCGCGGAGCACGCCTTCGCCGGCCGCTACGAGACCCCGGTCCTCAGGCGCTGGCTGCGGCTGTTCGTCGAGCGCTTCTTCGACCAGCAGTTCAAGCGCTCGACGCTGCCCGACGGCCCCAAGGTGGGCTCCGTGAGCCTCTCGCCGCGCGGCGACTGGCGCATGCCGAGCGACGCCTCGAAGGCCGCCTGGCTGCGCGACCTGGACGAGGCCTAGGCCAGTGCCCACCGTCCTCGTCTGCAGCGGCGCCTCCCTCGAGGCCGACCTGGCCGGCTCGCCCGTCATGGCGCCCGGCGTCGAGCGGCACTTCGCCTCGAAGCTCGAGGAGGCCCGCACCCTGGCCCTGGCCGCGCGCCCCGAGATCGTCCTCATCGACCGCGACCTGCCGCGGGCCGTGCCCCTGATCGAGGCGCTGCGCTCCGACCCCTCGACCCGCCGCCTGTCCATCGCCGTCCTGGCCCGGGGCGACTTCGATCCGGGCGAGGTGGCGTTCCTCGAGGCCGGCGCCAACGCGATCCTGCGGCTGCCGCCCGATCCCTCGTGGGACGAGCGCCTGAAACGACTGATGGAGGTCGCGATCCGCAAGGCCGCGCGTCTGCCGGTGTCGTTCGCGATCGGCACGCTCCCGGCGAACAGCGGCGCCCCGATGCCCGCGCTGGCCTTGAACCTGAGCGTCACCGGGATGCTGCTCGAGTCGAGCCTCAGCCTGGAAGTGGGGGAGGAGCTCGGCCTCGAGTTCGTCCTGCCCGGCGAGAGCGACCCGATCACGGCCCACGGCCGGATCATGCGCAAGGCGACGAGCACGCAGTTCGGCCTCGAGTTCATCACGCTGCCGAACACGGCCGAGCTCGCCCTCGGGCGCTTCCTCGCCCAACGGGCGGGTCTATAATCGCCGGCTCATCCCCTCGAGGAATCAAGAAGACAGATGGAGATCAGGACGCTTCACGTCGCCGACATCGAGCTGCCGCCGGAAATGGAGCGTCTGCGGGACCTCGCCTACGACCTCTGGTGGAGCTGGCATCCCCAGGCGACGCGCCTGTTCGCCTGGATCGATCCCGACCACTGGCGCCGCTACCACAACCCGATCGAGCTGCTGATCAACGTCGAGCCGCACCAGTGGAAGCGCCTGCTCGGGGATCCCGAGTTCCGCCGCACCTACGACGCGGTCATCGAGGCTCTCGACCGCTACCGCACCCGGGCCCGCTGGTGCGACGAACGCGCGAAGCAGATGGGCGGCCCCGTCGCCTACTTCTCGATGGAGTTCGGCATCCACGAGTCCCTGGGCGTCTACTCCGGAGGCCTGGGCGTGCTGGCCGGCGACCACTGCAAGGCCGCGAGCGACCTGGGCGTGCCCCTCGTCGGCGTGGGCCTCCTGTACCAATCGGGCTACTTCCGGCAGACCGTGGACGCCGACGGCTTCCAGCAGCACATCTACCCCGACTACGACTTCGCGCGCCTGCCGATCCTCCCGGTCGAGGCCCCCGGCGGCGGCGTCCTCACGGTTCCGATCGACCTGCCCGGCCGCGTGGTGCAGGCGGCCGTGTGGAAGGCCCAGGTCGGCAACGTGCCGGTGCTGATGCTCGACACCGACATCCCCCTGAACGATCCGGCCGACCGTCCGATCACCGGGATGCTGTACGTGCGCGGGCGCGAGATGCGCCTGTGCCAGGAGATCGTCCTCGGCATCGGCGGCGTACGGGCCGTGCGGGCCCTCGGCATCCATCCCGCCGTCTGGCACATGAACGAGGGCCACGTCGCCTTCCTCGGCCTCGAGCGCGCCCGCGAGAAGGTGCTCCACGGCGACGGCCTCGGGGTCGCCCTCAAGTCCGTCGCGCGCAACTCCGTCTTCACGACCCACACGCCGGTCCCCGCGGGCAACGAGACCTTCGAGCGCGAGCTCGTGAAGCACCACCTCGAGCCCTGGGTGCGCGACGTCGGCTGCACCCCGGACGAGGTGCTCTCCCTCGGCACCGAGAACGGCAGCTTCAACCTCACGGTGCTCGCGATCCGGCTCTCGTCGACCACGAACGGCGTGAGCCGGCTCCACGGCGCGGTGTCGTCGGCCATGTGGCGCCACCTGTGGCCGGGCAACCCCGAGAGCCCGGTCGGCTCGATCACGAACGGCGTCCACACCGAGAGCTGGATCGGCCCCGAGATGCGGGCGCTCTACGCGCAGAGCCTGGATCCGAGCTGGGAGGATCATCTCCTCGAGCCCGAGTTCTGGAACCGCATCGCCGCGGCTCCCGACGCGCAGCTGTGGGCCGCGCACCGCTCCCAGAAGGAGCGGCTCATCCGCTTCGTGCGCGAGCGCGTCCGGCTCCAGGGCGCGCGCAGCGGCCTGGGGCCCGGAGACCTCCGCACGGTCGAGACGCTGCTCGATCCCGAGGCCCTGACGATCGGCTTCGCGCGGCGCTTCGCGACCTACAAGCGCGCGGTGCTGGCCCTCTCGGACATGGACCGGCTGCGGCGCATGCTGACCGACGCCGATCGCCCGGTGCAGTTCCTGTTCGCCGGCAAGGCGCATCCCGCCGACCGCGCCGGCCAGGACCTGATCCGCCGGCTGTTCCTGCTCACCCAGGGCGAGTTCCGGGGCAAGGTCGTGTTCCTCGAGGACTACGACATCGAGATGGGCCGCATGCTGGTCCAGGGCTGCGACGTGTGGCTCAACACGCCGCGCCGTCCCCAGGAGGCGAGCGGCACCTCGGGACAGAAGGTGCCCGTCAACGGCGGCGTGAACCTGTCGATCCCCGACGGCTGGTGGGTCGAGGGCTATCGCGGCGACAACGGCTGGTCGATCGGCGACGGCGCCATCAACCCGGACACGGAGGCGCAGGATCGCGCCGACGCCGAGGCCCTGTACGGCCTGCTGGAGAACGACGTGATCCCGCGCTTCTTCGAGCTCGGGCCCTCCGGCCTGCCAGAGCGCTGGATCGCCACCATGAAGGCCTCGATCGCGTCGGTGGTGCCGGCGTTCAGCGCGCACCGCATGGTCCGGGACTACGTGGAAACCGTCTACCTGCCGGCCGCCGCGCGCTAGACTAGGCGCCGATGGCCGCGCCGCAGCCCTGGGACTGTCCGATCTGCCTCCGCCACGTTCCGGCGAAGGTGCCCGAGTGTTATTGCGGGTACAAGCGGGCGGCCCACGCACGCGGCTCGCGGTCGCCTGGAGCGCTCGCATCCCTGGGCTTCGCCCTGTTCGCTCTGCTCGGCGGAGCCGGGCTCGCGTTCTGGCTGCGGCCCGCGCCGCCGCCTCCGCCGGCCGCGTCTTCCGTCGCGCCGTCGCCCTCGCCGAGGCCGGTCCGCGCTCCGGCCCAGGGCTCGAGCGTCGCCTCCGTGAGCACGACGCTGCCCGCGGCCTGGCGCGCCCTCGCGATCGAGCCGCCGGCGACGCCCTCTCCGGCAGTGGTGGCGGCCACGCCCGGCGCCGGGGCCCCGGCCGGCGCCGCCGCGGAATCCGTGGACGCCCAGCGACGGCATGGCCAGGAGGCCCTGGAGCGCGGGCTCGAGGCGCTCCGCCCGCGCGTGGACGACTTCTGGGGGCTGATCCGCCGCTTCAACGACCAGTGCATCCGCGAGAACACGCAGGTCGTGGGATGCAATGCCGCGCGGCGCGACCTGAAGGACGGCGCGACCCGGATCGCGGCGGACGTCGAGGCACTCGACGAGGCCGCCAGGAAGTCCTGGGTGGATCCGGGCGTGCGCCGCGCGCTGCGCGAGAAGAACGGCCTCGACGAGAACGGCGTCAACGGCATCCTGAAGGCGGCCGCGGACGCGATCGGCACCTGAGCCCCGCGCGCTACACTGGGACGTGACCGCGGCGCCATCCTGGGACTGTCCGATCTGCCTGCGGCGCGTGCCGGCCAAAGTCGGCGAGTGCTACTGCGGTTACAAGCACACCCGGACGCCTGCGCCGACCGTACCCGCGAGGCGAACGACGCGTGCCGTCGCGATCGCGTTCGGCCTGCTGGTCCTGGGTGGGGCTCTCGCGTGGCAGGGCGGCTGGGAGCCGCCGGTGACGGCGAAGGCCCCGGCGCAGGCGTCGGCTCCGGCCCGCTCCGCCGTCGCCAGGGAGCCTCTCGAGGCTCCCCCGAGCACGCTGTCCGAGGCGTGGAAGGCGCTCGCGATCGAGCCGACACCCGTTCCCGAGACCGAGGCCGCGAGCCCCGCGGCTGCCGAGGTGCCGCCGACGCCTGCGCCCCAGGCCACTCCGGACGATTCGATCGAGGCCCAGCGCGCGATCGGCGTCGCCGAGTTCCAGGCGGCCTTGAGTGCGCTCGCGGCGCAGGCCGACGAGTTCCGGCAGAAGCGCAATCGCTACCATGAACAGTGCACGCGCGAGGACCAGCAGGTCACGGGTTGCGAGGCGGCTCGCGGGAGCCTGCAGGACATCGCCCGTCGCATCGCGACCGACGTGGAAACCGCCGACGAGACGGCGCGGCGCTCGTGGGTGGAAGCCGGACAACGCCGTGGGCTCCGCGAACGAAACGGCCTCGACGACAAGGCGATGCGGGAGCTGGTTCAGTCCGTGTCCGCGGCCGTGCGCCGCTAGGCCCGGCGCTAGTTCGCGGCGGCCTCGTGCCGGCGTCGAGCGTCGGTGTAGGCCTGCAACAGCCGCTGGCGCTCCTGGGTCACGTTGCGGATCGCGGCGTCGGCGGCGCCGGCGTCGCGGGCGCTCACCACGAGGTCGGCCAGGCACGACCAGGCCTGGGTCCCGTCGCCGGTCTTGAACTCGTCGCCGACCAGCACCACGAACAGCCGGCGGCGGCTCTCGGGATTGAGGCGGTTCAGGCGCTGGTACAGGCTCTCGCCCTTCGCGACCGAGCCGGCGACGCGCGCGGTGACCACGAGGTCGTAGACGCCCTGCTCGATCAGCCGCGAGCCTTCGCCCGAGTCGTCGGAGGTGTCGACCTGGTAGCCCTGGCGGGACAGGCTCAGGGTGATGGCGCCGGCCTGGGTCTTGTCGCCGAGGTGGACGAGGGCGCGGCCGCCGCCCCCGACGGCCTCGGTCAGCGACATCTCGCGCCGGACCTGGGCCATCATCTGCGCCCGCATCTCTTCATCTCCCGCGGCCGGGGTCGACGCGGGAACGGGCTCGGGGGCGCTGGAGGCCGGTGCAGGCGCCGCCGCGGCGGCTTCAGGCGCGCGGCCCGGGAACCGCACCAGGTTGCCGCACTTCGGGCACTTCACCTGGAACGAGCGATCGGGAACCTTGGCGTCGTCGATCGCGATCTTGCTCGAGCACTGCGGACAGCTTCCCTGCACGCTTCTACCTCTCGATCAGGTCGTCCATGTCCGACCGGGGCTGCGGCCGCTTGGGCGCGGGCTCCGGCGCCTTGGCCTTGATGGAAGGCCCGGCGTCGTTGCCGCTCTGGGTCTCCAGCTTGAGTTGGAGGTTGGTGCGGTTGGTCGCGTAGGAGAGCGCCACCTCGCGGTCGATCACACCCGCGTTGATGAGCCGCTCGAGCTCGTAGTCGAAGCTCTGCATGCCCTCGAGGACGCCGTCCTCCATGGCGTCGAGCAGGCTCTTGCCCTCGCGCTCGCCTTCCTGCACGTACTCCTTGGTGCGCGACGTCGAGCGCAGCACCTCGCAGACGGCGACGCGCCCGCCGCCGACCTTCGGCACGAGGCGCTGGGACACGATCCACTTGAAGGACTGGGAGAAGCGCGTGCGGATCTGGCGCTCCTCGTTCTTCGGGAACACGCCGACGATGCGGTCGATGGTCTTGGCCGCGTCGATCGTGTGGAGGGTCGAGAGCACGAGGTGGCCCGTCTCCGAGGCCTCGAGGGCGATCGAGATGGTCTCGACGTCGCGCATCTCGCCGACCAGGATCACCTTGGGGGCCTGGCGCAGGGCGGCGCGCAGGGCCAGGGCGAAGGTCTGGGTGTCGGCGCCGACCTCGCGCTGGTTGATCGTGGCCATCTGGTGGGGATGCAGGTACTCGATCGGGTCCTCGATCGTGATGATGTGCATCGCCTTCTCGCGGTTGATCTTGTTGATGATCGCCGCGAGGGACGTGGACTTGCCCGAGCCCGTGGGCCCGGTCACGAGGACGATGCCGTTGCGCTCGTTGCCGATGCTGTTCAAGGCCTCGGGCAGCCCCAGCTCCTCGACCGTCGGGATCTTGTTGGGGATGACGCGGAGCACGACGGAATAGCTGCCGCGCTGGGCGAAGACGTTGACGCGGAACCGGGTGCGGCGGGCCAGGCTGTAGGACAGGTCGACGGAGCCCGTCTTCACCAGCTTGTCGGCCAGGTCGCGCTTGTTCGCGAGCAGCCGCATCGCGATCATCTCGGTCTGGTAGGGCATCAGCCGCTCGACCCCGGCGTACGGCACGGGGCGCAGCGCGCCGTCCACTTCGACCTGGGGGGGGCGGCCCACCGAGAGGTTGAGGTCCGAGATGCCCGGCGCGGCATCCAGCATCGTCTCGAGCAGCGGATCGAGATCGAAGAAGGGCATGAGCAGGAACCTCCGAGTGAGGCGGGGATGATACCCCAAACCGCCATGCTATGCTCCGCTCATCCGCCGGCCTGAGGCTCCCATGCTCGAGTCCGTCGACCGGTCACGGGGCCTCGCTCGGCCGCGCTACGTGCACGTCCTTCCCCCGCTCCAGGACCCGGTCCGCCTCCCGCAGTCGGCCCTCCACGACGCCCGGGTCCCGACCCTCGTGGTCTTCGAGGGCTGGGACGGGGCCGGCAAGAGCACGGTCATCCAGCGGCTCACCGAGCGCCTCGACCCGCGGGTCTTCCGCCACACGCCCAGCGCGCCGCCCTCCGAGCTCGAGCGGCGCTACCACTTCCTCTGGCGCTACCAGATGCGCCTGCCCGAGGACGGCCAGATCGGCTTCTTCGACCACTCCTGGTACGGCCGCGTGCTGGTCGAGCGCGTCGAGAAGCTCACCCCCCGCAAGCAATGGAAGCTCGCCTACGACCAGATCAACGCCTTCGAGCGCTGGCTCGCGGACGACGGCCAGGTGATCGTCAAGTTCTTCCTCCACATCTCGAAGCGGGAGCAGAAGCGGCGGCTGCGGCGCATGGAGGAGGACCCGGTCGAGCACTGGAAGGTCCAGAAGCAGGACTGGCGCCGCAACCGGCGCTACGACGACTGGGCCGAAGCGGCCGAGGACATGCTCGCGAAGACCCACACGAGCCACGCGCCCTGGACGGTCGTGGCCGCCACCGACTTCCGCCACCTGAGGCACCAGGTGTTCGAGACCCTCGTGGCGCGCATGGAGGAGGCCCTCGCGCGCCACCAGGGCGCGCCCCAGCCGGCGCTCGCCCAGAAGCGGAAGAGCGCCGCGCTCGAGAGGGCGCGCGCCACGGCCCGCGAAGCCGGCCTGCCGCTGGACGAAGCCTGATGCTGCAACACGTCGACCTGGATCAGGCGGTGACCGAGAAGGCGTACCGGAAGGCGCTCGGCGCCGCGCAACTGAGGCTGCGGCGGCTTCACTTCCGGATGTACGAAGAGCGCCGCGCCTGCCTGGCGGTGTTCGAGGGCTGGGACGCGGCAGGCAAGGGCGGCGCCATCAAGCGCATCACCGAGACCCTCGAGCCTCGCGGCTACACCGTGTCCTCGTTCGCGGCTCCCCGCGGCGAGGAGAAGACCCATCATTATCTATGGCGCTTCTGGCGGGCCTTGCCCCGCGACGGCCATCTCGCGATCTGGGACCGCTCGCACTACGGGCGCGTGCTCGTCGAGCGCGTGGAGGGCTTTTGCGACGAAGCGGCGTGGCGCCGCGCCTACCGCGAGATCAGCGAGTTCGAGGCGCAGCAGGCCTCCGCCGGGACGATCGTCGTCAAGTTCTGGATGCACATCTCGAAGGCCGAGCAGCTGCGCCGCTTCAAGGCCCGCGAGAAGGATCCGTTCCGCTCCTACAAGCTCACGGAAGAGGACTGGCGCAACCGGGCGCGCTGGGGCGAGTACGAGGCCGCGGTCGAGGACATGCTGGAGCTCACGTCGCAGGCGGTCGCGCCGTGGGTCGTCGTGGAGGCCAACGACAAGTACTGGGCGCGGCTCAAGGTGCTGCGGTCGCTGGCCGAGGCCATCGAGGCGGCTCTCGACTAGCGGCCCGGGCCGGCGCCGGCCGGCACCACCAGGAACCCGGTGAGCGTGTCGCCGGCGTCGAAGAAGAGCCAGTACACGTAGCGTCCGGCGCCGAAGGCCCGCGTCCGCGCCGCGCCGCGCGAGCGGGCGCGCACTGCGCCTTCCGCTTCGGGAGCGAGCTGCCGTACGAGGCGCGTCAAGGCCTCCGGTCCGTCGGCGGCTCCCAGGAGCCGCGTGCCCTCGGCCTCGAGGCCCGCCCGCACGTCCTCGCCGCGCGGATGTTTCTCGACCAGCGACTCGAGCCGACCCACGTGGAGCGAGCCCTCGCGCTGCCCGAAGGCCCAGGAGCCGAGGAAGAGCGCTCCGGTCACGAGCAGGCCGGTGACGAGCAGGCTCCCGACCAGGATGGCCGCCTTCAGGGCGCGGCCGGTCGGCTCGGGCGGCGGGCTCCCGTCGAGCAGCGACATGCCGGCTCTACGCCTCCGTTCGGACGCTCCGGCGGGCGCTCTGCAGCTCGACGCCGCGGCCGTCGGCCACCGTCTCGCCGCGGAGCCAGCCGGCGATCGTCTCGATCGCGTCCACGATGCGCGGGCCGGGGCGATTGAGGTAGGCGTTGCCGTCGAGCAGCAGCACGCGCGGCGCCAGGCCGTTGAGGGTGCGCGCGTGGGGCGTCGCTTCCTCGAGGGTGCGGGGCAGGTCGAAGCCGCACGGCGCGACGATCACCGCGTCGACGCCGAGGGCCTTCACCGAGTCCCACGTCGTGTAGGGCGACATCTCCCCGGGCTCGGGCCCGACGGGCGTGCCGCGGGCCGCCACGATCGTCTCGGGCACCCAGTGGCCCGCCAGCATCGGCGGCGACAGCCACTCGATCACGGCCACCCGCGGCCAGGCCTCGTCGCTCTGGCGCGTCGCCTTCGCCACACGCTCCTTGAGCGCGCTCACCAGGGCCTCGCCGCGCGGCCGGACGCCGCAGGCGGCGGCCACCGTCCGCACGTCCTCGAAGATGTCGGAGAGATAGGTCGGCTTGAGCGAGACCACCGTCGCCTTCGGGGCCGTGCGCGTGGTCGACGCGACGACCTGGTCGTAGGAGATCGCGCAGACCTCGCAGGCCTCCTGGGTCACCACAACGTCGGGCGCCAGGGCCGAGAGCCGGGCGTCGTCGAGCTCGTAGATCGGAAGGCCCGCGCGGATGATCTTGTGGACCTCGGCGTCCAGGGTCTCGCTGGGCAGGGACGTGTCGATGCGCGCCTTCGTGAGCGCGGGGAGCGAGGCGACGTCCACGGGGAAGTCGCACTCGTGGGAACGGCCGACCAGGCTGTCGCGCAGGCCGAGGGCGCAGACGATCTCCGTGGCCGCCGGCAGCAGCGAGACGATCTTCACTCTCCCTCCTCGAAGCTCCACAAGGGCAGCTTCGCACCGGGAACATTATGGGCCGCGATGCGCACGCCGAAGGCACGGCCGCAGGCCTCGCTCGTCAGCACCTCGGCCGGGGTGCCGCGGGCGGCCACGCGGCCGGCCTCGAGCAGCACCATCTGCTCGGCCCAGGCGGCGGCGCGCGCGAGGTCGTGGACCACGGCGAGCACCGCGACCCCGCAGCCGCGCACGCCGTCGAGGACCCGGAAGAGCGCCAGCTGATGGCCGACGTCGAGGTGGGCACCGGGCTCGTCGAGGAGCAGC
>CADEEV010000006.1:23801-138958 GCA_902826455.1 uncultured Acidobacteriota bacterium | reverse complement strand
GCGAGTTCTTCTCCATGCTCGGGCCGTCCGGCTCGGGCAAGACCACCTGCCTGCGGCTGATCGCCGGCTTCGACCAGCCCTCCGCGGGCGACGTCGAGCTGTTCGGGGCTTCGACCCGGGGCGTGCCGCCCTGGGAGCGCGACGTCAACACCGTGTTCCAGGACTACGCGCTGTTCCCGCACATGAGCGTCGCCGAGAACGTCGCCTACGGCCTACGCGTCAGGAAGGTCGCGAAGGCGGAGCGCGTCCGCCGCGTGGACGAAGCGCTCGCCATGGTGCGGCTCCCGGATCTCGGGGCGCGCCGGCCGGCGCAGCTCTCCGGAGGCCAGAGGCAACGCGTCGCGCTGGCCCGCGCCCTGGTCAACCGGCCGCGCCTGCTGCTGCTCGACGAGCCCCTGGGGGCGCTCGACCTCAAGCTGCGCCAGCAGATGCAGGTGGAGCTGACGGCGCTCCAGAAGGCGCTCGGCATCACGTTCGTGTACGTGACCCACGACCAGGAAGAGGCCCTCGCGATGAGCGACCGCCTCGCCGTCTTCGCCCGGGGCCGGATCGAGCAGGTCGGCACCCCGGCCGAGGTCTACGAACGGCCGGCGACGGCGTTCGTGGCCGACTTCGTCGGGGTGTCGAACCACGTCTCGGCGAGCCTGGCGGAGCGCCTCGGCGCGGCGCCGTTCACCGTGAGGCCCGAGAAGATCCGGCGCCTGGTCGAAGGCGAGGCGGCTCCCGCCGACGCGTGCGTGGTCGACGGCACGATCCAGGACGTCGCGTACCTCGGCGTCCACACGCGCTTCCGCGTGGACGTGGGCGGCGCCACCCTGATCGTGGTTGAGCTCAACCGCGACGCCTCGTCGGGGAGCGTCCAGGGACTCACGGGCCGCGCCGTGCGCCTCGCGTGGCCGCGCTCGATGAACCGGCCGGTCGCGTGAGCGGCTTCCTCTACCGTCACCCACGGGTCGCCCTGGGACTCCTGCTGCTCGGCCCGGTCGCCTGGCTCGGCGTCGTGTACCTCGGGTCGCTCTCCGCCCTCGTGCTGCAGAGCTTCTTTCACCTCGACGGCTTCACGGGCCAGGTGATCCGCGAGCCCGGCTTCGCCACGTATCGCGAGCTGCTGCGGCGCTCCAACCTCGATATCGTCGCGCGCACGGTCGGCATGGCCGCACTGGTGACCCTCGCCGACGCGGTACTCGCGTTCCCTGTGGCCTACTACATGGCGCGCTACGCGTCCGGGCGCACGAAGGCGCTGCTCACGCTCGCGGTGCTGCTGCCGCTCTGGTCGAGCTACCTGATTCGCGTGTACTCCTGGAAGCTGATCCTCGCGCGCGACGGGGTCGTGAGTTACCTGTTCGGGAGCGTCGGTCTCGCGCCGCTGCTCGAGTGGCTGCTGGCACTTCCCGGAGTCGGCGGGCCGTCGCTCTCGGTGTCGGCCTTCGGCGTCTTCGTGGCCTTCGTGTACGTGTGGCTGCCGTACATGATCCTGCCGATCCAGGCCGCCCTCGAGCGCGTGCCACGCTCGCTCCTCGACGCCTCGGGAGACCTGGGCGCGCGGCCGGCGACGACGTTCGCGAGGGTCACGCTGCCCCTCGTGCTGCCGGGCGTCGCGGCCGGATCGATCTTCACCTTCTCGCTGACGCTCGGCGACTTCGTGGTGCCGGGAGCCCTCGGCAACTCGAGCCTCTTCATCGGCCAGGCCGTGCTCGCGCACCAGGGCACGGCCGGCAACGTCCCGCTGGCGGCGGCCTTCACGGTGGTGCCGATGGCGATCATGGCCGCGTACATCGCCGGGGCGCGCCGCCTGGGGGCCTTCGATGCGCTCTGAGCAGGGCGCCGAGGCCGCGCCGCCGCTCCTCAGGGCGGCCGTGGCGGCGGTGCTCGTCTTCCTCCACGCGCCCTTCGCGATCGTCCTGCTCTACTGCTTCACCACGGAGGACGCGTCCTACCGCTTCCCGCCCCCGGGCCTGACCCTCGACTGGTTCGCCGTCGCCTGGCAGCGCCGCGACATCTGGCAGGCCCTCGGTCTCTCGCTGCGCGTGGCCGCGGTCTCGACGAGCGTCGCCCTCGTCCTGGGCACGCTCGCGGCACTGGCCGTCGCCCGCAGCACGTTCCGGGGCCGCGACGCCCTCGCGTTCCTGCTGCTCCTGCCGATCGCGCTGCCGGGGATCGTGACGGGCATCGCGCTGCGCGCGGCGATGTCCCTCGGCGAGCTGCCGTTCAGCTTCTGGACGATCGCCCTCGGCCACGCGACGTTCTGCATCGTCGTGGTCTACAACAACGTCGTGGCGCGCCTGAGGCGCCAGTCGACGTCCCACCTCGAGGCGTCCATGGACCTCGGCGCCGCGAGCCTCGAGACGTTCCGGCGCATCGTGCTGCCGTCGATCGCCACGTCCCTCGCGGCCGGTGGCATGCTGGCGTTTGCGCTATCCTTCGACGAAGTGATCGTCACGACCTTCACCGCCGGTCAGCAGGAGACCCTGCCGATCTGGATCCTCAACCAGCTCACGAAGCCGCGGCAGCGGCCCGTGACGAACGTGGTCGCGGTGTTCGTCGTGATCGTGACGGCCGTGCCGATCCTGCTCGCCCAGTGGCTGCTCGGGCGGGGCGAGGGCGGGCCTCCGGAAGCACGCCGGTGACCTCCCTGGAGACGAAGACCGGCGGCCGCCTGTCCTTCGAGCTCGTCGCGGCGTCGTTCGCCGTGCTGTTCCAGGAGCTGGCGCTCATCCGCTGGCTGCCCGGGCAGGTGCGCGTGCTCGCCTACTTCCCGAACCTGGTGCTGCTCGCGGCGTTCCTGGGCCTCGGCCTGGGCTGTCTCGTGGCGGGGCGCCGCGCGCTCTTCGCCGCGTGGCCCTGGCTGCTCCTCGTGATCGCCGGGTGCGCCTACGGGCTCTCTGGCGTGATCTTCACGCAGAACTCCGCCACCGAGCACCTCTTCCTCCTCTACTACGACCTGCCCCACGACGCGCCGGTCGTCGGCGACGTGCGTCCGCCGATCGTGCTGTTCTTCGTGCTCACGGCCCTCACCTTCGTGCCCCTGGGACAGTTCGTGGCGCAGCGCCTCCAGGAGTTCCGCCGGCGTGGCCGGCCGCTCTCGGGCTACGTGTGGGACCTGTCGGGCTCCCTCGCCGGAGTCGTGGGCTTCGCGGCCCTGGGCTTCACGGGGGCGTTCCCCTGGGCCTGGTTCGCGCTGTTCCTGGTCGTGGGCCTCGCCCTGAACGACGGCATGCGGCCCCGTCTGGTCTACGCCGCGGCCTCGGTCGCGCTGATCGTCCTCGTGATGCGGGCCGAGAAGGCGCAGACCTACAGTCCCTACTACGCGCTCAGCGTGCGCCAGGAGCCGGGCGCCGTGGGCTTCAACGTGCTCACGAACGGGTCGCTCCACCAGATCGCGCTGCCGCTGACCCGCGAGGCGGCGGTCAACGACAGCATCGCGCGGATCCGCGACGGCTACCACCTGCCGTATCGCCTCATGGCCCGTCCGCCGCGCCGCGCCCTCGTGGTCGGGGCCGGCACCGGCAACGACGTCGCGGTGCTCCTCGACGAGGGCGCCGAGCACGTCGACGCCGTCGAGATCGACCCGAGCATCCTGGACCTCGGCCGGCGCCATCCCAGCAATCCCTACGGCTCGGCCCGGGTGCGTGCGATCAACACCGACGCGCGCTCGTACCTGAACGACACCCGCGAAACCTACGACCTCATCGTGTTCGGCACCCTCGACTCGATGACGCGCCTGTCGGCCCTCTCGAACGTGCGGCTGGACAACTTCGTCTACACGGTCGACTGCCTCAAGGCGGCGCGCAAGCGGCTCAACCCGGGCGGCGGCGTCGTGCTCTACTTCATGGCCGGCACGGCCTACATCGACCAGCGCCTGGCCGGGATGGTGACGGCCGCCTTCGACGAGGTGCCGCTGCAGTCGGGGGAGTACTACACGCTGTTCAACCGCATCTACATGGCCGGCCCGGCCTTCGACGCGCAGGCCGGAGGCGACCGGCGCGCGAGGGCGGCGGCGCACCTCGAGGACCTCGCGCGCATGGAGCTGCCCAGCGACGACTGGCCCTACTTGTACCTCGCGAGCCGCGGCGTGAGCGGCTTCTACTCCAGCCTGGCCGGGGCGCTGGCGCTGCTCTCGCTCCTGGCCGTGGCGCTCGTCTCTCCGGCCATGCGGGCGAGCTTCACCGGCCGCGGCGCCGTCGACGGCCCGATGTTCCTGTTCGGCGCCGGCTTCCTGCTCCTCGAGACGCGCGCGGTCACCGACATGGGCCTGCTGTGGGGCTCGACCTGGCTCACGAACGCGGTGGTGTTCGCCTCGATCCTCGCGATGCTGCTGCTGTCGACGCTCGTCGCGGCCGCCCGGCGGCTTCCCCCGGCCCTGACCCTGGGCGGGCTCGCGGTCTCGCTGCTGATCGCCTGGGCGATCCCGACCGAGCGCCTGCTGGGCTCGCACCTCACGGTGAAGGCGGGGCTGTCGCTGTTCTTCATCGGCGCGCCGGTGTTCTTCGCCGGCCTCAGCTTCGCGGCCTTGTTCCGGGATCGCGAGGAAGCGGACACGGCCTTCGGCTGGAACCTGCTGGGCGCCGTGTTCGGCGGCCTGCTGGAGATCCTCTCGATGCTGCTCGGCCTGAAGGCGCTGCTCCTGCTGGCGCTTGCCGCCTACCTGTTCGCCGCGCTGCTGTGGATGCGCGGGACCAAGGTCGTGGCCTGACGGGGCCGTGAACGACGTGCTCGCGCGCCTCCAGGACGGCGTAGTGCGGGCGTGCGAGAGCCTGCTGCCCCTCTACGCGGCCACCTATCTCAACTGGAGGTTCCTGCTCTCGGCGTCGCTCCTGGCCCTCGGCGTCTACGCGCTGGCGCCTCCGCGACAATCGCCGCGCTCGCTCGCGGGCTTCCTCCGCTACCTCGCACCGCGAGCCATCTTCCTGCACCCGTCGGCGCTCCTCGACTACCGGTTCTACGTCGTCAACGGCCTGCTCCTGCGCTTCGTGCAGATCGGCGAGCTGGCGGCGGCGCTCGTCGCGCCGATCTTCGTCCTGGAAGCCGTCCGCGGGGCGCTCGGCCAGCTGCTCGGGCCGAGCGGAGGGAGCTCCGCGGGGGCCGGCGAGCAGTTCGCCTTCACGCTGCTGCTCTTCGGCGTCGTCGACTTCGCCAAGTTCTACTCCCACGTGCTGTTCCATCGCGTGCCCTGGCTCTGGGAGTTCCACAAGATCCACCACGCCGCCGAGGTGCTGACGCCGATCACGAACGCCCGCATCCACCCGGCCGAGTACTTCGTGACGCTGCTGCTCGAGGGGCTGGCCGCGGGCCTGGTCTCGGGCGTCTTCGGCTACTACTACCCGACGGGGATCGAGGAGCTGACGTTCCTGAACTTCGGCTTCCTGCAGTTCTTCTACTACCTGTACGGAAACCTTCGGCACTCCCACGTGCCGTTGGGCTTCGGGCCCGCCCTGAGCGCCGTGCTGTGCAGCCCCGTGATGCACCAGGTCCACCACAGCGCCGACCCGAGGCACCGCGACAAGAACTTCTCGTTCGCGTTCTCGGCCTGGGACGCGTTGTTCGGCACGCTTTACGTGCCGCGGCGCGGCGAGACGTTTCCGATCGGCCTGGGCGACGAGCGCGAGCCGCGCTTCCGCACGCTCGGCTCGCTCTACTTCCGCCCCTTCAAGGCGCTCGCTCGGCTACCCGGGCCACGACGGTCCGGGGAATGCCTTGCAGGTCCCGGAGAACGGCTTCGACCGTGAAGCCGGCCTGCGTGCACAGCCCCGCGACCGTGTCCGCCATGCCCTGGCCCACCTCGAGCAGCAGCCATCCGCCCTCTCTCAGGAGCGGGGCCGCGGCAGGGATCAGCCTTCGATAGACGGCGTACGCATCGCCTTCGGCGGGGAAGAGGGCGAGCGCCGGCTCGTGGTCGCGCACCTCCGGGGCGAGGCTCGCGGCGTCGGCCCGGTCCACGTACGGCGGGTTGCTCAGGATCGCGTCGAAGCGCAGGCCCCGCACCGGTGCAAGAAGGTCGCCGCAGTGGAACTGCACCCGCGCCTCGAGGCCGAGCTGCCGGGCATTGGTCCGCGCGACGGCCAGCGCCGGCTCGGAGACGTCGGTCGCGTGGACCTCGGCCCCGGCGAGCTCCGCGGCGATCGAGAGGGCGATCGCGCCGCTACCGGTGCCCACGTCGACGACGCGGGGACGCTCGAGAGGGGCGAGCCGCGCGAGGGCGGCCTCGACCAGGATCTCGGTCTCGGGCCGCGGGATCAGCACGTCGGGCGTGACGAGGAACTCGTGGCGCCAGAACGCCTGCGTGCCGACGAGGTGCTGCAGGGGCCGGCGGGCGGCGCGCTCGTCCACGAGGGAGTGGAAACGCGCGGCCTCGGCCTGAGTGACGAACTCGCGGGCGCCCGTCACGAGCCGGGCGCGGTCCCACCCCAGAACGTGGCGCAGGAGCGTCTCGGCATCGAGCGCCGCGTCGGCGATCCCCGCCCGCGAGAGGCGGCCCGTGGCCTTGTCGAGGAGGGATTGGGCGGTCTGGGCGGTGCCGGACATCGGCGGCGGATCCTCCGCCAGCAGCTACGCGGACTGCTTGAGCTTCTCGGCCTGGTAGTGGGCGATCAGGCTCTGCACGACCTCCTCGAGGTCGCCGTCCACGATGCTCTGCAGGCGGTGGAGCGTGAGGCCGATGCGGTGGTCGCTCACGCGGCCCTGGGGGAAGTTGTAGGTGCGGATCTTCTCGGAGCGGTCGCCCGAGCCCACCTGGCTCTTGCGGTCGCTCGCGATCGCCTTCTGCTGCTCCTCGAGGGCCACCTCGTAGAGCCGCGCGCGCAGCACCTTCATGGCCTTCTCGCGGTTCTTGATCTGGCTCTTCTCGTCCTGGCAGGAGACCACGGTGTTCGTCGGGAGGTGGGTGATGCGCACGGCCGAGTAGGTCGTGTTGACGCTCTGGCCGCCGGGCCCCGAGGAGCAGAAGGTGTCGATGCGCAGGTCCTTCGCCTCGATCTTGATGTCCACTTCCTCGGCCTCGGGCAGCACCGCGACGGTGATCGCCGACGTGTGGATGCGTCCCGCGGCCTCGGTGGCCGGCACGCGCTGCACGCGATGCACGCCGCTCTCGTAGCGCAGCTTCGAGTAGACGCGGGCACCCTCGATCATCGCGATGACTTCCTTGAGGCCGCCCTGGCCGGTGCGGTTCGTGGAGATCACGTCGATCTTCCAGCCCTGGCGCTCGGCGTAGCGCGAGTACATGCGGAACATCTCGGCGGCGAACAGGGCCGCCTCGTCGCCGCCCGTGCCGGCGCGGATCTCGAGGAGCACGTTCTTGTCGTCGTTGGGGTCGCGGGGGATCAGCAGCAGCGGGATCTCGGCGTCGAGGCCGTCGCGCTTCGCCTCGAGGCTGCGCACTTCCTCGTGGACCATCTCGCGCAGCTCGGGGTCGGCCTCCGCCTTGGCCATCTCCTGGACCTTGGCGAGCTCCGCCAGGGCCCCCTTGTACGCGCGGTACCGCTCCACGATGGGGGCGATGTCCTTCGATTCCTTCGCGAGCTTCTGGAACGCCGCGGGATCCTGGGCGACCCCCGGGTCGGACATCTGGAGCTCCACCGCCTGATAGCGGGACTCGATGTCCTTGAGCTTCTGGAAGGTGATCGCGTCCACGGCCGTTACGCCTGGGTCGCGGCTGCCTTGTCCGTGCCGCCCTTCCGGAACTTCCGGTTGAAGCGCTCGATGCGGCCGGCCGAGTCGATCAGCTTCTGGGTGCCGGTGAAGAACGGGTGGCAGCTCGAGCAGATCTCGAGGCGCAGCTCCTCGCCCTTGGTCGAACCGGTCTCCCAGGTCGCGCCGCAGGCGCAGTGGACCTTGACAGGCTTGTAGTCGGGATGGATTCCAGGCTTCATGGCTCTCCGTACACGCGACCATGGACGAGGTCGCAAACCGATATCTTACCCGACGGCCCCCACCCTCGCAAGACTGGGGGCCCGCGCGCCGCGGGGAGCCATGAGGCTCAGGTACGACTCCAGGGTCTCGCGGGCGACGCGGTCGGCCGGAGCGCTCGCGACGCGGATCCCGGCGTGGCCCAGGCGCCGGGCGAGGCGCCGGTTGGCGAGCAGGATCTCGAGGCTGGCCACCTTGGCGAAGGCCTCGTCGGCCGACGCCGGCACGCCGTGGGCGAGCCGCGCCACGTCCGCGTCCTCGAGGTTCACGAGCAGCGGGCGGTGGCGCCGCTTCAGACGTCCGAGGGCCTCGCGCAGCACCTCGGCCGCGGCCAGGTCGACGACCGACGTCAGGAGCAGCACGGTGCTCTGCCGGGTCTCGATGGACGCGAGGGCGTCCACGGCCACGTCGAAGGCCGACTCCGTGAGGCGCGCCTCCAGGTCGTAGAGCTCGGCGTAGGCCCGGGAGATCGCGGCGGCCGAGCCGTGGACCCGCACCACGCGCTCGATGCGGTTCGAGAACGCCACGACCGCGACCCGGTCGCCGCGCGCCGCCGCCACCCGCACCAGAGCCAGGGAGGCGGCGAGGGCGTGGTCGAGCTTGCTGCGCTCGCCGTCGACCGATGCCATGGCGCGGCCGCAGTCGAGCAGGATCACGAGGCGCGCGCCGCGCTCCCAGGCGTCCTCGCGCGTCACGAGCTTGCCGCGCCGGGCGGTCGCCTTCCAGTGGATGCGGCCGGGCGGATCGCTGCTGCGATAGTCGCGCAGCGCGTAGGGCTCGCTGCCGGCGCCGTGGACGCGCAGCGGCGCCCGACCGAGCTCGCGGCGCTGGGCGAGGGCCAGGAGCCGTCCGACGGGTCCGTCCCAGCGCACCTGCGGGTAGACGCGGACGGCCTCGGGCGCGAGCAGGTCGCGCTGGGACCAGGCGAGCCCCCAGGGTCCCTGCAGCCGGGCCGAGAGCGGCGCGACCGCGCACTCGCCGCGCCGCCGCGGCGTGAGCCGGTAGGCCCAGGAAGCGCGTCCGCCGGCGTCCAGCGTCACGCCCTGCCGCAGCGGGCCGGGCGCCACGGAGGGATGAAGGCCCTCTCTCAGCACGAGGACCTGGCCCGGAACGCCCTCGAGGGCGAGCTCCACCGTCTCGGTCGCGCCCTGGACCAGGAGCGGCGGCCAGCGACGCGAGGCGCGCAAGGGGCGGCGCGCCGCCCGGGCCCGGTCGAGGAGGATCGCCGCGAGCAGCAGCAGGTCGGCCGCGAGGGCCAGGACGGCCGCGACCGGCACCACCGCCGCGATCGCGACGAGCGCCGTGATCACGCCGGCGATCACGACGGCTCTTCCGGTCGGCATGCTAGCGGGGCACCTCGACCGTGCGGCCGATCTCGCCGAGCAGCGCCTCGGGCGTCTGGCCCTCGAGCTCCGACTCGGCCTTCAGCACGATCCGGTGGGACCAGGCGGGCACGAGGAAGCGCTTGAGATCGTCGGGAGACACGAAGTCGCGCTCCGCGAGGATCGCCGCCGAGCGGGCGGCGGCGAGCAGGCCGAGGGCTCCGCGCGGGCTCACGGCGAGCTCGACGTGGGGCGAGCGCCGGAGGGCGGCGGCCAGGCGCGCGAGGTAGTCGAGAAGGCTCGGCGCGACGTGGACGCGGCTCGCGGCGCCGCGCAGGGCACGGGCTTCCGCGGCCGTGACGACCGGGGAAGGCGGCGTCGCGGTGCTCGAGCCCTGCAGCTCGCCCGAGACCGCCTGCCGGTAGATCTCGAGCTCGGCGGCGGCGTCCGGGTGGGCGACGAGCACGCGCAGCAGGAAGCGGTCGAGCTGCGCTTCGGGGAGCGGGTACGTGCCCTCGAACTCCACCGGGTTCTGGGTCGCGACCACGAAGAACGCCGCGTCCAGGGGATGGCTGCTGCCGTCGATCGACACCTGCCGCTCCTGCATCGCCTCGAGCAGCGCCGACTGGGTCTTGGGCGGCGTGCGGTTGATCTCGTCGGCCATCAGCAGCGTCGTGAACACGGGGCCGCGCACGAGCCGGAAGCTTCCCGAGGCCGCGTCGTAGACGTTCATGCCGATGACGTCGGTCGGCATCAGGTCGGGCGTGAACTGGACCCGCGCGAACGGCAGCCCCAGGAGCTCGGCCAGGCTCCGCGCCAGGAGCGTCTTGCCGATCCCCGGCACGCCCTCGAGGAGCGCGTGGCCCCCGGCCATGTACGCCGCGAGCAGCCCGGCCGCGGCCTCGGCCTGTCCCAGCACGAGGCGGTCCAGGGCCGCCAGCACCTGGCTCGCGGCCTCCGCCAGGCGTTCCTGCGTGACGTCGTCGCTCATTCGGCCTTCTCCCTGCGGGTCTGTGCGCGGCCCAGGCGTCGCGCCAGGGCCAGGAAACCGTCCTTGTCGCGCGGCGGCGCCTCGTTCGGCAGGCGCAGCCTCGGGTCGAACTCCCGGGCCCGGTCGACGAGCCGCGCCGCCGCGTCCGCATGATGGCCGAGCCGGTCGTGGAGCGAGCCCATGCCCACGAGGAAGCCACGGACGGAGCTCGCGACCGTCGCCGGCTCGCGCCAGGCCGTGCCGAAGCGCCGGACGAGGGCCCAGGCCGTGACGCCGTAGAGGAAGAGCAGGTGGAAGAGGTAGAGGTCGAGCACGCGTCGCGAGCCGGGCGTCGCCCGGGCCGGAGCCACGAGGCCGTGGTGGAACTCGTCGAAGGCCCACGACCTGCCGAGCTCGCCGCGCAGGCGCTCGAGGAGGTCCGCGTTGCCGGTCCCGGAGAGACGCGCGTTGGCGAGGGCGTCCATGGGCGCCACGACCACGCGCCCGCGGCCGCGAGAAAAGGCGAAGACCGCCGGAAGCTGCGCGGGCCCCCGGAACCACACGTCGGCGTCTTTCGGGGCCTGCGGCACCCGGTAGGGCGCGGGGATGACGATCGGGCGCGCGTCCGGGTCGGCGCCCGTGAGCCGCCACTCCTCGGAGGCGTAGCGGCGCCAGAGCAGGGGGTGGAGCGGGGCCTCGCCGCGGGGCTCGCTCCAGCCGAGGTCGAGGTGGGAGAAGACCTGGGCCTCGCCCAGGGCGAGGCTCTCCCCCGAGTACGCGAGCAGCAGGCTTCCGCCCCGTTCCAGGAAGCGGTCGAGGGCTCGCAGGGTGTCGCCGTCTCCGAAGCGCTGCCAGGGGAACGTGACGACCAGGACGCCGGCGTGGCCGCCGGGAGCCTCGACGTCGTCGTCGAGCAGGCGCGCCGCGACCCCGCGCTCCTCGAGATAGCGGCGTGCCACGAGCCAGCCGCGCGCGCCCCGCGACAGGCTGCTGCCGTCGGCGTCGCCCTCGCTCGGGCCGGAGCCGGTGGCGAGCAGCGTCGCGAGCACGATCGCCGCGAGCGCCGCGACGATCAGCAGGCGGGCGCGGGTCATCGCAGGGCCCCTTCCATGCGCGCGGCCAGCCGCCGCACCTCGTCGTGGCCGGGCGGGATCGGGCCGTAGGCCTGGCGGTCGAGGGCGCGCGCCAGCGGCAGCAGATCGCGGCGCTGCGCGTGCTCGAGGAGCTCACGGCTCGTCCAGGTCGCATCCACGTTCCGCGTCACGAGCGCCGCGGCCAGCCACCACCAGAGCGCGGCGAGGGCGCCCTTCACGTCGCCCTGGGCCAGACGTGCGTCGACCTCGCTGCGCCAGTAGCCCGGGCCCTTGGACGCTCCGGGAGCCGCCGCAGGCTCGCGCGGCGCCGCCGGCGCGCCGGCGGGCTCCCGGCGGCGTCGCAGGCTCAGGACGAGGGCCCGGCCGAGCATGAAGAGCAGCAGCGCCAGGGTCACGACGACGAGGCCGATCGCCGCGTACTCGAGCCACTGCACGCGCGCGCCCAGGCCGCGCGCGACCGGCGCCAGCAGGGCCTCGAGCCACTCGGCCCCGGCGCGCGCCAGCTCGCGTGCGTACTCCGACCAGCCCGGCGCCGGCGGCCGGGACGTGGCGCGCGTCTGCTCGAACAGCCGCGCGATCAGCGCCGTGTCCGCCTCAGCGGGCATCGCGGGGCTCCGAGAGGGACCGGATCGCGGCTTCGAGGTCGCCGCCTTCCTTCTGCCGCCGGACGTCGAGGTAGAGCAGCACCAGGCCGAAGGAGGTGTAGAGCTGCACGCCGGTCTGGACCAGCATCCCGAGCATCTGGCTGGGCACGTTGATCCACGCCATGAGCGACACCATCTCGGCGGAGCCGGGCCGGGCCCCTCCGGTCAGGCCGCGCAGCATGATGACTTGCTGCACGACGATCAACGGCAGCTGGACCAGGAAGCTGAGCGCGTAGCCGAGCAGGGCGCCCACGAAGAGCACGAGGAAGGCCTTGGCGCGCGGGTGCTGCACGAAGCCGCCGCCGGGGCTGAATCGCATCAGCTCCCGGCAGCGCGCGAGCGCCTTGCGGCCGAACACGCCCTCCTCGGTCATCACGGCCACGAGCGGGCAGAACGCGAGCATCAGGTAGATGCCCGGCACGACGCAGCACAGGAGGCCGAGGCCGGTGACGAGGAAGCCGAGCAGCAGCGTGCCGATCGCCCGGGGCCGCGCCATGCTCTTCCACGCCTCGGCCATCGGCACGTCGCGGCCGGCGGCGGCGTGGGTCGCACCCACCATCAGCGCGCTGTTGCCGACGATCATCACCGCGAGCGCCACGAACAGCAGGGCCGCGAAGGCGCCCGCGGCAGGCAGGAGCCGCGTCCAGTCGGGTCCGCCGCGGGTCTCGAAACCGGCGACCTCCCGGAGCACCGCGACCTGCCCCAGCGGGATGAGCGCCGAGGCCAGCGCCACCGGCACCGCGACCGGCGCGTAGAGCGCGCGGAAGTGGCGCTGCGAGAGCTTGAAGGCCTGGTCGAGCAGCTGCGTGACGGTCAGGGGCTGGGCGATGACGTCGGTGTCGCTCACGGTGTCTCCGCCCTGGCGGCAGGGTTCGCGGCCACCAGCACGAACAGCGAGAGGAGCGCCGTGCCGAGGGCGGCCTTGAGCGGCGCCGGGAACGCCGCGACCGGCGACACGAACGACTCCACGAACCCGAGCACCAGGAACCAGGGCAGGCAGCCGAGCAGCAGCACGAGGGCCTCGCGGCTGGCGTCCTGGAGCACCGCGGCGCGCGGCCGATCCTCGGCCGCGACGAGGGCGTGGCCCAGGGCGAGGCCGCCGGAAGCGCTCACGAGGATGAGCGTGAGCTCGAGGGGGCCGTGGGCCGACATGAAGACGAGGATGTCGCCGGCGAGGCCGTAGTGGACGGTGGCGGCGACGATCGCGCCCAGCATGAGACCGTTCAACACGACCACGTACAGCGTTCCGAGCCCGGCGAGCGCGCCGCCCGCCCAGCCCAGGAGCGCGACCGACATGTTGTTGGTGGCGATCCGCGACGACGAGAACGCCGGCGGCACCGTGGTCACGAGGGACTCGGTCCAGAGATGGCCCTTGCGCATGCCCTCGACCGCGCCCGGGCCCAGCAGGCTCGTGCCCACCGCGGGCTGCGCGATCCCGAGCGTCAGGCCGAAGAGCGCGGCCGTCACGAACAGCAGCGTGACGGCGCCGAGGTAGGGAAGGTGCCTCCGGAACGCCCGCGGGAAGCTCCGCAGGAAGAACGCCGCGACGCCCGGCATGCGGTCGCTGCGATCCCACTGGAGCGCGTGGGTCCCCTGGAGGGCGAGCGCTCCCAGGCGCCGCGCGACGCCCGTGCCCGGGTAGCGCGCGAGGGCGAGGCCGTGGTCGTGGAGCACCTGGCGGTACTGGAGCGCCAGGGTCTCGAGATCGGCGTGGCTCTGGTGCCTGGCGCGCGGAGCGGCGAGGCGCGTCTCGAAGTCGTCCCAGAGCGCGCTGCGCGTGCGCACGAAGCGCTCGTAGCCGCTCATCGGCTCGACTCGCGCACCGCGAGGAGGCGCGTGAGCGTCGCGAAGGCGGACTCCGACGGCAGCGCCTGCGCCGCGAGCTCGGGATCGGTGCGGGCGAGCGCCGCGAGCAGCTCCCGGGCCAGGGGCTCGACCCTCGAGGGGTCGAGGGTCGCGGCGCGCCTCAGGAAGCCCTCGGCGATCGCGATCTCGCGGCCCTGCCAGCCCCGGGGCACGCGCTCGATCACCAGGAGCGCCTGGCGCCTGCGCGCCGCGCGGACCACCAGCGTCCCGGCCAGCCGATCGCCGAGGCGGCGGTTCAAGGGATCGAAGGCCATGAGCAGGACGCCCACCAGCAGGTCGATCGTGCGCACGCAGTTGCGGATCAGGAACGCCGCGGCCCCGGGCCGCGCCCCGCTCCGCGTCACGACGCGCAGACCGACCGCGCGCTTGCCCAGGGTCTGGCCGTCCATCAGGATCTCGCAGCCGGCGAAGTACCCGTACTCGAGGACGAAGAACCCGAAGGTCAGGAAGCCGAGGATCCACCAGGCGCGGCTCGGGTCGCGGGAGAGATCGAAAGCCGCGAAGCGCACGACCACGGCGATCACGGCGAGACCGACCGAGAGCGCTCCGAGCGCGACGTAGTCGACGAACGCCGCGAGGGACCGGCTCCCAGCCGTGGCCAGGGGAAGCTCGATCGGAACGTTGTCGAGCCCGAGGATGCGATCCCCGGGCACGGAAAACGCGTCGTCCGGATCGGGTGTGGCTCGCATGGGCGCGCGGCCCAAGCCTACATCAGCGGCTAGACGCCGGCGACGCTCATGCTGTCGAGGAATTCCTTGTTGCTCTTCGTCTTCGCCAGGCGCTCGAGCATGAGCTCCATGGCCTCGACGGCCGACAGCGTGTTCAGGACCTTGCGCAGCACCCAGATGCGCTGCAGCTCGTCCTTGGGCAGCAGCAGCTCTTCCTTGCGGGTGCCGCTCTTGTTCATGTCGACCGCCGGGTAGATGCGCTTGTCGGCCATCTTGCGGTCGAGCACGATCTCCATGTTGCCGGTGCCCTTGAACTCCTCGAAGATCACGTCGTCCATGCGCGAGCCGGTCTCGACGAGCGCCGTCGCCATGATGGTGAGGGAGCCGCCGCCCTCGATGTTGCGGGCCGCGCCGAAGAAGCGCTTCGGCCGCTGCAGGGCGTTGGAGTCGACGCCGCCCGAGAGCACCTTGCCCGAGGACGGCACGATGGCGTTGTAGGCGCGCGCGAGACGCGTGATCGAGTCGAGCAGGATCACGACGTCGCGGCCGTGCTCGACGAGGCGCTTGGCCTTCTCGATCACCATCTCGGCCACCTGCACGTGGCGCGTGGCGGGCTCGTCGAAGGTCGAGGAGACCACCTCGCCCTTGACCGAGCGCTGCATGTCCGTGACTTCCTCGGGCCGCTCGTCGATGAGCAGGACGATCAGCACGACCTCGGGATGATTCGCGGCGATCGAGTTCGCGATGTTCTGCAGGATCATCGTCTTGCCCGTGCGCGGCGCCGCCACGATCAGGCCGCGCTGGCCCTTGCCGATGGGCGTCATCATGTCGAGGACGCGCGCCAGCAGGTTGTCGGGCTTCGTCTCGAGCTTCAGGCGCTGGTGCGGGTAGAGCGGCGTCAGGTTGTCGAACAGCACCTTCTCGCGGGACTCGGGCGGCTCGAAGTTGAGGGCCTCCACCTTGATGAGGGCGAAGTAGCGCTCGCCTTCCTTCGGCGGGCGCACCTGGCCCGAGACGGTGTCGCCCGTGCGCAGGTTGAAGCGGCGGATCTGGGACGGGGAGACGTAGATGTCGTCGGGGCCCGGCAGGTAGTTCGACTCGGGAGCGCGCAGGAAGCCGTAGCCGTCGGGAAGGATCTCGAGCACGCCCTCCGCGAAGAGCAGGCCGCTCTTCTCGGTCTGGGTCTGCAGGATCCGGAAGATCAGGTCGTGGCGCTTCATGCCCGTGGCGCCCGGCACGCTCAGCTCCTTCGCGAGCTGGCCCAGGGCCTGGATGTTGAGCTCCTTCAGGTCCTTGAGCGCCAGCAGCTTGTCGGCGTTCGCCGCGGGGACCGCGGCCTCGGTCTCCTCGACCGGCTTCTCCTGCGTCTCCATCTCGATGGCTCCTCTCACACCCTGCCGGCGAGGGCCGAAGCCCGCACCGTCTTCCACAGCTCCGGAACCCCGGCCTTCGTCTCCGAGCTCACGGCGAACACGCCCTGCGACGTGTTGCCGAGGCCGGTCGCCAGCGCGCGGCGCCGTCGCTCCGACTCGCCCCGACCCATCTTGTCGGCCTTCGTGGCCGCGATGACGTAAGGCAGCCCGCTGGCATCGAGGAAGGCGCGCATCGTGAGGTCGCCCGGCTGGGGCTCGTGGCGCAGGTCCACCAGGAACACGCACAGCGCGATCTGCTCGCGGCCCACGAGGTACGCCTCCGCCAGGGACTCCCACTCCTGCCGCATCGTCTCCGGAACCTTCGCGTACCCGTAGCCCGGGAGGTCCGCCAGGTAGAACGCGTCGTCGACACGGAAGAAGTTCACGAGGCGTGTCCGTCCTGGCGTGGCCGAGACGCGGGCGAGCCCGCGGGTCCCGGCGAGCGCGTTCAACAGGCTGCTCTTCCCGACGTTCGACCGGCCCAGGAAGGCGACTTCCGGAAGGCCGTCCCCGGGGAACTGCGCGGCGCCGGCCGCGCTCCCGGTGAAGACGACCCCTTTCAGTGGGTCAACCCGTCCTGCACCGGCCCGATCTCTTCGGCCGGACCCGCCACCTCGGGCTGCGCCGGCGTCGCGGGCGGCACGAGGGCGATCTTCAGCACCTCGTCGATGTGCTCGACCAGCTGGACCTCCATGGCCTCGATGACGGTCTTCGGCACGTCGGCCAGGTCCTTCTCGTTCTCCCGGGGCAGCACGATCGTCGTGATGCCGATGCGGTGCGCGGCCAGGAGCTTCTCCTTCACGCCGCCGATCGGCAGGACCTTGCCGCGCAGCGTGATCTCGCCCGTCATGGCCACGTCGCGCCGCACGGCGCGCCGCGAGAGCGCCGAGACGAGCGCCGTGAACATCGTGATGCCCGCCGACGGGCCGTCCTTGGGGATGGCGCCCTCGGGCACGTGGATGTGGATGTCGAGGCGGCGGTTGAAGTCCTTCGGGATGCCGTAGTCCTCGGAGCGCGAGCGGATCAGGGACAGCGCCGCGTGGGCCGACTCCTGCATGACGTCGCCCAGCTTGCCGGTGAGGCGCAGGGCGCCCTTGCCGGGCATCAGGGTGACCTCGATGGGGAGGATCTCGCCGCCCACCTCGGTCCACGCGAGGCCCGTCGCCGTGCCGATCTCGTTGCGCTCTTCCTGGCGCGACGCGCGGTAGCGGGGGATGCCGAGGTACTCGGTCACGGTCTCGCCCGTGACGTCGGCCCGGTACTCCTTGCCCTCGAGGACGACCTTGCGGGCGACCTTGCGGCAGATCGTGGAGATCTCGCGCTCGAGGCTGCGGACGCCGGCCTCGCGGGTGTAGCGGCGGATCAGCTCGCGCAGCGCGTCGTCGGAGAGCGTCAGGTTGGCGTCGCTCAGGCCGTTCGACTTGATCTGCTTGCCGACCAGGTGGCGCTTCGCGATCTCGACCTTCTCGGGCTCGGTGTAGCCGGGCAGCCGGATGATCTCGAGGCGGTCGTGGAGCGCCTGGGGGATCGTGTGGAGGACGTTCGCCGTGGCGATGAAGAACACCGCCGAGAGGTCGAACTCCACGTCGAGGTAGTGGTCGGAGAAGCTGTGGTTCTGCTCCGGGTCGAGGACCTCGAGCAGGGCGGCCGACGGGTCGCCGCGGAAGTCCATGGACATCTTGTCGACCTCGTCGAGCAGGAACACCGGGTTCTTGCTGCCGGCCTTCTTCATCATCTGGATGATCTGGCCGGGGAAGGCGCCGATGTAGGTGCGGCGGTGGCCGCGGATCTCGGCCTCGTCGCGCACGCCGCCCAGGGACAGGCGCACGAACTTGCGGTTCGTGGCGCGGGCGATGGACTTCGCGAGGGAGGTCTTGCCGACGCCCGGGGGCCCGACGAGGCACAGGATCGGGCCCTTGGGGTTGTTGACGAGCTGGCGCACGGCCAGGAACTCGACGATGCGCTCCTTCACCTTGTCGAGGCCGTAGTGGTCGTCGTTCAGGATCTGCTCGGCGCCCAGGAGGTCCTTGCGCTCGCGGGTCTTCTTCTGCCACGGCACCGCGATCAGCCAGTCGAGGTAGTTGCGCGAGACGGTCGCCTCGGCGGACATGGGCGGCATCGACTCGAGGCGCTTCAACTCCTGGAGCGCCTTCTCCTCGGCGTCCTTCGTCATGCGCGCCTGCTCGATCTTGCGGCGCAGCTCCTCGATCTCCGAGAGACGGTCGTCCTTGCGGCCCAGCTCCTTCTGGATCGCCTTCATCTTCTCGTTGAGGTAGTACTCCTTCTGGGCGCGCTCCATCTGCTTCTTGACGCGGCCCTGGATGCGCTTGTCGACCTGCAGCTTGTCGACCTCGCTCTCGAGGATCGCGCTGATGCGGTTGAGCCGCTCCAGGGGGGAGAAGATCTCCAGCAGGTTCTGCTTCTCCTCGACGGGCAGCACGAGGTGCGAGGAGATCGTGTCGGCGAGCTTGCCGGGGTCCTCGACCCGCACGGCGGCCAGCATGGCGTCGTAGTGGAGGTTGTTCGAGAGCTTCACGTACTGCTCGAACAGGCCGATCACCTTCGACATCACGGCCTCGACGCCCGTGCCCGACTCGGCCTGGCGCGGGATCAGCTTCACGACCACCTTCAGGAAGCCCTGCTCCTCCTTGAACTCGAGGGCGCGGCCGCGGTCGAGGCCCTCGACGAGGACCTTCACGTTGCCGTCGGGCAGCTTCAGGCTCTGGACGATGTTGCAGATCGTGCCGAGGGTGAAGATCTCCTCGGGGGTCGGGTTGTCGTGGGTCGCGTCGTGCTGGGCCGAGAGGAAGATGCGCTTGCCCTTGACGAGGGCGTGATCCAGGGCCTTGATCGAGCTCGGCCGGCCGATCACGAACGGGATCATCATGTGCGGGAACACCACCACGTCCCGCAGCGGGACCATGGGCAGCGTCTCGATCACGTCGATCTTTTCCTTGTCACGCCCGAACATGATGGACCTTGTTCCTCTGGAGATTGCTAGGGAAGATCATAACCCACCGACCGTACGGTCCGTGTGCCGCCGCCCGAGGGGCGACGGGGACGAAGCTAGCCGACCTTCTCGATCAGTGTGATCGGCTTCTCACGGTCGAGCACGACCTCGCGGGTCACCACGCACTCCTTGACCTTCTTCATGGAGGGCAGGTTGTACATGAGGTCGAGCATCAGCTCTTCGATGATCATGCGCAGGCCGCGGGCGCCGATCTTGCGCTGGATGGCCTGGTCCGCGATCGCCTCGAGGGCGTCGTCCGTGAAGCGGAGCTTGACGCTCTCGTAGTCGAACATGCGCTGGTACTGACGGATCAGGGCGTTCTTCGGGGCGGTCAGGATCTCGACGAGCGCCGGGCGGTCGAGATCGTGGAGCGTCGCCACCACGGGAAGCCGACCCACGAACTCGGGGATCAGGCCGTAGCGGATCAGGTCCTGGGGCTGCGCCTGCGAGAGCAGGGCGGCGCGAGCCGCCGGGGAGCCGGCGGCGAGGGCCGTCGTGGGCTTGGGGTCGGTGCGGAAGCCCAGGGTCTTCTTGCCCACGCGGCGCTCCACCACCTTGTCGAGGCCGACGAAGGCGCCGCCGCAGATGAACAGGATGTTCGTGGTGTCGATCTGGTAGAACTCCTGGTGCGGGTGCTTGCGGCCGCCCTGGGGGGGCACGTTCGCGACCGTGCCTTCCAGGATCTTCAGCAGCGCCTGCTGGACGCCCTCGCCCGAGACGTCGCGGGTGATCGAGGGGTTCTCGTCCTTGCGCGAGATCTTGTCGATCTCGTCGATGTAGATGATGCCTTCCTGGCACTTGTCGATGTCGCCGTTCGCGGCCTGGAGCAGCTTCAGGATGATGTTCTCGACGTCCTCGCCGACGTAGCCGGCCTCGGTGAGCGTCGTGGCGTCCACGATCGTGAACGGCACCGACAGCAGGCGCGCCAGGGTCTGGGCCATGAGCGTCTTGCCCGTGCCCGTGGGGCCCACGAGAAGGATGTTGGACTTGGTCAGCTCGACCTCGGCCTTGCCCTTCTGCTTGCTGATCTCGATGCGCTTGTAGTGGTTGTAGACCGCGACGGCCAGCTTCTTCTTGGCCTGCTCCTGGCCGATCACGTACTCGTCCAGGAACTTCTTGATGTCGTGGGGGGTCGGCAGGGTCGACTTGTAGGTCTTGCCCTCGACCCGGCGATCGTCCGCGATGATGTCGTTGCAGACGTCGACGCACTCGTCGCAGATGAAGACCGTGGGGCCGGCGATCAGTTTACGGACGTCGTTCTGGTCCTTGTTGCAGAAGGAGCAGCGGAGCGTCTCGCTATCGCCGGTTTTCTTCATTTACTTGAGGTCGCGGCGGCTGATCACCTGGTCCACGATACCATAAGCCTTCGCCTGGGCCGCATCCATGATGAAGTCGCGGTCGGCGTCGACCGCCAGCTTCTCGATCGGCTGCTTCGTATGGAAGGCCAGGATCTCGTTCAGGCGGTCCTTGATGCGCAGGATCTCCTTCGCCTGGATGGCGATGTCGGAGGCCTGGCCCTGGGTTCCGCCCCAGGGCTGGTGGATCAGGATGCGCGAGTTGGGCAGCGCGAAGCGCTTGCCGGCCGTCCCGGCGGCGAGGAGCACGGCGCCCATGGAGGCCGCCTGGCCCACGCAGATCGTCTGCACGTCGGGTCGCACTAGCTGCATCGTGTCGTAGATCGCCATGCCCGCCGTCGTGGAGCCGCCCGGGCTGTTCACGTAGACGTGGATGTCCTTCTCCGGGTCCTCGGCCTCGAGGAACAGGAGCTGGGCGATGATCAGGTTCGCGACGTTGTCGTCGATCGCGGTCCCGATGAAGACGATGTTGTCCTTGAGGAGGCGCGAATAGATGTCGTAGGCGCGCTCCCCGCGGGCCGTCTGCTCGACGACCATGGGTACGAGAGTACCCGCGCTAGGCGCGCTCATTCGTGCTCCAGAATAGCATCGGCCTTGACCAAGTCAAGGGTCTTCTCCTCGCGGATCCGCGCCCGCAGCGCCTGGAGATCGCCTTCCTTCTCCATCTGCGCGCGCAGCGCCTCCTTCGAGCGGCGCACGCGCTCGGCGAGACGTCCGAGCTCGGCGTCGACCTCCTCGTCGGTGGCGTCGACGTCGGCGCGGCGCGCGATCTCGTCGAGGAGGATGTCGGCCTTCGCGGCCTTCACCGAGTCCTCGCGCTGCTTCTCGCGGTACTCGCGCCAGTCCATCTGGATCTTCGACGGGTCGATGCCCTGCATGGCGAGGCTGCGGGCCGCCTGCTCGGTGCGGGCGTTCATGTGGCGCTCGACGAGGGCCTGGGGCACCTCGAAGCTGGCCCGTTCCACCAGGGCCTCGACGAGCTGCGCCTTCACCTCGCGGTCGGCGCGGCGCTCCTCGTTCTTCTGGAGCTTCTCCCGGATGTCGCCGCGCAGGGCGAGCAGGCTGTCGAAGTCGAGGTCCTTGGCGAACTCGTCGTCCGCGGCGGGGACCACCTTCGCCTTCAGGGCCTTGAGCGTGACCGTGTAGCTCACGGTCTGGCCCGCCAGGCTGGGCGTCGGGTGGTCGGCGGGGTAGGTCACCTCGATGTTCTTGACGTCGTTCGCGCCCAGGCCGACGAGCCCGGCGTTGAAGTCCTCGTGGTTGTCGCCGGAGCCGATCTCCACGAGGGCGTTCTCGTCGCGTCCGCCCTTGCCGCCCGAGGCGGGCCGCCAGGCGAGGTCGAGCACGGCGTAGTCGCCGGTCTGGGCCGGTCGGCCCTCGACGGGGTCGAAGCGCGCCGCGTCCTCACGGAGGCGGGCGAGCTCCTGGTCGACGTCCTCGCTCGTGACGTCGACCTTCTTCGTCTTCGCGCGCAGCCCCTTGTAGTCCGGGGCGTCGAGGATCGGTAGCGTCTCGAACACGGCCCGGAACGTCATGGGCTGGTTCTCGTCGAGCTTGAGATCGGTGACCTGGGGGCTCGCGAGGGGACGCAGGCCGCGGCCCTCGATCTCCTCGAAGACCACGCGGTTCACGATGCTCTCGGCCACGTCTTCCATGACCTGGGCCCGGAACCGCTTCTTGATGACGTCGGGCGGGATCTTGCCGGGCCGGAAGCCGGGGACGCGGGCCTTCTTCGCGTAGTCCCTGGCCCGGACCTCGATCTCCTTCTCGACGACCTCGCTCTCGATCTCGAAGGCGAGCGCCTTGCGAACCGTGCTTTCCTCGACGTACTCCACTTTCAAGGCGCGCTACCTCTATTAATGATGCGACGGACCCCGTCCAGCCCCGTCACGCCTGACGCGACCCTCAAGAGTAGCACGTGACCCCGCGCGGCCCTCACTCCGCGGTGGGGGAGGACTGCACCTCGTGGTACTCCTCCTCGGTGTTGACGCCCCAGACGTCGAGCTTCTCCCCGAGGATGTTGCGCACGGCGTAGAGCGACGTGAGCATGGCGTGGTCCTGGTTGTTGTACTTGTGCAGGCCGTTGCGGCCCACCATCTGCAGGTTGTCGAAGCCGAGGAGCCAGTCGCGGATGCGGTCGAGGTGCGCCCGGTAGGCCGGATCGTAGACGGGGTAGGCCTTCTTCTGGCGCACCACGGCGGCGTCGAACACCTCCTCGGCCTTCGCGAAGCCGAGCTTGACGATCTCCTTGCGGGCGAGGGCCCGGAGCTGTTCGTCGCTCAAGGACCAGAGCCGGTCGCCCTCGTTGCAGAAGTACTCGAGGCCGAGGCAGGTGGTGCCCGCCTCGGGAACCATGGCGGCGCTCCAGTTGCGGAAGTTCTGGATGCGGCCCACCTGCACCTCGGGGGTGTGGATGTAGATCCAGCTGTCCGGGAAGACGTCGGCGCGCCGGATCATCACGGCGACCGTGATGAAGTCGCGGTAGCGCAGGGCGCGGGCGCTCTCCCGGATCTCGGCGGGCGCCGGGGGATCGAGGCCGAGCACCAGCTCGGGCAGGGGCATGCTGGCGATGAAGTCGGTGCCGGCGAGCTCCTCGACCGTCTCGCCGTGACGCACGCTCATCGACACGACGTGGCTGCCCTCGCGCCGGGCGCCGACCACGTGGCGCTCGAGCAGCACCTGCTGGCCGCTCTCGGTCAGCATGTCGGCCATCCGCTCCCAGAGCATGCCCGGGCCCTTCTCGGGATAGTCGAACTCCTCGATCAGGCTGCGGTGCTCGCCCTTCTTGCCCGGGAACAGCGCGGTCTTCACGGCCCCGAAGAGCGTCAGGGCCTTGATGCGCTGGGCGGCCCACTCGGCGCGGATCTCCGTGCAGGGCATGCCCCACACCTTCTCGGTGTAGGTCTTGAAGAACATCAAGAAGAGCCGGCGCCCGAAGCGGTTGGACATCCAGTTCTCGAGGTTGTCCTCGGGCGTCAGCGGGAAGACCTTCTTGCGCAGGTAGGACAGGACGACCCAGACGCTCTCGAAGATGCCGAGCTTCCACAGCGCCTCGAAGGGCTTCAGCGGGTAGTGGAAGAACTTGCCGCGGTACAGGATGCGCGACAGCCGGGGCACGCGCAGGAAGCGGTCCTGCATCACCTCGCGCCAGATCTTCTCGACCTCCGGGATCTTCGTGAAGAAGCGGTGGCCCCCGATGTCGAAGAGATAGCCCTTGTGGCGCGCGGTGCGCGCGTGGCCTCCGACCTGGGCGTCCTGCTCGAGCACGACGCTCGACACGCCGGCCTTCATCAGGGCGTACGCTGCGGTGAGGCCGGCGGGTCCGCCGCCGACGATGACGACCTTCTTCATGGATCTCCGGATGCGACCGACGGACTTGGTGCGGGCGGAGGGACTTGAACCCCCACGGGTTTCCCCACCTGATCCTAAGTCAGGCGCCTATGCCAATTCGGCTACGCCCGCGTCTTCGTGAAGGCGCAAGCTTATCGGCAAGACCGGATAGAATCCACGGCGTTCCCAAAGTTCCTGGAGGTCGTCATGCGTAGTTCCCTCGCCGCCGCGACGCTCGTCGCGCTGCTGATCGCGGCGCCCGTCGCGCGCGCCGCCGCTCCGCTCCACCCCCTCGACGGCCTGAGCTCCGCCGAGCACTGGACGGTGCGCGAGACCCTGCGCGCGGCGGGCAAGCTCGGCGAGGGCGTGCGCGTCGTGTCCGTCGATCTCCACGAGCCGCCCAAGGCCGAGGTCCTGGCGTGGAAGCCGGGCGCGTCGTTCCGTCGCGAGGCCCTCGTGGTGCTGACCCGCGCCGGCAAGGCGTCGGAAGCCGTCGTCGACATGACCGGCCGCAAGCTCGTCTCGTTCCGCGACGTCGCCGGACAGGCGAGCCTGCTCGAGAGCGAGCAGGAGTCGATCGTGGAGCTGGTGGAGAAGGATCCGCGCATCGTGGCAGGCCTCGAGAAGCGCGGCATCGTGGATCGCGCGACCGTGCACTGCTACGGCGGCTCTCCGGGCTACTTCGGCACGAAGGAAGAGCAGGGCCAGCGCCTGGCCCTCGTGCGCTGCTGGGACCGCCGCGGCGTCTACAACGCGGACGCCCGGCCCGTCGACGGCCTCTACGCGTACGTCGACATCCTGACCAAGACGATCCTGCGCGTCGTCGACGAGGGTGCGCCGCCGGTGGCCGCCGGCCCGGTGGACCTCGATCCCGACTCCGTGGGAACCCTGCGCGAGGTGCCGGGCCCGCTGCGCGTCGAGCAGCCGCTGGGCCCGGGCTTCCGCCGCGAGGGCGGCATCGTGAAGTGGCAGAACTGGACCTTCCACGTGCGGCTCGAGAACCGCCGCGGCGCCGTGGTCTCCCTCGTCCACTACGACGATGCGGGCAAGGACCGTTCGGTGATGTTCGAGGGCGCCCTGTCCGAGATCTTCGTGCCCTACATGGACCCGGGCGAGAACTTCTACAACTCCACCTACATCGACCTCGGGGAGTACGGCACCGACGGCGTGCTGAGCCCCGTGGAGCCCGGCGAGGATTGCCCGAGCTACGCCGTCTACCTGGACAGCGTCAGCAACGACGAGCTGGGACAGCCGCGGCCCCGGCGCAACACCGGCTGCCTGTTCGAGCGCGAGGGCGGCGCCGTCGCGTGGCGTCACCTCAACTGGGCGAACGGCGTCATCGACGCGCGCCGCGGCCGCGACCTCGTGCTGCGCACGATCGCGAACATCGGCAACTACGACTACGTGTTCGACTGGGTGTTCCAGCAGAACGGCAGCATCCGGGTCGTCGTGGGCTCGACGGGCGTCGTGAACAACAAGGCCGTCGAGAGCCGCAACGCCCTGTCGCCCGGGGCCGCGAAGGACGCCGCCTACGGGCGCTTCGTGGCCGAGAACACCGTGGCTCCCAACCACGACCACTTCTTCTCCTACCGCCTCGACCTCGACGTGGACGGCACGGGCAACAGCTTCGTCGTGGATCGGCTGGTCCAGAAGCGCCTGCCCGAGCCCAGCCTGCGCAAGAGCCTCTGGGTCGTGGAGCCGGAGGCCGTCAAGACCGAAGCGGAAGCACGCCGAGGCATGCACGAGGCGGCGCTGTGGCGCTTCGTCAACCCGTCGCGGAAGGGCCCGCTCGGCTATCCCGTGAGCTACCAGATCCTGGGCGGCCACTCGGCCGAGTCGCTGCTCACCGACGACGACTACCCGCAGCGGCGCGCCGGCTTCACCCGCCACGCCCTGTGGGTCACGCCCTACAAGGCCGACGAGATCTACGCGGCCGGCGACTACCCGACCCAGAGCCGCGGCGAGGACGGCCTGCCGACCTGGACGAAGGCCGGCCGCTCGATCGCCGACACCGACATCGTGGCCTGGTACACCGTGGGCATGCACCACGTGGTGCGCGCCGAGGACTGGCCCGTGATGCCCGTGATGTGGCACGACTTCGAGATCCGGCCCTTCGACTTCTTCGCGCGCAACCCGGCCCTCGACCTGCCGCCGTCGCGGTGAAGGTCGCGATCCAGGGCGAACGCGGCGCCTTCAGTCACGAGGCCGCGCGCCGCATGCTGGGCACGGACGTCACCGTGCTGGGCAAGCCTTCCTTCGACGCGTTGTTCGCCGCCGTGGCGGACCGCGAGGCCGAGCGCGGGCTCGTGCCGATCGAGAACTCCCTGGCGGGCTCGATCCACGAGAACTACGACCGGCTCCAGGCGTCTCCGCTGCACATCGTGGGGGAGACGCAGCTGCGCATCCGGCACTGCCTCATCGCGCGGCCCGGCACGACCCTCGAGAGCCTGCGGCGCGTGGCCTCCCACCCCGTGGCGCTCGCCCAGTGCCGGCGCTTCTTCGCCGAGCGCCCCGACGTCGAGGCGGTCGCGGCCTACGACACGGCCGGGAGCGTGCTCGACCTGATGAAGGGCGCGGCGACGTACCAGGGCGCCATCGCGTCGGCGCTCGCCGCCGAGCTCTACGGCGGAGTCGTGCTCCGCGAAGGCCTCGAGGACGACCCCCAGAACTTCACGCGCTTCCTCGCGCTCTCCCTGGAGCCGGGGCCCGTCGAGGCGGCGACGAAGACCTCGATCGTCTTCACCCTCGACAACGAGCCGGGCGCCCTGCACAACGCCATGGGCGCCTTCGCGTCGCGCGGCGTCGATCTCGCGAAGATCGAGTCGCGTCCGCTGCGTGGCCGGCCCTGGGAGTACGCGTTCTACCTGGACATCCTCGGCGACCCGCGCGGACCCGCGGGAGCCGGTCTCGATGCGCTCCGAGCCATGGCACCGTACCTGCGGGTCCTCGGCTCGTATCCCGATGGACTGAAGCGCGCGTCGTCGTAGAATCGCGACACCCGACCAAGGAGCGTTATCGATGAGACAGCCGCTCGCGTTCACGCTGGTGAACTTCGTCGTCGCCGGCTCGGCCCTCGCGGCGTCGCCCGCGCCCGCGTTGACGCCCGCGTTCTTCGCCGCGCATCGCCAGAACTTCGTCGCGAAGCTGCCGCCGGGCGCCATCGCGATCGTGCGCACGGCTCCCGAGACGAACGTCGAGACGTCCCCCGATCCGTACCGGCCCGACTCCGACTTCTGGTACCTGACGGGCTTCGGCGAGCCCAACGCCGTGGCCGTGATCCGGCCCTGGGCTCCGGAAGGCGAGCGCTACATCCTGTTCGTGCCCCCGCGCGATCCCGAGCAGGAGACCTGGAACGGCTGGCGGGCGGGCGTCGACGGCGCGAAGAAGGACTTCGGCGCCGAGCAGGCGTTCCCGATGGACGACTTCGCGCGGAAGCTGCCCGAGCTGATCCTCGGCGCGAAGTCCCTCTACTACCTCGACGGGGGCGACGCGCCGTTCCGCGAGCGCCTGTTCCCGGTGTGGAACGGCCTCAACCCGAACGCCACGGTGCCCCGGCCGATGGCCGACGCCGGCCCGATCGTCCACGAGCTGCGCCTGATCAAGGACGCGACGGAGATGGCCCTCGTGCGGCGCGCCGCGGAGCTCTCGGCGGAAGCCCACGTCGCCGCGATGCGCGAGGTGAAGCCGGGCCGCTACGAGTACAACGTGAAGGCGGCCATGGTCGCGACGTGCCTGAACGGCGGCGCCGCGCGCATGGCCTACCCGCCCATCGTCGGCTCGGGCCGCAACTCCGTGATACTCCACTACGAGCCCGCCGACAAGCGCATGGACGACGGCGCCATGATCGTGAACGACACCGCCTGCGAGTACTCGATGTACGCGGCCGACGTCACGCGCAGCTATCCCGTGTCGGGCAAGTTCACGGCCGACCAGCGCGCCATCTACGAGATCGTCCTCGCGGCCCAGAAGGCCGCGATCGCCGCCGTGAAGCCCGGCGTCCCGTTCCACACCATGAACGCCGCGACGGTGGACGTCGTCGTCGACGGCCTGCTCAAGCTCGGGATCCTCAAGGGCACGCGCGAGGAGATCATCAAGAGCGGAGCCCAGCGCAAGTACTACCCCCACGGCTCCAGCCACTGGGTCGGCATGAACGTCCACGATCCCGGCAGCTACGGCCTCAAGGACGGCGTCACGGGCCCGGAGCGGTACCGCATGGCCGCCACGGCGCTGCAGCCCGGCATGGTGTTCACCGTGGAGCCCGGCATCTACATTCCCGAGGGCTCGGACACCGACAAGCGCTGGTGGAACATCGGCGTCCGCATCGAGGACGAGATCTTGGTGACGGCGACCGGCGGCGAGTGCCTGTCGTGCGCGGCACCCCGCGAGATCGCCGACGTCGAGAAGGCGATCGCGGCGGGAGCGGCGCCCGCGAAGCGCTAGACGGGACGGCGCGTCAGCGGATGTGGAGGCGCGTCTTGCGCGTCCGGCCGCCGGCGCGCCGGCAGTGGAACCACGACGACACGTCGTTCATGGAGACCCAGCGCCGCTCTTCCTTGCGGTAGTGCCAGTCCTTCTCGACCTGGTAGAAGACCTGGTGCGAGCGGCGCTCGAGGATGTTCGTGATCTCGTTGTCGTGGTGGTTCTCCTCGTCGAAGTCGGTGATGGCGCGCTGGCCCATCTCCGAGTACACGAGGTTCAGCTCCTGCAGCAGCCGGTCCGTCTCGGGCTCGATGTCCTCGATGCGCAGTCCCAGGCTGCGGGCCTCGCGGCTCGTGATCGGGTACTGGTGGGCCGGGTACGAGGAGTTGAGCCGCTCCGCGATGCGGGCGGCCTTCCGGCGGTCCCGCATGTGGTAGCCGAGGATCTCGCGGCACAGCATGAGCGACAGGCTGCTCGCGCGGTCGAGGGCCCCGATCACGAGCGGGTGCAGGTAGCGGTACAGCTCCTGGTAGGGGTTCACGTTCGTGGCACGGCCGCCGGCGTCCTTCCAGAGCCGGATCACGCGGTCGACCTCGTCGTTGCTCACGGACACGAGGTTGTTCGTGTGGTCGACGGGGGAGAGGTCGTGCTCGAGGGACGTATCGACCGCCGTCAGGAACGAGAGCGGCCCCATGGCGATCGTGTCGGCGCCGAGCGCCAGCATCGTGGCGGCGGAGGCGCAGTTGAGCGGCGCCATCACGGTGAGACGCTTCGCGTGGCGCCGCAGCAGGTGGACGAGACGCAGGGCCGCCATGCCGCTGCCGCCGTCCGACTTCACGAACAGCGTCAGGTGACGCTGCGGTCCGATCTCGCGGAGCACCTCCTGCATCGCCATCACGTCGTTGTCGCAGACGGAGCCGCCGCTGCTCATCCAGTAGCAGAGGAACGTGCCGTCGACGCGCTTCTGGATCTGCTCGAGGAGCCGCTGGGTCTTCTCGTACAGAAGCGGCGGGGTCTTCACACGGCGACGGCGCTTGGCCACGAGCGGGACTCTACAACGGAAAGCGCACGGCGGCCGCGCCTTGCGCCGCTCCGGCGAAGATGCTGAGATCGGAAGCGTGACGGCGACCGAGGCCCATCGCGCGATCGAGGCCGTCTTCCGCATCGAATCGCCCCGCCTGATCGCCGGCCTCACGCGTGTCGTCCGCGACGTGGGCGTCGCGGAGGATCTCGCCCAGGACGCCCTCGTGATCGCCCTCGAGAAGTGGCCGGCGTCCGGCGTTCCCGACAACCCGGGCGCCTGGCTCATGGCCACGGCGAAGCGGCGCGCGATCGACCGCTTCCGTCACGGCAAGCTGAAGGAGCGCAAGCACCAGGAGATCGGCCGGAGCCTGGAGGCCCGGCAGGACGCCGCGGCGGCGGAGCTCGACGCCGCGCTCGACGATCCGGTCGGCGACGACCTCCTCCGGCTCATGTTCACGGCCTGCCACCCGGTGCTGTCGCCCGAGGCCCGCGTCGCCCTCACGCTGCGCCTCGTCGGCGGCCTCACCACCGGCGAGATCGCCCGCTCCTTCCTGGTGCCCGAGCCGACCCTGGCGCAGCGCCTCGTGCGCGCGAAGAAGACCCTGGCCGAGGCCCGTGTGCCGTTCGAGGTGCCGCGCGGTCCGGAGCTCGCGGCCCGCCTGCGCTCGGTGCTCGAGGTGCTGTATCTGGTCTTCAACGAAGGCTATGCGGCCACGGCGGGGGACGACTGGCTGCGGCCGGCGCTGTGCGACGACGCGCTGCGCCTGGGGCGCATCCTGGCCGACCTGGCGCCCGGCGAGCCCGAGGTCCACGGCCTCGTCGCGCTGATGGAGATCCAGGCCTCGCGGGCCCGCGCCCGGACGCGGCCCTCGGGAGAGCCGGTGCTGCTGCTCGAGCAGGACCGCGCGCGCTGGGACCAGCTCCTGATCCGTCGCGGCCTCGCGGCCCTCGAGCGCGCCGAATCCCTGGGCGGCGCGCGCGGCCCCTACGCGCTGCAGGCGGCGATCGCCGCCTGCCACGCCCGCGCCCGCGCCGCCGGGGACACGGACTGGCGCCGCATCGCGGAGCTCTACGAGATCCTGGCCGGCGTCGCGCCGTCGCCGGTGGTGGAGCTCAATCGCGCCGTCGCCGTGTCCATGGCCTTCGGCCCGGCGGCGGGCCTCGAGCGCGTCGACGCCCTGGTGGCCGAGCCGTCGCTCGCGAGCTACCACCTGCTGCCCAGCGTGCGCGGGGACCTGCTGCAGAAGCTGGGGCGTCTCGAGGAGGCGCGGGGCGAGTTCGAGCGCGCCGCCGCCCTCACGCGCAACACGCGGGAGCGCGAGCTCTTGCTCGGCCGCGCTCGTGCCTGCCAGGCCGGCGCCTAGGCACGAAGGGCCTCCGACCTCAGGGATCGAAGGCGAGCAGGCGGTTCGTGTCCCAGTCCACGGCCCACACGCGTCCGAACGCGACGAGGACGCGCGCCGGCAGGCTCACGTCCGCTTCCGCCACGAGGCGTTGGCTCGCCCGGTCGATCCGCAGCAGCACCCCGCGGTACCCGGGGCGCCGCGCCCCGACGAAGAGCGCCTCGGCCGTCACCGCGAGACTCAGCACCTCGATCGTGTCCTCGAGAGGCACGCGCACCCGCACCGCGTTCGAGTCGTCCACCGCCCACACGTGGTGCGGTCCGGCTCCCCAGACGAGGCCGTCGGCGACGGCCATCGGGATCCCGCCGCCGACGTCGAGCGACGCGACCACGGCCGCGTTCGTGGGATCGATGCGGACGAGCGCGGTCGTGTCGCTCGCGACCCAGAGCGCCCGGTCGTCGGCCATGAGGCCGCCGTGCACCGCCGGGTCGAGGACGACGGGCGTCCGGCTGGCCACGCTCCCGTCGTCGGGATCGATGCCGAGCACGACGCCGCGCCTGTCGAGGGCCCAGACCCTTCCGGCCGTCACCGCCACCTCGCAACACAACCCCGTGTGCTCCGTGTCCTGGACGACCCGCCGGCGCGCGAGGTCGACGCGGGTGAGCCGGGCGCCCTCGGGGCGATTGGAGTAGCGCGCCAGCCAGAGATCGCTGCGCGCCCCCGTGATGCCGCCCGCCTGGGTGCCCACGTCGAGCGTCGCGATCTCCGTTTCCGTCGCCGGATCCACTTCCGAGAGAAGGTCGGCTTCGTAGTGGGTCACCCACAGCCGGCCCCCGGCCTCGGCCACGCTCGAGGCCGAGGCCCCGCGCAGGCTGATCACGGCCGCTGGCGTGAGGACCGGCGTCGACGGGGTGGGAGCGGGCGCGGGAGCCGCGCCCGAGCCCTGGCCACAACCGGGCGCCAGGACCGAGGCCACGATCGCGAGTGCGCGCAAGGATCGGGAAGCCATGTCTGCCGCAAAGCTGCGGCGTGCGCCGTGCCGGCCGCAAGTGGTTTGAATGTCGACGTCGAAGTGTCGAGGGTCGAGAGGTTTCCGGCGGAAGGTCCACGACGGCCTCAGGCCGGCGCGGGCACACCGACGCGCCGCCGCAGCGCCACGAACCGCGCGTCGGCGCGCACCGCGTCGAAGGCCGGATCGTTGAGGTAGGGAAGCAGCCGTGGGGAACGCTCGTCGGCCGCCCGCTCGAGGTCCGCCAGCACGTGGCCCGACTCGCCGAGGGCCGCGTGGAGAGGGGCAAGGTCGTCCCGCGTCACCCACTGCCGCTCCCCGAGATCCTCGAGATAGCGCAGGCAGCCGCGGAGGTAGAACGCGAACGCCTCGCGCGGCGGCAGCCTCTCGAACTGCGCGACGAAGCGGGCGTCGGCTCGGGCGAGGGTGAGGACCTGCCTCACCTCGCCCACGGCTGCATCCATCGCGCCCTCCCGGGCGTGGAGCAGGGCGAGCCAGTGGTGCGGGTCGCGGGCGTCGGGCCGGAGCGCCGCCCATTGCTCCAGGGCCTCGCGCGCCTGCGCGAAGCGCCGCGCCCGAGAGGCGGTGAACGCCGTCTCGCGGGCGATCTCGGGACAGCCGGGAAGGCGCGCGGCGGCTTCCGCCAGCACGCCCAGCGCTTCGTCGTGGCGGCCGGCCGCCGAGAGCAGCCGCGCATAGCCCAGGCTCGCGTCGAGCAGGTCCGGATCGAGCCGCAGGGCCGCGCGGTAGGAACGCTCGGCCCCTTCCCAGTCCCAGCCGTAGTTGAGGTCGAGGCTCGCGAGCAGCGCGAGCGGACGCGCCTGCTCCTTCACCGCCAGGGCGGCGCGCGCGGCCCGGCGCGCCGCGGGATAGGCCGCGTCGGCCGGCAGGGCGCGCGTCTCGGCGAGTCGCACGTAGTGCTCCGCGAGGGCGAACTGGGCTTCGGGATCCAGGGTCGGACGCGGCCGTGGCGCGTCCGAGGCGTGGAGTGCCAGGGCGAAGGCTGCACCGGCCAGCGCCGCGAGGCGCCTGCGCGGTGCCGGGCGCGCCGCGGCGGCGACGCCCGCCTCGATCCACTCGACGTCCGCGAGGAAGCGGTAGCCGCGGCCGCGGACGGTCTCGACGTAGCGCGGAGCCTGCGCGTCGTCCCGCAGCACCTGCCGGATGCGGTTCAGGCAGTGGGTGAGCCCGCGCTCCTGATCCACGTGGACGCCTTGTGGCCACAGGCGCGCGCGCAGCTCGGCGCGGGTCACGACCGCCCCCGGCCGGGCGAGGAGGAGCTCGAGCACGGCGAGGCACTGAGGAGTGAGGGGCACGAAGCGGCCGCGGCGTCGCAGCTCGCCCGCTTCGACGTCGAGCTCGAAGACGCCGAAGCGCCACAGCCGTGCCTCCTTCATCTCAGGAGTCGAACCCGAGGCGGGGCTGCCGGGGCGGCGGCGGCGTGTAGGGAAGGATCAGGTCCGGGGTCTCGACGCCGGCGTTGTTCACGGCCGGACTGACCGGGAACGCGACGTAGTCCTCGGCCGGAGCCGGCTTGAGCAGCGGGCGCAGCGCCGAGAGCCGGCGGTTGTCGGGATCGAGCCAGGCGTTCCAGTCCGGCTCGGCCAGGATCGCCGGCATGCGGTCGTGGATCGGCCGCATCAGCTCGTTGGGATCCGTGGTGACGATCGCGCACGTGCCGACGAGCCCCGGCTCGCGCCCCACGGGCGGCTCCCACAGGCCGGCGAACGCGAAGGGACGGCCGTCGTCACGCTTGATGAGCCAGGGCTCGCGGTTCCGCGACGCGCCCTTCCACTCGTAGAACCCGTCGGCGGGAATCAGGCAGCGCCGCCGCTCGAAGGCCTCGCGGAACGCCGGCTTGTCCTGGAGCGACTCGGCCCGGGCGTTGATGAGCAGCGTCGAGCCGCGGGGCTCCCGCTGCCACTGCGGCACGAGACCCCAGCGCAACATCGAGAGCGAGCGCGGGGCGCCGGCCGGGACGCGCCGCACCGCCGCGACGTCCTGGGTCGGAGCGATGTTGTAGCGGGGCGCGAGCTCGGGCGCTTCGTCGAGACCGAAGACCTCGGCCAGGATCTCGCCGGGCAGGGTCAGCGTGTAGCGCCCGCACATGACCCGATTCTCGCTAGAAGCGACCCGCCACGGCAAGGCCGAATCGGCCGCGGCCGACCGTGGGCGTGACGACGATGCCGCCCGGCTCCTTCGGCTCGCGGTGCAGCAGGGGCCAGACGACCCAGATCCCCAGGGCGGCGCCCGCGGCGTCGGCGATCAGGTCCTTGCCGGACGGCTCGAAGGCCGAGCCTTCGATCGCGAACTCCCACACGACGCTGTGGACCTGCGTGAACAGGAAGGCCTGGGCGCTGCCGTAGCCGCGATGCTTGAGCCACACGCCCTCGAGGGCGAACAGGCCCGGGTGGGCGATGTTGTTCACCCAGAACGGGTCGCTGTCGCGGTCGGTGCCGATGCGCACCTGGCGGATCGGATGGGCGAAGTTCTCGACGATGTTCGAGAAGCTCGCGTCGCGCGCGAGGGCGTGGCGGATGTCCGACTTGCCCAGGGCGATCGCGCCCGAGGCGCCGGCGGCGATCGCGATGTCGACGAGCAGCCTCGGGCGCTTCTCTTCGGGCGCAGGCGCCGCCTCCTGCGAGAGCCAGGCGGCGAGGAGCAGGCCCGTCATGCCGTGCGGCCTCGGGAGCGGGCTACTTGAGTCGCTGGGCGAGGTCCGCCGCCACGCGCGCGGCCTCGGGTCCCACGACGACGTGGAAGCGGCCGTTCTCGAGGTGCATCAGGCCCGTGGCGCCGGCCGCCAGGACCTCCGCCTCCTTCACGGCCTGACCGTCCTTCACGTCGACGCGGACGCGGGTCACGGCCGTGGCCTCGGCGGCCTTCACGTTCCCGGCGCCGCCGAGGGCCGCGAGGAGCGCTCCCACGTCGAGCTTCGCGGGACCCTTGGCCACCGGCACCACGACCGGGGCGGCGTCCGTCGCCGTGCCCTTGAGGTACATCTCCATGTCCGTCTTCAGGTTCTCGGAGCGCGTCCCGAAGATGGCCTGGAGGCCGCTGCCCACCACCACGACGCCCGCGGCGCCCAACGCCCGCAGGCGGTCGGGGCTCGCCTTGCCGACGTCGACGAGCTCGACGCGCAGGCGCGTGATGCAGGCGTCGAGGTTGCGGATGTTGGCGCGGCCGCCGAAGGCGAGCACCAGCTCGCGCGGGAAGTTCTCGGCCGCGCTGCCGGCGGCAGGAACGGCGGAGGCCGCCGGGGACGGGGCGCCCGCCGCGGCGGTCGCCGGGTCGGCCTCGATCTCGCGTCCCGGGGTCCTGAGGTCGAGCTTCAGGATCATGGTGCGGAAGATCCCGTAGTACATGAGGCCCCAGAGCGGGCCGATCACGAGGAACCACAGTCCCCGGCTGGAATTCTTGAACAACACGACGTAGTCGATCAGGCCGTGGGAGAACGTGGTGCCGTGGCGGATGCCCAGCTCGATGCACGTGAAGTAGGCGACGCCCGCGAGCAGGGCGTGGACGGCGTAGAGCATCGGAGCCACGAACAGGAACGAGAACTCGATGGGCTCGGTGATGCCCGTGAGGAACGACGTGAGCGCCGCCGAGATCATGATGCCGCCGATCTTCGCGCGGTTCTCGGGCCGGGCGCACTGCCACATGGCGAGGGCGGCCGCCGGCAGCCCCCACATCTTGAAGAGGTAGCCGCCGGCGAGATAGCCGGCCGTCGGGTCGCCCGCCGCGAAGCGCGGGATCTCGCCGCGCAGGATCTCGCCGGTCTGGGGATTCACGTACTGGCCCGTCTCGAAGAAGAACGGCACGTTCCAGATATGGTGCAGGCCGAAGGGGATCAAGGAGCGCTCGACGACGCCGTAGAGCGCGAAGGCCATCGCCGGGTTCTCGGAGGCCGCCCAGGTCGAGAAGCTGTGGATCACGGCGCCGATCGGCGGCCACACGATGCTGAGCAGCGCGCCCGCCACGACGGCGCTCGCCGCGGTGATGATCGGCACGAAGCGCTTGCCCGCGAAGAAGCCCAGGTACGGCGGCAGCGAGATCCGGTAGTACCTGTTGAACAACGCGCCGGCTATGGCGCCGATCAGGATGCCGCCGAAGACGCCGGTGTCGATCGAGTCGATGCCCATGATCGGCGTCACCGCGGCGCCGCGGATGTGGGCGACGACGCCCATGGCCGAGAGCATGACCGCGTAGCCGACGACCGAGGCGAGGGCCGCGACGCCGTCGTTGTTCGTGACGCCGAGAGCCACGCCGATCGCGAAGATGAGGGCGAGGTTCCCGAAGATCGCGCCCCCCGACTTCGCCATCACCTCGGACAGCCACACGGGCACGATCGCGAAGTGGGCGCTGCCGACGCCCAGCAGGATACCGGCCACGGGGAGCACCGAGACCGGAAGCATGAGCGACTTGCCGATCTTCTGCAGCAGCCCGAATGCGTCCTGGAAACGCGCCATGTCGTTCTACTCCGTAGGTTCTGGAGACAGCTTCCGGACCTCTTCGGACGTGGCGGCCGCGAGGGCGCGCGCCGCGAGGGCCTGGCATTCGGAGAACAGCAGCTCGCGCACGCGGGCCTTGATCTCCGGGATCACGGGCACGCTCACCGAGAGCTCGTCGACGCCCAGGCCGACGAGGATCGGCACCGCGCGCGGATCGCCCGCGATGCCGCCGCACACGCCGACCCAGCGCCCGTGCTGGTGGGCCGCCTTCACGGTCATGTCGATGAGCCTCAGCACGGCGGGGTTGAGGGCGTCGATCTGGGGGGCCAGGCGCGGGTGGCCCCGGTCCATGGCAAGGGTGTATTGGGTGAGGTCGTTCGTGCCGATCGAGAAGAAGTCGACCTCGGGGGCGAACACGTCGGCCATCACGGCCACCGACGCTACCTCGACCATGATCCCCACGGGGATCGCGGCCGCGCCCAGGCGCTGGCGCTCCTCCTCGAGGATGACCTTCGCTCTCTGCAGCTCGGTGAGCGTCGCCACCATCGGGAACATGACGTGGACGCGGCCGGCGGGCGCCGCCTTCAGGATCGCCCGCAGCTGGGCCCGCAGGATCTCCGGCCGGTCGAGCAGCACGCGGATGCCGCGCTCGCCCAGGAACGGGTTGTCTTCCTTCGCGATCGGCAGGTACGCGAGGGGCTTGTCGCCGCCCACGTCGAGGGTGCGGATCACGAGGGGCCGCTCGCGGCCCACCGCCTTTGCGACGGCCTCGTAGGCGGCGCGCTGCTCGTCCTCGGAGGGCGCCTCGGTGCGGTCGAGGAAGAGGAACTCCGAGCGCAGCAGCCCGATGCCCTCGGCGCCGAGCGCCATGGCCTGGCGCGCGTCCTCGGGACCGGTGATGTTGGCCGCGATCTCGACGCGGTGGCCGTCGGCCGTCACGGCGTCCTGCGCGGTGACCGCCAGGGCGGCCTCGCGCTTCCGGGCCACCCGGCCCTGGCGCTCCCGCACCGTCGCGACCTCCGAGGCGCTCGGCCGCAGGCGCAGCACGCCCTTGCCGCCGTCGAGGATCGCCGGGGTTCCCGCGGGCACGTCGAGGGCGCGTGCCTCGATGCCGGCCACGGCCGGGATCCCCATCGAGCGGGCGAGGATCGCCACGTGGGAGGACGAGCCTCCCGTCGTGGTGCAGAAGCCGATCACCTTGCTGCGGTCGAGGGACGCCGTGTCGGAGGGCGTCAGATCCTCGGCCACGACGATGGAGTCCGGCGGGAACGAGCGGGGGCCGGCCTCGACGCCCGTGAGGAGCCGGAGCACGCGGCCGCCCACGTCGCGGACATCCGTGGCGCGAGCCGCGAGCAGCTCGCTGCGCAGGCCCGCCAGCTTCCGGGCCTGGCTCGTGAACGCCTCGCGCCAGGCGAAGGCGGCGCTGGCGCCCTCGCTGATCGCCTGCTCGACGGGTTCCCGCAGGTCGGGATCGTCCAGAATCTCCATGTGGGCCGCAAAGATCGCCGCCTTCGCGGGATCGGCCTCGCCGCGCAAGCGGCCCTCGAGGGACTGCAGCTGGGCGCGGGCCTTGCCGAGGGCCGCCTCGAGGGCGCGCCGCTCCTCGTGAGGCTCGCCGCCGCGCTCGGGCACCGGCCCGTCCTCGACCCGGAACGGGAACACCTGGCCGATCGCGAGGCCGGGGGACGCGGAGACGCCGGTGATGTGCTCGGGATCGCGCGGGGTTGCGGAGGCGGCGCCGACGGCCGGGGCCGCCGGGGCGGCGTGGCCCGTCAGGTCTTCGCCGAGGCCCTCCCGGATCAGCTTGCTGAGGATGTCGACCGCCTCGCGCGCGTGCTCGCCCCGGGCGACCACCCGCACGCTGTCGTTCTTCGCGATCTCCAGGCTCATGAGGCCGACCACGCTGCGGGCGTTGGCGCTCGCGGCCCCGCGGCGGATCTGGATGTCGGCCGTGAAGCCCTTCGCGGCGCAGGCGAGGACCGCCGCCGGCCGCGCGTGCAGCCCCTCGGGGTTCGGCACGATCACGTCCTCGCCGATCACGGTCTCGCCGTCGCCCGCGAGGGGCACGGCCGGCGTGGCCACGGCGGCGTCGTCCGAGAGCTCCAGCACCATGATGACGTCCTGGCCGGCCCGCACGAACCCGCTGCGCTGGCCGAAGGACTTCACCTTGTCGCCGTTCGTGATGACGATCTCGGTCAGCAGGCTCTTGGCGCGGCTCGACAGGCGGTCGGCGTCGAACTCGACGAGCACGTCGCCCGTCCGCACGCGGTCCCCGTCCTTGACGCGCGCCTTGAACCCGTCGCCCTTGAGGCCGACGGTCTCGAGGCCCACGTGCATCAGCACCTCGATGCCGCCCGCGGCCTCGAGGGTGATCGCGTGGAGGGCGGGGTGCAGGCGCCGCACGACGCCGTCGCAGGGAGCGCAGAGGCGATTCGTGATCGGGTCGATCGAGATGCCGTCGCCCACCATCTTCGCCGCGAAGACCGGGTCGGGAACCTGGGCCAGGGGCACGAGCGGCCCGGAAAGGGGAGCCTTCAGAGAGAGTTGCACGTTCGGGCCGGCAGTATAGCTCGCACGGGAGGCGGGACAAACAATAATGGGCCGCATGACACGCCGCTTTCCCGAGGGGTTCGTGTGGGGCTCGGCCACGGCCGCCCTGCAGATCGAAGGCGCCGCCCACGAGGACGGGCGGGGCGACTCGATCTGGGACGTCTTCTGCCGCGAGCACCCCGAGCGCATCTTCGAGGGCGCGACGCCCGAGGTCGCCTGCGACCACTACCATCGCTATCTCGAGGACGTCGAGCTGATGCGGCGCTTCGGTCACAACGGCTACCGCCTGTCGCTCTCCTGGCCGCGGCTGTTCCCGAACGGCGACGCCGCGGCGAACCCGAAGGGCTTCGACTTCTACGACCGCCTGTTCGACGCCCTGGCCGCGGCCGGCGTCGCTCCCAACGTGACGCTCTACCACTGGGACCTGCCCCAGGCCCTCGGGGCTCGCGGCGGCTGGGAGGACCCCGACACCGTCGAGCGCTTCGCGGACTACGCCGAGGCCTGCTTCCGGCGCTTCGGCGACCGTGTCTCGCTGTGGGCGACGCTCAACGAGCCCTCGTGGTCGACGCTCCACGGCTACCTCACCGGCATCCACCCGCCGGGACGCACCGAGCCGCGGGCCGCGGTGCTCGCGAGCTGGCACCTGCTGAAGGCCCACGCGCGCGCCGCCCGCATCGGCCACGAGGTGGTACCGGGCAGCCGCATCGGCATCGCGCTCAACCTCTCGCCGATCCATCCCGCGACGGACTCGGACGCCGACCGCAAGGCCGCGACGATCGCGGACGGCATCCTGAACCGCTGGTTCCTCGAGCCCGTGCTGCTCGGTCGCCTGCCCGAGGACACCGTGGCGCTCTACGAGAGCTGCGGCATCCTGCCGTCCATGGGCGCCTCGGATCTCGAGGGCGGGCTCGTGGACTTCCTGGGCGTCAACTACTACTTCCCGAACCACGCCAGCGCCGACGCCGGCGAGACGGCGTTCGCCCTCAACAACAGCGGGCGCAAGGAGGACGCCTCGGCCTTCGCGCTGGCCGGGCTGTTCCGCTTCGTGCGCAACCCGAAGGGCCGCTACACCGACTGGGCCTGGGAGATCGATCCTGCCGGGCTCGAGCAGCTCATCGTCCGCGTCCACGGCTTGCGCCCGGGACTACCCGTCTACGTGACCGAGAACGGCATCGGGCTTCAGGACAGGGTGGTGGACGGGGAGGTCCAGGACGACGCCCGCATCCTCTTTGTAAGGGAGCACCTGGAAGCCGTCGGCCGGGCGCTGGACCAGGGCGCCAACGTGCGCGGCTACTACATGTGGGCGCTCGTCGACAATTTCTCCTGGGTCAACGGCTTCAAGAAGCGCTACGGCTTCTTCCACGTCGACCACGCGACCCAGGCCCGAACCCCCAAGAAGAGCGCGTCGTGGTTCCGGGACGTGGCGCTCGCGAACGGGCTCACGGATAATCGCGCCACATGACCACCGCGGCCGAGCTCTGGGCCGACGTCGCCGCCGTCCGCGAGCGCGCCCCGCTCGTCCACTGCATCACGAACTTCGTGGTCATGAACTTCAACGCCAACGCGCTGCTGGCCGCCGGCGCCTCGCCCGTGATGGCCCATGCCCACGAAGAGGTCTCGGACATGGTCGCGATCGCGGAGGCGGTGGTGGTGAACATCGGCACCCTCGATCCCTACTGGGTGAAGAGCATGGAGCTGGCGCTGCGCGCCGCCGACGACCGCGACATCCCGTCGGTGCTCGACCCGGTGGGCGCCGGCGCGACGCCCTATCGCAACGAGGCCCTGAAGACGCTCTTCTCCGTCGCGCTCCCCACCGTGGTGCGGGGCAACGGCTCCGAGATCATGAGCGCGGCCGGCGCGGCCGTCAGGACCCACGGCGTCGACAGCAGCGCCGCCGCCAGCGACGCGCTCGGCGCGGCGCAGAAGCTGGCCCAGCGCACGCGCGGCACCGTCTGCGTGAGCGGCGCCACCGACCACGTCCTCGACGACAACCGGCGCTGGAGCCGGCTGTCCAACGGCCATCCCTGGATGACCCGCATCACGGGCGTCGGCTGCTCGGCCACGGCGCTGATCGGCGCCTTCTGCGCGGTCCAGCCCGACTCCTGGCGTGCCACGACCGCGGCGATGGCGCTGCTCGGGGTCGCGGGCGAGGTGGCCGCCGAGCAGTCCCAGGGCCGCGGCGTCGGGACCATGCAGCCGCTGCTGCTCGATCAGCTGCACCGCCTCGACGAGCGCACGTTCGCCCAGCGCCTGCGCCTGGAAGTCGCCGAGTGGTGAGCGGGCGTCAGTACGGGCCGCGGTACCCGAGGGTGAAGGTGAAGCGCGACTGGCCCGAGCTCTGCACGCCCCACTCGATCGCGATCGGCCCGGCCGGCGTGAGGTAGACGGCCCCGAGCCCGGCCCCGGGCTCGAGGGAGTCCGTCTGGTCGCCGAACGTGTCCCAGACGCCGCCGGCTCCCACGCGCGCCAGCAGCTTGAGGTTGCGCATGGGCCCGAAGCGGAACGTCAGAGCGCCGCCCGCGGCCTGGTTGCCCCAGCGCTCCTCCTCGTAGAGCCCCGGCGCCAGCACCGGTCCGCCCAGCCGGAACTGGTCGTAGACCGGGACGTCGAGGCCGGAGACCCCCGCGAACAGCTCGAGCTCCAGGGCGCTGCGCCGCCCCAGCGCCCGGGCCACGCGTCCCGAGAACGAGGCCGTCCAGTAGTCGTGGTCGGCGCCCAGGCCCGGCACGGACCGCTCCCCCTGCACGGCGATGCGGACGCCGCGGCTGGGCAGGCGGAGGTCGTCGAGCTTGTCCCACACGTAGCGCGCGAACAACGAGCGCACCTGGTCCGAGTTCTCCAGGAAGGGAACGCCGGTCTCCGGCGTCGTCTCGACGCGACCGACGCTGACCCCGCCCTCGAAGGCGTGGGTGCGCTTCCAGGTCCGCGTGAGCGCCGCCCGCAGCGTCTCGCGCTCGAAGCCGGCGCGCCCCTGGAGCTCGCCGTGCTCGAAGTAGCGCGGCCGCTCCTGGCGGCGCTCCGCGTGGAAGCCGTAGCCCACGAACGTGCCCGGGATGCGGTCGCCCTCGAGATCGGCACGCACCAACCGCGTCGTGTCGCTGCCCGACCAGAGCAGCTCGAAGCGCTCGCCCAGTCCGAAGACGTTCTGGTTCCGGAAACGCACCATGCCCCGGGCCTTGTCGGCGGAGTGGTAGCCGGCGGCGAAGTCGAGGGAGTTCGTCGTCTCCTCCTTGACCCCGAGTACCACACGCACGTCGTCGCCCTCGGGCTCGAAGCGCATCCAGGCGGAGTCGAAGAAGCTGGTGGCGAACACCTTGTCGAGGGCGTTCAGGCCCTTGGCCATGTCGTAGGGCACGCCCGTCGGGATGTTGAAGGTGCGGCGGATCAGCTTCTCCGAGAAGCGCTGGGTGGGATCGACCGCCACGGTCGCGATGCGGCGGCCGACGAGCTCCGGCCCCGGCGGTACCACCGGGGGCGGAGCGGCGACCCGGTCGGCGGGGATGCCGAGGCGCTCCTTGAGCGGCCCCACGATCGCGAGGCCCGCCTCGTAGCCGCGCGCGATCAGCAGGTCGAAGTCGTTGTAGTCGAGCGCCGAGTGCCGGCCGAGGTCGGGCCGGATCGCGAAGTCGGCCTCCTGGTGGAAGGTCTTGTTCTGCACGCCCGTCAGGGCGTTGCTCAGCTGGCTCGCGACGCCGGTGATCGACTCGTACTCGTCGCGGGTGAGCGGCGGAGAGCTGACGTCGACGGCGAGCACCACCTCGGCGCCCTGGTCGCGGGCGACGCCCACCGGCAGGTTGTCCGCGACGCCGCCGTCGACGAGCAGGCGGCCGTTCCAGTCCACCGGCACGAAGAAGACCGGGATCGACATGCTCGCGCGCACGGCCCGGGGCAGATCGCCCTTCGAGAGCACGACGCGATCGCCGTTGTCGAGGGCCGCGGCCACGGCGCGGAAGCGGATCGGCATCCGGTCGAAGTCGTTGCCGGCGCGGAAACCGGCCTCGGCCAGGTGACGGGTGAGGAAGCGGTTGACGCGGTAGTCGCCGAGGGCGGCCGAGGGCAGCTTGATCTTCCAGTGCTGGAAGCCCAGGGAGAAGAGCGACGGCATCTCGTCGAGGCGCCGCGTCACCGGCACGAAGCGCCGCTCGGGGCGCCCGCTGAACAGGCGGTCCCAGTCGAAGCTCTCGACGATGCGCTGCAGCTCGGGACCCCGCAGGCCGCTCGCGTACAGGGCCCCCACCACCGCGCCCATGCTGGTGGCGGCGATGCTGTCGGGCCGCAGGCCGTTGTCCTCGAGGGCGCGCAGCACCCCGACGTGGGCGATGCCGCGGGCCCCGCCGCCCGACAGCGCGAGGCCGAAGCCCCTCTGCCGGGGCGGCTCCTGGGCAGGCGCCGCCTGCAGCGTCGCGGCGAGCAGCAGCAGCGCCGCGCCGTTCATGCCGCGGCTCCCGGCAGGTATTGCCTCGCGAGCTTCCGGAACGCCGCGACCTGGCGCTCCTGCCAGTCCGCGTCGCGGCCCAGCTCCGCGGCCATGAGCTCCGCCGCGCGCGGGGCCATGGCGCTCGCCGCCCGCGCATTCAGGAACAGCGCGCGCAGGCGACGCGCCAGGACGTCCTCGAGGCTGCGCGCCATCTCCGAGCGCACCGCCCACACCACTTCGGCCGCGCGGTAGGGCAAGGCGGGATCGAGGCGCTCGCCGAGGGCCGGGTTACCGTCGATCAGCTCCTGGATCGCGAGGGCGTCGGCGCCATAGGCCGCGAGCGCGCCGAACTTCTCGGAGTGGGCATGGAAGCCGTGGATGTTGAGGCCGCGCGTGACGCACGGGCGCTCGGGCAGCGTCGCGAGGGTGGCCGCCTGGTTCACGGCATCCTCGGCCATGTTCCGATAGGTCGTCCACTTGCCGCCGGCGATCGTGAGCAGGCCCGAGCCGTCGATGTGCAGCGTGTGGTCGCGGGAGAGCGCGGCCGTGTTCTTCGCGTCGCCGCTGCGCACCAGTGGCCGTATCCCGACGAACACCGACAACACGTCGGCCCGCGCGGGCTTGCGGCTCAGGTAGTCGGCGGCGGTCTCGAGGATGAAGTCGATCTCCTCCTCGAAGGCGCGCGGCTCGAGGGACACCGAGTCGATGGGCGTGTCGGTCGTGCCGACGAGGGTGTGCCCGTGCCAGGGGATCGCGAACATCACGCGGCCGTCGCTGGTGTGGGGGACCATGATCGCGCTCTCGCCCGGCAGGAACGAGCGCTCGAAGACGAGGTGCACGCCCTGGCTCGGGGCGAGCAGCGCCTTCGCCTCGGGATCGGCGAGGCGTCGCACGCCGTCGCCGAACGCGCCGCCCGCGTTGATCACGACGCGCGCCTCGGCGCGCAGCGACGTGCCGGTCTCCAGGTCGAGCGCGAGCACGCCGTCGACGTAGCCCTCGGTGTCGCGGCTGAAGGCGGTGACCGGCGCGTGGTTCAGGAGCACGGCGCCCTGCTCGGCCGCCGTCGTGACCATGTTGATCAGCAGGCGGCTGTCGTCGAACTGGCCGTCGTAGTACACGACGCCGCCGCGCAGGCCCTCCGTCTTGATCGTCGGTAGCCGCGCCAGGGTCTCCTCGCGGCTCAGGATCTCCGAGGCGCCGAAGCCGTACTGGCCCGCGAGCAGGTTGTAGACCTTGAGGCCGATGCCGTAGAAGGGCGCTTCCCACCACTCGTAGTTGGGCACGACGAAGGCGAGGTCGCTCACCAGGTGCGGGGCGTTGCTGCGCAGGAGCCCGCGCTCCTTGAGGGCTTCCATGACGAGGGAGATGTTGCCCTGTTCCAGGTAGCGCACGCCGCCGTGGACGAGCTTGGTGCTGCGGCTCGAGGTGCCCTTGCCGAAGTCGCTCTGCTCGAAGAGCAGCACCTCGTAGCCGCGCGCGGCCGCGTCCAGGGCGACGCCGACTCCGGTGGCGCCGCCGCCGACCACGACCATGTCCCACGGCGTCCGCCGCTGGGCCACGCGCTCGACCATCTCCTCGCGGGTCACGCCGGCTCCCAGGCGCGCGCGCGGCCGAGCGCCTCCCGCCAGCGCTCCTTCAGGCGGCGCGCCTCGGCGGCAGCCAGCCGCGGCTCGAAGCGCCGTTCCACCTGCCACTGGGCCCGCGTCTCGTCGAGCCCGCTCCAGAACCCGACGGCGAGGCCCGCGAGGTAGGCGGCTCCCAGCGCGGTCGTCTCGGTGACGACCGGCCGCACCACCGGCACGCCGAGCAGGTCCGACTGGATCTGCATCAGCAGGTCGTTCTTGCACGCCCCGCCGTCGACGCGCAGCTCGGGCAGCGCCACTCCGGAATCGGCCTCCATGGCGCCGAGCAGGTCGGCGACCTGGAACGCGATGCCCTCGAGGGCGGCCCGGGCGATGTGGCCGGCTCCCGTGCCGCGCGTGAGGCCGACGATCGCGCCGCGCGCGTACGCGTCCCAGTGCGGCGCTCCCAGGCCGGCGAAGGCCGGCACGAGGTACACGCCGCCGTTGTCGGGCACCGAGCGCGCGAGGGCCTCGACCTCCGCGGAGGATCGGATCAGCCCCAGCCCGTCGCGCAGCCACTGCACCACGGCGCCGCCGATGAACACGCTGCCCTCGAGGGCGTACTCCGTGACCCCGCCGCGCTGCCACGCGACGGTCGTGAGCAGGCCGTGCTTCGAGGCGGCCGGGGTCGTGCCGAGGTTCTGCAGGAGGAAGCAGCCCGTGCCGTAGGTGTTCTTCGACAGGCCCGGGGCCACGCACATCTGGCCGAACAGGGCCGCCTGCTGGTCGCCGGCGATGCCCGCGATCGCGATGCCTTCGAGGCCCGGCGCGCTGCACGCGCCGACGCTCTCGCCCGAGCCGCGCACCTCGGGCAGCATCGCTCGCGGCACGCGGAAGAGCGCCAGGAGAGCGTCGTCCCAGGCGCCGCGGCGGATGTCGAACAGCAGCGTGCGCGAGGCGTTGCTGGGATCGGTGACGTGGAGCCGGCCGCCCGTGAGCTGCCAGGCGAGCCACGTGTCGACGGTGCCGAAGGCCAGCTCCCCGGCCTCGGCGCGCTCGCGGGCTCCCGGGACGTTGTCGAGGATCCACGCGATCTTGGTGCCCGAGAAGTAGGCGTCGAGGACGAGGCCGGTCTTCTCGCGCACGGGCTCGGTGTGGCCGGCCGCGCGCAGGCGGTCGCAGGCCTCGGCCGTGCGGCGGTCCTGCCAGACGATCGCGTTCATCACGGGCACGCCGCTGCGGCGGTCCCACACGAGGGTCGTCTCGCGCTGGTTCGTGAGGCCGAGGGCCGCCACGTCCCGCGGTGCCACGCCGGCCTTCGCGAGCGCCTCGCGGGCGACGTCGAGCTGCGACTGCGCGATCTCCGCGGGGTCGTGCTCCACCCATCCGGCGCGCGGGTAGATCTGGCGGAACTCGCGCTGCGCGACGGCCACGGCCGAGCCGGCGCGGTCGAACAGGATGGCGCGCGAGCTCGTGGTCCCCTGGTCCAGCGCGAGGATGAAGGCCATGGGCGAAGGAGGTTACCATGAGGCCGGAGGCCATCATGAGCAGCGCGCAGCCCGTTCTCGCCCTTCTCGTCGCGTCGTTCGCCGCCGCCGCACAGGCCCAGGCGCCGGGCGAGACGCGCCGCCTCGTGGAGCCCACCAAGGTCGAGGTCGAGGCCGACGCGGCGGCCGACTTCGCGAGGTACAAGACCTACGCGTGGCTGCCGGTCAGCGAGCGGCCGGCCAACTTCGCCGACCACACGCGCATCATGCAGACGATCGAGAGCGAGCTCGCGGGCAAGGGCTTCGCGAAGGATGCCTCGGGCAAGCCCGACGTGTTCGTGGGCTACTCGGCCACGACGAAGAAGAAGGTGAAAGGCGAGTCGTACGCCCAGAACAGCACGGCCCGCGGCCCGAGCGACGTGCGGACGATGGTGGACTTCAAGCGCGTCGAGGAGCAGACGATCGCGATCGAGATCCGCGACGGCAAGTCCCGCGAGCCCGTGTTCACCGGCACCTGGCGCGAGCCGCTGCTGCGCGCCGACGACGTCGCCCTGCAGCTGATCGGGGCGGTGAAGAAGATCCTCGCGGAGTACCCGCCGCACCCCGAGGCGTCGCCGGAGCCGAAACCGGCTCCGTGAAGCTCCTCCTCGCCCCGGCCTCCTACAAGGAGTCGATGTCGGCGCGGGAGGCGGCCGAGGCGATGGCCCGGGGCGCGCGCGCCGCGGACCCGCGCCTGCCCCTCGAGCTCCTTCCCGTGGCCGACGGGGGCGAAGGCACCCTCGACACCCTCGTGTTCTCCGGCCGCGGCGTCACGCGAGCCGTCGAGGTCACGGGGGCCCGGGGCGAGCCGGTCACGGCGCGGATCGGGCTGCTGCCCGACGGCAGCATGGTGGTGGAGGCGGCCGAGGCCGTCGGTCTCGCGCGCCTCCCGCCCGAGCGTCGCGACCCGCGACTCGCGACGTCGCGCGGCGTCGGCGAGATGATCCGGGCCGCCCTCGACCTGGGCGCCACACGGATCGTGGTCGGGCTGGGCGGAAGCGCCACGAACGACGGCGGCGCCGGCGCGCTGCGGGCCCTCGGCGCCGTGCTGCTCGACGCGTCGGGCCAGCCGGTCGAGCCCGGAGGCGCGGCGCTCGCGCGGCTCGCAAGCGCCGACCTGGCCGGCCTCGACCCGCGCCTCGCTCGGGTGCCACTCGCGATCGCCTGCGACGTCCGCAGCCCGCTCTGCGGCGACGGCGGCGCGAGCCGGCTCTTCGGTCCCCAGAAAGGCGCGACGCCCGCGGTGGTGGAGGAGCTCGAGGCCGCCCTCGGCCACTTCGGCCGCGTGCTCGAGCGCGCCCTCGGACGCGAGCTGGCCGAGGTGCCCGGGGCGGGCGCCGCCGGCGGGCTCGGCGCGGGACTCCTCGCGAGCGGCGGCCGCCTCGTGCCCGGAGCCGAGCTCGTGCTCCAGGCGATCGGCTTCGATCGTCACCTCGGCCACGCCCTCGGGGTGCTCACGGGCGAGGGCGCCCTCGACGGCCAGACGCCCCAGGGCAAGGCGATCGCGGCGATCGTGAGCCACGCCTACCGCGCCCGCGTGCCGGTGATCGCTCTCGCCGGGCGCCTCGTGCCGGGGTACGAAGCGTTGTTCGCCCGCGGCCTCACGAGCGCGTTCTCGATCGTGCCGGGACCCTGCGACCTCGCGACGGCGCGCGCGGAGGGCGCCGCCAACCTCGAAGCCGCCGCCCGCGCCGTGGTGCGTCTCACCTACAATCCCGCTCGATGAACGCCGGTACGGCGCTGGCCGCACCCTGCCTGGCCGCGGCCCTGCTCCTCGTCGCGCCGGCCCCGGCCGTGCCGCCGGCCCAGGACGTCTCCGAGACGCTGATCCTGATCGGCGACGCCGGCGACCCGGCCCCGGGCGGCGAGCCCGTGCTGATCGCGCTCTCGCGCGAGCTCGCACGCGACCCGGCCCACACGGCCGTCGTCTTCCTGGGCGACAACCTGTACGAGGTGGGCCTCGCGCCGCCGGGCCACCCGGGCCGCGGCGAACAGGAGCGCCGCCTCGACACCCAGGTGGAGGTGGCGCGGGCGTCCGGAGCGCGGGGCTTCTTCGTGCCGGGCAACCACGACTGGGCCGGAGAGGGCACCGACGGCTGGAACGCGATCCGGCGCCAGGGCCAGCGCATCGACGAGCGCGGCCAGGGCACGGTGCAGATGCTGCCCAAGGACGGCTGCCCCGGCCCGGCCGTGGAGGACGTCGGACCCTGGCTGCGGCTCGTGATGCTCGACACCCAGTGGTGGCTCCACGGCTTCGACAAGCCGATCGACCCCACCTCCTCGTGCCCCCAGGACTCCGAAGCCGAGGTGCTCGCGGCCTTGAACGCGGCGCTGCAGGGCGCCGGCACGCGCCACGTGGTCGTGACCGCCCACCACCCGCTCGCCACCGGCGGGCCCCACGGCGGCTACTTCACCTTCAAGCAGCACCTGTTTCCGCTCACCGACGCGCGGCGCGGTCTCTGGCTGCCGCTGCCGCTCATCGGTTCCCTGTACCCGCTCGCGCGCAAGGCCGGCGCCACGGCCCAGGACATCACGAGCGAGGTGAACCGCCACATGCGCGAGTCGATCGAGAGCGTGCTCCGCGAGCACCCGCCCCTCGCCTTCGCGGCGGGCCACGAGCACGCGCAGCAGGTCATCGACGGCCACAGCGCGCGCCACCTGCTGGTCAGCGGCGCCGGCATCTACGACCACGAGAACGCCGTGAAGCGCATCCCCGGCTCGCGCTTCGCCTCGAGCAAGGCGGGCTTCATGCGCCTGCAGTTCACGAACGACGGCCGGGTCCGCCTCGGGGTCCTCGAGGTGAACCGCAAGGCCGCGGTGGTCGAGAGCTACGCGGTCTGGCTCACGGACGCGCCGAAGCCAGGGCCTGGACGGCGCTGATCACGGCCACGTCGGCCAGGTCGCGGTAGGAGCAGCCCCGCGACACGTCGTTCACCGGCTGGCGCAGGCCCTGCAGGATCGGCCCGATCGCGGCGGCGCCCGCCAGCCGCTCGGTGATCTTGTAGGCGATGTTGCCGGCGTTGAGGTCGGGGAACAGGAACACGTTGGCCGGCGCCGCGGCGAAGGGGCTGTCGGGCGCCTTCTTCTTCGCGACGCTCGCGACGTAGGCCGCGTCGAACTGCAGCTCGCCGTCGACCACGAGGCCCGGCTCGGCCGCGCGCACCAGGGCGACCGCCTGCTTCACGCGATCGACCGACGCGTCGCGGGCGCTGTCGCGGGTGGAGAACGAGAGGTACGCGAGGCGCGGCTCGTGACCGAAGGAGCGCACGCTCCCGGCGGTGGCGCGGCCGATCTCGGCCAGGGCCTGGGCGTCGGGGGCGATGTTGACCGAGCAGTCGGCGTAGAAGAGCGTCTTGTCGGGCCACGACATCACGAACAACGACGACGCGCGGCCGAAGCCCTCGGCCATCCTCACCACCTCGAAGGCCGGCAGGAACGGCTTCGTCTCGCTTTCGAGGCCCGAGACCATGCCGGCCGCGGCGCCGGCGCGCACCATCAGCGCGCCGTAGTAGTGGGGAAGCCGTGCTTGCTCGCGGGCCGCCTCGGGCGTCACGCCCTTGTGCCGTCGCAGCGCGTGGTAGTCGGACGCGTAGGCCGCGGCCGCCGCGTCGCTCAGGGGATCGTGGATCTCGATCGCGCCCAGATCGAGGCCGAGCCCGGCCGCCTTCCGGCGCAAGGCTTCCACCGGGCCCAGCAGGATCGGCACGACGAGGTCCTGGTCGCGCAGCTCCACGGCGGCCCGGAGCGCCCGCTCCTCGAGGCCTTCCGGATAGACGATGCGGACGCCCTTGCCGCGGACCCGGGCGCGCATCTCGTCCATGAACATGCAGGCTCCTTTCAGGCCGGCGGCAGGCCCGAGACGATGCGGAACGTGTCCCGGGCGATCAGCAGCTCTTCGTTGGTCGGCACCACGAACACGCGGGCGCGGGCGCCGGAAGGCGAGATCTCGGCTTCCGTGCCGACGGCCGCCGCGTTCGTCGCGGGGTCGAGGCCGAGCCCCACGGCGTCGAGGCCGCGCAGCGACTGCGCGCGGATCGCCGCGGCGTTCTCGCCGATGCCGCCGGCGAAGGCCACGGCGTCGACGCCGCCCAGGGCGCCGACGTACGCCGCGATGTACTTGCGCAGGCGGTAGCAGAAGACGTCGATCGCCAGGCGCGCGCGCTCGTTGCCCTGGCCCGCGGCCTCGAGCAGCGTGCGCATGTCGTGGGACAGGCCCGAGATCCCGAGGAGCCCGCTGTGCTTGTTGGCGAGGGCGTTGACCTCGGCCGACCCGATCTCCTCGCGCAGCACGACGTGGAGCAGCGCCGCCGGGTCGATGTCGCCGCAGCGCGTGCCCATCACGAGGCCCTCGAGCGGCGTGAAGCCCATGGAGGTGTCGATCGAGCGCCCGCCCCGGATCGCCGCGACCGAGCAGCCGTTGCCGAGATGGCACGTGATCACGCGCAGGCCGGGATCGTCGTGGGCGCGGCCGAGCAGGGCGGCGAGGCGCCGCGACACGAAGCGGTGGGACGTGCCGTGGAAGCCGTAGCGCCGGATGCCGTGGCGCTGGTAGAGCGCGTAGGGCAGCCCGTACACGTACGCCTCGGGCGGCATCGTCTGGTGGAACGAGGTGTCGAAGACCGCGACGTGGTCGACGCTCCCGAGCACGGCGCGGGCCGCCCGGTAGCCGCGCACGTTGGGCGGGTTGTGGAGCGGCGCCATGTCGAAGCAGTCCTCGATGCCCTCGAGGACCGCGTCGTCGATCCTGACCGAGGCCTTGAAGCGCTCGCCGCCGTGGACCACGCGGTGGCCCACCGCGCCGATCTCCGAGCGGTCCCGCAGCACGCCCGTCTCCGCGTCGGTCAGCAGCGCGATCGAGCGTTCCACGGCGATCTTGTGCTCGAGGATCTCGGCGGTCTCCTTGACGGGCTTCGCTCCGGGACGCTCGTACTTCAGCACCGCCGTCGAGCCGATGTTCTCGATCAGGCCCTTCGCGAGAGTGCGGTCGGTGCCGGCGGCCTCGGCCGCCGCGTCGGTCTCGACGAGCTGGAACTTGAGCGACGAGCTGCCGCAGTTGAGGACGAGGATCTTCACTCGGGCTCGTACTCGAAGAAGCCGCGGCCGCTCTTCACCCCGAGGTGGCCGGCCCGGATCATCTTGCGCAGCAGCGGGCAGGGCCGGTACTTGAGGTCGCCGAGCTCGTCGAACAGGTACTGCATCCAGCGCATGACCTCGTCGAGGCCCATGCGGTCGGCGAGGGCCAGCGGGCCCACGGGCAGGCCGTAGCCGAGCTTCATGGCGGTGTCGACGGCCTCCGCCGACGCGACGCCCTCCATCACGACGTGCATCGCCTCGTTGAGGAACGGCAGCATCACGCGCGTCGTGACGTAGCCGGGATACTCGAACACCTCGACCGCCGTCTTGTCCAGGACCCGCACGAACTCCCGCGAGGCCGCGAAGGTCTCGTTCGAGGTCTTGAGGCCCCGCACCACCTCGACGAGCGGCACGCGCGGCGCCGGGTGCAGGAAGTGCAGGCCGATCACGCGGTCGGGCCGCTTCGTGTGGGTCGCGATCTCGGTCACCGAGAGCGTCGAGGTGTTGGTGGCGAGGATGTCCTCCGGCGGGCAGATGCCGTCGAGTTCGCGAAACAGCGCGCACTTGAGCTCGAGGTCCTCGGGCACCGCCTCGATCACCAGGTGCGCGGCCTCGAGGGCGGGCAGGCCGGCCACGAGGCGGATGCGGGCCAGGATCGCCTTCTTCTCCGATTCCGTGCGCCGCCACTTGGCGATGTCGCGGTCGAGATCCTCGCCGATCGCCTCGAGGCAGCCCGCCGCGATCTCGGGAGACCGCTCGGCGAGAAGCACGTCGAGGCCGGCGGCGGCGCAGGTCGTCGCGATGCCCTGGCCCATGGTGCCGGCGCCCACGATTCCGACGGTCGAGATCTGCATCGGGGAGCGATCCTACACTGCCGGCGCCGCGAGCCGCGTTGTATCATCTCGCGGGGGACCTGATGACCCGGCTGACCGTCAACGGAAAGCGCCTGGAGCTCGACGCCGACCCCAGCATGCCGCTGCTCTGGGTGCTGCGGGAGGAGCTGCGCCTGACCGGCACGCGCTTCGGCTGCGGCATGTCGCTGTGCGGCGCCTGCACGATCCACCTCGACGGCGAGGCCGTGCGCTCCTGCGTGACACCGCTCTCGGCCGCCGAGGGCCGGCACGTGACGACGATCGAGGGCCTGTCCCCGGGCGTGTCGAGCGCCGTGCAGCGCGCCTGGATCGCCGAGGAAGTGCCGCAGTGCGGCTACTGTCAGTCGGGCCAGATCATGTGCGCCGCCGTGCTGCTGCGCGAGAAGCCCCAGCCCAGCGACGCCGACATCGACGACGCCATGTCGGGCAACCTGTGCCGCTGCGGCACCTACCAGCGCATCCGCAAGGCGATCCACCGCGCCGCGAAGGACATCGCCGGAGAGAAGGCTTGAGCGACGCCGTCGGTCGCCGTGACTTCCTCAAGATCGGCGCGGCGGCCGGCGGCGGCCTCCTGATCGGCGTGGCGCTGCCCGGCCGCGCGACGCGCGTCGCGGCCGCCACGCGCAGCGCCTTCGCTCCGAGCGCGTTCGTGCGCATCGGCGCGGACGACCTCGTGACCGTCATCGTCGGCAAGGCCGAGATGGGCCAGGGCGTCTACACGTCGCTGGCGATGCTGGTGGCCGAGGACCTCGAGGCGGACTGGTCGAAGCTGCGCGTCGAGTCGGCGCCCGTGGATCCCGCCTACAACCACGCGTCCTTCGGCATCCAGATGACCGGCGGCAGCAGCAGCGTTTCGTCGGAGTGGGAGCGCATGCGAAGGGCGGGCGCCACCGCACGCGTGATGCTGGTCGCGGCGGCGGCTCGTTCCTGGGGCGTCGACGCCGCGAGCTGCCGGGCCGAGAAGGGCTTCGTCCTCCACGCCGCGAGCGGACGCCGCTCGTCGTACGGCGCCCTCGCCGAGGCGGCGGCGAGCCAGGAGCCGCCGGTGAACGTCCCGCTCAAGGATCCGGCCGACTTCAAGATCCTCGGGCGTCCGATGCCCCGGCTCGACACGCCGTCGAAGGTGGACGGCACGGCGCAGTTCGCCGGCGACGTGAACCTCCCGGGGATGCTGGTGGCCCTCGTGCTGCGGCCGCCGGTGTTCGGGGCGACGGTGGTGAAGGTCGACGCCGCGCGCGCGAAGGCGGTGCCCGGCGTGAAGGCCGTCGCGACGATCCCTCAAGGCGTCGCGGTGGCGGCCACCGGTTTCTGGGCGGCCCGGAAGGGCCGCGAGGCCCTGGTCGTGGAGTGGAGCGCCGCGCCGGCGGGCGCCGTCGCCTCGACCGATGCGCTCCAGCAGGAGTACGCGGCCCTCGCGAAGACCCCGGGCCTCGTCGCGACGAACCGCGGCGACGCGGCGGCGGCCTTGACCGGGGCCGCGAAGACCCTCAGCACCGAGTACGACGTGCCCTTCCTGGCCCACGCGATGATGGAGCCCCTGAGCTGCGTCGTGGACCTGCGGGCGGATCGCTGCGAGATCTGGACCGGCACGCAGTTCCAGACCGGCGACCGCGACGCGGCGGCGAAACGGACCGGCCTCCGGCCGGAGGACGTGCAGATCCACACGACCCTGCTGGGCGGCGGCTTCGGCCGGCGCGCCACGCCGAGCCACGACTTCGTCACCGAAGCCGTCGAGGTGGCGAAGGCCGTCAAGGTCCCGGTGAAGGTGCTGTGGACGCGGGAGGACGACCTGCGCGGCGGCTACTACCGGCCCATGTGGCACGACCGCATCAGCGGCGGGCTCGACGCGAACGGCAGCCTCGTGGCCTGGAGCCACACGATCGTGGGGCAGTCGCTGCTCGCCGGGACGCCGTTCGAGGACGGGATCAAGAACGGCATCGACGACTCCTCGGTCGAGGGCGCCGCCGACATGCCCTACGCGGTTCCCAACCTGCGCGTCGAGCTCCACAGCCCCAGGTCCAACGTCCCGGTGTTGTGGTGGCGCTCGGTGGGCCACTCCCACACGGCCTTCGTGGTCGAGAGCTTCCTGGACGAGATGGCCGAGGCCGCGGGCCGCGACCCCCTCGAGATGCGCCGGGCGCTCCTCGAGAACGAGCCCCGCACGCGCCGCGTGCTCGATCTCGCCGCCGAGCGCGCGGGCTGGGGCCAGGCGCTCGCTCCCGGCCGCGCCCGGGGCCTCGCGGTCCACGCCTCCTTCGGAAGCCTCGTCGCCCAGGTGGCCGAGGTCTCCCTCGCCGGCTCCGGCGTGCGGGTCCACCGCGTCGTCTGCGCGATCGACTGCGGCCGCATCGTGAACCCCGACACGATCGCGGCCCAGCTCGAGGGCGCCGTGGCCTTCGGCCTGAGCGCCGTCCTGTACGGCGAGATCACGATCAAGGACGGCCGCGTCGAGCAGTCGAACTTCCACGACTACCCGATCCTGCGCATGAACGAGATGCCGCAGGTCGAGGTGCACATCGTGCCGAGCGACGCGAAGCCTGGCGGTGTCGGCGAGCCGGGCGTGCCGCCGCTGGCGCCGGCGGTGATCAACGCGATCGCCGTGCTCACGGGCCGCCGCATCCGGCACCTGCCGGTGCGTCCCCAGGACCTGGGTCTCGCGTGAGGGTGCTCGCCCTCGGCCTGGCGGCGCTGCTGATCGGCGCCGCGGGCGCCGGCTCCGCCGACAAGCCGGCGCCGCTGCCGCCGGACGAGGCCGGCGCGCGCGCCTTCTTCCTGAAGGCGGCGCCGGTGTTCCTGAGCCCGCGCTGTCTCAACTGCCATCCTTCGAGCGACCGGCCGCTGCAGGGCGACGCCTCGCGGCCGCACCTCATGAACGTCAAGCGCGGACCCGAGGGCAAAGGCGTGACGGCGCTGCGCTGCGCCAACTGCCACCAGCCGCAGAACACGCCCGGGCTCCACATGCCCCCCGGCGCGCCCAACTGGCACCTGCCGCCGCCGACGATGAAGATGGTCTTCGAGGGCCGCACGGCCGCCGAACTGTGCGCGCAGTTCAAGAACCCCGAGGAGAACGGCGGCAAGAGCCTCGACCAGATCGTCGAGCACGTCACGAGCGATCCCCTGGTGAAATGGGGCTGGAGCCCCGGCGACGGGCGCACGCTGCCTCCCTTGAGCCACAAGGCCTTCGCGGTCGCGATGAAGGCGTGGGCGGACAAGGGAGCCGCCTGTCCCGAGTAGCGGCGCCCTCGCGCCCGGCGCTCCGCAACGCGGCCCTGGCGTTGGGCAGCGCGTGCGTCACGTACCTCGCCTGCGAAGCCGTGGTCTCCCGCGTCCTGCTCGACCGCGTGCCCCTGAACCGGCAGGAGTTCCTGGCGCGGGAGGTCCGCCTGCTCGCCCAGACCTCGAAGCAGGGAATCCTGCCGCGGCCCGGCTACATCCTCATGGAAGGGGACTCGTACGCCCTCGGCGCGGGCGACTGGCTGCGCAGCGCGCCGGCCGGCGCCAACCCGCCGTTCCACAGCGCCCACGTGCTCCACCAGCTCACGGGCCGCGACGTGCTCTCGTTCGCCCGCTCCGGCACGGGCAGCCTGCGCGGGTACGTGATCGAGCCGCGCCAGCGCGCGGCCTGTCTCGCCCCGCTCTTCGATCTTCCCGCGCCCGGCCTGGTGCTGGCCTATTTCTACGAAGGCAACGACCTCGACGACAACCTCGTCGAAGCGGTCCGGCCGGAGCCGCCCGACCGCTGCAGCCGCCTCGACGGCTTCGTGCTGGCCCACGCGGCGAAGCACCGCCTCGGGATGTGGCTGCGCGGGCCGGAGGCCGAGGACACCCGCGTCGAGAACCCCGCCCCCAACGCGGACCGCGGCGATCCGACGCCGAACGTGGTCCGGCTCCAGGGCGTGAGGCACGCGTTGCCGCTGCACCTGCAGGGCCCGGCCCTGGGGCTGAGCGCCGCCGAGCTCGAGGAGGCCCTCGCGTTCTTCGAGCGCTCCCTCGACGCGAGCCGCGAGCTGTATCCCGACGTGCCGCGCCTCGTCGTGTACCTGCCGTCGCCCCTCGCCTCCTACCCGTTGCTCTCGCGCCAGGTGGACGCCCAGAAGTACCGCGAGGGCGACGCGCGCGAGTACCCGAGCGCCCTCGTGACCGAGCGCAGCGACTTCATCGCGGCGCGCGTGCGGGCCGCCTGCGCGCGGCTGGGCGTCGCGTTCCTGGACGCCCGGCCGGCGCTGCGGACCGTGGCGGAGCGGGAGCTCATCCACGGCCCGTTGGACTTCAAGCACTACAACGAGCGCGGCTACAGCGAGCTCGCGACCGTGATCGCGGCGGTGCTCCCGCCGTCCTGACGGCTAGAAGCGCAGGTCGAGGCTCACGAACAGCGCCCGCGTCGCCTGCGGGTAGTAGTACGACGTGCCCGCGAGGCTGTCGCGGCCCGCGGCGTCGCGGTTGAAGTAGACGTAGCTGTAGCCGGTCGGCCAGACCCGGTCGTCGTCCAGGATGTTCGTGGCTTCGAGCCGCAGCCGGGGCCGGCCCGCCTTGATCCAGCGCCCGAGGCCCACGGCGAGCGACCCGTCGAGGACCGCGTGGGAGGGCGTCGTGAAGGCGTCGTCGCCCGTGTTGTCGAGATGGGCGGACGACACGTAGCGTCCGCGCAGGCCCGCCGTGACGTCCGCGAGCGGCGTCCAGTCGAAGCCCAGGTTCAGCGTCGCCCTCGGCGTGAGCAGGGGATCCACGTCCTGGAGGACGCGGCTGACGCCGTCCACGTAGCTGCCGTCCGGGCCGTAGACGTCGTAGAACTGCCGCCACTCGCCGATGGCGTTGGCGCTCAGGTTCGCGGTCCCGTACACGCGCAGGGACGGCCTCGGCTCCCAGCGCAGGTCGAGCTCGAGGCCGCGGCGATGGCTGCGGTCCACGTTGCGGCGCAGCGGCAGCCCGATCTCCGAGAGCTCGCCGGTCTGGGCGATCTCGTTGCGGAACTCCATGGCGTACACGCTCGTCTGCACGCGCAGGCCGGGGCGCCGGTAGTCGAGGCCGGTCTCGACGTCCACCACGCGCTCGGGTCTCACGGCACGGAGGTCGTAGGCGAGCGTCGGGTTGTCCTCGCCCGCGAACAGGTCGGAGCGCGCGGGCTCGCGCGAGGCGCGGCCCACGGAGGCGAAGAGCCCGAGGCCCGGGGTCACGTCCCAGCGCAGGCCCACGCGCGGGTTCACGAAGGTCCAGTCGACCGAGCCGAGGGCGCGGTCGCCCTCGTAGCGGAAGCTCGCGTGGCGCAGCTGGGCGTCGCCGTAGAGCTCGACGGGGCCGACGCCGTAGCTGAGGCGGCCGAAGCCCGAGATCTCCTTCTTGTGGCCGCGATTCGCGTAGTCCGGGCCGGCGTCGACCACGGAGCGCGCGTGGTCGCTGTCGAAGTCGTTCGCGTGGATGCCGCCGCTCGCCTTCAGGCGCCCGTTCTGGTGGGAGAGCGTCGCGATGCCGCCGAAGAGCCGCCAGTCGAGGGCGTACTGGTAGAGAGCGCCGTGGTCCGCGTCTGCCCAGATCCGGTAGTGCCCGCCGGCGCTCGTGCGATAGCCCTGGAGCGAGAGGTTCGTGCCCGCGCCGAGCGCGCGCGTCCACTGTGCCTGGAGGAAGTCCTGCCCGAAGTGGTCCGTCTCCTCGGGAGCCATGGGATTGAAGCGCAGGTCGTTCTCGAGGATCTCCTTCTCGACGGCGAGGAACGCGAGGTGGGTGTCCTCGTGGCCCGTGAAGCCGAAGACCTTGAAGAACGAGCCGGCGCCCTGGTGGGAGCCCCCGAAGAAGAGGCTGCGCTGCTGCACGCCGCTGCGGTCGCGGAAGCCGTCGGTCTCCTTGTACGTTCCGCGCACGTAGGCGGCGAGGCCGGGCCCGAAGCGGCCGCTCTGGGCCGCGACGCTGCCGCGTCGGGTATCGAACGAGCCGGCGCCGAGCTCGGCCTCGGCGGCGGGCTTCTCGCCGAGCGCGAGGCTCTCGAAGCTGACGGCGCCGCCGTAGGACGCCGTGCCCACCGGAGAGGTCCCGACGCCGCGCTGGATCTCGATCGACTGCAGCGAGCTCGTGAAGTCGCCGAAGTCCACGAAGTAGAGGGCCTGCTCCTCCGGCTCGTTCAAGGGCACGCCGTCGAGGGTCATGTTGATGCGGGTCTGGGGAATGCCGCGGATGTAGAAGTACGCGTAGCCCGCGGACGTGCCGGTGTCGGACGTGAACGTGACCCCCGGCGCCTGCTTCAGCAGGTACGGCATCTCCTGGCCGAAGTTGCGGGTCTCGATCTCCTCCCGGGTGATCTCCGTGCGGCTGACGGGTGCATTCTCGTCGGCGCGCACGGCCTGCACCACCACGTCCTCGCTGATGCGGAACGGGGCAGGGGAGGGACTGGCGTCGGCCGCGGGCACGTCCTGGGCCCGGCTCCACGGCACGAACAGGAGGACGGCAAGAGCGCCGAGCGCTCGCGAACCGGATCTCAACATGATCGCCTCCTCGTCCCGACGCGGGACGATCGAAGCGGATCCATCGGGGGTCTTCTTCTCGCCTTCCCTACGCCGGTATCAACCGGATCAGGTTCGAGGGTTTGATCTCAGGCCGCGAACGGCCACCCCTAGGCTCCGACGTCGCTAGTGTGAGTCACCCACCGGCCGCGCGTCAACCGCGCCGCGCAGGTAGCCCGTCAGCACCGAGGCCACGAGGCGCGTCGCGTCGACGTTCCAGTGGGCGTCGTGGCCGAAGTCCCAGTGGCGCCCGGGCTCGCGCGTGCGGGCCGCGCCGAGCACGCCCTCCATGCCGAGGAACGCGATGCCTTCCTCGCGCAGCAGCGGCCGCAGCGCGTGGTAGAGCCCCGTGTTCTCCCGGGCGTGTCCCGTGTTGAGAGTCACGAAGGACGCGCCCCGGGCCTGGGCCGCGTCGCGGAAGGCCTTCTCGAAGGCGAGCATCAGGCGCACGGGATCGTCGCCCGAGTGGCGCGGCGTCGCGACCTGGAACAGGTCGAGCACCGATTGCACCCCGGGGCTCGGGGACTCGCGGCTGCGCACCATGTTCCAGGCGTTCGAGTGCCGCCCCAGCCACAGCTTCGTGCGCTGTGCGCCGGTGAGGGCCGGGGCGAAGGCGAGATCCGGCACGAGGGTCCCTGCGGGCCCGAGCCCGTAGCGCGGCTTGTAGTACTGCCGGTACACGAAGTCGAGGGTGTTGCCCTCGAAGTCGTTGTCGCACACCACCAGCACCACGACGTCGGGCGCGAGGCGCCCGGCGAGCTCCTGGAACAGGACGTACTCCTGGTCGGTCGAGTAGCCCGCGACGCCGAGGTTCACCACCTCGTAGGCCTGGCCCTCGTTCGAGAGCATGCGCTGCAGGCGCGCGGAGAGCGTGTGCTCCTCGTCGAGACCCACGCCGAACACGTAGGAATCGCCGACCACCACGACGCGCCGCGTGGCGGCGGGCTTCGCGTCGCGCCACGGGCCGCCCCTCAGTCCCAGGGCGTTGGTCCGGATCGAGGCGGCGTCGGGACCCCCGAGGGGCGAGGCGCCGGCCGCGTCGCGCCTGTGGAACCAGCCCTTCGTCCGGTCGTAGACCCAGAGCCCGCCGTGCTCCTGCTCCGGGCGGGTGATGCCCGGGAAGTGCACGCCGGCGAGGCGCGTGCCGCCTTCGAGGAGCAGCAGCAGGCCGAGGAACACGGCCAGCTGGACGAGGACGGCGCGCAGCGCGGCCAGGACGCTACATCCGCTCGAAGATGCCGGCCGCTCCCATGCCGCCGCCGACGCACATCGTCACCATGCCGTAGCGGGCCTTGCGCCGATGCATCTCGTGGAGGAGCTGGGCGGTGAGCTTGGCGCCGGTGCAGCCCAGGGGATGGCCGAGGGCGATCGCGCCGCCGTTGACGTTCACCCTGTCCGGGTCGAGGCCGAGGCTGCGGATCACGGCGAGGGACTGCGTCGCGAACGCCTCGTTGAGCTCGAAGAGGTCGATGTCCGCGAGCGTGAGGCCGGCCTGCTTCAGGGCCTTGGGGATCGCTTCGACCGGGCCGATCCCCATGATCTCGGGAGGCACGCCGGCGACGGCATAGGTGACGAAGCGGGCGAGCGGTGCTATCCCCAGCTCACGGGCCCGTTCGTCGGAGACGAGCAGCGTCGCGGCAGCGCCGTCCGAAGTCTGGGAGGTGTTGCCCGCCGTCACGACGCCGCGCGCCGCGAACACCGGCTTGAGCTTCGCCAGGGCGTCGAGGGTCGAGTCGGCGCGGGGCCCCTCGTCGGTGTCGAACACGCGGCTCGTGCCGTTCGTCCCGAGCGTCACGGGCACGATCTCGTCCCTGAAGCGGCCGGCCGCGATCGCGTCGAGCGCCTTCTCGTGCGACGCCAGCGCGAAGGCGTCGCTGTCCTCGCGGGTGATCGCGTATTTCTGCGCGACCAGCTCGGCGGTCATGCCCATGCCGAGGTAGCTGTCGGGGTAGGTGTCCACGAGGGTGGGGTTGGGCGCGATCTTGTGACCGCCCATCGGGATCAGGCTCATCGACTCGACGCCGCCCGCCACCACCACCCGCGCCTCACCGGCGCGGATCGTCGCGGCGCCGAGGGCGATCGCGTTCAGGCCCGAGGAGCAGTAGCGGTTGATCGTCATCGCCGCGGCCGTGTGGGGGATGCCGGCGAGGAACGAGGCCTGCCGCGCCACGTTCAGGCCCTGCTCGGCCTCGGGCATCGCGCAGCCGAGGACGACGTCCTCGACGTCCACGGCCTCGACCTGCGGGACGCGCGCCAGGGCGCCGCGGATCGCGAGCCCGGCGAGATCGTCGGGCCGCGTCTCGCGCAGGCTCCCGCGCGGCGCCTTGCCGACCGCGGTGCGCACGCTGCTCACGATCACGGCTTCCCGCATGGCATCTCCTGTGGGGTCAAAACCACTCGAAAGCAGTATAGCTTTCGCGGACCGGGCTGACGCAAAATTGGCCATCATGAAGAGCCAAGCGTCGGTTCCCGAGTGGTCCCTCTGCGCCCTGCTGCTGATCCTCGGAGCCCCCGCCGGGCGCGCCGAGAACCGCACCCTCGTGGCGGACCCCCAGTACGCCGCGAGCGGCGCCCACAGGCTGTTCTGGGGCGACGACTACCGCGAGCTGTGGACGGCTCCGGCGACGTTCGAGGTGCTCGACCTCGCGAAGGAGGCGGGCGGCCTCGCACCCGTGCGCCGCGTGGGCGGCCAGCAGACGAAGGGCCTCGCCCTCAAGGGACGCGACGGGCGCAGCTACACGTTCCGCGGCCTCGACAAGGATCCCTCGGCGCTGCTCGAGGAGGATCTCAAGGGCACCGTCGTCGAGCGCATCCTCCAGGACCAGATGGCGGCGCAGCATCCCGCGAGCGAGGTGATCGCCCGCGTGCTGCTCGACGCGGCCGGCGTGCCCTGCCCGCCGTGGCGTCTCGTGGTGATGCCCGACGACGCGGCTCTCGGCGACTTCCGGAAGGACTTCGCGGGCGCGATCGGCGTGTTCGCCGAGTATCCGAGCGCCGCGCCTGGCGGCGGGACCTGGGGCCTCACCGAGATCATCGACCACCTGGAGTTCTACAAGCGTCTCGAGAGCGCGACGCCCGAGAGCGGCGACGTCCAGGCGCTGCTGCGCGCGCGGCTCGTCGACGTGTTCATGGGCGACTGGGATCGCCACCGCAAGCAGTGGCGCTGGGCGCGGTTCCCCGGCAGCGCCCAGTGGAAGCCGGTGCCCGAGGACCGCGACCAGGCCTTCTCGCGCTACGAGGGTCTCGTGCCCGACTTCGGACGGGGCCGCGACCCGCGCTTCCAGAAGCTGACGCCGGACTACGCGTCGATCGGCGGACTCACCTACAACGGCTGGGAGCAGGACCGCCGGCTCCTCGTGCGGCTCACGCGCGACGACTTCCGCGCCACGGCGTCCGCGCTGCAGGCCGCCTTCACCGACGCCGTGATCGAGAACGCCGCCCGCGCCATGCCGGCCGAGTGGTACGCGGTCGACGGGCCCCGCCTCGTGAAGGCCCTGAGGGCACGCCGCGACGGCCTCGCCGCGATCGCCGACAGGTTCTACCTGCACATCAACGACCGCGCCGACGTCTACCTCAGCGACGCGAGCGAGCGCATCGAGGCGCGCGGCGACGGCACGAACCTGACGGTCACGGTGCGGCCCGAGGGCGGCGAGCCGACGTTCACGCGCGTGTTCCATCGCGGCGAGACCCAGGAGATCCGCGTGTACGCCCTGGGCGGCAACGACACGGCCGTCGTGACCGGCGACAGCGGCATCCGCGTGAGGCTGCTGGGCGGCTCCGGCAACGACAGCCTCGAGGCGAGCGGGGGAACCCACGCGAAGCTGTCCGACGCCTCGGGCCAGAACAGGGCCGTCGGCGCTTCCGACGACACGCGGACCTACACGCCGCCGCCCCCGCCGCGGACGGCTCCCTGGATCCCGCCGCGGGACTGGGGCAGCGAGACCTGGACGCTGCCGTGGCTCAGCTATGGCGCCGACCTCGGCGTGTTCGTCGGGGCCGGCATCGAGACGCGCCATTTCGGCTTCCGCAAGGATCCCTACGCGAGCCGCCAGGTGATCCGCGGCGGCTACGCGTTCGGCGAGAAGAGCGGCCGTCTCGACTACCTCGGCGAGTTCCATCGCGAGAACCGGCGCTCGTTCTGGACGCTCCAGGTCTACGGCTCCGGCGTCGACGTGCTCCGCTTCTACGGCTTCGGCAACGAGAGCCGCAACGACCGCGACAGGGACTTCTTCAAGGTGTCGGCCAACCAGGCGCTCTTCCTGCCGGCCTTCACGGTGCCGTTCGCGGGCAAGCTGAGCCTGACGCTCGGGCCGCTCCTCAAGTACACGGAGACCGAGGAGGACAAGGACCAGTACATCCAGGCGGTGAAGCCCTACGGCATCGAGGGCTTCGGCGAGGTGGGCGCCTACGCGGCGCTCGTGGCGGACGGCCGCGATTCCGTGCTGTTCCCGCGCAAGGGCGGGCTGCTGGCGGTGCGGGGCGTCGTGTTCCCGAAGGCCTGGGACGTCGAGGAGACGTTCGGCAGGGCCAGCGCCGAGGCGCGCGGCTACCTCTCCGCCGGCAAGGCCGTCACGCTGGCCGTGCGCGCGGGCGGCGCCAAGGTGTTCGGCACGTACCCGTTCCACGAGGCGGCCACCCTCGGCGCCGGCGGCTTCGAGATGGGCAGCTTCGCCGATCCCTCGGACACGCTGCGGGGCTTCCGCAGCGGCCGCTTCTCGGGAGACGCCTCGGCCTTCGCGAACGCCGACCTGCGTCTCAAGCTGTCGCGGATGCGCCTCGTGCTGCCGGGCACCTGGGGTCTCGTGGGCTCCGCCGACGCGGGCCGCGTCTGGCTCGGCGGCGAGGACTCCGACAGCTGGCACACGTCGGTCGGCGGCGGACTCTGGCTCTCGTTCCTGAACGACCGCAGCGTCGTGAGCTTCGGCGTCGCTCACAGCGACGAGGAAAATCTGGTCTACTTCAAGGGGGGCTTCGCCTTCTGAGGAGATCGAGATGACCGACGCCGTCCCGGCCGAGCCCCGCAAGTCGGCCCTCGACAGGGGCCTGTCCCTCATCGCGGACGTCAAGGCGGGCGAGGGGCCCGTGGTGCTGCTGCTCGCCCTCAACCTGTTCCTGGTGCTGTCGGCCTACTACCTGCTGAAGACCGTGCGCGAGGCGTTGATCCTCACCGAGGTCACGGCCGCCACCAAGACCTACGCGTCGGCCGGCCAGGCCCTGCTGCTCCTGGGCCTCGTGCCGGCCTTCGGCGCCCTGGCGTCGCGGGTGAATCGGGTCGCGCTCATCACGTGGGTCACGCTTTTCTTCGCGAGCAACGTGCTCGTCTTCTTCCTGCTCGCCCGCACCGGCGTCCACCTCGGCCTCGTGTTCTTCGTCTGGGTCGGAATCTTCAACGTCATGGCGATCTCGCAGCTGTGGGCCTTCGCGAACGACCTGCTCACCGCCGAGCAGGGCAAGCGCCTGCTGGCGATCGTGGGTGTCGGCAGCAGCCTCGGCGCCTGGATCGGCTCGCTCTACGCCGGGCAGCTCGGCCGCAGCGTGGGCCCCTACGCGCTCATGCTCGTGGCCGCGGGCATCCTGGTGGCCTGCGTGGGCGTGACGCGGGTGGCGAACGGCTTCCAGGTGAGCCGGCAGAGCGGGGCCAAGGCGAAGGAGGCCGACCAGCCGCTGGGCAAGGAGGGCGGCTTCGAGCTCATCTTCAAGGACCGCTACCTGATGCTGATCGCGGTCCTCACGATCCTGCTGAACGTCGTGAACACCACGGGCGAGTACCTGCTGAGCAGCATGGCCCAGGCCCAGGCGGGCGCCCTCTACGGCATCGAGGAGGCGTCGCGGACCGAGCGCCAGAAGTTCATGAGCGGGTTCTACGGCAGCTTCTTCGCCTGGGTGAACGGCCTCGGCTTCCTGATGCAGATGCTCGCCGTGAGCCGCGTCATCAAGGTGCTCGGCGTGGGCGGCGCGCTCTTCGTCCACCCCCTGATCGCGGTGGGCGGCTACGTGAGCATGATCGCAGCACCGTCCCTGGGCCTCGTGCGCTCGCTCAAGGTCCTCGACAACGCCACGGACTACTCCCTCAACAACACCCTCAAGCAGGCGCTGTGGTTGCCGACGAGCCGCGAATCGAAGTACAAAGCCAAGCAAGCGGTGGACTCCTTCTTCATGCGTTCCGGCGACGTGCTCTCGGCCGGCCTCGTCTTCGTGGGCCAGGCCGCGGGCTTCGCCGTGCCCGTGTTCGCCGCCGTCAACGTCGGGCTGGCCGCGCTCTGGCTGCTCGTCGTGAGCCGCCTCTCGCCCGAGAACCGCCGCCGCATGCAGGCAGCCCAGGCCGGCGACGGACGATGAAGATCGCGAAGCAGCTCTCGAAGCCGTTCCGGATCGACGACGGGCGCAAGTTCCGGTTGAAGGACCACGACCCGGGCGACACGGGCGACATCGCCTCGAAGGACGAGGCGGCCGACCTGCTGAAGGCGGGCGTCACGCGGCTGTGCGAGCTGCAGGACGTGCTCTACGCCCAGGACCACTGGGGGCTGCTGCTCGTGTTCCAGGCCATGGACGCGGCGGGCAAGGACGGCGTCATCAAGCACGTGATGTCCGGCATCAACCCCCAGGGCTGCCAGGTGTACTCGTTCAAGCAGCCGTCGTCGGAGGAGCTCGACCACGACTTCATGTGGCGGACCGCGAAGAGCCTGCCCGAGCGCGGCCGGATCGGGATCTTCAACCGCTCCTACTACGAGGAGACGCTGGTCGTCCGCGTCCACCCGGAGTACCTGCAGGGGCAGCGGCTGCCGCCGTCCGTCGTGGACGAGGACATCTGGAGCAAGCGCTTCGAGGACATCAACGCCTTCGAGCGCTACTTCTCCAGGAACGGCTATGCGATCCGCAAGTTCTTCCTCAACGTGTCGAAGAAGGAGCAGAAGAAGCGCTTCCTGAAGCGCCTCGACGAGCCCGAGAAGAACTGGAAGTTCTCCGCGGGCGACGCCAAGGAGCGCGGCCACTGGAAGGAGTACATGCACGCGTACGAGGAGATGATCCGCGCGACGGCGACGCCCCACGCGCCCTGGTACGTGGTGCCCGCCGATCACAAGTGGTTCACGCGCCTCGTGGTGGCCGCCGCGGTCATCGACGCCCTCGAGTCCCTCGACCTGCACTACCCGGTCGTCGACGAGAGCAAGCGCAAGGAGCTCGAGCTGGCGCGCGCCGTCCTCGAGGGCGAAGGCAAGGACAAGCCCGCGCGCGAGGACGCGTGACCCTGCGCCTGCTGTGGCTCGGCCTGCTCCTCGCCGTGCCGGCGGTTGGCGAGGAGACGAAGCCGGCGCCCCTGGCGGCCGCGGAGTGCGCGTCCACGGACGGTCTCGAGATCGGCCCCCGCGAGAGCCAGTGGATCGAGAAGCGCAAGGCCAAGTGCGCCGAGGTGAAGCCCTACGACCCCAGCTTCATCGAGGGACAGATCCTCGCCTTCGAGAAGGCCGAGCGGCCGTCGATCTTCGCCCTCAACCTGTTCGGCTTCTACCCGCGCATCCAGTCCGTCGACCACCGCTCGCAGTACGCGGGGGGCGTGCGCCTGTGGCGGCCCGACGTGGGCGCCTCGCGCTTCGACGTGAGCGGCTCCGCCTTCTGGTCGCTGCAGGGCTACCAGTACTTCGACGCCCAGCTCGGCGTGCTGCCGCACCGCGGCAAGGCGTTTCCCCTCATGGCGACGCGGAGCGACGACGTCTTCGAGTTCGTGAACGTGCGGCAGGACGACGACGTGCCCTTCACGCTCTACGGCTCGTTCCTCTACCGCTGGTCGCCGAAGTACGACTTCTTCGGCATCGGTCCCGATGCGCTGCGCGCCGACCAGTCCGACTTCCGCCTGCAGGAGCGCCTCGTCGAGGGCGTCGCCGGCTACCGGATCCTGCCGCGGCTGAGCGTGACGGCGCGCCTCGGCCTCGACTCCAACACGGTCGGCGTGGGGACCGACGACAAGCTCCCGAACCTGGGCGAGGTGTTCGACGTGACCCGCGTGCCGGGCTACGCGGAGCAGCCCGACTTCCTCCGCACCAGCGTCGCCGCCATCTACGACGCCCGCGACGTCGCGCGCAACCCCCACCGCGGCGGCGTGCTCGCCGCCGAGTGGGAGCGCTACGACCCGCGGGGCAGCGGAGCCCAGGGCGGCTTCAGCCGCCTCTCGGCCGACGCCCGGCTGTACGTGAGCCTCGGCCATCCGCAGCGGGTCCTGGCCCTGCGCGCCTACGGGTCGCAGGACGATCCCGAGGGGGACGGCCGCGTGCCGTTCTACCTGCTCGCCTACGTCGGCGGCAGCCACAGCCTGCGCGCGTTCGCCAGCCAGCGCTACCGCGGCGAGCGCCTCGCCGTGCTGCAGGCGGAGTACCGCTGGGAGGCGTCGCCGGCCATCGAGCTCGCGGCCTTCGTCGACTCGGCCGCCGTCGCGGCCACGCGCGGGGACGGCCTCGGCCCGTTCCGGACCGACGGCGGCATCGGTCTGCGCTTCAAGACCCACGAGACCACGATGCTGCGGGCCGACTTCGCCTGGGGCGACGAGGGAGCCAAGTTCGTGGTCCGCTTCAGCCCGTCCTTCTAGCCATGAGAACCCTGGATCTCCTCCTCCTCGTCGTCCTGGCCGCGGCGCCGGCCCACGCGCAGAAGTTCCTGCCGGACGACCCGTTGCGCGTGGACCGCGACGATCTGCCGGTGCCCCAGCCCGCCGAGATCGAGCTGTCGACGGCCTACGACGTGCTCGAGAACAGCCTCCATCACCGGCCCGAGGGCCGGATCCTGCCCGCCCAGAACGTGAACACGCTGGGCGAGGTGCCGGAGTCGAGCTGGTTCCGGAACCGGATCGGCGTGAGGCCGATGTCCCTCGAGGAAATCGCCCGCGGTCCCAATCGCGGCGACGGCCCCGACATGACGGAGCCCTGGACCGTCATCCGCGGCAAGTCCGGAGGCATCACGCCGGGCTTCACGATGCGCGACGCCCGGGGCGACGTCTACTTCGTGAAGTTCGACCCGCCGCAGCACTTCGGCCTGTCCACGGGCGCCGACGTGATCGGCAGCAAGTTCTTCCATGCCTTCGGGTACAACGTCCCCGAGAACTGGATCGTCTACGTCGACCAGGCCCGCCTGCGCATCGGCGAGGGGGCGAAGGTACGCGTGGCCGGTGGCAAGCCGCGGCCGATGGTTCCGGCGGACCTCGAGCGCATGTTGAGTCACGTCGCGCGCCTCGCCGACGGCCGCATCCGCTGCGTCGCGAGCCGCGCCGTGGCGGGCAAGGTGCTGGGGCCCAACAAGTACCACGCGACGCGCCCGGACGATCCCAACGACGTGATCCGTCACGAGGACCGCCGCGAGCTGCGCGGCTACCGCGTGTTCTCCGCGTGGCTCAACCACGACGACTCGCGCAGCCTCAACTCCCTCGCGAGCTTCGTGAAGACCGACGGCGAGCGCGGCCACCTCGTCCACTACCTCCAGGACTTCTCGTCGATCCTGGGCTCCGGCTCCGACTGGCGCCGGGCCATCACCGCCCAGAACCCGCGCGCCGGCAACGAGTACGTGCTCGAGGTCGGTCCGATCCTGAAGACGGCGTTCAGCCTCGGCTTGTGGGAGCGTCCCTGGCACCACGTGAAGTACCAGACCTACCCGCAGACCGGCGCGATCGAGGCGAGCTTCTTCGATCCCGACAAGTGGAAGCCCGAGTATCCCAACCCGGCCTTCGAGCGCATGCAGCTCGAGGACGCGTTCTGGGCCGCGCGCATCGTGTCGCGCTTCGACGACGCGGCGCTGCGGGCCATCGTCGCCACCGCGGACCTCCAGGCTCCCGAGGCCGAGGCATTCCTGGAGTCGGTCGTCGCCAGGCGCCGCGACAAGATCCTCGACCGCTACTTCCGGGCGCTCAATCCCCTCGCGGAGTTCGCGGTGGCGGGGGAGGCCGTCACGTTCACGAACTTCGGGGAGGCGGCGCGCCTCGGGCCGGTGGAGGCCTACGAGTTCGAGTGGTTCGCCCTCGACAACGCCTCGGGCCAGCTCACGTCCCTGGCTCCGGCGCAGCGCACCGCGGAGCGCTCGATCGGGCTGCCGGCGGCGCGCCCCGGCTACCTGATGCTGCGCCTTCGCTCGAACGCCGCGGGCCTGCCGGCCTGGAAGAAGCGCGTCGACGTCTACCTGCGGACGAGCCCGGCCCTCGCGGTGGTCGGCGTCGAGCGCGAGAGCTAGGCCGGCTCTCCGTCGGCCGGGGGCGGCGCCGCCTTGTGGCGGCTCTGGGGTGCGCGCGGCGCGTGGGCGACCCGGTATTCCTCGAGGTCGGCGTCCGTGACCGGGAGGTAGGCCGCGGGCAGGCCTTCGCCGGCCGCGAGCAGCTCCTTCTGCAGCTTCAGGAAACAGATGTCCGGGCCGTCCTGGTAGCGCGCCCGGTGGGCGATGAACGCCTCGCTCGTGATCGCGAGGACGAAGTCGCGCGCCTCGCCGCCCGTGGGCTTGAGGCGCAGCGTGTACTCCCGCGTCGAGCCCTTCGTCGTGAAGCCGATGTACTGGACCTGGGGCGGGATCATCGATTGCCTCCGCGGGAAGGGCCGCTGCTGCGGCGCCGGCCGGCGAGGCCGGAAGGACGCTGGCCTTGGCCGTGACGGTGCTGGCCGCCGCCGCCGCCGCCGCGGCGCTGGGCGCGCATGGCCGCGAGCCGCTGAGCCAGGGGCACCTCGAGCTTCTCCGCGGGACGCTTGTCGTAGTCGAAGCCGGGCAGCGTGATCCGGGGCAGGCGCTTGCCGATCGAGCGCTCGATGTCGCGCAGGGAGTCCTCTTCCTGCGGCGAGACGAACAGGAAGGCGTCGCCGGTCTGCTCGGCGCGGGCCGTGCGGCCCACGCGGTGGACGTAGTCCTCGGGCGAGGCCGGCACGTCGAAGTTCACCACGTGGGAGAGCGCCTCGATGTCGATGCCCCGGGCGGCGATGTCGGTGGCCACGAGGACCGGGAAGCGGCCCTCCTTGAAGCCCTCGAGGGCCTGGGTGCGCTGGGACTGGCTGCGGTTGCCGTGGATGCGGCCGTTCTCGATGTGGTTCCTCGTGAGGAACTCGGAGAGCCGGTTGGCGCGGTGCTTCGTGCGCGTGAACACGATGACGCTGCGGATCTCGCCGCGCTTCACGAGCTCGGCGAGCAGGGCCGACTTCAGCTCCTGGGCGACCGGGTAGGCGGCCTGGGTGATGCCCACGGCCGGCGCCGACTTGCGCTCGAGGTTGATGAGCACCGGCTGGTGGAGCATCTCGCGCGACAGGGTCACGATCGGTCCCGGCATCGTGGCCGAGAAGAACAGCGTCTGGCGCTTCGCCGGCAGGTGCTTCAGCACGCGCCGGATGTCGGGCAGGAAGCCCATGTCCAGCATGCGGTCGGCTTCGTCGAGGACCAGCACCTCGAGGCCCTTCATCGCGGCGTAGGGCTGGCGCAGGTGGTCGAGGAGGCGGCCCGGGGTCGCGACGATGACGTCGGTGCCGCGGCGGAACGCGTGCTCCTGGGGGCCCATGCCCACGCCGCCGAAGACGGCGGCCGCGGACAGCGGCGTGTGCATCGCGAGGGCGTTGAGGTGCTCCTCGATCTGCGCCGCCAGCTCGCGGGTCGGGGTGAGGATGAGCGCGCGCGTGACGCCGCGCGGCTTCGAGATCAGGCGGTTGAGGATGGGCAGGCCGAAGGCGGCGGTCTTGCCGCTGCCGGTCATCGCGCAGGCGAGCACGTCCTTGCCCTCGACGGCGGGCGGGATGGCCTCGGTCTGGATGGGAGTCGGCCGCGTGAAACCGAGCTCGCGCGTACCTCGGAGGAGATCGGCGTGGAGGCCGAAGGGTGCGAACGGCATGTGGATCTGGACCTTTCTGCGGTTCCGGCGTCGTGGGGAACGAAGGAGGGCCGCCCTGTGGAACGACGAGTATCCCATAGAATGCCGCGTGCCGAAGGAGGCCGCCATCGAATCGCAGCCCGGGACCGAGGTCGCACGCGCGCGGCGGGGCTTCGCGATCGTGACGGTGGCGGTGTTCCTCTTCGCGATCGGCGTCACAGTCGAGAACCGCGCGCGCACCGAGGCGCTGCGCTCGACCTTCGCCCCCGACCTCGGCTCGTTCCACAACCAGGCCTTCAACATCGCCCGGGGCCGCGACATCAGCTACCTGCCCATGGCGGCGTGGTTCGAGGGCGGCGACTTCGACGGCCCGTCGGTCTACCGCTCCGCGCACTTCTCGCCGCTGCGCACGCTGCTGCTCCCGCTGCTGTACCGGTTCTGGCCGCGCCTCGAGACGCTGATGTTCCTCCAGGGGCTGCTGATCGGCCTGGGGGCCTTCGGGCTGTACGGGTTCGTCCTGGACCGCACGCGCCACGTCGGGCTCGGGCTCGCGGCGGCCGGCACGTACCTCCTGCACCCGGCGATCCTCGCCACCGCCACCAACGACCTGCGCGAGATCACCCTCGGCATCGGCCCGGCCCTGATCGCGCTGCGTCTCCACGCGGCGGGTCGCTTCCGCCTGTCGGCCGTCGCCGCCGTCGTGGCCCTGGCCGCGCGCTCCGAGTTCGCGCTGCTCGTGGCGGCGTTCGGGTTCGTGAACTTCCGCCTGCTGCCGCCCGCGGCGCGCCGCGTGGGCCTGCTCCTGCCGATCGCGCTCGCGGTGGCCTGGGGCGGCCTCGCGGACGTCTACTACCGTCACTACTACGGCGTGCACTGGCCGCTGCTCGCGTTCGCCGGCGGCCAGTCCCCCGCGGCCGCGCTCTGGCAGTGGGCGTCACGGCTGCCGCAGTTCTTCCTCTTGATGCTGCTGCCGGCGCTGGGCGCCCTGGCGACGCCCGAGGCCTTCGCCCTCGCCATGCCGTTCGTGGCTCTCGCCAAGCGCGTGCACTCCATGCAGTTCCCGCCGCACCACCTGCAGCACTTGTCGCCCGCGATCGTGGCGATCTTCTGGGGCTTCGCCGCGAGCCTCGTGTTCTGGGCGAAGCACCCGTCCGGCCGGGACCGCAGGGTCGTGGCGGGCCTGTGGGCCGTGGCGCTCGCGTGCGGGGGGATGTTCGCGGGGGCGGCCTGGAACGCCTACCCGCGCGAGCTGAAGCCGTACCAGCGCCTCTACAAGTGGGCCGACCGTCTCCCGGCGGACGCGACGATCGTGGTGCCCGGGTTCCTGTCCGCGCGCTTCAGCGACCACACCCGGGTGATCGACTACACGCGCCTGCCCATGACCCATCGCACGACACCCGCCGAGCAGGACGCGGCCCTCACGGCGGTGATCGGCCTCGCGGACCTCGTCGTGGTCTACGAGGGGGATCCGGCCGTCTGGGAGCGCACGGAGCGCTCGGGACTGTTCGAGAAGCCCCACGTCTTCCGCCGCTACGCGATCTTCCCGAGGCGACGTGACGCGCCGCGGGTCGTCGATGCCGACGCGCGGCTGCAGGCGGCGCTGCTCTGGAGCCGCTTCGACGCCCTGGAGGCCCGCGGCGCCACGCTCGCGGCCGCAAGGTAGCCGCCGCGGGCTCCGGAAAACCTGTCATACTGCTCGGACCGTCCTCGTGCGGGCCCGGAGTCGAGCGACGTTCCTGCCACACTCCGCGTAACGGTCCTCGACCGTGGCCTCTACCCGCAGCCTGGCCGTGAAAGGTCACACATGCCGAGCCGCACGGTCGAGACCGCGCCGCCCCCGCCCCGGGCGGCCGAGGACGAGGTGCCGAACAAGTTCCTGCTGGTCGTGCTCGCGGTGCAGCGCGCGCGCCAGCTCCACAACGGCGCTCGCGCCCGCGTGGCCGCCGAGGGCCACAAGTCCCTGTGGGTCGCGGCTCGCGAGGTCAGCACCGGCCGCATCTCCTGGGCCGTGGCCGACAAGCCGCCCGTCCTGCCGGCCCCGGTCAAGGCGGCCTGAGCCGTGGGGGACCGCGAAGTCGGGCGGTTCGACTGCGAGAAGTGCGGCAAGCCCGTGGTCTGCGCGGGCATCCGGAACACGGCGTTCAAGGGCGTCGGCGCCTACACCGGTCCGTGTCCGTGGGAGTGCGGCGGCTGGATGAACCGCGGCTTCCGCTCGATCAAGCCCGGCCACGTGAAGGCGTACCGCGCCCCGGAATGGGACGCGCGCCCGACCTCAGCGCTTACGGGCTAGCATCACCCCGTCGCCGACGCTGAGCAGGCACGCCTCGACCCGCGCGTCGGCGGCGATCTTCGCGTTCAGCGCCCGCAGCGCGTCCGTGTCCGGGTCGTGGACCGACGCGTCCGCCACCTTCCCCGACCAGAGCATGTTGTCGAGGGCGACCAGGCCGTTCGGCCGCAGCAGGCGCAGGCACAGCTCGTAGTAGGCGTCGTAGCCCTTCTTGTCCGCGTCGATGAACGCGAAATCGTAGCGGCCGGCGCCACCTTCCGCGAGCAGCGCGTCGAGGCTCGCGGCCGCGGGTCCGAGGCGCAGCTCGACGCGGCCCTCGACGCCCGCCTCGCGCCAGTAGCGCCGCGCGATCCCGGTCCATTCCTCGCTCACGTCGCAGCACACGAGACGGCCGTCCTCTGGCAGCGCCAGCGCCACCGCGAGGGAGCTCATGCCGGTGAACGTGCCGACCTCGATCGCGCGCCGGGCGCCGATGAGGCGGGCGAAGAGGGCCAGGAGCGCCGCCTGGTCGGGGCCCACCTGCATGCGCGCCTGGTTGTCGGGGAGGGCCTGGGTCTCGACGCGCAGCCGCCGTTGCAGGTCGCTCTCGGTGACCAGGGCGCTGATGTAGGGCTCGACGCCTTCGGGGAGCAAGGAGCGCAGTGCCATGGCGCGATCTTGACAGGTCTGGATTGCGGCCGCCAGAACGACGACAATCGTCGCCATTCCCGAACGGGCGGAGGTAGCCATGGCGGAGTTCACCCTGGTCGTCAACGGTCAGCCGCACAAGGTGGACGTGGCGGGAGGCACGCCGCTGCTGTGGGTGTTGCGCGACAGCCTGGGCCTGACGGGCACCAAGTACGGCTGCGGCGTCGCCCAGTGCGGCGCCTGCACCGTGCACCTCGACGGCGAGGCGACGCGCTCCTGCCTCACGAGCGTCGAGAGCGTCGGCGCGCGCAAGGTCACGACGATCGAGGGCCTGTCCCCCGACCGCAGCCACCCGCTCCAGAAGGCCTGGGTCGCGGAGCAGGTGCCGCAGTGCGGCTACTGCCAGTCCGGCATGCTGATGACCGCGGCGCAGCTCCTGTCCCAGAAGCCCCAGCCGAGCGACGCGGACATCGACGCGAGCCTGGGCGCCCACATCTGTCGTTGCGGGACCTATCAGCGCATCCGCAGCGCGGTGCATCGCGCCGCGGCGGACAAGGGCGGTGCACGGTGAAGCGCCGCAGCTTCGTCCAGGCGAGCGCCACCGTGGGCCTCGGCCTCGTGGTCGGCTTCCGCTTCGAAGCGCTCCTCGCCCAGGAGGCCGCGAAGCCCGCGCTGCCGAACCCCTTCGACGCCTGGATCCGCATCGACGCCGCCGGCGACGTGACGCTCGTCTGCGGCAAGTCGGAGATGGGCCAGGGCATCCACACGGCCCTGACGCAGATCCTGGCCGACGAGGTCGAGGTCGACTGGGCGCGCGTCCGGGTCGAGCAGGCTCCCACCAACGGCGCCTTCTACGACCACGGCACGGGCGGCAGCAGCAGCGTCCGCGGCTCCTACAAGACGCTGCGTCAGGCCGCGGCCACGGCGCGCACGCAGCTCGTCGCCACCGCCGCCGAGCAGTGGAAGGCGCCCGTGTCCGAGTGCCGGGCCGAGCGCGGCGAGATCGTCCACGCGCCGACCGGACGACGCCTGGGCTACGGCGCCCTCGCGGCGCCGGCGGCGCTGCGGCCGCTGCCCGATCCCGCGACCGTGGTCCTGAAGGACGCGAAGGACTTCCGGATCATCGGCCAGTCGATCCCGCGCAACGACATCCCGGCAAAGATCGACGGCAGCGCGCGCTTCGGCCTCGACGTGCGCGTGCCCGGCATGCTCTTCGCGGTGATCGCGCGCTGTCCCACGTTCGGCGGCGCCTTGAAGTCCTTCGACGCGGCCAAGGCCAAGGCCTCGCCCGGCGTCGTGGCCGTGGTCGAGGTGCCGCCGGGTCCGAAGGGCAGCTTCGCTCCCGGCGGGGTCGCGGTGGTGGCGAAGAGCACCTGGCAGGCGATCCAGGGACGGAACGCCCTCGCGGTGCAGTGGAACCCCGGGCCCCACGCGGCGGAGAGCGACGCGACCCTGCGCAAGAGCTTCGAGCAGCTCACGTCCGCGCCCGCCACCGCGTTCCGGAGCGACGGCGACGCGGCCGCGGCCCTCGCGTCGGCCGCGGTCAAGGTCGAAGCGACCTACGAGCTGCCGTTCCAGGCCCACGCATCGATGGAGCCTCTCAACGCCACGGTCGATGTCAGGGCCGACCGGGCGGAAGCATGGCTCGCGACCCAGGACCCCAAGTGGGCGCAGGACCTCATCATGGAGGTGACGGGCCTCAAGGCCGAGGCCGTCACCGTGCACACCACCTACATGGGCGGCGGCTTCGGCCGGCGGGCCTCGGCGGACTACATCGTGGAGGGCGCCCAGGTCAGCCAGCTCGTGAAGGCCCCGGTGCAGGTGGTGTGGACGCGCGAGGACGACATGCAGCACGGCTCGTACCGGCCCGCGGCGATGCACCGCTTCAGCGCCGCCCTCGACGCGGCCGGGAAGCCCGTGGCCTGGCTCGACCGGATGTCGTCCGTCTCGATCAGCCGGCAGTGGGACGATCCCGCGAAGGTGAAGCCCTGGGCCAGCGAGATCGACGGCGCCGTGAACCTGCCCTACGCGATCCCCAACCTGCGCATGGAGTACGCGGACGCGCCCTCCGGCGTGCCCCGCATGTGGTGGCGCTCGGTCGAGCACTCGATCAACGGCTTCGCGGTCGAGAGCTTCGTCGACGAGCTGGCGGCGGCGGCCCGCGTGGACCCCCTGGCCTTCCGGCTCGCGCTGCTCGCCGAGCCGCGCCTCGTCAAGAGCCCGAACGATCCCGACGGCACGCCCCTCGACACGAAGCGGCTCAAGGCCTGCCTGGAGCTGGCGGCGTCGAAGGCCGGATGGGGAGAGCCGTTGCCCGCGGGACGGGCGCGCGGGCTCGCCTGCCATTTCTCCTTCCTGAGCTATGCCGCGCAGGTCGCCGAGGTCTCGCTGGTGAACGGCGCGCCCCGCGTGCACCGGATCGTCGCGGCCGTCGACTGTGGCCGCGCGATCAACCCGGACGGCGTCGCCGCCCAGGTCGAGAGCTCCGTGGTGTACGCGTTGTCCGCGGCTCTCAAGGGCTCGATCTCGATCGCGAAGGGCGCCGTCGAGCAGAGCAACTTCCACGACTTCGAGGTGCTGCGGCTGCCCGAGATGCCGCGGGTCGAGGTGCACATCGTGGCGAGCGACACCGTGCCCACCGGGATCGGCGAGCCCGGGTTGCCGCCGGTGGCCTCGGCGGTCGGCAACGCGCTCTTCGCTCTCACCGGCAAGCGCGTGCGACGCCTGCCGATCCGGGCCAGCGACCTGGCCTGAGCCCGGCCTTTCGGGCGCGGGCCGGGCGGATCTCCCGAGCCCGCGCGGGCCCCCGCGCTAAGTGACTGTCCGCGCTGGACGAGCCTCGTGGCACGGTCCCTGCTCTGCCCTGTCCCATGAGCCACCCGGGCCCGGTGTCGACGAGGGCGGAAGCGTTGGGCCGCGTGCTGGTCGTGGACCGCTCGCCACGCGTGCGGCGCCTGGTGGTGCGTGCCCTGTTCAACGCGGGCTACCGCGTCGACGAGGTCGACGACGGCGGGGAGGCGCTGCGGCGTCTCGCCACCGAGTCGTACGACGCCCTGCTCTCCGATCTGCGCATGCCGGCCCTGAGCGGGCTCGAGCTGTTGGCGGCGGTGAAGCGCCTCTCGCCCGACGTGGAGGTGATCGTGCTGTCCTCCAGCGACCCCGACGACATGAGGAGCGCGATCCAGGCGCTGCGCCTGGGCGCCCACGACTACGTGGCGCGGCCCCCGGCCTCCGCGGCCGACGTCGTGCTGGCGGTGCAGCGCGCCGTCGAGAAGAAGCGCCTCAAGGAATCGAACCAGCGCCTGTTGCGCGAGCTCGAGTCGCTGGGCCGCACCGACCCCCTGACCCAGGTCGCGAGCCGGCGCGCCCTCGACCAGGCTCTGGGCCGCGAGATCGCCCGGGCGCGGCGCCACGGCTACGGCCTCGGCATGATCGACCTGGACATCGACCACTTCGGCGCCCTGAACGACACGGTGGGCCGTCCCGGCGGCGACACGCTGCTCGCGGCCTTCGCGCAGATCCTGGCGTCGACGCTGCGCGAGGGCGACATCGTCTACCGGTACGAGGCCGACGAGTTCGTGGTGCTGCTGCCGTACGCGGAGCTGCCCGGAACGCTGGTCGCCGCCGAGCGGCTCGTGGCGGCGGTCGCGGCGCGTCCGATCCCGGTCGGTTCCACGCTGCTGCCCGTGACGACGAGCGCCGGGGTCGCCTGCCTGACCCTCGAGGACGTCGGCGCCGACTCCCTGCTCGCCCGCGCCCAGGCCGCCACGGCCGAGGCCAAGGCGGCAGGGCGCAATCGCGCGGTCGCGCACCCGCTCGCCATGGCGCGGCCGGTCGTGATCCGGAAACGCCGCCGGGGCTAGAGACCGGCCTCGCGCGCCGCGGCGGACGACAGCTCCCGCAGCACCGCGAGGGTGCGATCGACGTCGGCCCCGGTCGAGAGGTAGTTGACGACGCCGGCCCGCAGGTAGGTACGGCCCCGCAGCTTCGTCGTCGAGACCCAGGCCTCGCCCGAGACCTCGAGGGCGCGCTGCAGGCGGTCCTGGTAGCGGTCGATCGCCGCCGGATCCAGGGCCGCGGCCTTCGCCCGGCCGCCGGGGAGATGACGGAAGCACAGGATCGAGAGCTCGGGGACGGGCGGAATCGCCTCGAAGTCGTCGCTCGCGGCGATCTGTCCCGCGAAGTACGCCGCGAGGTCGTCGTTCATCTCGACGAGGCGCCCGAGGCCCTCGGTGCCGAGGTGTTTCCACGACAGCCAGAGCTTGAGCGCCCGGAAGCGCCGCGTGCCCTCGATCGAGTACTGGTACCAGTGGAGAGGCTCGTCCTCGGGACGGTTGACGCGGTAGTACTCGGGCGAGCGGTTGAACGTCTGGCGCAGGTGCTCGCGGCGCTTCACCACCAGGCCGCCGATGTCGCAGGCCTGGAAGAACCACTTGTGGGGATCGACGGTGACCGAGTCGGCGCGCTCCAGGTCGGTGACCCGCGGGGCGTCGCGCTTCGAGAGCCGGGCGGCCGCGCCGTAGGCCGCGTCGACGTGGAGCCAGAGCCCCTCGCGCTGCGCGACGTCGGCGAGCTCGCCGATGCAGTCGACGGAGCCCGTGTTCGTGGAGCCCGCGACGCCGGCGATCGCGAAGGGCCGGCGGCCGGCGCGGCGGTCCTCGGCGATCGCCTCGGCCACCGGCGCGCCGTGGAGCTTGAAGCGCTCGTCGGACGCCACGACCCGCAGCGTGTCGGCGGGAAAGCCGAGCACGTCGAGAGCCCGTGCGATCGAGAAGTGCGTCTGATCCGACGCGTAGACGCGCAGGCCCTCGAGCTCGCGTCCGCGGGGCGCCCGGTCGAGGCCGAGGAGCGCGCGGAGGTGGACGTCGCGGGACAGCGTCATGCCGATGAGGTTCGCCATCACGCCGCCCGACGTGAGCAGGCCGAAGCTGCCGTCGCCGTAGCCGACGACGCCGCGCAGCCACGCGATCACCTCCTCCTCGACGAGCGACGCGGAGGGGCCCGCGTGCCACACGTCGACGCCCTGGTTCGTCCACTGGGCGAGCAGCTCGCCCACGATCGACATCGGCAGCACGGGAGGCGTGAAGTAGCTGAAGGAGCGCGTGTGGGCGGCGTTGTACTGGTACGGCGCGAGGCGCCGGCGGAACTCGTCGATGACCTCGGAGGAGGGCGTGGGCGTGTCCGGCGCCGGGCTCGGCATGCGGCTGGCTCCGAACAACCGCTCGCGCAGCTCCGGGTAGCTGTCGGGCCCGACGGGGCGGCGGAGGCCTTCGAGGAAGTGGTAGTCGAGACCGGCCGCCCAGGCCTCGCTCCCGAGGCGTTCGAGCGCCGGCCGCGACGAGGGTTCGTGGATTCCGACCAGGTCCGGCTCGGGGTGCCAGCCGAAAGGGGACTTGCTCATGGCCGCGCTTGGCTCCTTGGATCCGCGATCGTATCGCGAGTCCGAGTCGCGGCTCACGACGGCGCCGTCAGCCCCGAGCGGAGAACAGGTATTCCTGGATGCCGTTGCGCAGCAGGAAGCTCGACTTGACGCGATAGGTCGGCATGATCCGCGCGAAGTCGGTCTGCCGATAGCACGGAGCGGCCCGCGTCGGCGTGAGCGCCCCCTCCCAGGCCAGGGAGTCGGGCGCCACGATGCGGTAGCGCAGCGGCGTCGCCGGCATCTCCTTGTGGGTGGCGATGAACGAGAGCACCTGCGCCCCGGGCCGGCAGCACTGGCCGACCCGCGACATGAGGGCGTTCACCTGGTCGGGCCGCAGGTAGTTGAAGACGTCCCAGCTCATCACCGCGTCGAACCGGTCGTCGGGCCCGAACGGCAGCAGGCGCTCGAGCAGGCGCGGGAAGTTCTCGGGAGCGCGGCTCTCGACCGTCTCGAACTGCAGCGACGAGAACAGGTCCACCACGAAGACGCGGCAGCCGCGCGTCGAGAGCCACTCGATGTTGCCGCCCATGGGCGGACCCAGGTCGAGCACCTGCGAGCGGGCCTCGGGCTTGAGGCTCGCGAGCAGCGCCGCGAGAGCCAGGGATCGATGGGAAACGCCCGCCGCGGCCACAGCCGGCGACGGGCCGGCCGTGGTCGGGCGTGAACCGAAGAGCCAGCCCATCCGTCAGGGTCGCGGGGGCTGGGCCTCGGGCCGGGTGCCGCCGCCGCTGTTGGGCGGCGGCGGTGTGCGTTGAGGTGCCGGCTCCGGTCCCTTGACCGGCGCGGTGGCGGCGCGATTCTTGTCGCCGATCGCGTTCTCCATGTCGACGCTGCCCTTGAACCGGCAACCGTCCTCGAGGCCGACGCGCGGCGCCGTCAGGTTGCCCAGCATCGTGGCCGTCTTGCGGATCACGATCTGCTCCGCGGCCCACAGGTTGCCCTTCACCTCGCCTTCGACGTGGACGACCTTGGCCCGGATGTCCGCCGTGACGCGGCCGGAGCGGCCGACCGTCACGCTGTGCTTGGGGACTTCGATCTTGCCTTCGACCTTGCCGAGCACGATCAGGTCTTCGTCACCCGTCAGGTCGCCGACGATGGAGATCGCCGGTCCGATCGATGCGGCTTCGCGATTTTCATTGGACATGGCCGGACTCCCTGGATTGTTGGAGCTGCTGAATGAAGGTGCGGCCGGCGCCACGGGCGTTGAGGAAGGGACCGAATGAGGCTCCTCCTCGCGCTTGTTCCACATGAGACCTCGTTTCCCGGGACCTTTCGCGATCCCGTATGAGACTTGATAGAACGCCCACCGTACGCCCCGCTTCCACGAGAGAGTGTGAGCTTCATCACCTTAGGCATCGCCTCATCGAAACTTTCACATCTTTGCGTCGACTCTCGCGAAACCGCGTGGCGCCCTACAATGCGAGGATGCCCGCGTTGCTGCCGGCCCTCTTCCTCGGCCACGGCTCGCCGATGAACGCGATCGAGGACAACGCGTTCCATCGCGCGTGGCTCGCGCTCGGGCGACGATTGCCCCGGCCCCGGGCGATCCTCTGCGTTTCCGCCCACTGGCAGACCCGCGGCGCCACCGTGAGCGCCGCGCCGCAGCCCGCCACGATCCACGACTTCCATGGGTTCCCGCGGGAGCTCTTCGCGGTGCGTTATCCGGCGCCGGGCGATCCGGCGCTCGCCGCCCGCATCGCCGGCCTCGTGCGCGGCGTGCCGGTCGCCGTCGACCCCGACCGCGGTCTCGATCACGGCGCCTGGAGCGTGCTGCGGGCTCTCTACCCGGAGGCGGACGTGCCGGTCCTCCAGCTCGGCCTCGACACGACCCGGCCCGGCGCCTGGCACTATGCCCTGGCCCGCGAGCTCGCGCCGCTGCGCGCCGAGGGCGTGCTCGTCCTCGGCAGCGGCAACATCGTCCACAACCTGGGGCTCTACGAGTTCGACAGCGAGGCCCAGCCCGCCTGGGCCGTTGGCTTTCGCGAGCGCACGAACGCGCTGCTGCTGGCCGGCGACCACGGGCCGCTCGCGAACCCCGCGACCCTCGGGCCGGAGGCGGCCCTCGCCGTGCCGACGCCCGAGCACTACCTGCCACTGCTCTACGCCCTCGGCGTTCAACAGCCGGGAGATCGCGTCGAGCTCTTCAACGACGTGGTCACGAGCGCCGTGTCGATGACGTCGGTGCTGCTCGAGCCCGCGACCTGATCAGCTCGCGATCCGCACCTCGCGGCGCCTGGCGCCGGGGTGGGCGAACGCCAACAGCGCTTCCGCTTCGCCTCCGGCCTCGCGCCGCACGGCGGGGCTCCAGGCGCGCAGCGGAGTGAGCGTCAGGGACGCGACGCCCTTCGTCTCGTCCAGCTTCCAGGTGCCGGCCACGAAGCCGTCGACCAGCACGGTCGCGGCGATCCTCAGGGCCGAGAGGTAGACGCTCTTGCGGTCGGCCTTCGCGACGAAGCGCTCGTCGGCGCGCGTCGCGATCAGGCTGTCGTACTCCGGCAGCAGGCGCAGGGGCGCCGGCGTCTCCGCGGCCGGCCGCGGCGCGTTCGCCAGGTCGTAGAGCTCGCGCTTGCGCTCGTCGCGGAACACACGGAGCCGCGGGCGGAGCGACTCGACGGCGTCCTTCAGGTTCTTGATGCCGGTCCAGGCCTGGAGGTCGGTCACGGCCGCGGGGCCATAGCCGGCGAGGGTACGGGTCACGAGGTCCGCCAGTCGTGCCGGTCCGTCGGTCGCCACCTCGTGCTTCAGCCAGGTGTCGGCGAGGGTGAAGCGGGCCTTGGACGCGAAGCCCCACGCTTCCTCGGCGTCCGGCACCATCACGAGGGGAACGCGCATCCGCACCGCGTACCCCATCGCGCGCTCGTCGGCTTTCGGATCGGCGGCGAGAAAGCGGTCGCGCAGCTCCTCGAACGTGAGCGGTTCCCCCGCGAAATGGCCGCGGGCGGTCGCCTCGAGCCGGCCGACGTCGAGACCGTCCAGGCGATCCTTCAGGATGCTCGAGAGCCCGGCGTCGAGGGAGGGCTGAAGGGTCGCCCGCAGCGCGGCGTAGTCCGCGGCGGTCACCAGATGGAGCGTGCCGCGCAGGAAGGTGGCCCGCACCACCGCGCGCTTCGCGAGCAGCGCGTCGAGCTGGGCGCGCTCGAAGCGGGCGAGCCGGGTCCACAGACCCACGTAGGGCGGCCGGGGCCACTGCGCCTGCATGGCCAGCAGGCGCGCGACGGCCGCCTCCACGCCCGACGCCTCGCGCGCCAGGAGCATCTGGCGCGCGAGCGTCGCCCGGTTGAGCTGTCGCAAGGAGAGCGTGTCGACGGCCATCGGACTACTTGAACTCGATCGTGACCTCGGGCTCGGCGACCGTGATGCCCTTGATGCCTTTCAACGAGGCCGGGTCCGGCGGCCCGTCGCCCGCAGACGTCGCGAGCTTGGTGAGGGCCGCGGTGTCGAGCTGGTCGAAGTCCATGGCGAGCAGCGTGACGGGCGCCGCGCCGGCCGCCTCGACCACCGAGCGGATCTTGAGGCCCGCGAGCATGCCCTTCATCATCCCGATCTCCTGGGCGACCTCCTCGGGCTTCTTCTTGGGCGCCGCCGGCTTGGCGCCCGGCTTGCCCTTGGCGGTGACGACCGTGAGCACGCTCTTGCCGGCCGCATTCTTCGAGAGCTTGAAGACGAGGGGCTCGTCCTTGCTCGTCGTGCTCTCGTCCGGCTCGGGCATCGCGCCGGCCGTGAGCTTCGTGACGTCCTTGAACGCGTAGGTCGCGGTCGTGCCGCCGTCCTTGCCGGGCGTGAGCGACACGAACGTGACCCCGGTCCCGAGGGCCTTGGCCTTCTCGTCGTACTTGGCCTTCTGCTTCGCCTTCTTCTCCGCGGCCGGGGACTTGTCCATCTCCTCGAGTCCCTTGCGCATCTCCTGCGCCTGGAGGCCGAGCTTCGCGGTGTCCACGATCGTGCCGCTGCCGTCGGCGTTGACCTTGAACGTCCGCTGGCCTTCGAAACAACCCACGGCCATCAGGGCGAGGGGCACGAACACGAAGTGTCCTTTGCGCATGGATCTCCCTTTCAGTGACGTCCAGTGTACTGATGATACGCAGTTCAAGCGGGTGTATTCTCTGCCGGGGGCGGAGCGCAAGCCAATGGGAAAGTCATCGCCGATCGCGGCGCTGTGGTGCCTTGCGGGCGCCGGACTCGCGCTCGCCCAACAGCCGGCCACCCCGGAGTTCCGGGCCAGCAGCGAGCTCGTCCTGGTCGACGTCGTGGTGATCGACAAGGAGGGGCGCCCGGTCGGCGGCCTCACCAAGGACGACTTCGTCGTGAGCGACGAGGGCAAGCCGCAGTCCCTCGCGAGCTTCCAGGCGGTCGCCCTCGCGGGCACCACGGCGCCCGCGCTTCCAGCGCCCATCGAGGGCGTCGCGACCAACGCGTCGGCCGGGCGCGACGAGGGCCGCGTGTTCCTCCTCGCCTTCGACGACAACCACCTCTCGGCCGTGACCGCGAGCGCGGTCCGCAAGGGTGTCGCTCAGTTCCTCGACCGGCTGCGCGCAGGGGATCACGTCTGGCTCGTGCCCACCTCCGGCGGCAGCGGCTACCAGGCGACACTTCCGCAGGGCAAGGCGGGCTTGCTGGCGACCCTCGAGACCCTCCAGGGCAAGCGGCCGAACGTCGTCTCTGCGAGCCACATCAGCGACTGGGAGGCGATGCGGGCGATGCGCCGCGACGAGGCCGTGATCGCGCAGCTGCGCAAGCGCCTGCTGGACTTCGAGACCCAGACGGACGTGCGCGAGCGGATGTCGCCCTCGGGCGCGTCGGAGACCGACCAGGCCACGAAGGACGCCCTCATGAGCGACAGCCCCGCGCTCCTCACCGGCCGGATCACCGCCGAGGCCACGTCCATCTACAACGCCGCGCTCAACCGCCGCACGGCGACGTTCCAGGCACTCGCCCAGGACCTCGACCGGCTCTCGAGCTTCCCGGGCCGCAAGAGCCTGCTGCTGCTGTCCGAGGGCTTCATCGACGAGCCCGACGGCGCCCGGCGCAAGGAGCTCGTCGACGCGTCCCAGCGCACGAACGTGGCCCTGTACTTCATCGACGCCCGCGGCCTGGCCGGCGGGGCCTGGACGGCGCAGGCCGACCTCAACCGCGCCGTCGACGAGCGCGACGTCGGCAGCGTCGCCGAGGACTTCAACCGGATCGCTGCCGGCGCCGACAGCGTGGCACTCGACACGGGCGGCTTCACCCTGCGCAACACCAACGACATCGCCGGAGGGCTCGACCGCATCGCGCGCGAGTCCGAGAGCTACTACCTGCTCGGCTACGAGCCCCCTGCGGGCGCCAGGGAAGGGACGTTCCGCAAGATCAGCGTCAGCGTGAAGCGCGAGGGCCTCGAGCTGCGGGCCCGCAAGGGCTACTACGCGCGGGCGGCGCAGACGGCGGCCGTGGCGTCCTCCGCGCGCCTGCGCGCCGCGGCCGACGCGCCCTTCGACGCGGGCGCCGTGCCGCTGCGCCTCGCGAGCTACGTCCAGGGCCCGGCCCCGTCCGCCGCCGGCCGCACGAGCGTCCTCCTCGAGGCCGAGCTCGATCCCGCCGGTCTCGGATCCACGGTGGAGACGCTCGCCGTGGTCGTGCCCGAGACGGGAGAGCCGGTCCGCAAGGAGCGCACGCTGCCGGTGAAGGCCACGCGCACCGATCCCCAGGGCTCCCCGTGGGCCGGGCTCGAGCAGGAGTTCGCCCTCGCTCCCGGCTCCTACGAGGCGCGCTTCGTCGTGCGCGACCCGCAGTCGGGCCGCGTCGGCTCCGTGCGGCAGCGCCTCGTCGTCCCCGACGTCGAGAGCCTGCGCACCAGCACCCCGGTGCTCACCGACCTGCTCGAGGAGGTGCAGGGCGGCCAGCTCCCGGTGATGCTCGCCCGCCGTCACTTCGCGCCGGGCACGAAGCTCTTCGGCATGTTCGAGGTCTTCGGCGCGGCGTCGAGTCCTCAGGGCCCGAAGGTCACGGTGGGCTACGCGCTGCGCGGAACCGACGGCAAGGCGGTCGCGACCAAGCCTCCGAGCCCGCTTCCGCCCGGCCCCGAGGGCGATCTCACGCAGACCCTCGTGGTTCCCCTCGAGAAGATCCCCCAGGGCCGCTACGAGCTGGTGCTGCAGATCCGCGACGAGGTGGCGGGGAAGACCCTCGAGCGCACCGAGTCCTTCGTGGTCGGCGACCCGGCCGCCGTCGCGAAGATGGTGGTGGCGGCCGCGGCCACCCCGGGAGGTGTCCGCAACGCCGCCGGGTACCTCGGCCTCGTGGCGGCGTACCGCAAGGGCGACCTGGCCTCCGCGGCGGCGCTCTCGGCCTGGACGCTGGCCGAGCTGAAGCCGGCGCTCGACGCGGCGCGGGGTGGGCAGGGCTGCGACGACACCTGCCGGCGCGCGGCGGCTCTCCTGCATCTCGAGGCGGGTCTCGCGGCCGAGGACCGGGGCGATGCCACGCTCGCCTCGGCTCACATGGTTGCCGGGCGGCAGCTCCTCGAGAAGACGAAGGACGAGGCGTTCCGCGCCCAATGGATGCTCGCGGTCGGCTACGAGCTGCTCGGCGCCGCGCGCCTGCGCGAGGCGGAGGCCGCCCTCGACGAGAGCGTGAAGGCCGGCAACCCCGAGGCCCTCCTGGCCCTGGGCGCGATCTGGGACTTCCGCTCGACCCTCGACAGCATTCCCCCGGGAACCTCGTTCCAGGCCACCGCGTCGGGCTCCCAAGCCCTGCCGCAGTTCCAGCTGAAGGCGTTCCGTGAACAGTCTCTCGGCAAGGCCGAGGACCTGTACCGCCGCGCCCTCAAGGCCAGGCCCGAGCTCACCGAGGCGCGCCTCCGGCTCGGCCGGATCCTGCTGCGCCGCGACAAGCCCGAGCTCGCCGAGCCGGAGCTCACGGCCGCGGCGGCCTCGGCCGACCCGATGGTGAAGGTTCTCGCGCTGCTCTTCCTCGGCGAGGCCTCGGAGACGCGCGGCCGCCTGCCCGACGCGATCGCGAGCTACAAGGCCGCCCTCACGGCGAACCCGCGCTCGCAGGCCGCGCGCATGGCCCTGAGCTACGCCTTGGCGCGGGCGGGCGACCGCGGCGCGGCCGCGGCCCTGGTGCGCGACGCCACGACCGCGACGCCCGTGACCGACGAGCCCATGGACGGCTGGCTCGCCTACCACCTCGGCCCGTCGAGACATCTCGACGACGTGGTGAAGGCGATGCGCGAGGGGGTGCGCTCATGAGAACCGCGACGATCCTGGCCGTCCTCCTCGGCGTCGCGGCTCCAGCGCTCGCCCAGACGCCGTCCGCGACACCGGCCCCGCCCGTGTTCGGCGCCAGCGTCGAGAGCGTCTACGTCGACGTGCTCGCGAGCCGCGACGGCCAGCCCCTGCAGGGCCTGACCGCCGCCGACTTCGAGGTGCGCGACAACGGCGTCGTGCAGGCCGTGGAGCTCGCCCAGGCCCCGGACGCCGCCGGCGGGCGCCGCCTGCCCAACCACGCGATGCTGGTCCTCGACGGCAGCGCGAGCGTCGGTCCCAAGCTGCAGAGCCTCAAGCAGGCGGCCCGCACGTTCCTCGGGGGCTTGCGCCCCGACGACAAGGCGACGCTGCTCACGTTCAACCAGCGCGTGAGCCTGCGCCAGGCGAGCGCGACTCCCACGGCCGTCCTCGCCGCGGTCGACCAGGCCCGGGCCGAAGGCGGCACGGCGCTCCACGACGCGGTGTACGCGGCCCTCGAGCTGGCCGATCCTCGCCAGGGCCGGCCCGTGGTCGTGGTGTTCAGCGACGGCGACGACCGCCTGAGCTGGCTGTCGGCCGAGAAGGTGATCGGCATCGCCCGCGAGTCCGATGCGACCGTGTACGCGGTCGACACCCAGGAGATCGCCGCGTTCCGCGACGCGCCGCGGCGCCGCGAGATGAACAACCAGGTCGTCAACGACCGCAGCGGATTCCTCGCGAGCGGAGGGCGCGCTCCGGACCTGGACCAGGCCCAGGCGCCGAGCGACGAGCGCCCGCCGACGTTCCTCGAGCTGGTGGCCGCGGAGACCGGGGGCCAGGTGTTCAAGGCCGGCAGTGCCGACATCGAGGGCGGGTTCCAGCGCGTGCTGGCCGACCTCAAGAGCCGCTACGTCCTTCGCTACGCGCCCGACGGCGTGCCGCGCCCGGGCTGGCACGAGCTCAAGGTGCGGCTGAAGAACGGCAAGGGCGACCTGCGGGTGCGGCGCGGATACATGATCGCCGGCAACGCCGGCTCCTAGCGCGCCGGCAACGCCTTCATCCACGCGGCGAGCTTCGGGGCCCACGAGGCCTGGCTGCGGCCCACCGCGCCGTGACCGAGGGCGCCGTTCTCGGCGATCTCGAGATACGTCGCCTGGGCAAGCCGCTCCACGACGCGCTGCGCGTGGCCCAGCTCCTTCGGCACCATGGGATCGCGCTCGCCGTTGATCATGAGGACGCGGCACCCCACGCGGTCGATTGCCGCCCAGGCGTCGAAGCCCTCGTTGAGGTCGAGCTGGTAGAGGAAGTCGTTGGCGTCGGGCACGGCCAGCTTCGGGTCGTCGAACGCGGCGCGCGCGGCCTCGCGCGTCGGCAGCGTCTGGTCGAGGCGCTCGGCCGTGCTCATGAACATCTGGTACAGCCGGAAGGCGAGACGCACGCTGCCGGGGTTCGCCGCGTAGTCGCCGCCGCGCCACTCCGGGTCGCGGCGCACGATCGCCGCGGGCACCACGTCGATCGCGCCGCGCCGGCCGACGTTCGGGAACGGCGACGCCACGAGCGGCACGATCCCGTCCATGAAGCCGGGGTACTGGATCGCCCACTGCCAGGCTTGCCGTCCGCCCATCGAGCTGCCGACGATCGCGACGACGTGACCGACGCCCAGGCTCTCGAGGAGGTGTCGCTCGGCGGCCACGACGTCCGCGAGGTCGTAGTGGGGAAAGCGCTGGCGCAGGGCGTCGCTCGGCTTCGACGAGCCGCCCGAGCCGATCGTGTCCGGTGCGATGACGTAGTACCGCTCGACGTCGAGGGGAGCGCCGGGGCCCAGCAGGGGATGCGTGGCCGCCTCGTCCGTCGGAGCCAGCCCCCAGTCGACGCCGCGTCCCAGCGTGCCGTGGAGCAGCAGCACCGCGTTCGTCACGCGGCCGGCGGCGTCGCGCCGCGGCGTGCCCCAGGCGGCGTAGTGGAGCCGCAGCTCGGGCAGCGCTTCGCCGGTGTGGAAGCGGAAGTCGCGCACGACGACGTCGGCCTGGACGGCGGCGCCGGTCATGTCGCCGGCCGCCGCCAGCAGCAGGAAGGCGCCGAGGGCGAGGGACATGCTCAGGCGAACGGCCGGTCGATGGCCGGGCTCTGCGGCGTGAAGAAGCGCGGCCCGTTCTCGGTGATGTACAGGCAGTCCTCGAGGCGGATCCCGAACTCGCCGTCGATCACGATCGTGGGCTCGTCGCTGAAGCACATGCCGGGCTCGAGCGGCGTCTTCTCGCCGCGCACGAAGTTCGGCGCCTCGTGGCCGTCCATGCCGATGCCGTGGCCCGTGCGGTGGGGAAGCCCGGGCCGCTTGTAGTCCGGCCCGAAGCCCGCGTCCGTGATCACGCGCCGCGCGGCGGCGTCCACCGACTCACAGCTCGCCCCCACGCGCGCCGCGGCGAAGGCCGCGTCCTGGGCGCGCCGCTCCAGGTTCCAGATCTCCGTCTGGCGCGGCGTGGGCTTGCCGAAGACCGTGGTCCGCGTGATGTCGGCCTGGTAGCCCGCGACGTCGCAGCCCATGTCGATCAGCACCACGTCCCCCTCGCGCAGGCTCTGGGGTTTCACGGTGCCGTGGGGGAACGCCGTGGCCGGGCCGAACGCCGCGAGGGCGAAGGCGTCGCCGCCGCCCAGCCGTGTCACGGCGGACATGACGTTGCGCGAGAGCTCGCTCTGGCTCATGCCGGCGCTCAAGGTGCCGAAGGCGGCGCGCAAGGCGGCGAGCGCGACGTCGTTGGCGCGCTGCATCAGCGCCAGCTCGGCCGCCGACTTGAGGCGCCGGCAGCCGCCCACCACCGTGGTCGCGCTCGTGAGCGTCGCCTGTGGCTGGGCGCCGCGCACGCCGTCGAACACGAAGAAGCGCAGCTGCTCCTCGATGCCGATGCGGCCGTTCGCGAGGCCGCGGTCGCGCAGGATGCCGGCGAGCAGGGCGTACGGGCTCTCGTCCTCCTGCCACACGCGCAGGTCCGTGCCGGCGCCGACCTGCTCCCGGGCCCGGCCCTCCTCGAAGCCGGGGCACACGAAGGCGGCCTGGCCGCGGGCCGGCAGCAGGCCCAGGAAGGGCCGCTCGGACAGGCCCCAGGCCGCGCCGAAGAAGTACGACAGGCTCGAGCCGGGCTCCAGCAGGATCGCGTCGAGCTTGTGCTCGGCCATGAGCCGCCGCGCCTTCTCGATGCGCCGCTCGCGCTCGGCGGCGGCGATCGGCACGGCCTCGCCCGGCAGCGGCTGCAGCGCACCGATCGGGGCCGGCACGTCGCAGGGGTCGGGAGCGGCGCCCTCGCCCGGGCGCGCGGCCACGGCGCCCAGCAGTCCGGCCATTCCTCCAACGAAGCGGCGTCGGCTGGTCATGAGGTCGTGCTCCTCCGGAAGGCCAGAGAGTAGCAAACAAAGGCCGCCGCGGGCCGTTGCGCGCGGCGGGTCCTCGTGGACAATGGCGGCATCACTCATGGCGACGCCGTCCAAGCCGCTGAACGTCCCGGCCGCGATCGGCCTCACGGGCCTCATCGCCGGCACCCTCGACATCAGCGCGGCCAGCGCCCAGTACATGCTCTCGGGCGGCTCGAACCCGGTGCGCATCCTCGAGTACATCGCGAGCGCCGTGTTCGGCGCCGGCGTCATGGGCCAGGGCGGACTGTTCGCCGCGGCGGGCCTGCTGCTGCACTACCTGATCGCGTACACGTGGACGACGCTGTTCTACCTCGCGTACCCCCACGTCGGGCTGCTCCGGAAGAACCCGTTCGCGGTCGCCGTGGGTTACGGCCTGCTGGTCTGGGCCGTGATGAACCGCGTGGTCGTGCCGCTGAGCCGCATCGGGCCGCCCAAGGCGCCCTTCGATCTCGCGCGCGCGGCGACCGCGGCGGGCATCCTCATCGTCTGCATCGGCCTGCCCCTGGCGCTCCGGGCCCGGGCCGACTACCAGCGCGGCTAGCCGCCGAGCGCCAGGGCGCGCTCCAGCGCCTCCCAGCGTCCGCGCGCGACGCGCAGCCGCACGCCGCCCCGCAGCACCAGGGTGCCGCCGCCGTCGGGATCGCGCTGCAGCTCGCCGACGCGGGAGAGGCTCACGATCACGCAGCGGTGCACGCGCAGGAAGCGCTGCGGGTCGAGCAGCTCCTCCAGGGCCTGGAGGCGCGCCGACACCAGGTGCATCCGGCCGCCGGCGTGGATGCGCGCGTAGTCGCCGTCGGACTCGATCCACTCGACGTCCGCGACGGGCACCAGCAGCGTGCGCGAGCCCACGCGCACCGCGAGGTTCTCGGGGCGCGGCGTCTGTGCCGGCCGCCCTCCGAGGGTGCCCGCACCGCTCTCGGGCGCGCGTTGGCCGGCGACGAGGGCCTCCAGGGTCCGCCGCAGCGACAGCGCTTCCTCGGCGTGGAGCCGCGCCACCGCCCGCGCCACGGCCGCGTCGAAGCGCGGCCGGCCGAAGGGCTTCACGACGTAGTCGAGGGCGTGGACCTCGAAGGCGCGCACCGCGTGCTCGTCGAAGGCCGTGACGAACACGACGCCGCGCGGCACCTCGGCGCCCAGCGCCTCGAGCACGCGGAAGCCATCGCCACCCGGCATCTGCACGTCGAGGAAAAGCAGGTCCGGCCGCAGCCGCTTCACGAGCGCCACGGTGTCCTCGCCCGAGGCGGCTTCTCCGACGACCTCGACGGCCGGCGCGTCGCGCAGCAGCGTGATCACGGCCGCGCGCGCCGCGGCTTCGTCGTCGGCCACCACGGCGCGGAAGCGGCGCTCAGCCACGGCGCGCCGGCAGCTCGATGCGCACGTCCGTGCCACCGCCCTCGACGGGAGCCGTGGCGAGGCTCTGGCGGTCCCCGTACAGCCCGGCGAGCCGCTCGCGCACGTTGCTGAGGCCGGTGCCGCTGCCCGACGAGCCGTTGCCGCCCGCGCCGTCGTCGCGCACCTGAAGCCGCAGCACGTCGCCCTCGACGCGCGCCTCGACCCAGACCGTTCCGCCCCGGGCCGAAGGCGAGAGGCCGTGCTTCACGGCGTTCTCCACCAGCGGCTGGAGCAGGAGCGGCGGCACGAGGCAGGCGAGGGCGCGGTCGTCCGCGGTGAGCCGGCTGCGCACCCGCTCCCCGAAGCGCGCCTGCTCGATCGCCAGGTAGTCGCCCACCATCGCGAGCTCCTCGGAGAGCGGCACCTCCGTACGCGCCGTCGACGCGATCACCTTCTGGAACAGCGCCCCGAGGTGGTCGAGCATGGCGTCGGCGTCCTCGCTGCGCCCCGAGCGCCAGAGCTGCCCGATCGTGTGCAGCGTGTTGAAGAGGAAGTGCGGGCGGATCTGCGCGTTCAGGACCTGGAGGCGCGCCTGCACGAACTGCGTCTCGAGCCGTGCGAGCTCGAGCTCGCGGCTGCGCAGGTGGCGGAAGGACTGGATGCCGAGCGTCGCGGCCACGGCCCCCGCGTAGAACAGCGCGGCGACCTGCAGCCGCACGAAACCCCACAGGCCCGCTTGCTGCAGCAGCGTGCCGAGGCCATGGAACTCGCCCGCGCGGGCCCAGTAGACCCCGACCACGAAGAAGTTGGTCAGGAACGCCGTGGCGGGAACGGCGGCGAGGTGCAGCCAGAGGTTGCGGCGCCAGGCGAGGCGGCCGAGCGGCGCGCGGCTCGCCAGCGCCACGGCCACGAGCGTCGCCGGAATGCACGGGAGGAACTGGGCGAGGGCGTCCGCGAGGGCGGAGCCAAGCGGCTGCGCCTTGCCCTGGAGCGCCGCGGCCAGCGAGGTCTGGGCCCCCGAGAGCAGCCCCACGACCGTCCAGAATGCAGCGACCACGGCGACGACGCGCGCGCTCACGCCCGTCATCGGTTGAAGGTGTACGTGCACTTCAGCAGCAGGGTGCGCGAGTACGAGAGCGGCAGCGGGGGAGCGCCCGGCTCGAGGGTGCGCTCGGTCAACAGGCCCTCGTCGTACACGAGCCAGACATCGGTGCCCTCGGCAAAGTTGTACCGGAGCCGGATGTTAGCGTTCAGCTGCTGCGTCGTCGAGTTCCACTGCACGAAGGCGTTGGCCGAGGCCTTCGCGTCGATGGCCGCCCGGACCTGCAGCCCGACCAGGTGGATGTCGTCGCGCTCGCCGCGGTCGCGGAAGCGCAGCCGCGTGAGCTGGTAGCTCCCGCCCAGCTCGAGATGGCGCGACACGTTCCAGGTCGGCGTGACGACGGCCTGGACGCGCGTGCCGTCGAAGAACGTGCCGGCGCGGGCGTTCACGTCGGTGCGCAGCCGCGCGCCCTGCGGCATGGAGTACACGAGCTGGAGGTCGGCGAAGGTGTAGCGGCCCGCGGGGATCGTGGTCGCGCCGACGCCGAACGCGTCGCCCACGTTCTCGTGGAAGACCTTGGGCTCGATCCAGCCCCCGCCGCCGGCCTTCGTCTCCCACTGCAGCCAGGCGGCCCAGGTGCCGCTCTCGAGGGCGCCGTCGGCGTTACGGAAGGTCTGGAAGGCCAGCGCGCCGGGGAACACGCGGCGGAAGGTCCGGCTCTTGTCCGTGAAGAGGAACCAGTTGCCGACGGCGTTGGCGGTCGTCACGTCCGAGCGGGGCAGGAAGCCCGTCTCCGGCCGGAAGTTGGCGCCCACCCGCAGCGCCTCGACGGTGTAGGCGAGGCCCCGCTCGGTGCGGCGCTGCCACTTGGCATTGAACAGGCTGCGTTGCGCGGGCGTGGTCGCCGTGTCGTCCGCGTCGTCGAACGTGGCGGCCCATTTCAACGACAGGTAGTCGTCGCCCTGCACGCGGAAGATGCCGTCGACTCCCGCGGCGACGTTGTGGCGGCCGCCGCCGACGCGGCTCGTGGCCAGCAGGCCCACGAACGAGTGGGGATTGAAGACGCCGTGGCGCAGGCGTACGACGCCGAAGTTCTCGGACGGCGCCTGGCCGAGGTCGTCCGTCTGCATGTCGAGCACGCCCAGCTCCCAGGCGCCGGCGCGTCCCACGAGGCGCGCGCCGCCCAGCACGGGCACGGGCCGGCGGTCCTCCGTGAGCCCGATCTGGCGCGAATGGAACAGCTGGCCGCCGCCCGAGGTGGCGAAGTCGAACAGGCCGCTGCTCTCCTGGAAGAAGCGGCGCTTCTCGGGGAAGAACAGCGGGAAGCGGTCGAGGGCCACCTGCTCCTCGTCGGCCTCGACCTGCGCGAAGTCGGTGTTGGCCGTCAGGTCGAGGGTGAGCGTCGGGGACAGCGCGTACTGCAGGTCCCCGCCGACGTCGTGGGTGAAGTCCGTGCCGGCCCCGCCGCGGCGCGTCAGCCCCGCGAGCGCGTACGGTGTCAGGTGGATGGGCGTGCGGCTCCGGACGCCGTCGAGCACGACGTCGCGGGCGCGCGAGGGTGCCGTGAAGTCGAAGCGCGCCTCGATGTCGGGGAAGACGACGCGCTCGCCGCTGCGCGAGACCAGGCGGCTCACCATGAGGCCCATGACCGCCCGGCCCCGGTCGGCCTGGAAGCCGAGGGTTGAGAACGGGATCCGCACCTCGACGCTCCAGCCGTCGGGCGAGAGCGCGGCGCTCGCGTCCCAGTAGGCGTCCCAGCTGTCGTTGCGCGCGGTGCCGTCCTCGGAGAGCAGCCAGTCGAAGCGCATGCCGGCGGGCGTCGTGCCGAAGCACTTGGCGTTCGCGTTGTCGTCGAAGGCGTCGACGCACAGCGTGAGCGTGTCGTCGCCGTTCGGACGGTCGCGGTAGAGGGAGTTGACGCGGATGTCCGAGGGATCCGTGTCGCCGAGGCGCGCGGCCACGTACAGCGCTTCGTCGTCGTAGGCCATGCGGATGTCGGAGCGCTGCTCGGGCGTTCCACCGTAGGTCGGCGCGTAGCGCACGAGGGGCAGGGGCGCCACCCCTTGCCACGCCGGCTCGTCGGCGCGGCCGTCGAGTGCGATGCGGCCCTCGAGCCGCGGCAGGCTCCAGGGCGCCTCCTCGGCGGCCGCCCCGGCGCCGCCCGCGACGACGACGAGCGCCGCCCGCATCCATCGTCCTGGACTCTGCATGCTCGTGGCCTCCGCTCGCGGGGAAGGACGCGGCGGGGCTCGGGACGTTGCGTGGTTCTCGGCGAGTGGTGGGGAAGGCCCGGCGAACGGCGGTGTGCGCTCCTCATGGGCGGCGCCCGTCGAGGCGCGGCGCCGCTCCCGGGAGCAGGCTCCGGAACAGGGCGAGCGCCACGTCCAGGGCCTCTCCCGAGATCGGCTTGGGCACGAACATGACGGTGCCGAGGGACAGCGCCTCCATGACGCCCGCGTGGCTCGCGTCGTGGCCGCTCATGAGCGCCGCGGGACGCCGCGGGTGCGCCGCGATCGCCTTGCGGAGGATCGCTCCGCCCGTGCCCCGGGCCAGCACGAGGTCCACGAACAGCGCGGAGTAGGTGGGCTCCGCGACGCGCGCCATGGCGTCCTCGATGTGGACGCAGGGATGGGCCTCCCAGCCCCGCTCCTCGATGGCTTCGGCCAGGATCCCGGCGAGCTTGGCGTCGTCGTCGACGATGAGGATCCAGGGACGCCCCTGGAGGTGCGTGCTGCCCGCCGCCTCCCCGGGCGCCGCGGCGTCGAAGGCCTCGTCGGCGGCGGCGATCAGGGCCTGGGTGCCGCCCTCCACGTCCCGGAACACCGTAGCCGTGCCGGCCGCCAGCCCGAGCAGGGCCAGCCGGACGTCGGTCGAGCAGATCGCCATCAGTCTCTCGCTGGCACGCCGCGCTTCGCGGGCCGTGGTCTGGGGCATCACGATCGCGACCGTCTCCTCGAGGACCACGACGACGTCGTGGAGGCGGACCCGCGAGCGGAGCTGATCGGCGATGTCCTGGGCGGCGCCGGGAGGGATCCCGACGATGCAGCGCGCCGGCCCGAGCATGGCGAGCGAGAGGAAGCCGCCGCTGCGACGGAGCCGTGCGAGCTCTCCCGCGACGCGGCCCGCGAGAGACGCGCGACCGATGAGGACCCCCGGGGCAGGCTCGAACGGCTCGAGCTCGGGCATGGCCAGCTCCTGCAGCGTCGGCGAGGAGTGTACACCCTGGCATTCGCCTTGCTTCTCCCGGAAGCGTTCGAAGATGCGGGAGGGTTCCATGGCGACGAAGAAGAAGGCGGGCGCGAAGCGGTACGGAAAGAAGGCGGCCCAGAAGGTCGAGCGTGCGATGCACGAGATGAAGCGGGGCACGCTGCGCTCGGGCGGCTCGGGCAAGAAGGTCACGAGCCGGAAGCAGGCGATCGCGATCGGACTGTCCGAGGCCCGCCGCGCGGGCGGCAAGGTGCCGAAGAAGCGGGGCTCGTAGTGGGCGATCCGCCGATCCCGATGCCCGAGCCCGACCCGGATCCGGCACCGCTGCCGGTGCCCGTGCCGGAGCCGTTCCCGGCCCCGTATCCCCAGCCGGCCTAGGGGCGGGCCGATGGCCGGCGCAGGGGACGGCCCAGCGCGCGGCTCCAGACGCCGGCCTCCGAGCACTCGGCGACGGCGTGGCCGGGCGGGGCCGGTGTCACCTGCGCGGGCAGGCCGACGCGCACGAGCTCGCAGGTGATGGCTGCGAGCCGCTCCGGGCTCGCGGTGCCGCGCGTCCCGTCGTCGCCCGTCCACGGGTCCCGGAACGTCACGAGGTACGGGTTCTTCTCGTCGTCGTAGAACTCGATCGTCGGCGTGAGGAAGACGCGTCCCTGATCGCCGGTCGTGAAGTCCTGCTGCGCCACGAGGGTTCCGGTGGGATCGAGCCGCCGCAGGCGCAGCCCCGTCGCGACGCCGCGCGCCGGTCCCGAGAGGAAGCCGACGCAGTCCACGAAGCCGCCGTCGGGAGGCACTTCCGCGACGTCGTCCTTGTCGCCGCAGGCCCGCACGGGGCGCGTGTCCGACTCGCGCAGGATCCACGGTGCTCCCTGGCTCAACACCAGCACCACGGAGGGAGTCACGACGATCGGGGCGCCGGGTGCGGCGTCGGCGTCGAAGGCGGTGCTCCAGCCCCACCAGCGGCGCACGCGCACCTCGGTATGCCTCGAGCCGGCCCACATGCCGCTGCCGCCGGGCCCGGTGATCCGCCGATACTGGACCCAGGGCAGCGGTGTCGTGACGTCGGTGTGGCCGCAGCCGCCCGCGGCGAGCGCGAGGACGGCCACGGCCCACCGCATCACGCCTACCGGTACGCTTTCAGCTGCTTCTTCTGCTCGGCCGTCGCCGGCCGCAGGCTGATCGCCGCCCCGCCGCCCGGGGCCAGCTTCGCCTTGAGGACCGTCTTGTCGTCCACGAGGAAGGCGCTGACCTTGTAGGCCATCGGGTTCTTGTCCCAGCTCGCGTCCGGCGCGTCCGCGTAGAGCGTCGCCACGTAGGAGGCGCCCGGCGTGAGGTAGCTCGTCGGCACCGTCGCGACGCGCGCGTTGGCTCCCGTGATCGCGCCCACGTACCACTCGTCCTTGCCCTTGGCCTTGCGCGCCAGCGTGACGTACTCGCCGGGCTCCGCCTCGAGGACCTTCGTATCGTCCCAGTCGACGGCCACGTCCTTGATGAACTGGAACGCGTCCATGCGCTTCTCGTAGTTCTGCGGGAAGTCGGCGGCCATTTGCAGCGGGCTGTACATCGTGACGTAGAGCGCGAGCTGCTTCGCCAGCGTCGTGTGGACCTGGGCGACGTTCTTCGGGTCGTAGGCGGACATCTTGATCTCGAAGATCCCGGGCGTGTAGTCCATCGGCCCGCCCATGAGCCGCGTGAAGGGGAGGATCGTCTCGTGCTCGGGCGGGTTGCCGCCGCTCCAGGCGTTGAACTCGTTGCCGCGCGCCGCCTCGCAGGCCATCCAGTTGGGCCACGTGCGGTGCAGGCCCGTCGGCCGCACCGGCTCGTGGGCGTCGACCATGATCTTGTAGCCCGCGGCCTTCGACGCGACGCGCAGGTAGTGGTTCACCATCCACTGGCCGTCGTGGTGCTCGCCGCGCGGGATGATGCGGCCCACGTAGCCCGTCTTCACGGCGTCGTAGCCGTTGTCCTTCATGAACCGGAACGCCTCGTCCATGCGTCGCTCGTAGTTCGTCGCGGAGGCCGAGGTCTCGTGGTGCATGATGACCTTGACGCCCTTGTCCGCCGCGTAGCGCTGCAGCTCCTTCACGTCGAAGTCGGGGTAGGGCGTGACGAAGTCGAAGACGTTCTCCTTCCACTGGCCGAACCAGTCCTCCCAGCCCACGTTCCAGCCCTCGACGAGCACGCCCTGGATGCCGTTCTTGGCGGCGAAGTCGATGTAGCGCTTCACGTTCGCGGTGTTCGCGCTGTGCTTGCCGTTGGGCTTCAGGGCCTTCCAGTCGGTGCCGTCGAGCTTGATGTTCGTCTCGTCGGAGTAGCTCCACGTGCCGGTCTTCGCGTGCATCTCCCACCAGACGCCCACGAACTTCTGGGGCTTGATGAAGCTCGTGTCCGCGACCTTCGAGGGCTCGTTGAGGTTGAGGATCAGCTTCGAGGCCAGGATGTCCGCGGCCTTGTCGCTCACGATCACGGTGCGCCACGGTGTCTGGGTCGGGGTCTGCAGGTAGGCCTTGTTGCCGACGCCGTCGGGCACCAGGTGCGCGGCGAGCCGGAACGTCTTCTTGTCGATGCCGAGGTTCATCGCGGGGTAGTCGACGAGCGCCGCCTCGTGGATGTTCACGTAGAGGCCCTCGGCCGTCTTCATCATGAGCGGGGTCTGGACGAAGTCGCCGGGGATCACCCAGCGCGCCGCGATCTCCTGGGACGCGTTGCCCTTCGAGGAGTCGACCTCGCTCAGCTTGCTCACCGTGTACGGGTACTCGTTGGTGTCGTAGTCCCCGGGGATCCAGAACGTCTTGTGGTCGCCCGTCAGGCTGAACTGCGTCTTCTCGTCCGCGAGGACGAACGAGCCCAGATTCGCTTGGCGGGGCAGCTCGTAGCGGAATCCGAGGCCGTCGTCGAAGACACGGAAGCGCACCACGATCTCGCGCTTCGTCGACGCCTGGCTCAGGGTGACCGCGAGCTCGTTGTAGTGGTTGCGGATGCTCTTCACTTCGCCCCACACCGGCTCCCAGGTGTCGTCGTGGGGGCCGGACGTGAAGGACGCGAGCGCGAAGCCGCTCGTGAGAGCCGGCTGGTCCTTGAGCTCCAGGCCCAGGACGCTCGCCTTGACCACGGGGCGCCCGGCGAACGACAGCTCGTAGGACGGCACGCCTTCGGCGCTGAGCGCGAACACGAGGCCGAGCCTGCCGCTGGGCGACGTGACGGTCTTCGACGTCGCGACGCCGGCGGCGGGCGCCGTGGCCTGGACCGTGGGCGCCTGGGGCGCCGTCGCGACCTGACCGTAACCGGTTGCAGCGTACAGGCAGAAGAGGAGGGCAGTGGTGGGCTTGTGCATGCCCGTCCTTATAAGGCGCGCGGAGCCGAGGCGCAAGCTCATTGCGCCGGGGCGGCCGTCGCGAGAGACTCGAACCATGAGCGACGCTGCCCCTCGTCTCACCCTGCGGCCGACGCTGTACCTTGCCGATGGCCAGACGATCGCCTCGGCAGCTCCCGGTGCCGAGGTCGTGAAGTACGTGGTCGAGGGCCTGCCTCAGGGCTCCGAGATCGATGTGGCCCGAGCCGACGGGGGCTGGCTGATCGTGGGAGAGGCCGACCCGCGCGCGCAGCGCTTCGGCAGCGCCGAGGCCGCCCTCGCGATGCTGCAGTCGGAGCTCGACGCCAGCGTCTGAGGAGAGCGTGTCTGATCTAGACGCGAGCTGAGCGCAGGGCCTTGCTGACGTTCGCGAGGCCCTCCTCGAACTCGGCGGGTGTCGGCCAGCCGAATCCGATGCGCATGAAGCGGTCGTCCTGCTCGAACCAGTGGCCCGGGCCGACGAACGTCGCGTACTCGCCGTTGAGGATGCTGTAGAAGCGCCCGACGTCGACGCCGGCCTCGGCCTTGATGCGGGGGAAGGCCACGACGCCACCGGCCGGCGGCACCCACTCCATGGCCGGCTCCGTCGCGATCCAGGACGCGAGCGTCGCGACGCCGCGCTTCACCTGGGCGGCGATGCGCGGCAGCTCCTCGGTCCGCCGCAGGTAGACGCGACAGGCGATCTCCTCGTCGAGCACGGCGCCGCAGATCATCATCTGCTCCTTCGCCGCGAGGAACGTCTCGTTGAGCTCGGGGTCGCGGGTCAGCAGCCAGCCGACCCGCAGTCCCGGCAGCCCGTACGCCTTCGAGAGGGACGCGACGCTGATCACGCGCTCGCCGAGCGTCGTCGCGAACGGCCGCGGGGTCCCGACCGTCAGGTCGCGGTAGGTCTCGTCGACCAGCAGGTAGGCGCCGCGCGACGTCACGAGGTCCACGATGCGCCGCAGCTCGCCCTCGTCCAGCACGGTCCCCGTCGGGTTGTGGGGCGTCGTGATCGAGACGAGCCGCGTCTGCGGCGTCATCGCCTTCGCGATGTCGTCGGCGCCGTACTGGAAGCCGCGCTCCATCGAGAGATCCACGAAGGAGATCCCGCAGCCGATCGCCCGCGGCGCCTCGATGTTCGTCGCGTAGTTGGGGCGCAGCACCACCACGTGCCCGCCGGGAGAGAGCAGGCTCGTCGAGACGATGAACAGCGCCCCGGCCGCGCCGGGCGTCAGCAGCACCTGCGACGGCGCGCAGCCGGCCTCGGCGGCCAGGCGCTCGCGCAGGCCCGGGTGCCCGCGGTGGTCTCCGTACAGGAGGATGGTGCCGGCGAGGTCGACGTCGAGCCGCAGGTCTCCCAGGACCCGATCGCGCATCGAGCTCTCGGCCAGGTTGCAGCGGATGCTGCCGTACCCGACCTCCTCGGGGGACTCCACCTCGATCGGCATTCGGCGGTAGCGCATGAGCCGAAGGCTAGCACCCCTTGACCCTCGAACATGTGCGAGGGCGTAGCGTGTGGGGTGAGGGGCGGAGGATGTCATGAACCTGGGGATGGCCTTGATCGCCGTGCTCGTCGCACCCGTCGACGAGACGCATGCCTGTCCGATGCACGCCGGCCGCGTGGCACAGGTAGACCATGCCCATCACGCCGCGACCGGGCTCGACAACGCCGGCTCGCGCCACCGCTTCCAGCTGACGAAGGACGGCGGCCGGATCGAGCTCGAGGCCACGGACGGCAGCCTGGCCACGCGCGAGCGGATCCGGGCCCACCTGCGCGCCGTCGCGAGCGCCTTCGCGAAGGGCGACTTCGGGCTCCCCGCGCGCATCCACGAGCAGACCCCGCCCGGCGTCGCGCTCCTCAGGGAGCGCAAGGACCGCGTGCGCTACGCCTTCGCCGAGACTCCCGAGGGCGGGCGTGTCCGCATCGCGACGGCCGATGCCGCGGCCCTCGAGGCCGTCCACGGCTTCCTGCGCTTCCAGATCGCCGACCATGGAACCGGCGACTCGACGGAGGTCACGGAGTAGGATCGACGCATGAAGGTGGGCGCGGCGGCGCGCGCGGCGGGTGTCAGCCCCGATACCCTCCGGCACTACGAAGCGCGCGGGCTCCTGCGTCCCGCGCGGGGGGCGAACGGCTACCGCGAGTTCTCGGGAGAGAGCGTCGCGCGCGTCCGCTTGATCCGCCGGGCCGTCGCCCTCGGCTTCACCCTCGACGAGCTGGGCCGCATCCTCTCCGTCCGCGACCGTGGCGGCGCGCCGTGCCGCAACGTCCGCGCGCTGGCCGGGAGCAAGCTCGCGCGTCTCGAGGACCGGCTGCGCGAGGTGACGGAGGCCCGCGACCTCCTGCGCCGGGTCCTCGAGCGCTGGGACGCGCGCCTCGGCTCTGCCCAGGGCGGCGAGCGCGCCGGGCTTCTCGAGGCGCTCGAGGGTCTCGTGCCCGAGGGCACGCCCTCGCCGCTGCTGCCGGCCGCCCTGCGCCGGCGCTGACCGGAGTGGCTCTGCGGAGCCACTCCTGGCACTACGCAGCCAGTCCCGCTCCGCCGCGCCTCAGCACCAGAAAAGCGCGAACTCGTTGCGAGAGAGGAGGTTCGCCCGGGCGGTTGGCCGTGGCACGCGCCGTGGAATAGGGTGTCGCGGCCCCACTGGCCGAAGAAGGAGATTCGATATGGACGTCATCGTTCTGAACCCCCAGCAGACCCCGTTCGCGCTCCGCGCGCTGCGCGGCGTCGTCGGGAGCAACGGCACGGTCACCCCGGCCGAGCGCTCCTTCCTCGAGGTCCTCGCCGAGCTGCACGGCGTCGCGGTGGACGTCGACGCCCTCGCGCCCATCACGCCGGGCGAGGTCGGCGAGGCCATCACGGAGCCCCACCAGCGCAAGCGCGTGGTGCAGCTCGCGATGATCGCCGCGATGGTCGAGGGCACCGTCACGGCGGCCGAGTCGAAGACCGTCCAGGCCCTCGCCAAGGGCCTCGGCGTCGACGAGCGCGGCCTCAAGGTCCTCGACGAGATCGCCGCGGAGCATCACTTCATGACCCGCTTCGACATGATGCGCCGCATCATGGGCCGCATCGGCGGCGAGGCCTATGACGAAGAAGGGCTCGCGGGCCTGCGCAAGATGTCGGTCATGTTCACCGGCGGCGGCGAGGATCTCGAGGTCGCCTGGAAGTACCGGCAGCTCGGCCTGCTGCCCGAGGGCACCGTGGGCCGCGCGTTCTGGGAGCACTGCCGGAAGAACCGCTTCGGCTTCCCCGGGGAGAAGGGCGGCATTCCCGAGCGCCTGGTGTTCCACGACTTCGGCCACGTGCTCGCCGGCTACGACACGACGCCCCAGGGCGAGATCCAGCAGGGCGCGTTCCAGGGCGGCTTCATCCGCACGGACGGCTTCGCGTTCCTGATGTTCGCGATCATCCAGTTCCACGTCGGCATCAAGGTGACGCCGGCGACGGGCGCCCAGGTCGGCCTCTTCGACGTGCCGAAGGTGCTGAACGCGGCGCGTCGCGGCGCCGCCTGCAGGGTCGACCTCGGAAACCACTGGGACCCGTTCAAGGTCGCGGACGCCCCGGTCGAGCAGCTCCGCGCGGAGTACGGGATCCCCGCGTAGTTCCCTACTCCAGCGCGGGCCGATCCTCGCCGAAGCGGGCGCCATGGCGCTCGGGGCCGAAGGCCACCACGACGGCGGCGACCACGAACGTCGTGATCGCGGTGCCCGCCATGGCGTGGGAGAACGACACATGCTCCGCCAGGAAGGCCTCGATGTACGCCACAGACCCGCCCAGCAACACGCCGCACTGGTAGGCGAACCCGGGCAGGAAGCCGCGAACGGAATCGGGCGACAGCTCCGAGAGGTGCGCGGGAATGACGCCCCACGCGCCCTGGATCATGAACTGCATGAAGAACGCGCCGAGCACGAGCAGCGGCGTGGTCCGCGCGTACGCCCACAACGGAATCATCAGCATCGCGAGGAGGATGCCCGCGAGCATCGAGCGCTTGCGGCCGAAGCGGTCCGAAAAGAAGCCGAACGAGATGCCGCCCAGCAGCGCCCCGACGTTGTAGACCATCGCGATCTTCGCGACCTCTCTCGGGTCGAAGCCGCGCTGCACCTTGAGGAACGTCGGGTACATGTCCTGGGTGCCGTGGGACAGGAAGATCATCATGGTCATGAGCCCGGTCATGTACAGGAAGATCCGCCACTGCCCGAGGATGCCGCGGCCCAGGTCGCCCCAGCTCGCGTGCTTCTTCTTCTCCCAGACCGCCGACTCCTTCACGCCGAAGCGGATGAAGAGGGCCAGCAGCGCCGGCAGGCCGCCGATCCAGAACATCGGCCGCCAGCCCCAGGTGGGGAAGACGAAGAAGTAGCACAGGGCCGCGAGCAGGTAGCCCACGGAATAGCCGCCCTGGAGCAGGCCCGAGAAGACGCCGCGCCAGCGCACCGGCACCTTCTCCATCGCGAGGGACGCGCCGATGCCCCACTCGCCGCCCATGCCGATCCCGAAGAGCGCGCGGAGCACCAGGAACCAGGTGTAGGTCGGCGCGAACCCCGACGCGACCTCGACGATCGAGTAGAAGACCAGGTCGATCATCAGCGGGATGCGGCGCCCGTAGCGATCGGCCATGAGCCCGAAGACGAACGCGCCGACGGGACGGAAGGCGAGCGTCACGGTGATCGTGAACGCGATCGCCTTGAGGTCGGTGCCGAACTCCTTCGCGATCGCCGGCACCGCGAAGACGAGGACGAAGAAGTCGAAGGCGTCGAGCGCCCAGCCCAGGAAGCTCGCGAGCACGGCGTTGACGGCGTCTCCGGCGCTGAGTTCCGGTCCCAGCGCGCTCGTGTCGGGTTGGGCGCTCAACGAAAGTGGTCGCTCCCTAGAGGCAGGTTCCGGAGATGAAGACGTTGCCGCGCCCCGACGGGACGTCGTAGTAGAAGCTCCCGGAGAAGGGCCCGGCTGAGGTGCATCGAACCTGGAAGCCGGCGTCGAGCGCGAGGAACACGATCGTGATGTTGAAGAAGTCGAGCCCGCCGCCGGCGGTGATGATCGTTTCGCTCGGGCAGTCGTTGGCGGTGACGTTCCCGAGCGTCGCCGAAGTCACTCCGGCGCTGGCAGTGAGCCCCGTGAACCGGTCGTCGACCGGCCCGCTGCAGGCGAGGCGCATGGCAACTCCTCAAGAGGGGGGTTGCCGCGGAGTCTAACCGAAGTTCGACGAGGTCGCCCTCAGGTGCACTGGCCCTCGAGAAGGATGTCCGCCCGGCCCGAGGCCGTGAGGTAGTACAGGGTCGCCGAGAACGGGCCCACCTCCGGGCAGATGAGATGCACGTCGCCGTTGAGCTCGAAGGACACGTTCATCACGTTCGTGTACTCGATCGCGAAGCTCCCCAGCAGGGGCTCCGTGCGGCAGTCGTTCGCGAAGACGTTGCCGGCGACGGGGGAGAAGGTCTCGTGCTCGACCACGAGGCCCGTGAAGCTGTCGTCGGACGGGCCCAGGCACGCGGGGACGGACGGCACGACGACCGTGAACTGACGGCAGGAGACGTAGGTCGCCGGATCGTGGCGGTTCAGGTCGGCCGTCGCGACGCACACGTTGGTCCGCAACGGCCCCTTGTAGGTGTGCTTCTGGAGGCAGGCTGCGCCGATTCCCGACACGTCCGGCACGTGGTCGAAGTCCCAGTCGAAGTAGAAGAAGAGCGGCGCGCCGTCGCCCGAGCGCGAGCGGCAGGCGTCGTAGGTCACGGTGACCGGCGACGTCGCCTCGATCACGCCGCCGGTGTTCCGCTTCGGATCGCTGACGATGGACGTCTCGAAGCCGGGCGGCTTCGTTCCCGAGCTCTCCACGTCCGCCGCCGACTCACGAACAGGGGATGGATCCGAGGCTGCCGAAGGGGACCGCGCGTGGGGACCGCATCCGGCGGATACCAGGGCCAGGCCAAAGGACAGGAATCGGGCGCGCGAATTCTCCATGGGGCACCTCCGGGGCGGGACCGGCCGTCCCGACCATCGTCGGAGGTGTGAAGGCGAATCCTTGTGATCCTGGTTACATGGCGGCGTGACGTGACTCGGGGACACACGAAACGGTCGCGCGGGGGCGGGCACTTGCGCACAATGGGCCACCGTCTCCGGAGGTCCCCGACATGCCCGTGAACCGTTACGACGCCATCGTGATCGGCGGCGGCCACAACGGCCTGGTCGCCGCCGCCTATCTCGCGAAGTACGGAAAGAAGACCGTCGTGCTCGAGGCGCGCCACAAGACCGGCGGCGCCGCCGACACGTCGCAGCCGTGGCCCGAGGCGCCGGAGTTCAAGGTGACGACGCTGTCGTACACCATGAGCCTGATGCCGGCGGAGATCGTGAACGACCTCCGGCTGCGCGAGCACGGCTACAAGATCAACCCGCTGGGGATGGGCTACCTGCCGCATCCCGACGGCCGCTCGATCATCGACAGCGGCACGAACGCCGCGACCTACGCGTCGTACGGCCAGTACTCGAAGAAGGACGGGGAGCGCATCGGCCCGTACTACGAGTGGATCGGCCGCATCGCCGCGATCATGCACCCGATGCTCGACGAGACGCCGCCCCACATCGGCTCCATGAAGCCCGGCGACCTGATGGACGCGGGGAAGCTGCTCTGGAAGCTGAAGAAGCGCGGCCTCGCCGACGAGCGGACGGTGGGCGACATCACCCGGCTCTTCACGATGAGCTGCGCCGACCTGCTCGACCGCTGGTTCGAGAGCGACGTGGTGAAGGGCATGCTGTCGATCAACGGCATCATCGGCACCTGGGCCGGTCCCTTCGCGCCCGGCACGGCCTACGTCCTGATGCACCACTCGACGGGCCAGGAGACGGAGGGCCAGGTCGCGTCGTGGGGCATGCCCGAGGGCGGCATGGGCGCCGTGTCCGACGCGATCCGGCGCTCGGCGGAGGCCTTTGGCGCGACGGTCCGCGTGAGCTCGCCGGTCGAGAGGATCCTGGTCAAGGACGGCAAGGCCACGGGCGTCGTGGTGAAGGGCGGCGAAGAGCTCCACGCGCCGCTGATCGTCACCACTTGCCACCCGCAGATCACCTTCCTGCGTCAGCTCGACCGCAAGGACCTGCCGGCGGACTTCGTCCACGACCTCGAGCAGTGGCGCTCCCGCTCCGGCACGGTGAAGATCAACCTGGCCCTCGCGGAGCTGCCGCAGTTCAAGGCCGACCCCGGCTTCAACCCCGACGTCCATGGCGGCGCGATCTCGATCCTCGACGACATCCACTACCTGGAGACGGCGTTCCAGGAGGCGCGCTCGGGCAAGGCGGCGACGCTGCCCTTCGCGGACTGCGAGATCCCCACGGTCTTCGACAAGACCCTCGCGCCCGAAGGCAAGCACATCATGTCGATGTTCACGCAGTGGGTGCCCGAGAGCTGGAGCAAGGAGCCGAAGCGCGCCGAGCTCGAGGCCTACGCCGATCGCCTGATCGCCCGCTTCAACGACGTGGCGCCGAACTTCCGCGGCTCGATCCTGCACCGGCAGATCATCGGGCCCTGGGCGATGGAGCACGAGTACCACCTGATCGGCGGCAACATCTTCCACGGCGAGCTGACCGTGGACCAGCTCTTCCACATGCGCCCGGCCATCGGCTACGCGGACTACCGCTCGCCGATCCGCGGGCTCTACCAGGCCTCGTCCGCGACCCACGCCGGCGGCGGCGTGAACGGCCTGCCGGCCCATCACGCCGTGCGCCAGATGCGCCGCGACGGGGCGCTCTAGAGGGCCCCGCTCTTGAGCTGGGCCGCCGCGTGGTCGGCGGCGCGGGCCGTGAGCGCCATGTAGGTGAGCGACGGGTTCTGCGGCGGCGACGACGGCATGCAGCTGCCGTCGGTCACGAACACGTTGGGCGCCGCGTGCACCTGGTTGTGGGCGTTCAGCACCGAGGTCTTCGGGTCGCGGCCCATGCGCGCCGTGCCCATCTCGTGGATCACGAAGCCCGGCACCGTCTCGCGCAGGAAGCCCTGGACGTTCTCGAGCCCCGCCTTCTCGAGCATCTCGACCACGTCGTCGCGCATCTGCGTCTCCATGGCCGCTTCGTTGGGTCCGTAGGCCATCGACACGGCGATCTTCGGCAGGCCGAAGGCGTCCGTCTCGTCCTTCGAGACCCACATCCGGTTGTCGGGATTCGGCAGCGTCTCGCCGTAGCCCTCGGTGTAGAGCGTCCACTCGCCCGGCCGGGTGATCTCGTTCTTGAAGTCGGCGCCGAAGCCGGGGCCGTCGACGCCCCGCGTCCAGTGGCCGCGCCACGAGTACACCTCGTACGCGTAGCCGCGCGTGAACTTCGCCTCCCGCGTCGTGACGTTGCGGAAGCGGGGGATGTACATGCTCGTCGAGCGTCGGCCGCGGTAGTAGCGGTCACGAAGGCCGGAGTACGTCGCGGTGGCGCCGGCGCCGTTGTGGTGGTCCATCAGGTTCCGGCCGAGCTGGCCGCTGTCGTTGCCCAGGCCGTCGGGGAAGCGGCTCGAGCGCGAGTTGAGCAGCACCGCCGTCGAGTTGAGGGTCGACGCGCACAGGAACACGAGCCGCGCGGAGACCTCGGCGACCTGCTTCGTGTGGGCGTCCACGTAGCGCACGCCCGTGACGCGCTTCCTGGCCTCGTCGTAGACGAGCGAGTGCGCGATCGCGTCGGGCTGCAAGGTCAGGTTGCCGGTGGCCGCGGCGGCCGGCAGCGTCACCCCGTTCGACGAGAAGTACGCGCTGAACGGGCAGCCGCGGGCGCACTGGTTGCGACCCTGGCAGGGGCCGCGGCCCTTGTGTTCGCGCGAGAGCACGGCCGTGGCGCTGCAGATCAGCTTGCGGTCGCCGTACGCCTTCGCGATGCCCGCCCGCAGGTGCTTCTCGAGGGCGTTCATGTCGAAGGGCGGCTGGAGGACCTGGTCCGGCAGCTGCGGCAGCCCGGAGTTCTCGCCCGAGGCGCCGATGAAGCGCTCGACCTTCTCGTACCACGGCGCCAGGTCCGCGTAGCGGATCGGCCAGTCGACGCCGACGCCCTCGCGGAGGTTCGCCTCGAAGTCGAGGTCGCTGTAGCGGAACACGTGACGGGCCCACATCAGCGAGCGGCCGCCGACCTGGTAGCCGCGATACCACGTGAACGGCCGGTCCTGGACGTACGGGTTCGCGACGTCGTCGACGAAGAACTGCTTCGTGGACTGGTCGTAGAGATAGAGCGTCGACTGCACCGGCTGCTTCTTGCGGTCCTCGTTCGACGCCTTCAGGTTGTACGGCAGCTGCCAGGGATCCTTGAGGGCCGTGTCGTAGTCGGTCACGTGGCGGACGCTGCGCCCGCGCTCGAGGACCAGCGTCTTCAGTCCCTTCTCGCACAGCTCCTTCGCGGCCCAGCCCCCGGAGATGCCGGAGCCGACCACGATCGCGTCGAAGACCTGGGAGGTCACTGGAGCGCCCACGCCTTCTGGCCCGGCTGGAGGGGCCGGTCGCCCTCGTAGCCGCCGGGCACGCGCTCGTACGCGAGCGCCTGCGTCGCGCCGATCTCGGACATGAAGTAGCCCGTGAGCGTGTAGTCCTTGAGGATGCGGAAGAAGGACTGGTCGTAGGGGAGCTTCAGGTCCGCATCGACCCGCGCCTTGAGGAGGCTGGCCTGGGCGTCCGGCGCAAGACCCGCGAAGCCCTGGCGCCCGAGGGCCTCGAGGCCGGCACGGAACGCGGTGACCGCCTCGGCGCTCGCGCATGCCGGCAGCGCCAGGTCGATGAAGTAGTGGGTGTCCGCGGCCGAGGCGGCGGGCGAGTCGGTCGCCGGCAGGATCACGTCGACCAGGGCGCGCAGCGTCGCGAGCTCGGCGTCGGACAGGAACGTGGCCTTGCGGGGCGCCGCCGCGAACGCGGCCATCACGTCGCCGATTGCGGCGTGCGCCATCAGCACCGAGGATCCGAGCAGGAACGAGCGGCGAGTCACGGGCATGGGCGAGAGCCTCCGCAGAAACGCGCGCAGTCTAGCACCCGGGGGCTGGTGCTAGGCGGGGTCCGGGAGGCCGGCGACGAGCTTCTGGAGCGCGTCGTGGGCGATCGGCTTGACGAGATGCTGGTCGAAGCCCGCGGCCGCCGACCGGCGGCGGTCCTCCTCCTCGCCCCAGCCGGTGAGCGCGACGAGTACCGGGCGGCCGCCCTGAAGGCGGATGCGCTGGGCCACCTCGTAGCCGTTGAGGCGCGGCAGGCCGATGTCGAGCAGCACGAGATGGGGCGCGAAGCTCTCGGCCACGGCGACCGCCTCGAGGCCATCGTGGGCCATGCGCGTCTCGTGGCCCCAGAGCCCGAGCAGCAGCGCCATCATCTGGGCCGAATCGTGGTTGTCGTCCACGATCAGCACGCGGCGCGACGCGGAGGGCGCTTCGATCTCGGGTGGCGGGAACGAGCGCGATACGCTCTCGAGGGTCTCGCGAAGCACGGGGAGGCGGATCCGGAACTCCGTCCCCTGGCCCAGCCCGGGACTGTGGACCGTGAGCACGCCGTCGTGGCGCTCGACCAGGCTCCGGGCCAGGGTCAGGCCGATGCCGAGGCCGTTGCGCCGCTGCTCCTCCGGAGCCGCCTGCGCGAACATCTCGAAGATCCGCGACAGCTGTTCCTCCTCGATCCCGATGCCCGTGTCGGCGACGCGGAGCAGGGCGCCTTCACCGTCGCGCTCGAGGAAGAGGGTGGCCGTTCCGTCGCGCGGCGTGAACTTCGAGGCGTTTCCCAGCAGGTTGGAGATCGCCTGGGCCAGCCGCGCCGCATCGGCCTCGACGTAGATCGGGGTCTCGGGCAGCCTCAACACGAGCGCGACACCCGCGTCCCGGAGCAGCGGCTCGCTCGTCTCCACGGCGTGGTGCACGACCGAGACGAGGTCCACCGGGACGCGGTGGAGGGTGAGAGCGTCGCGGCCGATGCGGCCCACGTCCAGGAGATCCTCGACGAGGCGGCCGATCTGGGTGACCTGGCGCTCCATGATCGGGAGAGTTTTCGCGGCCGTGTCCCCCGCGCCGCCGGAGCGCCGCAGCACCTCGACCGCGCTGCGGATCGGGGCCAGCGGGCTGCGCAGCTCGTGGGCCAGGGTGGCGATGAAATGGTTGCGGCGGACGTCGGCCTCCGCCAGTTCCCGGGTCGCGAGCTCCGCGCGTTGCCGCGCCAGCAGGAGCTCGCGCTCGTACTGGCGCCGGTCCGTCGAGTCGAAGAGCGCCACGCGCACGACCCGGACCGCGCCGTCGGCGCCCCGCACCTGGCGCGCGCTCGCCACGACCGGAGAGGCGGCGCCGTCCTTCCGGCGTACCTCCAGGGCGATCTCGCTGACGGAGCCCTGCATCGCGAGAAGCGGCGAGTAGTGGGTCTCGTAGTACATGCGGGAGCCCATGGTCAGCAGCTCCTGGAAGCGCGTCGTACCGAGCACGCTCTCGCGGCTCCGGCCGATCCAGTCCAGGAACGTCTGATTGGCCCGGACGATCAAGCCGCCGGGCAGCGTCGACAGCAGGGCGCACGGCGCCTGCTCGTAGAGCTCCTCGACATCCGCGTCGGCGTCGTCGGACTTCACTGCAGCCGGAGGAATCTCGCGATCGCGGCGGCCGTCTCGTCCGGGGCGCTCAGGTGCGGGCAATGGCCGGTGGCCTTGAGCTTCACGAGCTCGCTGCCGGCGATGTGGGCATGGAGGTAGTCGCCGACCGACGCCGGCGCGATGATGTCGTCGGAGCACTGCAGGATGAGGGTCGGCGCCGTGACGCCGGGGAGGTCGGCCCGGTTGTCCGACAGGAACGTGACGCGCGCGAACTGCCCGGCGATCGTGGGATCGGTGCGGCAGAAGCTGTTGGCCAGTTCGGCGCCCAGCTCGACGGGATTGGCCGTCCCCATGATCGCGGGGGCCATGGCGCTCGACCAGCCCAGGTAGTTGCTCTCCAGGGACTCGAGCAGCTCGTCGACGTCCTGGCGCGAGAAGCCGCCCCGGTATCCCTCGTCGTCGAGGTAGCGCGGCGACGGTCCGACGAGCACGAGGGCGCCGATGCGCTCGGGCTGCCGTCGCGCCGCCAGGACGCCGACCATGGCGCTGACGGAGTGGCCCACGAAGACGGCATCCCTGAGGTCGAGCTCCTCGCAGATCTCGAGCACGTCCGTCGCATAGCCCTCGAGGCTGCCGTACCTCTCCCGGTCGTACGCGGCCGTGTCGGAGTTCCCTGCGCCCACGTAGTCGAAGGCCACGACCCTGTGGCTGGGCTCGAACAGGGGCACGAGGAAGCGCCACATGTTCTGGTCGCAGCCGAAGCCGTGGGCGAAGACCATGGGCCGTTGGCCGCGTCCGGAGACACGTACGTTGTTGCGTGCGGCGATCGTCATCGCGGTCGTGCTCCTGGAGGGGGCGTGCGGAGGCCGTTCCGACTCTACAGCGGACGCTACGCAACGCCTAACGGCCCGATCCTGCGCGGAACCCTCTAGATTCTAGATACGACGCCGGGGCCACGAGCCGTTTTGACCGGCGCCCGGCGCGCGAAACGCCGCGATTCCCGCCGAGGCGTCGATTCGAGCGCGGATCGTGCGCGGCACGGATGTTGCCTCTCTCTTCCGGTGAACAGGGGCGCCGCCCCTGGAGATTGAGAAGGAGAGCCGATGAAGAATTCATCCTACCGACGCGGGGTCGCGATCGCGGCGTTCGCGGGCCTCATGACGGCCGGATCGAGTGCGTGGGCCCAGGAAGCGCCCCCGCCGGTCGCGCCGGACAACACGAAGGTCAACGAGCGGGACCGGCAGGCCGGCGAGCCGACGGCGGACTCGCAGGGCAATAGCCGCTCCGACGTCGACACCACGAAGAAGATCCGGCAGTCCATCCGCAAGGACAAGGCTCTGTCCACCTACGCGCAGAACGTCAAGGTCATCACCCAGGACGGCATGGTCACCCTGAAGGGGCCGGTCCGCTCCGACGCAGAGAAGCAGGCGATCGAGGCCAAGGCCGCGGAGATCGTGGGCCAGGACAAGGTCGTCAGCGAAATCGCCGTTCAACCCCAGAGCTAGCGAAGGCTAGAAGGAGCAGACACATGGCTAAGAACACTGCCGTTTTCGGTATCTACCGTAACCAGACGAGCGTCGAGCACGCGGTGACGTCGCTCAAGACCGCGGGCTTCTCGAACAACGACGTCTCGGTGCTGTTCCCCGACAAGCAGGGCACGCGTGAGTTCGCCCACGAGAAGAGCACGAAGGCTCCCGAGGGCGCCGCGACCGGCGCCGGCACGGGTGCCGTGCTGGGCGGCGGACTCGGCTGGCTCGCCGGCATCGGCGCGCTCGCGATTCCCGGCCTCGGGCCGTTCATCGCGGCCGGTCCGATCATGGCGGCGCTCGCCGGCGCGGGCGTCGGCGGGACGGTGGGCGGCCTCGCGGGCGCCCTCGTCGGCATGGGCATCCCGGAGTACGAGGCCAAGCGCTACGAGGGCCACGTGAAGGACGGCGGGATCCTGCTCTCGGTCCACTCGGACAACTCCGACGAGACCAAGCGGGCGAAGGCCATCCTCGAGCAGACGGGCGCCCAGGACATCTCGTCGAGCGGCGAGGCGGCCGGGGACAAGAAGCGCATCGCCTGACGACGTCATCATTGCAATGAGCCGGGCCCACGCCCACCTGGAAACGGGTGGGCGTGGCTATTCGTGCTTGGCGCCGAGGTACACGGGTTCCGTCTCGATCAGCTTGCGAGACCGGATCATCGATTTCGTGGCGGCCACGTACTTCTTGAAGTGTGGCGAGTCGATGTGGCGCTTGTACGCGTCCTCGTCGGCGTAGATCTCGAAGAAGCGGAACTGTCCCGGCTCGCCCTTCAGGGCGACCGAGTAGATGGCCAGCACGCCCGGCTCGACCCGAATGGAGGTTTCGATCTCCTCGGTCACGGCAGCCTTGTAGGCCTCGAGCTGCGCCGGATCGATCTCGAGCTCGGCGATCCGCACCAGCGGTGTTGCGGCCGGCTCAGCGGTGGCCGTGGCGCAGGCCAATAGCGTCAGCACGGGTGCGAGCCATCGGAGCGTGTCGTTCATGTTCTATTCCTTTGACGTTGGCAAGGCGAACGCCACGTACGCGCCGCCTGAGCGGTAGGCATCGGCTGCCCTCGGCTTCGGCGCCACGAACCCGACCATCGCCGTGGTTGCCGCGAGGACTGCTACCACCCCAACGATGCGTTCGTTCATTCGAGGAGATCCTTGGGCGTGAGGTGACGACTCAGGAACGCCAGCACGCGGTCGAACGATGCGGCCACGGTGGGATTCTGCAGTCCCGTGGGCGGGCCCGCAGGAGGAAATCCATCCGGAAAGACATCGAACATGTGGTTGAGCCCGACCATGCGCTCCAGGCGGTGGTCGACGCCATGACGCTCGAGCACGGCAGCCATTCGCTCCGACATCTCGAAGGGGACGTCGACGTCGCGATCGCCGTGGAGCAGGAGGGTCGGCGGGTAGTCCGGCGTCACGAGCTGTTCCGGCGCGTAGAGGGTCAACCTGCCTGGTTCCGTGCGCGGATCGTAGCCGGTGACCTCGCGCGGCCAGAGTCCGGTCTGCCGGCAGTAGACGTAGAAGGCGTCGCGTGGTGTCGGAGGGGCCTCGGAGAGCGGCGTCGTGCCGACCGCTTCCAGAGCCCGTTGTCTCGAGACGCGAGGTTGAGTGAGATAGAACGGGTCGGGCCGCGTGTACCAGGCCTGCGCGAGATCGCCATAGCCGTAGAAGGAGACGAGGGCCTTCAAGCGTGGGCGGGCTCGTGCGCCGGCCATGAGGGCGAGATAGCCGCCAGCGGACTGTCCGACCGCGACGATTCCCTTCGCATTGCCCCGGAACAGCGCCGGTCCCTTGCTGACGATCCAGCGATGCGCGTCGTCGACGTCCGCAAGGATCTCCGGGAGCTTCGTTTCCGGCGCGAGCCGGTAGTCGATGGCCACGACGACGTAGCCCGCTCGGAGAAACCGGTCGCGCTCGTCGGCCGGAAGCATCTCGCGGCTGCCGAAGATCAGGCCGCCGCCGTGAAGCCACAAGACGACCGGACGGAGCTCGTCCCCGGCGAGTCGATAGACATCGGCCTTGATGGCCGTCTTGCCGGCGGTCTTGTAGATGAACGTCGTCGGAAGACAGTTCTCTGCTTCGGGAATCGATCCGAGGAGGGTCGTTGCCGAGAGGGCCCAGGCGAGCCCGGATACCGCGGGTGTCAGAGGCGTGGAGTGGTGACTCGGGAAGGGCTCGAACCTTCAACCCAGAGATTAAGAGTCTCTTGCTCTACCATTGAGCTACCGAGCCACAGACGCGAATACGGTGCGTACAGCGGACGGTGAGGATACAACAGCTCCCGGGAATTTCGCAAGAGCGCGCGCTGGTTCGCGTCACGCTTCGAATCGCGAGCGCGCGCGGCGGAACGGTGGCTCGACTCTGTAGCCGTTGACACTATAGCCACGGCGCATATAGTAGCGCCATGGCCGAGTCACGCGACGACGTCCAGGCGCTCCTGCCGCTGCCCCTCGCGACGTTCCACATCCTGCTGGCGCTGGCCGACGAGGATCGCCATGGCTACGCGATCCTCCAGGACATCGCCGAGCGCACGGCCGGCGAGCTGAAGCTCGGGGCGGGGACGCTCTACCGCTCGATCTCGCGAATGCTCGAGGCCGGGCTGATCCTGGAGATCGACGAGCGGCCGGCGCCCGAGGAGGACGACGAGCGGCGCCGCTACTACCGGATCACGCCGTTCGGCGCGGCCGTGGCGCGGGCCGAGACGGGGCGCCTGATGGAGCTCGTGCGGCTCGCGCGGGCCAGCGGGCTCGTGCCGCGGAAGGCGTGATGCGCGCGCACCGGCTTCTCCTTTATCTGTTCCCGGCGTCGTTCCGGGGCGAATACGGCCGGGAGATGGGCGCGGTCTTCGCGCGCCGGCACCGCGAGGCGCGCGGGCTCGTGGCGCGGGCCGGGCTCTGGGCCGAGACCCTCGTGGACGTCCTGACCACGGCCATCGCCGTGCACCTCGACCTGCTGCGGCAGGACCTGCGCTTCGCGGGCCGGGCGCTGCAGCGCCAGCCCGGGTTCACCGTCACGGCCGTGATGGTCGCGGCCCTCGGCATCGGGGCCACGACGGCCGCGTTCTCGCTCATCGACCACGTGCTGCTGCGGCCCTTGCCCTTCGCCGAGCCGGAGCGCCTGGTGAAGGTCTGGCAGGACCAGACGGCGCGTGGCTACTCGCGGCTCGAGCTGTCGCCGTCGAACTACCGCGACTGGGCCGCGGCGACGACCAGCTTCGAGGCCCTCGGCCCCTACTGGCAGACCTCCGCGAACCTGGTCGGTGGCGGCGACCCGCAGCGGCTCGAAGGCGCCTCGGTGGGCACCGCGCTCTTCTCGTTGCTGGGAACGCCCGCGTTCCTGGGCCGCGCCCTCGTCGCCGCCGACGAGCGCCCCGAGGCGGCGCCGGTCGTGGTGCTGAGCTACGGGCTCTGGCAGTCGCGTTTCGGCGGCGATCCCGCCGTCCTGGGGCGTTCCGTCGTCCTCGACGAGAGGTCCCACACCATCGTCGGCGTGATGCCGCGCGGCTTCAGCTTCCCGACCCGCGACGTCGCGTTCTGGAACGTGCTCCGCTTCAGCGACGACGACTACGCCGACCGCACCAACACCTACCTGCGCTGCGTCGGACGGCTGAAGGCCGGCGTGTCCGTCGAGCAGGCCCGGGCCGATCTCAACGTGATCGCGAGGCGTCTCGAGGCCGAGTACCCGCGCGAGAACGAGAAGGTCGGCGCGACGGTCGTGCGCCTGCGGGACGAGCTGTCGGCGCAGACGCGGCTGCTGTTGGCGGCGCTGGTGGCCGGCGCCTTCTGCCTGCTGGCGATCGCGTGCAGCAACCTGGCGAGCCTGCTCGTGGCCCGGGCCGCGTTCCGGAGCAAGGAGCTGTCGGTGCGAGCGGCCCTCGGGGCCGGACGCGAGCGCCTCGTGCGCCAGCTCCTGACAGAGAGCCTGATCCTCTCGGCTCTCGGCGGGGCGCTGGGCATCCTGCTGGCCGTGGCCGTCACGCCCGTGGTCGCGCGCCTGGTGCCGACCGCGCTGCCGATCGCCGAGAGCCCGTCCATGGACCTGCGCGTCCTCGCCTTCGCGGTCGCGATCACCGTGGCCACGGGTGTCGCCTTCGGGCTCCTCCCGGCGTGGCGCGCGAGCGGCGGGGGAGCGAATCTCCGGGAAGGAGCTCGCGGCGACGTG
>CADEEV010000006.1:0-23791 GCA_902826455.1 uncultured Acidobacteriota bacterium | reverse complement strand
GGTGGCCGCAAGGAGCGGCTCCGCGCCGTGCTCGTCACGGCCGAGATCGCGATGTCGATCGTGCTGCTCGTGGCCTCGGGTCTGCTCGTCCGGGCTCTCTCGAAGGTGAAGGACATCGACCCCGGGTTCCGGGCCGAGGGCGTCCTCACGCTGCGCACGTCGCTACCCATGCCGCGCTACGGGCCGACCGCGCGGCGCACCGACTTCTACACGCGCGTGCTCGACGACGTGCGGGCGCTGCCGGGCGTCACCGCGGCCGGGTACACGAGCTTCCTGCCCATGACGATGCGCGGCGGCATCTGGCCGGTGCTGGGGCCGGGGATCCCCGAGACCGGCAGCGAGGAGCAGACCGCGAGCCTGCGCTTCGTCACGCCGGGCTACTTCGAGGCCCTCGGCATCCCGCTGCGGGCCGGCCGCGGCGTGAGCCCGACCGACACGGCCGAGGCGCCGAACGTCGCCGTGGTCAGCCAGTCCTTCGTGGATCGCTACTGGCCCGGTCAGGACGCGCTCGGCCGGCGCTTCACGATCGCCTTCCAGGAGCGCGCGATCGTCGGCGTCGCCGGCGACGTCCGCGTGCGCGGCCTCGAGCGCGAGAGCGAGCCCCAGGTCTACCTGGCCCAGCCCCAGGTGCCCGACGGAGGCGTCATCTTCTATGCGCCCAAGGACCTGGCCGTGCGCTCGAGCCTGCCCGCCGAGACCCTGGCGCCGGCGCTGCGCCGGATCGTGGCCAAGGTGGATCCCGAGCAGCCGGTGTCCGACGTACGGACGCTGCAGGACATCGTCGACGCGGACACCGGACCGCGCACGGTGCAGGCCGGCGTGATCGCGGCCTTCGCGGCCGCCGCCGCGCTGCTCGCAGGCGTCGGCATCCAGGGCCTCGTCGGCTTCACGGTCTCGCGACGGCTCCAGGAGTTCGCCGTGCGCCAGGCCCTGGGCGCCGAGCGCCGCGACATCCTGCGGCTCGTGGTGGGGGAGGGCGTGCGGCTGGCCGCGGCCGGCCTCGCCGTGGGGCTCGTCCTCGCCTACCTCGGGGGCCGCAGCCTCGAGGCGCTGCTCGCCGGCGTGAGCCCGTACGACCCCATGGCGTACGCCGGCGCCGCGGGACTCTGCGGCGCGATGGCGCTGCTGGGCAGCGTGCTCCCGGCGCTCCGGGCCATGCGCGCCGATCCGCTGGTCGTCCTGCGCTCGGAGTAGGGGCGCCCGACCCGGCCTTGGTACACTGGAGGGCATGGACTTCACCCGCGAGTGCGCGTGCCCGAACTGCCGGCTGCTCTACGTGGTCACCGGCACGGCGCTGAACCCCGCGAACGAGACGCAGTTCACCTACGAGTTCCGGTGCGAGTGCGGCGCGTCGGTGTCGGCGTACATGCCGGGCAGCGTCAACCGCGAGCGCGTGAAGGTCGAGCCGGCCAGCCGCTAGCGTGAGCCCCGACGGCGCCATCTACGGAGCCGTGACCGCCGTCCTCATCGGGTTGCTCCTGGGCCTCGAGCGGCAGCGATCCCACGACACGAAGGACGAGCTGTTCGCCGGCATCCGCACCTTCCCCCTGCTGAGCCTGGCCGGGTTCCTGGCCGCGCATTCCCAGCGTCCGTGGCTGCTGCCTCTCGTGATGGCCTGTGTCGGCGCCCTCGTCGTCATCTCGTACGCCCGCACCTCGGGCCGGCAGCTCGGGGCGACGAGCGAGGTCGTCGCGCTGCTCGCGCCGATCCTCGGCAGCGTCGTCGCGGCGGGGGAGCCCATGCTGGCCGCCGCCTCGGGCGTCGTGATCGCCGTGCTCCTCAACCTCAAGGCGCCGCTGCACCGGCTCGCCGGGGGCATCACCGACGGCGAGCTGCTGGCCATCCTCAAGTTCGCCGTGGTGGCGGTGGTGCTGGTGCCGTTGCTGCCCGCGCGTGCGATGGGCCCCTGGGGCGCGGTCGTCCCGCGCCAGGTGGGGATCGTGGTCGTGATCCTCTGCGCCGTGAGCCTCGGCGGCTATCTCCTGGTCCGCCTCCTCGGAAACCACGCCGGCTGGGCGCTCGCCGGGCTCCTGGGCGGCCTCGTGAGCTCGACCGCCACCACGCTCTCGTTCTCCGGCAAGGCGCGGGCCGTGCCCGGTCTCGAGGGCGCCCTCGCGGTCGGCGTGCTGCTCGCGTCGACGATCCTCTATGCCCGCGGCCTGTTGTTGTTCCTCTTCTTCGACCGCGAGCTCGCCCTCCACCTGCTGCCCCGCGTGCTCGCGCTGTTCGCCCTCAGCGTCGCCGTGGCGGCGTGGCAGTACCGCGGACAGGGGCGCGGCCCCGAGACCGAGGCCGTCGCCCTCGGCAACCCCGTCGAGCTCGGGCGCGCGCTGCTGCTGGCCGTCCTCTTCGCCGGCGTGCTGGTCGCGGCCCGGGCGGCCCAGGAGCGCCTGGGTTCGGGCGGGCTCCTGCTCACCGGTCTCGTCGGAGGACTCGTCGACGTCGACTCCGTGACGGTGGCGGCCACCCAGGTGCATCGGCAGGGCGCGGCGTCCAAGGAGGCCGCGGCCGGCGCGTACCTGCTGGCGACGCTGTCGAACCTCGCCATGAAGGGCGGGATCGTCTCGGTGGTGGGGGGCGGGGCGCTCGCGCGCCGCGTCCTGCCGGGCTTCGGCGCCGTCGCCGCCCTGACCGTGGCCCTGGTGGCGCTGGCTTGACCATGTGGACGACACCGGACCTCTTCCGCGTCGTCTCGGTCGCCCTGGCCGCCGTCTTCGGCGCCGTCCTGGTCCGCGACCATCGCGAGGAGCCGAGCGCCCGCGCCACCCTCGCGCTGCTCGTCGCCGCGAGCGGCCACATGCTCGTCCACATGCTCGAGAAGAACGCCGGCCTCGCCCTGGCGACGCACCTGTGCGCGCTGCTCGGCGCCGCGGTGCCCTTCGCGTTCTGGAACCTGACGCGTGTCCACTTCGACGACGAGCCGCGGCTGCGGCCGATCCACTGGCTGCTCGGCGCGGTCCTCGTCGCGACGCGCTACACCGGGTGGCGGGTCGCCGAGGGCTTCATGCCCACGTCGAGCGACGCCCTGCGGGTCTTCTGGGGCGTCGTGCCGCGCCTCTTCGGGATCGCGTTCGTCGTCCACGCCCTGATCAACGTCTACGTCGGCGCGCGCTCCGACCTCGTGCTGCCGCGGCTGCGGCTTCGCTTCAGCGTCCTGGGGGTCGTGGGGACGTACGTCTTGATCGAGCTCACGACCCAGGCCTTCTTCGCGGGGCGGCCCCACATGGACGCGGCCGAGGACCTCCATGGCTACGCGGGCGGACTGCTGCTCCTCGGCATCGGCGTCGTGGCCTTCCGCCTCCAGCCCGAGCTGCTGCGGCCGGCCCGCCCGCTCGCGGAGCCGCCGCCGGCCCGCGACCCCCGCATCGTCGACCGGCTGCGCGAGCTGATCGAGGGCGAGCGGGTCTACCGGCAGGAGGGCCTGACCGTCGCAGGGTTGGCGCAGCGCCTCGGCATCCAGGAGGCGCGGCTGCGTCAGATCATCAACGCCCAGCTCGGATTCAAGAACTTCAACGCGTTCCTGCACCAGTACCGTATCGGGGACGCGCGGCGGGCCCTGGCCGATCCCGCGCAGCGCCATCGCAGCGTCGCCGAGATCGCCTACGACGTCGGCTACGCGTCCCTCGGGCCGTTCAACCGGGCGTTCAAGGAGCTCACCGGCTCGACGCCGACGGAGTTCCGCGCGTCGCCCGAGTCGAAAAGGCTGGCCGAATCCGGAATCGGCGAGATTCAGCCCCTGAAACAGGGAGACGGATAGGCGCTGCGGGCGGATCCTCCAGGCACCGGCCCCGATGCCGGTTCACAGGAGGACTCATGATCCGCTCGCTGCGTCTCGCCGCCGCCCTCGTCGTCCTGGCCGCCGCACCGGCCGCCTTCGCCAACGGTCTCTACCTGAAGCTGACCTCGGCGGAGGGCAGCACCTCGGGCGTGACGCTCACGCTCAAGGCCGTGGCCACCTACAGCTTCCGCCTGCCCCAGAGCCCCGTGTTCCTGGTGGACGACGGCAGCGGCATGAAGCCCACGAGCGTCGCCATCACGCCGGTCGGCGTCCCGGAGAGCGTCAAGGTCACTCCCGAAGAGTCCTTCACCGGGTCGTGGCAGCTGCCGCTGGCCCCGGGGTCCTACAAGGTCAAGGTGCGCTACAAGCTCGCCGACCGGACCGTGGAGTCGAACGCCGTCAAGGTGCAGGTGCCCGGCCCGGCCTCGGCGAGCCGCTAGCGCCGGCCTATTGGCCGGGATCGTCGGCCGACGGCCCGTAGATCGAGGGCACCTTGCCGCCCATCGGCCGGATGTACGTGCAGAGCTGGCCGCGGTGGTGGACCATGTCGAAGAGATAGCCGATCAGCATGTCGCCGGTCGGGGACTCCCACACGGACTGGCCACCGACCAGGAACTTGGCCGGGGCCTTCCAGCGCTCGGCGTCGAGGGTCAAGAGGCGGCTGTCGACCTTGGCCGCGTTCTTCTCGTACGCGGCCACGATCTCGGCCACGGTGGCGGGCGCGGGTCGATCCACCCAGTTGATCCCGCCCGTCTCGAGCAGATCCACCAGCGTCTCTTCTTCGTAGGCGAGCAGCCAGGCGAGCTCGGCGGCCGTGCGGGACTTCGGGTCGGGCCGGTAGTCGAGCTTGCCCTGCGGCAGGGCCTTCAGCACGCGCACGAACGTCGGGATCTCCTTCTTGCGGCGGTCGATCAGGAACTCGAGCTCTGTCACGGGAACCTCCTCCGGGAACGCCTAAGGTAAGCGAACAAAAAGCGAAGATCAAGGGAAATCGTGCTGCGACATCGTGTCGCAGCCGGCTCGGCCGCCCGTCTGCTAGCCTTCCGACGTGAACGATCACAAGGGCCGCATCAGCCTCGAAGGGCTCGTGCGGCTGCGCTGGGGCGCCGTCGCCGGGCAGACGGCCACGATCCTCGTCGCGCAGCTCCTGCTCTCGGCGGGCCTGCCGCTCCTGCGGCTCTTCGTCTTTGTGGCCGTGCTGGCCGCCAGCAACCTGGCCCTCGCGGCCGCGCGCCGGCGCGCCGCCGACCCGAGCCTCTGGTGCGGGGCCGCCCTCACCCTCGACACGCTCCTGCTGTCGGGCCTGCTCCAGGCGAGCGGCGGCGCCTACAACCCGTTCAGCGTGTTCTACCTGGTCCACATCACGCTGGCCGCCGTCGTCCTCGGGGCGCGCTGGACGTGGTTCCTGGCGGCGCTGTCGGTCGGCTGCTACGGCCTGCTGTTCGCCATCCAGCCGGCGGCCCACGCCGGCCACGCCGCCGGTCTCGACCAGCACCTGCGCGGGATGTGGGTGGCGTTCTGCCTGGCCGCGGCCCTCACGGCGTATTTCGTCGTGAAGCTGCGGGCGGAGATCGAGGCGCGCGACGCCGCCATGGGCGCGATGCGCGAGCTGACGCTGCGCCACGAGCGCCTCGCGTCGGTGACGACGCTCGCCGCCGGTGCCGCCCACGAGCTCGGCACGCCGCTCGCGACGATCGCTGTTGCGGTCACGGAGCTGCAGCGCTCGATCGACGGGCTTCCCGAGCCCCACGCGGCGACACTCGCGGGAGACGCGGCGCTCATCCGGGCCGAGCTCGAGCGCTGCCGGGCGATCCTCGACCGGCTGTCCGCGAACGCCGGGCAGACCACGGGCGAAGCGCCCGTGGAGGCGGATCTCGAGGCGATCGCCGCCGAGATCGCCGCGACCGTTCCCGCGGTGCACCGGCGTCGCCTCGAGATCGCGAGCCCGCCGGCGCCCGCGGGCGTGCGCGTGCCGCTCGGTCCTCTCGTGCAGGTCGCCCAGAGCCTGCTTCAGAACGCCTTCGAGGCCGGCGACGGTCTCGTGACGCTGACCCTGGCGTCGGACGTGGCGGGCCTGCGCGTGATGGTGCGCGACGCCGGCCACGGCATGACCCCCGAGGTGCTCTCGCGGGTGGGCGAGCCCTTCTTCTCCACCAAGGCGCCGGGCCGCGGCCTCGGCCTCGGCGTCTTCATCGCACGCTCGCTCAGCGAGCAGATGGGCGGCCGGCTGAGCCTCGAGTCGAGCCCCGGCCGCGGCACCACCGCGCGGGTCGAGATCCCCGCGAGTCCCAGGGCCCCGCATGCCGCCTGAGCCCGGGGTCTCCCGGACGCTCCTCGTCGTCGAGGACGACGCTGTCCTGCGGGGTCGCCTGGCCCGCGCCTTTCGCGAGCGCGGCTTCGAGGTGCGCGAGGCCGCCGACGCCGCCGCCGCCCGCGAGGCGGCGCGTGGCGACGCCCCCGAGTACGCCGTGGTCGACCTGCGGCTTCCCGACGCCTCGGGCCTCGACGTCGTCCGGGACCTGATCGAGCTCGACGCGGAGACGGCGATCGTCGTGCTCACCGGCTACGGCAGCATCGCCACGGCCCTGGAAGCCGTCAGGCTGGGAGCGGCCCACTACCTCACGAAGCCCGCGGACGCGGAGCAGATCCTGGCGGGCTTCACGCGCGGCTCCGCGGCCCCGCCGGCGCCCGTTCCGGACTCGGCGCCTTCCCTGGCGCGCGTCGAGTGGGAGCACATCAACCGCGTGCTGGCCGACTGCGACGGCAACGTCTCCCAGGCCGCGCGGGTACTGGGCCTCCATCGACGCTCGCTGCAGCGCAAGCTCGCGAAGTTCCCGCTGCCGCGCTGACGTCCGGCCGGGCCTCTATAGATAAAGATGCAGCTGGGCGAGCCACGTCTTGCTGACGAGGTCGCTCTCGCGATCCTTGTCGCGGTAGTACGAGACGTCGATGTTCCAGTGGGTCCGCGGCAGCAGGTTGAGCTCGAACACCGTGCGGAAGGTGCCCCTGGACGTGTCGCCCTGGAACGTGCGGAGCTGCGGCGACACCTTGAGCCAGAGGCCGCGATAGACCTCGAAGGCCGTCTCGTTGAAGACGGTATAGGCGGGATCCCCGTCGGCGCCCGACTCGAACTCGACGTCGGCCTGGGTCCAGATGGTCCAACGGCGGTTGGGCGCGAAGCCGTACGCGAGCCCCGTGACGCCGCTGCGGGGCGCGACGTCGGAGGCGTCGCGCAGGATGCCCGACGCCACGAGCACGCTGCGCGAGCTGAGGTCGTACTGGAAGCGCCCCGACGCGGTGAAGCCCCGCGTGCCGTCGTCGTCGAGGATCGAGTCGGCGCGGCCCGGGCCCGCGGCGACCTGGAGCAGGTGCTTGTCGTTGCCGTGGCTCAGCTCGACGCCGTAGATCTGGTCGTAGGCGTCGAAGCCGAGGGGTGCCCGGTTGAAGGCCGTGTGGTCGGCGAGGCGCACGCCGTACGCAGGCGTGAAGCGGCCGACGCGCACGCCGAAGCCCTTGTCGGACTTGTGGGCGACCCAGTACTCGTAGGACGCGATCTTCGCGCCGTCGGAGCGCGGCTCGCGCCCCACCTCGGCGTAGACCGTCCAGTCGTGGTTGCGGTAGGCCGCGATGAGGTCCGCGGTCATGAAGAAATCCTTGGTGGCGCTGCCGCCCGGGAACGTGACGTCGAGATGGGCGGGACGCGCGTCGAAGCCGAGCGAGAGGCCCTTCGGCAGGGAGTCCTTGAGGGCTCCCCACAGGAACTCCTGCTCGCGGCCGCCGGTCGCGCCGCGCGCGCTCTTGCCCGTCGTCGAGAGCTCCTCGCGCGAGAGCGAGCGTCCGTAGGGAGTCAGCAGCCCGCCGCCGGTGGGGGAGAAGTGGCAGTTCGTGCAGCGCGTGTACTGCTTCGAGAGGAAGACGGCTTCGGCCTCGGCCTGCACGGCGCCGAGCGCCATCCAGGACGCCATGAGAACTCCCGCGGCGCGCTTCATCGGGCTCCCTCGACCGCCACGGCCAGCGTCACGTTCACACGCACCTCGTCTTTCACGCCGACGCCGAGATAGCGGGGCTCCGCGATCCCGAAGTCGGCCAGCCGGACCGGAAACGACGCCGCCACGCGCAGGGCCCCGCCCTGGCGCCGCAGCTCGACGCTGCCCGTCACCGGCTTCGAGACGCCGTGCAGCCGCAGCGTTCCGGTGAACGTCGTGCGCCCCTGGAAGGCGGCGGGATCGGCAGCCGCGATGGCGATCTCGGAGAGGACCGCCGTGTCGAAGCCGTCGCCCTTGCCGACCTCCAGATACGATTCGCGTAAGTGATCGTTACGCAAAGCGATGCCCGTGTCGAGGTTCCGGAGGTCCACCGTGATCTCGTTCGGACCCGAGGCGGCGAGGCTTCCGGACAGGGCCGTCGTCCTCGCCTCGAAGGATCCGCCCACCGTCATCGGGCACACGACGCGCACGTCGCCGTTCGAGACCCCGGCGGCGCTCGCCGGGGACGCGAGCGCGAGGCCGAGCCCGAGAAGCACGGCCCTCACAGGGCCACCGCCAGGGTGCCGCCCGCGAACGTGGCCGCGAACGTGCGCAGGGCCGCGACGGCCGGTCCCTGGAGGACGCGTCCGCTCGTGTCGAAGTTCGAGCCGTGGCACGGGCACACGTAGCGGTTGCCGGTGAAGCCGTTGATCGTGCACGCCTGGTGCGTGCAGGTGGCGGTGAGGACGCTGAACGTGCTCTCGCCGGTGCGGGAGACGAGGAAGCTGCCGCGCGACGACTGCACGAGCGCGGCCCCTCCCACGCTGGCGAGGGGCGACGCGGTGTCGATCACGAGGTCGATGCCGCTAGCGGTCGCCGTTCCGCTGAGCGTCGTCAGGCTCGGCGCTCCGCTCGGGCCGGTGGGGCTGCCGCCACCGCCTCCGCACGCCCCCAGCGCCGATCCCAGGACGCCCGCCACCGCAACCCGACACGCCTGACCGCAGAACTCCCGTCGCGACTGCTCCGCTGGCTTCACCCGATGCTCTCCTGCAACACGAGCCCCGCGAGCCGCTGTGCAAGACGTGTACCGGGCCTAGAAGCGGACGCCGACGGCGACGCTGCCCGCCAGGTTGTGGGTCCACTTGCTGCCGTCGATGATCTCGTCGGCGGGCCCGAAGGTCGGGTTCGGGTACTTGAGGAGCCGGTCGCCGAGCTCGAGGCGCAGCAGGCCGCGCTCGCTCGCGAACTGGAACCCGCCCGCGAGATCCGTGGCGAACAGGCGACGACCGGCAAGGTTGCAGGTGAGCGTCGGCGGGAAGATCGCGGGGCAGGCGATGGGCTCGTCGGGTCCGGAGAACTTCACGAAGCCCGGGCGCGCCGCCACGTAGACGCCCGTGCCGTCGACACCGGGCCCGATGCGGAGGCCGGCGAAGCCTTCGGTGCGGTGGCCGCTGAACTTCGACTGGCCGAGGTCCTTGGGCGCATAGGAGAACTGGGCGTCGACCGCCAGCCACGGCATGAGGCGATAGCCGAGACCGACGCCGAACGCCGTGTCCTTCGCGTCGACGTCGTCGTAGTCGCTGATGCCGAGGCGCAGCGTCGCGTCCGCACGAGCGTCGTCCGCGAAGGCGCCGGCGGCCGGCAGGATCGCAATGAGGAGGGCGAGGAGGTTTTTCATGAGCCTCGGCCAAGCACGCGCCGTGCCAGAAAAGCGTGACCCGGCGCGCACTACGCAGCCGCGGCGGCGCGCCCTCGGCCTCGGGCGCGCGCGTCCTGACTCGGAGACGCCGCCTTGTCCGCCGCCGGCGACAGCGCGCGCCCCGCGCGAGATTCTTTCGGGCGGGGCTGTCGGGATCGCGCTTCGTTTTCCGATATCCAGGAAAGGCGACGTGCGTTCGATCAGTTGCCGCCCGAGGCCTTCAGGAAGCGGAGCATCTCGGAATCGGTCGTGAGCACGAGCCAGGTCTTGTCGTCGAGGCTCGACTCGAGGGTCTCGAGGCTCTTCCAGAACTGGTAGAACTCCGGATCCTTGTTGTAGGCCTTCGCGTAGATCGCCGTGGCCTTCCCGTCGGCGGCGCCCTTCAGCTCCTGCGCCGAGCGGTACCCGGAGGAGGACGCCGCCAGCACGTCGCGCTCCTTCTGGCCGCGGATCTCGGCGGCCCGTCCCTGGCCCTCGGAGCGGCTGCGCTCGGCGATGCGCTTGCGCTCGGAGTTCATGCGCTCGAAGACCTTCTGCTGCACGGTCTCGACGTAGTTGATGCGCTTGAAGCGCACGTCGACGAGCTCGATGCCGAACTCGGGGGTGATCTTCGCGGCCTTGTCCAGGATGATCTGGGCGAGCTTCGAGCGGCCCGTCGCGATCTTCGCCATGGCCTCGGCGGCCCCGATGCCCTCGAGTTCCTCGGTCGTCTGGAAGGCCCGGTTGCTCGAACGCACCACCTCGATCAGGTCGAAGGAGGCGACCGCGTTGCGGGTCTCGCCGTCCACGATGTCGTCGAGGCGGCTCTGGGCGCCGCGCTCGTCGCGCACGGCCTGGTAGAAGCGCAGCGGGTCCGCGATGCGCCAGCGCGCGTAGGTGTCGACCCAGATGTATTTCTTGTCGCGCGTGGGGATCTCGGTCGCGTCGCCGTCGTACTCGAGCCAGCGCTTGTCGAAGCGGTGCACCACCTGCACGAAGGGAACCTTGAGGTGGAGGCCCGGTTCCTTCACGAGGCCGCCGACGGGCCGCCCGAACTGCACCAGGATCACCTGCTCCGTCTCGCTCACGGTGTAGATCGCCGCGTTCAGCACGAACAGCGCGGCCACGACGGCCGGCACAAGCCAGGGGCGCTTCACTTCGCCACCTCCTTCGCGTCGAGCTGGAGCAGGGGCAGGATGCTGCGTGCCTTGTCGTCGAGCACCACCTTCCGGCCGATCCGCGGCATCAGGTCGCGCATCGTCTCGAGGTACATGCGCTTGCGCGTCACGAGAGGAGCCTTCCGGTACTCGTCGTAAAGGGCATCGAAGCGCTTGGCGTCGCCCTCGGCGTTGTTGACGCGCTCGAGCGCGTAGCCCTCGGCGGCGCGCACCGCCTGCTCCGCCTCGCCCTTGGCCTTCGGCACCGCGTTGTTGTACTCGGCCCAGGCGTCGTTGATCGCGCGCTCCTTCTCCTGGATCGCCTGGTTGACCTCGTTGAACGCGGGCTTCACGGGGTTCGGCGGGTTTACGTCCTGGAGCACGAGCTGCTGCACCTCGATGCCGATGCCGTACAGGTCGCAGAGCCGCTGCAGCTCTTCCTTGGCCTTCAAGGCCACTTCCTCGCGGCCGATGGTCAGCACCTCGTCGACGCTGTGGTCGCCCACCACGAGACGCATCGAGGCCTCCGACATGTAGCGGAAGGTCTCGGGTACGTCGCGCACGTGGAAGAGGAACTGGCGCGGGTCCTTGATGCGGAACTGCACGATCCACTCGACGATCGCGACGTTCAGGTCGCCGGTCAGCATCATGGCCTCGCCGATCGTCTCGGGCGAGTCGGGCGCGAACTCGGAGTGGGTGTCGGCGCGCGTCGTGCGGAAGCCGAACTCCATCTTGAGCTGGCGCTGGACCGGCACCTTGGTGACGGTCTCGATGCCGAAGGGGAGCTTCAGGTGCGGCCCCGGCTCGGTGGTGCGGGCGAACGCGCCGAAGCGCTGCACGACCGCCACCTCGTCGGGCTCGACCTGGTAGTAGCCCGTGAAGAGCAGCAGCACGAGGACGGCGCCGATCGCGAGCGCGCGGAGCGTCCTCGGGTTCGGACGCGGGAGCGGCGGGATGCGGGCGCCGCCGCCGATGTCGATGGGGCCATCGCCCCAGCCTCTGGCCATGTGCGCTCTCCTTCGTGTCCTTGCAGTCTACGTCGAGCGCGGGCGCCGCAGCGTTTCGTAGAGCTGAACGAAGCGGTCCACCCACAGCGGGGCCCCGAGCTCGGCCAGCGCCGTCTCCCGCGCCCGCCGCCCGAGGGACTCGGCGCGCTCGCGCTGCGAGAGAAGCTCGAAGAGGGCGGTCGCCAGGGCGTTCGCGTCTCCCGGTGGGACGAGCCGGCCGTTCTCGCCGTCGCGCACGAACTCGGGCAGCCCGCCGGCGCGGCTCGCGACCACCGCGGTGCCGCGCATCATCGCCTCGGCCGCGACCAGGCCGAAGGACTCGGCCCAGCGCGAGGGCACGGCCTGGACCCAGGCGCCGGCGAGCGCCGTCTCGAGGTCGGACGGGTCCAGGTGCCCCGGCAGCGACAGGGAGGCACCGAGGTCCAGCTCCGCGGCAAGCCGCTCGAGCGACGCACGCTCGGGCCCCTCTCCCGCGACGACGAGCCGGGCGTCGGGCACGCGCGTGCGCACCGACGCAAAGGCCCGCAGCAGGACGTCGGCGCCCTTCTGCTTCACCAGGCGGCCCGCGAAGGCCACGAGGGGAGGACCGGCGAGAGCCGGGCGCGGAGCCACGACGGGCACGCCGTTCCGGATCACCTGCACGTCCCGGAAGCCGTCGGCCTCGAGCTGGGCGCGGCATGCGTCGCTGTTCGCGACCACCCTGTCGAACACGCCGCGCCAGCGCCGCCAGAGCGTCATCTGCAGATGCAGCGGGAGCCAGTCGTGCACGGGGAGGCAGCCGTGTCGCAGGCAGGCGACACCCGCCGGCTCCGTGCAGGAGCTCTCGTCCGGCAGCACCTTGGTGCCCAGCGGGCACACCGCGCGATACCAGGTCGCGTGATAGAGGCTCGGGACGTCGCGCAGCAGAGGCAGGATCGACGGCGAGAGCTGCGTGAGGAACATGCGCACGTGGACCACGTCGGGCCGGAACCTGCCCAGCACCGCGCGCAGCCGCGAGCGCGCCCAGGGGTTCCAGGCTTGAAGGACCGTGCGGAGGCTCGAGGTCGTACCTCGGCTCGTGTCGTCGGCGAAGTTGTCGCCCCGCGCGGAGCGGAGGCCGGTGGCGAACAGGCGCGCGTCGTGGCCGCGGGCCCGCAGCTCGTCGCGCAGGAGGAGCGTGAGCCTCTCGGCGCCCCCGAAGGACGACGCGTAGTCGTTGACGATCAGGACCCTCAAGGCCGAGGCGGCCGGGAGCCGGCGATGGCGTGGGCACGATCGCCGGCCTGCAGATGGTCGTGGCGCCGGAAGTAGAGGTCCGACGAGTAGTAGACCGAGGCGCCCGCTCCGGTCAGGAAGCCGGCCAGGTATCCGAGCGTGCTCGCGACCCAGGCGAGGGCGAGGAGGCCCGCCACGCGCGGGACCCCGAGCTCCGGGCTCTGGCGCCGGGCGAGCCCGAAGGCCCACGCCATCCGCCGCGCCGCGATCACGGGCGCGAGGAGCGCCAGGTACGCGCGCCTCGGCCACGGCCACGAGCGCGACCACAGGCCCGAGAAGGCGCGGCCGTTGTGGAAGCGCGAGCCGAGGAACGAGCCGAGCCGCGACGGCGTCAGGTGCGCCGCCTTCGCCCGCGGCTCGAGGAACACGGTCTCCCCGGACCCGCGCAGGAGCCAGTGCAGCAGCGTTCCCGAGGCGAGCAGGATCTCGACCTCGGAGCCGAGGGCGAGCAGCGTCTCGCGGCGGTAGCTCGCGTTGTCGCCGGCCACGGCTTCGACCACTCCCGCCTGCGCGGGACGCGACCAGGCGCCGTGGGTGAGGAGGAAGGAGCACGCGCTCACGGCGCTGCCGGGGTTCGCGTTGCTGATCTCGGGACCGACCACCGCGTGGCCCTCGCGGTGCCGGGCGAGCAGCGCCTCGGCCCACGCGGGATCGGGATAGCAGTGGTCCTCGATCAGAGCCACGAACGGGGCCTGCGCGTGGCGGGCGCCCAGGGCGAGCCCCGCCGGCAGCGACGCGCCCGCGCCGCAGCTCACGAGCCGGGTACGGCCGAAGCCCGCGCGCTCCGCGTCGCCGAACGCGACGGGCGTGCCCTCCCGCACGACGACCACGAGCTCGAGGCGCTCGTGGAGCGTCTGGGCCCGGAGCCGCGGCAGCAGCTCGCGGAGGTTGTCGTCGTCGGCCGCCACGACGATCACCGCGAATTCGGCCGGCGCTTCGCCCATCGCGACGGAGTTTAGTGCAGGCGACCCGCGGTATCCTGCGCGGATGCGGCTCCTGCTCCCGATACTCCTGCTCGCGGCCGGGCTGCCGGCCGCCGCGCAACAGCCCGGCGCCGGGCAGCGCCTCGCGATCACGATCGACGACCTGCCGGTCAACGGGCCCGACACGGGCCTCGCAGGACTGCGACGGATCAACGACGGCATCCTGTCCGCGCTCCGCGACGCCAAGGTGCCCGCGGTCGGCTTCGTCAACGAGGAGAAGCTCTACCACGAGGGCGAGGTGGACGGCCGGATCGCGCTCCTCGAGGCGTGGCTCGCCGCGGGCCTCGAGCTCGGCAACCACACCTGGAGCCATCCAGACTTCAACCGCGTCGGTCTCGCGGCCTACGAGGAGGAGATCGTGCGGGGCGAGAGCGTGACGCGCCTGCTCCTCGCGAAACGCCAGAAGCCGCTGCGCCTGTTCCGCCACACGTTCCTGCGCACCGGCAAGACCCTTGAGGACAAGGCCGGCCTCGAGGCGTATCTCACCGGCCGCGGCTACCTCGCGGTGCCGGTGACGATCGAGAACGACGACTGGTGGCTCAACTCGAAGTACCTGAAGGCACGCGAGGCCGGCGACACGGCGTTGATGACGAGGATCGCCGACGAGTACATCGTCCACTGGAGCCGGATGTTCGACTGGTACGAGGCGCTCGCGGCCCGGGTGTTCGGCCGCAACATCGACCACGTGATCCTGATGCACCAGAACGTGCTGAACGCGGAGCGCCTGCCCGAGGTCCTGGCGCTCATGGCGAAGCGCGGCTACGCCTTTGCGACGGTCGACGCGGTGCTGAAGGATCCGGCCTACGGCCACGAGGACCGCTATGCGGGCCCCTGGGGCAAGTCGTGGCTCCAGCGCTGGGCCCTCGCCAGGGGCATCGACACCCTCGGCAAGGAGCCCGATCCGCCGGACTGGTTCGTGAAGCTGTACCCCGCGAACTAGAGCTTGAAGCCCTCGAGGAAGGCGACGCTCTGGGGGATGTGGCCGAGCGGATCCGTGCTCTCGTCCTCGATGTAGTAGAGCGAGACGCCCGCCTTGACGGCCGCGCGCAACACGGCGGGGAAGTCGATCTGGCCCGTGCCGACCGGCACGTCGGCGTCGGGCGTCGCGCCGTCCTTGCCGGGCTCGACGGGATAGCCCTTCTTCTGGTCCTTGAGGTGGAGGGAGCGCACGCGCCCCTTGAGCTTCTCGATCAGCTTCACGGGATCGGCGCCGGCGTGGTACGCGTGGAAGCAGTCGACCTGGAACTCGACGAGCGCCGGGTCGGTCGCTCCGAGCAGGGTGTCGAAGAGCTGACCCTCGGGCGACGGCACGAACTCGTAGCCGTGGGGGTGGTATCCGAAGGTCAGGCCCGCGTCCTTGGCGGCCTTGCCGTACTTGTTGAAAGCGGCGCCGGTCTGGAGCGCGTCCTCGCGGGTGAAGCCCTTCTCGTGGGGAATCCACGGGCACACCAGGTGCTTGGCGCCGATCTCCTTCGCCTGGGCGATGGTTCCCGCCAGGTCGCCGCTCAGGTTCTCGAGGCCGACGTGGGCCGACTGGCAGCGCAGCTCCGCCTTCGCGAGCGCCGTCTTGAAGTCGGCGAGGCTATGGCCCCAGAGGCCCGCGGCCTCGACCTCGCGGAAGCCCATGGCGCGCACCTTGGCCAGGGTTCCCGGCAGGTCCTTCGGCAGGTACTCGCGCAGGCTCCACAACTGCAGGCCCACAGGACCGTTGAGGGCGGTCTTGATCGCGCCGCGCTCGGCGGCCCAGGCCCACGAGGGGCGCAATGCGGCGGCGCCGACGCCGGCCGCGACGGTGGTCAGGAACTCTCGGCGGGAAGCCATGGATCACCTCGTGGCCGCAAGCCTATCGCGAAAGCGGGCCGGTGGTGATCGGCGGCAGGACGAAGCGGAGCACGGGACGCACGCTGCTCACGAGCAGCTCGCCGTAGGCACCGCCCACGGCCGGGTACGAGCGGCACCAGCGGCACAGGAGCTCCTGGCCGCCCGGCGGCGGCCAGAACGCGCGGTTCGCCAGGAAGCCCGCGAGGGTGGCGCAGCGGTCGTCCACCTCCTGCGGGGCCGGCAGCCCATGGACGACGGCGTCGACGCGCGTCAGGAACGTCCCGATCAGGCCCACGACCTGGGCGAGGATCCAGAGCTTCGCGCGGTCCTGCTTGTAGGCGTTGGGGTCGGCCTTGAGCTCGCGCTCGAAGTCCGCCCGGTAGCGCTCGCGCAGCTGGCCCGCCGCGTGACCGCGCAGCCGCAGGGGCTTCGCCCCCTCGGCCACCTGCTCGACCATCTCGGTCAGGGCCACCTCGACGTCGGGATCTCCCATCGCTACGGAAGAGAACGACGCTCGAGGCCCGACCGAACAGGAATCTTCAGTTCGACAGGGCCTTGACCAGCCGGTACAGGAACTCGCGGCCCTCGTGGTACGACTGCACCAGCACCCGCTCGTCGCGGCCGTGGGCCCGGCCGTCGTCCACGTCGCCGAAGATCCCCGACACGCCGTACATGGGGATCCCGGCGCCCCGCAGGTAGAGGCTGTCGGTGGCGCCCGTGCCCATCGTCGGCAGCACCGGCACGCCCGGCCACATCGCTTCGGTCAGCGTCTCTACGGCCGGGAACAGCTCGGGGTGGATCGGGGACTCGGGGCTCGGGTGGGCGCTGCCCTTCGGCGTGACCGTCACCCGCGGGTCCGCCACGGCTTCGACCAGCCGCTCCCGCACCCAGTCGGGCGGATCGCTCGGGTGCATGCGGCAGTTCACGTTCGCCCGCGCCGTCTGCGGCAGCGCGTTGTCGGCGTGGCCGCCCTCGAGGCGCGTCGCGACGCAGGTGGTGCGCAGGGTCGAGGCGTAGATCGGGATCTCGGAGAGCTTCGCGAGCGCGGCCGGGTCGGGCGGCGTCTTCGCGGCGCCGCGCAGGCTCGCGGCGAGCTCCGCGGGTTGTGACGCGGCCAGCCGCTCGAAGTAGAGGCGGGTCGTGTCGGTGAGGCGCGCGGGGAACTGGTAGGCGGAGAGCCGCCCCAGGGCCGCGGCGAGCTCGTAGATCGCGTTGTCCTTGCGCGGCACGGAGCTGTGGCCGCCGGGGTTCTTCGCCTCGAGGGTGAAGCTCAGGTACACCTTCTCGCTCGTGCCGACGGTGTTCGCGAGCTTGCGGCCGTCCTTGATCTGGCCACGGCCGCCCTCGTTCAGCCCGTAGGCGGCGTCGATCAGGTCGCGGTGCTGCTTCACCAGGAAGTCGACGCCGTTCCAGTCGCCGCCCTCTTCGTCGGAGGTGAGGGCGAGGATCAGGTCGCGGTCGGGCAGGTAGCCCTCGCGCTTCAGCCGGATCAGGTTGGCCACGAAGATCGACGCCATGGCCTTGTCGTCGGCCGTGCCGCGGCCGTAGTAGTAGCCGTCCTTCTCGAGGAACTCGAAGGGATCGATCGACCAGTCCTCGCGCCGCGCCTCGACCACGTCGAGGTGGGCGAGGAGCAGCAGCGGCTTGCGCTTGCCGGTGCCCCGATAGCGCGCCACCAGGTTGCCCTTCCGCTCGTGGGGCACCAGGAGCTGCAGATCCGCCTCGGGGAAGCCCGCGTCGCGCAGCCGCTTCGCCATGGCCCGGGCCGCCGCCGTGTTGTCGCCGACCGAGTCGCTGGTGTCGATCTCCACGAGCTCGGCGTAGATCTCCCGGGCGAGGGCGGCTTCGTCGGGCGCCGCGGCGAAAGCGGGTGCGGCGAGGCCGAGGAGACAGGCGGCGAGCGCGAGGGTCTTCATGGGCCCGGATTGTAGGCGGAGTCGGCGGGCGCGACTACGGCAGCGCGCCCGATACGACGCGGCCTTCCATGAGCACGGCCAGCGGCGTCACGTCGTGGATCTCGTAGCGGCCGATCGCGAACAGGTCGCGGTCGAGGACCACGAGGTCGGCGAGCTTGCCGGCCTCGATCGAGCCCAGCCGGTCGTCCATCCGGAGCTGGAAGGCGCCGCTCCTCGTGTAGCCCTTCACGAGGTCCTCGAGACGCAGGCGCTCGTCGGCGGGCGGCCGCACGGGCGCGGCCTCGCCGGTCTCGGGCTCCTGGCGGTTGTGGCCCACCTGCATGCCGAAGAAGGGATCCGCGCGATCCGTCTTCCACTCGACGTGGTCCGTGATGTCGCTCGAGAACGACACCACCGCGCCGGCGTCGAGCAGGGGCCGGATCGCGTACATGCGGTCGTAGCGTGGCAGGCCCAGGGTGCGGTCGGCGCCGCCGAAGTAGCCGCCGTTCCAGTGCGGCGTGAAGTTCGCGACGACTCCCAGCTTCGCGAAGCGCGCGACGTCCTCGGGGCTCACGAGCTCGTCGTGGCACAGCGTGACGCGCGTGCGCAGCGGGCCCTTCACGCGGGCCTGGGCTCCCGCGACGGCGTCGAGGGCGATGCGGACCGCGCGGTCTCCCACGGTGTGGAGGTGCAGGTCGAGGCCCTTGCCCGAGAGCAGCACGACGAAGCTCTCGAGGCGCTTGCCGCTCACGATCGTGTTGCCGCGGCTCTTCGGATCGCTGACGAACGGCTCGAGCACCGCGCTGGTGCCGATCTCGCTCACGCCGTCGAAGTGGATCTTGACGGTGTTGAAGCGCAGGCGCTCGCCGCCGTACCGGCGGCGCAGGCGCAGGAGACGGGCGACGGCGCCGTCGAGCTGATCCGGCAGGGTGACGTGGACGCTGCCTTCGTAACGCAGGGGAAGGCGACCCTCCTTCTCGAGCCGGGCCACGGCGGCGTACACCTCGTCGTCGCGCACGTCGTTGCCGCCGTCGAACAGCGTCGTGACGCCTCTCGACACCAGGTACTGCAGGAACCCCTCGAGGTCGCCGGGATTGACCTTCGAGCGCAGGCCCATCTTCCGCAGGTAGGGGATCGCCGCCATCTCGCGCGCCCAGCCCGTGGGCTCGCCCTTCGCGTCGCGGGCGAAGGACGAGAGGCCCGGCACGGGATCGGGCGTCCTCCGGTCGACGCCCATCAGGGCCAGCGCCCGCGAGTTCAGCCACTGGCTGTGGCCCGAGTCGTCGAACAGCACGACCGGCCGATCGGGGACGACGCGGTCGAGATCCTCCTTGCGTGGTCCCGACGTCGGGAACGCGGCGATCGGCCAGTAGCCGCCGACCAGGATCGGCCGGTCGGGATGCGCCTGGGCGTTCTCGGCCACCGCCGCGAGCAGCTCACGGGGATCGAGCGTCTCGGGGAGCAGGAAGTAGTCGCCGGAGCTGGTCACGAGGCCCGGGTGCGTGTGGCTGTCGACGAGTCCCGGGAGCACCACGCGGTCTCCGAGCTCGCGGCGCTCGGTCCGCGGCCCCACGAAGGCTTCCGCTCCGGCGGCGTCGCCCACGTAGACGAAGCGTCCGGCGCGGATCGCCACGGCCTCGGCCCAGGGCCGGGCCGCGTCGACCGTGTAGAAGCGGCCGCGGGTCAGCACCAGGTCGGCGGGCGGCGCGGACGCGGCCGCCGCCGCGAGCAGCGCGCCGGCGAGCAGGAGGCCCACGTTCATGGCCGCGGATTGTATCCGCGGAGCGAAAGCCCGGCTATCATTCGCGTCGGCGTTCTCCAAGGAGCGACGGAGCGATGAGCGAAGAGCGGCGTGGCAGCCCGCGCTACCGGGTCGACGTCCCGGCGCGTTTGATGGTGGCAGCCGAGACCCTGGACGTGAAGCTGCGCGACGTGTGTCGCGACGCGGCGCTGGTGGACGCGCCGCGGGCCCTCGTCCTCGACAGCGAAGTCATCCTGAAGGTGGAGTTCCATTGGACGGGAGGCCTGCTCGAGATCCCGGGCCGCGTCATCCGTGTCGCCCCGGCCGACGCCGGCGCCCACGCCACCGCGATCCTGTTCCGTGGCGTCGCGCCCACGGTGGCGACGCAGATCGCGCTGCTCCTCGACGAGTACGAGAAGGGGAAGCGCTAGCCGATCGGGCCATGGAAGCCCCCGAGATCCGGACCGTCACGGTGACGGGCGCCGCCGCCGGCTTCGCCCAGGAGGTCACGGTCGGCCGGCATCGCCTGACGGGCGACGAGCCCGTGGCGTCGGGCGGCACCGACACCGGCCCCAATCCCTACGACCTGCTCCTCGCCGCCCTCGGCACCTGCACCTCGATGACCGTGGCCATGTATGCGCGCCGCAAGCAGTGGCCGCTCGAATCCGTCACCGTCCGGCTGCGCCACAAGAAGGTCCACGCCGAGGATTGCGAGAACTGCGAGGCGAAGGTGGGCCTGCTCGACCACATCGAGCGCGAGCTCGAGTTCGTGGGCGCCCTCAGCGCGGACCAGAGGATGCGACTGCTCGAGATCGCGGACAAGTGCCCCGTGCACCGTACCCTGAGCACGCCGGTCGTGATCGCGACGAGGCTGGTGTGAGCGACTTGTCGCCCTCGCCGGCGGCCGAGCCCGGGGTCAGCGCCCCGTCCTCGCGGCCGGCGCTCGAGGCGCTGCCGGGCCGCCTCTCGGACCTGCTGGGCCTGCCGATCCGGCGTCTGCTGCCGCGCGCGGGGCGCCGCCTGGTCGGCCCGTGGTGCTTCCTCGACTCCTACGGTCCGCTCGGCTTCATCTCGGGGAAGCCCATGGACGTGGCGCCTCACCCGCACATCGGGCTGCAGACGGTGTCGTGGCTGCTCGAGGGCGAGGTCGTGCACAACGACAGCCTGGGCTTCCGCGGCGCCGGCGGTCCCGGCGTGCTGAACCTGATGACGGCGGGTCTCGGCATCGCCCATTCCGAAGAGACGCCGAGCGCGAACAGCGGCCGGCTGCGCGGCCTCCAGCTCTGGGTCGCGCTTCCCGAGGCCCACCGTGGCACGCCGCCGTCCTTCGAGCAGCACCGCGATCTGCCCGTGCTCGCTCTCGACGGAGGCTCGGTCACGATCGTGATGGGATCCCTGTCGGACCGGCGCTCTCCCGGCCGCGCGTTCTCGCCGATGGTCGGCGCCGACGTCGCGATCGGCGCCGGACGCCGCCTCCAGCTGCCTCTCGATCCGGAGTGGGAGCACGCCCTCGTGCCGCTCGGCGGTCGGGCCCGGGCGGAGGGGCAGGACCTCGCGATCGAGACGCTCTACTACCTCGGCACGGGCCGCCGCGAGATCGTCCTGGAAGCCCCGGACGAGCCGGCGCGGCTGCTGCTGATCGGCGGGGCGCCGTTCGGCGAGACGGTCCTCATGTGGTGGAACTTCGTGGCCCGCTCGAGCGACGAGATCCTGGCCGCCCGCGAGGACTGGGAGACCGGGCGGCGCTTCGGCACGGTCGCGGCGTACGCGGGGGAGCGGCTGGCGGCTCCGCCGTTCGTCGCCCGGCCGGTGACTCGCCCATGACCGGCCCGCTGTATCCCGCGGCGCAGCTCTTCGCCGGCAAGATCGAGGCGCACTTCGCCCGTCATGCCGGGGGCCGCGCGCCCGAGGCGCTCTTGCCCGATGCCGCCGCCATCGAGGCGCTCATCGACGCGGCGTTCTGGGCGAGCCTGCAGCGCGAGGAGGGCCACGACCCCGAGATCTCGCTCACGTTCCTGCCCCCCGAGAGCGCCGAGCGTCCGTTGCGCCTCGCGCGACCGCTGCCCCTCGGGCCCCGGGCCCTGGCGCGGCTCGCGCCGGCCGTCGAGCGCCCCGGCATCCACCTCGGGGTCTACCGCCAGGGCGCAGACCTGTTCGTGTGGGGCACGACGCGCGCGATCCCGAGCTTCGCGTTCGTGGTCGAGGTGCTCGGTCCCGGCCTGCTGGTGGTCAAGCATCGCGTCCACGAGGCCTCGCCGAAGTTCCGCAACGTCGCCGTGTTCGAGGGCGAGGAGGTCAAGATCCTGAGCCCGCGCTCGGCCGACGTCTCCGACTTCCCGCCGCTGCTGCGCTCGCTCATCACCCCCGAGTTCTGCGGGACCCGCGAGGAGCCCGACGAGGTGCTGCTGCGCCTCGCGGTCTCCATGCGCGCCCACAAGCGCGGCGGCACGCTGCTCGTGGTCCCGGCGGAGACCGACGGCTGGCGCGACTCGATCGTCAGCCCTATCACGTACGGCGTGGCGCCCGCCTTCACCGAGCTCGCCGACCTCGCCCGCGAGCGCGCCCAGGACGGGCAGTGGCACGGCGCGATCGGCCGCGTCGTGGCCGCGGTGGCGGGGCTCACGGCCGTCGACGGGGCGACGCTGATCAACGACAACTACGAGATCATCGCCTTCGGCGTGAAGATCGCGCGGCCCGACGGCCGGCCCCAGGTCGAGAAGGTGCTGTTCACCGAGCCGATCGAGGGCGGCACCGCCAGCATCGTGGCCCCGGTGCAGCTGGGCGGGACGCGCCACATCTCGGCGGCGCAGTTCGCCCAGGACCAGCGCGACTCGGTGGCGATGGTCGCCTCCCAGGACGGCCACTTCACGTTGTTCGCCTGGTCGAAGCGCGAGGGTCTCGTCCACGCCCATCGGGTCGAGACGCTGCTGCTGTGACGGCGCGCCGGGCCTGGCTCGCGATCCTGTGCCTGCTCGCGCTCTCGTGCGGAAGCGGCAAGACGCCCGGGCCGAGCGTCCGCCTCACGCGCGTTCCCGGCGCCGACGAGGGCGGCGGCCCGGCCATGGAGGCGATCGAGGGCCGTGCCGAGGGCGCGCGCCCGGGCCAGGAGATCGTGCTCTACGCCAGGAGCGGACCGTGGTGGGTCCAGCCCTACGTCGAACAGCCGTTCACGTCCCTCGCTCCCGACGGCTCCTTCGCGAGCCCTACCCACCTCGGCACGCACTACGCCGCCTTGCTCGTGGAGCCGGGCTATCGGCCCCCTGCCAGTACGCCGACGTTGCCGGGCCTCGGCGCCGGCGTCGTCGCGATCGCCCTCGAAGCCGGCACGCCCGTCTTCTGGAAGACCACGACCTTCCGTGCGGGGCTCGCTCTCGCCGCCCTCGCCCTGGCCACGGGCCTCTATCGCTACCGGCTGTTCCAGATCTCCCAGGAGCTCCACGTGCGCTTCGAGGAGCGCCTGGCCGAGCGCACGCGGATCGCCCAGGAGCTCCACGACACGCTGCTCCAGGGCTTCCTGAGCGTCGCGATGCATCTCGAGGTCGCGGTGCAGAGCCGGCCCGCGGGCTCTCCCGAGCGCGCGGAGCTCGAGCGCATCGGCGCCCTGATCACGCGCGTCGTCGACGAGGGCCGCAATGCGGTGCGCGGGCTGCGCACGCCCGACTCCGCCGCCGAGAGCCTCGAGACGGCCCTGGCGCGGGCGCGCGGCGAGCTGGCCGCAGCGGAGGACACGGAGGTGCGCGTGATGGTCCACGGCGGCTCTCGGCCCCTCGAGCCCCTGGTGCGCGACGAGTTGTATCGCATCGGGCGCGAGGCTCTCTCGAACGCCTTCCGCCATGCGCGCGCGGCGCGGGTCGAGGTCGAATACGGAGCGGAGACGCTGCGGCTCCTGGTCCGCGACGAAGGCCGCGGCTTCGACGAGGAGCGCCTGCGCGGCGGCCGCGAGGGTCACTGGGGCCTGACGGGGATGCGGGAGCGGGCCGAGCGGATCGGCGCGAGCCTGCGCCTCTGGAGCAAGCCCGGGGCGGGAACCGAGGTGGAGGTCACGCTGCCCGCGAGCCGCGCCTACGTCGAGCCTCGAGCGTCATGACCCGAAAGAGGTATGCGGGGATACGGACCGGGAGGGATTCGGCGCCCGCCGCGGCCCTGTAGCCTGCAGGTGGAGGGAGTGTCGACCTGCAACGCCTGTTCTCGACGTTCCCGGCAGGCGGACCAGGGCTGGGGCTGCTGATCCTGCGCGGCGTGCTGGGCGGGATCCTCGCCGTCCAGGGCAGCGCGCGAGCCGACGCCCTGGGAATTCTCGCGATCGCCTGCGGCGCGCTGCTGATCGGTGGCATGCTGACGCCGTTGGCCGCGGTGCTCGGAGGCCTGATCGCGGGCGTCCTCGGACTGGGCGGAGGCGGCGGCCTCGTGCTGGCGTACGCCTGGGGCGTCTCCCTGGCCCTCGCCCTCCTCGGTCCCGGAGCGTTCTCGCTCGATGCCCGCCGCTATGGACGGCGGGAAGTGGTCGTGCCG
>CADEEV010000005.1:81489-165673 GCA_902826455.1 uncultured Acidobacteriota bacterium | reverse complement strand
CTTGCCCTCTTCGTCGCGGAAGTACTCGGCGGCGGTGAGGGCCGTCAGCCCGACGAGGTACACGTCCTGGCCCGCGTTCGGGAAGAACCCCAGGCTCGCGAACACGTACCACGAGCTCATGGCGCCGCTGTCGTCGTTGCCGGGATAGCCGTCCGTGAAGAGGGCCCGCGCCTTCGCGATCCAGTCCGCTGTGAGATCCGGCCGTCCCGCGTAGTTGAACGTGTGCAGCGCGAGGAAGCCGGGCTCGTTGGCGAACTCGATGAGGCCGGCCCCGAGGGCGTGCTCGAGCCGCCGCGCGAACGCCTCGGGCCCGCCCGAGAGCGCGACGAGGCGCGCCACGTCGTGGGGCACGAAGTACGAGTAGGTCCAGGAGCTGCCTTCGTAGAAGTATTCCTTCCACGACCGGTAGCGCTCCTTGGGGTCGAAGGGCTCGATCCAGGAGCCGTCGGCGCGCCGCGGCGCCACGAAGCCGCGGAAGCCGTCGCTCTGCGCCGTCTCGTTCCACAGCGCCTCCCATTTCCGGGAGCGCGCGAGGTAGCGCTCGGCGTCTTCGTGGTGGCCGAGGCCGCGCGCGACGGACGCGGCGCAGAAGTCGTTGTAGGCGAACTCGAGGGTCAGCGAGCACGACATGATCCCGGCCGGCAGCCAGCCGGTCGCCCGGTAGACGTCGCGCGGGTACGGGTTCGGCCGCGTCGTGTCGGGGTCGTGGTACTCCCGCGGCGTCGCCATCCGCTCGTGCTCGGCGTCGTGGCGCATCACCGCGTACGCCCGTTCCCAGTCGATCCCTGGGACGCCCTTGGCGTAGGCGTCCGCGATCACGTTGTCGACGTCGTCGCCGCCCTGCTGATCGTCCATCTCGTGGCCCGCGGCGAAGCCGTCGCGCACGACGCCGTTGTGCTCGAGGCGATCGACGAAGCTGCGGACGTTGTCGCGCACGACGTCGGGCTTGATGAGGGCGAGCAGGGGGAACAGCGTGCGCCAGGTGTCCCAGACGGCGTACTGGTCGTCCCAGTACGGCTCGGCCGAGGTCCAGTTCGGGTTGTCTCCGCTGCGGTCGCGGGGCATCAGCATCGCGTGGTAGAGCGCCGTGTAGAAGAGCCGCTTGTCGGCGTCGCTCCCCTCGATCGCGATGCGGCCCAGCTCGCGGTTCCACGCGGCCGTCGCCTGGGCCCTGAGGCCCTCCATGTTCCAGTCCGGCACCTCGCTCGCCGCGTAGCGCTCGGCCTGCTCGAGGCTCTTCATCGAGACACCGATCCTCATGAAGACCGGCTCCCCGGGTGCCGTGGCGAAGCGCAGGAACGCGCCCACGCGGTCGTCCTGGCGGATCACCGCGCGGACCCGGGAGCCGGCGGTCGCCACGTCGTTGCGCCAGGTGCCGAAGGCCGTCGCCGGCCGGCTGAACGTCGCGGCGAAGTAGACGTTGTAGATGCCGTCGGCGAAGCCCCCGCGGTACTGGCCCCAGCCCGAGATGCGATCGCTGCCGGTCACGAAGACGCGGCCGTCCGAGACGGCGCCGCCCATCTCGGGGTAGAGGTCCCGGGGAATCGCGTGAGTGACGTCGATCAGCACGCTCGCGTCAGACGACGCCGGGAAGTCGAAGCGGTACAGCGCGGCATGCGCCGTGGGCGTGACCTCGGTGCGGATCCCGTAGCGCGTCAGGGTCACGGCGTACGCGTCGGCGCGGGCCACCTCGTCGGCGATGGGGGAGTCGTGGTCGGTCTCGCCGGTCGCGAGGCCGATCTGCGGCGAGACCAGGATCTGGCCGTACTTGCCCCAGCCGGTGCCGCTGACGTGGAGCTGGCTGAAGCCGCGCACCGGCTGGCCCGCCTTGTAGCCGGAGTCGCCGCCGTCGCGGGTGTCGGGGCTGGGGTTGATCGAGCCCCAGGGACGCTGCGGGCCGATCACGCAGTTGCTGCGGCCGTCCTTGGCGCCGAGGGTCGGGTCGACGTGGGAGACGAGGTCGCCCGCGAGCGCCGCGGCCGCCAGCCAGAGGAGCATGGCCGACTCTACTCGGCCCCCGCCGTGGTCAGCACCATGCCCACGAGCACCGAGGCGATGCCGGCCCACTGCAGCCGGCTGGGCCGCTCGCGCAGCGCGATCCAGGCGAAGACCAGCGTCACCACCGGGTAGGCGCCCGAGATCGGCGTCACGACGGAGGCGGGCCCGTACTTGTACGCGATCGCCGCGAGCAGGCTCCCGAGCGCCATCGTCGCCATCGGCACGGCGGCGCGGCCCCACTCGTGGCGGGTGCCGCCGCGGCCGAAGAGCAGGCCGTAGATGCCGAGGCTGGCGAGGCCGCCGACGCCGAGGAACAGCGCCATGTTGGCTTCGTGGGCGCCCGGGAAGCGATAGGCGTAGCGGATCAGCGTCGCCGAGACGCCCCAGATCAGGATCGCGGCGCCGGCGTAGAGCATCCAGCGCCGCTGCGGCCGGGCCCCTTCGGGCGCCGGCGGCATGTAGGCGAGCGCCACGCAGCCGGCGATCACGGCCGCGACCCCGGCGTACTGAGCGGTCGTCAACAGCTCGCCCAGGAATACGCGCGAGAAGATCACGGTGAGTGCGGGATAGGCCGCCGAGAGCGTCCCGACGATCGAGATCGGGCCGCGGGCGATCGACTGGTAGTAGAAGATCCACGCGCTGCCGTCGAGAAAGTAGGCGAGCAGGCCCCAGACCGCGAACTGCCGGCCCTCGGCGGCGAGCACCGCGGGCGCGTCCTGGCTGGACCAGAACGCGAGGCTCACGACCGCGTTCGCGAGGGCGTAGAACAGGCAGAAGCGGGCCGGCGCCACTTCGCCCACCGAGCGCTTCGCGAGGCCCTGGGCGAGCCCCCAGAGCAGCATCGCGAGGAGCGTCGGTGTGAGCCACTGCAGCGTGTCGGCGCCCAGGCGTTGACCTCCGGAGTGGCGCGATCCTACACCGTGCCCGTTACAATGGGTTTTCCATGAAGCCACTCGTTCTCGCGCTGTCGGGCGGCGGCGGCCATGCCGCGGCCCACGCCGGCGTCGTGCGCGTCCTCGAGCGCGAGGGCATCCCGATCGCCGGCCTGGCCGGCGTGAGCGGGGGAGCCCTGGTGGCCGGCGCCTGGGCCGGCGGCGCCGACCTCGTGCAGCTCGTGGACCAGGCCTCCCACCTCCATCCCTGGATGTGGGTGCGCGGCTGGGGCGGCGGCCTGCTCTCGGGCACCAAGCTCGGGATGCTGATGGACGAGTTCCTGCCGACCCCGACGTTCGAGGGCCTCAAGGTCCCGGTGCGCGTGCTCGCGACGGACGTCGACACGGGCGAGCCGGTGGTGTTCGACAAGGGCGACCTGCGCGACGCCGTGCGCGCCTCCTGCAGCTTCCCCGGCGTCTTCCCACCCATGGTCATCGACGGGCGGCGCCTCTACGACGGCGGCATCTCCGAGGTCGTGCCCGTGAGCCTGGCCCGCGAGATGGCCGGCGACGCGGGCATCGTCGTGGCCGTGGACGCGAACAGCGGCACGCGCTGGCCCGCGGCCGACAGCTTCGTGGCCCTGGCCCTGCGCGCCGGCCTCACGCTGCTGCGCGGCCGCACCCGCGGCGAGCTGCTCGGTGCCGACCTCATCATCGCCCCCTCCATGGGGGACTCCGGCTGGATGCAGCCTCGCAAGATCCCGCGCTTCTTCGAGGCCGGCGGCGAAGCGGCGGTCCAGGCCCTTCCCGAGCTCCGCCGTCTCATCGCCGCCTGAAGGTGGCTCCCGGCGCGTGGATGGCCGAGGCGGGGCTCGAGCCGCGGTTCGAGACGATCGAAGGCCTGCGGATCCGCTACGTCCGCAAGGGCGCCGGCCAGCCCCTCGTGCTGCTCCACGGCATCGCGTCGTCGATCTTCACGTGGCGGGACGTGCTGCCGGGGCTCGCGGCCGATCGCGATGTCGTGGCCCTGGACCTGCCGGGCTTCGGGGGCTCCGACCAGCCGCGGGACCTCGACGCCGCCGTCTATCCCCGGGTCGTGGCCGGCCTCGCGCAGAAGTTGCGGCTGAAGCGCTTCGCGCTCGTGGGCCACAGCCTCGGCGGAGCCGTGGCCGTGCTGCTCTCGGCGGAGCACCCGGCGCTGCTGGAGCGGCTCGCGCTGATCGACCCAGCCGGCTTCAACCTCCTGCCGCGCGACTGGCCGGCGCTGCTGCGAGCGGCGGCGGCCACGCCGGCGTGGCTCGACCGCTTCCCGCTGCCGGCGCCGGTGCTCCGGATGGGGTTGAAGCAGGTCTTCCACGACCCGAAGCTCCTGACCGCCGAGCGCCTCGCCGAGTACCTGGCTCCGCTGCGGCGGCCGGGCGCCCTCGCCTCGGCCCGCTCGATGATGGCCTCCGCCGCGGTGACACCGGCGGAGTTCGAGGCCCTGGCGCGCCGGGTATCGGCGCCGACGCTGGTCCTCTGGGGCCGGAACGATCGCTGGATCCCGCTGCGGTATTCCGAGCGCTTCGCGGCGGCGCTCCCGCGGACGCGCGCCGTGGTCCTCGAGCGCTGCGGCCACCTGCCCCAGGAGGAAAAGCCGGTGGAAACCCTGGCCGTGCTGCGGGAGTTCCTGGGAGAGGCCTAGCGCGCGTCCATCGCCACGAGGCTTTCCTTGGCCTTCTGGGCGATGGGATTCGAGGCGTAGTCGGTCACGACGCTCTGGAGCGTGCGGCGCGCCTCCTGGTTGCGGCCCCACTTCAGGTAGTTCTTGCCGAGGACGTAGAGGAGCTTCGCGTCGTACTCGGTGGGCGTCGGGAGCGCCAGGCCCTCCTTCAGGACCTGCTCCGCCTGCGGCTGCCGGCCGGCGTAGTACTCGAGCGTGCCGAGGAGCAGCCGCGCCTGCTTGCGGTCGGTCACGGGCCGCTCGCCGTCGACCTCGCGGGCGCGCGCCAGGAGCTCGCGCGCCTCGTCGTAGAGCGACGCGTCCAGGACGTGGATGCCGAGCCCCAGCAGCGCCTCGGGATCGTTGGGGTTCTTCGCGAGCGTCGTCTCCCAGGAGATCAGCTTCGAGGCCATCGTCTTGGCCTGCTCCATGACCTTGGGGAACTGAGCCGGCCCCTGGAATCCCTGCAGGAGCAGCACCATGCGCCCCGAGGGCGAGATGAACGCGATCGTCGGCAGCGACGACACGCCGTAGCGCACCGCGATCGCCACCTCGGCCCGCGTGCCCTCCGCGTTGAGCTTGAGCGGCACGAAGCCCTTCGAGAGCTGGACGACCTTCGGATCGCGGTAGGTGGTCTCGTCGAGGCGGTGGCACCAGCCGCACCAATCGGCCCAGAAGTCGATCATGACGGGCTTGCCGGAGTTCTTCGCCTTCTTGAGGGCGACCTCGAAGTCGCGCTCCCAGCGGATCCCGCCCTTCACTTCGGGGGCTCCGCCCAGGAGCAGCGCCGCCAGGACCAGGCTGGTCAACGCGTCGCCTCGACGACCAGGCCGTGGAACAGGGGCTGGAAGCCCGTGGGATCGTCCCAGAACGACTCGGGGTGCCACTGGACGCCCACGACGAAGCGCCGGTCGGGCGCCTCGACCGCCTCGATCACCCCATCCGGCGCCCAGGCCGTGGCCACGAGGCCACGCCCCAGTTCCCGGATCGCCTGATGATGGAAGCTGTTCACGCCGACGGTCTCCTTGCCCAGGAGACGCCGGAGCCTCGTTCCCTTGAGAATCCGGACTTCGTGGACACGATCCGGCCGTGGCCGGCGTGGATCGTGGTCGACGTCCCCCGGAAGCTCAGACGGGATGTCCTGGATCAGTGTTCCGCCGGTCGCAACGTTTAACACCTGATGGCCCCGACAGATAGCGAGGACTGGCAGATCCCGGCGCAGGGCCTCGCGGACGAGCGCGAGCTCGAAATCGTCGCGGGCCCGAAACACCTTTCCCAGTTCGGGATGCGGGGCGGCGCCGTAGAGCGCGGGGTCGACGTCGGAGCCCCCCGTCAGCATCAGGCCGTCGAGCCGCTCGAGGTGCTCGATCGCGTCTCCGGGAACCCCGGGAGCCAGGACCACGGGCAGGCCCCGGGCCTTCTCGACGGAGCGGATGTAGTCGGCGCGGAGGCGGTGCAGTCCCGGCTGGTCGTCGTCCGTCCCGATCGTGACGCCGATCGCCGGGCGGCTCACATCCGGTCCGGGACCGGGATCCCGAGGACGCCCAGGAGCGCTTCCATCTGGCGGATGAAGGTGTCGACCACGAAAGCCCGGAACGCGCGCAGGTCGTCGCTCTCGGCGTGGAGGATCGAGTAGCGCGGCTTCTGGTAGTACGAGTGGAAGGCCTGGGCCACGGCGAAGGCGTGCTTCGCGAGCGGCGCCACCTCCTCCGAGCGGACCGACAGCTCCATCGCCTCTTCGCTGCGGGCGATGAGCAGGAGCAGCGTCCACACCTCGTCGCCCTCCTCGCCCTCGAGGAGGGCCGCGAGGTCCAGGCCGAGGGCGCGCTCGCGCAGCCGCGCGGGGTCCTGCCCGTCGGCCACGAGCTTCGCGAAGATGTTGCGGGCGCGCACGACGCCGTTCTGGATGTAGGGACCGGTCTCGCCGACGAAGGCGAGGGCCTCCTCCATGTCGAAGGTGATGATCTTGGAGCGGCCGAACTTGAGCAGGAAGTAGCGAAGCGCGCCGACGGCGATCGCGGTGGCGTCGCGGCGCCGGGCGACCGCGTCGCGCTCGGCGTCGCGCAGCTCGATCTCGGACTCCGCCTTGGCGATGAGCGCGTCGATCAGGTCGTCGGCCTTGACGCCCAGGCCCTTGCGGCCCGAGACCTTCACGATCGCGTCGTCCTCGCCCACGCTGTAGCCGAGGGCGCGGGCGGTGGCCGGCGAGAGCACCACCTTCTCGTAGCCGAGGTGGTGGCTGTTCTCGGCCTCGGCCACGTAGCCCAGGGCCGCGACGCCGGCCTTCACGACGCGCTGGGGGTAGGACTGGCCCACGTCGATCACGTTGAACGCCGAGGTCGCGTGGCCGAAGGCGGGGGCCCCGGGCTCGCCCGGGCCGCTGGTCGTCGTCCACACCAGGTGACCCGAGTCGTCGGTGCTGTGGCGCCGATAGTTGAAGTCGCGGTCGAGGCGGCCCAGCTTCCAGAGCTGGTAGGCGATGTCCTTGCCGGTGTAGGTCACCGTTCCGTTCGAGCGGACGATGATCTTGTCCTCGTCGATGCGGTCGGCATCGCCTTCGGCCTCGCCGGCCATGGTCAGCACCCAGCAGCCCGCGTTCTTGCCGTCGGTCTCGAGACGCAGCGCGCCGGACTGCTTCAGCAGCTCGAAGGCGCGGTCCCAGAAGTGCAGCCGCAGCACGTCGCGCTCGTGAGCGAGCAGCTCGTAGCGGATGTCGAGGCGCCGCATGGTCGCGAGGTGGCACACGACGATGCGCTCGGCGACGTGCTCGGCGAGGCGCGCGACGTCGTTGCCGCCCTCCTCGATGGCGTGGAGCACCTCGGCCTGGCGGGCCTTGTTCTCGGGGCTCGCGGCGTAGAAGTCGCCGACCCGCGCGTACAGCTCCCAGCAGTAGTAGTCGAACTTGCCCGGGATGGCCTCGACCTCGGCCTGGGACTTGCCCTCCATGTAGAGGAAGCCCACGACCACGTCCGCCACCTGCACGCCGGTGTCGTCGATGTAGTTCTGGACGCCGACCGTCCGGCCGCGGGCCCGCAGCACCCGCACGAACGTGTCGCCCAGGGTCGCGTTGCGCACGTGGCCGATGTGGGCCGCCTTGTTGGGGTTGATGCTCGTGTGCTCGACCACGACCGAACCCGGCACGGCCGCCGCGGCGCTCTTCGCCGCGAGGGCGCCGGCCAGGTCCCGGGCGAAGCGGCCGCGGTCGAGGAACAGGTTCACGTACCCGCCGCCCGCCACCGCGGCCCTGCGGATGCCCGGGAGCTTCGCCAGGGCCGGGGCCAGGGCCTCCGCGATGTCGCGCGGCTTGCGCCGCAGCGTCTTCGCGAGATCGAAGGGCGCCGTGAGGGCGATGTCTCCCAGCTCGATCTTCGGGGGGTACTGGACGGCGACGTGGCCGAGCTCGGCGCCGAAGCTGTCGCGGGCGACGGCCCGGACCTGTGCGGCGAGCCACTCTTGGAGCGCGAGGATCATGCCTGACAAACGCCCAAGTATAGCCGAGCGTCGCGCGGCGTCTTCCGTGTGATCCCTGTCACCGGTCGGCGCGCGAGCGCGGAGTCATGCTGCGTCATGGAGCCTGTTGAAGCGATGGTGGATCCCTCCCCCGGCCATCTCAGTCGCGGCCTCGCCTTCGAACGGGCCGGCCGCTACTCCGAAGCCGCCGACGCCTATCGTGAGGCCGCCCAGAAGGACCCGTCGGATCCCGACGTCCACCTGCATCTCGGCCTGATGCTCCGCGAGCTCGGCCGGGACGAAGAAGCGAACGAGGCGTTCCGCACCGCCCTGGAGCTCCACGCCGAGAAGGTCTAGCGTCTGCTAGGATCGGGACATGAAGAGAACCGCTCTCCTGGCCTTCGTCGCCGCCGCGGGCGCCGCCCAGGCGGCGGCCCCCCAGCACTTCACCCTGACGGCCTCCTACCTGCCGCCCGCGAAGGGCGTGAAGGACGGCGTGATCGCCGTGCAGTTCACGGGGACCGATCCCGAGATCCACATCAACGAGACCCCCGCGGCCCGCATCAAGCTCGACCCGGCCCAGACGATCCTGGTCGACAAGCAGGCGCCGGCCGCCGAGCGCGTCGCGCCCTACGACCCCGCGACCGCGAAGTACCTCGACATCACGCTGCCCGTGGTGTTCCCGGCGACGCTCGCGAAGGGAGCGCCCAAGGGCGCCCAGACCGTGACCGCCACCGTCACGTACTTCTACTGCTCGAAGCGCGAGGGCTGGTGCCGCAAGGGGAACACCGAGGTCGGAATCACGGTCAACGTTCCCTGAAGATTTTCGGACCGCCGCCGCCCGCCGCCTGACGTAGACTCCCGTCACCATGCGTCTTCTCTCTCCCGAGCGATCGTGGAGGGAGGGATGTCCAGATGGCGGACATCGACTTCATCTCGGCGTTGACGGCTTTCGAATCGCGGCTCGACCAGCGCTTCGATCGCCTCGAAGTGCGGTTCGATGGGCTCGAGTCGCGGTTCGATGCCCTGGAGCTCAGGGTGGGGGCTCTGGAGGCCCGGCTTGGTGCCTTAGAGGGACGCGTGGCCGCGCAGTTCGCTCATGTCGAGCGCCGCTTCAAGGACCTCGAGGCCGACCTCAGGGCATTCCGCCGCGAGATGCAGGGGCACCTCGACGCGCTCTATTCGCGGTTCGATAGGCTCGAGACCGAGTACCAGATGATGGTCGCTGCGATCCGCCGGCTCGAGGACGCGGTTCTCCCGAACTAGCCGCGGCTGTCCGCGTAGTCCTCGGGCGTGTTGACGTTGCGGAAGAGCTGCACCGGATCCCCGAAAGCCTCGAGCTCGGCACCCGTCACCTCGCGCACGCGAACCTCGGGCCAGAAGCTCGTCATCTTGAACGCCTCGCGCTCGAACGCGCGCGTCACCGGCGCGAGGCACGCCGCCGAATAGATGGCGCACAACGGTTCGGGCCCATTCGGCGACACGGGCACCACCACGTCGGCCTCGGCGGACAGCTCGACCAGGTGCTTCAGAAGGTCGACGCCGACCTGCGGCACGTCCACCGCGAGGAACAGCCCCGCCGCTCCATTCAGCAGCGTGAGGCCGGTCAGGACTCCGCCCAGCGAACCGGCGTCGGCCACCACGTCGACGGCCACCGGCACGCCGCGATCGGCGTAGCGGCGTTCCGGCCCACAGAGGATCGTGACGTCGTCGCAGACCGCGGAGAGCCGCGCGATCGCGCGGTCGAGGAGCGTCGCGCCGTTCCAGGGAAGCAGCGCCTTGTCCCGGCCCATCCGGACGCTGCGGCCGCCCGCGACCACGAAGCCCGAGACGCTCACGGCCGCGGCTGCCGGCGCCGGAACGTCCAGGTGATCTCGAACTCGGACACGACCGTGCCGTCCTTCATGCGCCCGGTGCTGCGGGCCGCGAACGTCTCTCCCTCGCCGCCCGCGGCGGCGCGCTCGACGACCGCGGCCATCGCCCGGACGTCCTCGCAGCGGAACCTCACGTCGCCCGTCGCCTTCTTGCCGAACGTGCCCCGGGCCTCGCGCACGAGCAGCGCGACCGAGGCAGGAGCACCCTCGACGAGGACCAGCGCCGGGGCGCCGGTGGACATCTCCGCCGCCATGGCCTGCGCGGCGAAGTAGGTCGAGCGGAACGGGTTCTGCGTGCGCCATCCGCCGGGCAGCCGCACCTCGCAGGCGTCCTCGTCGAGGCGCTCGAGCCGCAGCCCCGCGAACGCCGCGAGAGGCAGCCGGAGCCAGAGGTAGCCGAAGAACGGCCAGGGCCGCAGCAGCCGGCGTCGCGCGCTCTCGGCCCTGGCGCTGAAGATCACGGGTCGCGCCGGGTCCAGCCGCGCTTCAGCTCGACGTAGGTGTAGACGACGCGCTGGATGGCCGTGACGTTCGAGAGCACGGCGATCACCCACAGCACGGCCACCATGCGGTTCGTGAGGGCGCCGAGGATGATCAGCACGATGCGCTCGGGCCGCTCGAGGAAGCCCACGTCGCAGCGGGGGATCAGGCTCTCGGCGCGCGCCCGCGCATACGACGTCATGAAGCTGCTGAACGCCGCCACCCACACGAGCACCATGTGCGGCGTCTTGTCGACGCGGGCGTACAGGATCAGCAGGCCCATGTAGAGGACCATGTCGGAGTAGCGGTCCATCGTGGAGTCGAGGAACGCGCCGTACTTCGTGTCGCGGCCGCGCAGCCGCGCGACGCGGCCGTCGAGCATGTCGAAGACGCTCGCGAGCAGCGCCACGAGGCCGCCCACCTGGAGCAGCTGCGGGCTGCGATAGTCCTTGCCGCCCGCGATCGCGAAGAACGCGCAGGCGACGCCGTTCAAGGCGAGGCCCGTGATGGTGAGGACGTCGGGGCTGAAGCGCGAGAAGCCGCGAACCAGGGCCTCGAGTGGCCGTGCGAAGACGCGTCCCAGCCTGTCGGTGACCATGGAAGGCGCGTCAAGCATAATCCGGAGGATGGGGCTGCGCGAGAAACTGGAAGCACTGCCGGCGCGGCCAGGCGTGTACCTGTTTCGGGACGCCGGCGGCCGCGTGCTCTATGTGGGCAAGGCGCGCCTGCTGCGCGACCGCGTGCGCTCCTACTTCCAGGCCTCGCGGCCCTTCGAGCTCCTGAAGACGAGGATGATCGGCGAGATCGCGGACCTCGACCTGGTCGTGACGGACTCCGAGATGGAGGCCCTCGCCCTGGAGAACAACCTGATCAAGCGCGAGAAGCCCCGCTACAACGTGTTGCTTCGCGACGACAAGAACCACCCGTACCTGAAGCTCACGCTGAACGAGGACTACCCGCGCATGTACGTCGTGCGGCGCCCGGCGGAAGACGGCAACGCCTACGGCGGGCCCTATATCCCCGCGAGCCTGGGCCGCAAGACGAGCCGCGTCGTCCACCGCGTCTTCGGCATTCGCTCGTGCAAGGAGACCCTGAACGGCCGGCGGCCCCGGCCCTGCCTCCAGCACCAGATCGGACGCTGCATCGCCCCGTGCGTGGTGGAGGTCTGCTCCCTCGACCGCTACAAGGAGGCCTCGCGCCAGGCGGCCCTGTTCCTCGAGGGGCACACCGACGAGGTGCTGGGCCACCTCGAGCACCAGATGGCCGACGCCGCGGCCGGCGAGCGCTACGAGGAGGCGGCGAGCCTGCGCGACCAGGTGCGGGCCCTCGAGCGCCTCGACACGCCCCAGAAGATCACCACCACGGACATCGAGGAGCGCGACCTGTTCGGCGCCCACGTCGAAGGCTCGCGGGCGGCCCTGCAGGTGTTCTCGGTGCGCGACGGCAAGGTCGTCTCGCGCGAGGCCTACCTGCTCGACGGCGTCGCGGAGCCCGAGAACGTCGTCGCCTCCGCGGTGCAGCAGTTCTACGCCCAGGGCCGCTACGTTCCGCGCGAGATCCTGATCCCCGAGGCGATCCCCGATTGCGAGCTGCTCGAGGCCTGGCTCACGGCGCGGCGCGGCACGAACGTGAAGGTGCGCGTGCCGCAGCGCGGCGAGAAGGTGCGGCTCCTCGAGCTCGTCGAGAAGAACGCCCGGCTCGCCTTCGACCTGGAGTGGAAGCACCCGCGCCAGCAGTCCGAGGAGATCCTGCGGGCGCTCCGGGACCTGCTCGACCTCGGCGAGGAGCCCCGGCGCATCGAGTGCTTCGACATCTCGAACATCCAGGGCTCCGACATCGTGGCGTCCATGGTGTGCTTCGTCGACGGCCTTCCGAAGAAGTCGGAGTACCGCAAGTTCAAGGTGCGGACCGTGACCGGTGCTCCCGACGACTTCGCCTCGATGCGCGAGGTCGTCGGCCGCCGCTACAAGCGCCTGCTCGAAGAAGGGCAGGACCTGCCGGAGCTGGTGCTGATCGACGGCGGCAAGGGACAGCTCCACGCGGCCGGCGAGGCCCTCGACGAGCTCGGCCTCGGCGACCAGCCCGTCGCGAGCCTCGCGAAGCGCGAGGAGCTCATCTACCTGCGCGGCCGCGAGGAGCCCATCGTCCTGCCCCACTCGTCGCCGGTCCTGCAGCTCGTCCAGCGCGTGCGCGACGAGGCGCACCGTTTCGCGATCGGCTTCCATCGCCAGACCCGCAGCAAGCGGACGCTGCACTCGGAGCTCGACTCGATCCCGGGCGTGGGGCCGACCAAGCGCAAGAAGCTGCTCACGCGCTTCGGCTCGCTGCGCGGCGTGCGCTCGGCCAGCGAGGTCGAGATCGCCGCGGCGGTGGGGAAGGTGACGGCCGCCCGCATCAAGGCCCACTTCGAGGGCCGGCCCTGAGCCCGCCGTCCGATCGCTTCGACGCCTGGGTGACGGCCCTCGAAGCGCGCCACACCCGCGAGCTCAATTTCACCGAGATCCGCCGCGGCCTGCAGGCCTTGTCGTCGCTGTACGTCGAGCGCCGCGACAGGCTTCCCGGCGGCTCGGTCTTCGACGGTCACGGCAAGCGCGCGGCTTTCGCGCTGTACTACGGGATCCTGCACTTCCTCACGGTGCGGGCGGTGGTCCGGGAGCTGGGGGACGCGGCCCGCGTGCGCTCGGTCTGCGATCTCGGCTGCGGCACCGCCTCGGCCGGAGCCGCGTGGGCCGCGGAAGCGGGCGCCCGGTACGAGGGCGTCGAGACGAGCGGTTGGGCCGCCGGCGAGGCCCGCTTCACGCTGTCCGCGCTCGGCGTCAGCGGCCGCCTCGTCCGCGGCGACCTCATGACCCACGTCCTGCCCGGCGGAGGCGCTGGCATCCTGGTGGCCTGGACCCTCAACGAGCTCGACGACGCGGGCCGGGACGGCTTCAGGGCCCGCCTCCTCGACGCGCGCCGGCGCGGCGCCCGCGTCCTGGTCGTCGAGCCGCTCTCGAAGCGCGTCGCGCCCTGGTGGACGGCCTGGGCGGCCGCGTTCCCGGACGCCCGTAACGACGAGTGGCGCTTCCGGACCGATCCGCCGGCGGTCGTGAAGCTGCTCGGGAAGGCGGCCGGCCTGGATCCCCGCGAGCGGAGCGCGCGCACGCTGTGGCTCCCATGAAAAATGCTACGATCCCGGGTTCTTTGGGGGCAGTCTGCACGAGCTGACGGGTCAGTCGATCGCGATGGGCCTGACGATGTACGTCGTCCTGCTCTTCAGCCTCTCGTTCCACGAGGCGGCTCACGCCTGGGCCGCGCTGCGGCTGGGCGACGACACCGCCCTGCGCGAGGGCCGGATCAGCCTGAACCCCGTGGTCCACATCGATCCGATCGGCACGGTCCTGCTGCCGTTCCTGATGTTCCTGACCAGCGGAAGCCCGCTGTTCGGCTGGGCCAAGCCGACGCCCTACAACCCCGCGAACTTCCGGCGCGACCGGTCGCTGGCCCGGGGCCACGTCACCGTGGCGGGAGCCGGCCCGATCTCGAACCTGATCCTGGCCGTGCTGTTCACGGCCGTCCTGTTCGTGTGCATCCGCGCCGGCCTGATCCGCACCAATGCCGACCCGCTGCTGATCCTGCTGGTCAAGGGCGTGCAGATCAACGTGCTGCTCGGGCTCTTCAACCTGGTGCCGCTGCCGCCCCTCGACGGCTCCAAGGTCGCCTCCTTCGGCCTGCCGCGCTCGATGGCCGACGCCTACGACCGCGTGATCCAGCCCTACGGCGGCTACATCCTCCTGATCCTGTTCGCGACGGGCGCCCTCAGCTTCGTCCTGGGCCCCCTGACCGACCTCCTCACGAGCGTGCTTCTGGCGATGGCCACCTAGATGACCCGTCCCCGCATCCTCTCCGGCATGCGCCCGACCGGCGCGCTGCACCTGGGCAACTACATGGGCGCCCTCGAGAACTGGGTGCGCCTGCAGGACGAGTACGAGTGCTACTACTGCATCGTCGACTGGCACTCGCTCACCACCGACTACGCGAACCCGGGCCAGGTGAAGGACAACGTCCTCGAGGTCGCGACCGACTGGCTCGCGGCCGGGCTCGATCCCGAGCGCTCCGCGCTGTTCATCCAGAGCCTGGTCCCCGAGCACGCCGAGCTGCACCTGCTGCTGTCGATGATCACGCCGCTGCCGTGGCTCGAGCGCGTGCCCACGTACAAGGAGCAGCAGCAGCAGATCAGCGAGAAGGACCTCGGCACCTACGGGTTCCTGGGCTACCCGCTGCTGCAGTCGGCGGACATCATCATCTACAAGGCCGACGCCGTGCCGGTGGGCGAGGACCAGGCGCCCCACATCGAGCTGACCCGCGAGATCGTGCGGCGCTTCAACAACTTCTACGGGCCGGTGTTCCCGGAGCCGAAGACGCTGCACACGGTGTCGAAGCGGATTCCCGGCACCGACGGCCGCAAGATGTCGAAGTCCTACGGCAACGCGATCGACATGAAGGACACGCCCGACGCGATCCGCCAGAAGCTGCGGCCGATGCTGACCGACCCGGCCCGCCAGCGCCGCACGGATCCCGGGAACCCCGACATCTGCCCGGTGTTCGACCTGCACAAGGCGTTCTCCCCGAAGCCGACGCAGGACTGGGCGGCGGCCGGCTGCCGCAGCGCCGGGATCGGCTGCATCGATTGCAAGAACAAGCTCGCCGAGCACATGCTGGCGGTGCTGGCTCCCATGCAGGCGCGGCGCCGCGATTTCGAGGCGCGGCCCAAGGACGTGTGGGAGATCCTGATCGAGGGCTCGAAGCGGGCCCGCGCGACGGCCCAGGCCACGATGGACGAGGTCCGGGCCGCCATGAAGATCCGTTACTGACCGGAAGAACGATGACCGCCGACACGGAAGATCCCACGCCGCAGGACGCGGCGCTCGAAGTCCCCACGCCCGCCGGAGCCGAGAAGGTCGCGGTGCCCGAGGGCGTCGAGTCGTCGCTGCCCGAGGACGTGCCGCAGATCCAGCTGCCGACGTTCGAGGGCCCGCTGGACCTGCTGCTCTACCTGATCCGCCGCGACCAGATCGACATCCACGACCTGCCGATCGCGCCGATCACGCGCCGGTACATGGAGTACCTGGGGCTGATGCAGCAGCTCAACCTCGACGTGGCCGGCGAGTTCATGGTGATGGCCGCGACGCTGATCCACATCAAGTCGAAGATGCTGGTGCCGGTCGATCCCACCGAGGCCCAGGGCGGCGAGGAGGACCAGGAAGATCCGCGCGACGCGCTGGTGCGGCGCCTGCTCGAGTTCGAGCGCTACAAGGAAGCCGCGGGGCTGCTCCACCAGAAGGGCCAGATCCGCGCCGCCACCTGGACCCGCCCCGACGCCGTGATCCCTAAGTTCGACGACGGCGGGGACGAGATGCTCGAGGCCGGGCTCTTCGACCTCATCAGCGCGTTCAAGGAGCTCCTCGACCGCCGCAAGACCCTGTTCGACCACGAGGTCGAGTCCGAGGGCAAGTCGATCGAGATGCGCATGGACGAGATCCTCGGCCTCGTGAAGGAAGGGGAGTCCGTGGAGTTCGTCGGCCTGTTCGAGACCGAGCGCACCAAGGCCGACATGATCGTGACGTTCCTGGCGATCCTGGAGCTGATTCGCCTGAAGCGCGTGAAGGTCTACCAGCGCGGCGTGTTCCAGCCGATCCGGGTGTTCCGTCCCGTCGGCCCCGAAGAGGGCGCGCCGGTCCCAACCGTCTAGAGAGCGAAGGACGAAGTGGAAGAGAACGAGACAGACGAAACGCCGGTGACCGTGGCCCAGGCCGACGGCGCCGGGCCCGACCCGAGCGAGCCCGAGCCCGCGGCGCCGGTCCTGCCGCCCGCCGAGATCCGCGCGGTCGTGGAGGCGCTGATCTTCGCGTCGCCGCAGCCGATCACGCCCCGCGAGATCGGCCAGGTGATCCAGGGCGTGCCGAAGGACGACTGGATGGCCGCGATCGGCGAGATCCAGGCCGACTACCTGCGCGACGGCCGCGGCCTGCAGCTGGTCGAGGTCGCCGGCGGCTGGCAGATCACGACGCGCCCCGAGTTCAACGACTGGATCCGCGAGCTGCTGGATCCCAAGACCCCGACGCGCCTGTCGATCCAGGCCCTGGAGACGCTGGCCGTGATCGCGTACAAGCAGCCGGTCACGATGCCCGAGGTGATCGAGCTGCGCGGCGTCAAGTCCGGGGGCGTGGTGAAGACGCTCCTCGAGAAGCGCTTGATCCGCATCACGGGCCGGAAGGAAGTCGTGGGCCGGCCCATGCTCTACGGGACGACCAAGGAGTTCCTCCTGCACTTCGGCCTCAAGGACCTGGCCGAGCTGCCCAAGATCGAGGAGTTCGCCGAGGTCCTGGGCGAGGAGGTCGACATCGTTGGCCTGAAGCGCGCTATCGAGGCGCCTCGACCGGTCGAAATCCCCCTGTCCGAGGAGGATACGGGGCAGAGGAGCCTCCTGGACGACCCGGCTTCCGAGGATCCGCAGACCTAAAGTAATACTTGACGGTCGTTTTCCAAGCCTCTACCATCACTAGATATTGTGGTTGAGGTGGTGATGCGACGACTGCTGGGGCTTTTCGTTCTGCTGGGGCTGGCCGGGTGCGGGTTGGTGGACAAGGTCACCGGCCCCGAAGGCCTGACGATCGATTCCTTCGTGGCGACACCGGCGGCGGTGTCCCCGGGCGAGTCGGTGACCCTCAGCTGGAACGTCTCCGGCGCCGAGTCCGTCCAGATCGATGGCACCACGGTTCAGGCCAAGGGCTCGAAGCAGGTCCTTGCGAGCCAGACCCGCTCCTATACCCTCACGGCCAAGGCCGGCACGACCCTCGCAACCCAGACGGTGCAGGTCACGGTCGCCGGTTCTCCGAGCCCGAGCCCCTCGCCCTCGCCGACCCCCACTCCCACGCCGTCGCCGACCCCGACGCCGGACGCGTCGCCGTCACCGAGCCCCAGCCCGTCCCCGAGTCCGGAGCCGTCACCGACGCCCACGCCCGAGCCCACACCGACCCCGACGCCCGAGCCCGTCGGCTGCGGCACGTCGGTCAACGCCGCCGGCAGCTGCGAGGTGAGCGTCGAGTATCCCGATGCCCTGAGCGGCAACGAGTGCGTCGAGGTCACCCGCGTGGCCTCGAACAAGGATTGCCCGGTGGCGGTGATCACGAGCCGCAGCGTGAGCTTCGACCTGAAAGCGAACACCACGAAGGCCTTGAAGTGGCGCCGGGCCGCGGTCAGCAACGACATCCTCGATCCCAACGGCGGCGACGTCGAGTCCCAGGGTGTGACGAACGTGACGCTCTCCGACATGGTGCTCTCGAGCAACGTCTGGTTCGAGGTCTACGACGACCAGGGCAAGATCCGGCTGCGCTTCCGGCTGAAGCACTTCTAGCGCAACGCCGCGAGGGCGGCGGCGGCGGCGTGCTTCTGGTCCTGGCCCCAGGGCGGGCCCGCCGCCTTGCCGAGCGCGTCCAGGGCGGCCGGCAGCTTCAATCCCTTCTCCGGGATCGCGACGAGCGGCACGCCGGAGCCCTCGATGGCGCGGCACAGGGCGTCGCGAAACAGCACACCCTCGGCCTTGTGCATCCGGAAGTGGACCGCGAGGATCTGCTCCGTCGTCCAGGCGGGCATCGGCGCGCCGGTGACGACCGCGCCCGCCAGGACCTCGTTGCCGAGCGCCTTCTGTTCCCCGATCGCGGCGCGCACCGCGGCCTCGGTTTGCCGGAGATCGGCGGCGACCAGCCGCTCGACCAGCGCGCAGGCCTCGGCGACCGGCAGCTTTTCGGCGGCGTGGTACGGCGCCTTGCCCGCGAGCTCCTCGACGAGCTCGATGCGCCGCCGGTCGACGAGCGTCAGCCTCCCGCCGGCGTCGCCGAGAACGACGAGCGCAGCCCAGCCCGAATGCGCCTTGAATCCCAGGGCCACCTTCACGGCCGAAACCTCCCGTGTACTATCATCGGCTGTTCATGCACGAGCGGATCCAGAAGATATTGTCGCGCGCCGGCGTCGCCTCGCGCCGGAAGGCCGAGGAGGTCATCCTCCATGGCCGCGTGACCTTGAACGGAGAGATCGTCCGGGAGCTCGGCACGAAGGCTGACATCACCGTCGACGACCTGCGCGTGGACGGGGTCCGCATCAAGCCGCCGAAGGCGCCCGTCTACGTCCTGCTCAACAAGCCCAAGGGCGTCGTGACCACGCGCCACGATCCCGAGGGCCGGCCCACCGTGATGCAGCTCGTGCCGCCCGTCGCCGGCCTGTTCCCGGTGGGCCGCCTGGACGTCACCACCGAGGGGCTGATCCTCCTGACGAACGACGGCGACTTCGCCCAGCGCGTGTCGCACCCGAGCTTCGAGGTGCCGCGGGTCTACGAGGCGAAGGTGCGCGGCATCCCCGACGCCCACACCCTCGGCAGGCTCAAGGCCGGCGTGATGGTCGAGGGCACGCGCATGGCCGTCGATCGTGCCCGCGTCCTCGAGTCCGACAACAACTCCTGGGTCGAGGTGACGCTCCACGAGGGCAAGAACCACGAGGTGAAGCGCCTGCTCCAGGCGGTCGGCCACCCGGTGTCGAAGCTGAAGCGCGTGGCCATCGGACCGCTCACGGCGAAGGGGCTGGAGCCCGGCCACTTCCGCGAGCTGACGCCGCGCGAGGTGGACGTGCTGGCGGGACGCACGCCCGTCCCGCGGAAGAAGGCCCGTTGAAGCCTGTGCGCGCGGCCGTGCCCCAGCGGCCGGCCCACCTCGAAGGTCTCGACCGCTACGAGCCGGGGATGGCCATCGAGCAGGTGGAGCGCGAGCTGGGCGTCACCGACGTCGTCAAGCTGGCCTCGAACGAGAACCCGCTGGGCGCCTCGCCGAAAGCCCTCGCCGCCGTGCAGAACGCCCTCGCCGGCCTCTCCCGCTATCCCGACGGCACCGCGCTCACGCTGCGGGGCGCCCTCGCGAGCCGGCTCGAGGTGGAGTCCGCGAACGTGGTGATCGGGAACGGCTCGACGGACCTGATCGACATGCTGACCCGCGCCTACCTGGGGCCGGGCGACAACGCCGTCATCGGCGACAAGGCCTTCTCGCGCTTCCGGCAATGCGCGAACGCCCGCAACGGCGGCGCCCGGCTCGTGGCCATGCGCGACGGCGCCCACGACCTCGAGGCCATGCTCGCGGCCTGCGACGCGCGCACGCGGCTGCTGTTCGTCGCGAACCCCAACAACCCCACGGGCAACTGGAACCGCGCCGAGGAGGTCGAGTCGCTCCTGGATCGCGTTCCGGAGGGCGTGCTGGTCGTGCTCGACGAGGCCTACTACGAGTACGCCGAGGGCGAGCCCGGATATCCCGACGGCGTCGCGTACGTGCGCGACGGCGCGCCGCTGATCGTCCTCAGGACGTTCTCCAAGGCCTACGGGCTCGCCGGGCTGCGGGTCGGCTACGGCGTCGCGTCGCCGCAGGTCATCGACGCCCTCGACACGATCCGCGAGCCGTTCAACACCGGCAGCCTCGGCCAGGCCGCGGCGCTCGCCGCTCTCGGCGATCGCGAGCACGTCCGGCGCGGCGTCGAGCTCAACCGCCACGAGCGCTCGCGCCTCGACGCGGGCCTGCGCGAGCTGGGCCTCGACGTCCTGCCCAGCCTCGGCAACTTCGTGTGCGTCGACACCGGCCGCGACGGCGCCTCGATGTTCCGTCGCCTGCTCGAGCAGGGCGTGATCGTGCGGCCGCTGCGTGCCTACGCCATGCCCACGAGCCTGCGCGTGTCGGTCGGCACCGGGCCGGAGAACGACCGGCTCCTCGAGGCGATGGCCCAGGCCCTCCGCGACGTCCCGCGCGCGTGAAGCCGCTCGTCATCGCGATCGACGGCCCTTCCGGGGCCGGCAAGTCCACGGCCGGCCGGGCCCTCGCGGCGCGACTCGGCTACGTCTTCATCGACACCGGCGCCATGTACAGGGCCCTCGCGCTCAAGGCCTCGCGCCGGTCGATCGACGCCGGTGACGCTGCCGTCCTGGCGGAGCTGCTGAAGGCCTCGCGCATCGAGCTGCGCGAGGGCGGCCGCCAGGTCCTGCTCGACGGCGAGGACGTCACCGCGTCGATCCGCACCCGCGACGTCAGCGCCCTGGCCTCCCGCGTCTCGGTACACCCGGCCGTGCGCCGCGAGATGGTGGCGCGGCAGCGCGAGCTGGGGCGCGACGGCGGCGTCGTGCTCGACGGCCGCGACATCGGCACCGCCGTGTTCCCCGACGCGGACGTGAAGTTCTACGTGGACGCCGACGTGCGGCACCGGGCCGAGCGACGCCGCGCGGAACTCCAGGCGGCGGGCGCCGCCGCTGACCTCGCGGCCATCGAGCACGAGATCCGCGAGCGCGACCACGCGGACATGACCCGCAGCGACTCGCCGCTGACGAGGGCGCCGGGCGCCCTCCTCGTCGACACGACGGAGCTCACGCCCGAGCAGGTGATCGAGCGGATGCTGGCGGCCGTCAGAGCCTGAGCTTCGCGAACTCGTCGAAGGTCGTGGCGCCCTCGGCCACGAGCTGCAGGCAGCGCGCGCGCAGCGTCGTCATGCCGGCGCCGATCGCCATCGACTCGATCTCGGCGGCGGACAGGCCGCTCTGGATCGAGGTGCGGATCTCGGGCGCGCCGTTCATGACCTCGAAGATCGCGCGCCGGCCGCGGTAGCCGACCTTGTTGCAGGTGGGGCAGCCGCGGCCCCGGAAGAACTGGAGCTTCGCCGACTCCTCGGCGCTGATCCCGTGGTTTGCCAGGGTCTGGGGCGCCGGAGCCTCGCCCGGCTCGCGGCAGATGCGGCAGATCTGGCGCACCAGGCGCTGGCAGGTCACTGCCGCGACGGCCCCGGACAGCATCTGCGGCGGCACGCCCATCTCGATCAGGCCGCTCACGGCGCCCCCGGCGTTCTGGCCCGGGATGACCGCGACGACCAGCACGCTCGAGGCGAGCTGGCTCGCGAGCAGCGCCGTCGCCCGGTCGGGGATCGACGACAGCATCACGACCTCGGGGCGCACCGCCACCACCGAGCGCAGCGTCTCTTCCATCTTCAGGCCCTGGGGACCCTGCTCCACCTCGACCTGGCGGACGCCCTCGAGGGGCCAGTGGATCGGCGACTCGAGCGAGACCACGTCGCGCTGGGCCTGGGCCAGGAAGTTCATGATCGAGTACGCGGTGGTGCCGGCGCCGTTGTAGACGGGCGCCGTGACCAGCACGAGGCCGAAGTGGTTGCGCAGCTCCTCGAGGAGCCGCACGCGGTCCTCGAGCTCGAGGCCCAGCGTCGCGAAGTCCTTGATGAACGTCGAGCGGTTGATCAGCTTGATCGTGGCCGAGATGCCGTGGGGCGTCGGCAGCGTCTGCGTCACGAGGTCGTAGTCGCCCTCGGCGAGGCGCCCGCTCGTGCGGCTCGTCTGCGGGCGCGTCGAGCGCTCGGGATCGAGCCGGAAGACCTCGAAGAGCTTCTGCGTGAAGGCGGCCTGGAAGCTCTTGGGGATCGGGTCGACGCGGAAGAAGAAGCCGTCGATGCGGTACTTGACCGAGATCGCGTCTTCCTTGGGCTCGATGTGGACGTCGGACGCGCCCTTGCGGGCCGCGAGGGACAGGATGTACTGGATGATCGCGTCGGGGCCGCTCTGGTCCCACACCGGGCTCGCCGCGTACTCGGCGCCCATCGTGTCGGTCAGCGGGCTGACGCCCTGGCTCTTGAGGGCGGCGGCGATGTCCTCGGGCCGCACCAGCTTCCGGTCGACGAGGATCTCGCCCAGCTTCTTGCCGGTGTTCTTCTGCTCGACGAGCGCCTCGAGGAGCTGCGGGGTCTGCAGCTTCTTCATGCGGATGAGCACGTCGCCCAGGCGGTCCTTGCTGCGAGCCAGGACCTGGACCTCCTCGACGAGCTTGGCCGGGGCCTTCTTCCAGAACTCCTGCTTGTACTTCTCGCTGCCGTCGCAGAAGCAGCGGAAGCAGAACGGGCAGAGCTTCGTGGGGTTCTTGGGGTCGTCCGAGCACCAGACCGCGCTCAGCGCATCGAAGTCGCCCAGGCAGTTCCAGCAGGTGGTGATGTAGGTCTCGACGGCCACGCGCACCCGTACCCTTCGGAGGAGGGACCAGCCTCAAGGATAGCCCATAACTCGTTGTCGGACAACGCGCTGCAGTCATTGACCCTGGGTCGGGCCGTGTGATAGCTTGAGCGCCCTTCGAATGGAAAGCGCCGCCTCCGTCCTTCGCAAGACGCCGCTCTACCCCGTGCACCGCGAGAGCGGCGCCAAGATGGTCCCCTTCGGCGGCTGGGAGATGCCGGTCGAGTACTCGGGATTGATCTCCGAGCACATGGCCGTCCGGACCGCCGCCGGCCTCTTCGACGTGTCCCACATGGGCGAGTTCGAGGTGTCGGGACCGGGCGCCCTCGCCTTCCTGCAACGGGTCACGTCCAACAACGTCGCGAAGCTCGTGGACGGTCAGGCGCAATACTCGGCCCTGCCGATGCCGACGGGCGCCCCGGTGGACGACGTGATCGTCTCGCGGCGGGCGGCGGATCGCTACCTGCTCGTCGTGAACGCCAGCAACATCGACAAGGACTACCGCTGGCTGCAGGACCAGGAGCCGACTGGCTGCGAGCTGCGCAACCGCAGCGACGAGTTCGCGCTGTTGGCGCTCCAGGGCCCGAAGTCCCAGGAGATCCTCCAGGGCCTCACCAGCCTCGACCTGGCGTCGATCCGCTACTACCACTTCGCGACCGGCACCGTGGACGGCAGCGAGGCCACGGTCTCGCGCACGGGCTATACGGGCGAGGACGGCTTCGAGATCCTCGTGAGCGCCGACCGCGCCGAGCCGCTCTGGCGCAAGCTGATCGAGGTCGGGCAGCCGCTCGGCCTCGTCCCGGCCGGCCTCGGGGCCCGCGACACGCTGCGGCTCGAGGCCCGCATGTGCCTCTACGGCAACGACATGGACGAGAGCACCACGCTGGTCGAGGCCGGTCTCGGCTGGATCGTGTCGCTCGACGAGGCCAAGGGCGAGTTCCTCGGCCGCCCGGTCCTCGAGCCCCAGAAGAAGAGCGGCCCGCCCCGCAAGCTGGTGGGCTTCGAGATGGTCGGCCGCGGCATCGCGCGTCACGGCTATCCGATCCTGCTCAAGGGCCAGGGCGTCGGCGCCGTCACCTCGGGCACCTTCGCCCCGTTCCTGCAGAAGAACATCGGCCTCGGCTACCTGCCCACGGCGCAGTCCGCGGTCGGCACCGAGTTCGACGTGGAGATCCGCGGCCGGCTCGTTCCGGCCCGCGTCGTTCCGACCCCGTTCTACAAGCGCGTCAAGTAGGAGCCCGGCATGTATCCAGAGGACCTGCGCTTCACGAAGGACCACGAGTGGGTCCGCGTCGCGGGCGATCGCGGCACCGTGGGGATCACCGACTACGCCCAGAAGCAGCTCGGCGACGTCGTGTTCCTCGAGCTGCCAGACGCGGGGCGCGCCTTGAAGGCCGGCGAGAACTTCGGCACGGTCGAGTCGGTGAAGGCCGTGTCCGAGCTGCTCTCGCCCGTGGCGGGGGAGGTCGTCGAGGCCAACGCCGCCCTGGTGAAGGGCCCCGAGGCCGTCAATACCGATCCCTACGGCGCCGGCTGGATGCTCGTCGTGAAGCTCGCCGAGCCCGCGGCGGTCGCAGCGCTCATGGACGCGGCCGCCTACAAGGCGTTCGTCGAGAGCGAATCCAAGTAGCCCTCCATTCCCGAAGCGAGGACCATGGCTGAGACGAACGAGACCCGCGCGCTCCTCGCGCCCTGCGACACCTTCCCCGAACGCCACCTCGGCCCGGATTCCGAGGAGCGGGCGGCGATGCTGCGGCTGTTGGGCGTCGCGAGCCTGGAGCAGCTGATCGAGCAGACGGTTCCGTCCGGCATCCGGCGCGCCGCCCTGTCGCTCCCCGAGACGCGCGGCGAGCAGGAGCTGCTCGACGACCTGCGCGTGATCGCCCAGAAGAACCAGATCTTCCGGTCGTTCCTGGGCATGGGCTACCACGGCACCATCACGCCGGCGGTGATCCAGAGGAACATCCTCGAGAACCCAGCGTGGTACACGGCGTACACGCCCTACCAGGCCGAGATCGCCCAGGGCCGCCTCGAGGCCCTGCTCAACTTCCAGACCATGATCTCGGACCTCACGGGCCTGCCGCTCTCGAACGCGTCGCTGCTCGACGAGGGCACGGCCGCCGCGGAGGCCATGAACATGGCCCACGCCGTGGCGAAGCCGGGCCACGACGGCTTCTTCGTCGCCGACGACGTGCACCCGCAGACGCGGGCCGTGGTCGAGACCCGCGCCGAGCCGCTCGGCATCAAGGTCCACGTGGGGCCCGTCGCGTCCGTCGACTTCGCGGCGCAGAAGCTGTTCGGAGTGCTCGTGCAGTACCCCGCGACGGACGGGCGCGTCCGCGACTACGCGCCCCTCGCGGCCAGGGCCCACGCCGCCGGCGGCCTGCTCGTGGTCGCGGCGGACCTGCTGTCGCTCGTGCTGCTGCGGGCGCCGGGGGAGTTCGGCGCCGACATCGCGGTCGGCTCCTCGCAGCGCTTCGGCGTGCCGGTCGGCTTCGGCGGACCGCACGCCGCGTTCCTCGCGACCAAGGACGACTTCAAGCGCCAGATGCCCGGCCGCATCATCGGCGTCTCGAAGGACGCCGAGGGCCGCCGCGCCTACCGCATGGCGCTGCAGACCCGCGAGCAGCACATCCGCCGCGAGAAGGCCACGAGCAACATCTGCACCGCCCAGGTGCTGCTCGCGGTCATGGCGAGCATGTACGCCGTGTACCACGGCCCGGAAGGCCTGAAGCGCATCGCGCGACGCATCCACGCCCTCACGGTGCTGCTGGCGCGGGGCCTGGAGCGCCTCGGCCACGACGTCGGGACGGACCCGTACTTCGACACGCTGCGGGTCCGGCTCTCGAAGGCCGACGCCGCCCGGGTGCTGGCCGCGGCCCGCGAGAAGCGCCTCAACCTTCGCGACTACGCCGACGGCTCGATCGGCATCGCCCTCGACGAGACGACGCTGGCCCGCCACGTCGAGCGCCTGTTCGCGGTCTTCGCGGGCGGGAAGGCCGTGGACTTCAGCCTCGACGACCTGGGTCGCGACGCCGACTACGGCTTCGCGGCGCCCCACGGGCGCACCAGCGCGTTCCTGACCCACGACGTGTTCGGGCGCCACCACACCGAGCACGAGATGGTGCGCTACATGCAGCGGCTGCAGGAGAAGGACCTGACGCTCGCGACGTCGATGATCCCCCTCGGCTCGTGCACGATGAAGCTCAACGGCAGCTCGGAGATGGCGCCGGTGACGTGGCCCGAGTTCGGCTGGATCCATCCGTTCGCGCCCGCCGACCAGGCGCAGGGCTACGCCGAGCTCTTCCAGACCCTCGAGGCGTGGCTCTCCGAGTGCACGGGCTTCCCGGCGATCTCGCTGCAGCCGAACTCCGGCGCCCAGGGCGAGTACGCGGGCCTGCTCGCGATCCGCGCGTACCACCGCAGCCGCGGCGACGCCCACCGCACCGTGTGCCTGATCCCCGTGTCCGCCCATGGCACCAACCCGGCGAGCGCCGCTCTGGCGGGCTTCAAGGTCGTGGTCGTGGCCTGCGACGAGCGCGGCAACGTCGACCTCGGCGACCTGGGCAAGAAGGCGGACGAGCACAAGGCGAACCTCGGCGCGCTCATGGTCACGTACCCGTCCACCCACGGCGTGTTCGAGGAGGAGATCCGCCAGATCTGCGCGATCGTCCACGAGCGCGGCGGCCAGGTGTACATGGACGGCGCGAACATGAACGCGCAGGTCGGGCTCACGAGCCCGGCGGCGATCGGCGCCGACGTCTGCCACCTGAACCTTCACAAGACGTTCTGCATTCCCCACGGCGGCGGCGGCCCCGGCATGGGACCGATCGGCGTCGCGGCGCACCTCGCGCCGTTCCTGCCGGGGCACCCGGTCACGGGCCTCGGCGGCCCGCAGTCCCTGGGTACCATCTCGGCGGCGCCCTACGGATCGCCCAGCATCCTCGTGATCCCGTGGGTCTACATCGCCCTCATGGGCGGCGACGGTCTCACGAAGGCGACGCAGATCGCGATCCTCAACGCGAACTACATGAAGAAGCGCCTCGAGGAGCACTACGAGGTGCTGTACGCGGGCACAAACGGCCGCTGCGCCCACGAGTTCATCCTCGACTGCCGGCCCTTCAAGGCCGCGGGCATCGAGGTCGACGACATCGCGAAGCGCCTCATGGACTACGGCTTCCACGCCCCGACCATGTCGTTCCCGGTGGCGGGCACGCTGATGATCGAGCCGACGGAGAGCGAGCCGCGCGCCGAGCTCGACCGCTTCTGCGACGCGATGATCGCGATCCGCGCCGAGATCCGCGCCGTGGAGGAGGGCCGCATCGACAAGGCCAACAACCCCCTGAAGAACGCGCCGCACACGGTCCACGCCGTGACGGCGGCGGAGTGGACGCGGCCCTACTCGCGCGAAGAAGCCGCGTTCCCGGCGCCGTGGGTGAAGGCCCACAAGTTCTGGCCGACGGTCGCGCGCATCGACAACACCTACGGCGACCGCAACCTGATCTGCGTCTGCCCGCCGGTCGAGGAGTACGCCTAGTCGGCTTCGGCCTGGGCCTGGATGCGGGCCCGCTCGGCGCGCGACTCGGTGATCGCGTGCTCGAGGGCGGCGTCGGAGATCAGCGTCATGTCGGCGGCGGCGCTCTTCACGTCGCCGTGCTCGACCGCGCGCGAGATCACCTCGGCCTTCGTGAAGCCCTTCTTGTTGCCGAGGAACGGCTTCACGATCAGGTAGAGCACGTCGCGCAGCGGCATGTAGCGCGTGAAGCGCCGCAGCAGCCGCAAGGTCTGCCGGGTGTGACGCGTGAGCTTGTAGACGATGAGCTTCTGCATCTCCTCGGAGCGGATGCGGTGGATCTCCTCGCCCGGCAGCACCGTCGGGTCGATCGACGAGCACTTGAAGTACTTGTACCAGTCCTCGACGTCGTTCACGAGGCCGCGCCGCACGTACTCCTGCCACAGCGGCGTGCCGCGGTAGACGCACAGGCGGTTGAAGCCGAAGCTGTCGATGCGCAGCTTCGAGGCGAAGCGGAACGTCTCGCGCATGTCCTCTTCGGTCTCGTCGGGGATGCCGACGACGAAGAAGCCGTGGACGATCTCGATCCCGGCCTCCTTGGCGTTGGTGACCGCGGTCTCGATCTCCTGGAGGGTCTGTTCCTTCTTGAGCCGGTCGAGGATCTTCTGGCTGCCGCTCTCGATCCCGAACATGATCGTGCGGCAGAGCGCCTTCGCCATGATGGGGAAGAGCTGCATGCAGGTCGAGTCGACGCGGCCCTCACAGCCCCACTGGATCGTGCTGCCCTGCTCGATCAGGCCCTTGCAGATCGCGTCGATGCGCTTGGGCTGGAGCAGGAAGTGGTCGTCCACGAAATAGACCGAGCCGTAGCCTTCCTTCTGGAGCTGGCGGAACTCGGCGAGGACGTGCTCGGGGCTGCGCGAGCGCCACTTGCCCTCGTTGAAGATCGGGATGTCGCAGAACACGCACGGCCAGGGGCAGCCGCGCGAGGTCTGCATGGTCGTGAAGCGCTCGCGCGACAGCACCGCCGGGACGTCGAGGGGCATCGATTCGACGAAGTCGAGCTCGAGGCTCTCGCGATCCGGGAAGGGCCACTGGTCGAGGTCGCGGCCGAGAGGCCGGTTCGGGTTGTGGCGCAGGGCGCCGTCCGCGTCCTGCCACGTGACGCCCGCGACCCCGGCGGGATCGTCGAGACGCTCCAGCAGGTCGAGGAGCAGCTGCTCGCCGTCGCCGCGGCACACGAAGTTCACCTCGGGACACTGCAGCTTCACGAGCTGGGCGTTCAAGCTCACGAACACGCCGCCCATGGCGATCTTCACGTCGGGGTTCGCGGCGCGGATCTGGCGGGCGATCAGCTTCGCGTACGGATAGCTCGTCGTCGACAGGAAGCTGAGCCCGATCAGGTCGGGCTTCTCGCGGGCGATCGCGGCCAGGATCACGTCGTCGGGCGTGTCGGGGTTCGCCTGGTCGAACATCGTGCACTCGTGACCGGCGCGCTTCAGCACCGCCGAGAGCGACATGATGCCGATGGGCGGGAAGCCCATGACCTGGATGCGGCCGTTCTTGCCCCGCGTCTTCGAGGGGATCGCGTAGAACTGGGGATCGCGGACGTGGACGAGGAAGACCTTCATCGGCTCCTGGAGGGCACTAGACCGTGGGCTCGGGAAGCGCGGGGCGGGGCTTCTTGGAGAGCGGCGCGTCGGCGGTCAGGAACAGGCCGATCATGTGCAGCAGCTTGCTCGCGAGCACCGGCTTGATCAGGTAGAGGTCGCTGCCGGCGTCCTGGCCCTCGGCCATGTCCATCAGCCGTCCCTTGGCGGTGAGGAAGACCACGGGCACGTCCTTGGTCTGCGGGCTCTCGCGAATCTTCCGGCACAGGTCGTAGCCCGACACGCCCGGGAGCGCGACGTCGAGGATGAAGAGGTCCCACACGCCGTCGAGGGAGAGCGGGATCGCCTCCTCGGCCGTGTGGGCGACCACCACGTCGTAACCGCGGCTCGTGAGGATCTGCCGGAGCGCCCCCACGGCGTTGACGTCGTCGTCGACGGCCAGGATCCTCTTGCGCTCGGCCTGGGGTTCGGCGCTCTTGCGGCTCATCGGGACAGGCCGCGATCCTACCACGGCGCTGCGTTCAGCCCCGGCGCGTGCGGACGAGGCGCGCCGCCTCGAGGCGCGCGGCGATCTCGCGCTCCGCGCCGCGCTCCGTGGGCGCGTAGAAGCGCCGGCCCGCGAGGGCCTCGGGCAGACAGTCCATCGCCGCGACGCCCTCCGCCTCGTCGTGGGCGTACTTGTAGCCCTTGCCGTAGCCCAGATCCTTCATCAGGCCCGTGGGCGCGTTGCGGATCCAGAGCGGCACCGGCTCCGCGCGGGATTCCAGGGCCTCGCGCGCGGCGGCGCCGTAGGCCATGTAGAGCGCGTTGCTCTTCGGGGCGGCGGCCAGGTAGACGACGAGCTGCGCCAACGCAAGGGCTCCCTCGGGCAGGCCGACGAAGTGCACGGCCTGCTGCGCGGCCATCGCCTGCACGAGGGCCTGCGGGTCGGCCATGCCCACGTCCTCGGACGCGAACCGCACCAGGCGCCGCGCCACGTAGAGCGGGTCCTCGCCCGCCTCGAGCATGCGCGCGAGCCAGTACAGACCCGCGTCCGCGTCGGAGTTGCGGATCGACTTGTGGAGCGCGCTGATGATGTTGAAGTGCTCTTCGCCGGCGCGGTCGTAGAGCAGCGCCTTGCGCGCGAAGGCCTGGCGCATGGCCTCGAGGTCCACGGGGCGCCGGCCGTCGGCTTCGGCGGGCGCCGTCGTCACCGCGAGCTCGAGGACGTTGAGGGCGGTACGGGCGTCTCCGTCGGCCGCGCGGGCCAGGAAGGTCACGGCCTCGTCGCTCACTGCAGGCCGCAGCGAGCCGAGGCCGCGCTCCACGTCCTCGAGAGCGCGCTCCAGGATCGCAGCGAGGTCGGGCTCGGCCAGCGCCTTCAGCACGACGACCCGCGATCGCGAGAGGAGCGCCGCGTTGACCTCGAAGGACGGGTTCTCCGTGGTCGCGCCGATGAGGGCGACGTCGCCCGACTCGACGTGGGCGAGCAGCGCGTCCTGCTGCGCCTTGTTGTAGCGATGGATCTCGTCGATGAAAAGGATCGTGGGGCGCCCGCTCTGGCGGCGCCGGTACTCGGCCTGCTTCAGCGACTCGCGCAGCTCCTTGACGCCCGAGAGCACGGCGGACAGGGCCTCGAAGTGGGCCTTGGTGCGGCGCCGGATCGCGTGGGCGAGGGTGGTCTTGCCGGAGCCGGGCGGGCCCCACAGGATCAGCGAGCGCAGCGCGTCGGCCTCGATCGCGCGGCGCAGCGGCGTGCCAGGCCCCAGCACCTCGTCCTGGCCCTTCATCTCCTCGAGGGATTGGGGGCGCATGCGGTCGGCGAGGGGCGCGTCGGAGCGCGGCTCGTCGCGGGGGGCCTCGGAGGGACCGAAGAGGGAGCCCGTCGTCTCGTCGCGCGGGCTCATGGCGCGGCGCGGCGCTGGCGCGCGGCTTCGAACAGCAGCACCGCCGCCGCCGCCGCGACGTTGAGGCTCTCGACGTCGCCGGCCATCGGGATCGAGACCGTGGCAGTCGCCGCTCGCGCCACGGCCGCGGGAAGGCCGGCCGCCTCGTTGCCCAGGAGCAGCGCCGCCGGGCCGCTCCAGTCGAAGGCGTCGTAGCGCGTCGCGGCCTCGGCGCTCGAGGCGACCGTCGGGACGCCGCGCTCCCGGAGCCGCTCCAGCACGGCCTCGAGCTCGAGGCCCGTGGCGAGAGGCAGCCTGAAGGCGCTGCCCATCGAGCCGCGCAGGGCCTTCCAGGAGAACGGGTCGGCCGAGCCGCGGGTCAGGAACGCGCCGGCCACGCCGGCCGCCTCGGCCGTGCGCAACAGGGCGCCCAGGTTGCCGGGGTTCTGGATCGCGACCGCCACGAGGACGAGGGGCCGCGGCGCGTCCAGGAACGCCAGGCTCGTCGCCGGCCGCTCCGCGATCGCGAGGATGCCCTGGGTCGTCTCGGTCTCGGACAGCGACGCGAGGAGCGCGTCGTCGAGCCGGCTCACGGGAACCCCGTGGGCGGCCAGCATGGCGAGCAGCGCGCCCGAGCGCTCCTCGCCCCGGGGCCCGGCGATCGCCTCGCGGATCGCGACCCCGGCGTCCAGGGCCTCCGCCACGAGACGCGGGCCCTCGAGGAGGCACGCGTCGCGCTCCAGTTGTTCCTTGAGGCCCGTCAGGCGCTTGTAGAGGGGATTGCTCCGGCTGCGGATCACCTCGGCGGGAGCCATGGGCACCGTGATACTATCACTCGCCCCGTGCCGTACTGCGCGGGGTTTGGATTTTATACGCTATGAACCATATCAAGAAGCGCCTCGAAGAAGAGTTCAAGGTCCTCGACCACGAGCTCAAGATCACCCTGCCCAAGGAGATCCTGAGGGCCCGCGAGTACGGGGACCTGCGCGAGAACGCCGAGTACAAGGCTGCCAAGGAGCGCCAGAGCTACCTGCAGGCGCGCCAGGGCCAGATCCACCGCCGGCTCGCGGCGCTCTCGATGATGAACCTCGACAAGATCCCGGTGGGGAAGGTCGGCCTCGGCTCGACCGTCAGCCTGCGGGAGACCTCGACGAACGAGGAGATCACCTACGAGCTCGTGACGCCGGAAGAGGCCGACCCGAGCGTGGGGCGCATCTCGCCCTCGTCGCCGATCGGCAAGTGCCTGCTCGGCCACGAGGAGGGCGACACCGTCGAGGTGAAGGCCCCCTCGGGCACGCGCGAGTACGACATCGTCAAGCTCGTCACGATCCACGACCAGGTCGCCGAGTGAACGAGGTCGCCCTCGCGGGCGACCTGGAGGCGGCGCTCTCCGCTCTCCCGACCGGCCCCGGCGTCGGGCAGCTCTTCGGCGCCGGCGGCAAGAGCCTGATGCTGGGCCGCGCGGCGAACCTGCGCCGGTGGGCGGGCAAGAGCCTCGGCGGCGGCAAGCCGGCGCGCAAGACGGGACGGCCCGCCCTCGACCTGCGCGGCATCGCGACGGCGGTGCGCTTCGAGCCGACGACCTCGGACTTCCACCAGCTCCTCGTCTTCGAGCGGCACATGGCGAGCCTGGTTCCCCTGGCGCGCCGCCGCGACCTCAAGCCCGCCGCCTGGCTGCGGCTCGACGCCGGCGAGCGCTTCCCGCGGGTGGGCGTCGCAGCTCTCGACTCCGGTCCCGAGGCGCTCTTCGGCCCGTTCCGCGACAAGCGCGCGGCCGAGCGCGCACGCGACGCCCTCAACAAGGAGCTCGGCCTCCGGCCGTGCGACTACGTCTTCGAGCCCTCGCCGCGGCTGCCCCTGGGCCTGGGTTGCCTGTTCGCCCAGGTGCGGAGCTGCAGCGCGCCGTGCCTCGAGCGGATCTCCGGCGACGAGTATCGAGGCCGGGCCCGGGCGGCGACCGTCCTGCTCTCCGGGGGCGAGGCCGCCTGGCGCGGCGACTGGGTCGCGCCTCTCGCGAGGAGCCGCGGCCTCGTCGTGGAGAAGGGACGCGGCGGGCTCGAGCTGTACCCCGTCGTGGAAGGCGCCGTGATCGACGAGGCGCGCCGGGTCGTGCCCGACGCATCGGGCCTCGAGCCGGCGCTCGCGGCGCTCGACGGCGCCGCTCCGGCGAGCGGCCGCGACGACACGGCCTGGCTCTCGGCGTGGCTCCACAAGAAGAAGCGCACCGGCCTCTACGTCGCCGCGCGCGCGGACGAAAACGAGCGGGATCTGGCCGCGCGGCTGCGTGATAAGTTAGGCGCCTCTTGAAGGAGTACTCGCCGAAGCGACGCACCGCGCTCGTGCTGACCGGCAGCGGCACCGCCGCCGCCTACCACGCCGGCGTGCTGCGGGCCCTGGACGAGAGCGGCGTCAAGATCGACGTCGTGGTCGGCTCCGGCTCGGGCACGATCGGCGCGGCCTTCGCGGCGGTGGCGGGCAGCGCTCGGCTCTACGGCGAGGACGGCTTCTGGGCCGGCGTCGGCTGGAACACGCTCTACCGCCTGCGGCTCGCGGCGCGCATCGCGCTGCTGCTCGTCGGCTCGTCGTACGGGGTGTTCCTGCTGCCCCTGGCGCTCGCGATCGTGGGCTTCGTCCTGTTCCTGCCGGCGCTGGTCGTGGACCTCTTCCTGCCGGGGACGTTCGCGCGCCTGATCTCCCAGCTGGCCGCGGCGCCCGCGGTCGTCGGCGGGCCGTACCTCGCGGCCCTCACGGTCCCGGTCTTCGCCTTGTGCGTGATCGCGTCCTTCGCCGCCCTGCGCGTCTTCGTCCGGGACCGGCGGCGCTTCGCGGAGTCCCTCGAGTCGCTGCTCGAGACCGAGCGCGGCCGCGATCGCCTGTCGCGGGCGCTGTGGGAGATCGCCCGCGGCCCGGCGCTCTCCGACGCGCCGCCCGCCGAGGCCGAGCTGGGGCGCCGCTACGTGGCCCTCGCCTCCGAGAACCTGGGCCAGCCCAGCTTCCGGGAGCTGATCCTGCGGGCGGCCGATCTCGAGACGGGCGGCGCCCTCGCCTTCGTGCTGCTCCAGGACGCCCACCGCAACTCCTTCGCCGCCTCGCGCTCGCGCGGGGTGCGCTCGCGGCTGGACGGCATGCCCGACGCGATCGACCTGCGGGCCCCGGGCAGCGACACGCTCCTGTTCGACGCCGTGATGACCGGCCTGCTGCCGCCCCTCGTGGCGCCCGTGCGCCGCGTCGCGTTTCCCAAGGGCGGGCTGTACGGCGGCGAGACGCACCGGCTGACCGACGCGACGCTGGTCTCCGGCTGCGGCCTCGGCGAGGCGATCGCCGCCGGCGCCGAGCAGGTGCTCGTGGTGTCGGCGACGCCGGAGGAGCCCGCGCCGCCGGCGCGGCGCCGCGGCCCGCGCGCCCAGGCCGACGGCACCCTGGCGCTGCTCGAGCGCCAGGCGGTGGATCGTGACCTCGCCCAGGCCGAGCGCATCAACCGCATGGTGCAGACCCTCGGCCACGACACCGCCAGCGGCCGCGCCTGGCAGGACCCGGCCACCGGCCGCCTGTACCGCGACTTCGCGCTGTACGTGGTGCGCCCCGAGCGCCGTGGCCTCGGACCCCTCGAGTGGGATGGCGCCCGCGATCCCGCGAGCGAGGTCCTGGAGACGCCCGAGGACCTGATCGAGCGCGGCTACAAGGACGCCTACCGGCTGTTCGTGGAGCCCGTCGTGGGTGCCGCCCCCGAGCCGCGCCGCGCCGTCGTGCCGACACCGCCCGAGCGTCAGCCCGTCGGCCTCTAGGACGGCGCTCAGATCAGGCCCGACTCCAGGACACGGAGCACGGCCTGCACGCGGTCGCGCACGCCCAGCTTCGACAGGATGCTCGAGACCTGGACCTTCACGGTGGCCTCCGCCGTGCCCAGCGCCTCGCCGATCTCGCGATTGCTGCAGCCGCTCGCGACGAGCCGCATGACCTCGGTCTCGCGGGACGTCAGGGGCTCGACGAGTTCCGCGGGATCCGGCCGCTCCTGCCGCTCGTGCACCCGGCGCAGCAGTTTCTCGGTCAGCGACGGCTGGAAGAACGTGCCCCCGGAGTGGAGCACGTGCACCGCGCGCGTCAGCGTCGCGACCGTCACGTCCTTGCGAAGGTAGCCGCGGGCGCCCACGCGCAGCCCCGCGAGGAGCGCCTCGCGGTCGTCGAACGTCGTGAGCAGCAGGCACGGCGGCGCCTGGGGCCGCTCGCCCAGCGCGCGCAGCACGTCGATCCCGCTGCGCTTCGGCATGCGCACGTCGAGCAGCCCCACGTCGATGCCCTCGCCGAGGCGCTCCAGGGCTTCGTCGCCGTCGCGGGCCTCGGCGGCGACCTCCAGGCCGGGCTGCTGCTCGACGAGGGTCCGCAACCCGGCGCGCACCAGGGTTTCGTCGTCGGCGATGAGCACCCGGATCACGCGCCGGCCGCGGCGGGGAACAGGGCGCGCAGCCGGAAGCCGGCGCCGGGCCGCGTCTCGAGATCGAGGGCGCCGCCGAGCTCCTCCACGCGCCGCCGCATTCCGCTCAGGCCGTGGCCGAGGACCAGGCGGTCGGTGCCGGCGCCGTCGTCACGGGCCTCGAGGACGACGCCGTTCGGCCCCGCCTGGATCGTGATCCAGAGGTTGGAGGCATCGGCGTGCTTCACAGCGTTGGTGACGATCTCCTGGCAGCAGCGCAGCAGGGTGTGGGCGCGCGCCGCGTCGGGCCGCAGCTCCGAGGCCTCGACGTGGACGCGGGGCTTCGGGATGTCGGCGGCGAGCGCGCGGAGCGCGGCCGGGAGATCGAGTCCCGGGTCGCGATCGAGGGCGTGGACGACGCGCTCCACGTCGTCGAGCAGGCGCCGCGTCAGGGTCCGCGCGGTCTCGAGGGGCGCGCTGCGAGGCGTCGAGCCCAGCGCCTCGAGGTTCAGGCTGAGAGCGACCAGCTGATGGCCCATCGCGTCGTGGAGCTCGCCCGCGATGCGCAGGCGCTCGCCCAGCCGCGCGCCCTCGGCGAGGCGCTCGCGGCTCGCGGCGAGCTCGGCGTTCAGGCGCTCCAGCTCTGCGCGCCCGCGGCCCTCGAGGACGACGCGCTCCATGAGCAGGAAGGCCAGCAGCTGGAAGCCGAAGTAGGGCGGCACCAGCAGGAAGGCCTGCCGCGGCGTCCAGTGGTACGAGAGCGCGGCCGCGAGGGCCGCCGACTGCGCCACGATCACGACGAGCCCCGCGCGCCGCTCGGCGGCGAGGGCGAGCTGCAGCGCCACGAGCACGAGCAGCGTGCCCTCGAGACCCCGGCACTGGATCGCGACCATCGTGATCACGCATGCGCTCTCGGCGGCGAGCGCCGCATGGTGGGACGGGCCGGGGCGCGCGGACGTCCGCGTGCTCACGGCGAACAGGATCCCGAACACCAGCAGCGATCCGAGCCAGGGGACGAACGCCCTCGGGTTGCCGGTGCCCTGGACCACGGCCGGAGCCGCCACCAGCAGCCAGGCGAACAGCCCCGAGAGACGCAGCACGCGCAACGTGTCCGACAGGCCGGGCATGGACGCCTACGTTACTCCCGCGCACGCGGCGGGAGAATAGGTCGAAAGTCGTAGGCGGCGCCTACGACGCCCGGGCGATGCGCCGCGAGCGGCCGGACTGCTAGCTTCCGGGCATGAGAACCAGCCTCGTCGCGATCCTGTTCGCGTTCGCCTTCACCATGGCCGCGGAAGAGCCGGCCCGCTGGCCCGCCCTGAGGCGCTACGAGCCGATGGCGGTTCCGGCGGACAACCCGCTCACGCGCGCCAAGGTGGAACTGGGCAAGCAGCTGTTCTTCGACAAGCGCCTCAGCGGCGACTCGAGCACGGCCTGCACCTCGTGCCACCGTCCGGCGAACGGCCTGACGGACGGACGCAAGAACCCGGTCGGCTCCTACGGCATCGCCAGCGGTCGGGCTTGCCCGACGCTGTGGAACGTCGGCTACCAGCAGGCGTTCTTCTGGGAGGGCTCGGCCACGTCCCTCGAGCAGGCGGTGTCGGGCGTGTGGACGTACATCCTCGTCCCCAAGGGACCGGGGCGTGCGACGCCCGAGGACGTGATCGCGCGCCTCAACGCGATCGACGGTTACCGCGCGGCGTTCCAGGCGGCGTTCGGGGAGCCGGCGACGCTCACCAACCTGCCCAGGGCCCTCGCCAGCTTCCTGCGCACTCTCGTGGCCGACCGTTCGGCCTGGGTGCGGTTCCAGGACGGCGACCGCGCGGCGCTCTCCCCCCAGGCGCGCCGTGGCTTCGCGCTCTTCGACGGCAAGGCGCGCTGCACCCAGTGCCACAACGGCGTGCTCCTGACGGACCTGCAATTCCACAACGTGGGCATCGGCTCCCAGGCCGCGAAGCCCGACCCGGGACGCTTCGCGATCACCGGCGTCGAGGCGAACCGCGGCGCCTTCAAGACGCCGACGCTGCTGAACGTCGGGCGCTCGGCCCCCTACTTCCACGACGGGAGCGTCGCGACGCTGGAGGAGGCCGTCGACGTCATGGCCGGCGGCGGCCTGCGCAACCCGCACCTCGACGCCGCCCTCAAGCCCGTCGCCCTCACGCTCGCCGAGCGCTCCGACCTGCTCGCCTTCCTGCGCGCGCTCGACGTGGATGCCGAGATCAGCCAGCCGGAACTGCCGTAGGAACGTCTACAAGGAGGCCAGATGCGCGGACGCTGGTGGGGATGGGTCGTGATCGCAGGGCTCGGAGCGTCGTCAGGGGCGCAGGAAGGTCCGGCGATGCAGCGCCTGACGGGAGAGATCGTCGACATGCACTGCTACCTGGTGCGCGGCGAGCGCGGGCCCGGACACGCGGGCTGCGCCAATGCCTGTATCGGGCGCGGCGTGACGCCGGGCTTCGTCGCGGAAGACGGCCGCGTCTACCTGCTCCTCGCCGAGCGGCCGGTCTCGGTCAAGGAGGTCGTGGCGGGCCTGGCGGGCCAACGCGTGACCGTCGAGGGTCAGGTCGTCGAGCGTGACGGCGTACGGGGGTTCCAGCTAACGCGCGTCGATCGGTAGCGCGTTCTCGTGGGTGGCGACGCATCGCCAGCGTCCGCTGCGCTTGAGCCAGGTGTCGGTGTAGCGGAAGCGGCCGGGTGCGGCGCCCTTCGGATCGCGCAGCGTCGCCGTGTACAGGCCGGTCACGACCGCCGTATCGGCGGTGAAGACGTGCACCACGACCTCGGCGCTCGTGACGCTCGCCAGCGCCTCGAAGTCGGCCGCGTAGGACTCGATGTGCGCGCGCTTGCCGCGCATCGTGCCGTCGGCGAGGGTCCCGACGAAGTCGTCGGCGATCAGGCGCTCGAGAGGGGCGAGGTCGTGGCTCGCATACACGCCGATCCACTCGGCCTCGAGCGCCACCAGCGCCCGCGCGATCGCGGCGCGCTCGGAGTGCGACGGGCCGGCAGTGGCCAGCGACGACAACGCCAGGGCGACGGCCGCGAGCAGCATGGGGCCTCCGCGGCCATTCTAGCGGCGGGCCTACTCCGAGCGCAGGGCCGCGACGGGATCCACGCGCGACGCGCGCAGCGCGGGCAGGTAGCTCGCGACGAGCGCCGCGACCAGCAGCACGGCGGGCGCCAGCCCGAACGTCACGGGGTCGTGGGGCGCCACGTCGTGGAGCAGGCTCGCGACGATGCGAGCGAGGGCGAACGCGGCCACCCAGCCGGCCGCGAGCCCCGCGAGGGTCAGGCGCAGGCCCTGGCCGAGGATCAGCCGCAACACGTCGCGCTCGCCGGCCCCGATCGCGAGGCGGATGCCGATCTCCTGGCGCCGCTCGTTGACCAGGTAGGAGAGCAGCCCGTAGATACCGACCGCCGAGAGCGACAGCGCCAGCAGCGCGAACAATGCCAGCAGGAGTCCCGCCAGGCGCGACGTCGAGAGCGAGGCCGCCACCACGTCCGTCATCGACCGGATCGCCGCGGCCGGCACGTTGGGATCGAGCCGGCGCAGCGTCGCCCGCACGTCGGGCACGAGCGCCAGGGGATCGCCGGCGGTCCGGATCACGAGGTTCATGGTGCGCGGCGCGAACCCGGTCGAGACGTGGAACTGCGCGTGAGGCACGTAGAACTTCGTCTTGATCGGCGCCACGACGCCGTTGTGGCGCACGTCCTTCATGACGCCCACGACCGTGACCCAGGGGCGCTCCTGGCTCGAGCCGATGCGGAAGCGTCCTCCGAGGGCGTCGCCCTTCGGCCAATACGCGCTCGCCATCGTCTCGTTGACGAGCGCCACCAGCTGGCCGTCGCTCGTGTCGCCCGCCGTGAACGTGCGGCCCCGCACGAGATGCTCGCCCAGGGCCTCGATCGCGTCGTCGGACACGATCTGCCAGTCGCCCTTGGCGTCGTCGCCCGGCGTCTCGACGAAGCCGTCGACGTCGACGCCCCAGTCCCCGATCGGGGCGCCCAGCGGGAGCAGGCGCATCACGCCGGCCTTCTCCACTCCCGGCAGGGCCCGCGCCTCCGCGGCCAGCTGGCGGTAGAACGCCACCACCCTCTCGTTCGCGTCGTAGCCGACCTCGGGCAGCGACAAGCGCAGCGTGAGCACGCCGCGGGGCTCGAAGCCCAGGTCCACCCGCTGCAGGTTCCACAGGCTGCGCAGCAGCAGGCCGGCGCCGAGCAGCAGCATCACGGAGAGCGCCATCTCGCCGGCCACGAGCACGCCGCGCATCCGCATGCCGCGGCCGCTCACCGTGCCCTGGGCACCGCCCTCGCGCAGCGACTCCACGAGGTTCACACGGAGCGCGCGCAGGGCGGGGGCGAGGCTGAACAGCAGCGTCGAGGCGAAGGCCGCGAGCGCCGTGAAGGCCAGCACCCGGGCATCCACTCCGGCCTCGGCGACACGCGGGATGCCCGCGACGCCGAGGGAGCCGAGGAGGCGCAGGCTGGCCCACGCGAGCACGACGCCGGCGACGGCGCTCGGCGCCGCGAGCACCAGGCCCTCGGCGAAGAGCTGGCGCAGGATCCGCGAGCGGCCTGCGCCGAGGGCGGCCCGCAGCGCCATCTCGCGCTGCCGCACCTCGGCGCGGGCCAGGAGCAGGCTCGCCACGTTCGCCGACGCGATCAGCAGCAGCAGCGTGACCGCCGCGAACAGCAGCGTGACGGTCTGCCGGACCGAGCCCAGCACCTCCTCGACGAGCGGCACCGCCAGCGCCGAGAAGCGCATCGGCGCGGGGTACAGGCCCTCCTTCGTGAAGTTCGCCGTGACGGTCTGGAGCTCGGCGTTCGCCTGCCGGGCCGTGGCGCCCGGCGCGAGCTCCGCCGCGGCGTACAGCCCGTGGTTGCCGCGGTTGCTCGGGTCCGGGTCGAGGGTGTACGGAGTCCACACGCCCGTGGGCTCGGTCGCGTCGACGCCGAAGTCCGTCGGAAGCCGGAAGCCCGGCGGCATCACCCCGACGATCGTGTGCGCGGTGCCGTCGAGCTGCAGGCTGCGGCCCACGGCGTCGGGAGCGCCGCCGAAGCGGCTCTGCCACAGCTCGAAGCCGAGGATGACGACGTCGGCCGGCGCGGGTACCGCTTCTCCGTCCACGAAGCCGCGGCCCAGCAGCGGCTCCGCGCCGAGCACCGAGAAGGTGTTGGGCGTGATCGCGGCCCACCCGACGCGGAGCGGCTCGCCGTCGCCCGTGAGGTTGACCTGGCCCGTCGACCAGCCCGCGACCTGCTTCAGGCTGCGGCACAGCCGCCGGTAGTCCTGGAGCTCGGAGTCGGAGACCCACGTCTTGTCGAACCCGGCCCAACGGCTCCAGATCATCACCCGCGTCTCGGGAGCGCGATACGGCAGCGGCCGCAGCACGACCGCATTCAGCACGCTGAACATGGCGCTGTTGGCGCCGATGCCCAGGGCCAGGGTCACGATCGCCGCCGCGGCGAAGCCCGGGTTCTTGCCGAGGGTCCGGGCGGCACGGACGACGTCGGTCGCGAGGTCGGAGATCAGGGACATGGCGCGGCCCTCCAGGGTCCCACCTGAGACGCACCATGTCACAGAAACGTTGCCCCGAATTCTTGACCGCGGCGGGCGCAGTCCGTAGGCTTCCTGCTCCATGGCGAAGGCGGGCGGCAAGTTGCAGGTGTGGAAGTTCGGGGGCGCGTCCGTGGCCGACGCCGCGGCGATCCGCCGCGTCGCGGGCCTGGTCGTCGCCCACCGCGGCCCGCTGGTCGTGGTGGTCTCGGCCCTCGGGGGCATCACCGATCTGCTCCTGGCCGGGGCCGAGAAGTCGGCCGCGGGCGACGCCGCGGCCGGCGCGGCGACGGCGGAGACGCTGCGCCGCCGGCACCGCGGCCTGAACGCCGTCCTCGTTCGCTCGGCGCGCGAGCGGCGCCGGCTCGACCAGCTCGTCGACGTGGCGGCGGACGAGTACCAGGACCTGACGCGCGCCCTCGCGGCCCTGCGGTCCGTCCCGGCCCTCGTCAGCGATCGCCTCGTGTCGCGCGGCGAGCGCCTCGCGAGCGCCCTCGTGGCCGCCGTGGTGGCCGAGTCCCGGCGCGCCACGCGCTGGGTCGACGCCACCGACTTCGTGGCCACGGACGCGCGCCACGGCAACGCGACGCCCGACGTCGAGGAGACGCGGCTGCGCGCGCGCCGCGTGGTCGTGCGGCTCCTGAGGCGCGGCCTCACGGTCGTGGTCCCCGGGTTCATCGGCCAGGATTCCGAGGGTCTCCTGACGACGCTCGGCCGCGGCGGCTCCGACATGACCGCGACCCTGCTCGGCCGCTGTCTCGGGGCCAGCCGCGTCGTGCTCTGGAAGGACGTGCCGGGCATCCTGACCGCTGATCCGCGCGCCGTTCCCGACGCGCGTCTCATCCCGCAGCTCCATCACCGCGAGGCCGCCGAGGTCGCCTACTACGGCGCCAAGGTGCTGCACCCGCGCGCCCTCATGCCGCTCTCGGAGACGCGGGTGATCCTGGACGTGCGCTCCTTCCTCGACCCGACGAAGCCGGGCACCGAGGTCTCGTCGCGCCGCACGCTTCCCGGCTATCCGGTGAAGGCGCTCGCCACGATCTCCGGCCAGGCCCTCGTGACGGTCTCGGGGAAGGGCATGCTGGGCGTCCCCGGCATCGCCGCCCGCGCTTTCGGCGCCGTGCACGCCGAGCGGCTGTCGGTCTCGACCATCTTCCAGTCGTCCTCGGAGAGCTCGATCGGATTCACGCTGGCGGCGGGCGAAGCCCACCGCGCCGTGGTCGCGATCAAGCGGGCGTTCCGCGAGGAACTCCACGCCGGGCTCATCGACACCGTCTCCGCCCGTGACGGCCTCGCCGTGATCGCCGTCGTCGGCGAAGGCATGGCAGGCACACCCGGCATCGCCTCGCGCGTGTTCGCGGCGATGGGCGAAGGAGGCGTGAACGTGATCGCCGTGGCCCAGGGCTCCTCGGAGCGGAACATCTCGTTCGTGGTGGAGCAGGTCCAGGCCTCGGAGGCGGCGCGCCGCATCCACGAGGCCTTCCAGCTCTCGAAGATCGGCGGCGGTCGCTCCGCCGAGAGCGCCCGCCGCGACGTGGTGCTGCTCGGGTTCGGCCGCGTCGGCCGCGCCCTGGCCGACCAGATCGCCCAGCAGAACGGCCATGGCCGGCTGCGCGTGGTGGGCGCCGTGGACCGCTCCGGCTACGTGTTCGACGCGAAGGGCCTGTCGCGCCGGCGGCTCCTGAAGCTCGCCGAAGGCAAGGACGCCGGGCGCCTGCTGTCGTCCCTCGGCGGCCGACGTGCCGACGCCCGGTCGGCCCTCGCCGACATCGGCGCCCACGCGGTCTCGCGCCCGGTCCTCGTGGACGTGACGGCCGAGGAGACGAGCGACGTGCTGCTCGCGGCGCTCGGCCGCGGCTTCGACCTCGTGCTCGCGAACAAGAAGCCGCTCGCCGGCTCCGAGGAGAGCGCCGAGCGCCTGCTCGGCACGGCGGCGAAGGCCGGCCGCCACGTGCTGTTCGAGGCGACGGTCGGCGCGGGCCTGCCGATCCTCGACACGTACCGCAAGCTGGCCGAGAGCGGCGACGTGGTGCAGCGCATCGAGGGCTGCGTGAGCGGCACCCTCGGGTACGTGCTGTCCGCGGTCTCCGATGGCCGGCCGTTCTCGGAGGCCGTGCGCGAAGCCGTCGATCGCGGCTACGCGGAGCCCGACCCGCGCGAGGACCTCTCGGGCCGCGACGCCGCGCGCAAGGGGCTCATCCTGGCTCGGCTCATGGGCTACAAGGGCGCCCAGCCCGAAGCCGAGGACCTCACGCCGCCGTCGCTGCGCCGCCTGCCGCTGCCCGAGTTCCTGGCGAAGCTCGAGCGCCTCGATGACGCCTGGCGCGCGCGCGTGGCCCAGGCCAAGGCGCGCGGCCGCGTGTATCGTTACGTCGTGACCGCGACCCGACGCTCGGTGACGGCGCGCCTCGTGGCCGTGCCCCTCGCGAGCCCGACCGGGTCCCTCACGGGAACCCGGAACCTGATCTCGTTCACGAGCCGCCGCTACCGCGCGGAGCCTCTCGTCATCACCGGCCCCGGCGCCGGCGCCGACGTGACCGCGGCCGGCATCCTGAACGACATCCAGTTCCTGGCCCGGTCTCACTGACGGCGATGCCGCGGGTCGCTCTCGCGGCTCTGGCCGTCCTCGTCGTGGTCGGGTGCGACCCCGCACCAGCCGTGCGCCCGCAGCGCCTGCAGCGGCTCCTCGCGACCTCGGGCGCGGAGTTCGTCACGCTCGACGCCGACACGCGTCCGGTCACGCGCCTGCGCTCCGGGGAAACCCGCTCGTGGCAGGTGAACGTCGGCCGCGATGCGCAGTTCGCCTTCGCGCTGGGCGTGCTCCCGGGGTCTCTACGCGAAGGCGACGTCACCGTGCGCGTGCGTCTCGAGGGACAGGAGGTGCTGCGCGACGCGTTCCCCGCCGGCCGCATGCGCTGGTGGAATCGCTCGGTCACCGTGCGTCCCGTCTCGAACGGCCGCCTGGAGCTCGAGATCTCCGGCGAGGGAGTCGTCCTCGCCGGACCGCGGCTCGCTCCCGCCGTTCCCACCCCGGGCCGCGTCCTCGTGTGGATCTCCCAGGACACGGTGCGGGCCGACCACCTCCAGACCTACGGCTACTCCCGGGAGACGACACCGGAGTTCGCGAGGCTCGCGGGCCAGTGGACGCTGTTCGAGCGGGGCCTGTCCGCCGCTTCGTGGACGCTGCCGAGCCTCGCCTCGCAGATGATGTCGCGGTATCCCTCGTTCCATGGGGCCACGAACCACCTGCGCCGCGCGGACGACCGCTTTCCGACGCTGTTCGAGGTCCTCGCGTCCCAGGGCTTCGCGGTCGCCGGGGTCACCGGCAACCCCTTCGTGTCCGAGAAGTACGGGTTGGCCCGCGGCTTCGACTCCCTCGTCTACAGCGGCCTGCGCGCCGACGTGATCTCGCGCCTCGCGCTGCGCGCCGTCGAGCAGTGGGGAGGCGGCGATCTCGTCCTCTTCGTGCACTACATGGACCCCCATAGCTCGTACCAGCCGCCGCCGCCGTTCGACACGCGCTTCGGGGAGCCCTACTCGGGCCTCGTCGACGGCTACAACTACCAGTCGGCAGCGAAGACCGACGCGGACCGGCACCACGTGCGCGCGCTCTACGACGGCGAGATCGCCTACACCGACACCGAGATCGCGGCGCTCCTGGCCGAGCTCGAGAAGCGCGGCCTGCTGGCGAAGGCGGTGATGGCGTACACGGCCGACCACGGCGAGGAGCTCTTCGATCGCGGCGCGTGGGGCCACGCCCACACGCTCCACGAGGAGCTCGTCCACGTGCCCTTCGCGCTGCGCGTCCCGGGACAGGCGCCGCGCCGCGTGGCCGAGCCCGTGTCGCTCGTCGACCTCGCCCCGACGCTGCTCGAGGCCCTGGGCGTCGCCGGCCCGCCGTCGTTCCAGGGACGCAGCCTCCTGCCGCTGGTCCGCGGCGCGACCCTGCCACCCGTGCCGCTCTACTCCGAGACGGCCCGTACGGAGGCGCATCACCAGGTGGCGGTGCGCGATGGCCGCTGGAAGTACACGGCCTTCTACGACACGCCCACCTCCGGTCGCGTGCTGCGCCGCGAGCAGCTCTTCGATCTCGAGGCCGATCCGGACGAGCGCCGGCCCGTCGCCCGGGACCTGGCGCCGTTCCGCCGCGAGGTCGACGGCTTCCTGGAGCGCGGCCGCAGCGCCGGCGTCGCGCTGGAAAAAGCGCCGCTCGATGCCCAGGAGATCGAGGCCCTGCGCGCCCTGGGCTACGTCCACTGAAGCGTGTCATGGCCGCCGGGAGGCCCCGGAGCCGCATGCTAGACTGCCCGAAATGAGCGCGGGCAGCGGAAAAGCCGAGGTCGTGGCGTTGAAGCCGTTCCTGGAGCGCATCGCCGAAGGCGTCGTCGTGGCCGACGGCGCGACGGGCACGATGCTCTATGCGCGCGGCGTCTTCCTCAACCGCTGCTTCGACGAGCTCAACCTCTCGAACCCGGCCCTGGTGCGCGGCGTCCACGAGGAGTACGTGGACGCCGGGGCCGACCTGATCGAGACCAACACCTTCGGCGCGCACCGCTTCAAGCTCGGGCCCCACAGCCTCGAGAAGCAGGTGCGCCGCATCAACGCCGAGGGCGCGCGGCTGGCGCGCGAGGCCGCCGCGGGCCGCGCCTACGTCGCCGGGGCGCTGGGACCGCTGGGCAAGCCCCTCGAGCCGTTCGGCAACATCAGCGCGGCCGAGGCGACCTCGGCCTGGCGCGAGCAGGCCGAGGGCCTGGTCGAGGGCGGCGTCGACCTGTTCCTGATCGAGACCATGCCGTCCCTGGACCAGGCGAAGGCCGCGCTCGCCGCCGTGCGCTCCGTCTCCGACCTGCCCGCGGTCGTCTCCGTGACCTTCAACGAGGAAGGCACGACGTTCTACGGCGACAAGCCCGAGGACGTGGTGCGACAGCTCGAGGACCTCGGCGTCCCGGTGATCGGCGCCAACTGCAGCCAGGGTCCGCAGCCGATGCTCGAGACCGTGCAGCGCATGGCGGCCGCGGCGAAGTCCGCGCGGCTGTCGGCCATGCCCAACGCCGGGGCTCCCGCTTTCGTCGAAGGCCGCTACGTCTACCTGTGCACGCCGGAGTACATGGCCTCGTACGCGCGGCGCTTCCTGGCCGCGGGCGTCAGCCTCGTGGGCGGTTGTTGCGGCACGACGCCGGCCCACATCAAGAACCTGGTGCGCTCCGTGCGCATGGGACAGCCGTCGCGGGAGGCCGTGACCGTGCTGCCGCCGACGCGCGCGAAGGAAGCCCCCGCGCCGGTCGCCCGGGCCGAGAAGAGCCCGCTCGCGCGCAAGCTCGCCCAGCAGCGCTTCGTGGTCTCGGTCGAGCTCGACCCTCCGCGCGGCGCCGACGCGGGCGCCATTCTCGAGAAGGCGCAGTACTGCAAGGAGAGCGAGGTCGACGTCATCAACGTGGCCGACGGCCCGCGCGCCTCGGCGCGCATGAGCGCGCAGTCCCTGTGCCTGTTGCTGAAGGACAAGGTCGGCATCGACACGATCCTTCACTACACCTGCCGCGACCGGAACCTGCTCAGCATCCAGTCCGACCTGCTCGGCGCCTACGCCATGGGCCTGCGCAACGTCCTCGCGATCACGGGGGACCCGCCCAAGCTCGGCGACTATCCCGACGCGACCGCCGTCTACGACGTCGACTCGGTGGGCCTGATCCGGATCATGGACCACCTGAACCACGGCTGCGATCTCGCGGGCAACCTGATCGGGCCGGCCCTGGGTCTCCACATCGGCTGCGGCGCCGATCCGAGCAAGCCGGACCAGGAGAAGGAGATCCAGCGGCTCGAGGCCAAGGTGAAGGCGGGCGCGGAATACATCATGACGCAGCCCATCTACGATCCCCGGACCCTCGAGACCTTCCTGAAGGCCGCGAAGCCCTTCGGCGTGCCCGTGCTGGTCGGCCTGCTGCCGCTGTACTCCCACAAGAACGCGGAGTTCCTGCACAACGAGGTGCCGGGGATGCGGATCCCGGACGAGATCCGCGAGCGCATGCGCAAGGCCGGCTCAGGCGACGAGGCGCGGCTCGAGGGCGTGAGGATCGCGCAGGAGGCGCTGCTCGTCGCGCGGGAGCAGGCCCACGGCGCGTACATCATGCCGCCCTTCAACAAGGTCGACCTGGCCGTTCGCGTCATCGAGGCGCTGCACTAGTTCTTCAATCCGTTGAACTGCCCGAATCGCTTGGTCCTCGTGCCGGGCGCCGGGCACAACGACGTGCTTGCCGGTCCAGAGGTCCGGAAAGAAATCGAATCCTTCGTTCTCGGATTGGTCTAGAATCCCGGCAACGGTTTCCGCCGCAATGAAGACTGGGCTCGTCGCACTCGCCGCTGCCGCCGCCGCCGCGCTTCCGGTCTACGCGCAAGAACGCCCGGCGACACCCACGTTCACCGCCGGCCTCGAGATGGTCAACCTCACGGTCAGCGTGCGCGACGCGGCCGGCAACCTGGTCAACGACCTCGGCCCCGGCGACTTCCGCGTCGTCGAGGACGAGCGGTCCCAGAGCGTCCAGCTCTTCGCCCGCGCGGTCGAGCCGGGCCAGGAGGAGGCCCTGGCCCTCGACCTGGGGCTGCTCCTCGACACGAGCGAGAGCATGATGAACGAGCTGCGACTCTCCCAGGAGGCCGCCGTGCGCTTCCTCGAGGCGATCCCGCGCGCCCGGGAGCTGCTCACGGTCTTCTTCGACCAGGACATCCGCGTGTCGCGCTACGACAGCGAGCACCAGCAGGGCTTGATCGAGCGCATCATGGACATGAAGGGCTCGGGGAACACCGCGCTCTACGACGCGATCACGGTGTACCTCTCGCGCGTGGCCGACTCGACCGGCCGCAAGATCCTGGTCGTCTTCACCGACGGCGAGGACACCACGAGCTCCGTGAGCCTGCCGGAGCTGATCAACCTCGTGCGGGGCAGCTCCGTGACGATCTACCCGATCGCCTTCACCGGCAGCTTCACCCTCGGGAACAACCGCTCGCTCTCGGCCCGGGCTTTCGTGCAGCGCCTGGCGGACATCTCCGGCGGCCAGGTGTACCTGCCCCGGACGTCCAAGGACCTGCCGCGGATCTACGACAAGATCCTCGACGAGCTGACGGCCCAGTACGTGCTCGGCTTCGTGTCCGACAACGCGAAGCGCGACGGCCGGTTCCGCAAGCTGCGCGTCGAGGTCACGCGCCCCGGCCTCCAGGTCCGCCACCGCCAGGGCTACGTCGTTCCGAAGGAGTAGCGCCGGCCGCGGCCGGCCGCGTCAGCGCTTCTTCAGCTCCTCGATCTGCCGCTCGAGCTCGCGCACGCGCTTCTGCAGCTCGGGCAGCTTCGAGAACACCGCGCTCGACTTGAGCCAGGCGCGGTTGTCGAGGGCCGGCGTGCCCGAGACGAAGCGGCCCGCCTCGACGTCGCCAGGGATGCCGGTCTGCGCCGACGCGATGACGCCGTCGCCGATCGTGAGGTGGCCGGCGACGCCCACCTGCCCCGCGAGGGTCACGCGCCGGCCGATCTTCGTGCTCCCGGCGACGCCGACCTGGCCGGCCAGCACCGTGTCCTCGCCGATCGTCACGGAGTGGCCGATCTGCACGAGGTTGTCGAGCTTGGTGCCCCGGCCGATGCGCGTCTCGTTGAGGGCGGCGCGGTCGATCGCGGTCAGCGCACCCACCTCGACGTCGTCCTCGACCACCACGATGCCGCGCTGCGGGATCTTCGCGTAGCGCCCCGCCTCGTCCTTGGCGAAGCCGAAGCCGTCGCTGCCGATCACCGCGCCGTTCTGGACGATGACGCGGTCGCCGAGGCGGCAGCCGTCGCGGACCTGCACGCCCGAGTGCAGCTCGCAGTCGGCGCCGATCGCGACGCCGTCGTAGAGCACGACGTGGGGCCGCAGCACGGTGCGCGCGCCGACCCGGCAGCCGGCGCCCACCACCACGTAGGCCCCGACGTGGACGCCGTCGCCCAGCACCGCGTCCGGCGCGACCTGCGCCGTCGCGTGGACGCCCGGCGCGGGCCGGGCCGGCGGCTCGAGGATCGTGACGGCGTGGGCGAAGGCCAGGTACGGGTTGCCGCAGACCAGGCTCGGCAGGGGCGTGTCGATGCCGGGCGAGAGGATCACGGCCGAGGCGCGGGTGGTGGCGAGCTTCGTCAGGTAGCGCGGGTTCGAGACGAACGTCAGGTCCCCGGGCCCCGCCTCGTCGATGCCGGCGACGCGCGCGACCTCGATCGAGCCGTCGCCGCGAAGCGTCGCGTTCAGCTTCGGGGCGAGCTCGGACAACCTCACCGGGCCGGGTTGGCCGGGGCTGGCGCGAGCGGCGGCGCCGGGGCGGCCTTGGGCCGCGGCGGCTCGCCGGCGCTCACCGGGCCGTTGACCTCGGCGCCCTCGCGCACGGAGAGGGTGTGGGCCTCGATCGTGCCGTTGATCTTCGCCTTCTCCAGGAGCAGCAGGCGCTGGACCTTGATCTCGCCCGCGAACTCGCCCGCCACCTCGGCCGAGTCGGCCACGACCTTCGCGTCGACGCGGGCGCCCTCGCCGATGTGGAGCCGGCCCGAGAGGTGGATCTCGCCCTTGAAGCGGCCGAGGATCCGCGCCTCGGAGCCCGTCAGCTTGCCCTCGATCGCGGCGTCCGCGTCGATCAGCGTCGGCTTGTCCGGCTCCATCACGCCTCCTCGAAAGGCGTCATTGTAGCGCAGCTCACCGGAGGCCCCCTACGAGGTAGAGGTCGGAGAGGTAGCGCTGGTACGTGTACACGTAGGCCCGGGAGTCGCGCGTCAGGATCGGCGCGATGCGCACCAGGCCGCCGCGGTCCGAGGGCAGGATCTCCCTCCACAGTCGGCGTGCGCCGGTGGCCGCGTCGACACGCACGATGCGCAGGGGCAGCGAGCCCTCCTTCACCAGGTACACGCCGCCGTCGAGGCCCCACTGGGTCGGCCATTCCTCCGCCTCGGCCCCGGCCAGCGCTCGCCGCGGGCCGCCGTCGACGGGGTAGACGAAGTGCCCGTCGTCGCCGATCGTGGCCACGAAGCGGCCGTCCGGCGAGAGCACGCCGACGCCGGTGCGCTCCGGCGTGATCGGTCGGGGCCTGCCGCCTTGCAGGTCCTGCACCCAGAGCCGTCCGGAACGGCCCGCCTCGTCGGCGCTGAGCAGCAGGCGCTTGCCGTCGGGGAACCACTGCACCTTGTACGGCGTGACGCCCGCGATCGTGAGCTCGCGCGATTCCCCGGGGCCCGTGGGCAGGATCGTGAAGCTCTCGAGCCCGGGCCGCCTCACGATCGCCCACTTTCCGTCGGGCGAGAGGCTGCCGGGGAAGCCCTCGGCGAGCCGCACGGCCGGCGAGCCGTCGGTGCCGCGCAGGTAGATGCGGCCGTTGACGCCGCCGCCCTCGAGGGCCTCGCCGAACAGCACGCGACGACCGTCCTCCGAGAGGTCCACGGCGATCGAGCCCTCGAGCCAGGTGAGCTCGTGCTCCTCGGTCTCCCCGGGCCCCGCGCCGCGGATGCCCCAGAACTGCGTGCCGCGCGTGAGCAGGACCCGGCCGTCCGGAGCGAGGTCCTCGATCGTCCCGGGCAGCCGCGCCACCAGGCGCTCCTTGCCGTTCAGGGAGACGGCACGCAGCTCGGGGAACAGGCTCGTGGCGCCGCTCGTGTACCACAGCTCCGTGCCCGCGGCGTTCCAGCACAGCGCGCCGATCCACTTGCGGGTCCGCAGCAGCACGCGCAGCGGGGCGCCGCGCTCGGCGAGCATGATCGCCGGGCCGTCGGGCTCCTTGCAGGCCACGAAGGCGACGCTGTCGCCGCGGGGCGAGACCCGCGGCGAGCTGATGCAGGCGGCCGGCACCGTCTCGAACAGCACGGTGCCGATCGGGTACTCGAGGCGCCGGCTGGTCTTTCCGATGTTGCGGACGACCGCCAGGCTCTCGCCGTCCGGGCCCCAGTCCGCCCACTGCACCTGCTCGAGCAGCGGCCGCGGGGTGCCGCCGGTCATCGGCACCCGGGCCAGCGTCCCCATCTTCCCGAGCGGGACGTCGAGCTGGGGCGCTCCCAGGAGCAGCGCCAGCTCGCCGCGACGCGAGATCGAGAGCACGTCGGCGTCGGGAAGGTCGAGGCTCTGGGACTCGGGGCTCTCGGGCCGGGCGAGGAACACCCGGGGCATGGCCCCTTCCCACGACGCGCTGTAGACGACGCTCGTGCCGTCGGGAGCGAAGCGCGCCGAGCGCACCATGCCGCGGCGGAAGGTCAGCCGCTGATAGCTCGGTTCCTGGCGCGTCGCCGCGCGCGAGCCGGCGAGGTAGGCCACCACGGCGAGCGCCGCCACCGCCGCGACGGCGAGGGCCAGCATCCACCACGGCCGCCCCGGAGCGGGGCGGCCCTCGGACGGGTCCATCACGGCCGGGCCCTCGACCCGCTCCTGGACGGTCGCGATGAACCGGTAGCCGCGCCGCGGGATCGTCGAGACGAATTGGGAGCCTTCGGGAGCGTCGCCCAGGGCCTTGCGCACCGCGAAGACGTTCTGGGCGAGGCTCGATTCCTCGACGTGGGCGTCGGGCCACAGCGCCTTCAGCGCCTCGTCCTTCTCGACCACGCGGTCGCGGTGGCGGACCAGCAGCACGAGGGTGTCGAACGCCTTCGGGGTCAAGGGAATGGACTCGGCGTCGCGCAGCAGGCGGCGGCGCGCCGGCTCGAGGCGGAAAGGAGCGAACTCGTAGACCGTCTGGAACTGTTCAGCCATCGGAGCCAGGTCGCTACGACGCATTAGAGAGCCTTTTCGCTCGCTTTCAAAGCTTTGAGACAACTCGCAGGGAACTCTCAAGACCCAGAGAGGCCCGCGCGCCGTCGAGCTCGTCGGAGGAACGGCGATGCCCGGTCTCGCGCTGCTCGCGGTGCTCACGACGTTGACGATGATCCCGGCCGCGCGCGTCCACGTGAAAGGGCGCGCGGGAGAGGCGGTCCGCCAGGCGGTGGCGGACGCCCGGTCGCGCCTGGGCGAGCCGGGCTGTCGTGCGGTGCTCGGCGACTTCGGGCTCGAGACGGGCGGGCTCGCAGCCGATCAGTGGCTCGACCGCCTGGTCTTCGCCGACGGCGTGGGCCAGGCCGCCTGCCGCCGCAGCGAGGTCCTGTTCGCCACCGCTCCCGGAAGCCGTGTGATCTTTGCGTGCGCGCAGCGCTTTTCCCTGCTGGCGGCCGGAGATCCCGACCGGGCGGCGGCCCTCGTGATCCACGAGATGCTCCACACCCTGGGCCTGCCCGAGGCGCCCCCGACCTCGGCCCAGATCACCGCGGCCGTCCTGAAGCGGTGTGGACCTTGAGGCGCTGACCCCCCGTGTATCATCGCGGGATGGCTTTCTCGAGGAGCCGTCCATGAGCCCTGTCCGTCCCGAAGCCCCGCGCCTCGCCCCCGCCCCCGCCGACGCCCGTTTCGAGCTGGTGAGCGACTTCCAGCCCCAGGGCGACCAGCCCCGGGCCATCGAGGAGCTCGTCGCCGGCCTCGAGCGCCACGACAAGCACCAGGTCCTGCTGGGCGTCACCGGCAGCGGCAAGACGTTCACGATCGCCCAGGTCCTCACGAGGGTGAACCGGCCGGCGCTGATCCTCGCCCACAACAAGACCCTGGCCGCGCAGCTCTACCAGGAGTTCAAGTCGTTCCTGCCGAACAACGCGGTCGAGTACTTCGTCTCGTACTACGACTACTACCAGCCCGAGGCCTACGTGCCGCAGTCCGACACGTACATCGAGAAGGAGTCGACGATCAACGAGGAGATCGACCGGCTGCGGCTCTCGGCGACCCGCAGCCTCTTCGAGCGCCGCGACGTCGTCATCATCGCCTCGGTCTCGTGCATCTACGGCCTCGGCTCGCCCGAGGCGTACTACGGGATGCTGCTGTTCGTGCGCCAGGGCGAGACCCTGGACCGCCGCGACCTGCTCGCGAAGCTCGTCGAGGCGCGCTACGACCGCAACGACATGGACTTCAAGCGGGGCACGTTCCGGGTGCGCGGCGACGTCGTCGAGATCATCCCGTCCTACGAGGAGACCGGCATCCGCATCGAGCTCTTCGGCGACGAGGTGGAGTCGATCGCGTCCTTCGATCCCCTGACCGGGCGCACCCTCGGCCGGCTCGCCCAGGTCGCGATCTACCCGTCGAGCCACTACGTCACGCCGCGGCCGCGCCTCGAGGAGGCGATCAAGACGATCGAGGTGGAGCTGCTCGAGCGCAAGGGCGAGCTCGAGCGGGACGGCAAGCTCCTCGAGGCGCAGCGGCTCTACCAGCGCACGATGTTCGACCTCGAGATGCTCCGCGAGGCCGGCCACTGCCACGGCATCGAGAACTACTCGCGCCACCTCTCCGGGCGCCAGGCGGGGGAGCCGCCGCCGACGCTCCTCGACTACCTGCCGAAGGACGCGGTGATCGTCGTGGACGAGAGCCACCAGTCGATCCCCCAGGTGCGCGGCATGTACCACGGCGACCGCCAGCGCAAGACGACCCTGGTCGAGTACGGCTTCCGCATGCCCTCGGCCCTCGACAACCGTCCCCTCAACTTCGAGGAGTTCGAGGAGCGCGTCGGCCAGCGCATCTACGTGTCGGCGACGCCCGGACCCTACGAGCTCCAGCAGTCGAAGGGCGTCGTGGTCGAGCAGGTGATCCGGCCCACGGGCCTCATGGATCCGCCGGTCGTGATCCGTCCGGTGCAGGGCCAGGTCGACGACCTGCTGGCCGAGATCCGCGCCCGCGCGGCCAAGGACGAGCGCGTGCTCGTCACGACCCTGACGAAGCGCATGGCCGAGGACCTGACCGAGTACTACCACGACCTCGGCGTGCGCGTGCGCTACCTGCACTCCGACATCGAGACCCTGGAGCGCGTCAAGATCCTGCGGGACCTGCGCAAGGGGGAGTTCGACGTGCTCGTGGGCATCAACCTGCTGCGCGAGGGCCTCGACCTGCCCGAGGTGTCGCTGGTCGCGATCCTCGACGCCGACAAGGAGGGTTTCCTGCGCTCCGGCGGCTCACTGATCCAGACCATCGGCCGCGCCGCCCGCAACCTCTCGGGCACCGCGATCCTGTACGCGGACAAGGAGACGGACTCGATGAAGGCCGCGATCGGCGAGACCTCGCGCCGCCGCGTCATCCAGGAGGCCTACAACAAGGAGCACAACATCACCCCGGAGAGCATCCGGAAGAACATCGGCGAGCTGCTCTCGAGCGTGTACGAGGCCGACTACATGGCCGTGCCCGAGATCGACGCGCCGGTGGTCGACAGCTTCAAGACGATCGACGACATCGAGCGCGAGGTGAAGAAGCTCGAGAAGCTGATGCGCGAATCGGCCAAGGCCCTCGAGTTCGAGAAGGCGGCCGAGCTGCGCGACCGCGTCAAGAACCTGCGGGCCCGGGAGTTCGGCCTCAAGTAGGACGCGCCGGCGTCGTCAGTGCACGCACTCGACAGGGCTCGCGAGGCGCACGGGCCGGAAGCGCACGAGCTTGCGCACCAGGTACGGAACCGGCTCGAGCAGCCGCGGGTCGTCCTCGAGGCGCTTGATGGAGCGGGGGGCCTCGCTGCCGCGCACGTAGCTCGCGTCGGCGCGCGGCCGCGACTGCACGTAGTCGCGGAACTCGAGCCAGGTCAGCTGCTGTCCGCTCGCGGCGTACGACGCGAGGAGCCGGTCCCGCGCCGCGACGATGCGCACGAGGTCCCCCTGCAGGCCGAACAGGTCGAGGGGCTTGCGGACGATCCAGTGGTTGCTGGCGCCGCCCTCGGTGCGCAGGTTGCTGAACATCGCGAACGAGGTCTCGGTCTTCAGGCCCAGGTAGGGGCTCATGCCCGTCAGCAGCACGAGGGCGGGACCGATCCAGGAGGCGCCGGCTCCGACGGCGACCACGGGACGCACCGGCTCCGGGCTTTCCCGCAGGCCGCTCCGCGACGCGAGGAACAGGAGCAGCAGCGTCGCCGCGTACGCGAGCCAGAGCCAGGCCGGGGCGAGCACCAGCCCGGCGGCGCACAAGACCCCGAGCCAGGCGGCCGCCCCGAGACCCGGCCGCTGCGACTCGTCGCGCAGCCAGCCGACCGGCCGCAGCTCGAGGATCCGCTCGACCCGCGCCGCGGCAGCGAAGGTGAAATAGCAGGCGAACAGCATCGCCGAGAAGTTGTAGACGCCGTGGGGCGGGAACGGCGAGAGCGGCAGGAGCACGTGGAAGAGCACCCCCACGAGGATCCCCAGCTCGCGGCGCGAGCGCGACAGGAGCAGCAAAGGGATCGCGAGCTCGACCGCGAGGGACCCGAGCACGAAGCCGGCGCGCAACGCGGGACCCTCGGGCAGCCACGTGAAGCGCGTCTCGAGCGCCGACAGGAAGTAGGACGCGCAGCTCGCGTCGAGGCTCGTGTAGTCGCGGTTGAGCTTGTGGAAGAACGCCAGGAAGTAGAGCAGCACGAGCTCGAGCCTCACGACCGGCGCAGCGGCGGCCCAGAGCCGGTCCCGATCGATGCGCAACACCCGGCTCGAGAGCGCCTGCTGGGCCATCGCGACGAGGAGCGTCAGGCTCACGAAGCCCGTGAAGAGCCAGTGGTTCGCGACGTAGGGCATTGCGCTCCAGAGCTCGACGAGCTGCGCCGCCAGCAGGAAGGCGAAACGTGGGGTGGACGCCGGGCGCAAGAGCGTGAGGACGGCCGCCCCCGCCAGCGCGAGATCGGCCGCGCTCTCGCCGAAGAGCCGATAGGACGCGAGGTGGAAGAGCGTCGCCGCTGCCCAGAGCCAGGCGAAGACCGAGAGAGCGCGCGCCGATCCGGGTGAGCGAGACATCGCGGGGCGCATCCTACATTGCGCGTCGACTATAGTTCCGTCGAATGTTCCATCCGAAGCGTGACGGCGCCGTTCTGGGGGGGATCCTCGTCTTCGGGCTGATCCTCGCCTGGCACAACCGGTTCCTGATGGACGACGCCTTCATCTCGTTCCGCTACGCCGCCAACCTCGCGGCGGGACACGGCCTCGTCTTCAACGTGGGCGAGCGCGTCGAGGGATACACGAACTTCTCGTGGACGGTGCTGCTTGCCGCCGCGATCCGTCTCGGCCTCGCGCCCGAGGCCGCGAGCCAGTGGCTGGGCCTGGCCGCGAGCGGCGTCACGCTCGCCCTGGTCCACGTCACCGCACGCTCGTTGCTCAAGTCCTCGTCGGCCGCGGCCCTCGTCGCGGTCGTGCTGGCCACCAACTACTCCTTCTCGGCCTTCGCCACCGGCGGGCTCGAGACCGCGCTCCAGGCGGCCCTCTTCGCCGGCCTGCTGTTCCTCGTGGCAGGCGACGAGCGCTGGTCCGATCGCCGCCTGCTCGCCTTGTCCCTGTGGAGCGCCGTGGCGATCCTGACCCGTCCGGACTCCGTGCTGGTCGTGGGCCTCGCCTGGCTGTTCGTCGTCGCCCAGGTGTGGCGGGGCCGCGCGGGGGAACCGCTGCGCTGCCTGGTCATCGCCGTCGTGCCCGTCGTCGCGATCGTCGGACCGTGGGTGTACTGGAAGCTCGGCTTCTACGGCCACCTCCTGCCCAACACCTACTTCGCGAAGGTGCCCGTGGCCGGCTCGATGGAACGGGGCTTCGCCTACCTGGACGCGTTCGTCTCCGCGTACCGCTTCGGCCCGTTCCTCGTCCTGACCCTCGCCGCGATGCCCGCGCTGCTGCGGCGCCGGCCGGCCGGCTTCGGCTTCGCGCTGGCGCTCGTGTCGGCCTGGGCGGGCTACGTGGTCGCGGTGGGCGGCGACTTCATGGAGTTCCGGCTGCTCGTGCCGATCCTGCCGGCCCTCGCGCTGGTGAGCGTCGCGGCGGTGCGGGAGCTCGTTCCCATGACGGCAGCCCAGTGGGCGCTGCTGGCGCTCCTGCCGCTGGCCTCGTTCGGTCACGCCCGCCACTTCCGCGGCACGGGCGACCCCCTCGACCTGCAGTCGGTCGCGGGACTCGCGGACCACCTCACCGACCCGGCCTCGGACTGGATCGGAGTCGGCAAGGCCCTCGAGCGCGAGCTCGGCAGCGTTCCCGGCGTCTCGATCGCCCTGGCGCCGGCGGGCGCCATCCCGTACTACTCGGGCCTCGAGAGCATCGACATGTTCGGACTGACCGACGCCTGGGTCGGCCGCCATGCGCCGCGGCGGCCGGGCTCGGGCTGGCCGACGCGCATCGCGCCCCTCGCGTACCTCGCGCGGCGCGGCGTCACCCTCGTGATCGGCCATCCCTGGCTCGTCGACGCGGGCGCGCGTCTCGAGGCGTCGGCCCCGGTGGCCCTGCGCCAGCTGGAAGTGGTTGGCGCGCTGCCGTCCGGCTCCTATCTCGTGCGGATCCCGATGGGCGACGGGCGCGAGCTCGTGGCCCTCGTGCTCACGCGCAGCGCCGAGCTGGAGGCCGCGATCGCGGCGCGGGCCTGGGCCGTTCAGGCCCTGGCGACGCCGGTGGCCGAGAGCGTGTCGCCCAGCCTCAGCGACAGCGCCGCCAGGGTCAACGTCGGGTTCGCGCTCGAGCTCGACGGGAAGACGGACGCCGACAGCACGAACAGGTTGTCGACCCCGTAGTAGCGCAGGTCGCGGTCGACGCAGCCGGTCTCGGGGGTCGGGCCGTAGCGGGTCGCGCCGAGCCAGTGCTGGAGGCTCTGGGTGCGCCGGATCACGCGGACCTCGGCCTTCGGCAGGCGCGCGCGGATGCGCGCCTCGACCGCGGCTTCCGCCGCCGGCAGGTACGACGGAAGCTCGAGGCGGAACTGCGGCAACGGCTGACCCGCCGCCGTGACCTCCCGCAGCGTCAGCGTGTTCGAGGCCAGGGGCTGCGTTTCCAGCATGAAGTTGAACAGGAGCGTCGAGCGCCACAGCTCCCGGAAGCGGTCGCGGAAATCCGGCCCCGTCGCGTGCCTCGAAGCCGCGGCGTCCTGGAGCACCTGCGAGAAGACGCTCTCGCGGTCGCCGCCGCCGGCGTCCATCGCGAGGTCGGCGCCCTTCACTTCTCCGAGCATGGACACGGGCAGATCGGCGGCCAGGCGCTCGAAGAACGTCGTCACCATTCCAGTCTGGGCGCTGTCGCCGTAGCCCGGGCGCGCGTCGAGCCCCGAGCCGTGGACCGCGACGCGGAACGACGCGTGGTCCATGTAGAAGCGGCCGAGGGCGGAGTGCCGGGGCACGCTGGGCGAGGCGAGGAGCAGCAGCGGCGAGTCGACGCCGTTGCAGGCGACCACCACCTCTCGTCCGCGAAAGAGGCGCGTCTCGCCCCGGGCGTCGAGGGCGCGCACCTCGACGGCGCGGCGCCCTTCGCAGCGGATCTCGCGCACGAGCAGGCCCGTGGCGATCTCGACTTGCTTGCCGAGGGCGGGATGCACGGTGTTGAGGGCGGTGATCTTCGAGTCGATCGGGCAGTGCATGCAGCGGTTCGAGCCGCAGCACGCTGGACACTCGTCGACCGGGCGCGAGGGCCGCGCGCACGGCACCGGCAGCACGTGCTCGGCGCCGAAGATCTCGGCGCTCGCCCGGTCCATCGGGCTCAGGCGGTGGGGCGGGAGCGGGTACGCGAAACGTCCCCGGAACGGCGTGCGCTCGGAATCCCCGGTCACGCGCAGGCGGGCCTCCGCCTGGAGGTAGTAGGGCTCGAGCTCGGCGTAGGGCAGCGGCCAGCGGCGATCGGCGCCGCCGAAGGCGCGCGCCTCGAGATGCGCCGGGTGAAGGCGCGGCAGGTTCCCGAAGAAATGGCTCGTGGAGCCCCCCACGGCGTAGACGGGGGCGAAGTAGTAGTCGCCGCGCGCCCGACCGGCCGAAGGCGGCGCGTTGAACGGCAGGGGCCGCGCCTGGCCGGCGTCCTCGCCGCGCGCGGGCAGCAGGCCGCGCTCCAGGATCAGGACCTCGCGCCCGGCGGCGCTCGCGCGCTCGGCCAGCAGCATCCCGGCGATGCCGCCGCCCAGGACGAGTAGGTCGGTCTCGCGGCTACTCGCGGACGAGGCCATCGCACACGCTGCGTCGATCGGCGACCTCGGGATAGCCGACGTAGGCGAACAGCCGCGAGCGCGGCCCGAGGCTGTCGCGCAGGGAGCGCAGGGCGTCCTCGTCGAGAGGGCCGCCGGCCTCGAGAGCGCGCAGCAGACGCTCCTGCCGGCGCCCGCGCAGGCCGTCGAGCCAGGCCCGCTCGGCCGGCTCGAGCCCGAGGCGCCGCGCGAGCCGGGCGCGCGCCGGCTCGGCCGGAGCCACGCGCGCACAAGCCGAGGCGAGAGCGGAGCCGAGGGCGATCCGGAACAGCGCGCGCCGCGAGAGAGGCACTGCGCTACTTCTTGCCGGCCGCCTGCCTCGCGACGGCCTCGGCGGCCTTGCGCACGGCCTCGGGGTCGCCGAGGTAGTAGTGGGCCTGGGCCTTGAGGTTCGCGTCGAGCTCGTAGACGAGCGGCGTGCCGGTCGGGATGTTGAGCTCGGTGATCTCGTCCTCGGACACGCCGTCGAGGTACTTCACGAGGGCGCGCAGGCTGTTGCCGTGGGCCGCGATCACGACGCGCTCGCCGGCGCGGATCCGCGGCGCGATCGTCTCGTGCCAGTAGGGCAGGAAGCGCTCGACGGTCTCCTTGAGCGACTCGGTGAGGGGCAGCTCTCCGGGCGTGAGTCCCGCATAGCGCCGGTCCTTGCCCGGGTAGCGCGGGTCGCTCGGGCTCAAAGGAGGAGGCGGCGTCGAGTAGCTGCGGCGCCAGATCTTGACCTGCGCCTCGCCGAACTTCGCGGTGGTCTCCGCCTTGTTCAGGCCCTGGAGATCGCCGTAGTGGCGCTCGTTCAGCTTGAAGCTGCGATGCACCGGGATCCACATGAGGTCCATGCCGTCGAGGACGATCCACAGCGTGCGGATCGCGCGCTTCAAGAGCGACGTGTAGGCCACGTCGAAGGTGTAGCCGCCCTCGTTCAGCAGGCGCGCCGCGTGCTGCGCCTCCTCGACGCCCTTCGGCGTGAGGTCCACGTCGGTCCAGCCCGTGAAGCGGTTCTCGAGGTTCCACTGGCTCTCGCCGTGGCGCAGCAGGACTACCTTGTGCATGGCGCCAAGTATAGTCAGGAAGCTTCCGGATCCGGGACCGCGACGTGGGCGCGCGCCCTCTCGAGGGCCTTGTCCAGGGTCTGGAAGATGCGCAGCCGGCCCTTGCGGTTGCGCCAGCCGGCCCGGGCGAACGCGTGGAGCGGCTGGCCCGCGACGCTCGCCAGGATGACCTTGACGCCCGCGCCGTTGAGCGTCTTCACCAGGCACTCGAGGGCCACGAGACCGGTGGCGTCGATGGCCGGGACCGCCCGCATGTCGAGCACCACCACCCGGAGGCCGCGGCGCTCGACGCTCTCGATGGCGGTCATCGCCTTCTGCGCCGCCCCGAAGAACAGGGGCCCGGCGACCTCGTAGAACAGCACGCCGCGCGGCAGCGGCTCGCGTAGGCTCGGGTGTCCCTCGGTCACCAGCCGGACGCCGGAAACCTCGGCCATCCGACGCATGAACAGGAACGAGGACAGCACGACTCCGGCCGTGACGGAGACGACCATGTCGAACACGATCGTGAGGCCGAAGCAGAGCAGCAGGATCACGGCGTCGCCGCGCGGCGCGACCCGCAGGATATGGAGGACGTGGCGGGCCTCGCCCATGTTCCAGGCCACGAGCAGCAGCAGCGCGGCGAGGGACGCCATCGGCAGGTAGCCGAGGGCCGGCGCGAGGGCGAGGACGGCGGCCAGCACGAAGACCGCGTGGGCGAGCGCCGCGAGCGGCGAGCGCGCCCCGGAGCGCACGTTGGTGGCCGTCCGGGCCAGGGCTCCCGTCGCCGCGATGCCGCCGAAGAACGGCGTCACGATGTTGCCGATGCCCTGGCCCACGAGCTCGCCGTTGGGGTCGTGGCGTCCACCCGTCATGCCGTCGGCCACCACGGCCGAGAGCAGGGACTCGATGGCGCCGAGGGCGGCGATCGCGAAGGCGGCCGGCAGCAGCGCCCGCACCAACTCCAGGGACAGCTCGAGCGGGGTGCCGTTCGGCCCCGGCAGGTGCCAGGGCAGGAGAGGCAGCGGCGGGTGCCGCGGGATACCGGGACGCCGGACGTCCCCCTCGTCGTGGGAGAAGCGGGTCGCGATCGTGGCTGCGTCGAAATCCGGGCGCCACCGGGACAGGGCGAAGGCCACGACGGCCGCGAGCACGAGCGCCACCAGGGGCGCCGGGACGCGCCGCTCCAGCCGCGGCCAGAGAAGCAGCACCGCCAGCGTCAGCAGGCCGACCGCCACATCGGGCGCCCGCAGCGTGGGCAGCGCGTGGAGCAGCACGCCGACCTTCTCGGCAAAGGTCTCGGGCATCGCGTCGACCGAGAGACCCAGCAGGTCCTTGAGCTGCAGCGTGCCCAGTACGACCGCGATGCCGGCCGTGAAGCCCGTGGTGACCGGGTATGGGACGAACTCGATGAACTGGCCCAGGCCCGACAGGCCCATGGCGACGAGCAGGACGCCCGCGAGGAGGGTCGCCACGAGCAGCCCGCCGAGGCCGTGGTGCGCCACGATCGGAGCGAGGATCACGACGAACGCCGCGGTCGGGCCCGACACCTGCACGCGCGAGCCGCCAAGCACGGCGATCAGGGCCCCGGCGACGATCGCGGTGTAGAGACCGTGCTGAGGCGCGACACCCGAGGCGATCGCGAGAGCCATCGACAGGGGCAGGGCGACGACCCCGACCACGACGCCGGCGAGCAGGTCGGCCCGGATCCCGGACCAGGCGTGGCCCTCCCTCCAGCTCGCGCGCAGCGCCGTGGCAAGCAGCACGCCGCGAGTATAGGCGGCGCGCGGCGGGTTATAGTCGCGCGCGATGAAGACGGTGGCGATCGTGGGGGCGAACGAGCTCGGCGCGACGCTCGCCCGCGTGCTCGCCGATCGGGAGCAGGCGCGCCGCATCCTCCTCGTGGACCCCGAGGCGAGCCGGGCCCAGGGCAAGGCCCTGGACCTCATGCAGTCCGGTCCCGTCGAACGCTCGGACACATGGCTCGAGGGCGTCGCGTCCCTCACCGGCAGCGTCGACGCGATCGTGATCGCCGACCCGACGGAGCTGGCCGGCGCCGACGTCACGGCGCTGCGGCAGGCCGACTTCATGCGCAGCCTGGCGCCGCATCTGGGCTCGGCGCCCCTCGTCATCGCCGATGCCCGGCCGGCACCCCTGGTGGCCGCTGCCCTCGAGCGCGGAGTTCCGGCCGATCGCGTGATGGGCAGCGCTCCGGTCGCGTGGTCGGCGGCGCTGCGCCGTCTGCTGGCGGAGGAGCTGAAGGTCGAGCCATCGGCGATCGCGGCGGTCGCGGCGGGCTCCCCGCCCGACTTCGTGCCCCTGGGTGTGACGCTCGGTGGCGCGCCCCTGACGGCGGCGGGCCTGTCGGCGCTCGGCCGTGCGGTCGAGCGCCTGAAGGCGACGCGCTTCGGCCCGGTCAGCCTGGCCGCCGCGGCCGCGCGCACCCTGCGCGCGCTCGCCGGGTCGCGTCCTTCGGTGTTGCCGCTCGTGGTGCGCGGGCCGGCGCTGCCGGCCCGGGTCGCCGCCGGCCGCGTGCTCGGCCCGCTGGATCTCGAGCTGTCGCCTCGCGAGCGGATGCTGCTCGACAACGCCGCGGAGCGCGCCCGCCGGTGAGCGTCGCGTTCACCCTGGACGAAGCCTTCAAGCACTGCGAGGAGCGGGCGCGCCAGCACTACGAGAACTTCCCGGTCGGCCTGTTCGTTCCGAAGGAGAAACGCCGCTACGTGTACGCGATCTACGCCTTCGCCCGCGTGGCCGACGACTTCGCCGACGAGCCCCTCTACGAGGGCCTGCGCCGCGAGAAGCTCGACGAGTGGGAGGCGCGGCTCCACGGCGCCTACGAAGGACGGGCGGAAGGACCGATCTTCGTGGCCCTGGCCGAGACCGTGAAGCGCCTCGACATCCCCAAGGCGCTGCTCCTCGACCTGCTCTCCGCCTTCAAGCAGGACGTGGACAAGGCGCGCTACGAGACCTGGGACGAGCTCCTCGACTACTGCCGGCGTTCCGCCGACCCGGTCGGACGCCTCGTGCTCCTCGTCTTCGGATATGGGGACGAGGCCCTGCTGCCGCTCTCGGACGCGATCTGCACCGCGCTGCAGCTCGCGAACCACTGGCAGGATCTCGCGGTCGACCTGGGCAAGGACCGCATCTACGTCCCGCGCGCGCTGCTGGTCCGGCACGGCGTCGCCGAGTGGGACCTGAACGCCGGCCGGATCACGCCGGGGTTCGTCGCGCTCATGCAGGACCTGATCGCCCGCACCCGGGCGCTCTTCGAGACCGGCCGCGCGCTGTGCGACCGCGTGGACCGCGACCTGCGCTTCGAGATGCGCCTCACGTGGCTCGGGGGCACCGGCATCCTCGACCGCATCGAGGCCAACGGCTACGACGTGTTCCGGCGGCGGCCGAGCTATGGCCTCGCCGGCAAGCTCGCCCTCGGCTTCCGTGCCTGGCGCTGGCGCGAGGCGGCGCGAACGGATAACGTCTCCCGCCGATGACGGTCTCGCTCCCGCAGATCGCCCTGGTGGCGATCGTCGGCCTGGCCCTGGGCTACCGCTTCTACGGCCGCTTCGTCGCCCGGCAGTACGCCCTGGACGACGCCACTCCGACGCCCGCCGTGCGCGTGAACGACGGGGACGACTTCGTGCCCACGCGGCCGTTCTATCTCCTCGGCCAGCACTTCAGCGCCATCGCCGCCGCCGGCCCCATCGCGGGCCCGATCCTGGCCTGCCAGGTCTTCGGCTGGCTGCCGTGCCTGCTGTGGATCGGCCTCGGCGTCGTCTTCATCGGGGCCGTCCACGACTTCTCGAGCCTCGTGGCCTCCGTGCGCCACGGCGGCAAGTCGATCGCCGAGATCGTACGGCTCCAGCTCGGGCGGCGCGCCTGGTTGGCCGTGATGGCCTTCATCTGGATCGCTCTCCTCTACGTGATCCTCGCCTTCACCGACATCACGGCCTCCACGTTCGTGGGGAAGACCGAGGACCTCGAGGGCCTGGCGGTGGGCTTCAACCCGGGAGGCGCCGTCGCCCTCGCCTCGGTCCTGTATCTCGCGCTGTCGGTCGTGATGGGGCTCGTCGAGCGCTTCCTGAAGCCGCCACTGTGGCTGTCGACCGCGGTGTTCGTGCCCGCGACCCTGGGCGTCGTGTGGCTCGGCACGCAGCACTCGACGTGGCTCGTCGCGAGCTCGCGCACCTGGGGCATCGCGATCCTCGTCTATTGCTTCGTCGCGTCGCTCACCCCGGTCTGGGCGCTGTTGCAGCCGCGCGGCTACCTGGGAGGCTTCGTCCTCTACATGGCCATCGCGGTGGGCGTCGTCGGCATCTTCTTCGGCGGCTTCGCGATCCAGCAGGACGCCTTCAAGACCTGGCAGGGCCCCGGCGTCTCCGGAGCCCTGTTTCCGTTCCTGTTCGTGACGATCGCGTGCGGCGCCTGCTCGGGCTTCCACGGCCTCGTCTGCTCGGGCACCACCTCGAAGCAGATCGCGAAGGAGAGCGACTGCCGCGTCGTGGGCTACGGCGCGATGCTGCTCGAGGCCTTCGTGGCCCTGATCGCGCTCTCGACCGTCATGATCGCGACGTCCGGAGAGCTCGCCGGCAAGGGGCCCGGCGTCGTCTACGGGCAGGGCCTCGGCCGCTACCTCGCCGTCGTCATCGGCGAGAAGCACCTGCTCTTCGCCACCACGTTCGGCGCCATGGCCTTCTCCACGTTCGTGTTCGACACCCTCGACGTCTCGACGCGCCTGGGACGCTACATCCTGCAGGAGCTCTTCGGCTGGTCGTCGAAGGCCGGAGCCATCGTGGCGACCGCGGTCACCGCGTTCCTGCCTCTCGTCTTCCTGCTCGCCGCCGGCGAAGGGGCCTACCGGTCGTTCTGGGTGCTCTTCGGCACCTCGAACCAGCTGCTCGCCGCCCTTTCGCTCCTCGGGCTCTCGGTCTGGCTGAAGCGCAGCGGCAAGCGCACCGCCTACGTGCTCGTGCCGATGGCGTTCGTCCTCGCGATCACGGTGTGGTCCCTGCTGCTCCAGGCCTCGGTCACGCTGCGCTGGCCGATGCGGCTCGGGACCGAGACGCTGAACGGCTTCGTGTCGGTGGTCCTGCTCGGCCTCGCCGCGCTGCTCGTGGTCGAAGCGGCGCGGGCCTGGCGCGGCCGGCCCGCGACCGCGGCCTGAGCCTCGTGGCGAGCGCGTCCGAACGGCTCACGCGCGACAGCAACACCAGCTTCTACTACGCCTTCCGCATCCTGCCCGAGGCGAAGCGTCGCGCCATCTTCGCGCTGTACTCCTTCTGCCGGCAGGTGGACGACTGTGTCGACGAAGCGGATGGCGGGGGCGCGGCGGGCCTCGACGCCTGGCTCGCCGAGGTCGACCGCGCGTATGCGGGCTCAGCGGTCTCTCCCATCGGCCGCGAGCTCGGGGAGGCTCTCCAGCGCTTCCCGATCCCGCGCGCCTGCTTCGCCGAGATCGTCGCCGGCTGCCGCATGGACCTGACCCGGAATCGCTACGCCGACTTCGCGGCGTTGCAGGTCTACTGCGAGCGCGTGGCGTCGGCGGTCGGTCTCGCCACGATCGAGATCTTCGGGTACCGCAACCCGCGGACCCGCGAGTATGCGCGGGAGCTCGGCCTCGCGCTGCAGCTCACGAACATCCTGCGCGACGTCGCGCCCGACGCCGCCAAGGGCCGCATCTACCTGCCTCTCGAGGACCTGACGCGCTTCGGCGCCGGGGAAGCCGAGGTGCTCGAGGCCGCTCGAACCGGCGTCGTCCCGGCGCCGCTCCGGGCGTCGCTCGCGTTCCAGGCCGACCGGGCGCGGCAGCACTACGAGAGGGCCGCGGCGCTGCTCCCGCGTGAGGACCGTCGTTCCATGGCCTCGGCGCGCGTCATGGGATCCGTGTATCGCGCGCTCCTCGACGAGCTCACGGGGCGCGGCTATCCCGTCGGTGGGCCCAAGGTCTCGATCGGGCGGCCCCGCAAGCTCTGGATCGCGGCGCGCACCCTCGTCGCGGCCTCCCTGGGCGCATGAAGGTCGTCGTGATCGGCGGGGGATTCGCGGGCCTGGCAGCCGCGATCGCGCTCCAGGAGAAGCGCCACGACGTGACGCTGCTGGAGCGCCGGGGCATCCTCGGAGGCCGCGCGTCGTCTTCGCGCGACGCGGTGTCGGGAGAGGACGTCGACAACGGCACGCACCTCATGATCGGCGCGTACCGCGACACCCTCGACCTCGTGGCGCGGGCCGGCGCGTCCGAGCTGCTCGCGATCCAGGAGAACCTCCACATCGACTACGTGGACGACCGGGGCTTCTCGCGCCTCGCCTGCCCGCCGCTCGTGGCGCCGCTGCACCTGCTCGCGGGGCTTCTCGGGCTGCGCGTGCCCTGGAGCGTGCGCTGGCAGGCCGTGAAGCTCGGCCTGCACGTGCGCCTCGGCGCGCCGCCCGTGGGCCTCTCCCTCGCGGAATACTTCGCGCGCACGGGCCAGGGCGCCGAGGCGCGGCGCCTGCTCTGGGACCCGCTTGCGATCGCGATCCTCAACGAGACCCCCGAGCGGGCCGCGGCCGTCCTGTTCTGGAACGTGTACCGCGAGGCATTCCTCGCGAGCCACGCCGCCTCGCGCCTCGTGTTCCTGAAACGCGGCTGGAGCGTTCTCCACGATCGCCTGGCGGACTACTTCGAGCGCCGCGGCGGCGTCGTCCGGCGGCGCGCCCTGGCCGAGGGCATCGACGTCGACGAGGGCCGCGTCACGGGCGTGCGCTACGTGCAGCGCGCCGAGACCCGCGACGAGATCCGCGCGGGCAAGAAGGCCGAGACGCGGACGGCGCCGGCCGTTGCCGTCGTCGCCGCAGTGCCCTGGAGCGCTCTTCCGCCCCTGGTACCCGAGTCCTACCGCCCGACCTCGCCGTTCGCCGAGGCCGGCCGGCTCACGGGCTCGCCGATCGTGTCGGTCGAGATGTGGCTCGACCGCGTGGTGGTGGACCGCGCCATGGTCGGGCTGCGCGACAGCGAGATGGAGTGGGTCTTCGACAAGGGCCGCATCTTCGGCCGTGCGGGCGCGCCCCAGCACCTGGCCTTCATCGTGAGCGCCGCCCTGCGCAGCGCCCCGCGGCCGAACTCCGAGCTCGTGGCCTCGGCCGAGGCCTCGCTGCGCCGCTACTTCCCGGCCATGAAGGACGCGGCGATCGCGCGCTCCCTGGTCATGCGCGAGGCGGAGGCGACGTTCGCGTCGGGCCCCGAGGCGGAGACGCTGCGGCCCGGTCCCGCGACGCCGATCCGCGGCCTCGTGCTGGCCGGGGACTGGACCGCGACCGGACTGCCGGCGACGATCGAAGGCGCGGTGCGCAGCGGGCGCGCGGCGGCCCGGCTCCTCGAAGCGACCGCGTGACGCCGCCCGTCTTCCCGGTCCTGCGCTGGGTCGGCGTCGCGTGGCTCGCCGTCTACGTCCCGTCCTATGCCTTCGCCTACGGGCTCGAGAACTTCGTGTTCCTGTGCAACCTCGCGGTCTTCCTGGTGGTGGCCGGGCTTTGGCTCGAGAGCCCGCTGCTCCTGTCGAGCCAGGCCGTGGGCATCCTGATCATCGGCGCCGCGTGGACCCTCGACCTGCTGCTGCGCCTCGCGACGGGCGTCCATTGGATCGGGGGCACGGAGTACATGTGGGACCCCCAGTGGCCCCTCCTGACGCGGCTGCTCTCGCTCTACCACGTCGGCATCCTGGTGTTGCTCCTCCACGCCCTGCGACGGATCGGCTACGACCCGCGCGGGCTCCGCCTCCAGCAGGGGATCGCGGTCGCGGCGGTGGCCGCGGGCCGCTTCTGCGCGCCGGCGCTCAACGTGAACCACGCGTTCTCGGACCCGATCTTCAAGCGCAGCTTCGAGCCGCCGGTCCTGCACGTCGCGATCATCGCCGGCAGCCTCGTGCTCGTGATCTACCCGGCCACGGCGTGGGTGCTGCGCCGCCTCGTCCCGCTGCGCGCCGCCCGACCCAGCGGCTCCCCGGGCTAGAGCGGACGCACGACGTCGGGGAAGTTGCGCCAGACCGGCACGCCGCAGAAGTGCTCGCCCTCGGTGCAGGTCGGCGTGATGCGGCCCGCGCGCAGCACGCAGGGCGGACCCATGTGCTTCGCGAGCCGCGGGTGGATCGCCCGCAGCTGGTCGAGCTCGTCCATCGAGGCCCGGTAGATCTCCTCCTGGGCGTTGAAGCAGGTGCGCATCACCCACTTGTGGGCGAGATACACGAGGCTTCCGGTCTCGTGGAAGCGCAGCGCCTTCGCGTTCGGCAGGAGGTAGAGGGCATCCTCGAGGGCGACGCCCATGTCGAGGAGTCGGTTCTTCGCCTCCCAGGCGCGCTCCATCGCGGCGACGTAGACGTCGAGCGCCTCGGCGTTGGCAGCCACCAGCGGGGGAGTGACGTAGTCCGGCCGCGCGGTGTCGGTCAGGGTCATGAGCGGGCGCGAGGCCGGCACCATGCGATGCCGCTGGTCCTGGCTGTCGGCCGTGTGCGACAGCTTCTTGAGGAACGTGTAGCTCGCGTGGTGGAGCGCCCGGCCGAGTGGTGAATGGACGGAGATCTGCAGGGTCTCGAGCCGGTAGCGGTTGATCGCGGGGCTCAGCGCCCGCTCCAGGGCCTCGGCGTCGGGCAGCGTCTCGGCCGTCGCGCCGAAGACGGCCCGTACCGCCTCGGCCGTGGTCTCCTCCGCGCGTGCGGAGTAGTCCACGAGCCGCGACGTGAGCCCACCGAGCTGCGCGTCGAGGCGAGCCGCCGCGGCGTCGCCGTCGCCCGCCACGGCAGGGAAGCGGCTCTCGACGATCGCCTCGGCCGGCAGCGGACCCTCGCCGATGCGATCGAAGAACGCCGGGTCGACCTCGCGCACCCGGTCCACCATGGCCGTCACGATCGCCACGTTCTCCCCGGGCGTGTCGCCGCTGCGCATCATGCGCCAGAGCCGATGGAGCACGATGCCCGAGACGGTATGGACCATCGACGTGAACGCGGCGATCGGGATCACGTAGCGGGCCAGCTCGATCGACTTCTTCTCGGATTCCCGAGCCACCTTCTTGCGGCGCTTCTCCGCCGCATTCGGCGTCAGGTGGCGCAGCTCCGCGAGGATGCGGTGGGTGTCGTCCTTCAGCAGCGCGTTCAGCCGCCGGTAGCTCTCCCAGGCCGAGACGACCGCCGCCTCGTAGACGCCGCGGGCCTCGGCCGCGAGCCGCGGCGGGACATAGGCGCGGATCTCGTCGAGGCGGACGAAGCGCTGGCTGGACTGCTCGGAGTTGTAGAAGGGATGGGAGTGGAGGAACGACCACACGAACTGCCGGCTGACGTTCTCCAGGCCGAACTCGAAATGGGCGTGCTGGAAGACCGTGTGGTGCCCGCCCTCGAACGTCAGCGGCCCGATGTTCTCGCGGTGGGCCTCGGTGATCTCCTCGGGCCCGATCACGCGGGGCGAATAGCAGGTGCGCGCCGCCGCGAGGGCGCCGTCGTAGGCGCGCCCCGGAGCCTGACGCAGCGTCACGACCGGCGCGCCGGAGACCACGACGTCGCTCATTCCGTGGACTCGTCCTCGTCGTCGTGGGCGCGGTGGCGGTCCATCTCCTCGTTGAACGCGAGGCTGCGCATGCCATGCATCCGGTCGAGGTAGACCTCGCCCCCGAGGTGATCGCACTCGTGCTGGATGACCCGCGCGAAGAAGTCCTGGGCCTCGACGGCGTAGGGCTCCCCGTGGCGGTCGAGGGCCTCGAGGCGCAGCTTCTGGAAGCGGGGGACCGTGCCGCGCAGCCCGGGGATCGACAGGCAGCCCTCGGCGCCCTCGACCTTCTGCTTGCCCAGGGGGGTGACCCTGGGATTGACGAGCACGAGCAGCGGGACCGCCTGCTCGGCGCGCTCGTCGAACGCGGGCACCTCGAGCACCGCCAGGCGCAGGCCCACGTGGATCTGGGGCGCGGCCAGGCCGACGCCCTCGTACTCGTGCATCGTCTCGATCATGTCGTCGACGAGCTTCTGGATCTCGGGAGAGCGGATCTCCGCGAGGGTGAGGTCCCGGGCCGGCGTGCGCACGACCGGGTGACCGATGCGGGCGACCTTGAGGATCGACATGGAATCGGCGCGGACTCTATCGCAGGTCCCGGGAGGCGGCTACTACTTCTTCGCGACCTTCTCTTCCTTCAGGACCGTCTTCGCGAAGACGAAGACGATGAACGCCACGACCAGGAAGTCGATGCCGGCGCCCAGGACCTTCCCGTAGAGCACGCCGCCGGCGCTCAGCAGGCGGATGTCCGCGACGTTCGCGGCCTCGAGGGCCGGCTTCAGGATCAGAGGCAGGAGCAGGTCGTTCACGACCGACGAGATGAAATCGTTGAGCTTGCCGCCGATGATCACCGCGATCGCGAGGCCGATGACGCCGTACGTCTTCAGGAACTCGACGAACTCCTTGAGCATGATTCGCCTCCAGGCTGCGCTACGCTAACACGGCGGCGCGCACGTGAGACCCCCTCCCGATCCCGAGTCCGGCGTCGACGCCCTGTTCGCGCAGGTGATCCGGCTCGGCCCGAGCCCCGCCGTGGTGCGCCCGTTCGCCGCGAGCCTCGATGCGGACGAGACGCTCGTGATCGCCCTGCTGCGCCGGGCGTTGCCCGTGGCCTTCCTCGAGGCCCTCGCCGCGACGCCGCCGTGGACCGAGCGCCCGCGCGTGCTCGGCGGCATCGTGCTCAACCCGAAGACGCCGCGCGGGCTCTCGCAGAAGCTCCTGCCGGTCCTCTACTGGCGGGACCTGGCCGAGGTGGCCGCGAGCCCTCGCCTCGAAGGCGGCGTCCGCGCGCGGGCCGAGGGTCTGCTCAAGGACCAGCTGCTCGACCTGCGGCTGGGCGAGAAGATCACCCTCGCGCGCCTGGCGACGCCGCCCGTGCTGCGCCTGCTGCTCCTCGAGGGCGACGCGAAGATCCTGGCCGCGGCACTCGACAACCCGCGCCTGCGCGAGAGCGACCTGTCGGCGCTGCTCCAGGGCGCCGAGGCGACCCGCGCGCTGTCGGAAGCCGTGACGGCATCCTCGCGCTGGATGAAGTCCTACGCCGTGCGGCTCGCCCTCGTGCTGCAGCCCCGGACGCCCCTCGCCCTCGCCCTGGCCCAGCTCACGTCCCTGGTGCCGCGCGACCTGCGCCGGCTCGTGGAGACGCCCGGTCTGCCGCCCCTGATCCAGGCGGCCGCGGCGCGGGTGGCGCGGGAGGCTCAGGAAGGCTAGAATTCACGGTCCCTAGGCCATGGCTACTTTCGGTGAGAACCTCCGCCGCGAGCGTGAGTTGCGCGGGATCAGCCTCCACGAGATCGCGGAGGCGACGAAGATCAGCGCGCGCTTCCTCCAGGCTCTCGAGCAGGATCGCTTCGACGTGCTGCCGGGCGGCTTGTTCCGGCGCACCTTCGTGCGTCAGTACGCGAAGCACGTCGGCCTCGACGCGGATCGCGTGGTGGCCGAGTTCCTCTACACGCAGGGCTCCGAGACCGGCAGCAGTACGCCGGGCCGTCGCCCCTTCGCGATCCCGAGCGCGGCGGCGCCTGGCCTGGCCGGGCTCGCCCTGATCGCCTGGCTCGCCTACCCCTGGGGAACGGCGGGCCGTCACGACGCTCCGACGGCTGCGGCCTCGGCGCCGCCGTCGAGCTTTCCGACCGAGCACGTCTACCCGCCCGTGGCGCCGCGTCCGGTGCCGGTGCCGGCCGCCGTCAGCGACGCGCCCACGCTGTCGGTGCAGCCCAAGAACGACGGTCTCACGCTGAGCCTCTCGGCGAGCCAGGACTGCTGGGTCTCCGTGACCGTGGACGGCGAGAGCGTGCTCGACCGGGTGCTGAACGCGGGCGAGACGCAGACCCTCGAGGCCCACGGCGAGATCGTGCTGTCCGTGGGCAACGCCGGCGGCCTCTCGTTCCGGGTCAACGACCGGCCGGGAGTGCCCCTGGGCAAGAGCGGCGAGGTGAAGAAGAACATCGTCATCACCCGCCAGAGCCTGCCGAACCTCATCGAAGAGCCCCCCTCCGGAAAGTCGAACAGCGGCTAGGCCCATGGCTGAAGCCCGGGTTCCCAACCCGCTCGTCGACCAATTCCGCAAGGGCGGAATCCCGAAGGACCTCCGGATGATGGCGGCCCAGGGTGCGCTGCCCCTGAAGCCGACGGACCTCGTCGAGCTGCTCCACTTCCTGCTCGCCGACCAGGAGCCCGACGTCGCGGAGACCGCGAGCGGCGCGCTCGCCAAGCTGCCAGTCGACGAGATCCAGCCGATCTGCGTGGATCGCACGACGCCGCCCCACGTCCTGGGATGGCTGCTCGGCAACCGCAAGGAGCGCGAGCTCCGCGAGCCGCTGCTCCAGAACACCTCGACCGCGGACGTCGACATCCAGGCCGTCGTCGCGAGCCTGCCCACCGAGCTGGCCGAGCTGGTCGTCATCAACCAGACCCGCCTGCTGCGCTCGATCCCGCTCCTCGAGGCCGTCGAGGCGAATCCGACCCTCAGCAACGACCAGCGCCGCCGCCTGCGCGAGCTGCGCGAGACGTTCAAGATCGGCGTCGTCGAGGCGCCGCCGCCCGCGCCGGTCGTGGCCGAGCCGCCGCCCCCGCCGCCGCCGGAGGAGGTCGAGCCCGAGCCGCCGCCGCCCGAGACGGACGCCGAGGCCGTGACCCGCTACCTCACCGACGAGGAGCAGCAGGACACGGAGAAGGTGAGCTCGGTCCAGCGCCTCTACCGGCTCAACACCGTGGGCAAGGTGCAGGCGGCCCTCAAGGGAACGCGCGAGGAGCGCGCGATCCTGATCCGCGACCCGAATCGCATCGTCTCGGCCGCCGTGCTCGGCAGCCCGAAGGTCACCGAGGCCGAGATCGAGTCCTTCTCGGCCATGAAGAACGTGTCCGGCGAGATCCTGCGGCAGATCGGCACCAACCGGGACTTCGTGAAGCGCTACTCCATCATCGCGAACCTCGTGAAGAACCCGCGGACGCCCCTGGCGGTGTCGATCGGCATGGTCGCCCGGCTCAACCCCCGCGACATGAAGGCGATCACCGTGGATCGCAACGTGCCCGAGGTGATCCGCAAGCAGGCCCAGCGCTTCGTCAAGAGCGCGCAGGACGGGCCAGGGAAGCACTGACATGGCCGATCACTACGAGATCCTGGGGCTCCAGAAGACGGCCACCTCGGCCGACGTCCGCAAGGCCTACGCCCAGATCGCCCGGGAGCGCCACCCCGACCGCTTCAGCGATCCCGTGGAGCGCGAGCGCGCGCAGGAGTTCTTCAAGGACGCGACGGCCGCCTTCAACGCGCTCTCGAACGATCGCAGCCGCAGCGAGTACGACAAGCTGATCGCGAAGCCGATCCCGCGCACTCCCGAGGACCAGGCCCACCAGGCCTACGAGGACGGGATGGAACAGGCGAAGCGCGGCGACCTCGTGGCCGCGGCCGAGAGCTTCCGGCAGGCGGCCTACCTGATGCCGCGCGAGGCGCGGAACCACGCGGCGCTCGGGCGCGTGCTCGCCCGGGACCCGCGCACGGCCCGCGAGAGCGTCAACGCCCTCGAGGAGGCGACGCGGCTCGACCCGGCCAACCCCCAGTCTTTCGTGGACCTGGCCCTCGCCTACCAGGCCCAGGGGCTCACGCTCCGGGCCCGGAAAGCCGCCGAGACCGCCCACCTCCTGGCCCCCTCCGACCCCACCGTGAACCGGCTCGTGGCCGAGCTCATGCCGCCCGACGATCCCGAGCCCGGACGGGAGGGGGGCCTGCGCGGCTTCCTCCGCAGAAAGTGATAAGGATGAGCAGGATGCGACCACTTCAACTTGCGGCTTCACACCTTTCGGTGTCTACTCTCCCCCGATGAAAATCGCCTTCAAGGCCGTTTCCGACGTGGGCCGGAAGCGCAAGGGGAACGAGGACAGCCTCGTGACCAATCCCGAGCAGCGGCTGTTCGTGGTCGCCGACGGAATGGGCGGCCACGCGGCCGGCGAGATCGCCTCGAAGGTGGCCGTCGACTCGATCAACGAGTTCGTCTGCCTGACGAGCGGCGACCAGGAGATCACCTGGCCCTTCGGTCTCGACGACACCATCTCCTACGACGGCAACCGCCTCAAGACCGCGGTGCGCTTCGCGAACCGCAAGGTGCTCGAGGCGACGAAGGAGAAGAGCGAGTACGAGGGCATGGCCACGACCGTGGCCGCCGTGCTCGTCGACGGGGCCAGCGCGAACCTGGGCCACGTGGGGGACAGCCGGATCTACCTGTTTCGCGCCGGCGAGCTGAGCCAGCTCACGAGCGACCACTCCTGGGTGAACGAGCAGCTGCTGAACGGCATCATCTCCGCCGAGCAGGCGCGCACCCATCCGCTGCGCAACGTGGTGACGCGCGCCCTCGGTGGCAAGGCCGATCTCCAGGTCGACATGCAGACCCACGCGGTGAAGCCGGAGGACGTGCTGCTGCTGTGCTCCGACGGTCTCACGACGATGGTCCCGGACGAGCACATCGCCCGGATCCTGAACGACGCGGGCGCCGACATCGACGCGGGCGCCGACGCCCTCGTGGCCGAGGCGAACGCCCGCGGCGGCGAGGACAACATCACCGTCCTCCTCCTGCACTTCGCCGAGTAGCCACCCCGTGGCTCCCGCGAGCGCACACCTCGGAAGCTCCAGGCGCCGGATCGGACGCTACACCGTCACGGGCCGGCTCGGACGGGGCGGCATGGGCATGGTGTACCGGGCCCACGACGAGCACCTCGACCGCGAGGTCGCCGTCAAGACCCTGACCCTCGAGGGCACCCTGGACGGCGAGAGCCGGCGCCGCTTCGAGATCGAGGCGCGCGCCGCGGCCCGCCTGCAGCACCCGAACATCCTCACCGTCTACGAGCTCGGCGAGGACCGTGGCGTCGCCTTCATCGCGATGGAGCTGCTGCCCGGCGCCGATCTCGAGAGCGTGATGCGCTCGCCGCTGCCCCTGACCCTGCCCGAGGCCCTCGAGGTGGTGATCCAGGTGGCCCGGGGCCTCGCCTACGCCCACGAGCACGGCATCGTCCACCGCGACATCAAGCCCACGAACGTCCGGATCCTCGACGACGGCTCGGTGAAGATCATGGACTTCGGCATCGCGAAGCTCGGCGGGATGAACCTGACGAAGAGCGGGATGATGCTCGGCACGCTGTACTACATGAGCCCCGAGCAGATCCAGGCGAAGCCCCTGGACGGCCGCAGCGACGTGTTCTCCCTGGGCGTCATCCTCCACGAGCTGCTCGCCGGGCGACGGCCCTTCTCGGGCGAGAACACGACCCAGGTGCTCTTCAGGATCGTCCACGAGGATGCGGCGCCGCTGCGCGTCGAGCAGGGCGCGGTGAGCGCCGCCCTCGAGGGCATCGTCGCCCGGGCCCTGGCCCGCGATCCGGCCCAGCGCTTCACGAGCGCCCTGGCCTTCGCCGATGCCCTCGCGGAGGCGTTGGCCGTGTACCGCCGCGAGCATCCCGAGGCAGCGTCCGCCGACGCTCTCGCCGCGCGCCGCCGGGAGCGGACCCTCCGGCGCGCCGTGCGCGCCGTCGAGGTCGACGCGTACAGCGAGCTCGACGCCACGTTCCAGTCGCCGCCCACGCGCCAGGCGCCGGCCTCCGAGGCGGCGCCCGCCACGATGGCCCGCGGCCTGGTCCTCGGCGGCGCGGCGCTCCTGCTCGTGGGCGTCGGTCTCGCCGTCTCCCTCTGGCGGGGCGCGGGACCGGCAGCCGCAACGGCCGTGACGGAGGACCGCCAGGCGCCGGTCGTCGCGAGCGGAGCGCCCGCCGCGCCTGCGCCCGCCAGCGTGCGCGCGCCGAGCGGCCTCGCGGCGCCGGCGCCCGGGATCGTGAAGGTCCGCTCGTCGTACCCGATCGACGTCTCGTGGCGTGGCCGGGTCTTCGCGACCGGCTCCACCTCCGCCGAGGTCCAGGTGCCCCCGGGGCGTCAGAGCCTGGGCCTCGTGGCTCCGTCCCATTTCCTCAGGCGCACCGTGACCGTGGACGTGACGGCGGGCGCCACCACCACGGTCGAGGCTCCGGCCCTGGGCCGCCTCAGCATCAAGGCGAGCCCCGACAACTGCGAGATCTCGATCGACGGCGCCTTCGCCGACTATCCGCCGATCCTCGACCGCGCGGTGGCCGCCGGCGCCCACACGATCGCCTTCAAGTGGCCGGACGGAACGCGCCGCGAGGAGAGCGTCGAGATCGCGCCGGGCCGTCCCGCCTATGTCACCGGCCGCAAGGACTGACGCGTGAAGCGCGCCGGGGTCCTCGCGGCACTGCTCCTCGTGACCGGGCAGGCGCTCGCCCAGGCCTCGCCCGACGAGCAGGCCCAGGGCCTGCTCGAGGACGGCCGCGCCTACTGGCTCAAGCAGCAGTACAAGCAGGCGCTCGACAACTTCAACACGATCGTGAGCGGGTTCCAGCAGACCGACTCGGTGGACGACGCCTGGCTCGAGATCGGCCGCTACCACCTCGAGGTCGAGAACGATCCCGCCAAGGCGCGCGAGGCGTTCGACCGCGTGGCGAAGAGCTATCCCCAGAGCGACGGCGCGCCGGGAGCGTACTACTACCTGGGCCTGCTCACGATGAACCGGGCGCTGGCCCCCGCCGAGATCGACGACGCGCTCGCGCAGTTCGGCCGGGTGCAGCGCCTCTACCCGCGCAGCGACTGGGTGCCGCGGGCGCTGTACGCGTCGGGCCTGGCCCAGCGCAAGGCGGGCCGCTACGCCGAGGCCGTCGAGGCGGAGCGGCGCGTCTCGCTCGAGCACCCGACGAGCGACGTCGCCGCGGCGGCGCAGTTCCAGATCGGCCACTGCCTCGCGCTGCAGGGCGAGTTCCGCCAGGCGATGGAGGGGTTCCAGCACGTCCGCAACCGCTTCCCCGAGTCCTCTTGGGCCGGCCTGGCGCTCCTGCGCACCACCGCCCTCTACCGGCTCTTCGGCGGCGACAAGCCCGTCTTCGGCCTCGACGTCGCGTATGCCCCGGCCTCGGGCGACCTGCTGAAGGACGTCGGCGCGATCCTGATGACGCCCGAGCGCACGCTGTGGATCGCCTCGGACAAGGTGAAGAGCGCCGTGCCCATCGGCCTCGACGGCACGCGCGGCGCGTCCCTGTCGGGCGAAGACCTGCGGACCCTCACGCTCTCGCCCCGCAACGAGGTCGTGCTGGCCGCGCGCTCGGCCGTCCGCGTGGGCGCCCGCGACATCAAGTCCTTCGCGGCTCCCGGAGACAAGCCCGGCGAGCTCGAGGTCCTCGACCGCATCCAGGCCGCCGCGGTGACCCAGGCGGGCAGCATCCTGATCGCCGACGGCAAGCACAAGCGGGTGCTGCGCTACGACACGGCTTTCGAGTGGAAGGGCGCGTTCCTCGACGCGCGGCCGCGCGAGATCCGGCGCATCCTCCAGGACGGCGAAGGCGGCATCGCGCTCCTCGACACCGACGAGAAGAGCGTGCGCGTGTACGACGAGGCCGGGAAGCTGCTGCGCTCGATCGTCGCGCGCGGCGCGGGCTACGAGCTCAAGAAGCCCCTCGACGTCGCCATCGATCCCTTCCGCAACACCTACGTCGCGGATGCGGACGGAGGCGTCTACGTCTTCAACCCGGCGGGGGCCCTGCTCCTGACCCTGTCGACCCCCGAGCTCCGCCGGCCGTCGGCCCTGACCCTCGACGGCGACGGCGCCGTGATCGCCTACGACGAGAAGGCCGAGCGCATCGTGAGGTTCAAGTGAGGGCCGGGCTGCTCCTGCTCCTCGTCGCGCTGTCGGCGACTCCCGGCTACGGCCAGGATGCGCCCTACGCGAGCGAGGCCCAGCAGCGCGAGATGCAGACGGTGCAGGAGCTCCTGGTGCGCGCCTCGGCCGAGTTCGACGGCCCGCAGCAGAGCCGCTCGATCGTGCTCTTCGAGGACATGATCGCGCGCCTCGAGGAGCTGCGGCGGCAGGGCACGCTGCCGCCCCGGGGCAAGGAGATCCTGGTTCAGTCCTACGAGATGCGTGGCCGCGCGTACTACAACATCGGGCTCCAGGAGAAGGCCTCGGAGAGCTTCCGGCTCCTGATCCAGCTCCAGCCCCAGTACGCCATGAGCAAGGACAAGGTCTCGCCGAAGGTCGTGGACTTCTTCGGCTCGGTGAAGAAGGCCCTCGTAGGCTATCTGGCCGTGTCCTCGCGTCCCGCCGGCGCCCGCGTCATGCTGAACGGGGGGTTCCTGAGCCTCAGCGACTTCTTCCCCATGGACGTCCTGGCGGGGGAGTACAGCGTCGAGATCTCCCGTGAGGGCTATCAGACCGAGATCCGCAACGTGAGCATCGCGCCCCGCGCCACGGAGACGTTGCAGGTCGAGCTGGTGCGGACGGCGGCGAGCGCTTTCTTCATCACCGACCCGCCGGGGGTCGAGATCTGGGTGGACGGCGAGTCCCGTGGCGTCACGTCGGGGTCGCTCTCGCCGGAGTTCTTCGAGATGGCCCGGGCGAAGGGCATGGATCCCGGCCGTGCCTCGGCCCGCACCGAGATCGCGAACCTGTCCCTCGGCAGCCACCTCGTCGAGCTGCGCAAGAAGTGCCACGAGACCGTGAGCGTGACCCTCGATGTGCCCGAGCCGCGCGATTACGTTCCCGAGCCGGTGCGCATGGAGGAGTCCCTCGCCACCTTGACGCTGACCTCCGAGCCCCCCGGCGCGCGCATCCTCCTCGACGGCGAGGCCCTGGGCGTGACGCCTCGCGAGATCGAGGGCGTGTGCGCCGGCAAGCACCGCCTCGAGGTGAAGCACGCGGCCGGCAAGTTCCTGAAGGACATCGTGCTCGCGAAGGACGAGGGGCTGACGCTCGACTGTCCGATCCGGCCCAGCCTCGCGTTCCTCGGCGTCGTGGCGCAGAGCGCCGCCGGCGAGCGCAACCTGGCGGCCGTCGAGGAGCGTCTCGTCCAGAACCTGTCGAAGATCGCCACCCTCAACTTCTTCACGCCCCCGCGCGACACGGTCGACCGCATCCTCGAGCAGGAGAAGGTCACGCGCCTCGGCCTCGTGTCGGCGAACCGTGCCGACGCCGACGTCGTGCGCAAGGCGACCGAGCGCCTGGCCGAGGCCCTCGAGGTGCAGGGTTTCCTCGTGGCCGTGCTGCCCGACGAGCGCCTGCAGCGCACCGCCGTGCTGAACCTGCTGGCCGCGGGCAACGCCGTGCCCGATCCCTGGGAGGTGACCTGGAACGAGGGCGCCTCGTACCTGCGCTTCATCTCGGCCGTGGACCAGGACGTGACCCTGTACCGTCCCTGGTCCGGCCTCATCACCGTGGACACGCTGCTCCACGACGGCGTGCCGGTGCTGCGGGTGGCGCCGGGCAGCCCCGCGGCCCTCTCGGGTATCGCGCCCGGCGAGGTGCTGTACTCGATCGAGGGCCGGCCCGTGAAGCGCACGGCGGACCTGCTCGCGGCCCTCGAGTCGAGCCGGATCGGCGACAAGCTGGCGCTGCACCTGCGCAACGCCGCCGGCACGAGCCGCGCCGTCGAGCTCGTCCTGGGACAGACGCCCCAGGAGATCCCCCTCAACGATCCGTCCCTCCTCTACAACAAGGTGATGATGGACCTGCGTCAACAGTCGGAAGGCTATCCGGGCACCGAGGGAGCCGCCTTCGCCTCGCTGAACCTCGCCTTGTGCGCGATGCACTTCGGGGACTACGCCGCGGCCCACGACTTCCTCCTCAAGGCCCGCACGGCCCTGCCCCAGAGGCCCGGGCTCTCCCAGGGCACGGCCCTCTACTACCTGGGCCTGTCCCTGGAGAACCTGGGCAGCGAGTACCGCAAGGAAGCGGCCGAGGCGTACCGCGCGGCGGCGGCCGTGAAGGACGCGACGCTGTTCAACAACGACGGCCCCGCGGTGGCGCCTCTCGCGGCGCGGAGAGCCCAGTGATGACGGCCCGACTGGTCTGGGCGCGGCCCGGCGGCGAGCCCCAGGAATTCGTCCTCGAGAACAGGGTCCTGACGATCGGCCGCGAGGACGACGCGGACCTGCGCGTGAACGAGCCGCTCGTTTCGCGCGCCCACGCCCGCCTCGAGCCCCGGGGCGCCGCGTGGTTCGTCGTGGACCTGGGCTCGACGAACCTCACGCGCGTGAACGGCGACGTGGTCGCCGAGCGCGAGCTCAAGGACGGCGACGAGATCCGCTTCGGCCGCGCGCAGTGCCGCTTCGTGGCCGAGGGGCCCGCCTAGCGGCGCAGGTCGTACAGCACGAAGCCGCCCGACTGGGCGACGACCGGATACGGGAAGCGCTGGTAGCCGTTGAAGCGGTCCACCAGCAGGTGGGTCGCCCGGAAGCGCCGCGCGATCTCGTCGCGACGCCGCTTCGACGTGGCGGGGTCCAGGAAGACCTGGACCTCGCTGATGCGCCGCGCGCCCCCGGCCATGATCAGGAACATGTCGGGGTTCTGGGGGCACACCACCTTGCGCCCGGTCAGGCCCGCGACGCCGTTGGACAGCGTCTGGTTCGCGAGCACGACGGCGTTCCCGGGAAGCGCCGCGTCGAGGAAGTCGAGCGTGACCGCCTCGCGATCGAGGGCCCAGTCGAGGCGCAGTCCGGCCGACGTCGCGCCGCAGAGCAGGAGCGCCACGACCGCCGCCCGCGCGACGCGACCGCGCGCCCACGCCTCCTCGAGCAGCAGGCAGGCGCCGACGTGGAGCGGGATGGTGGCGAAGAACGTGAAGCGATGCCGCATCGGCACGTACGGGCACACCACGACGCCGAGCAGGATCAGGAACCAGAACAGGGCGAAGGGGCGCCGCCGGCGGGCCAGCACGAGGAGCCCCACGACGCCGAAGATCGCGGGCCCGAACACGTCGAGCAGCGGGAGGGCGGGCGCCGCCACCGGCAGCATCACCCGCTGCGTCGCCCCGACGGCCACCTGTGTGACCGGGCCCCCGGTCTCGCGCAACCAGCGCCAGCCGAAGCTCGGCAGCAAGGCCAGGACCGGGTAGTACGGCCAGAGCGCCGCCAGTGCCAGGCCTCCCGCCGGCAGGGCCGCGAGCCAGGCCGCGTCCCTCGCTCGCAGCCGCGACGTGACGAGCTGGGCCAGCCCGAGGGCGGCGAGGGACGCGGCGAACAGGATTGCCGAGAACGGATGGCTCGTGATGAGCAGGGCCGTGACGAGCAGCGCGAGAGCTCCCTTGCGCGCGTCGATCGGCCCGAGGCTGGCGGGAGGCGTCGGCGAGGCGAGCCACGCGACGAGCCCGAGGCACAACACGACGCCCGCCTGGGTCGGATAGAAGAAGTTGTAGACCTCGGCGATGGACGTCGTGCCGGGCCAGCCCAGCGAGGTCCAGGTCATGTCCAGCGAGGGCCAGGGCCCCCAGAGGAGAAGCCCGACCAGGGCGGCCCAGCGGGCGGCGCCGGCCCCGGCGACGCGCGCGACGAGCCCATGGAGCGCGAAGACGTAGAGCAGGAGGTTGGCGACGCCGGCCATGTACAGCACGCGGATCGGGTCGAGACCCGTCAGCCGCGTCAGGAAGCCGAGCGTGACCAGGTACGGGCCGTAGTGGCCCTGGTGGACGTAGCCCGGCACCAGGTTGTGCCGCGGGGGGAACTCGCCCTTCGCGAGCTCGCGCACCGCGGCCATGTGATGGAACGCGTCGATGTCGAAGCCGACGCGGAGCGGCAGGTCCTGCCGGTAGAGCCAGGCCGCGACGGCCGCTCCCAGGAGTGCGGTCGCGAGGAAGAAGAAGGCCGGGCCCCGCGGCCCCTTGATCACTCGGGTCCCGAGTCGGGCCGCGCCAGGTAGAAGCCCTGTCCGTAGTCGACGCCCATCGCCTCGAGGGCCTTCAGCTCCTCTTCGCTGTGGATGCCCTCGGCGATGACGCTCGCGCCGATGCCGCGGCCCAGGGAGATGATCGCCTTCACCATCTCGCGGTTGACCTGGCTCTGGTGCACGTCGCGCACGAGGGCGATGTCGATCTTCAGGAAGTGGGGCTTGAGCTTGGCGATCGACTCGAGGCCAGAGTAGCCGGCGCCCACGTCGTCGACCGCGAAGGACATGCCCAGGTCGGTGAAGTAGTCCATCGTCTCGCGGAACAGGCCGTAGTTGTCGATCACCAGCTTCTCGGTGATCTCGATGACGATGCGCTCGGGCGAGACCTGGGCTCGGCCGAGGAAGTCGATGAGCGGCTTGCCGCGGAACTGCGGGTCGCGGATCGTGGCCGGCAGCGTGTTGACGAAGATGCGCGCGTTCGAAGGGATGCGACCCGACGAGAGGAGCGCCTTGTGGCGGCACAACCGGTCGAGCTCCACCAGCAGCTCGTGGTCCTCGGCGGCGCCGAACAGCTCGTCGGCGGTCTCGAGGCCCGTGCCGCGGGCGCCCCGCGACAGCGCCTCGAAGCCGAGCAGCGTGCGGTCCTTCATGACGAGGATCGGCTGATAGGCGGTCACGACCCGGCCGCGCACGATCAGGTCCTGGAGACGCTCGCGGGTCAGGAGCGCGTCGGCGTTGCGCTCGTGGGCGGCGTACTCCAGCGCGTCCTTCAAGGCCCGCACGAGGAGGCGCTCGGTGTGCACGAGCGGGTTGTGGATCGCGAGGCCCAGGCCGACCTCGATCGGCGGCAGGGTCTTGCGGTAGGGGAAGGCGGCCCGCGCCATGTTGGGGACGAGGGAGCTCACGAGCCGCGTGCGCACGACCCGCAGGTCCGAAGCCCCGAAGGGCAGGCCGCGACGGCGCTTGCGGTCGAGGAAGATCAGGAAGCGCAGCCCGCGCGGCGCGTCGAGGGCGACGATGTCCTCGTTGCGGTAGTCCTTGCCGCGCTGCTCGGCGAGCACCTTGAAGAGCCGTGCCCGCACCTCCTCGTAGGCGGTCGAGCCGTACTCGTACTCGATCTGGGCGAGAGCCGACGCGTCGAGGACCAGGAGGCCCAGGCTCCCGCGCTCGGCCATCTGCACCGAGAGGTCGGGCAAGAGCTCGTGGTAGGTGGGGAACGTCTCGATCACGAGCGCAGGCTCCCGCCGTCGGCGATGAGGCGCGGCGAGGCGAGGAAGCGTCCCTGGCCCAAGCGCACGCCCATGTCGCGCACGGCCTGCATCTCCGACTCGGCCTCGATGCCCTCCGCCACGACCTGGGCGCCGATCTTCTCCGCGAGCTCCACGAGCGTCTCGAGGAGGCTGCGCTTGATGAGGCTGCGGTCGATGTTGCGCACCAGCGAGACGTCGAACTTCATGTAGTCGGGCTCCATCTCCACCACCGAGTGCAGGCTCGAGTAGCCGGCGCCCATGTCGTCGATCGCGATGCCGAAGCCCTGGCGCTTCAGCTCCCGGAGCACGGCTCCGTAGTCGGGCCGGCCCTCGAAGGCGACCCGCTCGTTGATCTCGAGGACCACGTCGCGGTGGGCGAGGCCGTGGCTCTCGACGAGGCGCACGAAGCCGGCTCCGGCCACCTCGGGATCCGTCAAGGCCCGGGCCGAGGTGTTGAGGAAGAGCTTCTGGCCCCGGCCGAGGTGGTGCCTGGCGCCGCCCAGGGCGCGCACGCGGCACAGGCGCTCGAACTCGCCCAGGCGTCCCGTGCGCTCGGCCAGGGCGAAGAGGCCTTCGGCGTCCTCGAGGGGCGTGCCGACCGGCCCGCGCGTGAACACCTCGTGGCCGGGCACCGCCAGCGTGCGCAGGTCCACGATCGGCTGGAAGAACGTCGAGATGCCGCCGGTCTCGATGAGCGCCTGGAGGCCACGGGCGCGCAGGTCCTCGTCGGTCGAGCGGCGGCGCCGGCTCATGAGCATGGCGGCGTCGAGGGCCCGGTGGATGAGCCGCTCCGTCCGGAGCATCGGCTCGCGGTGGAGCAGCGCATGCCCGTCGTGGAACGGGATCGGCGCCGGCGCCTCGCGCGCCAGGGCCTGGGTCAGGCGCTCGCGAAGGTGCGTGGCCAGGGCCGCGAGGCCCGGGGCGTCGAGGGCGCCGCTGCCCGGGCCGCCGAGGAACACGAGGAACTTGTCGCTGCGGATCGAGAGAGCCGCGAGGCGGTCCTGGGCGCCCAGCGGGCCCTCGACGGTGAGGGAGCGCAGGGCCCGCGAGAACGTCCGCAGCATCTCGTCGTAGGCGAGCCAGCCCTGCACCGCCTCGACCTGCGGATCGCCGCCCACGTCGATGTACACGAGCCCCGCGGTGCCGCGCTCCTCGACCAGGCGGCGCACCTCGTCGATCACGGCCGCCAGGATCGGCAGCTCCGTGTTCGCGTCGACGACGTGGTTCTTGAAGCGGAGCCATTCGGCCCGCAGCCGGAAGTAGTCCCGGCTCTCGGGGGCCTGGGTCGTCACCGGGCGGCGTTCTGGAAGATGGCCTCGATCTTCCCCAGCAGCTCCTGCAATGAGAAGGGCTTGCAGATGTAGTCGATGGCGCCTTCCTGCAGGCCCTGGACGCGGTCGCGGGCCTCGGTGCGCGCCGACAGCATGGCGACGGGGATCTCCGCGGTCTCCTCGTCCACCCGCAGCAGCTTCAGGACCTCCCAGCCGTCCATCTGCGGCATCATGATGTCGAGGAGCACGAGGTCCGGGTGCTCGAGCTGCGCCTTCGTCAGGGCCTCCTGGCCGCCCGAGGCGGTCACCACGTCGAAGCCCTTCTCGCCCAGCACGAGCTCGAGGAAGTTCAAGATGTCGTCTTCGTCGTCGACGACCAGGATCTTCTTTCTCATAGCGCTGCTCGCCCGCCCTTCTCCTCGGTGTTCCGCGCCCCGACCTGCCGCTGCACCTCGGCGATCAGCTCACGGACGTCGAACGGCTTGTTCATGTAGCGGCGCGCCCCCAGGGCGAGGCCGCGCTGTTCGTCGCCCTCGCCGCCGCGGGCGGTCAGCACCACGACGGGGATC